>NZ_JBIBKR010000005.1:0-175094 GCF_042959365.1 Streptomyces sp. NPDC007907
TTTCCCTTTCCGGCGGTTCCGACTCTATCAGATCCTTTCGGGCCTGATCCCCGGTCAGCGGGGTTTGTCTTTGCGGCTGTTGGGCCGTTCCGACGAGTGAGACTTTAGCGGATTCCCCGGCTCCCGAGCGAATCGGGGGCCGCGTCCTTTCGAACGTGGATTCCTCATTCCGTAAATACACATGCCAATGAAGCGACGGCAGACGTACTGCGCATCGATGAATGGTGGGTACTTGCGGAGTGGCTGCCCGGGGACCGACCGGAGTCGGCGCTCACGTCGGGCAACTCGGAGAACACTACGGACGGGGGTAGGGCGTGTCAACCCGGGGGCGGACGGCAGTCCCGGGGCGTAGCCTGGGCCGCATGACGACGCATACGTGCACCCAGCTGTGGTGGGCCGCCTGACGGCGGCCGTCCTCACGTATGCACACGACGGCCGCCGCTTCGGCGGCCGTTTTCGTTTCTCCCTCCCGGATCCACGGAGGGGCGGCCGCCCGGGGCGGCGGTCCCGGCCAGGAGGTGGAGGAGAGATGACGCGGGTCTTCAGCGGGGTCAAGCCGACGGGGCATCTGACGCTGGGGAACTACTTGGGAGCCATGCGGCGGTGGGCTGCCGTGGACCAGCACGAGGCCGAGGCCTTGTTCTGTGTCGTCGATCTGCACGCGCTGACCGTCGACCACGATCCCGCGCGGGTACGCAGGCTGAGCCGGCAGTCGGCGACGCTGCTGCTGGCGGCCGGGCTGGATCCGGGGTTGTGCACGGTGTTCGTGCAGAGCCACGTGGACGAGCACGCCCGGCTGTCGTACGTGCTGGAGTGCGTAGCCACCGACGGTGAGATGCGGCGGATGATCCAGTACAAGGAGAAGGCCGCGCGGGAGCAGCGGCGGGGCGGGAGTGTGCGGCTGTCGCTGCTGACGTATCCCGTGCTGATGGCGGCGGACATCCTGGCGTACGGGGCCGACGCGGTGCCGGTCGGGGACGATCAGCGGCAGCATGTGGAGCTGGCGCGTGATCTGGCCGTGCGGTTCAACCAGCGGTACGGGCACACGTTCGTGGTGCCGCGGGCCACGCGTCCGGGGGTGGCGGCGCGGGTGATGAATCTGCAGGACCCGGCGTCGAAGATGGGCAAGAGCGACGACGTCGGGCCGGGGATCGTCTATCTGCTGGACGAGCCGGACGTGGTGCGGAAGAAGGTCATGCGGGCGGTGACCGACAGCGGGCGGGAGGTCGTCTACGACCGGGATGACCGGCCGGGACTCGCCAATCTGCTGGAGATCCTTGCGGCCTGCACCGGTCAGGGTCCCGAGGAGCTGGCCGGGTCGTACACGTCGTACGGGGATCTGAAGAAGGACACCGCCGAGGCCGTGGTCGAGGTGCTCCGGCCCCTTCAGGAGCGGCACAAGGAGTTGTGCGCGGATCCCGCGTATGTGGAGGGGGTGCTGCGGGACGGGGCCGAGCGGGCCCGGGGGATGGCCCGGCCGACGGTGGATGCGGCGTACCGGGCGATCGGGTTGCTGCCCGCCGTGGAGGAGGTGGCCGTGGCGGGTTCCGTGCTGCGTGGGTGAGGGGTGCGGGCGGCCGGGGGGGGGGGGGGGTCCGCCCCCGGGTGCTCAGCTGTTGTTGCCGGAGGCCAGGGCGCGGCTGCGGTCGCGGGCGGCTTCGAGGGCGGCGATGAGGGCGGCCCGTACGCCGTGGTTCTCCAGTTCGCGGATGGCGTTGATCGTCGTGCCGGCGGGGGAGGTGACGTTCTCGCGGAGCTTGACGGGGTGTTCGCCGCTGTCGCGGAGCATCGTCGCGGCGCCGATGGCGGACTGGACGATGAGGTCGTGGGCCTTGTCGCGGGGCAGTCCGAGGAGGATGCCGGCGTCGGTCATGGCTTCGACCAGGTAGAAGAAGTACGCCGGGCCCGAGCCGGAGAGGGCGGTGCAGGCGTCCTGCTGGGACTCGGGGACGCGGAGCGTCTTGCCGACGGCGCCGAAGATCTCCTCGGTGTGGGCGAGGTGGTCGGCGGTGGCGTGGGTGCCGGCGGAGATGACGGACATGGCCTCGTCGACGAGCGCGGGGGTGTTCGTCATGACGCGGACGACCGGGGTGCCGGGGGCCAGGCGCTCTTCGAAGTAGGCCGTGGGGATGCCGGCGGCGCCGCTGATGACCAGGCGGTCGGCGGGGACCTGCGGGGCGAGCTCGTCGAGGAGGGTGCCCATGTCCTGCGGCTTGACCGTGAGGATCAGGGTGTCGGCGGTCTTGGCGGCCTCGGGGTTGGTGACCGGGGTGACGCCGTAGCGGGTGCGGAGTTCCTCGGCTCGTTCCTGGCGGCGGGCGGTGACCAGGAGGTCGGACGGGGTCCAGCCGGCGCGGATCATTCCGCTGAGCAGGGCTTCGCCGATCTTGCCGGTGCCGAGGACTGCGACTTTCTGGGTCATGGCGCGGGGTGCCTCCGAAGGGTGCGTCGTCCGGGGTCCATCCTCGCACCGGAGGGTGGGGGGCGGCTGGGGTGTCCGCTGGGCGGGATGTCGCGCCGGGCCGGCTACGCCGTACGGCGCCTGAGGGTCGCGGCACCCAGGATGAGGACCAGGAGGGCGCAGCCCGCGACGATCAGGACGTCCCGGACGAAGGTGGCGGTCATGTCGGTGTGGCGCAGCACCTCGTTCATGCCGTCGACGGCATAGGACATGGGCAGGACGTCGGAGATGGCTTCGAGGACCGGGTGCATGGTGTCGCGCGGGGTGAACAGGCCACAGAGCAGGAGCTGGGGGAAGATCACCGCCGGCATGAACTGGACCGCCTGGAATTCCGAGGCCGCGAAGGCCGAGACGAAGAGGCCGAGGGCCGTGCCGAGGAGGGCGTCGAGGAGGGCCACCAGGAGGAGGAGCCAGGGGCTGCCGGTGACGTCGAGGCCGAGGAACCAGACGGCGAGGCCCGTCGCCAGGGCGGACTGGATGATCGCGAGGGTGCCGAAGGCGAGGGCGTAGCCGGCGATGAGGTCGCCCTTGCCGAGGGGCATGGCGAGGAGGCGTTCGAGGGTGCCGGAGGTGCGTTCGCGCAGGGTGGCGATGGAGGTCACCAGGAACATCGTGATGAGCGGGAAGATGCCGAGGAGGGACGCGCCGATGCTGTCGAAGGTGCGGGGGCTGGCGTCGAAGACGTAGCGCAGCAGGAGCAGCATCAGGCAGGGGATGAGGACCAGCAGCGCGATGGTGCGGGGGTCGTGGGTGAGCTGGCGGATGACCCGGGCGGCGGTTGCGGTGGTGCGGGAGGCGTTCAGGGCCCTGGGTGGGGTGGCCGGCCGGGGCGTGGTGGTGGTCATCGGGTCGTCTCCTTCGTGCGGGCTGCTGTCCTGGCCTGGTCCACCAGGTGGAGGAAGGCCTCCTCGACCGTGTCGGCGCCGGTGCGGGCGCGCAGGGCGTCGGGGGTGTCTTCGGCGAGGAGTCGTCCGTCGCGCATGAGGAGGAGGCGGTGGCAGCGTTCGGCCTCGTCCATGACGTGGGAGGAGACGATGAGGGTGGCGCCGCGGCCGGTCGCGATGTTCTCGAAGAGGTTCCACAGGTCGCGGCGCAGGACCGGGTCGAGGCCGACGGTCGGTTCGTCGAGGACCAGCAGGTCGGGGGCGCCGAGAAGGGCCACGGCCAGGGAGACGCGGTTGCGCTGGCCGCCGGAGAGGTCGCCGGCGAGGGAGTCGGCGTGGGTGGTGAGGTCGACGTCGGCGATGGCGCGGGTGACGTCTTCGGCGCGGTGGCCGGCGGCTGCCCGGCCGGGGTTCAGGATCGCGGCGAAGTACTCGAGGTTCTGGCGGACGGTCAGGTCGTCGTAGACGGAGGGGGCTTGGGTGACGTAGCCGATGCGGGTGCGCAGGGCGGGGTGTCCGGCGGGCCGGCCGAGGACGTCGAGGGTGCCGGTGACCTTGGCCTGGGTGCCGACGAGGGCGCGCATGAGGGTCGACTTGCCGCAGCCGGAGGGGCCGAGGAGGCCGGTGATCCTGCCGCGGGGGATGGTGAAGCCGAGGTCCCGCAGGACGGTGCGGGGGCCGCGGACGACGGTGAGGTTCTCGGCGTGGACGGCCGGGGTGTCGGGACCCGGGCCTGGTGAGCCCGGAGCATTATTCATCATGCGATGAATAATGCTCCGGGTGGTCGGGTGCGTCAAGCGGCTGGGTGGGGTTGCCCGGCGTCGGGTGCGTCGAACGGCTGGGCGGACCGTTCGACGGGTGAAGTCGCCGAGGCCGGCGGGGCCGGCGTCGACGTTGCGCTTCTCGGTGGCGACGTCGATGCCGAAGTGGCGCTGGGTGCGGGCGGCGGCGTCGGTGATCCAGGGGACGTCGAGTGCGTCGGTGTTCCACCGGAGGTCGAGGGCTCCGCCGGGACGCAGGACACGCAGGGCTTCCGGGACGGCGCGGGCCCGGTCGGTCCGGTGCCGGGCCTGGTTGTAGGTGACGAGGTCGGCGGAGGCGTCGGTGAGGGGGAGGTCGTCTCCGTGCCGCGGGCGATCGGGACGGCGGGGAGAGGACCTGACCGGCCGCCCTCTCGCCGGTGCCCGCTTCGCGGACATCGGCGCCGGTACCGGCATCGCCCGGCGGCGCACGCCGGAAGCTACGCGCGGCGGCGGTTCTTCGGGTTGCCCGAGCGGCGGGTGGTGCGCTTCTCGTACTGCTTGCGGGCCTCTTCGTACTCCTCGCGGTGCAGCTTCTCCCCGGGGGCCTCGGTGAGGGAGCGGAGGAAGTAGGCGAGGAGGGAGCCGACGAAGCCGACGGTCAGGAGGCCCCGCAGGGACGCCTGGCGCTCGGGGTCGTGGCGGCTGGCGAAGCCGTCCCAGGTGTGGCGGAAGGCCATCGCGCTGCAGATCGCGAACATCGCGACCATGAGGACCGTGACGAAGCCGCCGATCGCGGCGATCTGGAGGCCCTGGTAGGCGAGGCGGAGGACGAGGCAGGAGGCGGCGGCGGTGGCCAGGGAGCCGGCGGCAACGGCGATACGACGGGGCGTGTATCCGCGGTCGTGGTACAGCCAGGTCGTGCCGAAGAAGCGCAGGGGCTCGGGGCGGGGGCCAGGAGTCGTCCCGGCCGTGGAGCCCGCGGCGGCGGCAGGGATGCTGTCTTCTGCACTCACGGGTCGATTATGACCCTTGCCGGGCCGCGGGCTCGGGGCGGGCTAGGCGCAGCGCGGGCGGACGTAGCCGTCGCTGTTGGTCTGCACGTAGGCGTCCGCGACGTACTCGCCGTCGTCGATGTTGTCCCAGATGTTCGAGGTGCCGTACGGGCCCGCCACCGTGGTGCCGGGCCGCTGGCAGAAGATGGTGACCCGCGCTCCCTCGGGCAGGACGCGGACGATGCCGTAGCCGGTGCCGGGGCCGCTGCGGACGTTCAGGCGGACGCCAGGGGCGACGGCGTACGAGCGCAGGGCCGACGCCGCCATGGTGACGGTCTCGCCCTCGCCCGCGAGTTCTTCGACGTGGTCGACAGACATGTGTTTCTCCCCCGTTGAACCCCATGACTGTCATGGGGTGCCGTTGATTCCCCCGAGTCACACGATGAAACACGTGTGCGCAACTCGTGCGTGGAGGCTAGCAAGCCGCCTCTGTCTCGTACGAGTCTTCGACTAGGCTCCGTGCGTCGCGCGCGCGGACGAACAGCACGGGGGTGGTTCCATGGCGCCGCAGCGGAATGCCGGAGCGGGCGCGGAAGCGGAGCTTCCCGAACACGCCGGTCACTACCGTCTGGAGTCCCGTCTGGGGTCGGGCGGGATGGGTGTCGTGCATCTGGCCCGGAGCACCTCGGGGATGAAGCTCGCGGTGAAGGTCGTGCACGCCCAGTTCGCCAAGGACCCTGACTTCAGGGGGCGTTTCCGGCAGGAGGTGGCGGCGGCGCGCAGGGTGAGCGGCGCCTTCACCGCACCCGTCGTCGACGCCGACCCGGACAGTGAACGGCCCTGGATGGCCACGCTGTTCATCCCGGGTCCGACCCTGTCCGATCACGTCAAGCGGAACGGCCCCATGGAGGCGGCCCAGCTACGGCGCCTGATGGCGGGGTTGGCGGAGGCGCTGCGTGACATCCATCGCGCCGGGGTCGTCCACCGGGATCTGAAGCCGAGCAACGTCCTGCTCGCCGACGACGGACCGAAGGTCATCGACTTCGGCATCTCGCGGCCGGTGGACAGCGAACTGCGCACCGAGACCGGGAGGTTGATCGGCACACCGCCCTTCATGGCGCCCGAGCAGTTCCGGCGCCCGCGCGAGGTGGGTCCGGCCGCCGACGTCTTCGCGCTCGGGTCGGTGATGGTGCACGCGGCCACGGGGCAGGGGCCGTTCGACTCCGACAGCCCGTACATCGTCGCCTACCAGGTGGTGCACGACGAGCCCGACCTGACCGGTGTGCCGGACGAGGTGGCGCCTCTGGTGTGGCGGTGTCTCGCGAAGGAGCCGGAGGAGCGGCCGACCCCCGACGAGCTGATGCGGGAACTGCGGTCGGTGGCCGCCTCGTACGACACGCAGACGTTCATACCGGCCCAGCGGACCTGGGACACCGAAGGTTCGGGACCACCCGCCGGGAGACCCGCCCGTGCGGCGGAAGCGGATCCCGCGGTGGAAGCCGGTGCCGCGGTGGAAGCCGGCCCCACGACGCATGCCGGTCGTGGCAGGAAGCTGCGGCTCGGCAGGCGGGCGGCCCTGGGAGCCGGGGCGTTCGGCCTGGCCGTCGTCGGTGCCCTGGCCTCGTTCCCGTTGCTCGACGGTGACGGCGGCTCACCCCGGCCCGCCTCACCGCGGACCACCTCGGCCGCGTTCAGCGGGTGGCGGACGACACCGGCGGCCGGGGACAGCGCCCCCCTGTGCTCCCACGGGGCGGGACGCCTGCTCTGTGCCACGTCCGGACTGGTCTTCGCCCTGGATCCGTCCGACGGGCACGTGCTGTGGCGGCACCCCGTCGGCAAGGGGCCCCGGAAGGAGCCGCCGGTGCTGGCGGGTGGCCTCGTGCAGCCCGCGATGGACCCGGGGCGTCGCCTGAAGGCGTTCGATCCGGCCTCGGGCGAGGTGCGCTGGCAGCGGGACGCCCCGGGAACCGGCAGCGCGGTGTACGCCGGCGGCATGCTGCTGTTCACGGGCACCGACGGGAAGGTCGCCGGTGTGGACGGCGCCTCCGGTGACCCGCGCTGGAGCCACCGGATCCCCGGCCATGAGATGCCGTACGTCGCCACCTTCACCGGTGACCCGTCGGCGTACCTCGCCAGCGCGTCGCAGGACGGGAGCGGCACCCGGGTCACCGCCGTCGATCCGGAGACGGGCGACGTGCGGTCGGACGCCCGGCTCGACGGGACGCTCAAGCCCATCGGCGCCACGGACGGATCGGTGTTCCTGCTGTCCCTCGACACGGTGCACGGCGATGCGCGAGCCGTGGTCCGCTACACCCCGAAGACGGGTGAGACCCGACGGGTGCCCCTCACCACCCCCCTCCAGCAGCCCCATGGCGCCGTGCGCGGGAACACGGCCTACCTCCTGGGGACCGGGGGATCGCTGGTGGCCGTCGACCTCGTGGCGCGTGAGCAGCTGTGGAGCCTGGAGACGGGCATGATGCGGGGGTCCACGCCGGTCGCCGGTGACCGGTACGTGTACGTGACGGCGTCGGACGGGCGGCTGCTCGCCGTCGACGCGCGGCGCGGGAACCTGGCCGGGCAGACCCCCGCCCGGCTGGGCGACCGGCCGGACCGGGTCGCGGCCGGGCTGCCCGAGCCCGTGGTCGTGGGCGACCGGGTCTACGGCAGCGCGCCGGACGGGACCGTCTTCGGCGTGAACGGGCGCGATCCGGCGGCCTGGTAGCCGGCGGGCATGCGCGAGGGCCGCCCCCGCAAGCGGGAGGCGGCCCTCGGCGTGAGCGGGGGTCAGCCCAGCTTCGACACGTCTCGGACCGCGCCCTTGTCGGCGCTCGTGGCCATCGCCGCGTAGGCGCGCAGGGCCGCGGAGACCTTGCGGTCGCGGTTCTTCGGGGCGTAGACGCCGTTGAGGGCCTGCTCGCGGCGGGTCAGTTCGGCGTCGTCCACCAGGAGCTCGATGGTGCGGCCCGGGATGTCGATGCGGATGCGGTCGCCGTCCTCGACCAGGGCGATGGTGCCGCCCGCGGCCGCCTCGGGCGAGGCGTGGCCGATGGAGAGGCCGGAGGTGCCGCCGGAGAAGCGGCCGTCCGTGACCAGCGCGCAGGTCTTCCCGAGGCCGCGGCCCTTCAGGTACGAGGTCGGGTAGAGCATCTCCTGCATGCCGGGGCCGCCCTTGGGGCCCTCGTAGCGGATGACGACGACGTCGCCGTCCTTGACCTGCTGGGTGAGGATCTTCTGGACGGCCTCCTCCTGCGACTCGCAGACGACCGCCGGGCCCTCGAAGGTCCAGATGGATTCGTCGACGCCGGCCGTCTTCACGACGCAGCCGTCCACGGCCAGGTTGCCCTTGAGGACCGCCAGGCCGCCGTCCTTGGAGTAGGCGTGCTCGGCGGAGCGGATGCAGCCGCCCTCGGCGTCCTCGTCCAGGGCCTCCCAGCGCTCGGACTGGGAGAAGGCCTCGGCGGAGCGGACGCAGCCGGGGGCCGCGTGCCACAGCTCGACCGCCTCGGCGGAGGGGGAGCCGCCGCGCACGTCCCAGGTCTTCAGCCAGTCGGCGAGGGAGGGGCTGTGGACGGAGTGCACGTCCTCGTTGAGCAGCCCGGCGCGGTGCAGCTCGCCGAGCAGGGCGGGGATGCCGCCGGCGCGGTGCACGTCCTCCATGTAGTACGTGCGGTCCTTGGCCACGTTGGGGGCGACCTTGGCCAGGCACGGCACGCGGCGGGAGACCTCGTTGATCTCGTCCAGGCCGAAGGGGACACCGGCCTCCTGGGCGGCGGCCAGCAGGTGCAGGATCGTGTTGGTGGAGCCGCCCATGGCGATGTCGAGGGCCATGGCGTTCTCGAAGGCCGCGAAGGACGCCACGCTGCGCGGCAGGACCGTCTCGTCGTCCTGCTCGTAGTAGCGGCGGGTGATGTCCATGACCGTGTTGGCCGCGTTGACGTACAGCTGCTTGCGGGCCGTGTGTGTGGCGAGGACCGATCCGTTGCCCGGCAGGGACAGGCCGATGGCCTCGGTCAGGCAGTTCATCGAGTTGGCGGTGAACATGCCGGAACAGGAGCCGCAGGTCGGGCAGGCGTTCTCCTCGATGCGGAGGATGTCCTCGTCCGAGATCTTGTCGTTCACGGCGTCGGAGATCGCGTCGACCAGGTCGAGCGTGCGGACGGTGCCGTCGACGAGCGTGGCACGGCCGGACTCCATCGGGCCGCCGGAGACGAAGACCGTGGGGATGTTCAGCCGCAGGGCGGCGTTGAGCATGCCCGGGGTGATCTTGTCGCAGTTGGAGATGCAGATCAGGGCGTCCGCGCAGTGCGCCTCGACCATGTACTCCACGCTGTCCGCGATCAGGTCGCGCGAGGGCAGGGAGTAGAGCATGCCGCCGTGGCCCATGGCGATGCCGTCGTCCACGGCGATGGTGTTGAACTCGCGCGGGATGCCGCCGGCGGCGACGACCGCCTCGCTGACGATCCGGCCGACAGGCGCCAGGTGCGTGTGCCCGGGGACGAACTCGGTGAAGCTGTTGGCGACCGCGATGATCGGCTTGCGGCCGATGTCCCCGCCCGGTACACCGGAGGCGCGCATAAGGGCGCGGGCGCCCGCCATGTTGCGGCCGTGGGTGACTGTGCGGGACCTCAGCTCGGGCATCGTCGCTCGCTCCTTCAGAGACGTCGTCAGAGAGTTCGGAGATTTCTGACTGCTGTCGAGCGTACGCCGGTCATCCAGAGGGCGGGACAAAGTGTCCGGAATGCGGGACGACCGTCTCGGACGACGGCACCCGTGACGGCCTCTGCGGGCCTCACGGATCGGTCAGGTGCCCCCAGATCACCGGGCCGGACGCCTCACGGTTCGGTCAGGTGACCCTGCACGACCGGGGCCAGTCGCGCGACGATCTGTTCCGGGTCCGCCGAGGCCAGCGGCTCGATCCGCAGGACGTACCGCAGGATCGCGGTGCCCACGAGCTGCGCGGCGGCGAGCTCGGCCCGCAGCTCGGCGTCCGGCAGCTCCAGCTGCACGGCGATGCGGCGCAGCACCTGCGTGGCGATGATCCGCCGGAAGACGGCGGCCGCTGTCTCGTTGGTGAGGGCGGAGCGGACGATGGCGAGCAGCGGCGCGCGCGTCGCCGGGTTCTCCCAGATGCCGAAGAAGAAGCGGACCAGACGCTCCCCCACCCCGTCGAGCGGGCCCTCCTCGATGGCCCGGGGCGCTTGCAGGGCCGGGCCGAAGGACTGGGTGATCGCCGCCTCGAAGACCTGCTCCTTCGTCCCGAAGTAGTGGTGCACGAGCGCCGAGTCGACCCCGGCGGACTTGGCGATGCCGCGCACGGACGTCTTCTCGTAGCCGCGCTCGGAGAACTCGTCGCGGGCGGCGGTCAGGATGCGGTCGCGGGTGTCGGCCGACTCCGTGCGCGGGGGGCGGCCGCGGCGGCGGGCGGTGGTGCCGGACGCGCTGCCTGCCGGGGCCCGGCCGGTCATCGCCGGGGCACCTTCACGGCCGAGGCGAGGTGCAGGCGCGTGAAGGCCAGGGCCTCCGCCAGGTCGGCCTCGCGCTCCGCGCTCGACATCGCCCGGCGGGTGTTGACCTCGATGACGACGTGCCCGTCGAAGCCGGTCAGGGCGAGCCGCTCCAGCACCTCGGCGCAGGGCTGGGTGCCGCGGCCCGGCACCAGGTGCTCGTCCTTGGCGGAACCCCGCCCGTCGGCGAGGTGGACGTGTCCGAGCCGGTCCCCCATGCGGTCGACCATGTCGAGGGCGTCGGAGCGCGCCGTCGCCGTGTGGCTGAGATCGATCGTGAAGTGCCGGTAGTCGTCCTTGGTGACGTCCCAGTCGGGGGCGTACGCGAGCATCTCGCGGTCGCGGTAGCGCCAGGGGTACATGTTCTCGACGGCGAACCGCACGTCCGTCTCGTTCGCCATGCGCCAGATGCCGGAGACGAAGTCGCGGGCGTACTGGCGCTGCCAGCGGAACGGCGGGTGGACGACGACCGTGCTCGCGTCGAGCTTCTCGGCCGCCGCGCGGGCCCGCTGGAGCTTGGTCCACGGGTCGGTGGACCAGACGCGCTGCGTGATGAGCAGGCAGGGGGCGTGCACGGCCAGGACCGGGATCTGGTGGTAGTCGCTGAGCCGGCGCAGGGCCTCGATGTCCTGGCTGACCGGGTCCGTCCAGACCATGACCTCGACCCCGTCGTAGCCGAGGCGCGCGGCGATCTCGAAGGCCGTGGCCGTCGACTCCGGGTAGACCGAGGCCGTCGACAGGGCGACCTTCGCGTCCGGGATCTTCACGGCTGGCTCTGCCATGCAGGACAGATTACGGGGTGGGGTCGGGGTGGGGTGGGGGGCCTCTTGGCCGTTGTGGTGTTTGCCATAGCGGCGGGCCCCCTACGCGGACTTCCTCACGCGGACTCCATGTGATCCAGGCGGCGCAGGATCACGCCCTCCCGCAGTGCCCAGGGGCATATCTCCACGCGCTCGACGCCGAAGAGGTCCAGCGCGGCCTCGGCCACCAGGGCGCCCGCCAGGAGCTGCCCGGCGCGGCCCTCCGAGACGCCCGGCAGCTCCGAGCGCTCCCGTTCCGTCATGGCGGCCAGCCGCGGGACCCAGCCCTCCAGGGACTCCCGCTTGAGCTCGCGCTGGACGTAGGGGCCCTCTGCGGAGCGGGCGGCGCCGGCGATGCGGGCCAGCTGCTTGAACGTCTTCGACGTGGCGACGACGTGGTCGGGGGTGCCCAGGCGGCTGAACTCGCCGACGGTGCGGGCGATCTCGGTCCGCACGTGGCGGCGCAGGGTGCGCACGTCCTCCGGGTCGGGCGGGTCACCGGGCAGCCAGCCGGCGGTCAGACGCCCGGCGCCCAGCGGCAGCGAGGCGGCCGCGTCGGGCTCCTCGTCGATGCCGTAGGCGACCTCCAGGGAGCCGCCGCCGATGTCCAGGACCAGCAGCTTCCCGGACGACCAGCCGAACCAGCGGCGGGCGGCGAGGAAGGTCAGGCGGGCCTCCTCCGCGCCGGTGAGGACCTGGAGCTCGACGCCGGTCTCGGCGCGCACGCGGGCGAGCACGTCATCGGCGTTACGGGCCTCCCGCACGGCGGAGGTGGCGAACGGCAGGACCTCTTCGACGCCCTTGTCCTCGGCGGCCTGGAGCGCTTCCTTGATCACCGAGATCAGCCGGTCGACGCCGTGGGGGCCGATCGCGCCGTCGTCGTCGAGGAGCTGGGCGAGGCGCAGTTCCGCCTTGTGCGAGTGCGCGGGCAACGGGCACGCGCCGGGGTGCGCGTCCACCACGAGCAGATGCACCGTGTTCGATCCCACGTCGAGGACACCGAGTCTCATGTACGGAACGCTACTGCCCACGGGGCCGTGTGCCGTCCTCGGTGGGGGTACAAGCGCCGTATCCGGGCCCGTACCCTGGACTCGTGCCAAAGACGAAAAAGGCGAAGCGCGACAAATCACCGGCTGTCGTGGACTCCGACGAGAAGGGCCTCGACTTCGCTCGCGCGTGGGTGGAGTTTCCTGATCCGGCGGACGACGAGCAGGTCTTCCGCTGCGATCTGACATGGCTGACCTCTCGCTGGAACTGCATCTTCGGCAGCGGCTGCCAGGGCATCCAGGCCGGCCGCGCGGACGACGGGTGCTGCACGTTGGGTGCCCACTTCTCGGACGAGGACGACGAGAAACGCGTCGCCGAGCACGTGGCCAGGCTCACGCCGGACATCTGGCAGCACCACGCCGAGGGCACGCGGGGCGGCTGGGTCTCCGAGGACGAGGACGGCGAGCGGCAGACGCGGCCTTTCCAGGGCTCGTGCATCTTCCAGAACCGGCCGGGCTTCGAGGGGGGCATGGGCTGCTCCCTGCACATCCTCGCCCTGAAGGAGGGCCGCGAGCCGCTGGAGACCAAGCCGGACGTGTGCTGGCAGCTGCCGGTGCGGCGGACCTACGAGTGGATCGACCGGCCCGACGACACGCGCGTGCTGCAGGTGTCGATCGGCGAGTACGACCGCCGGGGCTGGGGCCCGGGCGGCCACGACCTGCACTGGTGGTGCACGTCGGCGACCTCGGCGCACGGCGCCGGTGATCCCGTGTACGTCTCCTACCGGCCGGAGCTGATCGAACTGATGGGCAAGGCCGGCTACGACCGGCTGGTGGAGCTGTGCGAGGAGCGGCTGGCCTCGCAGCTGCCGCTGGTGGCGCCGCACCCCGCGGATCCGGCCGGTCCGGTGGCCTGAGGGCCCGGCTACGAGGTGACCGGGCTCGGGTCGCCGCTGTCCGAGGACGGCGGCGTCGAGCCCGTCGGCTCCGTCGGGCCGGGATCCGTGGGCGTGGGGTCCGGGTCGGCCGACGGGGGCGGGATGGTCGGCGTCGGATCGGGGTCCGGGGCAGAGGTCGTGGGTGTCGGGTCGGGATGGGCCGGGTCCGGGTCGCTCGGGCCACCGGGGTGCGGGCGTGGGTCCGGATCCGCGGGGGCGGGCGCGGTGCCGTAGCCCTCGATGTGGACGGCGGCGCCCACCGGTGCGACCGCCACCTGCGCCTGCCAGGGGCCGGCGGGCTCCCGCAGGTGATCGACGTAGACCTTGACCGTCACCGACTCGCCGGGGCGGAGCGTTCCCGAGGAGCGGCTGAGGTAGAGCCAGTGGGCCCCGGTGGACGCGGACCAGCGGACCGGGGCCGGGCCGGTGGCGGTCAGGGTGACCAGGGTGGTGTCGCCGCTGTGGTCGGCCGTGACCTCCAGGGCGCTCGCGCGGCCCGCCCCGGCGACGCCGATGACCTCCACGGAGACGTCGGCCTTGCCGTCCTTGCCGAAGCGCGGGCCCGGGCGGGTGCTCGCGTTGCCCGTGTTCTCGTAGCCGCCGCCCGCCATCTCGCCGTCCAGGGCGAACGGGTCGTCCGCCTCGCGCGCGGAGGCCGAGCGGCCGTCCTGGCCCTCGCCTACCGGGGTACCCCGGTAGGACGCCCACAGGGCCAGGACGGGAGCGGCCACGACGGTGGCGACGACGGTCGTGGTGATGGCACGCGCGCGCAGGCGGTCCCGGCGGGCGGCGTGGTCCTTGGGGTCCATCGGGAAGCCGCGCCGGTCGAAGCGGGGTGCGGCGCTCCGCGCGCGCGGCTGATGGGCCATGGCGATGTGCACGGCCGCGCGGGGCGCCGGCAGGACGGGCAGCTCGGCGGGCGTCACGCTGGTGCCGGGCCAGCGGCCGGGGATGGCGCGCTCGGCGGTGCGGCGGCAGCGCGGGCAGTCGTCGACGTGCCGGACGAGCTCGCGGCGCAGGGCCGTGCCGAGCACGAGCCGGTCGTCGCCGACGAGGTGCGCGACGCTCGGACACGCCCCCGTCTCGACCACGGCGAGAGCCGCACGGGTGCGTTCCACCTCGCACGCGGCGGAGGCGAGCAGATCCCGGGCGGCGGCCGGGGCCATGCCGAGGACGGCGGCGACCTCGTGTGCGGCGAGGTGGTGGCGCACGGCCAGTTCGAGCGCCTCGCGCTGCTCCGGGGTGGTGCCGGCGGCCTCCGGCCAGGCCAGCAGGGCCAGTTCGCGACGGCGTCGCTCCTGCACCTCCTCGGAGACGGCCGGGGCGGCGGGACGGTCGGCGTGCTGCCGGTCGGCACGGCCCGCCGCGTGGCTGCTCTGACGTTTCTGCTTGATCTCGGCCAGCTTGCGCAGGCACGCCCAGCGGGCCAGCGCGTAGAGCCAGGCCCTGCGGTCCGCGGGTGCCTCGGGGGCCTGCCGGCCGCGGCGTTCGGCGAGTGCGAGGACGTCGCCCAGGGCAGCGGTCGCGGCCTCGTGGTCGCACAGCACCGACAGGCAGTAGGTGAACAGGCCGTCCAGGTAGGGCTCGTAGTGCGCGGGCGGCTGCTGCTCCAGCGTGCGCGCAGCCCCGCGGTCACGCGCTTCCCGGTGCGACCGGTGTGCGCCGGCCGGGCGGGTCGAGCGGGTCGAGATCTCCGGAGTACTGCTCGTCATTCGGCGACCGTAGGGGGCCGGGAGTGGCGCCTTCAGGTGGCTTGAGCACATTTAATCCCTACGGGTGAAACGATCCCTCAATCGGGGACATGAACCGGTCGTTCCACGGCCGGCGAGGGGTGGGCGGACCCCAGGCGCGCGGGTGGGCGCCGTCGGCCGGTCGCCGCGATGTCAGTGCCTGCGGTTACGGTTCCGTCCATGGCTGCCCGTACGAAGACCACCAAGGACCGCCCGTCCTACCGCTGCACGGAGTGCGGCTGGCAGACGGCGAAGTGGCTCGGCCGCTGCCCCGAGTGCCAGGCCTGGGGGACGGTCGAGGAGTACGGCGCGCCCGCGGTGCGCACCACGACACCGGGCCGGGTCACCACCTCCGCCCTGCCCATCGGCCAGGTGGACGGACGGCAGGCCACCGCCCGCCCCACCGGCGTGCCCGAGCTGGACCGCGTGCTCGGCGGCGGGCTGGTGCCCGGCGCGGTGGTGCTGGTCGCGGGCGAGCCGGGCGTCGGCAAGTCCACACTGCTGCTCGACGTGGCGGCCAAGTCCGCGAGCGACGAGCACCGCACGCTCTACGTCACGGGCGAGGAGTCGGCGAGCCAGGTCCGGCTGCGGGCCGACCGCATCGGCGCCATCGACGATCACCTCTACCTGGCGGCCGAGACGGACCTGGCCGCGGTGCTGGGCCACTTGGACGCGGTGAAGCCGTCGCTGCTGATCATGGACTCGGTGCAGACGGTGGCCTCGCCCGAGATCGACGGCGCACCCGGGGGCATGGCCCAGGTGCGGGAGGTCGCGGGCGCCCTCATCCGGGCCTCCAAGGAACGCGGCATGTCCACGCTCCTGGTGGGCCACGTCACCAAGGACGGCGCGATCGCCGGCCCGCGCCTGCTGGAGCACCTGGTGGACGTCGTCCTGCACTTCGAGGGCGACCGGCACGCCCGCCTGCGTCTGGTGCGCGGCGTCAAGAACCGCTACGGCACCACCGACGAGGTCGGCTGCTTCGAGCTGCACGACGAGGGCATCACGGGTCTCGCCGACCCGAGCGGACTCTTCCTGACCCGCCGGGCCGAACCGGTCCCGGGCACCTGCCTGACCGTCACCCTGGAGGGCCGCCGCCCGCTGGTCGCCGAGGTCCAGGCGCTCACCGTCGACTCGCAGATCCCCTCCCCGCGCCGCACCACCTCGGGCCTGGAGACCTCCCGCGTCTCGATGATGCTGGCCGTGCTGGAACAGCGGGGTCGGATCAGCGCCTTGGGCAAAAGGGACATCTACTCCGCGACGGTCGGCGGGGTGAAGCTGTCGGAGCCGGCCGCCGACCTGGCCGTCGCCCTCGCCCTGGCGAGCGCCGCGAGTGACACACCTCTCCCCAAGAACCTCGTCGCGATCGGCGAAGTGGGCCTCGCGGGCGAGGTGAGACGAGTCACGGGCGTGCAGCGCAGACTGGCGGAGGCCCACCGTCTGGGCTTCACACATGCCCTGGTGCCGGCCGATCCGGGCAAGGTCCCGCCGGGCATGAAGGTGCTGGAAGTCGCGGACATAGGGGACGCCCTGCGGGTCCTTCCCCGCTCCCGTCGCCGAGAGGCCCCACAGGACGAGGAGGGTCGCCGGTAGACTTTGCCCTGGTCTCGCCCGTCCGTGCGAACCGAGCGCGCGACACGGGGGCGCCCAGAACCTGCGACCGGAGGAGTGCAGTGGCAGCCAACGACCGGGCATCGTCTCCCGGAAAATCCGGCGGGAGTGCCGGTACCGATGGCCTGATGCGCGCCTCCCTGAGCGCCGTGGCACCCGGCACCGCCTTGCGTGACGGCCTGGAGCGCGTGCTCCGGGGCAACACCGGCGGGCTCATCGTGCTCGGCTCCGACAAGACCGTCGAGGCGCTGTGCAGCGGCGGTTTCGTGCTGGACGTCGAGTTCACCGCGACCCGTCTGCGCGAGCTGTGCAAGCTGGACGGCGGCATCGTGCTGTCCTCCGACCTGTCGAAGATCCTGCGCGCCGGCGTGCAGCTGGTCCCCGACCCGACCATCCCCACCGAGGAGACGGGCACCCGGCACCGCACCGCCGACCGCGTCAGCAAGCAGGTCGGCTTCCCGGTGGTCTCCGTCTCCCAGTCGATGCGGCTGATCGCCCTGTACGTCGACGGGCAGCGCCGCGTCCTGGAGGACTCGGCGGCGATCCTGTCCCGCGCCAACCAGGCCCTCGCGACCCTGGAGCGCTACAAGCTCCGCCTCGACGAGGTCGCGGGCACGCTGTCCGCGCTGGAGATCGAGGACCTGGTCACCGTCCGGGACGTCTCGGCGGTCGCCCAGCGCCTGGAGATGGTCCGTCGCATCGCCACGGAGATCGCCGAGTACGTGGTGGAGCTCGGCACGGACGGCCGGCTCCTGGCCCTCCAGCTCGACGAGCTGATCGCGGGCGTGGAACCCGAGCGCGAGCTGGTCGTGCGGGACTACGTCCCCGAGCCCACGGCCAAGCGCTCCCGCACGGTCGACCAGGCCCTCGCCGAACTCGACGCCCTCACCCATGCCGAGCTGCTCGAACTGTCCACGGTGGCCAGGGCATTGGGCTACACCGGCGCGCCCGAGACGCTGGACTCGGCGGTCTCCCCGCGCGGCTACCGTCTCCTCGCCAAGGTGCCCCGGCTCCCCGGCGCGATCATCGACCGCCTCGTCGAGCACTTCGGCGGACTGCAGAAGCTGCTCGCCGCGAGCGTCGACGACCTGCAGACGGTGGACGGCGTGGGCGAGGCCCGGGCCCGCAGCGTCCGCGAGGGGCTGTCGCGCCTGGCGGAGTCCTCGATCCTGGAGCGGTACGTGTAGCGGACGCGCACGGCTCTGTGCGCAGACGGCTGAGGGCGGTACCCGGGAAGGGGTACCGCCCTCGTGCGTCTGCGCGCTGCCTCTCGCCCGGCTGCCCGGCTTACGTCGTCCTAGTCGGCCGAGAGCACGAACGACGTCTGCACCTTCGCGAAGCCCGGAGCCTTGGCTTCCACCAGGTAGGTGCCCGCCCCGGCCGAGCCGGCGGGAGGCGTGGCGCACTTGGAGGCGCTCGGCTTGCGGTCCCACTTCACGGTGTAGGTGATGCCGCTGCCGGCGGCGACCCGGTACAGCTGGTGCGCGGCGGCCTTGGGGCAGTCCTCGGAGGACCAGTAGTCGTCGTCGCTGCTCGCCGGGGCGATGGTGAACACCGCGTTCTTCGGCCCGAGATCGATCTTGCAGTCGCTGCCGGAGACGTTCCGCGCGGTCAGCAGGAACGTGGGCGTCTGCTCGGGGTCGTAGGTGTTGTGCCGGCTGCGGAGGCTGAACTTGACGGCGCTCGCGGTGCAGTTGGGGAGGGTGGAACCGGCAGGCAGGGTGTCGCCCGCGCCGACGCCACCGGCGGTGGCGCCGCCACCCGGGCCGCCGGCACCGCCGGCCCCCTCGGAGCCCCCGGACCCTGAACCGTCTCCCGACCCGTCCCCGGAGCCGTCGCCCGAGCCGTCACCGGAGCCGGACGACGAGCCGCCCGAACCACCAGAACCGCCCGAACCGCCGCCGCCCGACTCGTCGCGTCCGCCGGGTGCTTGGCTGATGGCCGGACCCGAACCCGACGGGCCGGGCGTGATGGAGGGCGCGGGATTCTTGCCGTTGGCGCCGTTGTCGCCGTCCTTGTCGCCCCCGCCGCCCATCATCACGATCCAGGCGGTCAGCAGCGCCAACACGGCGACCACGGACACCAGTACGACCCTCCGACGCCAGTAGATGGAGGAGGGAAGCGGCCCGACCGGATTGCGCAGTGATCCCACGGCCCAAACCTTACGAGAGATCGGCACGTTCACCGGTCCCACCCGCCGCTACGACCTACAACTTTTCCGGATCATCATCCCGGAAATCACGTCCCACCCCGGTCTTTCGTCAGGTGCGGGACACGATGATCGCGGGGTGTGACGGATTGGGCCCGTCGCCTACCGTGCGTGACCATGCGCCGGACACCCCGATGTGGGTACCGCGCAGAGCCCGGACAGGGACGCGGGCCGTACTGCCGGTCGGCGTCGCGCTGTTCGCGGCCGACTGTGGCGTGCCCGCCCGCAGACACGGCGCGCACCCGTCACACGAGACCTCCGCGCGCCGCTGAGCCGGGCCGCACGACGCTCAGCCGGTCGGGAACGCCCGTGCGCTCCCGGCAGTTCGCGGCGCTGCTCCGTCGACCCACCCGGACACAGGGACGGTTGAGGGCGGCCGAGGAAGCCGAAGCGGCGCGGAAGCCGAAGCGGCGCACGCACACGATCAGCCCACACGCCCCGCACGATCAGCCCGCCACCCGCCCCGCACGACACACACGATCAGCCCGCCACCCGCCCCGCACGATCAGCCCACCCGACACGCACGATCAGCCCGCCACCCGCCCTGCACGATCAGCCCTCCGACCCGCACGATCAGCCACTCGAACAGACACCTGTGATCGCCGGGTGACCGCCCCGGCGGGGTGGCGGTGTGCCCGATTCGGCGCCTCACCGTGGCACCATCAAAGGGCCATGACTGCTCCCACGAAGCCCCAGCGCCCCGCCGCCGACTCCCCCTCCGGTTCCGTCTCCGGCACCTCCTCCGGCCGGCCGCTCGGAGAGGATCTGCACTCCCCCGTCATCGACTGGTTCGCAGAGAACGCCCGTGACCTGCCGTGGCGGCGTCCCGAGGCCGGGGCGTGGGGGGTGATGGTCAGCGAGTTCATGCTCCAGCAGACGCCGGTGAGCCGTGTCCTGCCCGTCTACGAGCAGTGGCTGGAGCGCTGGCCGCGCCCCGCCGACCTGGCCAAGGAGGCGCCCGGCGAGGCCGTCCGGGCCTGGGGGCGGCTCGGCTACCCCCGCCGCGCGCTCCGGCTGCACGGCGCCGCCGTCGCCATAACGGAACGGCACGGCGGTGACGTACCGGCCGACCACGCGCAGCTGCTGGCGCTGCCCGGCATCGGCGAGTACACGGCCGCGGCCGTCGCCTCGTTCGCCCACGGACAGCGGCACCCGGTACTGGACACCAACGTGCGCCGGGTGTTCGCCCGCGCGGTCACCGGCGTGCAGTACCCGCCGAACGCCACCACCGCCGCCGAGCGCAAGCTGGCCCGCGCGCTGCTGCCCGAGGACGAGCGGACCGCCGCCCGCTGGGCCGCCGCCTCCATGGAGCTGGGCGCGCTGGTGTGCACGGCGAAGAGCGAGTCGTGTCACCGCTGCCCGATCGCCGCACAGTGCGCGTGGCGGCTGGCGGGCAAGCCGGAGCACGACGGGCCGCCGCGCCGCGGCCAGACCTACGCCGGCACCGACCGGCAGGTGCGCGGGCGGCTGCTCGCGGTGCTGCGGGAGGCCCACGGTGCCGTTCCGCAGGCGGCTCTGGACCGGGTGTGGCACGAGCCGGTGCAGCGGGCCCGCGCCCTCGACGGTCTCGTCGCCGACGGCCTGGTGGAGCCGCTGGAGGGCGGTTCGTACCGGCTGCCGCTGACCTGACGCACAGACACGTCACAGCCGCGGGTCACCCTTCGTCACAACAACCAGGGGGATGAATCACCCCCAACCCGCCCCAACACCCCCACGTCTTTACCCCGTTCGGATTTCCGTTACACAACCGACGGACAGCCGAGTGCTGGCCGCAGGCTGCTTCGGACAGCGCCGTGACAACGCCTCCGTACCTTCAGATGCGTTCCCGGAAGACACGGGACGACGGAAGACCACAGGCAGTGCACGGGCGGCGGGGAGCCGGCCCGAACGGGGAAACGGGAGGCGGTTCACCATGGCGCAGGGCGAGGTGCTCGAGTTCGAGGAGTACGTCCGCACCCGGCAGGACGCGCTGCTGCGCAGTGCCCGCCGCCTGGTCCCGGACCCGACGGACGCGCAGGATCTGCTGCAGACGGCGCTGGTACGGACGTACGGCCGCTGGGAGACCATCGAGGACAAGCGGCTGGCCGACGCCTACCTGCGCCGGGTGATGATCAACACCCGCACGGAGTGGTGGCGGGCGCGGAAGCTGGAGGAGGTCCCGACCGAGCAGCTGCCGGACGCCTCGGTCGACGACGCCACCGAGCAGCACGCGGACCGCGCCCTGCTGATGGACGTCCTGAAGGTCCTCGCCCCGAAACAGCGCAGTGTCGTGGTGCTGCGACACTGGGAGCAGATGTCCACGGAGGAGACGGCCGCGGCACTCGGCATGTCGGCCGGAACGGTCAAGAGCACGCTGCACCGGGCGCTCGCCCGGCTCCGCGAGGAGCTGGAGTCCCGCGACCTGGACGCACGCGCGCTGGAGCGTGAGGAGCGGGAGCGGTGCGCGGCCTGACCGGCGAGGGTTCTGCACGGACCCGGGGCAGTATTCAGGCGGTGAGCGCGGCACTGGCCGTGCCCACCGCCCTCGCCCTTTTAGTGGCCGGGTGCGGTGCGGGCGGCACCGGCGCCCGTGACGAGGGCCCGGCGCACGCCGACTCGGTGGCGGGCGCGGCCGCCGCGACACCGTCCACCTCGCCGTTCAAGTCTCCCGACACCGTGAACGCGGTCGAGCTCGTCAAGGACGACCCGAAGGTCGCGCCCGAGGTGAAGCGGGAGCTCAAGCCGTGCGTGGCCAACGAGTACCCGGTCGACGTCTCCTACGGCAATCTCACCGACGGCTCCGCGGACGACGTCGTCGTCAATGTGCTGACCTGCGGTGACGCGGTGGGCGTCGGCAGTTACGTGTACCGCGAGCAGGGCGGCTCGTACGAGAACGTCTTCACGTCGGAGGAACCGCCGGTCTACGCGGAGATCGACCGCGGCGACCTGGTGGTGACCAAGCAGGTGTACGACAGGGGTGACCCGGTGTCGAGTCCGTCCGGGGAGAACGTGATCACGTACAGATGGACCTCCGGCCACTTCGCCGAGAAGTACCGCACGCACAACGACTACGGGAAAGTCGCCGGCGACAGCGCGACGCCGGCGCCGGCGGGCTGACGCGGGCGGAAGACCGCGTGAACCGATCGGGGCACCCGGAACGATCCCTCGGTGAACGCACCGCGGGGACTGTGCGTCCAAGGAGGAGAACACATCTCCACCGACCGCACATGTGTCCCCGGCAGTAGAACGCACCCCCACGGAACACAGAGGACAGAGAGCACCGGGATGGCAGACCAGACCCACGTCCTGTTCGTCGAGGACGACGACGTCATCCGCGAGGCCACGCAGCTCGCCCTGGAACGGGACGGCTTCGTGGTCACCGCCATGCCCGACGGGCTGTCGGGTCTGGAGGCGTTCCGGGCGGACCGCCCCGACATCGCGCTGCTGGACGTCATGGTGCCCGGCCTGGACGGGGTCAGCCTGTGCCGCCGGATCCGCGACGAGTCGACCGTGCCGGTGATCATGCTGTCGGCGCGGGCCGACTCCATCGACGTGGTGCTGGGCCTGGAGGCGGGCGCGGACGACTACGTCACCAAGCCGTTCGACGGTGCCGTCCTGGTCGCCCGGATCCGCGCGGTGCTGCGCCGCTTCGGACATGCGGGCGGCGGCCGGGCCGGGGAGCCGGACGCCCCGGCGAGCGGCGGGGTGCTGGCCTTCGGGGACCTGGAGGTCGACACCGAGGGCATGGAGGTCCGCCGCGCCGGGCAGCCGGTCGCGCTGACGCCGACCGAGATGCGGCTGCTGCTGGAGTTCTCCTCCGCGCCCGGCACGGTGCTCTCCCGGGACAAGCTGCTGGAGCGGGTGTGGGACTACGGCTGGGGCGGGGACACCCGGGTCGTCGACGTGCACGTGCAGCGGCTGCGGCAGAAGATCGGCCAGGACCGGATCGAGACGGTCCGCGGCTTCGGCTACAAGTTGAAGGCCTGAGCAGGGGCAGGGGTATGAGGGGGCACTTCCGGCGCCTGGTCGCCGCGGGCCTGGAGCGGGCGGGCATCCGCACGGGCCTCAGATGGAAGCTCAGCGCGGCCATCGCCCTGGTGGGCGCGCTGGTGGCGATCGCGCTGAGCCTCGTGGTGCACAACGCCGCCCGGGTCTCGATGCTGGACAACGCGCGTGACCTCGCCGACGAGCGGATCATGATCGCCCAGCGCAACTTCGAGCTGTCGGGGCGGATGAACTTCCCCAACACCAAGATCAACGACCCGGATCTGCCGCCTGCGCTGCGGGAGCGGGTCGAGGCGGGCCAGCGGGCGACGTACGTGGCCGACCGGCCCGGTGACGTGCCCGACATATGGGCCGCCGTGCCGTTGAAGAACGGGCAGGTGATGTCGCTGCACTCGGGCTTCACCGACCGCAGCTCCGACATCCTGCAGGACCTCGACCAGGCCCTGTTCATCGGGTCGATCGCGGTCGTCCTCGGCGGCAGCGCGCTCGGGGTGCTGATCGGCGGGCACCTGTCCCGGCGCCTGCGCAAGGCGGCCGTCGCGGCGAACCAGCTCGCGGGCGGCGAGACGGACGTGCGGGTGCGGGACGCGATGGGCGGGGTCGTCCGGGACGAGACCGACGACCTGGCGAGCGCGGTGGACGCCATGGCGGACGCCCTGCGCCAGCGCATCGAGGCCGAGCGGCGGGTCACCGCCGACATCGCGCACGAACTGCGCACCCCCGTGACCGGGCTGCTGACCGCCGCCGAACTGCTGCCGCCGGGCCGCCCGACCGAGCTGGTGCTGGACCGGGCCAAGGCCATGCGCACCCTCGTCGAGGACGTGCTGGAGGTGGCCCGTCTGGACGGCGCCTCCGAGCGGGCGGAGTTGCAGGACCTCATGCTGGGCGAGTTCGTCGCCCGGCGGGTGGCGGCCAAGGACCGGGCCATCGAGGTGCGCGTCGTGCACGAGTCGGAGGTCACCACCGACCCGCGCCGCCTGGAGCGCGTGCTGTTCAACCTCCTGGCCAACGCCGCCCGGCACGGCAAGCCGCCCATCGAGGTCACCGTCGAGGGCCGGGTCATCCGCGTGCGCGACCACGGCCCGGGCTTCCCGGAGGACCTGCTCGCCGACGGGCCGAGCCGCTTCCGCACCGGCAGCAAGGACCGGGCCGGGCAGGGCCACGGGCTCGGCCTGACCATCGCTGCCGGGCAGGCCCGGGTGCTGGGCGCCCGGCTGACGTTCCGCAACGTCCGCACGCCCGGGACACCGGAGCACCTGCCGGCCGAGGGAGCGGTCGCCGTGCTGTGGCTGCCGGAGCACGCGCCGACGAACACGGGGAGCTACCCGATGCTGCCGGGGTCGTGAGGGTGCCGCGGCAGTTCAGCAGGACCAGTCCTGGTCCATGTCGAGACCGCCTTCGCGGGGCTGGGTGAACGAGAACCAGTTGCCGGAGTCGTCGCGGAACAGCGCCTCCGTGCCGTACGGGCGCTCCTGCGGCTCCTGGAGGAACTCCACGCCTTTGTCCTTGAGCTTCTTGTAGTCGCCGTGGATGTCGTCGGTGGTCAGCACGCCCGCGCCGAGCGCGCCCTTCGTCACGAGCTTCTTGACCATCTCCGCGGACTCGGGGTCCATCGCGGGCCCGCCGGGCACCATCAGGGTCAGCTCGACGTCGGGCTGGTCGGGCGAGCCGACCGTGAGCCAGCGCATGCCGCCCTCGCCCATGGTCATGTCCGTACGGACCTCCAGGCCCAGCTTCTCCGTGTAGAACTCCTTGGCGCGGTCCTGGTCGAGGACCCAGACGGTCGAGATGGCGAGACCCTTGATCATGGTGTGCTCCTGCTCTGACGCTGCGGCTGCGGCCGGTTGTGCCCGCCCTGCCACGGTAGGCAGCCGGGGTGTCAGTGCGCTTCTCCGGAATTGCGCTTCTCTTCGGCGCCGGGAGCGGAGCGGAAGCCGCCGGCCCAGAGCATGGCGTAGCAGCCGGGTATGAGGGCGGCGCCGCGGCCCACGTGCTTCGTGCGGTACTCGCTGGGGGTCAGCCCGGTCCAGGACTTGAAGCGGGCCGAGAACGTGCCGACGCTGCTGAAGCCGACCAGGTGGCAGATCTCCGTCACCGACAGGTTCGCCGTGCGCAGCAGGTCCTCGGCGCGCTCTATGCGGCGGTGCGTGAGGTACTGGCCGGGGGTCTCGCCATACGCCCTCTTGAAGGCGCGGATGAAGTGGTAGCGGGAGTACCCGGCGTGCGCGGCGACGGTGTCCAGGTCGAGTCCGGGGTCGGCCCAGTCCCGGTCCATCGCGTCCTTGGCCAGCCGGACCTGGCGCATCCTGTCCATGCGACCGATGGTGACACGGGGGTACGACATCGGCCCGGGGCTCATGGCCGGGCAGGACGAAGGCCCCCGGGCGGACACTCCCGGGGGCCCTTCGTGCGGTGCGGTCAGACGGCCTCGACCACGGGCGGCTGCGCCGCCGGGGCGTCGGTCGGGCCGGCCTCCTTGGGTCCCGCTCCCTTCAGCGGCACCTCCTTGACGAACACGGCCGCCGCCAGCGCGACCACCGCCACCACGGCCCCGAGCAGGAAGGCCGAGTGCGTGCCGGCGGACACCGCGTGCTGGTACGCCTCACGGACCAGCACCGGCAGTTTCTCCAGGCTCTTCGCGTCGAGCTGCGCCGACTGCTCGGTCACCTTGGAGCCCAGCGCGCCGCCCCGCTCGGCCATGACGTCCTGGACGCGGTGGTTGAACAGCGCGCCCATGATCGCGACGCCGAAGGAGGAGCCGAGCGTGCGGAAGAGCGTGGTGGAGGAGGAGGCGACGCCCATGTCCCTCATCTCCACGCTGTTCTGCGCGACCAGCATGGTGATCTGCATCAGGCAGCCCATGCCGAGCCCGACCACGGCCATGAAGATCCCGGACGTCACACGGGACGTCCCGGTGTCCATCGTGGACAGCAGGTACAGCCCGACGATCATCAGAGCGCTGCCGAGGACCGGGAAGACCTTGTACTTGCCGGTGTTCGTGGTGACCCGCCCGGCGACCATCGAGGTCACGAGCATCGCCCCGAGCATCGGCAGGAGCAGCAGCCCGGAGTTCGTCGCGGACGCGCCCTGCACGGCCTGTTGGTACAGCGGCAGGAAGAGCGTGGCGCCGAACATCACGAAGCCGGTGATGAAACCGATGACCGACATCAGCGTGAAGTTGAGGCTGCGGAAGATGTGCAGCGGCACCACCGGCTCCGCGGCCCTGGTCTGCCAGAACACGAATCCGACCAGTGCGGCGACGCCGATGCCGATCAGTTCCATGATCCGTGCGGAGCTCCAGGCGTACTCCGTGCCACCCCACGTCGTGACGAGCACGATCGCGGTGATGCCGACGGTCAGCAGCGCGGCGCCCAGGTAGTCGATCCGCGCCTTGGAGCGCTTCTTCGGCAGGTGCAGCACGGCGGTGACGGCGACCAGCGCGACCACGCCGAGCGGCAGGTTGATGTAGAAGGCCCAGCGCCAGCCCCAGTTGTCGGTGATGGTGCCGCCGACCAGCGGACCGCCGATCATGGCCAGCGCCATGACGCCGGCCATCATGCCCTGGTACTTGCCGCGCTCGCGGGGCGGGATCAGGTCGCCGATGATCGCCATGACGCCGACCATCAGACCGCCGGCGCCGAGACCCTGCACCGCGCGGAAGCCGATCAGCTCGCCCATGTTCTGGGCCATGCCGCTGAGCGCGGAGCCGATCAGGAAGATCACGATGGAGGAGAGGAACGTGCCCTTGCGGCCGTACATGTCGCCGAGCTTGCCCCACAGCGGGGTGGAGGCCGCGGTCGCGAGGGTGTAGGCGGTGACGACCCAGGAGAGGTGTTCGAGCCCGCCCAGCTCACCGACGATCGTCGGCATCGCCGTGCCGATGATCATGTTGTCGAGCATCGCGAGCATCATCGCGATCATCAGCGCGAGCAGGACGACCCGCACGCTCCTGGGTTGCTTCCCCCCGGCGTCGGCTGCCGGTGTGTCCGTTGTGTCCGTCATCGCTTCCCACTCCCCCAGCAACCGCTACTTACTTGTCGACCGGCTAGTGACTACACTTCGGAAGCTAGCCGCGGAACTAGCCGGGCGTCAAGTAAGTTTTATGGAAACCGGGCGGCGTAGGAGGATGGGCGGCACCATGGACGGCACCAGGCAGCGGCGCCGCGGGAACACCCGCCGGCGCATCCAGGACGTGGCCCTCGAACTCTTCGCCGAGCAGGGCTACGAGAAGACCTCCCTGCGCGAGATCGCGGAGCGCCTGGAGGTCACCAAGGCGGCGCTCTATTACCACTTCAAGACGAAGGAAGAGATCCTCGTCAGCATCTTCGAGGACCTCACGCAGCCGATCGAGGACCTGATCGAGTGGGGCCGGCAGCAGCCGCACACCCTCGCCACCAAGCAGGAGATCATCCGCCGCTACGCCGACACGCTGGCCGAGGCGACCCCGCTGTTCCGCTTCATGCACGAGAACCAGGCGACGGTCAGGGACCTGCGGATCGGCGAGTCCTTCAAGGCGCGCATCCACAGTCTGCGCGACATCATCGTGGACCCGGACGCCGATCTGGTCGACCAGGTCCGCTGCGCCAGCGCGATCTTCACGCTGCACGCCGGGATGTTCCTGCTCCAGGACATGGGAGACGACCCCGAGGAGAAGAACAAAGCCGTCCTCGAGGTCGCCACGGACCTGGTGACCCAGGCCCACCGGGGAGCCGGCGGCTCCTAGCGGGCCCGCACGGTCAGGCGGGTCAGACCTTCACGCCCTTGGCGCGCAGGAACTTCACCGGGTCGACCGCGGAACCGTAGTTCGGGGTCGTACGGATCTCGAAGTGCAGGTGCGGACCGCTGGAGTTGCCGGTGTTGCCGGACTTGGCGATCTCCTGACCGGTCTTGACGATCTGGCCGACGTGCACCTTGACCTTCGACAGGTGGGCGTACTGGGAGTACGTGCCGTTGCCGTGCTTGATGACGATGGCGTTGCCGTACGCCGGGCCGTCGCCGGCGCCGTTGCCGCCGGCCTTGACCACGGTGCCGCCGTGGGTGGCGAAGACCTGGGTGCCGCTCGGCACGGCGAAGTCCTGACCGCTGTGCTTGTGGGCCCACATGCCGCCGTTCTGGGCGAAGCTCGCGGAAAGCGTGTACTTCTTCACCGGGTCGACCCAGGAGGGCGCGGCCTTCTTGGCGGCGGCCTTCTTCTGGGCCGCCTTCTTGGCGGCGGCAGCCTTGGCGGCCTTCTCAGCCTTCACAGCCTCGGCCTTGGCGACCTTGGCCTGGACGGCGGCCTGCGCCTGGACGGCGCCGGCAGCCCCGGACGCGGCCGTGGTGTCGGCGGCGGACGCGACCCCGGCTCCCAGTGCGACCGAGACACCAAGGCCGGCGGCCAGCACGGTCGCACGGGTGCGGAGCTGGGACGTACGGGAAGAACGGGACGTGACGCGCTGGGACATCGAAACCTCGTATGGAAGGGGACGGAGAAAACCACCCGGCGCACAACCGCTCGCCGTGTGGCCATCCCTTGGTAACCCGAAGTCCGACAAACGCCCAAAAGCGTGATCTACGACGCTAGTTAGTAAATTGCTTCAGTGTTCTACGTCTCTTGACACAGCAGTCATTCGGGACGAATCAGGACACTGGCCTGCACTTCCGCCCGCGCGCAGGCAAAAAAATCCCTTTCCTCCTGATCCGTTATCCACTATTCCAGCTAGTAACGGACATATCGCCTGTGCGGCATGTCACCGGGGGCCCTCTTCGGCCATTCCTTAAATGTGGCGCACGCCTCTAGGCTCCTACCGTTCGGTAACCCTACGGTTCCCCTCGCGCCACCCTCGCGCACAAGCATGCACACGACATGTTGGCAGCGTCACGGACGTGAGAGGACCCCCACGACATGCAGACCCGACGCCCCTGGTTGCGCCGCGTATCAGTGACCGCCGTCTCCGCGGCGGCCCTCGTGGCGATGGCCGCGCCGGCCGACGCCACGACCGCCGCCCCGGCCTCCTCGACCACCGCCGCGCCCCCGTCCGCGGCCGCGGACGTCGACTACGGCACCTGGCAGAAGGACTGCCAGGCCGTGATGGACCAGGCGCTCCCCTACCTGAAGCAGCGGATAGCGGCCACGAAGCCGGGCGAGAAGCAGGCGATCGTCTTCGACATCGACAACACGACGCTGGAGACGGACTTCGGTTTCAGCTATCCGCAACCGGCCAACAAGCCGGTCCTGGAAGCCGCCAGATACGCGCAGGAGCGCGGCGTGGCTCTGTTCTTCGTGACAGCGCGGCCGGACATCATCGCCGCGTTCACGCACTACAACCTGAAGCAGACCGGCTACCAGGTCTCCGGGCTCTACGTCCGCCACTTCATCGACCTCTTCAAGAACGTCGCCGACTACAAGACCGCCCAGCGCGTCGACATCGAGCGCAAGGGCTACACGATCATCGCGAACATCGGCAACAGCACCACCGACCTGTCGGGCGGCCATGCCGAGAGGACCTTCAAGCTGCCGGACTACGACGGGCAGCTGTCGTAGGGGCGCGGACATGCGGAAGGGGCCGGTGCCGAAAGGCACCGGCCCCTTCTCGTCAGGCCGTGACGCTTACGCGTCCTTGCTCAGGTTCGGACCCGTGCCACCGGCCGCCTGCTCGATCGGCGGGACGTCCGGGAGAGCCGCCTTCTCCTCGCCGCGGAAGGTGAAGGTCTTGGTCTCGCCCTCGCCCTCCGTGTCGACGACCACGATGTGACCGGGACGCAGCTCGCCGAAGAGGATCTTCTCCGACAGCGAGTCCTCGATCTCGCGCTGGATGGTGCGACGCAGCGGACGCGCACCCAGCACCGGGTCGTAGCCCTTCCTGGACAGCAGCTCCTTGGCGGACTGGGAGAGCTCGATGCCCATGTCCCGGTCCTTCAGGCGCTCGTCGACCTTGCCGATCATCAGGTCGACGATCTTGAGGATGTCGTCCTGGCTGAGCTGCGGGAAGACGACCACGTCGTCGACGCGGTTGAGGAACTCGGGCCGGAAGTGCTGCTTGAGCTCGTCCTGGACCTTGTTCTTCATGCGCTCGTAGTTGGTCTTCGTGTCACCCGAGGCCGCGAAGCCCAGGTTGAAGCCCTTGGAGATGTCCCGGGTACCGAGGTTGGTCGTCATGATGATGACCGTGTTCTTGAAGTCCACGACCCGGCCCTGGGAGTCGGTCAGGCGACCGTCCTCCAGGATCTGCAGCAGCGAGTTGAAGATGTCCGGGTGGGCCTTCTCGACCTCGTCGAAGAGGACGACCGAGAACGGCTTGCGGCGGACCTTCTCGGTCAGCTGGCCGCCCTCTTCGTAGCCCACGTAACCGGGGGGCGAACCGAAGAGACGCGAGACCGTGTGCTTCTCGCTGAACTCCGACATGTCGAGGGAGATCAGCGCGTCCTCGTCGCCGAAGAGGAACTCGGCGAGCGCCTTGGACAGCTCGGTCTTACCGACACCGGACGGACCGGCGAAGATGAACGAGCCACCGGGACGCTTGGGGTCCTTCAGACCGGCACGGGTACGGCGGATCGCCTTCGACAGCGCCTTGACGGCGTCGTTCTGGCCGATGACCCGCTTGTGGAGCTCCTCCTCCATGCGCAGCAGGCGGGAGGACTCCTCCTCGGTGAGCTTGAAGACCGGGATGCCGGTGGCGGTCGCGAGGACCTCGGCGATCAGCTCGCCGTCGACCTCGGCGACGACGTCCATGTCGCCGGCCTTCCACTCCTTCTCCCGCTTGGCCTTGGCGGCGAGGAGCTGCTTCTCCTTGTCGCGCAGGGAGGCGGCCTTCTCGAAGTCCTGCGAGTCGATCGCGGACTCCTTGTCGCGGCGGACGCCGGCGATCTTCTCGTCGAACTCGCGCAGGTCCGGCGGCGCGGTCATCCGGCGGATGCGCATCCGGGAACCGGCCTCGTCGATCAGGTCGATCGCCTTGTCCGGCAGGAAGCGGTCCGAGATGTACCGGTCGGCCAGGGTGGCGGCCTGGACCAGCGCCTCGTCGGTGATGGAGACGCGGTGGTGCGCCTCGTACCGGTCGCGCAGACCCTTGAGGATCTCGATCGTGTGCGGCAGGGACGGCTCCGCGACCTGGATGGGCTGGAAGCGGCGCTCCAGGGCCGCGTCCTTCTCCAGGTGCTTGCGGTACTCGTCCAGCGTGGTGGCACCGATGGTCTGGAGCTCACCACGGGCCAGCATCGGCTTCAGGATCGAAGCGGCGTCGATGGCGCCCTCGGCGGCACCCGCACCGACCAGCGTGTGCAGCTCGTCGATGAACAGGATGATGTCGCCGCGGGTGCGGATCTCCTTGAGGACCTTCTTCAGGCGCTCCTCGAAGTCACCGCGGTAGCGGGAGCCGGCGACCAGGGCGCCGAGGTCCAGGGTGTAGAGGTGCTTGTCCTTGAGGGTCTCGGGCACCTCGCCCTTGACGATGGCCTGGGCGAGGCCCTCGACGACGGCGGTCTTGCCGACGCCGGGCTCACCGATCAGCACCGGGTTGTTCTTCGTACGGCGGGACAGCACCTGCATGACCCGCTCGATCTCCTTCTCGCGCCCGATGACCGGGTCGAGCTTGGACTCACGAGCGGCCTGGGTGAGGTTCCGGCCGAACTGGTCGAGGACCAGGGACGTGGAGGGGGTGCCCTCGGCAGGACCGCCGGCGGTGGCGGTCTCCTTGCCCTGGTAACCGGAGAGCAGCTGGATGACCTGCTGCCGCACGCGGTTCAGATCTGCGCCCAGCTTCACGAGGACCTGGGCGGCGACGCCCTCGCCCTCGCGGATCAGGCCGAGCAGGATGTGCTCCGTGCCGATGTAGTTGTGGCCCAGCTGAAGGGCCTCGCGGAGCGACAGCTCCAGGACCTTCTTGGCACGGGGGGTGAAGGGGATGTGGCCGGACGGGGCCTGCTGGCCCTGGCCGATGATCTCCTCCACCTGCTGGCGGACCGCCTCGAGCGAAATCCCGAGGCTCTCAAGGGCCTTGGCGGCGACACCTTCACCCTCGTGGATCAGGCCCAGGAGGATGTGCTCAGTGCCGATGTAGTTGTGGTTGAGCATCCGGGCTTCTTCCTGAGCCAGGACGACAACCCGCCGCGCGCGGTCGGTGAACCTCTCGAACATCGTTAATCGCTCCTCAGAGCGGTCAGGCAGTGGGGGGAACTTCCCCTCCCTGTCCTTCCGCAGCTTAGTCCCGCAAGCGGGGACCGCTCATTCCAACTGCCGACACCGTCCTTGGCCTCCTGACCCCGAACGCCGACATCTGCTCCAACCCGATGGTGCGAGACGATGTTCCCGCAGGCCAGGCAGATACCCCACTCGCCAGTACGCCGATGGCGAACGTGAGACGTCCTTTCCTGCGTGTCGCCCCCTCCCACTAGGGATGTCTTACCCGCGGGGAGCGGAAGACCATGCCGAGCGCCCCGGTTCCCTCCGCTACGGGCGAACAACCTTGCGCCTCCCCGCACCACTGGCGCGCCCCCATTTCGCCACCCTGCGCATCGGGCAAGCGACCTAGCGTAACCGGAACGGCCTTCGGACTGTTGCACGTGGCATGTTCGGCGCCCCTCAGCCCGTGACCGCATCCTCGTCCCCGCTCGTTCCGCTCCCCCGCCGGCCGCTCGCCCCGGCCGGCGCGAGCGGTCAGGTCCGGCGGTGGTACGAGAACGAACTGGCGTGGCCCACGGTGCCCGGCGATCCGCTGCGCCTGGTGGTGGGGGTGCGCTACGACGTCCTGGACGTGCCGGCCGAGGCCGGGCACGCGGCGCTGCGGCACGCGCCGCCGGGCTCTCCGGTCGCCCTGCGCGGCGACCGGATGCTGCTCTGGGTGGCCGCGGGCAGCGCGGAGGAGCTTCCGGGGCTGCTGGAGTGGCTGGACTGGGGTTACCTGCCGCTGGATCTGGTCGCGATCGGCGCGGACGGCCTCGTGGAGGCGCCGTCGCCCCCGGAGCCTCACGGGGAGAGGACGGTGCCGTCGTCGTGCGCCTCGCACACCGCGGCGCCCTGCGGGGCCGGTGTTCCGCCCGCTCCGCGGGGCCGGTTCGGTTCCCAGGGGGCCGCTGTGTGGCTGCGGCCCCCCGAGCCGGGATGCGAGGTCGAGGCCTCGCTGCCGACGCTGTCGGCGCCGGGGGGCGCTGGGGACGCCCCCGATCTCGTGCGGCTGGTGAGCACGGTGGCCACGCGGTGCCACCGGATCCGGCTGCGGCGCGCGGGCGCCGAGCCGCCGGCCGTGCGTACGCAGGGTCGGTAGTGCCGCTGTTCAGCCGTTGGCCTTCTCGTAAGCCTCGCGAATGGTCGCGGGAACACGGCCGCGGTCGTTGACCTCGTAGCCGTTCTCCTTCGCCCAGGCGCGGATCGCCGCGGTGTCCTGGCTGCCGCTCGACGCGGCGCGCGCCTTTCCGCGCCCGCCCGAAGCACGGCCTCCGGTACGACGACCGCCCTTCACGTAAGGCTCGAGAAGGCCACGGAGCTTGTCCGCATTGGCAGTGGTGAGATCGATCTCGTACGTCTTGCCGTCCAGCGCGAACGTCACGGTCTCGTCCGCCTCGCCACCGTCGAGGTCGTCGACAAGAAGGACCTGAACCTTCTGTGCCACCGGATTTCCTTTCATCGATATCTTCAGGGCCGGGGTGTGCCGGCGTCCGCCGTATCGCCGTCCCCTGTTATATGCAGTACTGCAGTACTGCGGAAAGCAAACCGCTTTTGCCGGAAAAACACAAACCCCCGGCTGAGACCGGCAGCCCGGGCTCCGTCCGGAAACGTGCGCGTTTCGGACATAGGGAACCGGGGCAGGGCGGCCCGGCGGAATATGCCTTGACGAACCGGCCGTGCGCTCTTGCGGCCGACCGGCATCCGGCGATCACAGATGCAAGAGCATCCGGCTGTTGCCCAAGGTGTTCGGTTTCACTCGTTCGAGTCCGAGGAACTCCGCGACACCCTCGTCATAGGAACGCAGCAGCTCCGCGTAGACATCCGTGTCGACAGGTGTCTCGCCGATCTCCACGAAGCCGTGCTTGGTGAAGAAGTCGACTTCGAAGGTCAGACAGAAAACCCGGCGAACGCCGAGCCAGCGGGCGGTCTGCAGCAACTTCTCCAACACCCGGTGTCCGACACCCGCACCCTTCAGGCCGGGCTTCACCGCGAGAGTGCGGACTTCCGCGAGGTCTTCCCACATCACGTGCAGCGCACCGCAGCCGACGACCTCGGCGTTGTCGTCCCGTTCCGCGACCCAGAACTCCTGGATGTCCTCGTAAAGCGTCACCGTTGCTTTGTCGAGCAGGATGCGGCCGCGCACGTAGGCGTCAAGGAGGCCGCGCACGGCCGGGACATCGCTGGTGCGCGCCCGCCGGACGGTGATGGCTTTTGCGGCGGCTTCGGGGCTCTTCGCGGACATGACGGGACGCTATCGCCCGTCCCGCTCCCGAGCGGAGGCGGGGTTCTCCGGAGGGGCTTCCCCGGGTTCCGGCCGTTCGGGCCGTTCGGGCCGTTCCGCGGATTCCGACGGTTCGGTCGGTTCCCGGGTTTCCGGACCCTGCACGATCCGTACGGCATCGGTGAGTGACCGCCGCTGTTCCTCGCTCATCATGCCGAAGAAGGCGACGAGAGCGGCGGCGGGGTTGTCGCTCTGTGACCAGGCATCGTTCATCAGGGCGGCCGCGTAGGCGGCGCGGGTGGAGACCGCCTCATATCGATAGGCACGGCCTTCCGCCTCGCGGCGCACCCAGCCCTTCTGATGGAGATTGTCCAAAACGGTCATCACGGTGGTGTACGCGATGGACCGTTCCTTCTGAAGATCTTCCAGGACTTCTCGAACGGTCACCGGGCGGTTCCACTTCCACACCCGCGACATGACCGCGTCTTCGAGTTCTCCCAATGGGCGAGGCACAGCTCAGAACAATAGTGGGAGATCCCGGTAATGGCGTGGCGGACGTGCGCTTCACCGGCGAACGTGCACAAAAAGGGCGTACGGCTCGGAAGTGCGGGCGCCGCGGGGTGCGGGTCCGCCGAGTCGTACGCCCTCGGAAGGGGTGGGGTCAGGCGTCGGCCTTCGAGGACGCCGCGCCGGGCCGGCGGGCGCCCTCCACGCGCGCGAGGGCGGCGTCCACGGCCGCGTCCTCCTTGGCCTTGTTGGCGCCGCCCTGGGTCTTCACGATCACCCGGATCACGCCGATGAAGAAGACGGCCATGACGGCCGGGGGCAGCAGCGCGGAGACGTAGTCCATGGCTCCAGGGTAGCCACGTCAGCCCGCGGCGAGCTGCTGGGGGTTGGAGGGCGGGGGCGGGGCCGGCTTGCGGCGCGGGAAGACCTCGCCCGGGGTGGGGATCGGGCGGGAGGGCTTGGGGGTGCCGGGGGCGGGCGCCGGGGTGGGGGCCGGCTTGGGGGGCGCGGGCTTGCGTGCCGGCTTCTTCTCCGGCTGCTTCTCCGGCCTGTCGGCGGCGTCATTGGCCGGGGCGCGGCCGCCGGGGATCGCCAGGAGACGGGTGCGGGTCCGGGAGCCGGGCACGACGGCCACGGGGGCGGGCGCGGTGGCCGCCGGGACGGGCGTGCAGCGGTCCAGAAGGGCCGCTGCGGCGGGATTGCCGCGCAGGGCGCCCAGGGCGGCGAGGTCGTCGGGAACGGGGCGGTAACCGGCGCCCAGGGCCTCGTCCAGGAGTGCGAGGTAGCCGGCGGCGGTGCCGGGGAGGGCGGCGCGGTACCGGCCCAGGTCGGCCACGAGGAAGGCGCGCAGCCTGGCTCCCTCCCGCAGGGCCTCGTCGAGCGACTCTGCGAGGCGGAGACAGTCCTGGACGTCTTCGGCCGAGGCGGGGGTGGGGTGGAGGGCGAGGGCGAGAGCGCGGCGGAGCACACGCAGCTCCTCCACACCGAACGCCATGCCGCCGCGGGATCCGTAGGGCGTGGGCATGCGGCGACGATACGCGCTAATCAGACAAATCTCGCATAGGGGACGGGTGTGGCGCGAGGGACCACTCGTCCCGCCTAGGACCTGCGGTTCGGACCGAGCCGGACGTGCCTGCAACACCGCGGACCGGGGGCTCGGGTCCGGCTGCGCCTGGTGCCTGCAACGCCGCGGACCGGGGGCACAGGTCCGGCCGCGCGTGGTGCCCGCAACGCCGCGGACCGGAGGCGCGGATTCGGCCGCGCCTGGTGCCTGCAACGCCGCGGACCGGAGGCGCGGATTCGGCCGCGCCTGGTGCCTGCCGCCGCGGACCGGGGCGCCGGTCCGGCTGCGCTCACTCGCCCCCGGCCCGGTGGACGCTCACATGCGTGACACGTTCCGCTCGTACACCAGCCGCAGTCCGATCAGCGTCAGCCACGGTTCGTGCTCGTCGATCACCGACGACTCGCCCAGGACCATCGGCGCGAGGCCGCCCGTCGCGATGACGGTGACGTCGTCGGGGTCTTCCGCCAGCTCGCGGGACATGCGGTTGACGACGCCGTCGACCTGGCCGGCGAAACCGTAGATGACGCCCGACTGCATCGCCTCGACCGTGTTCTTGCCGATGACGCTGCGCGGCCGGGCCACCTCGATCTTGCGGAGCTGGGCGCCGCGGACGCCCAGGGCCTCCACGGAGATCTCGATGCCGGGCGAGATGACCCCGCCGACGTACTCCCCCCGCGCGCTGACCGCGTCGAACGTCGTCGCCGTGCCGAAGTCGACGACGATGGCGGGGCCGCCGTAGAGCTCGACCGCCGCGACCGCGTTGATGATGCGGTCGGCGCCGACCTCCTTGGGGTTGTCCATGAGGATCGGCACGCCCGTCTTGACGCCCGGTTCGACGAGGATGGCGGGCACGTCGCCGTAGTACCGGCGGGTCACCTCACGGAGCTCGTGCAGGACCGAGGGGACGGTCGCGCAGATGGCGATGCCGTCGATGCCGTCGCCCAGCTCGTCACCGAGGAGCGGGTGCATGCCCATCAGGCCCTGGAGGAGGACCGCCAGTTCGTCGGCCGTGCGGCGCGCGTCCGTGGAGATGCGCCAGTGTTCGACGATCTCGTCGCCGTCGAACAGGCCGAGGACGGTGTGGGTGTTTCCTACGTCGATCGTCAGCAGCATGGCCCGTACCGCCCCTACTCCGCCGGCCGCAGGTCCAGGCCGATGTCCAGGATCGGCGAGGAGTGGGTGAGGGCTCCGACGGCGAGGTAGTCGACGCCTGTGTCGGCGTACGCCTTGGCGTTGTCGAGGGTGAGGCGGCCGGAGGCCTCCAGGGCGGCGCGGCCCTGGACGATCGCGACGGCCTCCGCGCACTGCGCCGGCGTGAAGTTGTCCAGGAGGATCAGGTCGGCGCCGGCGTCCAGGACCTCGCGGAGCTGGTCCAGGGTGTCGACCTCGACCTCGATGGGGACCTCGGGGAAGCGTTCGCGCACCGCCTGGAAGGCCTGGGCGACACCGCCCGCGGCGACCACGTGGTTGTCCTTGACCAGGGCCGCGTCCGACAGGGACATGCGGTGGTTGACGCCGCCGCCGCAGCGGACCGCGTACTTCTCCAGCGAGCGCAGGCCCGGGGTGGTCTTGCGGGTGTCGCGGACCCGGGCCTTGGTGCCGTCCAGGACGTCCGCCCACGCGCGCGTGGCCGTCGCGATGCCCGACAGGCGGCACAGGATGTTCAGGGCGCTGCGCTCGGCCGTGAGCAGGTCACGGGTGCGGGTGGTGACGGAGAGCAGCTTCTGGCCCGCCTCGACGCGGTCGCCGTCCTCGGCGTGGCGCTCGATCTCGAGTTCCTCCTCGACGACGACCGAGATGACCGCCTCGGCGACGCGCAGGCCGGACACGGTGCCCGCCTCACGGGCGGTGAAGTCGGCCGTGGCCACCGCGTCCTCGGGAATGGTCGCCACCGTCGTCACGTCCACGCCGTGGGCCAGATCCTCCTGGAGGGCCACGTTGGCGATGTCCTCGACCTCGACGGGGTCGAGGCCGGCGTCGGCCAGGAGCTGGGCGAGTGCGGGGTCCAGGCCGCACTCCAGGTATGCCTCGTCGTCCGCGCCGCAGGCGCAGCCGTCTCCGCAGCTCCCGGAGGAGGCGAGGGGAAGGTCGGGGGTGCTCACGTCGGTCACTGCTCCTGGGGGGCCTGGGTGGGGAGGGTCGGGGGGAAGTGTGTGGTGTCCGTGGTGCGCACGGCCAGCGTGCGGTCCGGATTCAGGGTGACGACGATGTGGCGCCGCCAGGTCGTGTCGTCGCGCTCGGGGCGGTCCTCGCGCCAGTGGCAGCCCCGGGTCTCCTCGCGCAGCAGGGCGGCGGCCACCAGGACGCGGGCCACGCACAGCAGGTTGGTGGCCTCCCAGGTGTCGACGCCTGCCTCGGCCGTCTTGCCGTTCTCGGCGAGGGCCTCGCGGGCGTCGGTGTGCAGGCGCTGGAGCTGGTCGGCCGCCTTGCTGAGGGAGCCGGCCGAGCGCAGGACGCCCGCCCCGCCCGTCATGATCCGCTGGATGGCGAAACGGGCTTCCGGGGTCTGCAGGGGGTGCTCGGGGATTTCCGGGTGCGGGACCGGCTGGGGCACGCGCGCGTGCAGGCCCTCGGCCGCGATGTCGTCCGCGATGCGCTCGGCGTAGACGAGGCCTTCGAGCAGCGAGTTGGACGCCAGCCGGTTGGCTCCGTGCACGCCGGTGCAGGCGACCTCGCCGCACGCGTACAGGCCGGGGACGGTCGTCCGGCCGTGGGAGTCGGTGCGGACGCCGCCGGAGGCGTAGTGGGCGGCCGGGGCGACCGGGATGGGCTCGGTGACCGGGTCGATGCCGTGGGCCCGGCAGGCGGCCAGGATCGTCGGGAAGCGGTGCTCCCACATCTCGGCGCCGAAGTGCCGGCCGTCGAGGTACATGTGCTCGGCGTCCTGCTCCAGCATGCGGCGCAGGATGCCCTTGGCGACGATGTCGCGGGGGGCGAGTTCGGCGAGTTCGTGCTGCCCGACCATGAAGCGCACGCCGTCGGCGTCGATCAGGTGGGCGCCCTCGCCGCGCACGGCCTCGGAGACCAGGGGCTGCTGGCCCTCCGCGTCCGGGCCGAGGAACAGCACGGTCGGGTGGAACTGGACGAACTCCAGGTCGCTGACCTCCGCGCCGGCCCGAAGCGCGAGCGCCACGCCGTCGCCCGTCGACACCGACGGGTTGGTGGTCGCGGAGAAGACCTGGCCCATGCCGCCGGTCGCGAGGACCACGGCGGGGGCGTGGACGGCCCCCACGCCGTCGTGCTGGCCCTCCCCCATGACGTGCAGGGTCACACCGGCGGTGCGGCCCTCCGCGTCCGTGAGGAGGTCCAGGACGAGCGCGTTCTCGATGGTGCGCATGCCCCGCGCGCGTACGGCCTCGACCAGGGCGCGGGAGATCTCGGCACCGGTGGCGTCACCGCCGGCGTGGGCGATGCGACGGCGGTGGTGCCCGCCCTCGCGGGTGAGCGCCAGTTCACCCTCGTCGGACTCGTCGAACCGGGCGCCGGTCTCGATGAGGCGGCGTACGGCGTCGGGGCCCTCGGTGACCAGGAGCCGGACCGCGTCCTCGTCGCACAGGCCCGCGCCCGCGACCAGCGTGTCGTCGAGGTGCTGCTCGGGGGTGTCGCCCTCGCCGAGGGCCGCGGCGATGCCGCCCTGGGCCCAGCGGGTGGAGCCGTCGTCGAGACGGGCCTTGGTGACGACGACCGTCCGCAGGCCCGCGGCCTCGCAGCGCAGGGCCGCGGTCAGTCCGGCGACGCCGGAGCCGACGACGACCACGTCCGCGGCGATGGACCACCCGGCGGCGGGCGCGTGCAGACGTATGCCTGTGCTGGTCACGAGGCGGCTCCGAAGCGTGTGAAGGTGAGCGGGACGTTGTCGATCAGCCGGGTCGCCCCGACCCGGGCGGCGACGGCGAGGACCGCGTCGCCCGTGAAGTCGTCCCCGATCTCGGTGAAGTCGGACGGGTCCACCAGGGCGAGGTAGTCCAGCACGAGCGGCGGTTCGAGGCGGGCGGCCTCGTCCAGGACCTGGCGGGCGGCGGCGCGGACGGCCGACGGACCGCCGGGGACGGCCGTCGCCACGGCGTGCGCGTCCGCCGCCGCACGGGACTCCCCTATGGCGCTGAGCGCCTCGGCACGCGCGCGCGTGGCGGGCACTTCGCGGGCCCGGGCCCGCAGCGCCTCCTGCGCGGCATGCCGGTCCTGGCCCGCGAACAGCGCCCCGGACAGGGCGAGGGCGGTGCGCCGCTCGGCGGCCGACAGGTAGCGGTTACGGCTGGACAGGGCCAGGCCGTCCTCCTCGCGGACGGTGGGCACGCCGACGATCTCCACAGCGAAGTTCAGATCCCGCACCATGCGGCGGATCAGGGCCAGCTGCTGGGCGTCCTTCTGGCCGTAGAGGGCGACGTCGGGGCGGGTGAGGTGCAGCAGCTTGGCCACGACGGTGAGCATGCCGTCGAAGTGGCCGGGGCGGGAGGAGCCCTCCAGACGCTCGCCCATGGGGCCCGCGGTGACACGGACCTGCGGTTCGCCGCCCGGGTACACCTCGTCGACGGCGGGGGCGAACACGACGTCCGCGCCCGCCTCCCCGGCCACTTCGAGGTCGGCGTCCAGGGTGCGCGGGTAACGGTCGAGGTCCTCGCCCTGACCGAACTGCAGCGGGTTGACGAAGACGGTGACGACGACCTCGCCGTCCGGCCCGGCGATGCCGCGCGCGGTGCGGATCAGGGTGGCGTGGCCCTCGTGCAGGGCACCCATGGTCATCACCACGGCGCGGCGGCCCGCACGCGCGCGTGCGTGCAGGTCGGCGGCGGTGCGCAGCAGGGCGGTGGTCATCGGGCGTCCTCCTCTGTGCCGTCGGTGCCGTGGGCGAGTACCCCGAGGAGGTCCTCGGCGAGTTCCGGCTTCAGCAGGCCGTGGGCCAGGGCCCGGTCGGCGGTCGCCCGGGCCATCGCCAGGTAGCCGTCGACGGCCTGCGGGGCGTGCCGGCGCAGCTCGGTGACGTGCGCGGCGACCGTGCCCGCGTCGCCGCGCGCGACCGGGCCGGTGAGGGCCGCGTCGCCGGAGCGCAGGGCGTTGTCCAGGGCGGCGCCGAGCAGCGGTCCGAGCATCCGGTCGGGGGCGGCGACACCGGCCGCGCTCAGCAGCTCCATGGACTGGGCGACCAGCGTGACCAGATGGTTGGCGCCCAGGGCGAGCGCCGCGTGGTAGAGCGGCCGGTTCTCCTCGGCGATCCACTCCGGCTCGCCGCCCATCTCGATGACGAGGGCCTCGGCGGCCAGGCGCAGCTCCTCGGGGGCGGTGACACCGAAGGAGCAGCCGGCCAGCCGCTGGACGTCGACGGGCGTGCCCGTGAAGGTCATCGCGGGGTGCAGGGCGAGCGGCAGGGCGCCCGCGCGCAGGGCGGGGTCGAGGACCCGCGCGCCGTACCGCCCGGAGGTGTGGACGAGGAGCTGCCCGGGCCGGACCGATCCCGTGTCGGCGAGGCCGGTGACGAGGTCGGGCAGGGCGTCGTCGGGGACGGTCAGCAGCACCAGGTCGGCCCGCTTCAGGACCTCGGCGGGCGGCATCACCGGCACGTCCGGCAGCAGGTGCGCGGCGCGGCGCCGGGAGGCGTCCGACACGGCGGAGACGGCGACCGGGCGGTGCCCGGCGAGCTGCAGGGACGCGGCGAGCGCGGGACCCACACGGCCGGCGCCGACGACGCCGACGGTGAGCCGCGCGGGGCGGTCCTTGGGGTCTGGCTGTGGGGTTGTGTTCACTCGACGGCGGCCTTCCCGTTCCAGTCCGCTCCGGGTACCGGACGATTTCTCGTCATGTTAACGCGATCGGTTCGAGGGGTGTTCGGCTGTCCACAGGCTGTGCATGCCCGAGCGGCATTCCCGGAAGGGCGTGAGGCCATGCCGAAATGCGGGTGCCCCGCCGCACGCGCGCGGGGCAGGATCCGGGGCATGACCGATGCGGCGGAACGCGACGACCGGGTGACCGACGACCAGGCGACGGATGACGAGGTGACAGACGACGAGGCGACGGGCGACGAGGTGACGGGCGAGGACGGGGGCGCGGGGCTGCGCGCGAGGCGGCTGGCCGCCCATCGCACCGCCCGGCGTGTGCTCGCCCGGTTCGGTTTCCACCAGACTCTCCGGGAGCGGCTGGCGGTGCTGGAGGAGGCGGCCGCCGTCCACGACCTCGACCAGCTGTCCGACCTGTACGGCGACGGTGTCGTCGAGGCGCTGGAGACGAAGGTCGCCGGGCTGCTCGGCACCGAGGCCGCCGCGTTCTTCCCGACCGGCACGATGGCCCAGCAGGTGGCCCTGCGCTGCTGGGCGGGCCGCACCGGGAACCCGACCGTCGCCCTGCACGCGCTCAGCCATCCCGAGGTGCACGAACGCAACGCGTTCAGCGAGGTCGGCGGGCTGCGCCCGGTGCGGCTGACGAGCGAGCCGCGGATGCCCTCCGCCGCCGAGGTGCGCGACTTCGAGGAGCCCTTCGGGGCGCTGATGCTCGAACTGCCGCTCAGGGACGCCGGTTTCGTGCTGCCCACCTGGGAGGAGCTCACCGGGGTCGTCGAGGCCGCGCGGGAGCGGGACGCGGTGGTGCACTTCGACGGGGCCCGCCTGTGGGAGTCCACCGTCCACTTCGGCCGCCCCCTGGCGGAGATCGCGGGCCTGGCCGACAGCGTCTACGTGTCGTTCTACAAGTCCCTGGAGGGCTTCGGCGGTGCGGCGCTCGCGGGACCCGAGGAGCTCGTCGAGGAGGCGAAGACCTGGCGGCACCGCTACGGCGGGATGGTCTTCCAGCAGTTCCCGACCGTGCTGTCGGCGCTGGTCGGGCTCGAACGGCAGCTGCCCCGGCTGCCGGAGTACGTGGCCCACGCGCGCGTGGTGGCCGCCGCCCTGCGCGAGGGGTTCGCCGCGGCCGGTCTGCCGTGGGCACGCGTGCACCCGGAGGTGCCGCACACCCACGACTTCCAGGTGTGGCTGCCCTACGAGCCGGAGGTCCTCACCGAGGCCGCGGTCCGCACGGCCGAGGAGACCGGGGTCGTCCTGTTCGGCGGCGGCTGGGACCGGGGAGGCCCCGGTCTCGCGCTCACGGAGGTGCATGTGCGGGCCGCCGGGCTGGAGTGGAGCGCCGAGGACGTGAAGGCGGCGGTGGCGGAGTTCGTGGCCCGGCTGCCGGAACCTGTCAGGTAGGGCGGACGGTGGTCGGGAGTTCCCGGCCCGGCTGCCGGAGCGGGTCAGGTAAGGCGCCGCCGCCACCGGCTCAGGGCGTTTTGGAACCGGGGCCGGGCCGGGCGGCCCGCCAGGATCGCGCGGAGCCGGCGTTCGTCGCGCCCTTCCCGCACGACCTGCCGGTCGTGGGTGCCGGGCGCCGGCGGGGCGGGTTCGCCGAGGGTCCGGGCGCGGTAGGTGTCGAGGAGGTACTGCTGCGTGACGCTCATGCTGGATCGCCTCCGCGGGACGGGGTGATGGAGGTCCGGAGGCTTCGCGGCTGCCCGGTGGCCCCACCGTGCGCCCGGGCCGGTCGCGGCGTCGCGTCGATTGACGAGGCCCGTCAATCGACGGGGGCGTTGTCGGTGGCCCGGTGCACCATGAGGGCATGAGCGTGCACATCGACATCGAGGGGCTGCGGCCCGAGGCGGTCGCCGTCGTGCCGTCGCCCCTGGCCGAGCTCGGCATGGCGCTGCACGCTCTGTCCGAGCCGGCTCATCACCCGGGCCTGCAGGGCTGGGTGACGGCCGTGACGGCCCGGCTCGACCCGCATCTGGCCGACCGGATGTGCGAGGCGGACTTCCTGTGGCGGACGACGTTCTCGGACCTGTTCCTGCCCTGGGCGGGCCTGCCGGACCGGCGCTCGCTCCCGGGCGCGACCCTCGCCGAGGAACTGGACCAGCTCGACAAGCTGTCCGACGAGCAGTTCGTGGACACGGCACTGGAGTTCACCTGTTCCCCGGCCTACGGCGAATGCGGACCCACGGCGTTGTCCGACCCGCAGACGCGCCGCCGGACACTGGAGCTGGCCGCCGCGCGCGGACCGCGGCAACTGAGCTTCGGGGAGCGGCTGCTGGCCGATCCGCCCCGGATCCGACTTTGGCTGCGGCAGTTCCTCCAGGACTGCGAGGAGGGGTTCTTCGCGGACGTCTGGTCCCGGCTGCGCCACCAACTCGCGGCGGACGCCCGGCACAAGACGGACCTGTTGCGGCGCAAGGGCCTGGCCGAGGGACTGGCCGCGGTGTCCCCGGCGGTCACGCTCGACGCGGCCGCCACCCGGATCACGGTCGACAAGCTGGGCGACGGCCGTACGGCCACGGGCGACGGCGGCCTGCTGCTCGTCCCGACGAGCCTCGGCTGGCCGCATCTGATGGTCCTGCACCGGCACGGCTGGCAGCCGGTGCTGCACTACCCGGTCGGTTCACCGGAGCTCGCCGCACCGCAGGCGCTGGAGCAGTTGGCCCTGCGGATGACCGCGCTGTCCCATCCGGTGCGGATGCGCATGAGCCGCTATCTGGCCCGCAGCGCGCACACCACCAGCGAGCTGACCCAGGTGCTCGGCATGACGGCCCCGGAGATATCCCGGCACTTGGCCGTGCTGAAGAAGGCGGGCCTGATCACCACGCGCCGCCGCGGCCGCTACGTGCTGCACCAGCTGGACGTGACGGTGGTGGCCCGGCTCGGCAGCGAGTTCCTGGAAGGGATCCTCCGGTAGTTCTCCCGGGTGGCTCTCCGGTAGCTCCTCGGCAGCCGGCCCGCGTCCCGGATCAGCCGTGCCCGCCCGCCCGCACCAGCCCGGTCTCGTACGCCAGCACCACGACCTGCACCCGGTCCCGGAGCCCCAGCTTGGTCAGGATGCGGCCCACGTGCGTCTTCACGGTCGCCTCCGACAGCACCAGCCGCGCCGCGATCTCGCCGTTGGACAGCCCCTGCGCGACCAGCACCATGACCTCGCGCTCACGGTCGGTGAGCCGCTCCAGCTCCTTGTGCTGGGGCTGCTTGGTGCCCGGCAGCATCGGAGCGAAGCGGTCCAGCAGCCGGCGGGTGGTGGAGGGCGCGACCACCGCGTCCCCGCTGTGCACGGCCCTGATCGCGGTCAGGAGCTCGGCCGGCGGCACGTCCTTCAGCATGAAGCCGGAGGCGCCCGCCTTCAGCCCGGAGAAGGCGTACTCGTCGAGGTCGAAGGTGGTCAGGATCAGCACCTTCGGCGGGTCGGTGTCCGCGCAGATCCGGCGGGTCGTCTCCACCCCGTCGAGCTTCGGCATGCGGACGTCCATCAGCACCACGTCGACCTCGGTCGTCCGCAGTTCCTGGAGGGCCTCGACGCCGTCCCCCGCCTCCGCCACGACCTCCATGTCGGGCTGGGCGGCGAGCACCATCCGGAACCCGGTCCGCAGCAGCACCTGGTCGTCGACGAGCATCACGCGGATCGTCATCGGGCCTCTTCCATGTCGGGGTCGCCGCAAGGGGCGTTACAGGTCATCGCAGGTCGTTACAGGTGTCAGCGAGGGGCGTGCGGCCGCGTCAGTGCGCGGGTTTGAGCGGCAGCAGGGCACTGATGCGGAATCCTCCGCCCGGGCGCGGGCCGGCGTCCAGGGTGCCGCCGACCATACCGACCCGCTCGCGCATGCCGATCAGACCGTGGCCCTGCCCGTCGAACCCGCCCTCCTCGTACAGCTCGTGCGGGGCGCCCTTGCCGTCGTCCTCGACGAGCAGGCCGAGACCGTCGTCGAAGTACACCAGGCGCACGCTCGCGCCCGCTTTGGGCCCGCCGTGCTTGCGGGTGTTGGTGAGCGCCTCCTGGACGATGCGGTAGGCGGTGAGCTCGACGCCGCTGGGCAGCGGGCGGGGGGTGCCCTCGACCTTGAAGTCGACGGGCAGTCCGGACGTGCGGCACTGCTCGACGAGGTCCTCGATCTGCTGGACGTCGGGCTGCGGCACGTACTCGCCGGCCTCCTGGTGCTCACCGGTGCGCAGCACGCCGAGCAGGCGGCGCATCTCGGCGAGGGCCTGGCGCCCGGTGGAGGAGATGGTCTCCAGGGCCTTCTTCGCCTGGTCGGGCGCGGCGTCTAGGACGTAGGCGGCGCCGTCGGCCTGGACCACCATCACCGAGACGTTGTGCGCGACGACGTCGTGCAGTTCCCGTGCGATCCGGGCCCGTTCGGCGGCGACGGCCACCTTGGACTGTGCCTCGCGCTCCTTCTCCAGACGGGCGGCCCGCTCCTCCAGTTGCGCGAAGTAGGCGCGGCGGGTGCGGATGGAGTCGCCGAGTACCCAGGCGAGGGCGAAGGGGACGGTCTGCAGGACCGCCAGGGCGATGTCGCCCGCGACGCCCGTCTGCTCGTTCGACCAGCGCAACTGCGCGAGAGGGGCCGCGCACAGGCCGGCGACCAGCGCGAAGCGTGACGCCCAGCGGGCACCCTCCACCGCGACCGTGTAGACGATCACCAGCATGGCGAAGTCGGCGGGCAGGATCGCGACGTCGGTGATCAGCTGTGCTACGCCGACCGCGCAGGCCAGCAGCAGCATCTTCTCCGGCATCCGGCGGCGCAGCGCGACGACGAGGCTCAGCAGCAGCGTGATGGGGACGACGGCGGCCCATGGGCCGATCCGCTCGCCTGCCGCCCCGCCCAGCAACGAAATCCCGAGGAGGACCACGGCCCAGAAGCCGTCGACCCACATCGGGTGCCTGCGGAGGAAGTCATAGAGGCGCTGCACGTAACCCAGCGTAGGGAAGCGGGATAGGTGCAGGGGTCAACCGGAGGGCCGATCCGCACCGGGCGCGCGTACTCCGCAAGGTGGAGTTGCGTGCGTTGTGTGCGCATAGCCTGGCCCGGTGACGGCACGGACGAGGGACGAGTGGCGAGGGTGGCGCGGGTGGCGCGGGTGGCGTGAGGCGGCGCAGCACGCCCTGTACGCGCCGGGGGGCTTCTACCGGCGCGCGGAGGGGCCAGCCCGGCATTTCCGGACGTCCGTGCACGCGTCGCCGCTGTTCGCCGGGGCCGTGGCGCGGCTGCTGTGCCGGGTCGACGAGGCGCTGGGGCGGCCCGAGACGCTGGACTTCGTCGACATGGCGGCCGGGCGGGGTGAGCTGACGCGCGGGGTCCTGGCCGCGCTCCCCGCGGATGTGGCGGCGCGCACTCGCGCGTACGCCGTCGAGATCGCCGAGCGGCCCGCCGGGCTCGATCACCGGATCGAGTGGCGGGCCGTGCCCCCGGAGGGGACGACCGGGCTGCTGTTCGCCAATGAGTGGCTGGACAACGTGCCCGTGGAGGTCACGGAGGTGGACGCCGCCGGCGTCGCCCGGCTGGTCATGGTCCGGCAGGACGGGACGGAGCGGCTCGGGGAGCCGGTGACAGGGGCGTCGGCGCGGTGGCTGGAGCGGTGGTGGCCGCTGCCCGGCGAGGAAGGGCTGCGCGCCGAGATCGGACTGCCCCGGGACGAGGCCTGGGCCGGGGCGGTCGCCACGCTCCGGCGGGGCCTCGCCGTGGCCGTGGACTACGCGCACACGGCGGACACCCGGCCGCCGTTCGGGACACTCACCGGGTTCCGGGAGGGCCGGGAGACCACACCCGTCCCGGACGGTTCCTGCGACATCACGGCCCATGTCGCCCTCGACGCGTGCGCGCTGCCCGGTGGCCGCGTGCTCCCCCAGCGCGAGGCGCTGCACGCCCTGGACGTGACCGGCGCACGCCCCCCGCTCACGCTGGCCTCCACCGACCCCGCCGGGTACGTACGCGCCCTCGCGAGCGCCGGAGAGGCCGCCGAGCTCACCGCGCCGGGCGGCCTGGGCGGCTTCGGCTGGCTGGTCCAGCCGGTCGGGATCCCGGACCCCTTCCGGGGATGAGCTTTGCTCGTTCCGGCGGTGAGCCCTACTTGTCGATGTCCCCGACCACGAAGAACATCGACCCCAGGATCGCCACCATGTCCGCCACCAGCGTCCCCGGCAGCAGCTCCGTCAGCGCCTGGATGTTGTTGTACGACGCCGAGCGCAGCTTCAGCCGGTAGGGCGTCTTCTCGCCCTTGCTGACGAGGTAGTAGCCGTTGATGCCGAGGGGGTTCTCGGTCCACGCGTACGTGTGGCCCTCGGGTGCCTTGAGGACCTTCGGGAGCCGCTGGTTGACCGGCCCGGGCGGCAGCTCGGCGAGCCGGTCCAGGCAGGCGTCGGCCAGGTCCAGCGCGTTGTGCGTCTGCTCCAGGAGGCACTCGAAGCGGGCGAGGCAGTCGCCCTCCTGCCGGGTGACCACCTTCAGGGTGTCCTGGAGGTCGCCGTAGGCGAGGTACGGCTCGTCCCGGCGCAGGTCGAAGTCGACGCCCGAGGCACGGCCGATCGGTCCGCTGACCCCGTAGGCGTGCACGGTCTCGGCGGTGAGGGTGCCGACGCCCCGGGTGCGGCCCCGGAAGATCTCGTTGCCGAGCACCAGGTCGTCGAAGCGGTCCATCCGGGAGCGCACGTCGGCGACGGCGGTGCGCGCGCGGGTGGTCCACCCGGCCGGCAGGTCCTCCTTGAGGCCGCCCACGCGGTTGAACATGTAGTGCATCCGCCCGCCGGAGATCTCCTCCATGACGTGCTGGAGTTCCTCGCGCTCGTTGAAGGCGTAGAAGATCGGGGTGATCCCGCCCAGCTCCAGCGGGTACGAGCCGAGAAACATCAGGTGGTTGAGCACCCGGTTCAGCTCGGCGAGCAGCGTGCGCAGCCACACCGCGCGCTCGGGCACCTCCATGCCGAGCATCCGCTCCACCGCGAGGACGACGCCGAGCTCGTTGGAGAACGCCGACAGCCAGTCGTGCCGGTTGGCGAGCATGATGATCTGGCGGTAGTCGCGCGCCTCGAAGAGTTTCTCCGCGCCGCGGTGCATGTAGCCGATCACCGGCTCGGCATGCGTGATGCGCTCGCCGTCCAGGACGAGCTTCAGCCGCAGCACGCCGTGGGTGGACGGGTGCTGCGGTCCGATGTTGAGCACCATGTCGGTGCTCTCCGCGGCGCCGCCGATTCCGACCATGGTCTCCGTCGTAGGAGTCATGGACACAGTCTCTCCTACGTACGCTGGCCCCATGGATACGGGGAGTCCGCAGAACACGGGGCCGGTGGGACCGCAGGGCACGGTCGAGGCCGCCGGGGGTGAGCCGGAGTGGATCGCGCTGCCGCCCGGCCTGCTGAGGATGCGCCGGCTGCTGCTGGTCGTGTGGCTCGGGCTGATCGCCCTGGCGGCCGGGCTGCTGCCGGGGCTGCTGGCCGGTCCCGCCTGGGCCGCCTTCGCCCTGCCGCCGCTGGCGCTGATGGCCTGGGGCTGGGTGATGACCGAGCGCAACTGGCGTTCCTGGCGGTACGCCGAGCGAGCCGACGACCTGCTGATCAGCCGGGGCGTGCTGTGGCGCGAGGAGACGGTCGTGCCGTACGGGCGGATGCAGCTCGTCGAGGTCACCTCCGGGCCCGTCGAGCGGCACTTCGGGCTGGCCAGCGTGCAGTTGCACACGGCCGCCGCGGCGACCGACGCGACCATCCCCGGGCTGGACCCGGCCGAGGCGGAACGGCTGCGCGACCGGCTCACCGAGCTGGGCGAAGCCCGGTCGGCGGGGCTGTGACGGCCCCCGGGGCCGCTCAGGCCCCCGAGGCCGCAGCGGAGATCACCGAGCGGCGACTGCACCCCGTCACACCCCTGCGCCGCGCCTGGGCCCCGGTCGCCGTGCTGTTCGGCTGGGCCGTGCACGACCCCGACGGGGCGCAGCGCCAGCTGACCCGGCTGACGACGACCACGCTGCTGATCGGTCTCGCCGTGCTCATCCCGGCCGCCGCCCTCTACGGCTTCTGCTCCTGGTGGTTCACGCACTTCGCGGTGACCGGGAACGAGCTGCGCATCCGCACCGGGCTCGTCTTCCGGCGCACCGCACACATCCGGCTGGAGCGCATCCAGGCCATCGACGTCACCCAGCCGCTGCTCGCCCGGGTGGCGGGCGTGGCCAAGCTCAAACTCGACGTCATAGGCACCGACAAGAAGGACGAACTGGCCTTCCTCGGTGCGGACGAGGCACGGACGCTGCGGGCCGAACTGCTCGCCCGGGCCGCCGGTTTCGCACCCGAGACCGCGCACGAGGTCGGGGAGGCCCCGGTCCGGCAACTGCTGCGGGTGCCGCCCGGGGTGCTCGCCCTGGCGCTGGTGCTGACGGGCGCGACCTGGGGGTCGCTGGCCGCCGCGCTGGTCGTTCCGCCGGTGCTGTGGCTGGTCACCCACAGCCTGTGGACGGTCCTCGCGGTCGCCCTGCCGCTGCTGGGCGCGGCGGGCGCGAGCAGCGCGGGGCGGTTCGTCGCCGAGTACGACTGGACGGTGGGCGAGTCGCCCGACGGGCTGCGCATCGACCACGGGCTGCTGGACCGGGCGCACGAGACGGTGCCGCCGGGGCGCGTGCAGACCGTGCGGATCGTGGAACCGCTGCTGTGGCGGCGGCGCGGCTGGGTGCGGGTGGAGCTGGACGTGGCGGGCTCGTCCAACTCCGTGCTGGTGCCGGTCGCTCCGCGTGCCCTCGCCGAGGAGGTCGTCGCGCGGGTGCTGCCGGGGGTGAGTGTGCCGGGGCCCGCGACGCTGTCACCGGCGCCGCGCCGCGCCCGCTGGTGCGTGCCCCTGTGGTGGCGCGGGTACGGACTCGCCGTCACGGACGCGGTGTTCGCGGCCCGGTCCGGGCTGCTGGAACGGAGCCTGGCGCTGGTGCCGCACGCCAAGGTGCAGAGTGTGCGCATGACGCAGGGGCCGTGGGAACGGGCCCGGGGCGTCGCCGACGTGTGTGTGGACACGGGCGCGAACAAGACGGTGCGGGCGCGGCTGCGGGACGCCGACGAGGCACGCGAACTGCTGGCGGCCCAGGCCGAACGCTCCCGAACGGGCCGCAGGGACGCCCGCCCGGACCGCTGGATGGCCTGACCCGCCGGGCGCAGGGCCGCACGACCGGGCCCGCGGGACGGCCCGCTCCGACAGGCGCGCACACCCCCGCCGGACGCGGGGACCCGCGCCGGACCCGCGGGACGGCCCGCCCCGCCGGACGAGGGAACCCGGGCCGGACCACTGATGGCCGGGCCTGACGGACGCAAGGACCCGCGCCGGACCGCTGGACGGCAGGACCACCGCCACGACGAAGGGCCCCCGGCCGTGGCCGGGGGCCCTTCGTCGTCGACCGGGCGTCAGGACACCGCGCTGCGCAGGCCCTGTACGTCGATCTGTTCCGTCTCGTCGTGGGCGGTCAGGTCGATGACCTGGCCGATACCGCGCGACTCCTCGTCGGCCGGCTTGTAGCGGGCCTCGGTCTCGGCCTTGTGAAGGGCGAGCGCCTCCTGGCCGACGACATCGGCGAGGTCCTCGTTCTGCACGGCCTCCAGGGCCGCCGGGGACGTACCGGCCTTGGTGCCGAAGAAGTCGAACCCGCCCCCGGCCTGCGGACGCCGCACCGGCGACTGCGGCGGGACGGCCACGGCGGTCGGCACGGTGAAGTGCCCGGAACGCCGCCCCGCGGGCTGCTCGGCCCGCGCGGGCTCCGGAAGTCGGCCGGTCTCACCGGCCGGTACCGCGCCCTCGTCGGCCGGCACGGCGCTCTCCCCCTCGCCCACGGACGTCTCAGCGCCCGCCACCGACGTCTCGGCGCCCGGCACGGTCGTCTCGGCGGTCGTGTGCTCGTGGTCGTCGGCCGCCGTCCCGGACCGCTCCTTCGCCTTCTCCTGCGGCGCCTGCTCCGACTGCTCGCGCTCCTGCTCCTGCTCGGGCTCGGGCTCCAAGTCCTGCGCGGCCCGCGCCTCCTGCGCATCCTCGTCCTTCGGCACGCCGTCGCCGTCACCGTCGCCGCCGCCGTCCGGGTCGGGGACCGTCTCGCCGTCGAACCGGGCGAGCGCCACCGCGGCCCGCAGGAACAGCCGGGATCCCTCCGGCGAGAACACGGCCGGAACCCCGGGCTCCTCCTCCACGGTGAGAGCGTCTGGAGCCTCGTCCGGCTCCGCCGGTGCCTCCGCCGCGTCCGACGCCCCCGCCGGCAGCGCGGCCCGCACCGGAGCGGTCGCCTCTATCTCGAGCACCCGGCGATCCTCCAGGACGCTCGCGCGCTCCGCCTCCGCCGTGGCGTACCGGCGCAGCAGCGCGGCGTGCTCGTTGCGCAGGCCGGCCAGCTCCGTGCGCTTGGCGCGCAGCCGCTGCTCCAGCTTCCCGCGCAGTTCGCGCGACTCCTCGAGGTCGGCCTCCAGTTCGGCGACCCGCTCCTCGAAGCGCCACTCGTCGCTCGCCCGCGCGCGCGTGAGGTCGGCGACGCGCTTGCCCGCCTGGGTGTCCCAACGACGCAGCACGACCGCGCCGATGACCGCCGTCGCCGCGGCGGCCGCGGCCAGGCCGCGGAGCAGCATCGGCTCCGTGAACACCCAGGGCCCCAGAGCGCAGACGAGGGAGACGCCTGCGATCGCCGACGGGGGCAGCATCCTGTGCAGGGGCGGGGAATGGCGGTGACGTCCACGTGGCATGGCCAGAAACTTACCGCGCGTAGGCGAATCATGGTGACCCACCCCGCAAAAACAAAGCCACACTGAAACGTTCACACCACATCAGAACTCGGGGAGAAGCGGAATCGACCGCTCATCCAATTCCCAAGATCATTTCCAGGGGCCGCTCAGCCGCCCGCTCATCCACTCCAGCGCCGCCGGAATCTCGCGCCGCCAGGTGTTGAAGTTGTGCCCGCCGCTTTCGAGGATGATCGACGAGATCCGCGTCCGCCCGGTGTCCCTCACGCGCTCGATGAACCGCAGCGTGTCCCGGTAGTCCTTCTCGCCGACCTTGCTGCTGCTGACCAGCAGGGACGTATCGGGAGCGGGCCGGTGGGCGAGGAACCACAGGAGATCCGCGTGATTGCGCAGCGCCTTGTCTCCCTGGAAGAGATCACCCGTCGTGGCGTCGATCGGCGCCTTGAAGTACGGCGACAGCCCCGCCCCGGCACCGTACACATCGGGATGGTGAAGGGCGATCTTCAACGCGCAGTATCCGCCCGTCGAGTTGCCGATGATGCCCAGTCCGCCCGGCTTTTGGGCCACCCTGTAGTGCGTGCGCAACGCGTCGGGGAGATCCTCGGCGAAGAACGACTCGGTCTGCGGACCGCCCGGGATGTCGACGCACTCCGTGTCCCGGGGCGGCGCCACCGTCGGCCGCAGCATCACCAGGATCATCGGCTTCGCCCGGCCCGCCCGGCTCAGTTCCAGCGCCGTACGCGGATAGTGGAGCTTGTCCACCAGCGCCGACGCCGTACCCGGATAGCCCGTCAGCACGACGGCCGTGGGGAACCGGTGGGTGCGGTACCGCGGCTGGAAGTACTCCGGCGGCAGATAGACGTAGGCGGGCGAGGCGATGTGCGTCGTACGGCCCACGATGTCGACCTGCTGGATCCGGCCGCCGGTCCGCGGCGGCGCACCGCCCGCCCCCGGCACCCGGCGCGAGCCGACCACCTCCAACGGGCCCCCGCCCGGAGGGTGGTCGACGACGACCCCTTGGTCCTTCTCCTGACCGAACAGATCCGCCCAGCTCGCGTAGAACCCGAAGGACTGGTTGGCGGCGAGGCCCACCGCGGCGAACAACGCCACCTGGGTGCCCAGCAGCAGGCCGATACGCCCGCCCACGGCCCGCAGGCTGCGCCGGGCCAGCCGCGGCCACAGCCAGACCGTGCCGGTGAACAGCAGCACGGCGGACAGCACCGCCGACACCAGCACCGGGTTACTCGTCAGACTCATGGGTGACTACCCGTCCACACTCTCCGCCCGGCCGCCCCGCGTGCACACCTTCGCAAGGGCTTGTCCCGGACTTTCCCCGACCTTTGAAGCGGCTTTGACATGGGGAGTGAACCTCTCTCCCCGAGACACCGTCCTAGAGGGCGCAATGTCGCCGGATGCCCGAATCGGCACCGGATCCAAGGTCTCTCGCAGAACTACGGGATGCGATGTCTGTCAGGACAGATGAGGAAATGTCGGGTGGGGTTCCGCCTCGCGGCAACGGAAGCGGCCCGGTCCGCCCGGGCCGGCTGAGCCGGATGGCGCGGGGGCCACGCCCCGAGGCCGTCCCCGTCCTCGTCGGCAGAGCCTGCGCCCTGGTGGGCGTCCTGGACATCGCCGCGGGCGTCTTCCCCCGCTTCCGGTACAGCAGGATGCACGCACTCGCCGAGGTCCTGCCCGGCGCGCTCGGCCCGTTCGCGGCCGCCCTGTCCCTCAGCACCGGTGTGCTGTTGCTGCTGCTCGCCCACGGCCTCAAGCGCGGCAAGCGCCGGGCCTGGCGGGCCGCGGTGGCGCTCCTGCCCGCGGGGGCCGTCGCCCAGTTCACCTACCGGCACTCGCTCCTGGGCGTGCTGATCTCCCTGGCGCTGCTCGCCCCCCTGCTGCGCCACCGCGACCAGTTCAACGCCCTGCCCGACCCGCGCAGCCGCTGGAAGGCCCTCGCCAACTTCGTGCTCATGAGCGCCGGTTCCCTCGCGCTCGGACTGCTCGTCGTCAACGTCCACAGCGGACGCATCGTCGGCGACCCCAGCCTCGCCGATCGCATCACCCACGTCATCTACGGCCTGTTCGGCTTCGAGGGCCCGGTCGACTACCGGGGCGACACCTCCTGGACCGTCGCCTTCTCGCTCGGCGCGCTGGGCCTGCTCACCGCCGTCACCACCATCTACCTGGCGTTCCGCCCCGAGCACCCGGCCGCACGGCTCACCGAGGAGGACGAGGCCCGGCTGCGCGTCCTGCTGGACAAGCACGGGCGCCGCGACTCCCTCGGCCACTTCGCGCTGCGCCGCGACAAGGCCGTCGTCTTCTCCCCCAGCGGCAAGGCGGCGGTGACCTACCGGGTCGTCTCCGGCGTGATGCTCGCCAGCGGAGACCCGATCGGCGACGTCGAGGCCTGGCCCGGCGCCATCGAACGGTTCATGGACGAGGCCAGGGCTCACTCCTGGACCCCCGCCGTCATGGGCTGCTCCGAGACCGGTGGCGAGGTGTGGACTCGCGAGACCGGGCTCGACGCCCTCGAACTGGGCGACGAGGCGGTGGTGGACGTCGCGGATTTCTCCCTGGCCGGCCGCGCGATGCGCAACGTGCGCCAGATGGTCAAGCGCATCGAGCGGGCCGGTTACGAAACCCGGGTACGACGTGTCCGTGACCTCGGCGAGGCCGAACTGGAGCGCATCCGCCGCGCCTGTGACGACTGGCGGGGCACCGACACCGAGCGCGGCTTCTCCATGGCCCTCGGCCGCGTCGGCGACCCTGCCGACGGCGACTGCCTGATCGCCACCGCCCACAAACAGGACGACCATCCGGGCCCCCACGGGGACCTGAAGGCGGTCCTGCACTTCGTGCCCTGGGGCACCGACGGCGCCTCCCTGGACCTGATGCGCCGCGACCGCTCGGCCGACCCCGGCATGAACGAACTGCTCATCGTGGCAGCCCTCCAGGCCGCCCCCCGGTTCGGCATCGCCCGGGTCTCCCTCAACTTCGCCATGTTCCGCGCGGCCCTGGCCCGCGGCGAGAAGATCGGCGCCGGCCCGGTGCTGCGTGCCTGGCGCGGACTGCTGGTCTTCCTCTCCCGCTGGTTCCAGATCGAGTCCCTCTACAAGTTCAACGCCAAGTTCCAGCCGCGCTGGGAGCCGCGCTTCGTCGTCTACCGCGCCTCGGCCGACCTCCCCCGCATCGGGTTCGCCGCCATGCAGGCCGAAGGCTTCGTCAACCTCGCCCTGCCCCTGCCGGGCTTCCTGCGCCGCCGCCGCACGGCCGCCCCGCGCCCCTGCGCCCACAGCGCCACGGCCGAACGCGACGTCCGGGCGGCGTGACGCCGCCCCCGCCCGGGCCCGCCGCCCGGGCCGCGGCGCCTGACGGCCCCCGCCGGGGCCTACGCTGAACATATGAGCAACCAGAGCGGACGCGGGCGCGTGGCCGGCCTACCGGAACGGGACCGCTGCGCGGTCATGGGAGTCGTGAACGTCACCCCCGACTCCTTCTCCGACGGCGGCCGCTTCTTCGACACCACGGCCGCCGTCAAACGCGGCCTCGGCCTGGTCACCGAGGGCGCGGACCTGATCGACGTCGGCGGCGAGTCCACCCGCCCCGGAGCCACCCGGGTCGACGAGGACGAGGAACTGAGGCGCGTCATCCCCGTTGTCCGCGGCCTGGCCTCCGAGGGCGTCACGGTCTCCGTCGACACCATGCGCGCCTCAGTCGCCGAACGGGCCCTCGCGGCCGGCGCCGCCCTCGTCAACGACGTCAGCGGCGGCCTCGCCGACCCCCGCATGATCCCGGCCGTCGCCGACGCCGGTGCCCCCTTCGTGGTCATGCACTGGCGCGGCTTCCTCCAGGGCGGCAACGTCAGGGGCGAGTACGCCGACGTCGTCACCGAGGTCGTCGACGAACTGCACGCGCGCGTGGAGGCCGTGCTGGCCGGCGGCATCGCCCCCGACCGCGTCATCGTCGACCCCGGCCTCGGCTTCTCCAAGGACGCCGAGCACGACCTCGCCCTCCTCGCGAGCCTCGACCGCGTCCTCGACCTCGGCCACCCGCTGCTCGTCGCCGCCTCCCGCAAACGCTTCCTGGGCCGGGTCCTCGCCGGCCCCGACGGCCCGCCACCGCCCGCGCGCGAACGGGACGCGGCCACCGCCGCCGTCTCCGCGCTCGCGGCGCACGCCGGCGCGTGGGCGGTGCGCGTCCACGAGGTGCGCGCCACGGCCGACGCCGTCCGCGTCGTCCGCGCCATCACGGGCGCCCGCCCGGCCGGAACCAGCGCAGAAGGAGCCCGGTGAGCGCCCCGCACACCGACGTCGAACAGGTCGAGGCCGCCAACACCGCTTTCTACGAGGCACTCGAGCAGGGCGACTTCGAGGAACTGGCGTCGCTCTGGCTGACCCCCTCCGACCTGGGCGTCGACGAGACCTATCACGACCCGGCCGACGCCGGCGTCGTCTCCTGCGTCCACCCCGGCTGGCCCGTGCTCACCGGCCGCGGTGAGGTCCTCAGGTCGTACGCGCTGATCATGGCGAACACCGATTACATCCAGTTCTTCCTGACCGACGTGCACGTCTCGGTCACCGGCGACACCGCTCTGGTGAACTGCACGGAGAACATCCTCAGCGGCGGCCCCGCCCCCGAGGGCGCCGGCGAGGAGCTCGGCCCGCTCGTCGGGCAGCTCGTGGTCGCCACCAACGTGTTCCGGCGCACGCCCCAGGGGTGGAAACTCTGGTCGCACCACGCTTCCCCCGTGCTGGCCGAAACCGACGAGGACGAGCAGGACGACACCCCCGCCTGAGTGGGTACGCGCCAGGAAGTGGTTGGAATCACCTACGCCCGGGTAGGGGCGGCTACCAGCCTGTGCACCGACGGGTTCCCCAGGGGAAACGCTGGATGAATCCTGCCGGGCCCGGCCACGGCCGCGGCCCCGTGGCCCGGGTCCGTCCGCGCCCGCAGGTAGATTCGACCGAGGCCGGTGTGCCGCCCGCACACGGCACCGACCGGCCCTGACCGACGATTGCAGGAGTGATTCGCGTGGATCGTGTCGCGCTGCGCGGCCTCAAGGCCCGCGGGCACCACGGTGTGTTCCCCGAGGAACGCGCAGAGGGCCAGACCTTCATCGTGGACCTCGTCCTCGGCCTGGACACCCGACCGGCCGCGGCCGACGACGACCTGGCGAAGACGGTGCACTACGGCGTCGTGGCGGAGGAGGTCGTGGCCGTCGTCCAGGGCGAGCCCGTCGACCTCATCGAGACGCTCGCCGAGCGCATCGCCCAGGCCTGTCTGCGGCACGAGGGAGTACAGGAGGTCGAGGTCTGCGTCCACAAGCCGAACGCCCCGATCACCGTCCCCTTCGACGACGTGACCGTCACCATCACCCGGAGCCGAGTATGACCGCGCCCTTCATCCAGGGTCCGACCGACCCGACCGTCCAGCCGGTGCCCGCCTCCGTGGTCGAGAAGGTCGACGCCGCCGACACGACCCTGTCCAACCCCAAACGGGCCGTGGTCGCCCTCGGCTCCAACCTCGGCAACCGGCTGGAGACCCTCCAGGGAGCCATCGACGCCCTCGAGGACACGCCCGGCGTCCGCGTCAAGGGCGTCTCCCCCGTCTACGAGACCGAGCCCTGGGGCGTGGACCCCGGCAGCCAGCCCGCCTACTTCAACGCCGTCGTGGTCCTCAAGACCACCCTGCCGCCGTCCTCGCTCCTGGAGCGCGCGCACGCGGTCGAGGAGGCCTTCCACCGCGTCCGGGACGAGCACTGGGGCCCCCGCACCCTCGACGTCGACATCGTCTCCTACGCCGATGTCGTCTCCGACGACCCGCAGCTCACACTCCCCCACCCCCGCGCCCACGAGCGCGCCTTCGTCCTGGCCCCCTGGCACGACCTGGACCCCGAGGCCCAGCTGCCCGGCCGCGGCCCCGTCGCCGGTCTCCTCGACGTCGTCACCCGTGACGGGGTGGCGGCCCGCGCCGACCTGGAACTCCGGCTGCCCGAGTAGCCGTTAAGGTCAAGACGGCCGCGAACCGGGCCTAAGAGCCGGGGGAACCGAAGGGACACCGTGAGAGAGCTGCGTATCCGGGTGCTGGCCGGCGTGTTCGTCGTGGCCGGCGTCCTGTCCTGGGCGGGCGCCCGCCTGTGGAACTCGGTCGGCACCCTCCCGAGCGTCCCGCTGGCCGCCCCCATCGTCCTGGCCGTGATCGCCGTGGTCCTGCTGGCGACGGCGCTCTCGATCCGTGCCCGGCTCAAGGCCCAGCGCGAGCGCCGCCCCGAGGCGAAGGGCGTCGACCCCCTCATGGCGGCCCGCGCGGTCGTCTTCGGTCACGCCAGCGCCCTGGTCGCCGCCCTCGTCGCCGGCATGTACGGCGGCACCGGCGTCTTCCTCCTGGAGTCCCTCGACATCCCCGCCCGCCGCGACCAGGCCATCTACGCCGGCCTCTCCGTCGTCGCGGGCATCGGCGTCATAGCGGCCGCCATCTTCCTGGAGCGCGTCTGCAAACTCCCCGAAGACGACGAGAGCGACGGCACCGGGGTGGCCCCGACGGTCTGACGCCGCCAGAGGCCACCAGGGCCGGCGGGCGAGATGCCCTGGCCGAGGAAGCCGGGGTGGGGAGCGAGGCGGTGGCCGTAGAGCGTGAACGGCTTGTTGCCGGCGCTCAGGCTTGCAGGTACCCGGCGAGAACCAGCTGTCGGCGATCCCCGGGTGCGGCTCCGAGAGGAACGGCAGGTTCGCACTGACCGGCAGACGGCCGGCCCAGGTTTTGGGCCGGTGTCCGTCGCCGTCCGCGTATCCGTCCAGGAAACCCTCCAGGGTCTCTGTCCCGGAGAACGACGGGAGAACGACGCGAGGAGTCGTCAACCGCTCTCGGCGCAGCTATCGCGCCATGATCAGGCTCATGGCCTCATTGCGGGTCGCCGAGTCACGAAGCTGGCCCCGGACCGCCGAGGTGATCGTCTTCGCACCCGGCTTGCGGACCCCGCGCATCGACATGCACATGTGCTCGCACTCGACGACGACGATCACGCCCCGCGGCTCAAGGATCTGCATCAAGGAGTCGGCGATCTGGGTGGTGAGTCGCTCCTGCACCTGCGGGCGCCGGGCATAGACGTCCACGAGCCGGGCCAGCTTCGACAAGCCTGTGATCTTGCCTTCGACGGACGGGATGTAACCGACGTGCGCAACCCCGACGAACGGAACGAGGTGATGTTCGCAGGAGCTCAGCACCTCGATGTCCTTGACGAGCACCATCTCGTCGTGGCCCAGGTCGAACGTCGTGGTCAGTACGTCCTCGGGCTGCTGCCACAGCCCCGCGAATATCTCCTTGTACGCCCGCGCCACGCGCGCCGGTGTCTCCCGGAGGCCTTCGCGGTCCGGGTCCTCGCCGACCGCGATCAGAAGTTCGCGTACGGCGTTCTCGGCGCGCTTCTCGTCGAACTCGCCGATCTGGCCATCGCCGTCCAGCGCCACGGGGTCGGTCATCTGCTGCCTCGTTCCTGTGTCCATCACGGGGCGGCCTGCGGAAATGGCGAAAAGCCGCGCTCCCCAGGCTAAAACCTGGGGAGCGCGGCATCCATTCCGGGGCCGTGGGCCGGCCGGCAGAGCCCGGGTCAGCTCTCCGGGCGGTCCTCCGGGGTCCGCTCGGGCGCCGGGGCGGGCTCCGCCGCGGTGCTCTTCGCGGTGGAGATGGCCGGCGTCGCGCCGTTCGCACCGTTCGTCAGGGCCAGCTCCTTGGGGGAGAGGACCGGCGGACGGGTCGACGGTGTGCGGCGGGAGGAGCCGGTCCAGGCGGGCCGGGGCGGACGCTTGACGATCGGGGCGAAGATCTCGGCGATCTCCTCCTTGCCCAGCGTCTCTTTCTCCAGCAGCTGCAGCACGAGGTTGTCGAGGACGTCGCGGTTCTCGACGAGGATCTCCCACGCCTCGTTGTGCGCCGTCTCGATGAGCTTCTTGACCTCTTCGTCCACGAGCGCGGCGACCTCTTCCGAGTAGTCGCGCTGGTGAGACATCTCACGGCCGAGGAACGGCTCGGTGTTGTCGCCACCGAACTTGATCGCGCCGAGACGCTCGGTCATGCCGTACTGCGTGACCATCGCGCGGGCCAGGCCCGTGGCCTTCTCGATGTCGTTGGCGGCACCCGTGGTCGGGTCGTGGAAGACGAGCTCCTCGGCCGCGCGGCCGCCCAGCATGTAGGCCAGCTGGTCCAGCATCTCGTTGCGCGTGGTCGAGTACTTGTCCTCGTCCGGCAGCACCATCGTGTAGCCGAGGGCGCGGCCTCTCGACAGGATCGTGATCTTGTGGACGGGATCGGAGTTCGGCGAGGCCGCCGCGACCAGGGCGTGTCCGCCCTCGTGGTACGCGGTGATCTTCTTCTCCTTGTCCGACATGATCCGGGTCCGCTTCTGCGGGCCCGCGACCACACGGTCGATCGCCTCGTCCAGCATGTGATTGTCGATCAGCTTCTGGTCACTGCGGGCCGTCAGCAGGGCGGCCTCGTTCAGCACGTTGGCCAGATCGGCACCCGTCATGCCGGGCGTGCGGCGGGCGACGGCCGACAGGTCGACGTCGGGCGCGACCGGCTTGCCCTTCTGGTGGACCTTGAGGATCTCCAGACGGCCCTGCATGTCCGGACGGTCGACGGCGATCTGCCGGTCGAAGCGGCCGGGGCGCAGCAGCGCCGGGTCGAGGATGTCGGGCCGGTTCGTCGCGGCGATGAGGATCACGCCGCCCTTGACGTCGAAGCCGTCCATCTCGACGAGGAGCTGGTTCAGGGTCTGCTCGCGCTCGTCGTGACCGCCGCCGAGGCCGGCGCCGCGGTGACGGCCGACCGCGTCGATCTCGTCGACGAAGACGATCGCCGGGGCGTTCGCCTTGGCCTGCTCGAACAGGTCACGGACACGGGAGGCACCGACACCGACGAACATCTCGACGAAGTCGGAACCGGAGATCGAGTAGAACGGGACGCCGGCCTCGCCCGCGACGGCACGCGCGAGCAGGGTCTTGCCGGTGCCGGGAGGCCCGTAGAGCAGGACGCCCTTGGGAATCTTGGCGCCGACGGCCTGGAACTTGGCCGGCTCCTGGAGGAACTCCTTGATCTCGTGGAGCTCCTCGACGGCCTCGTCGGACCCGGCGACGTCGGAGAAGGTGGTCTTGGGGGTGTCCTTGGTGATGAGCTTGGCCTTGGACTTCCCGAAGTTCATGACCCGGGAGCCGCCGCCCTGCATCTGGTTCATCAGGAACAGGAACACGACCACGATCAGCACGAAGGGCAGCAGGGAGAGCAGGATGCCGACGAACGGGTTCTGCTTGGACGGCGAGACCGTGTAGCCGTCCGGGATCTGCTTGTCCTGGTACTTGTTCTGCAGCGTGTTGGCGATGTCCACGCCCTGGTCGCCGATGTAGCTCGCCTGGATCTTCGAGCTGCCCTCGACCTTCACGCCGTCCTTGAGGGTGGCCTTGATGGTCTGCTCGTCACCGGTGGTGAGCTTGGCCGACTCCACCTTGTTCTGGTTGATCGCCTGGACGACCTGGCCGGTGTCCACCGTCTTGTAGCCGCCGGACGAGCCGACGACCTGCATCAAAACGACCACGGCGAGGACGGCCAGCACGATCCACATGACCGGCCCACGGAAGTATCGCTTCACGTCCATCCATACGGAGCGGTGCCGCCCCGTCCCTCCTGCCATAGTGAGTTTGATAAAGACTGTTCTTCGGACGGTACCCCAGCATTGTCACCTGAAGCCGCGTGGGACGGCTGGCGATCCGCCTACGCCTGCTCCAACGGCGGGACGCCCGCTGGGGTTCCCGATCACCGGTACGGCACGTCCGGCCGGGTTGTCAGCCGCCGTACACGTGAGGCGCGAGCGTACCGACGAACGGGAGGTTCCGGTACTTCTCGGCGTAGTCGAGTCCGTATCCCACGACGAATTCGTTGGGGATGTCGAAGCCGACCCATTCCACGTCGATGGCGACCTTCGCGGCCTCGGGCTTGCGCAGCAGCGTGCACACCTTGAGGGAGGCGGGCTCGCGCGAGCCGAGGTTGGAGAGCAGCCAGGACAGGGTCAGGCCGGAGTCGATGATGTCCTCGACGATCAGGACGTGCCTGCCCTTGATGTCGGTGTCGAGGTCCTTGAGGATCCGCACCACACCGGAGGACTGGGTGCCCGCCCCGTACGAGGATACGGCCATCCAGTCCATGGTGACGGGGGTGGACAGCGCCCGCGCGAGGTCGGCCATGACCATGACCGCGCCCTTGAGGACTCCGACGATCAGCAGGTCCTTGCCCGTGTACTCCGCGTCGATCTTCGCGGCCAGCTCAGCCAGCTTGGCGTCGATCTCTTCCTTGGTGATGAGCACCTTCTCGAGGTCGGCACCCATGTCTTTCGCGTCCACCCGCATCACTTTCGGTCGTCCCACCGGCCGAGCGGCCCCTCCGCCGGCTGCGGGGAGGGCTCGTGCTTCAGCCTTGCCGAATCACCAGTCTGCCACCCTGCCGCCGGGCCACGACCTTGCCGGGGAGGTTGATGGCTCCCTGACCGCGCCAGCCGGTGATCAGCCGGTCGACTTCCTCGATGTGGCGGGCGAACAGCGAGCCGGCGGGCGCACCGGCCGCGATGGCGGCCCGGCGCAGGACACGGCGGCGTACGGCGGGCGGCAGGGCGTAGAGCTTGGCGCACTCCAGCTGTCCGGTGGCGTCGCGGACGGTGGCCTCGGCCTGGCCGGCCCAGGAGTCGAGGGCGTCGGCGTCGTCGCGGGAGAGCCGGGCCGTCCGGGCGAGGGCCTCGACGACGCCTTTGCCGAGCGCCTTCTCCAGGGCAGGCAGGCCCTCGTGGCGCAGCCGGGAGCGGGTGTAGGCGGGGTCGGCGTTGTGGGGGTCGTCCCAGACGGGCAGGGACTGGACCATGCAGGCCTTGCGGGCGGTCTGCCGGTCGAGTCCGAGGAAGGGGCGCCGGTAGCGGCCGCCGGCCCCCGAGACCGCGGCCATTCCGGACAGGGAGCGGATGCCGGAGCCCCGGGCGAGGCCGAGGAGGACGGTTTCGGCCTGGTCGTCGCGGGTGTGGCCGAGCAGGACGGCGGCGGCGCCGTGGCGTTCGGCGGCGGTGTCGAGCGCGGCGTAGCGGGCGTCGCGGGCGGCGGCTTCGGGTCCGCCGGTGCGGCCGACGGTGACGGCGACGGAGTCGACGGGGTCGAGGCCGAGTTCGCGCAGGCGCTGGACGACTTCCGCGGCGCGGGTGTCGGAGCCGGTCTGGAGGCCGTGGTCGACGGTGACGCCGCCGGCTCTGACGCCGAGCTTGGGGGCCTCGAAGGCGAGGGCGGAGGCGAGGGCCATCGAGTCGGCACCACCGGAGCACGCCACGAGCACGAGCGGCGGGGGCTCGTGCGGGAGGGCGTGCGGGACCGCGGCGGGGGCGCGGTGGTGTTCGGTGAGGAGGTCGTGGAGGACGCGGCGTACTGCCAGGCGTATCGCCGCGACCGCAGGATGGGGACCCATGTCCGGTTCCCTTCATGAAGTTTTCGGGGGTGAGCCCGCGTGTCGGTCACGCAGAGTGTATAGATGGTGACAGAACCGGGCCGTTCCCCGAGCATTGCACGCCTACCCCTGCCTCACGGTCCCTCGGACGGGTGATTGGAGGGGCGTTCGCCTGCCGTCGGCCGGTTTCCCTTCACGACCTTCCCGGGATGTTCACTACTCGGCCCTGCGGTGCACCCGCGCGACCCAGTCCGCCGGTTTGGCGATCTCCGACTTGGTGGGGAGGGTGTTGGGCGAGGTCCACACGCGGTTGAAACCGTCCATGCCGACCTCGTCGACGACGGCCCGCACGAAGCGTTCGCCGTCCCGGTACTGGCGGAGCTTGGCGTCCAGGCCGAGCAGCTTGCGCAGGGCGAGGTCGAGGCGGGAGGCGCCCTTGGCGCGGCGCTGCTGGAACTTCTCGCGGATCTCCCCGACGGTCGGCACGACGGACGGGCCGACGCCGTCCATCACGTAGTCGGCATGGCCCTCCAGCAGGGACATCACGGCGGTGAGGCGGCTGAGGATCTCGCGCTGGGCGGGGGTCTGGACGATCTCGACGAGGGAGCGGCCGCCGTCGTCCTCCTCGGCCTCGGGGCGGCCCCCGGCGAGGGTCTGGGCGGCTTCCCGGACGCGTTCCAGGACGGTCATGGGGTCGACGTCGGTCTCCTGGAGGAACGACTGGATTTCACCCTCAAGGTGGTCCCGCAGCCAGGGCACGGCGGTGAACTGGGTGCGGTGCGTCTCCTCGTGCAGGCAGACCCAGAGCCTGAAGTCGTGGGGGTCGACGTCGAGTTCGCGCTCGACGTGGACGATGTTCGGGGCGACGAGCAGGAGCCTGCCGCCGCCCGGGGCGTCGGAGGAGCCGCCGGAGGGCAGGTCGCCGGTCGCGGGGGCGAAGGTCTCGTACTGGCCGAGGACGCGGGAGGCCAGGAAGGACAGCAGCATGCCGAGTTCGACGCCGGTGACCTTGCCGCCGACGGCGCCCATGACGGCACCGCCCGGGCTGGTGCCGCGCCGTTCCTGCATCTTGTCGAGCAGGGGCCGCAGGATCTCCCGGAACCCGGCGACGTTCGCCCGGATCCAGCCCGGGCGGTCGACGACGAGGACGGGGGTGTCATGCCCCTCCTCGGTGCCCAGCCGGGTGAATCCGCGGACGTGTTCCTCCGAGGCCTTGGCGTGCCGGCGCAGCTCCGCCACGACGGCCCGGGCCTCGTCGCGACTGACCTCGGGGCCCGGCCTCACGAGCCGGGTCGCGGTCGCCACCGCGAGGTTCCAGTCGACCATGCCGGTTGAAGCACCACCGATGCTCGTCATGCGTCAACCGTACGTGAGGGCCGCCCGCTGGGGCAGGGCGGCGACGGCCGGGCACCGGTGAGCCCCGGCCGCGGCCGGCCCCCCGTCCGTCACCAGCAGCGGCACGCCCCCAGACCGCTGGCAACCCCGGCCATACGCCGCGGGCGGTCCCGCCCGTCACCTGCAGCCACACGCCCCCGGGCCGGTGGCAACCCCTGCCAGACGCCGCGGGCGGTCCCTTCCCTCACCTGCAGCCGCAGGCCGCCAGGGCGGTGGCGACCCGGTCCAGGGCCTGCTGGGACTCCGCCGGCTTGCCGGGGTCCGTGCCGGAGGCCATGAACGCGAAGGCCAGCAGGCGGCCGTCCTCGTCGACCAGGGTGCCCGCGAGGGCGTGGACGCCCGACAGGGTGCCGGTCTTGGCGCGGACGACGCCGGACGCCCCGTCCGTGTAGCGGGTGGTCAGGGTGCCGGTGAAGCCGGCGACGGGCAGGCCGGTGAGGGCGGGCCGGAACTCGGGGTGTCCGGGGTCGGCCGCCTTGGCGAGCAGCGCGGTGAGGAGGTCGGGGGTCAGCCGGTCCGCGCGGTTCAGGCCGCTGCCGTCCTTGAAGGCGGCGCCCTTGAGCGGGAGGCCGAGCTTGCGGAGCTGGGAGCCGATGGCCTTGCCGGCCCCGGCGAAGTCGGCCCGTTCGCCCGCGGCGATCGCCGTCTGGCGGGCGAGGGCCTCGGCGATGTCGTTGTCGCTGTTGGTCAGCATGCGCTCGACGAGGGCGGACAGCGGCGGCGAGGAGACGGCCGCGAGAGTCTCGGAGCGGGTCGTGGCCTTGGACGGGCCGGGTGCCTTGGTCTTGATGCCGTGCGAGGTCAGGAGGTCCCCGAACCGGCGGGCCGCGTCGGCCGCCGGGTCCTTCACGCGCTCGGCCGGGCCGCTCGCCGAGTCGTTCGTGCGGCCCTCGTCGGCCATCAGGGGGCTGACGAGGGCGAGGTTGGGGTTGTCCCCGATCGGGTGTTTTTCGTCGCCGGCGTAGAGGGTCGTGTCGTAGGAGAGGGTCACCTCGCGCACGCCCCGGTCGGCGAGCGCGGCGGCCGTCCGGGCGGCCAGGGTGCGCAGGCTCGCCGATCCCCCGGTCTTCTCCCGGGCCGTGAGCGTGGGGTCGCCGCCTCCGACCAGGACGACTTCCTTGGTGTCGGGTTCCAGCGCTGCGCGGGTGGTGAGACGGTGGTCGGGGCCCATCGCGGACAGCGCGGCGACGGCCGTGGCGATCTTCGTCGTGGAGGCCGGGGTTTGCGCCGTGCCCGCGCCGGAGCCGAACAGGCGCCGTCCGGTGGTCACGTCCAGGACCGCCCCGGCGGGCCGCGGGCCGAGGGCCGGGTCCTTGAGCAGGGGGCGGAGGGCGTCCGTGAGCACCTTGCCGTCGGGGGCGGACTTGACGGTGCTGACACCGCCGAGGCCGGTCAGCACGGGTCCGGCGCTGGGGGCGGGCCGGTGCCGGCCGGGCGCGCCGGGGGCGCTGCCGTGATCTGTGCCACCCGCGCGGCCCAGGGCCACTGCCCGGTCCCGCTCGGCCGTACGCTGACCCGTGGAGTCCCAGGGACCGGCGGCGGTCACCACACCGGCCGCCAGTGCGAGTCCGGCGGTGGCGGCGCCCGCGGTGTACTGCCAGGTCTTCGGCGGCATCACATGCGTGAGCTGCGGTTTCCCGGCTCGGGCGAGCCGCGCGAGCCGTGGTTTCGCAGTCGCTGCGGCCCGGGCCAGGCGCGGTCGTACGGCTTCCGCGAGCCGCACCACGTGCGGTTTCGCGGCCCGCCAAGGCCTCAGCTCTGGCACGACCACCAGCCCCTTTCGCGATCACACACCTGCGTGAGGGACACTTAACCACCAGAACTATGTGTTGATCATGGAGGAGCCACCGGTGGAGTTCGACGTCACGATCGAGATTCCGAAGGGTTCGCGCAACAAGTACGAGGTGGACCACGAGACCGGTCGTATCCGCCTGGACCGGCGACTCTTCACCTCGACCGCCTACCCGACCGACTACGGCTTCGTCGAGAACACCCTCGGCGAGGACGGCGACCCGCTGGACGCGCTGGTCATCCTCGACGAGCCGACGTTCCCGGGCTGCCTGATCCGCTGCCGCGCGATCGGCATGTTCCGCATGACGGACGAGGCCGGCGGCGACGACAAGCTGCTGTGCGTGCCGTCGACGGACCCGCGCGTGGAGCACCTGCGGGACATCCACCACGTGTCGGAGTTCGACCGCCTGGAGATCCAGCACTTCTTCGAGGTCTACAAGGACCTCGAGCCCGGCAAGTCCGTCGAGGGTGCCGACTGGGTGGGCCGCACCGACGCCGAGGCCGAGATCGAGCGGTCCTACAAGCGTTTCAAGGACCAGGGCGGTCACTGACCTCCTGTTTCCCGATGCTGACGGGCCGCACGCCTGCGCGTGCGGCCCGTTCGTCCGTCTGTGCGCATACTGAGGCTGTGGGGGGTACGAGGCTGACGTGTCGTACAGGGAGCGCCAGGCAGTGACGGACGCGGAGGACCGCAAACCGAAGTCGGACGAGGCAAGGAGCGCGTTCCTGCCTCCGGCCGGGTCCGGCGTCGACGGGGACATGTCGACGACGTCGGAGTTCGCGATCCCCGAGGGACTGGCCCTCCACAAAGCGGCCGGTGCCGAGTCCGAGACGACGTCCGAGTTCGCCGTGCCGCAGGGGCTGGACGTCCACGCGGCGCCCTCGGCGGAGCAGGAGGGGTCGGCGTTCACCCCGCCGAACACCTACAGCTCCAGGCACGCCCCGACGGCCTTCACGCCGCCGAGCGGGATCCCCGTGGTCAGCCTGACCAAGGACGTGCCCTGGCAGGACCGGATGCGCACGATGCTGCGCATGCCGGTGGCGGATCGGCCCGCGCCGGAGACCAGCCACCGCGGCACCGACGAGAGCGGGCCCGCGGTTCCCCGCGTGCTCGACCTGACGCTGCGTATCGGCGAGTTGCTGCTGGCGGGCGGCGAGGGCGCCGAGGACGTGGAGGCGGCGATGTTCGCCGTCTGCCGGTCGTACGGCCTGGACCGCTGCGAGCCGAACGTCACCTTCACGCTGCTGGCGATCTCCTACCAGCCGTCCCTGGTCGACGACCCGATCACGGCGTCGCGAACCGTGCGGCGCCGGGGCACGGACTACACGCGGCTGGCGGCCGTGTACCAGCTGGTGGACGACCTCAGCGACGACGAGACGGCGGTCTCCCTGGAGGAGGCCTACCGGCGGCTGGCGGAGATCCGCCGTAACCGGCACCCCTACCCCGGCTGGGCGCTGACCGCGGCGAGCGGGTTGCTGGCCGGTGCGGCCTCGGTGCTGGTGGGCGGCGACCTGATCGTGTTCGTGGCAGCCGCGCTGGGCGCGATGCTGGGCGACCGGCTGGCCTGGCTGTGCGCGGGGCGGGGACTGCCGGAGTTCTACCAGTTCACGGTGGCCGCGATGCCGCCGGCCGCGATCGGCGTGGCGCTGACGCTCGGCCACGTGGACGTGAAGGCCTCGGCGGTCATCACCGGTGGGCTGTTCGCGCTGCTGCCCGGGCGGGCGCTGGTGGCGGGGGTGCAGGACGGTCTGACGGGCTTCTACATCACCGCGTCCGCGCGGCTGCTGGAGGTCATGTACTTCTTCGTCGGCATCGTCGCGGGTGTGCTGCTGGTGCTGTACTTCGGCGTGCAGCTGGGCGCGCGGCTCAACCCCGACCAGGCGCTCGGCGCCTCCGACGACCCGGTGATGATGATCGGTGCGTCGATGCTGCTGTCCCTGGCCTTCGCGGTGCTGCTCCAGCAGGATCGATCCACCGTGATGTGGGTGACGCTGAACGGCGGGGTCGCGTGGGTCGTCTACGGCGCGATGCACTACGTGGGGGACATCTCACCGGTGGCGTCCACGGCGGCGGCCGCGGGCCTGGTGGGGCTGTTCGGGCAGTTGCTGTCCCGGTACCGGTTCGCCTCCGCCCTGCCCTACACGACCGCGGCGATCGGGCCCCTGCTGCCCGGTTCCGCGACGTACTTCGGACTGCTGGCGATCGCGCAGAGCGAGGTGGACGAGGGGCTGGTGTCGCTGTCGAAGGCGGTGGCGCTCGCCATGGCCATCGCCATCGGGGTGAACCTCGGGTCCGAGATCTCCCGGATGTTCCTGCGGATCGGGTCGGCGGAGAAGCGGCGGGCCGCCAAGCGCACCAGGGGTTTCTAGCGCCGAGGAGGTCGGGGCCGGGGGTGCGTCGGCGGCCGCGGGCCGGTGGGGGTTTCGCGCAGTTCCCCGCGCTCCCAGGACAGTCGGTTCAGTAGCCGTTGTGGTGAGGCCCCTGCTGCGTGCCGTACGGCTGCTGGGGCGTGCCGTAGGGCTGCTGCTGGGTGCCGTAGGGCTGCTGCGGCTGCTGCGGCTGCTGCGGCTGCCGGCCGTAGCCCGGGTTCTGCGGGTACTGGGCGTAGTACTGCTGGTCGTTGTAGCCGTTCTGGTTGCCGTACGGGGGCTGCTGCGGCTGCTGGTGGGACGGCTGTTCGTCGGGGGTGATGCGGCGCAGCCGGGTCGTCGCGTCGTCCATCGCGGGGGGCTGCTGCCCGTGCTGCTCGGGGGACTCGGCCGCGGCGCGCTTCTTCTGCGAGCGGTCGCGCAGGTACTCGATGAGGATCGGCACGACGGAGAGCAGGACGATCAGGACGAGGATCGGCTCGACGTTCTTCTTGATGAAGCCGATCTGGCCGAGCCAGTACCCCGCGAGGGTGACGCCGGTGCCCCAGGCGACGCCGCCGATGACGTTGTACGTGAGGAACGTGCGGTACTTCATGCGGCCGGCGCCGGCCACGATGGGTGCGAAGGTGCGCACGATGGGGACGAAGCGGGCCAGGACGATCGCCTTGGGGCCGTACTTCTCCATGAACTCGTGGGCCTTGTCCAGGTTCTCCTGCTTGAAGAGCTTGGAGTTGGGACGGTTGAAGAGCTTCGGGCCCAGGAACTTGCCGATCATGTAGCCCACTTGGTCCCCGAGGACGGCGGCGAGCACGATCAGCATGCACACCAGCCACAGCGGCTGGGTGATGTAGGTGCCCTCGGCCACGAAGAGCCCGGCCGTGAACAGCAGGGAGTCGCCGGGCAGGAAGGCGAAGAGACCGGACTCCGCGAAGACGATGAGCAGGATGCCGGGCAGGCTGAACGTCGAGATCAGGTAGTCCGGGCTGAGCCACTCGGGGCCGAGCGCAAGCGTGGTCACGGGGATGTGGCTCCTGCTGCTGTGGGGTACGGGCGGAGGCTGGCTGCCTCAAAGTATCAACGCAGCCGTCATGACCCAGGTTCCATGGGCGTACTCAGGATGCACTGTGCGCGGTCCCGGTCAAAGCTGTGAACCATGGGCATCGACGAATACGGCGGCGGACAGGGCCCGGAGCCCGAGGTTCTCGTCGTCACCACGAACGACGTACCCGGCTACCACGTGCGGGAGGTGATCGGCGAGGTCTTCGGCCTGACCGTGCGTTCCCGGCACGTGGGGAGCCAGATCGGCGCCGGGCTGAAGTCGATGGTGGGCGGCGAGCTGCGCGGGCTCACCAAGACGCTGGTGCAGACCCGCAACCAGGCCATGGAGCGGCTCGTCGAGCAGGCGCGCTCGCGGGGCGCCAACGGCATCCTGGCGTTCCGCTTCGACGTGACGGAGGCGGCGGACGTCGGCACCGAGGTGTGCGCGTACGGCACGGCGGTGGTCCTGACCCGGGAGTAGCGCCCGGGCCAGGACCTCTCACGCGTTGTGGCGGGCGGCGTTCGCGACGATCGCGTCCCTCAGGTGCTCGGCGAGCCCCGGGCGCACGGAGTCGTAGAACGCCTTGAAGCGCTCGTCGGCGACGTACATCTCGCCGAGGCCCTGGTGGAGCTCGTACGAGCACTCGTAGAACCATCCGCAGATGTGCTGCCGGTGCTCCTCGGCCATGCCCATGGCCGCATCGCCGGCCGGTGATTCGCCGGCGGTCATCAGGGCGGCGTAGCGCTCACCCCAGTCGGCCACCTCGGCCTGCATGCGCTTCCAGTCCTCCTTGGTGTAGCTCGCGGCGCGGCGCTGTGACTCGGCGTACGCCTCGGTGCCGCCCCAGCGCCGCTCCGCCTCCTCGGCGTACTGCTCCGGGTCCTTGTCGCCGAACACCTCGAACTTCTCCTCGGGCGTCAGGTTGATCCCCATCGTGCGTGCCTCCATGGCGTGCTCCACGGCCGCCGCCATCTTCCGCAGCTTCTCGATCCGGGCGGTCAGCAGTTCGTGCTGGCGGCGCAGGTGCGCGCGCGGGTCCGCGTCCGGGTCGTCGAGCAGGGCGGCGACCTCCTCGAGCGGGAAGCCGAGCTCCCGGTAGAACAGGATCTGCTGCAACCGGTCGAGGTCGGCGTCGCTGTAGCGCCGGTGTCCTGCGTGGCTGCGCTCGCTCGGGACGAGCAGTCCGATGGCGTCGTAGTGGTGCAGCGTGCGCACGGTGACGCCGGCGAAGCCCGCGACCTGTCCCACGGAGTAGCTCACGTCCGCTCCCTCCTTCTTCCGCACTCCACGGTCGGTCCTCACGCCACGTGAGGTGCAAGCGTGTTGCCCTCCTATCCCGTTTTGTACCGTTTGATCCGTTTATCGTGTGCCCGTGGTCCAGGACTCCGAAGACCAGGCACCCTCCGTCCATCCGTCGACGCCCGCTCGCGCCCTGCTGCCGTCGATCGTGCCCGCCATCGCCGTGGGCGTGCTCTGCAGCCTGATCCTGGTGGGGGTGGAAGTCGCCGCCGAGCAGCTCCAGGACGTGCTGTGGGAGACCGTGCCGGACGCGCTCGGCATCGGCCGGTACTCCGTGGCGTGGATGTTCGTGGTGCTGATCGCGACCGGCATCGCGGTGGGGCTGGTGGTGTGGAAGGTGCCGGGGCACGCGGGCCCGGATCCCGCCACCGTCGGTCTGGACGCTCCCGTCCTGCCGCCCGTGGCGCTGCCGGGGCTGGTGCTGGTGACCGCGCTGATGCTGGCCGGCGGGCCCAGCCTCGGTCCCGAGAACCCCCTCATCACCGTGAACGTGGGTCTCGCGGTCTGGCTGGGCAGCCGGCTCATCCCCCGGGCACCCGGCCGGCTCTGGCCGGCGCTGGCCGAGGCGGCGACCATCGGCGCGCTGTTCGGCACCCCGGTGGCGGCCGCCCTGGCGATCTCCGAGCTGCTGGCCCGCCAGGAGACCCGCGGCATGCTGTGGGACAACCTCTTCGCGCCGCTGACAGCCGCGGCCGCGGGTTCCCTGACCGTCTCCCTCGTGGACCACCCGAGCTTCGATCTGGGCCTGCCGTCCTTCGGCCGGACGGGCTGGTCCGATCTGCTCGCGTCGATCGTGGTCGCCGCGGTCGGCGCGGTGCTCGGCCTGGGCGCCGTACGGGCCTTCCCGTACGTCCACGCGGCCTTCCGGCGGCTGCGGCACCCCATGCTGATGCTCCCGGCGGGCGGGGCCGTGCTCGGCGCCCTGGCCGCTGTGGGCGGCCACCTGACGTTGTTCAAGGGGCTCGACGAGATCGCCACGCTGGCGCACGACCCGGACGGCTGGTCGGCCGGGGAGTTCGCCGTCATGACGGTGGTGAAGCTGGCCGCGCTGGTCGTCGCCGCGTCCTGTGGTTTCCGTGGCGGGCGGATCTTCCCCGCCGTGTTCGTCGGCACCGCGCTCGGCCTGTGCGCGCACGCCCTGGTGTCCGGGGTGCATCCCTCGGTCGGGGTGTCCGCCGGGGTGCTCGGGGTGCTGCTGGCGATCACACGGCAGGGCTGGCTCAGCCTGTTCGTCGCCGCGGTGCTGGTCGCGGAGCCGGCGGTCATCTCCGTGCTCTGCATCGCCTCACTGCCCGCCTGGCTGCTGGTCACGGGCCGGCCGCAGATGCAGCTGCGCAAGGACGGCACATCGGTCCGCTGAAATCCCCGCCCCTCCCCCGACCCACCCCTGGAGGCCCTCATGCCGCTCAATGACGGTTCCCCCCGGCCCGGCGACCGCCGGCTGTCCGTCAACCCCTTCTACGGCCCCGCCAACCCGCTCGGCGACATGGCCGAGGCCCCGCCGACCCACCGCCTCCCGGACCAGCCGATGGCCCCGGCGACCGCCCACCAGCTGGTGCGCGACGAGCTGATGCTCGACGGCAACGCCCGGCTGAACCTCGCCACGTTCGTCACCACCTGGATGGAGCCCGAGGCCGGGCTGCTGATGGCGGAGTGCCGGGACAAGAACATGATCGACAAGGACGAGTACCCGCGCACCGCCGAGCTGGAGCGGCGCTGCGTGGCGATGCTCGCCGACCTGTGGAACGCCCCCGACCCGTCGACCGCCGTGGGGTGTTCGACGACGGGGTCGAGCGAGGCGTGCATGCTCGCCGGGATGGCGCTGAAGCGGCGCTGGGCGAAGCGCAACGCCGACCGCTACCCAGGGGCCCGGCCCAACCTGGTGATGGGCGTCAACGTGCAGGTCTGCTGGGAGAAGTTCTGCACCTTCTGGGAGGTGGAGGCGCGGCTGGTGCCCATGGAGGGCGAGCGCTTCCACCTGGACCCGCAGGCCGCGGCCGAGCTGTGCGACGAGAACACCATCGGCGTCGTCGGCATCCTCGGCTCCACGTTCGACGGGTCCTACGAGCCGATCGCCGAGCTGTGCGCGGCCCTCGACGCGCTGCAGGAACGGACCGGGCTGGACGTCCCGGTGCACGTGGACGGCGCCTCGGGGGCCATGGTCGCGCCGTTCCTCGACGAGGACCTGGTCTGGGACTTCCGGCTGCCGAGGGTGGCGTCGATCAACACCTCGGGGCACAAGTACGGCCTCGTCTACCCGGGTGTCGGCTGGGCGCTGTGGCGGGACGCGGAGGCCCTGCCGGAGGAGCTGGTGTTCCGGGTGAACTACCTGGGCGGCGACATGCCGACGTTCGCGCTCAACTTCTCCCGCCCGGGCGCGCAGGTCGTCGCGCAGTACTACACGTTCCTGCGGCTGGGCCGGCAGGGCTACCGGGCCGTGCAGCAGGCCGCGCGGGACGTGGCCACGGAGCTGGCCGGACGCATCGAGGCGCTCGGCGACTTCCGGCTGCTGACCCGGGGCGACGAGCTGCCGGTGTTCGCCTTCACGACCGCGCCGGACGTGACGGCGTACGACGTCTTCGACGTCTCCCGGCGGCTGCGCGAGCACGGCTGGCTGGTGCCCGCGTACACCTTCCCGGCGCACCGGGAGGACCTGTCCGTGCTGCGGGTGGTGTGCCGCAACGGCTTCTCCGCCGACCTCGCCGATCTGCTCGCGCAGGACCTGGAGCGGCTGCTGCCGGATCTGCGCCGGCAGCCGCGCCCGCTGACCGAGGACAGGGGCGCGGCGACCAGCTTCCACCACTAGGGAGTGGCCGAGGTCAGCGGCTGAGCCGGCCGAACCGCCGTACCGCCAGCGGGAAGAACACCGCCAGCAGGGCCAGGGGCCAGAGGATCGCGGCCCACGCGTGCCCGGACTCCGTGCCGGGCACGCCGAACAGGTCCCGGACGGCCGTGGCCGTGTGGGACATCGGGTTCCACCCGACGACCGTGCCCAGCCAGCCGGGCATGGAGCCGGGTACGGCCAGCGCGTTGGAGAGGAAGCCGACCGGCCAAACCAGGATCTGCACGGCCTGGACCATCTCCGGCTTGCCCGCCACCAGGGCCAGGTGGATGCCGATCCACAGCATCGCGAACCGGAACAGCAGCAGCAGTCCCACGGCCGCGAGGAGGGCCGCCGGACCGCCGCCGGGCCGCCAGCCGAGCGCGGCGCCCACACCGATCAGCACGACCAGGGCCATCGCCGACTGGAGCATGTCGGCGGCCGAACGGCCCACCAGCACAGCCCCGTTGGCCATGGGCATCGAGCGGAATCGGTCGATCACGCCCTTGTTGAGGTCCTGAGTGACGGCGAGCATCGTGCCCTCCAGGCCGAAGGCCATGGTGAGCGCGAGCATGCCGGGGACCAGGTAGTCGCGGTACGCGCCGGTCACCCCGCGGCCGCCGCCGATGAGGTAGCCGAACATCAGCAGCAGCATCACCGGGAAGACCAGGTTGACGGCCAGTTGGACCGGCTGCCGCCCCCAACGGGCGAGCTCCCGGCGGGTCATGGTCCAGGAGTCGGTCAGGGCGTGCGCGCTCACGCGGCCTCCTTCACTCGGTGGTCGTCCCCGGTGAGGTGCAGGAACACCTCGTCCAGCGTCGGGCGGCGCAGGGCGACGTCCTCCGCCTCGATCCCGGCCTCCCGCAGGGCCCGTACGACCCCGGAGAGCGCCTCCATGCGGTCGGTCACCGGCGCGCTCAGCAGCCGCCGGTCGGCGTCGACGCTGACCCCGGTGAGGGGCAGCAGGGCGACGGCGGCCCCCAGTTCGCCGGCGTTACGCAGGACCACGTCGATACGGTCGCCGCCGGTCTCCGCCTTCAGCTCGTCCGCCGTGCCCTCGGCGACGACCCGGCCGGCGTCGACGACGGAGATGCGGTCCGCGAGCTGGTCGGCCTCCTCCAGGTACTGCGTGGTCAGCAGGACCGTGGTGCCGCCTCCGACCAGGGAGCGGACGGAGGACCACACCTCCGCGCGGCCGCGCGGGTCCAGGCCGGTGGTGGGCTCGTCGAGGAACAGCACCTCCGGCTCGGTGATCAGGGACGCGGCGAGATCCAGGCGGCGCCGCATACCGCCGCTGTACTGCCGGACCGCCTTGCGGCCGGTGTCGGCCAGGCCGAAACGCTCCAGGAGTTCGTCCGCACGCGCGCGTGCCCCCCGCGCGCCCAGGTGGTGCAGCCGGCCGAACAGCTCCAGGTTCTGCCGGCCGCCGAGTTCCTCGTCGAGCGCGGCGTGCTGGCCGAGCAGGCCGATGCGCAGCCGCACGGCGTAGGCCTCGCGCACCACGTCGTGCCCTGCCACCTCGATCCGTCCCGCGTCGGGCCGCAGCAGGGTGGACAGGACCCGCACCAGGGTGGTCTTGCCCGCGCCGTTCGGACCGAGCACCCCGTGCACCGTGCCGCGCGCGACCGTGAGGTCGAGCCCGTCCAGTGCCTTCTTGCCGCCGTAGTTCTTCTCCGCGCCTTCGACGGTGATCGCCGGATCGGCCACTGAGTCTCCCTCGCTAGTCAAACTTGACTACAGGCTCAAACTAAACCCGGCTGAGCCATTCGTCAAACTTGATTAGTGGGCGTCCCCGGGGTGTTCCTCCCCCGTCGCGTAGGGGTTCTCCTGGTCCTCGGCCAGGACGCCGACGAACGGGTCGCCCTCGTCGGCGAAGGTGTAGGCACCGCCCTCGATGCGCCCGATGAGGCCGCGGGTCCACTCTGCCTCGGAGTCGGCCGTGTGGACCCACATGTTCATGATCTCGCCGATGTGCCCGAGCTGCCCCGGCCCCTCCTCGGGCACGTAGTGCTCCAGGACGGCGGCCCGCCACTGCTCGATCCGCAGGGTCCGCTCCTTCAGCAGCGCGACCGCCTCGGCCCGCGGCAGATCGACGACGAAGCCGACGGCGGCCGTCTTCATGTCCCCGCGCTGGTCGTAGGTGACCAGCGCCTCCCGCAGCAGCCGGAAGTACTCCTCGGTGCCCTGCCCGGTGAGCTCGTACTCCGTGCGCGGCGGGCCGCCGGCCGTCGACGGCGCGATCTCGTGCGCGTGCAGCAGCCCCTGCTTGGCCATCTGCTTCAGGGCGTGGTAGATCGAGCCGGGCTTGGCGGTGGACCACTCGTGCGCGCCCCAGTACTCCAGGTCGTTGCGCACCTGGTAGCCGTGGGCCCGCCCGTGCATACGGACCGCGCCGAGCACGAGGAGGCGGATCGTCGACATGCGGCCAAGGCTATGCCTCGGCCCCCGCCCGCTGTTCCTCGGCCACCAGCTCGAAGGCGGTCCTGCCGTCCAGGGACTCGCGGATGATGTCGGCGTGACCGGCGTGCCGGGCGGTCTCGCGGATGAGGTGGAGACAGAGCCAGCGGTGGGAGACCCGGGCGTCCGGCGGGAACCAGGGCTGGGCCGGCAGCGCGAAGGTGTCGTCGAGGCTCGGCACCGAGCGGATGTACGCCTCCGTCTCGGCCGCGACCTTGTCCCAGTACGCCAGCTGCGACGCGACGGTCTCGTCCTCGACCAGCTGGAAGCACTCGTGCCAGTTGCTCTGGTCCCGCACCACCGCCGGCGGCTCGCCCTTGGCCAGGGAGACCCACATCTGCTCGACCTCGGCCACGTGCTTGATCAGCCCGGCCAGGGACAGCTCACTGGCGCTGGGACGCGAGCTCGCCTGCTCGTCGGTCAGCCCCAGCACCGCCCGGCGGATCCCGCCGCGCTGCTCGGCGATGAAGGACAGGAGCGCTCCGCGCTCGTCGCCGTGAGCCTCCGCCGGAACGTGAGTGACCATGACCGCCGCCTTTCGTCGGGCCCGGGGGCGTCTCCCCCTGACACCGACCAAATTACGGACCCTTGCGGTCAGGTGCTGTCCGCAAGAGCCCCGGGCGCGACGGAAGACGCTAGAACGGGAAGCCGCTCCGTCCGTGCTGCACGGAGATCCACTTGGTCGTGGTGAACGAGTCCAGCATCGTGTCGCCGTTGAGCCGGCCGATGCCCGAGTGCTTCTCACCGCCGAACGGGACGATCGGCTCGTCGTGCACGGTGCCGTCGTTCACGTGGAACATGCCCGTGTCGATCTGCTTGGCGAAGGCGACACCCCGCTCCACGTTCCCCGTGTGGACGGCACCGCTCAGGCCGTAGGGCGTGTCGTTGACCAGCCGTACGGCCTCCTCCTCGCCGTCGAACGGGACGAGGAACGCGACCGGCCCGAAGACCTCCTGCCTGAGCAGCGCCGAGTCGGCGGGGACGTCCGTCAGCACCGACGGCTCGACGAGGTTGTCGGTCCGCCCGCCGCGCACCAGGGCCGTGGCGCCCTCGGCCAGGGCCTGCTCGACCACGCCGGAGACGGCGTCCGCCTGCGAGGAGTTGATGACCGGGCCGATGACGGTCTGCGGGTCGCGCGGGTCGCCCGTCTTGAGGGTCTTGACCTTGGCGACGAACTTCTCGGTGAACTCCTCCGCGACCGACCGGTCCACGAGGATCCGGTTGGCGGCCATGCAGACCTGGCCCTGGTGGACGTAGCGGCTGAAGACCGCCGCGTCGACGGCGTAGTCGAGGTCGGCGTCGTCGAGGACCACCAGCGCGCTGTTGCCGCCCAGTTCGAGAACGGAGCGCTTGAACAGCCGGGCGCAGACGGTCGCCACGTGCCGGCCGACGGCGTCGGAGCCGGTGAAGGAGATGACCTTGGGGATCGGGTGCTCGATGAAGGCGTCACCGATCTCCGCGATGTCCGTGATGACGACGTTCAGCAGGCCGCCGGGCAGCCCCGCGTCCTCGAAGAGCTTCGCGACCAGGGAACCGCCGACGATAGGGGTGTTCTGGTGCGGCTTGAGCACCACCGCGTTGCCCAGCGCCAGCGCCGGGGCGACGGACTTGATCGACAGCAGGAAGGGGAAGTTGAAGGGGCTGATCACGCCCACCACACCGACCGGCACGCGGTAGACGCGGTTCTCCTTGCCGTCCACCGGCGAGGGGATGATCCGGCCCTCGGGGGCCAGCGCCAGGTGGACCGCCTCGCGCAGGAACTCCTTGGCGAGGTGCAGCTCGAACGCGGCCTTCAGCCGCGTGCCGCCGAGCTCGGCGATGATGGCCTCGGAGATCTCCGCCTCGCGCTCCTCGATCAGGCGCAGCGCCTTCTCGAAGACCGCCCGGCGGGCGTAGGGGTTGGTCGCGGCCCACTGCTTCTGAGCGCGGGCGGCGGCCCGGTACGCCTGATCGACCTCGTCGGCCGTGGCTATGGTGATCGACGCGAGTTTCTCGTCGTCGTACGGGTTGAAGTCGATGATGTCCCAGGAACCGGTGCCCGGGCGCCACTCACCGTCGATGTACTGCTGTGCAAGGTCGGTGAAGCAGGACGACGACAATGTGATCCCTCGATCCCTAGGCAGACCCCTGATCGCGCCTTCACGATCTGATCACACGTCATCGTACTGATGTTTAAGGCGAGTTGAAGGGGCCACTTCAGGAGAGCTGGAGGAGGCCCCGCAGAAGGTCCCGGCTCTCCGAGGGGCCGGGGCTGTCGCTTTGCAGCTCCTTGAGCGCCTTCTCGTACTGGGCGACGTCCTCGGCCTTGTCCAGGTACAGCGCGCTGGTGAGCTGCTCCAGGTAGACGACGTCCGACAGGTCGGACTCCGGGAAGCTGAGGATCGTGAACGCGCCACTTTCGCCGGAGTGACCGCCGAGGCTGAACGGCACCACCTGGAGCCGTACGTTGGGCCGCTCCGAGATCTCGATGAGGTGCTGGAGCTGCCCCCGCATCACCTCGCGGTCGCCGTAGGGGCGGCGCAGGGCGGCCTCGTCGAGGATGATGTGGAAGTCGGGCGCCCGCTCGTCGACCAGGTACTTCTGCCGCTCCAGGCGCAGCGCCACGCGGCGCTCGACATCGGCCTCGCTCGCACCCTGCATGCCGCGCCGGACCACCGCGTGCGCGTACGCCTCGGTCTGCAGCAGGCCGTGCACGAACTGCACCTCGTACGCCCGGATCAGTGAGGCGGCGCCCTCCAGGCCGACGTAGGTCGGGAACCAGCTGGGCAGCACGTCCGAGTAACTGTGCCACCAGCCGGCGACGTTGGCCTCTTTGGCCAGGGACAGCAGGGAGGCGCGCTCCTGCTCGTCGGTGATGCCGTACAGGGTCAGCAGGTCCTCGACGTCTCTGGTCTTGAAGCTCACCCGGCCCAACTCCATCCGGCTGATCTTCGACTCGGAGGCGCGGATCGAATAACCCGCCGCCTCGCGCGTGATGCCCCGCGCCTCACGCAGTCGCCTGAGTTGTGATCCGAGCAGCATGCGCCGCACCACCGATCCCGGCTCTCCCGCGCTCACGTTCGCCAGCCTCCCCAACGTCTTCAGGGGCCGAAGTCTGCCACTAAAACACTCCGAGCAGTACTCGTCCGGTTACGGAAACGGAATCGAGACGATCCACGCTCGCGCGCGCAAGCAAGAAGAAGGCAAGTGAACGGCCAGAGAGCGACGCGAAGATGACGGAAAAATTGGCCAACAAGCGGTACGGGACATCTCATTCCGGTCACGTGCACGTGCATCTGCCCTTGCATCTGCTGTACGCATCCGAAACCATGGTGCCGCACCACCGCCGCATCGCACCGACCGCGAATTCCCGGGAGTGCCTCGCATGGGGACGAATGGATCGACCATGCTCGAGCCGTTACGGCAGGGCCTTCCGCCGCTGGATCCCGCGGCCGTGTCCGACGCCGCCTCCTGCGCCCTTCCCGCCCGCCACGAAGCGGTGGGCGAGGCGCGGCGGTTCACCCGCAGAACCCTCGACCAGTGGGACATGGGCGAGCGGTTCGACGACGTCTGCCTGGTGGTCTCGGAGCTCGTCACCAACGCGCTGCGGCACGGCCTGCCGGCGAGCGGCGGGTGCGGCGACCGCGAACCCCCGGTGCGTCTGCACCTGATGCGGTGGACCGAGCGGCTGGTGTGCGCGGTGCGCGATCCCAGTCACGACAGTCCGGTCGCCCGGGAGACCGACGACTTCTCGGCCGAGTCGGGCCGCGGACTGTTCCTCGTCGACTCCTTCAGCGACAGCTGGGGCTGGCACCCTCTCGCGGGCGCGCTCAGCGGCAAGGTGGTCTGGGCGCTGTTCCGGCTGCCGCACACCGGTACACGGCCGCACGGGGAATGAGAAGACCGCGGCGCATCATCGCGCCGCGGTTCTACGCGCGTCACCGCACATCAGGGACATATCACCCGGGCTCCGCCGGGTCCGCCGGACCGTCAGCCGCCGACCAGGTGGTCAAACTCGCCGTCCTTGACGCCCAGGAGCATGGCCTCGATCTCCGCACGGGTGTAGACCAGTGCGGGGCCGTCCGGGAAACGCGAGTTGCGCACGGCCACGTCACCGCCCGGCAATCGGGCGAACTCCACGCACGAACCCTGCGAGTTGCTGTGCCGGCTCTTCTGCCAGGCCACACCGCGCAGCCCGGCGGCCGCCATCCCGTTGTACACGTCGTACCCGTCGTGGTCCACAGGTCGCTCCCCGGTGGTGCACTGGCTGGTGTGGCCATTGGTGCAGTGGTCAACTGACCCGGATCATAACCCTGTTCATGTGCAGATGCGTGGGCAGATGCACGTGCACGAGGGGTGGTCCCGCGGTTACAGCCTTGACGACCGCTTGACCGAAGCTCCCGTCTGTTGTGACGGCCCGCCCCCGCCTCTCGTTCCCTGCGGCCTGCGGCGAAGTCGGGGGGTTCGGGGAGGTCCGGTGGAGGCGGAACATCCGCTCGGCGGCGGAGCGCGGCAGCCGTGCGAGTGCCGCACCGGAGAAGCCGGAGCTGAGACGCACGACCCTGCGAAAACCGTTCGACAGGCCGACCAGTATCCGGAAGACGGCCGTGGCCTGCGGGGACGGCGAGAAATGGGCCGTTCGCAGGAGGCCGGGGTCGTCCACGTGGCCGGTGTCCCGCTCGGACCATCGCCGGACCCGCGCTCGGCTCACGGCCCGGCCGGCCCGCGCCGCACCGTGCGCGTCCGCGCCGCGCGGCACCCCGGGACGTCCCGCGGGACCGCGGTCTCACAGCCGGCCCGACCGGCGTCCGGCCCGGTCCCGGCGCCCCGCCACGCGCCCCACGGCCGGACGGCCGGCCCGGGGTGATCCGGCCCGGCGGCGGCACCGGCAGAAGGTCCCCCACGCGTCAAGCGTGGGGAACCTCACCCTGACGGGCTCAGCGCGCGGAGTACGGCAGGAGCGCCATCTCGCGCGCGTTCTTGATGGCCTGGGCCAGCTGCCGCTGCTGCTGGGACGAGACCCGGGTGATACGGCGGCTGCGGATCTTGCCGCGGTCGGAGATGAACGTCCGCAGCAGGTCGGTGTCCTTGTAGTCGATGTACGTGATCCCGGCCTGGTCCAGGGGGTTGGGCCGGTTCTTGGCGGGCTTGCGCTCGGGCTTGCGGGGCATGGGGGTCAGACCTCCAGAAGGGTGTCGAAGGCGTGCGGGAGCCGCTGCCAGGCGTCGGGGCCCGCGGCGTACTCGGCGTCGGTCAGCAGGCAGGACTCCAACAGCCGCTCCAGGCCGTCCCGGTCGAGGGCGGGAGAGGTGAAGACCAGGTGCTGGCCGCGGTCGCCGTGCTCGGGGTGCCAGTCCAGCGCGGCGGCGGCACGGCGGACCGGCGGCACCATCTCCCAGGCCGCGTCCGGGAGGGAGGCCAGCCACGGGCCCGCCCCCTCCACGCACAGGGCGCCGCCCGCCGCGTCCCAGTGGAACAGCGTGTCGGGCTTGTCGGCGAGCCAGAACCGGCCCCGGCTGCGGGCGGCCGCGCAGGTCAGGTCCTCCAGTGCGGCGTACAGCCGCTCCGGGTGGAACGGGCGGCGCCGGTGCCACACCAGCGTGGAGACGCCGTGCGCGTCGGCCTCGGCGGGGAGCAGCGCGCAGGCCGGGTGCTGGGCGGCGGCGGCCGCCTCGACGTCGAAACCGGCCAGGGCCGCCTGGGCCAGCGGGGAGAGCGGGCCCCTGCGCGGGGTCGGCACGGTCAGGCCGTCGTCGGCCCGGCCCACGGGGGCGCCTTCCCCGACCGGGGCCCGGCGGGCCGTCGGGTGAAGCTGCGCGAGCAGCTCCCGGTCCTCGTCGTCGGCCTCCGGGGAGTCGGCGACGGCGAGGACGGGGGCGTACTCCAGCTGGCGCGCGAAGGTGTCGGCGATCGTGCGCTGGTCGGTGGCGGCGGCCGCGAGACCGGCGTCGGCGAGGTCGTCGCCGTTGCCGAGACAGGGCAGGACCAGGGCCGGGTCGACGGCGGTGATCACACCGGTGACGGTGAGCCCGCCCGCCGTGACGACCTCGGCCATGGCCTTGGGCTCGACGGAGTCCCACAGCTCGACGACGGCCAGCCGGGTGAGCCCGGCGTCCCGCAGCCGCTCCAGCTCCGGCACCAGGTCCTCGCGCAGGGCGCAGCACGCGCAGTCGTTGACGAGCGGCGCCTCCCCCGCGTCGAGGACACCGGAGGCGTCCCTGATGGTCCGTACGACGGTGCCCGCGGCGGCCGTCGAGAGGTCGTGGTGGAGGACGACACTGCCGGGCACGTCGGCGAGCAGCCGCGCGACGGCCGCCCTGCGGGCGTCGGCGTGCAGCCCGCCGACGATCACGACGGGGAGACCGGGAGGGACGGCCACGGGGTCAGTCACAGGGTCAGCCCTTCTTCCCGTACCGGCGCTCGAAGCGCTCCACGCGCCCGGCGGTGTCCAGCACGCGGGCGGTGCCGGTGTAGAAGGGGTGGCTCACGTCGGAGATCTCGACGTCGACGACCGGGTAGGCGGTGCCGTCCTCCCACTCGATCGTCTTCTCGCCCGCCGTGGCGGCCAGGGTCGAGCGGGTGAGGAAGGCGTAGTTCGCGGCACGGTCGCGGAAGACGACGGGGCCGTACTCCGGGTGGATTCCCTGGCGCATGGGTCAGCGCTCCTCTCGGAAGTCGACGTGGCGGCCGACGACCGGATCGAACTTGCGCAGGGTCATGCGGTCCGGGTCGTTGCGGCGGTTCTTGCGGGTGACGTAGGTGAAGCCGGTCCCGGCGGTGGACCGGAGCTTGATGACCGGACGGAGTTCATTGCGTGCCATGCCGCTATGATACTGAAAATGAAATCCATTTCCAGAGTCTAGGCAGAGAGGTACGTCACCACCCATGTCCGCGCACTGCATGCTGACCGGCACACAGCCGGGCTTCGGCAACCGCATCTCCCACTCCCACCGGCGCACGTCACGCCGGTTCGACCCCAACATCCAGTCCAAGCGCTACTGGCTGCCGAGCGAGGGCCGGTACGTCCGGCTCCGGCTCGGCGCCAGGGGGATCAAACCGTCGACACGATCGGGATCGAGGCGGCCGTCGCCCGGATCCGCGCCCGGGGAGTGAGGGTCTGATGGCGAAGAAGAGCAAGATCGCGAAGAGCGACCGGCGGCAGCAGGTCGTCGCGCGGTACGCCGCCCGGCGGGCCGAGCTGAAGGAGATCATCCGGCGGCCGTCCTCCACGGAGGCCGAGCGGATCGCCGCCCAAGCGGAGCTGCGCAGGCAGCCGCGTGACGCGAGCGCCACGCGCGTGCGCAACCGCGACCAGGTGGACGGCCGGCCGCGCGGCTACTTCCGGGCGTTCGGACTGTCCCGGGTGAGTCTGCGGGAGCAGGCGCACGCGGGGTATCTGCCCGGGGTGCGCAAGTCGTCCTGGTAGGAGGCGTTTCCGAAGGCCCTTGACGGGCCCTGGTAGCTTGCTGCGGTCGTTCCGGCCAGGAGGCCGGCCGGTGCCGTCCGGGCCGGTCGGCCGGCTACAGCTTGGGGGCTTGCAGTGACTTCGGTGATCTTCTCGCGCCGTTCCGGTGCCGTGCGTGTCGCGGCGGCGGCCGCGGGGCTGGCGGGCGTGCTCGTGCTGAGCGCGTGCAGCAGTGACGGGGACTCGGGCGACGACTCGGCCTCCAGCCCGGCCCCGTCCGCCTCGTCGTCCGCCGGCGCGGGCGACTCCGGGTCCGGTTCCGGGTCCGGGGAGTCGGCCGGCGGCGAGCTGGCGGGCAGCTGGCTCGCGACGACCGACGGCAAGGCCGTGGCCCTGGTGATCACCGGCAAGCAGGCCGCGCTGTTCGGCACCGGCGGGAGCGTGTGCAGTGGCACCGCGGGCGAGGAGTCCGGGATGCGGATGATCCGCCTGAAGTGCACGGACGGCTCCAAGGACCGGGCGACCGGCATGGTCGACTCCGTGAACGGCAGCAGCCTGAAGGTCACCTGGGAGGGCGGCCTCGGAGCGGAGACCTACCGGAAGGCCGAGGGCGGCAAGCTCCCGACGGGCCTGCCGACGGCCGGCCTCGGCTGACACCGGACACCGGCATCCGTACGGACGGGCCGCGGATCGCCTGAGGGCACCGCGGCCCGTTCGGCGTTCGGGGGTTGCCCCGTGCCCGTCAGGCGTGAGCGGGCACCGGGCCCGGTACCCGTTCGGCGGTCACAGAGCCACCGAAAGCCAGGAACCCGTCCGATGGCCGAACAGCCACCGGGATCCGGGGAACCTCTCGGCAGCACGGAGCCACCCGGGCCCCGGGGTCCGTCCGGCGTGCGGGGGAATCGGAGGGGGCGCGTGGGCGGGCGGTGCGCGCGTGCGTGATGATCCAGGGGTCCGTCGCCACTTTCGTTCGACACGTCCAGAGGACCTCATGCGCACCTACCCCCTCACCCTGGCCGCCGCCCTCGCCGCGACGGTCCTGCTGACCGGCTGCAGCGACGACACGTCCGGTGGCGACGACGTCAAGAACGCGGACCGGCCCAGCGACTCGGCCTGCGCGCTCGGCGACATGGGCGTCGAGGTCGGTGCCGCGGCCGCCCCCGCCGCGGGAGACACCGGCACCGTCACCGTCACGCTCACCAACAAGGGCGAGCAGTGCACGCTGAAGGGCTTCCCCGGCGTGGACCTGCTGGCCGACGACAAGACGACGTCCGTCTCCCCGGTCGAGGGCGCGAAGGCCCGGTCGCTGACCCTCGGGAAGGGCGCCACCACGTCCTTCACCATCACCTACGTCCGGGGCGAGGCCGGCTCCGCGGAGAGTCTCGACGTCCACGCGGCGTCGTTCACCCTGCCCGGCGACACCAGGACGGCGCACGAGCTGAAGTGGTCGTACGGCGAGGTCTCCTGGGCGGAGGGCGAGAAGACCTCGGTGAGCGGCTTCGAGACGTCGGGGGACTGAGCGGCAGGGATCGACGACCCCGACGGTGCCGGAGCGCTGACGGCGTCAGAACGCCGGCGGCACGGAGGGCACTGTCTGCGCCGAGAGCACCGTCGGGGCCGCCGGGGGGTCAGCAGCGGTGGACAGGTCAGTGCAGCGGCGGCCGGTGCCGGACCTGGGCCCGGTCCGCCGCCTGCGCGCCCTGCGTCCAGCCCGCCGCGTCCCGCACCCCGCGCAGCCGGGTCGTGGTCGTCTCCGGGAACATCCGGTCCAGCCGCCCGGCGACGGCGACCTCGCGGGAGGCGAGGACCGGGAGCAGGTCGTCGGTCACCTGCGTCTCGGCGGCTGCGGCCAGCCGGGTGCCGATGCGGTGGGCATAGGCCGCGAGGAAGGACTGCCGGAACGTCTTGGTGCGCTTGCGGCCGCCCGCCCGCTGCGCGGCCTCCGCCTTCGTCATCGCGGTCGTCGCCTGCACCAGGAGTGAGGTGTAGAGGAGTTCGACCACCTCCAAGTCGGTTTCGAAGCCGACGACGGTCGAGAAGCCGAGGGGTTCGTTCCACACCGCGCGGCAGTGGTTGGCGCCGGCGACGGCGTCCAGCAGCACCGCCTTGGCCTGCTCGTACGGCGGCTCGACCCCGATCCGGCAGGCCCCCGGCGTGTCCGGCGAGGGCGCCTGCGCCGCGAGCAGCGCCTCGTCGACGCTGTGCCGGGCCATCAGCTCCTGCGCCTTGGCGCTCAGCGCCTCCGCCTCCTCCGGGAACCCGGTCGCCTCGGCCTTGGCCAGCAGGGCGCGGATACGGGTGAGCATGCGCGACTCGGGCCTCGCCGGGCCGGGTCCCGCTCCGGGCGTCTCGTCGAGGGGCTCCAGGGACGGCAGCCGCAGCAGCAGGCGGTACAGCTCCAGGACGGCCGTGACATACGAGAAGCGGTCGGTACGGGGCGGGGCGTCGGCGGGGAGCTCGGCGAGCTGCGTGTCCCAGCGGCGGCCCCGGGGCACGTCGTCGGGTGCCTGGGCGCGGATCAGCGCGGCCGCGAGGAGCACGTGCACGTCGGCCAGCTCGCGCCGCACCATCCGTACGACGTCGGCCGGCTGCCAGCCGCGCCGCCAGGCCGCCGCGACGAACTCCTGTCCGCGCCGGTCGAGTTCGGCGTCCGCCGCCGGGTCGGATGCGAGCAGGGACGCGCCGGTGTCGAGGGCCCTCTCACCGGTCTCGTAGAGGGCCGCCGCGAACGCGCGGTCGACGGTGCTGGACGTACTCACGGGCCGATGGTGCCACGCCGGAGCGGCCGGTCCGGAACTCCCGGCGAACTGTCAACTCACGGTTGACACCCCGGAGGGCGCAACCTACGGTTGACACATGACGAACCCCGAGACCACGTCATCCATCCGTCTCGACGACCTCATCGCGGCCATCAAGAAGGTCCACCCGGAACCGCTCGACCAGCTCCAGGACGCGGTGATCGCCGCGGACCACCTGGGCGACGTGGCCGACCACCTGATCGGCCACTTCGTCGACCAGGCCCGGCGCTCCGGCGCGTCCTGGACCGACATCGGCAAGAGCATGGGCGTCACCCGGCAGGCCGCGCAGAAGCGGTTCGTGCCGAAGGAGTCGGCCGACCTCGACCCGAGCCAGGGCTTCAACCGGTACACGCCCCGGGCCCGCAGCGTGGTCATGGCGGCGCACAGCGCGTCCAAGTCGGCTAACAACGCCGAGGGCCTGCCCGAGCACCTCGTCCTCGGACTGCTGGCCGAGCCGGAGGGACTCGCGGCGAAGGCGATCGTCGAACAGGGCGTCTCCCTCGACGCCGTGCGCGAGGCGGCCACGGCGGCACTCCCGCCGGCCGTCGACGACGCCCCGGAGCTCGTGCCCTACGGCCAGGCCGCCAAGAAGGTCCTGGAGCTCACCTTCCGCGAGGCCCTGCGCCTCGGCCACAACTACATCGGCACCGAGCACATCCTGCTCGCCCTGCTGGAGCACGAGAACGGCCAGGGCGTCCTCAGCGGACTGGGCATCGACAAGGAGCACACCGAGCGGTACGTCGCCGGGGCGCTGGAGAAGTTCACGCGGACGCAGGGGAACACGCCGGGCGAATCGTGACGGGCGTCGGCGAGCGTGCGGGGCTGACCCTGACGGCGTCGGCGAACGTGCCGGACCGACACTGACCGGCATCGACGCCGAGGTCGGGGTCGAGGTCGGTGTCGGGGGCGATGTGGGTGTCGGCCGTCGGCGTCGGCGGCGGCGTCGGGGGCGGTGTCGGGGGCGACGTCGGTGTCGGCCGTCGGCGTCGGTGCTGGCCGTCGGCGTCGGCGGCGGCGTCGGGGGCGTTGTCAGACCCCCCTGGCAGACTCGCTGCATGGCCGACCGGTGGGCGCTCGCACCGGCCGAGGACGGTGGCGTGGACGTCGCCCCCCTCGGCCCGGACGGGCTGCCCTCCGGCCCGGTGCGGCGGGAGTCCGGTCCCGCCGAGGCCGTGCGGAGCCGTCCCGGCGTCACGCGGTGGGTGTGGCGGTCCACCGCCGAGGTCTACCCGCGTCTGCTCGCCACGGGGGTGCGAGTCGAGCGGTGCTACGACATCGAGGCCGCCGAGACGCTCCTCCTCGGCCATGAGGGGCGGTACGGGGAACCACGCTCGGCCGCGGCCGCCCTGGCCCGGCTGCGCGGCGGCCCCGTACCGCCCGATCCACCGCAGCGGTCGGCGGCACCGGGCGCCCAGTCCTCCCTGTTCGAGCCACAGGGCGTCCACCTGCCCCTGTCCGACCTCCTCGCGGTCTACGCCGAGCAGCAGCGGCGGCACGCGAGCGCCGAGCACCCCGACCGCATGCGGCTGCTGACGGCCGCAGAGTCGGCGGGCATGCTGGTGGCGGCCGAGATGAACCGGTCCGGGCTGCCCTGGAGCGCGGAAGTGCACCGCGCGCTGCTGCACGACCTGCTGGGCGAGCGGTACGCGGGCGGCGGCGAGCCGCGCCGACTGGCGGAGCTGGCCGAGGAGGTGTCCGCCGCGTTCGGCCACCGGGTCCGCCCCGACCTGCCGGCCGAGGTGGTCAAGGCGTTCGCGCGGGCCGGCATCAAGGTCGCCTCGACCCGCAAGTGGGAGATCGGAACGGTCGACCACCCTGCCGTGAAGCCACTGCTGGAGTACAAGAAGCTGTACCGCATCTGGGTCGCCCACGGCTGGTCCTGGCTCCAGGACTGGGTCCGCGAGGGCCGCTTCAGACCCGAGTTCCTCGCGGGCGGGACGGTGACCGGCCGCTGGGTGACCAACGGCGGGGGCGGGTTGCAGATCCCCAAGGTGATCCGGCGGGCCGTGGTCGCCGACCCCGGCTGGCGGCTCGTCGTCGCCGACGCCGACCAGATGGAACCGCGCGTCCTCGCCGCGATCTCCCGCGACCCCGGCCTTATGGAGGTGGCCGGGCGGGAGACCGACCTCTACCAGTCCGTCTCCGACCGCGCCTTCTCCGGCGACCGCGACCAGGCCAAGCTCGCCGTGCTGGGCGCGGTGTACGGGCAGACCTCCGGCGACGGCCTGAAGAACCTCGCCGCGCTCAGACGCCGTTTCCCGCGAGCCGTCGCGTACGTCGACGACGCGGCCCGGGCGGGTGAGGAGGGCCGGCTCGTGCGGACCTGGCTCGGCCGGACCTGCCCGCCGGCGGCCCGGGGGACGGACGACGCGACCGAGGAGGCCGGCATCCCGCCCGCGGACGCGGACCAGCCCGACGACAGCGCCGCGTGGGTACCGGGCCACGCCTCCACCCACGCCCGCGCCCGCGGCCGCTTCGCCCGCAACTTCGTCGTCCAGGGCAGCGCCGCAGACTGGGCGTTGCTGCTGCTCGCCGCGCTGCGCCGGGCCTGCGCGGAGCTGGCGGCCGAGCTGGTCTTCTTCCAGCACGACGAGGTGATCGTGCACTGTCCCGAGGAGGAGGCCGAGGCGGTCGTGGCGGCCATCCGCGAGGCGGCGGCCCTGGCCGGGCGGCTGACCTTCGGGGAGACACCGGTGCGGTTCCCGTTCACGACGGCGGTGGTCGAGTGCTACGCGGACGCCAAGTGATCCCCGGAGCCTGCGCGGACGCCGAGTGATCAGCCCGGAGACTCTCAGACGCCTGTTGATCAGCCCGGAGACTGTGCGGACGCCGAGTGATCAGCCGCCAAGTGATCGGCTCGAAGACGCCAGGAGCTCACGCAATTCCGTGAGCACCGCCCACTCGTCCGTCCCCTCCAGTGCCGCGAGCGCAGTCCCACTCCTCGCGTGCCTCGCCGACCTCCCCCCGCTCCCGCAGCAGCAGCCCGTGCTGGTGGCGGGCGAGACCGGCGATGTAGCGGTCGTCGCGGGCGTCGGCCCGGCCGAGCAGCTCGGCGCACTCGCGGGCGGCCCGCCGGCCGCGGCCCAGCTGGCGCAGGGCTCTGACCAGGCCGAGCCGGGTCCGGGACTCGCCGTACCAGTCACCGTGCCCGCCGAGGATGCGCAGGCTCTCCTCGAAGTGCGGGACGGCGGCGGCCGGCTGCCCCAGCCGCAGATGGGCGTAGCCGATGTTGCAGTGCGCGGCGTGCCGCACGATCACGGCGCCGATCTCGTCCCCGAGGGCGAGCGAACGCCGGTGCTGCTCGATGGCGGCCCGTGGGTCGGTGGGCTCGACGAGGTTGCCGAGGTGCTGTGGGTGATGGCCTCGCCGTAGGGGTCGTTCAGCCGCCGGGCGTACTCCAGGCTCCGCGTCAGCGCCTCGCCCGCCTCGGTGCGCCGCCCGAGCCCGTCCAGCAGCAGGCCCTGGTTGTTCAGGCAGCGGCGGATCCACGAGGTGTGGTCCAGCCGCCGCCAGAGGGTGAGGGCGCGGTCGTTGAGGGCGAGGGCCTCGCTGTGCCGGCCGGTCAGGAAGTGCAGCCCGCCGAGGTCGACCAGGGCGTAGGCCTCCGCGGCCGTGTCCCCGAGCCGCCGGGCGACCCGGAGGCCGGCCTGCCCGAGCACCTCCATCTCGGCGAGGCGGCCCCGGCGGTGCGCGTACGGGGAGATCAGCCGGACGAGCGCGCAGACCAGGCCCGCGCGCCGCTCCGAGGGGGTGTCCGCGAACCGCTCGACCAGGGCGACGACGTTCTCCAGCTCGCCGTCTCCCCAGGCGAAGGCCTCGTCGGGGCCGGCGAAGGGCGTGACCGTGGCGACGTGGGCCGCGTGGCCGGCGGGCTGACTCGCGGTGGGCCGGAGGCGGTCCTCCTGGTCGAGGCCGGGTTCCACGATCGCGCCGAGGATGCGCTCGGCGACGGCGGCGTACCAGTGCAGCGCCGTGTCGGCGAGGTCCACGGCACCGGCGGTGCGGACGGCGCCGTGCTCCGCGGCCCGCTCGCGGGCGAAGTCCCGTACCAGGCCGTGAGGCGCGTAGCGGCCGTACGTCGTCTCCTCCAGCAGGGCCACGTCGAGGAGGCGGTCCAGGGCGGCCTCGGTGCGGGGTTCGCCGATGCCGGTGAGACGGGCGAGAAGGGGGGCGCTGTAGGTGGGCAGGTCGAGGGCGCCGACGGCCCGCAGCGTGCGGGCCGCGTCCCGGTCGGCCGCGCGCTCGGAGCCTGCGAGCGCGTCGTACGCGACGGCCAGCGAACGGCCCACGCTCAGGTCGTCGTACTCCAGGTGCCGCAACCGCCCCTCTGCGGCGGCGAGCTGCCCGGCGAGCTTCTCGGGGGTCAGGGCCCGACGGGCGGCGAGCCGCGCGGCGACGACCCGCAGGGCCAGCGGGAGCCGGCCGGTGAGCTCGACGAGGAGCCGGGCGGCGTCCGTGCCGTCCAGGCCCTCGCGGCCCGAGGCGCTGCGCAGGAGTTCGGCGCTCTCCTCGTCCGACAGCGGGGCGAGCGGGAAGCGGGCCGCGCCGTCGAGGGTGGTCAGCGGCGAACGGCTGGTGACGATCACCGCGCATCCGGCGCCGCCCGGCAGCAGCGGCCGTACCTGCGCGGCGTTCGCGGCGTCGTCCAGCACGAGCAGCGTGCGGGCGGGTGCGAGCAGCGACCGCAGCAACGCGGCTGCGGCGTCCGGCTGTTCGGGGATGCGGCAGGGCTCGACACCGAGGTCACGCAGCAGGGCGGTGAGCGCCTGCCCAGGGGTGAGAGGTGCCATGCCCGGGGTGGCGCCGTGCAGGTCGAGGTGGAGCTGCCCGTCGGGGAAACGTTCCGCCAACTGGTGGCCGACGTAGAGGGCGAGCGCGCTCTTGCCGACACCGGCCATGCCGCTGATGACGGCGACGGGGTGGGGGGCGGGTGCGGTGAGCACACGGTGCAGGGAGTCCCGGACGGCGTTGCGGCCGATGAACCGGGGCGGGGGCGGAGGGAGTTGGGCGGGAGCGGGCATCGGCATCGGCACACTCGCTTGGCTGTGCGAGGGCCTGCTGCCCGAACGGGCCGGGATCACGTCGGCTGGACGGACGTGCACGCTGTCGGCCGGATCGGTGGGCACACCGCCGGCCGGATCGGTGGGCACACCGCCGGCCGGACCGGTAGGCACACCGCCGGCCGAACGGGCCGGGATCACGTCGGCCGGACGGACGTGCACGCTGTCGGCCGGATCGGTGGGCACACCGCCGGCCGGACCGGTAGGCACACCGCCGGCCGAACGGGTCGATGCCCCTCCGACCGGGCGGGTCGATGCCCCGCCGACGGGACGGGTCGGTGCCCCGCCGACCGGACCCACGGGAACCCCCCGGACCGCACAGGTCGAAGCGTCGTCGGCCGGACCGGTGGACGCATCGCCTGCCGGACCGGTCGGCAGCCCGTCGCGGTCACCCGGCCTCTCCCCCGCACCCGCGTCCCCCTGAGCCCCCCGCAGCACCTCCAGGTGTGCCTCCCGCACCCCCGCCCCCGGTTCGATGCCGAGTTGGCCGACGAGGCGGGCGCGCAGGTCGCGGTGGACGGCCAGGGCCTCGGCCGGGCGGCCGGTGCGGTGCAGGGCGAGCATCAGCTGGCGGTAGTACACCTCGCGCAGCGGATACGCCCCGGTCAGTGCCGCCAGCTCCGGCACCAGCTCCTGCAGCCGCGGTCCGCCCAGGGCCAGTTCGGCGTCGTAGCGCCACTCCATGAGGAGCAGCCGGGCCTCGCACAGCCGCTGCGCGAAGGCGTACCCGCCGACCTCGGGCGGCAGCCCGGCGAGCGGCGCGCCCCGCCACAGCGCGAGCGCGGCAGCGCACTCGTGCACGACCCGCTCCCAGGCCCGGTCGGCGTGCGCGGCACGCGCGGCGGCGACATGGCCGTCGAAGACGTGCACGTCGAGCTCGCCCTCGTCGAGCCGCAGCACGTACCCGGACGGCACGGTGCGCAGCCGTCGGGGATCGTCGAGCGACCGCCGCAGCCGGGCGATGTGATTGTGCAGCGAGGCCTGTGCGGAAACGGGCGGCGCCTCGCTCCACAGCACGTCCTTGAGCGCCTCCACGGAGACGACCCGCCCGGCGTCGAGGAGCAAAGCGGCCAGCAGCGCACGGGACTTCGGGCTCGCGACGGCCCTGGCCTCAGGGCGGGCGCCGCCCTGGACGTCGTGGAACAGCACCGGCGGGCCCAACAGCCCGAACCGCATCATCGCGCCACTACCCCCCGTGCACCGCTTTGACGAGTTTCCGCCCCCGGACGGCGCGTTCCCGCCACCCGGCTCTCACCTGCCGTGCCGGGATCGGCCGGTGTACTGGCCGTCCTTGATCTTGGCTCGGCGGCTTCCGGCCAATCGCCGGATGACGCAACGGCGAAGCGTTGGCCATATGTTAGCGATCCGTTGGCAAAGCCTGATGTGATCACTACATCGGATCTGGCCCGGCGGCGCGCGCGTCTGGACGCGCAACTCGGGGGAGTGTCGCCGCCGCGGCCGGGTCCGGGTCCCGGTCGGCGGAGGTGAACGGCCGGGACCCTCTCCATCTCCCCGGCAGACCGGAAGCTCGGCGGGCCGGAGGCCACGGCCCGCCAAGCACCGCGGCTCTCGACCACCGCGGCCTCGGACCGCGGCTCTCGAACACCGCGGCCCCCGAACCACGGCTCGCCGAAGCAATTCGCCTGCGCGTCTCAGATGACAGGCGGCCGCCCCAGCCGGGTGAGGCGCCACACCGTCCGCCACCGCATGGGCCGCCGCTCCCCTGCCGGCTCCCGTACGCCTTCCACGAAACCGCCGAGCCACGCGCGCAGCCCGGCACCCGACCGGTTCCGGGCGAGGGTGAGCAGCACCCAGACGCCCAGGTGGACGGGGACGAGCGGGAGCGGCAGCCGGCGGCGGGCCAGCCAGACCCGGTTGCGGGCGTTCACCCGGTAGTAGATGGCGTGCCGGGCGGGCGAGGTCCTGGGATGCCGCAGCAGCAACTCCGGCGCGTACAGGATCCGCCACCCGGCATCGACGGCGCGCCAGGCGAGGTCGGTCTCCTCGTGCGCGAAGAAGAACTCGGCGGGCCAGTCGCCGATCTCGTCGAGCATCGTCATCCGCAGGGCGTGCCCGCCCCCGAGGAAGCCGGTGACGTAACCGCCCCGGAGGGGATCGGAGTTGCCGATCCGGGGAACGTGCCGCTGCTGTGTCTCGCCGAGCTCGTCGGCGATCCGGAAGCCGACGATGCCGAGCCGCTCGTCGGCGGCGTACAGGTCCCGCACGCGGCGCAGCACGTCGGGGTCGACGAGCAGACCGTCGTCGTCCAGATCCACCACGACGTCGATGTCGCCGAACTCCCGCAGCTGGTCCAGGGCCGCGTTGCGTCCGCCGGGGCAGCCGAGGTTCTCGTCGAGTTCGACGGTGGTGACCTCGCCGGGCAGCGACTGCCGGTGGGCGAAGTCGGGCAGCGGGCATCCGTTGCCGACGACGACGATCCGCTCGGGCGGCACGTCCTGCTTGGCCACGGACTCCAGCAGGGCGTCCACCTCGTCGGGCCGGTTGCCCATCGTCACGACGGCGACGGCGATCCTGGGTGCCCCCACGTCCTCACCTCATCCGGTCGGCAACTGACTGATTGACGGGCGATGCTAGCCGTTCACGGTAGGGACACCGTGAGGACGCCTGCCGGGGCGGCGGTTCCCCCACGCCATACGACCACCCCGTTCGACTACGCCGTTCGACGCGGGCGGCACCCGACCGGAACGGGCACAGGATGTCGGGTGCGGCAGGGCACGCGCTGCCTAGCGTGAGGGCACGAAAGGAAGGAGACCGGACGTGCTGGACCGGCTCAACCAGGCGATGGACCGGATCGAACGGGACCTCGGCCACACCGTCGACGTGGCGGAGCTGGCGCGTACGGCGTGCACCTCGGAGTACCACCTGCGCCGCATGTTCTCCGCCCTGGCCGGCATGCCGCTGTCGGAGTACATCCGCCGACGGCGGCTGACGGTCGCGGGTGCGGAGGTGCTGTCGGGGGACGCGACGCTCCTGGAGATCGCGGTCCGCTACGGCTACGGCTCGGGCGAGGCGTTCGCGCGGGCGTTCCGGGCGATGCACGGCGTGGGCCCGGGAGAGGCCCGGCGCACCGGCGCCGCGCTCGTCTCCCAGCCCCGGTTGGCCTTCCGCCTCACCGTCGAAGGGAGCAGCAGCATGCACTACCGCGTCCTGGACCGCCCGGCCTTCACCGTCACGGGCTTCAAGACCCGGATCCCCCTGATCCACTCCGGCCCGAACCAGGGGATCATCGACTTCGTCCGCGGCCTCGACAAGGCCGCCGTGAACCGGTTGGAGAAACGGTCCGACCAGGAGCCGCAGGGCCTGGTCGCCGTGTGCGACGACATCGATCCCAGCCGCGCGGAGGGCACGGAACTCGACTACTACCACGCGGTGATCACCTCGGCCCCGACGGCAACTCCGCCGGGACCGGCACCGGCACCCGAGGGCACCACCGTCCTCCCGGTCCCGCCGGGCACCTGGGCGGTCTTCACCACTTCGGGCCCCGCCCCGCAAGCGATCCAGCGACTCTGGCGCGACGTGTACACCGAGTGGTTCCCGTCCAACCCCTACCGCACCCGCCCCGGCCCGGAGATCCTGCGCACCCGCCTGTCCCCGTCCGGCACGGAGGCGGACGCGGAACTGTGGCTCCCGGTCGAACGGGAACCCAGCCACTGAACAGGCAGTGTTCCGGGCCGGCTTGCGGCCGGCCCGGATCGGTCAGGTCTTCGGGTCCTGCGAGGGCCCGTCCACAGCCCCGCGCCGCCGCAGGCGCAGCAGTATCCCGCCCGCCGTCAGCGCCCCCACGGCACCCGACGCGATGCCGAGCGCCAAGCCGCCGCCGAAGCCCGGTCCGCTGCCCGATGCCCGGCCCTCCTCCGGAGTTGCGACCTGTACCTCTTCACGCAGGACGATCGAGGGGTAGTCGCACACGAAGTCGCGGTCCTTTTCCGTCACGCAGTCGGCGTCCTTGTGGCGCAGCGTGAACGTCACGGGATACGTGCCGGGCTTCACGTCTTCTCTGATCCGGCCCGCGCCCACCCAGGCGCCCTTGGTGTCACCGAGGGTGGTTTCGTCGGTCAGCGCCGGGCTGGAGACCTCCACCGACGTCGGGTGCGGATTGCCGGGGCGCTCCTTGACCGTGAGTTCCACCGTCTCACCGGGTCCTGCCGGACCGCTGACGGAAACGTACCCGCCTCCAGGGAATGGGAGCCGATCAGCGCGGGCCGTCGTGGACTGCCCGATCAGGATCAGAGGTACGGCAATCACAGCGAGTCCGACATGTCTGTATGCGCGTGTGAGTTGGGCCATATCTGCCTTTTCCTGCATGAAACAGACCTATGATCACGACTGACCTTGACGCGTCCACGCCAGGTTGGCATGACATGCGTCTCCTTTGATGACGGGGAAATCGACCATGACGTTGCGCAGAGCTCTGGGTGCCGTGGCGGGGGCTGCGGCACTCATTCTGCTGCCGGGGCTTCCGGCGTACGCAGACCAGAGCGATCCACCTCCCTCGGGGAACACGACCCCGACCGCCCCGGCGGAACAGCCTTCCGTTCCGCCGTCCCCCCTCCCGGCAGGCGGGGATGACGACGCGCGCGGGTTCACGCCGGCCGACGCCGACAGCTACTGGACCCCGGAACGCATGCGGGCCGCGAAGCCCGTCCAGGAGCAGCAGGCCAAGCAGTTTCCCGCTCCCACCAGGATGCTCCGCTCCCCCAGCAAGCCGTTCGAGGGGCTGCCCATCGTCGGCACGTTCTTCTGGAACGATGGCACCGACACCGGCCGCTTCTGCGGCGGCACGGTCGTCAAGAGCCCCGGCAAGAACATCGTGATGAGCGCCGGTCACTGCTTCGACGACCAGGACGCGCGCAAGAACCTCACGTTCGTCCCGCAGTACGACGACGGCAAGAAGCCGCACGGCGCCTTCACCGTCAAGCCCGGACGTATCTACGTCGACAAGCGGTACCTCGCCAAGGGCCCGGACGCCGCGGCCGACCTCGACTTCAACTTCCTGCAGCTGGAACCGCGCGGTGGCAAGAACGTCGAGGAGGTCGTCGGCGGTGCCGAGTTGATGATCGACGCCGGGTACGCCCACGACCCGGTCCGCCTCATCGGCTACCCGGCCAACCAGAAGCGTCCGCTGGACTGCACGGACAAGACCGTTCGCTACAACAGCACCGACCCGAAGATCCCGGGCAGCTTCCTGCGTATCGCATGCGACAAGTACTCCGGCGGTGCGTCCGGCGGCCCGTTCCTCGTCAAGCGGGGTGGCGGCTGGGGGATCATCGGCGTCATCGGCGGCTGGAAGACCGGCGGTGACAAGGACGACATCTCCTACAGCTCCTACCTCGACGCTGACGCCAAGGCGCTGTACGACGACGCGGTCAACAACCGTCAGCCGGCCGGCCGTGGTGTTCTGGGCAAGGCCGAGACCTGGCAGCACGCGGAGGTCATCGCCGGGGGCTACTTCACCGACGGCAATCCCGGAACATGGGACTACTCCGACCTGATCGTGCGCTGGTCCGACGGCGAAGTGACCTTGTACCGCGGTGCCGGTGAGGACGCCGACAACTTCGACAAGGAGATTCGCCTCATCGGGCCCAACGGCACCTGGAAGCACGCCGAGACCATCGCGGCGGGCGACTTCACCGGCGCCGACACGGACGACCTGATCGTCCGCTGGACCGACGGCGAACTGACGCTCTATCCCGACGTCGACGAGAAGGGGTTCCACGGCGAGGTCCAGCTGCAGAAGCCCAACGCCACGTGGAAGCACGCCGTCTCCATCACCGGTGGTCGCTATACGACCGGCAACAAGTGGACCGACGACCTCCTGGTCCGCTGGAGCGACGGTGAAGTCACCCTGTACACCGACGTCAATCGCGACGGCTTCCACGGCGAGAAGAAGCTTGCTGCGCCCAACGGCACCTGGAAGCACGCCTCGTCGATCACGTCGGGCGACTTCACCGGCAACGACCAGCACGACCTCATGGTGCGCTGGACGGATGGCGAACTGACCCTCTACAAGGATCTCGACCAGAACGGCTTCCACGGCGAGATCCAGGTGAAGAAGCCCAACCGGCTCTGGACCCACGCCACCCTCCTGGGCGCCGGTGACTACACGGAGAACCGCCATCCCGACGACTTCCTGGTGCGGTGGTCCGACGGTGAGGTCTCCATGTACCCGGACGCCGACGAGTCCGGCCTGAACCGCGAGATCACACTGGTGTACCCGCCCGCCTGAGGTCTTCCTCCGGACAGGAGGAGGACTCTTGTCTCCCCTGGGTGGGAGATAAGAGCCCTCCTCCTGCCGGGCCGCACTCATGGCGTCCAGGACGGCTTCTTCTTGTCGAAGAGCCAGGCGTCGAAGAGCTTCGTCAGGTTCTTCCCGGACTTGCCCTCACACAGGGCGATGAACTGTCCGGTGTCGGCGTTGCCGTGCCGGTGCTGCCGGGTCCAGGTACGAAGGATGTCGAAGAAGATCTCGTCACCGACGGCCTCGCGCACCTTGTGCACGACCATGGCGCCGCGCCCATAGACGGGCGGGTCGGAGAGGCGCGCCGCGCTGGGAGGGTCGGCCGGCGGGAAGGCCCAGATTCCCTCGCTCTCGGCATCCGAGCCGTCGTAGAAGTCCTCGAAGATCTCGTCGGTGCTCCTGCCGCCCTGCTCCTCCTCCCAGAGCCACTCCGCGTAGGTGGCCATACCCTCGTTGAGCCAGATGTCCTTCCACTTGCGCAAGGTGACGGAGTTGCCGAACCACTGATGCGCCAACTCGTGGACGAGCAGACTCTCGTCCGGCGCCTCATCGAAGTAAGGCTTGGTCTGGGTCTCCAGGGCATAGTCGAGCTCGGGCAGGTGGTCGACGACTGCGCCGGTGGAGGAGAAGGGGTAGGGGCCGAAGCGTTCGTTCGCCCAGCCGACGATCTCGGGCACCAGATCTTTGACGTCTGCGGCGTTCTCGGACTCGTCGGGGTCGATGGCGACGTACACGGGCAGGTCGTCGTCGGCCGAGCCCCGGTCGACCTCGAAGTAGCCGACGGAGACATGAGCGAGGTAGCTGGCCATGGGCTCTGTGGTGCGCCAGTGCCGGGTCACTGTCTCGCCCTTGTCCTCTTCCCTGGTCAGTTCGCCGTTGCTGACCACGTCGTAGGGGGTGCCGTCCTCGTCCTTGGGGACGGTGACCGTGATGTCGTACGTGGCCTTGTCCGAGGGGTGGTGGTTCCCCGGGAACCAGGTCATGGAACCGGCGGGCTGCCCGAGGGCGGTGGAGCCGTCATCGGTCTCTATCCAGCCCTCCAGGCTTCCGTCGTCGTTCTCGATCGTGCGGGGGGTGCCGTCGTAGGTGACGACCGTCTTGAAGATGTCGCCTTCATGGACCGGCTTCGCCGGTGTCACCAGCAACTCGTCCTTCTCACGCCGATACCGGGCCTTCGCTCCCTGCACGGTGGCCAGGCGTATCCGCAGCCCTGACAGGTCGAGGTCGAAGCGGCTCAGGTCCTGGGTGGCGCGCGCTGTGATGACAGCCGTGCCCTTCAGACGGTTGGTCTCGGGCACATAGTCCAGGGTCAGTCCGTAATGCGTCACGTCGTAGCCACCGTTGCCGAGTGCGGGAAACAGCCGGTCACCGACCCCGGCCGCGCCGGGTTTCGAGGCCGCGGCGGCACCGTCCCCCGACGCGGAGCCGGTGCAGGAGGTCGTCATCGTCATGGCCAGGAGGAGTGCTGCAGCCGGAACCCAGCCGGACACCCGGATGGGTACCGTCGGCCGACGTCGACGGTCGTTCGCTCTATGAGGGCTCATCTCGTATCTCCAGCCGATCGCGGGGCGCGAGACGTCAGAGGCCCTGGAGTGTCTCGTGGTTGCCTCATGGCTCGTAAAAACACATCTGCGCGCCATCCGGCGGCATGGCCACGGACATGATCAATGCTGGCTGAGAGCGCGAGCGGCACCGCCCACCCGCCTTCGATGCAGCATGAGGCCACGACGACAGGTCCCGCGCCACGAGGGAGCCCCGAGCAACGCAAAAGGCCAGGTCACGGGCGATGTGACCTGGCCTTCTCCGGAGCCGCCTTCGGGATTCGAACCCGAGACCTACGCATTACGAGTGCGTTGCTCTGGCCATCTGAGCTAAGGCGGCGAGCTGTCCGCACCATGGTGCGATCAGCAACGACGGTAAGTCTACACAGTTTCCGAGGGTGCTCCGTACCAGCCCCGGCAGGGGGCCCTCCGGGGCCGGGATCAAGCTATGAGCAGCGCTTTCCGTCCGTGGGCGGGGTGCCGCGCACCAGGTAGGCGTTGATCGTCCGGTCGATGCAGGAGCTGCCGCGGCCGTAGGCGGTGTGGCCGTCGCCCTCGTAGGTGAGCAGGCGCGCCGAGGACAGCTGGCCGGCCAGGGCCCGTGCCCAGCGGTAGGGGGTGGCCGGGTCCCGGGTCGTGCCGACCACCACGATGGGCGCGGCGCCCTTCGCCTCGATGCGGTGCGGCTCACCCGTGGCCTGCACCGGCCAGTACGCACAGTTCAGAGCGGCCCACGCGAGCCCCTCACCGAAGACCGGTGAGGCCTTCCGGAACGCGGGCAGGGCCCTGCGTACCTGGTCGGGAGTGTCGAAGGCGGCCGGCAGGTCCAGGCAGTTCACCGCGGCGTTGGCGAACATCAGGTTGCTGTAGGCGCCGTCGGCGTCCCGCTCGTAGTAGCCGTCCGAGAGGACGAGGAGTCCGGAGCCGTCGTTCTCCTTCATCGCGGACGTCAGCGCCTCGCGCAGCTGCTCCCAGGCGCCCTCGTCGTACATGGCCGCGATCACACCGGTCGTGGCGAGAGACTCGGTGAGCGTCCGGCCGTCGGCGTCACCGGTGGGGACGGGCCGTGCGTCCAGCTTCGCGAAGAACGCCTTGAGGTTCTCACCCACCCGCTCGGGTGAGGTGCCCTTGCCGCCCAGCGGGCAACCGGCCTGCCGTACGCAGTCCTTCGCGAACGACCGGAACGCCGTCTCGAAACCCGCCGTCTGTTCGAGGTTCAGCCGCCGGGCCGGCAGCGACGGGTCCATCGCGCCGTCCAGCACCAGCCGGCCCGCCCGGCCCGGGAACAGCCCGGCGTACGTCGCCCCGAGGAACGTGCCGTACGAGGCCCCGACGTAGTTCAGCTTCTGGTCGCCGAGCGCGGCGCGCACGATGTCCATGTCCCGGGCCGCCTCCACGGTGGACACATGGCGCAGCAGCCGGGGCGCGTCCGCGCCGCAGCCCTCGGCGAACCTCCGGTACGCCGCGACCAGCCCGTCCGTCTCCCGCCCGTCGTCGGGTGTGGCGTCCGTGCGCGTGTACCTGTCCATCCCCGGCCCGTCCAGACACTCCACGGGCTCGCTGCCGGCCACGCCGCGCGGATCGACCGCCACCATGTCGTAGCGGGCGCGGACCTCGGCCGGGTAGCCGATGCCCGCGTACGCCTGCATGTAGCCGATCGCCGAGCCGCCCGGCCCGCCCGGGTTCACCAGCAGCGAGCCCAGCCGCTTGCCAGGGCCGGTGGCCTTCTTGCGGGTGAGGGCGAGCCGGATGTCGCCGGCGGACGGTTCGGCGTAGTCGAGGGGTGCCTTGAGGGTGGCGCACTGGAAGCCGGAGACCCCGCACTTGCGCCACGCCGGCTTCTGCCCGTAGTACGTCCCGAGCGCCGCGGGCGTGGCCTGCGGCAGCGCGGCCAGTGCCGCCTCCTGCGCGGCGGAGGCGGCGGACGTCGTCGCGCTTCCGGAGGAGCAGGCGGAGACGAGCAGCGCGGCCGTGACGAGGAGACCGGCGGCGGTCTTGGCCCGGCTGCGTGTCCTGCGGTGGAGACCCCGGGGGCCGGATGCGGATGCGGAGGCGGAGCGAGGGGTGCGCCGTGTGTCCATTCAGCGAGCGTAACTCTGGGCAACGGTCCGGGTGCCGAGCGTGCGCGTCGTGCCTCGTACGAGTTACGGCGTCAACCGCACGTCCATCCCGGGTGCCCGTCACGGGTGCCGGTCCCGGCTCTCCGTCCCGAGTGCCCGTCCGGGGCGTCCTCCCGGCTCTCCGTCCTGAGTGCGTGTCCCGGGTGCCCGTCCCGGCTCTCCGTCCCGGGCGTCCGTCCCGCGCGTCCGTCCCGGTTGTGCTGTCGGTCTCTCAGCCCGCTCTGAGTGCCATCGTCATCGCCTCCACCGCCAGCAGCGGCGCCACGTTGCGGTCGAGGGCGTCGCGGCAGGCCGCGATCGCCTCGATACGGCGGAGTGTGGACTCCGGGGAGCCGGCGCGGGCGAGGCGCTCCAGGGCGTCCCCGGTGTCCGCGTTGGCGATGGCCACGCGAGAGCCGAGCTGGAGGGCGAGGACGTCCCGGTAGAAGGCCGTCAGGTCGGTCAGAGCGAGGTCGAGGCTGTCCCGCTGCGTGCGGGTTCTGCGGCGCTTCTGCTTGTCCTCGAGGTCCTTCATCACGCCCGCGGTGCCGCGCGGCATGCGGCCGCCCTGGACGGCGCCGAGAGCGGCCTTCAGCTCTTCGGTCTCCTTGGCGTCCGTCTCCTCCGCGAGCTGCTTGGCGTCCTCGGCAGCCGCGTCGACGAGCTCCTGCGCGGCCCGCAGCGCCCCGCCGATCTCCTCCACGCGCAGCGGCAGCCTGAGCACGGCGGCTCGGCGTTCACGCGCGGCCGGGTCGGTGGCGAGGCGGCGGGCGCGGTCGACGTGGCCCTGGGTCGCGCGGGCCGCCGCGGCGGCGACGTCCGGCTCGATGCCCTCGCGGCGTACGAGCATGTCGGCGACGGCGTCGACCCTCGGCGTGCTCAGGTTCAGGTGGCGGCAGCGGGAGCGGATGGTCGGCAGGACGTCCTCGATGGAGGGGGCGCACAGCAGCCAGACCGTACGCGGGGCGGGCTCCTCCACTGCCTTCAGCACGGCGTTGGCCGACTTCTCGTTCAGCCGCTCGGCGTCCTCGACGAGGATGATCTGCCAGCGGCCGTTGGCGGGCGAGGTGAACGACTTGCGGACGGTGTCGCGCATGTCGTCGGCGAGGATCTGCGTGCCGACGGCGGCGACGGTGGTGACGTCGGCGTGCGTACCGATGAGCGCCGTGTGACATCCGTCGCAGAAGCCGCAGCCCGGGGAGCCGCCGAGGGCCCGGTCGGGGCTGACGCACTGCAGCGCCGCAGCGAACGCGCGTGCCGCCTGGTTCCGTCGGGCCCCGGGTGGGCCGGTGAACAGCCACGCGTGCGTCATCTTCGACGCCTCGGGCGGCGGGGCGTCGGTGGCGGCCGCGGTGACCAGCGCGTCGGCGTCCCGAGCGGCGGCGGCCAGCTGCTCGCTCACCCGCTCCTGCCCGACGAGGTCGTCCCACACGGTCATGGCTCACGCCGCCCTTCCGTCACGTTCCGCGTTGCCGGATCCATTGTGGGGGCGACCACTGACAACGCCCGCCGGCTCCGTCCGGTGCCCCGCACCGGGCCCGCCCTTCCGGCCACCTCGCAGCCCCGCCCCGTCGCCCGCACCGGCCGGCCGCCACGCAGGTCGGCCCGGGGCTCCCACGCCCGCCTGCCGGGGGTCTCGGCAACCCCAGGCCACGTCGGAGACGACCGGGCCTCCCACGCCGGACCGCCGGAGGCGTCAGCGCCCCCGACCGCCCGTCCCCCGGCGTCCGCGGCCCGAGGCGTCAGCGCCCCCGGCCGCCCCTCCCCCGGCGTCCGCGGCCCTGGTCCGGCTCCTCGTCGTGCGGTCCGAGCAGTTCGTCCGCGAGCGAGGGCAGGTCGTCCAGCGGCGTCTCCTCGGCCCAGTCGGACCGACGGCGGCGCGGCGTCCCCTCGGCGTCGACCTGGGGCATCTCCCGCGTACGGTCCTCGGTGCCGTCGGGCCGGGCGGCCGGGGCGTCCTCCCGGAAGTAGCCGGGCGGCACCCTGTCCGCCGGTTCGTCTCCCCGCACGGGCGGCAGCACGGCCGTCTCCTCGGCATCCCCGGGCCGGACCGGAGGCAGCACCGCCGTCTCGTCGGCCGCGCCGGGGGCGTCCCGGTCGGGCACCTGCGGCAGCACCTCGGTCTCGTCCCCGGCGCGAGGCGAGAACGGTGGCAGGGCGTTGGTCTCCTCCCCGGCCGCCGGCGGAACGGGCGGCTTCGGCAGTTCGGCCGTCACCTCCGCCTCGGACTCACCGGAGGTACGGCCGCTGTCCGAGCGCTGCTCACCGTCCCGCACCGGGCGCAGCACGGTCGTGTCCTCACCGGCACCACCCGGCGTCACCACCGGCGTGGGCACGGTCGCCGCGTCCTGAGCGGCCGTGGGACCCGCCGTGCTCTTCGGAGCGGAGTTCTGCGGGGTGGCGCTCTTCGGTCCGGCCTCGGCCGCCGCGGCAGCCGCCTCCGCGAGCCGCCGGGCCTCCTCGGCCCGCAGCAGGGCCGCCTCGGCCTTGCGCTGCTTTTCCAAGCGGAGCGCCTCGGCCTCGGCACGCAGGCGCGCCTCCTCCTCAGCCTGCTTGCGGCGCCGCTCCTCCTCGGCCTTCCGGCGGGCCTCCTCCTCGGCGCGGGCCTTCTCCTCCGCGAGGAGCCGGGCCCGCTCCTCCTCGGCCTTCCGACGCGCTTCCTCGGCCCGGCGGCGGGCCTCCTCGGCCTGCCGTTCGGCCTCGCGGCGCTGCGCCTCCTCCAGCTCGCGGCGCTTGCGCTCCTCCTCCTCGGCGCGCAGCTTGGCGAGCTGCTCCTGGCGCTCGCGCTCCAGGCGCTCCTCCTCGGCCTTGCGGGCGGCCTCCTCCTCGGCCTTGCGGCGGGCCTCCTCCTCGGCCTTCTTGCGCGCCTCCTCCTGGGCCTTGATCTCGGCCTCGGACAGCGGCAGCACCTGGTCGAGGCGGTGCCGGATGACGGTCGTGACCGCCTCGGGCTCCTGGCCGGCGTCCACCACCAGATACCGACCGGCGTCGGCAGCGGCCAGGGTCAGGAAACCGGCCCGCACGCGCGCGTGGAACTCGGCGGGCTCCGACTCCAGCCGGTCCGGCGCCTCGGTGAACCGCTCGCGCGCGGTCTCCGGCGCGACGTCCAGCAGCACGGTCAGATGCGGCACCAGTCCGTTCGTCGCCCAGCGGTTGATCCGGGCGATCTCGGTGGGCGAGAGGTCGCGGCCGGCGCCCTGGTAGGCGACGGACGAGTCGATGTACCGGTCGGAGATGACGACCGCGCCGCGCTCCAGGGCGGGCCGTACGACGGTGTCGATGTGCTCGGCCCGGTCGGCCGCGTACAGCAGCGCCTCCGCGCGGTGCGACAGACCGGCGCTCGACACGTCCAGCAGGATCGACCGCAGCCGCTTGCCCACCGGCGTGGCCCCCGGCTCGCGCGTCAGCACGACCTCGTGGCCCTTGGCGCGGATCCACTCGGCGAGCGCCTCGGCCTGCGTGGACTTGCCGGCTCCGTCGCCGCCCTCCAGGGCGATGAAGAAGCCGGTGGCGGCGGCGCCCTGCTCCGGGTCGTCGCCGCCGAGCAGCGCGTCCTTCAGGTCCTGGCGCAGCGGGACGCCGGAGCGGTCGTCGACCTTGGCCAGCACCAGCGCGGCGACGGGCAGCAGCAGGGCGCCGGTCAGCATGAGCGTGAAGGCCGCGCCGCCGTGCGCGAAGACGAACTTGCCGCTCTCCAGCCGGTGCGGCCCGATCGCCGCAGCCACCACGGGGGCGATCAGCGCGCCGAGCGCCACGCAGACCCGGACGACCGCGTGCAGGTGTTCCGTCGTGCGGGAGCGCCGGCTCTCCTCGGTCTCCTGGTCGAGCAGGGTGTGCCCGATGTTGGCGGACAGGCCCGCGCCGACACCGGCCAGCGCGAGGATCAGCAGCACGGCGGTGACGTCCGGGACCAGCCCGGCGGCCAGCAGGGCGACACCGGTGAAGGCGATCGTCAGCGCGAGCAGCCGGCGGCGCGACAGGGCGGGCACGAGGGCGGGCGCCGTACGGATGCCGACGACCACGCCGCCGGTCAGCGCGGCCACGAACAGGCCGTAGAGGACGGGGCCGCCGCCCAGGTCCTTGGCGTGCAGCACGGCCACGGCGACGGCGGCCGACACCGCCGCCGCGACGGCCGCGCAGGACAGAACCAGCAGCGGCATCGCGCCGGTGCGGCCCTTGTCGGGGCCGGTGGTGGTCTTCGGGCGGCGCAGCCCCTCGAGCGGCGACCGCGCGCGCGGGGTGCGGGTGCCGGGCAGCTCCAGGAAGGTCAGCACGGACAGGGACGCGGCGAACAGCCCGGCGGCCACGTAGGAGGCGAGGGCCGCCTGGTGCTGGCCGAACCAGTCGATGCCGGCGCCGAGCAGGTTGTTGAACAGGGACGCGACGACCAGGGCGACGGCGGCGAGGGGGATCGCGGCGAAGCCGGTGCGCAGCGACAGCCGGCGCAGGGCGTCCATGTGGTCGGGCAACGGCCGGACCGTCGCGCCCTCCGGAGGCGGGGCGGGGAGCAGCGCGGGAGCCGCGCTCTCGCGGCACACCGTCCAGAACCGCTCGGCGACCCCGATCACGAAGGCCGTGACGAGGAGGACCGCGAGCGCGTTCTCCGGCGTCCAGTCGATCCACAGGGGCGCGACGATGAGCAGTGCTGCGCGCAGCCCGTCGGCGCCGACCATGGTCCAGCGGCGGTCGAGCGGGCCGTCCTGCGAGGTGAGCGCGGAGAGCGGGCCCAGCAGCACGGCGCCGAACAGCAGCGTCGCGAGGATGCGCACCCCGAAAACGGTCGCCACTGCGAACGCCACGCCCCGGTAACCACCCCCGAACGAGGCCTCCGCGACGGCCGCCTGGACCGCCAGCAGGACCAGCACGAGAAGGGCGAGGGTGTCCCCCACACCACCCACGAGCTGTGCGCTCCACAACCGCTTCAGCTGCGGTCGTCGCAGCAGGGCGCGGACGGCACGCTCGCGGGAGTCCGCGACCAGGGCGTCGTCGGGGGCGGGCTGAGGGGCCGTTGGGCGGTCGGCTCGCGTCATGCGTTCAGCCTATCGGGAGCCACCGACACCCCGGAGGGCGCGGGCTGGCATGCGCACGCCCCGACACCGAAGTGTTGCCGGGGCGTTCGCTTTCCGAACCCTGGGCGAAGAACCGGACGCGGCGGTCCGGTTTCCGGACAGAGCCCGAACGACCTCGATCCTCCGCGGACTTGGAGGCATCATTGCCGCTCGGTGTGCCGCTCAGTCCTCCGCGGACTCGGTGGCGGTCGCCGTCTTGGCGGCCGTCTTCTTCGCGGTGGTGGTCTTCGTCGCCGTCGTCTTCTTCGCGGTCGTCGTCTTCTTTGCGGTCGTGGTCTTCTTCGCCGCGGTCTTCTTGGCCGTGGTCTTCTTCGCCGGCGCCTTCTTGGCCGCCTTCTTGGCGGTCTTCTTCGCCGGCCCCTTGGCACGCTTCTCGGCGAGCAGCTCGTAGCCGCGCTCCGGGGTGATCGTCTCGACGCTGTCGCCGGAGCGCAGGGTCGCGTTGGTCTCCCCGTCGGTGACGTACGGGCCGAAGCGGCCGTCCTTGACCACGACCGGCTTCTCGCTCACCGGGTCGGTGCCCAGTTCCTTCAGCGGCGGCTTGGCGGCCGCCCGGCCACGCTGCTTGGGCTGGGCGTAGATCGCCAGCGCCTCCTCCAGCGTGATCGTGAAGAGCTGCTCCTCGTCCTGGAGCGAGCGCGAGTCCGTGCCCTTCTTCAGGTACGGGCCGTAGCGGCCGTTCTGCGCGGTGATCTCCTGGCCCTCGGCGTCGGTGCCGACGACACGCGGCAGCGACATCAGCTTCAGGGCGTCGTCGAGGGTCACGGTGTCCAGGGACATCGTCTTGAACAGGGACGCCGTGCGCGGCTTGACCGCGTTCTTGCCCGTCTTCGGGGTGCCCTCCGGGAGGATCTCCGTCACGTACGGGCCGTAGCGGCCGTCCTTGGCGACGATCGTGTGGCCGGTGGCCGGGTCCGTGCCCAGCTCGTAGTCGCCGCTCGGCTTGGCGAGCAGCTCCTCCGCGAGGTCGACGGTCAGCTCGTCGGGCGCCAGGTCGGCGGGGATGTCGGCGCGCTGGTGCTGCTCGGTGTCCTTCTCGCCGCGCTCGATGTAGGGGCCGTAGCGCCCGACGCGCAGCACGATGTCGTTGCCCACGGGGAACGACGACACCTCGCGGGCGTCGATCGCGCCCAGGTCGGTGACCAGTTCCTTGAGGCCGCCGAGGTGGTCCCCGTCGCCGTTGCCCGCGTCGGCGGCGGCGCCGCTGACCGTGCCCTCGCCGAAGTAGAACCGCTTCAGCCACGGCACGGACTGCGCCTCGCCGCGGGCGATGCGGTCGAGGTCGTCCTCCATCTTGGCGGTGAAGTCGTAGTCGACGAGCCGCCCGAAGTGCTTCTCCAGGAGGTTGACCACGGCGAAGGACAGGAAGGACGGCACCAGGGCCGTGCCCTTCTTGAACACGTAGCCGCGGTCGAGGATCGTGCCGATGATCGACGCGTACGTCGACGGGCGGCCGATCTCGCGCTCTTCCAGCTCCTTGACCAGGGAGGCCTCGGTGTAGCGGGCCGGGGGCTTGGTGGCGTGCCCGTCGACCGTGATCTCCTCGGCGCTCAGGGCGTCGCCCTCGGAGACCTGGGGCAGCCGGCGCTCACGGTCGTCCAGCTCGGCGTTGGGGTCGTCGGCGCCCTCGACGTAGGCCTTGAGGAAGCCGTGGAAGGTGATCGTCTTGCCGGACGCGCTGAACTCGACGTCCCGGCCGTCGGAGGCGGTGCCGCCGATCTTCACCGTGACGCTGTTGCCGGTGGCGTCCTTCATCTGGGAGGCGACGGTCCGCTTCCAGATCAGCTCGTACAGCTTGAACTGGTCACCGGTCAGTCCGGTCTCGGCGGGAGTGCGGAAACGATCACCCGAGGGGCGGATCGCCTCGTGGGCCTCCTGCGCGTTCTTGACCTTCCCGGCGTACGTCCTCGGCTGCGGCGGCAGGTAGTCGGCGCCGTACAGCTGCGTGACCTGGGCACGGGCGGCGGAGACCGCCGTGTCGCTCAGGGTCGTGGAGTCCGTACGCATGTAGGTGATGTAGCCGTTCTCGTACAGCTTCTGCGCGATCTGCATCGTGGCCTTCGCGCCGAAGCCGAGCTTGCGGCTGGCCTCCTGCTGCAGCGTCGTCGTACGGAACGGGGCGTACGGCGAGCGGCGGTACGGCTTGGACTCGACGGAGCGGACGGCGAAGCGCGTCTGCTCCAGGGCGGCGGCCAGGGCGCGGGCGTTCGCCTCGTCGAGGTGGAGGGTGTTCGCGCTCTTCAGCTGTCCCAGGGAGTCGAAGTCGCGGCCCTGCGCGACCCGCCTGCCGTCGACGGTCTGCAGGCGCGCGACCAGCGACGACGGGTCCGACGAGTCTCCCGCGCGGCCGGTCGCGAAGGTGCCCGTCAGGTCCCAGTACTCAGCCGAACGAAAGGCGATGCGCTCGCGTTCGCGCTCCACCACGAGCCGGGTGGCGACGGACTGGACACGGCCCGCGGACAGCCGCGGCATGACCTTCTTCCACAGGACCGGCGAGACCTCGTAGCCGTAGAGGCGGTCGAGGATGCGGCGAGTCTCCTGGGCGTCGACGAGCTTTTGGTTGAGCTGGCGCGGGTTGGCCACGGCGGCCTGGATCGCGGCCTTGGTGATCTCGTGGAAGACCATCCGCTTGACCGGGACCTTGGGCTTCAGCACTTCCTGGAGGTGCCAGGCGATGGCCTCGCCCTCGCGGTCCTCATCGGTGGCGAGGAAGAGTTCGTCGGACTCCTTCAGCAGGTCCTTGAGCTTCTTGACCTGCGCCTTCTTGTCGGCGTTGACCACATAGATCGGCTGGAAGTCGTGTTCGACGTCCACACCGAGGCGGCGGACCTCGCCGGTGTACTTCTCGGGCACCTCGGCGGCGCCGTTGGGAAGGTCGCGGATGTGCCCGACGCTCGCCTCGACGATGTAGCCGGGGCCGAGATAGCCCTTGATCGTCTTCGCCTTGGCAGGCGACTCGACGATGACGAGTCGGCGGCCGCCCTTCGCGGTCTCGCTGGTCGGGGACAACTTCGCTCTTCTCTCCGGTCGACGCTGGGGCCTCCCCGGAGTCGGTTACCGGGGCTGGGTACGTGGTGACGCTGCGGAGTGTGACGGTACATCCCGCCCCCGTGTCAAACGGGAAAAGCCCGCAACGGCCACTCGAACGGTAACCCGACTACCACCAATCCTGCCGCCCGGAGTACCGGGAGCGGGAGGCGCTCTGTGCGGAGCGCTATCCCCCGGTTACCGGCAGGCGCACCGCCGGAGCGGGCCTCAGAGGCGGGTGAAGCACCATGCCGCGCTCGCCAGGGCGAGCACCGCGACGACGCTCGCGACGGTCGCCGACGCGACCGGCCTCGCTCCCTGGGCGACGGGCAGGTGCCGTCGCGCGCGTGTCACGGTCCAGGCCAGCAGGGCGCCTCCGAACAGGGAGAACACCGCTCCCGTGAAGATCGCCGGTGCACTCTCCATGACCCGCCGTGCCCCTTTCCCCCGGTCCGCGCATCCCTGGCGAGGGGAGGCTGACACGCGCGGGCGGCGGGCAGGCGAACCGGAGGTGAACGCCGGGGCGACACGGCGGTGGATCAAGGCCTTCCGTTCCTTGTGACCCCTTTCGGCCGAGGTGTTCAAATCGACTCGAATTTGTTGGCGAGTCGCCCCGACGTCCCCGGTCGCCCCTCGGCGGGCGGTTCCTCGGACTCAGGAGACCGGTTCCAGGAAGCCCTGCTCGACCAGCAGCCGGATCTGGGCCGGTGTGCGGTCGCGCAGCAGCACCGGGTCCTCGCCGATCAGCTGGGCGATGGCGTCGAGGATGCGGCCCGCGCTCATCGTGCCGTCGCAGACGCCGGCGAAGCCCGCGCCGACCGTGTCCACCCGGGTCGCCCGCCGCATGCCGCGGTTCTGCCGCAGCACGACATGTTCGGGGTCCTCCGCGCCGGGCAGCCCGACCTGCTCCTGCACGATCTCGGCGGCGAGCCGGAAATGCCCTTCGAGCAGGGCGGCGTCGTCGCGGTCGCGCAGGTGGTCGAGCCGGTCGAAGTGGGCCCGGATCGTGTCGCCGAGCGGCTGCTCGACCGGGTGCGGCCACTCCTCCACCGTGAGCGAGGGCACGGCCGCGCCCGTCTTGCGCAGGGTGATCCAGCCGAAGCCGACGGCCTTCACCTTGCGCGCCTCGAACTCGTCGAGCCACGCGTCGTACCGCGCCTGGTACTCCGCCGGGTCGCCCTGGTGGTCGCCGGCGTCCCGCAGCCACAGCTCGGCGTACTGATGGACGTCCTGCACCTCGCGCTGCACGATCCACGCGTCACAGCCGCGGGGCACCCAGGACCGGAGCCTGTCCTGCCAGTCCTCCCCCTCGACGTGCTGCCAGTTGGCGAGGAACTGCGCGAACCCGCCCTCGTTGAGCCGTTCCCCTGCCTCCTGAACGAGCGTGCGGCACAGATCGTCCCCGCCCATCCCGCCGTCGCGGTACGTGAGCCGGGCTCGGGGCGAGATCACGAACGGCGGGTTGGAGACGATCAGGTCGTACGTCTCGTCGCCCCGGACCGGTGCGAAGAGGGAGCCCTCGCGCAGCTCGGCGGCGGCGGTGCCGGACAGCGCCAGCGTGAGGGCGGTGATGTGCAGGGCGCGCGGGTTCAGGTCGGTGGCCACCACGCGTGTGGCGTGCTGTGCGGCGTGCAGGGCCTGGATGCCGGAACCGGTGCCGAGGTCGAGCGCGGCGGCGACGGGCGTACGGACGGTGATGCCGGCGAGGGTCGTGGAGGCGCCGCCGACTCCGAGGACGACCCCTTCCTCATTCCGGCCGATGCCGCCGGCGCCGCCCACCGCGCAGCCGAGGTCCGACACGATGAACCAGTCCTCGCCGCCGGGCCCGCCGTAGGGCCGGACGTCGACCGTGGCGGTGAGTTCCTGCCCGCCGGTCCGGGCCAGCCAGCCGCTGTCCAGGCAGGCGTCGACCGGCAGGACCTCCGCCACGCGCGCGTGCGGCACGGGCTGCTGGAGCAGGAACAGCCGGACCAGCATCTCCAGCGGCGTGTCCCCACGGGTCGCCCGGAGTGCGGGCACGGTCTCGCTCCGGGCCAGCGCCGCGTACGCGGGGGCACCGAGCAGTTCGAGCAGTCCGTCGGCGGTGAAGGAGGCTGCGAGCAGGGCGTCCCGGAGCCGGGCGGCGACATCGGGGCGGTCGGAGGCGGGCAGCGGGGGCAGGGGTGACTGACTGGCATTACTCACGCCCCCCATTGTGGCCGCCGGGGCGCGGGTCGCACGTGCCCGTTCGGGGTCGATCCGCCCCTGCCGCCCGGTTCCCGCCGCCTCAGCTCTGGCTGGCTCCGGCCGACGCCGTGGCCGCCTTGCAGCTGGACTGCTGGGCCATCGCCTGGCCGACCTCGCCCTCCTCCAAATTCCTGAGGGCGTCGTTGCCGCTCTGGCTCAGCTTGTCCAGCTCGGTGGCGATGTCCTTCAGACCGTCGGCGAACTTGCCCTGGTCCTTGGTGTCGAGCTCGTCGACCTGCTTCTTCAGGGAGGCGTACGAAGCGGAGATCGCGTTGAGCTCCTTGACCGCGTCCTGCTGCTTCTTCTCGCCGTTCTCGACATCGGGCGCCCCGGCCTTGTTCACGGCCGTCCCGATCGCCTTGTAGGCGTCGGACATGTCCTGGAACGCCTGGGCGTCGGTCTTCTGGACGTCCTTCGGCGTGCTGTTGTCCGAGGTCTCCTTCTGGATCGCGGCATTGGCCGACTCGATCTTCTTGGCCTGCGGCTGTACGGCGTCACAGACCTGCTTGGCCCAGGAGTCCAGTTTGTCGTTGCTGTCGTCGCCGCCGCAGCCCGACAGCGCCAGTACCAGTACCGCACCGCCGGACAGTGCGGCCGCGAGCTTCTTGTTCACCGGATTGGTCCCTTCCATGGCTCTCGGCCCCGGAACATACACGCCAGATGCACGACAACCGCACGCCGGTCGTCCAATAAAACCTTTTTGTAACCTTTTGCACCAAGCGAGAGAAGGCTCACGCGTGAGCGTGTACCCACACAGCGCGGGCGGGCGACGCGTCAACACGCGCCGTCCGCCCGCACCTTGAGCTGGGGCTGGGGAACCTCCCTACGAAACCACCGCCGGATCGGCCGACTTGGGCTCCGAATCGGCGTTGTCTTCGTCACCCATGGCGATTCCGCGCCGCTTTGACACGTACACCGCCCCGGCGATCACGAGGAACGCGAGGACGGCGACCAGGATCCGCACCCCGATGCTCCGGTCCGGACCGTAGGAGAACTTGATCACCGCGGGTGCGATGAGCAGCGACACCAGGTTCATGACCTTCAGCAGCGGGTTGATCGCGGGGCCCGCTGTGTCCTTGAAGGGGTCGCCGACCGTGTCTCCGATCACGGTCGCCGCATGGGCCTCGCCGCCCTTTCCGCCGTGGTGGCCGTCCTCCACGAGCTTCTTGGCGTTGTCCCAGGCGCCGCCGGAGTTGGCGAGGAACACCGCCATCAGCGTGCCCGCGCCGATCGCGCCCGCCAGGAACGCGCCGAGCGCCCCGACGCCGAGCGTGAACCCGACGAAGATGGGCGCCATCACGGCCAGCAGACCGGGCGTGGCCAGCTCGCGCAGGGCGTCCTTGGTGCAGATGTCGACGACCTTGCCGTACTCCGGTTTCTCGCTGTAGTCCATGATCCCGGGCTTCTCGCGGAACTGCCGCCGCACCTCGTAGACCACGGAACCGGCCGACCGGGACACGGCGTTGATCGCCAGACCGGAGAAGAGGAAGACGACCGCGGCGCCGACGATGAGACCCACGAGGTTGTTGGGCTGCGAGATGTCCATCATCAGGCTCATCGGGGCGCCCTCCCCGCTGAGTTTCTCGCCCACGTCCCGCGCGCCGGTGATGATCGCGTCGCGGTAGGAGCCGAACAGCGCCGCCGCGGCGAGCACAGCCGTGGCGATCGCGATGCCCTTGGTGATCGCCTTGGTGGTGTTGCCGACCGCGTCCAGGTTGGTGAGCACCTGTGCGCCCGCCCCCTCGACGTCGCCGGACATCTCTGCGATGCCCTGCGCGTTGTCGGAGACCGGTCCGAAGGTGTCCATCGCGACGATCACACCGACCGTGGTGAGCAGGCCGGTGCCGGCCAGGGCCACCGCGAACAGCGCCAGCATGATCGACGTGCCGCCGAGGAGGAACGCCCCGTACACGGCGAGACCGATCAACAGGGCGGTGTAGACGGCGGATTCGAGACCGACGGAGATACCGGCCAGGACGACGGTGGCCGGGCCGGTGAGGGAGGTCTTGCCGATGTCCCGCACGGGTCGGCGGGTGGTCTCCGTGAAGTAGCCGGTCAGTTGCTGGATGAGGGCGGCGAGCACGATGCCGATGGCCACCGCGACGAGCGCGAGGATCCGCGGATCGCCGTCCTTGCCCTGGATCGCGGCGTCGGTGACCCCGTCGAGCTCGGAGTACTTCCCCGGCAGATAGACGAAGACGGCCACCGCCACCAGCACCAGCGAGATCACCGCGGAGATGAAGAAGCCGCGGTTGATCGCGCTCATGCCGCTGCGGTCGGCCCGCCTCGGCGCCACCGCGAAGATGCCGATCATGGCGGTGACCACACCGATCGCCGGCACGAGCAGCGGGAAGCCGAGCCCCACGTCCCCGAACGCCGCCGAGCCCAGGATCAGCGCGGCGACCAGCGTCACGGCGTACGACTCGAAGAGGTCGGCCGCCATGCCCGCGCAGTCGCCGACGTTGTCGCCCACGTTGTCGGCGATGGTCGCGGCATTGCGCGGATCGTCCTCCGGAATGCCCTGCTCGACCTTGCCGACCAGGTCGGCGCCGACGTCGGCGGCCTTGGTGAAGATGCCGCCGCCGACACGCATGAACATGGCGATCAGCGCGGCCCCGAGGCCGAAGCCCTCGAGCACCTTCGGCGCGTCGGCCGCGTACACCAGCACCACGCAGGAGGCGCCGAGCAGGCCGAGGCCCACCGTGAACATGCCGACCACGCCACCCGTGCGAAAAGCGATCTTCATCGCCTTGTGCGAGACCGCGGTCAGATCCTTTTCCGGCTCGCCTTGAGCCGGAGTGGCTTCACGCGCCGCCGCGGCGACACGCACATTGCTGCGGACGGCGAGCCACATGCCGATATAGCCGGTGGCCGCCGAGAACGCCGCTCCGATCAGAAAGAACACCGACCGTCCGGCACGCTGACTCCAGTCGTCCGCGGGCAGCAGCATGAGCAGGAAGAACACGACCACGGCGAATACGCCGAGCGTGCGCAGCTGACGGGCCAGATAGGCGTTGGCCCCTTCCTGTACCGCCGCCGCGATCTTCTTCATGCTGTCGGTGCCCTCGCCGGCCGCGAGTACCTGGCGCACCAGGACGCCCGCGACCGCCAGCGCCGCCAGTGCGACGACCGCGATGACCACGATGAGAACGCGGTTGCCATCGGTCAGTACGGCGGCTGCGAGGTCTGTGGGATGGCCCGACTGTTGTGAGAGGGAAAGCCCCGCCATTCGTCCTCCTTGACGCTTGGGCTGAGCTCAAGATGTGGACGGGATTGTAGGTACCGGAACCTGATCAAAACAGAGCGCGATAAACGGAATTGGCCTTCTGAGGTAATGCCCTGAAAGCATTCCGAGGCTGCCGGAGAGCACGCGAATGATCGTGAACGAATTCACGCGATGAACGGCACAGGAACTACTGTAAAGGCGAGCACTGACACCCGCACACGACGAAGGACCCCACGGGTGGTGGGGCCCTTCGGAGACACGGGTGCGAGCGGTGGCGGTGTCAGACCAGAATCGTCGGCGGCGGTGTGGTCGGCCAGGTCATCTTGATCAGCCCGCCGTGCTCCCCGGCGCTGACCTCGACGTCGTCGACGAGGCCACTGATGACCGCGAGGCCCATCTCGTCCTCGTCGGCCTCACCGTCGGGGTCGCCGGGTCCGGCGCCCGGCGCACCGGCCACCGCGTGCGCGGCCTCGTCGCCGACCTCGATGGAGAACTGCTTCTCCTCCTCGATCAGCAACACCTTCACCGGCGCCGAGATCCCGCCGGTCTGGTGCAGCCCGACGGCTCGGGTGCACGCCTCACCGACGGCGAGCCTGACCTCGTCGAGGACGGCCTCGTCCACCCCGGCCCTGCGCGCCACCGCTGCCGCCACCAGCCGGGCGGTCCTGACGTGCTCGGGCAGCGCGCTGAAGCGGAGCTCAACGGTGGCCATGCATCCCCCTCGCAATCACGGGCGTGCTGTCGAGGGGCTCCGGGCCGCCGAAACCCGGCCCCCTCGGTCTTCACTTTCGCCGAACATCGGCCGCCCCGGGCCGAGGGCCCGGGACCGGCGTCAGTCGGTGGCCGCAACCGCTTCCTCGACCGAGGTGTGAATCGGGAACACCTTGGTGAGACCGGTGATACGGAAGATCTTCAGAATGCGCTCCTGGTTGCAGACCAGGCGCAGTGAGCCCTCATGGGCCCGCACACGCTTCAAGCCACCGACCAGTACGCCGAGCCCGGTGGAGTCGAGGAAGTCCACGCCCTCCATGTCGACGACAAGGTGGAAACTGCCGTCGTTCACCAGCTCGACCAACTGCTCGCGCAGCTTGGGCGCGGTATATACGTCGATTTCGCCACCGACCCTGACGATCGTGCGATCGCCCATGGTTTCGGTCGACAGGGACAGGTCCACGGATCCTCCAGCACCTTGCTATCGAGCGGTCGCCCTAGGGGCATTCGGCTTCAGCCCCTGGACGCTTCGCCAGCCGCGATGGCATTCAATCACTTACCGGCAGGCGTGCACGACGCCTTGGCTCCATTGTCCGTCACGCCAGTGACACACTCGGTGCCGATGGCCAAGAATCACCGATCCGATCGAACCCCGCCGGACCCCGCCTCCCGGCCCGCGCCGGGCGCGGTCCTGGACCGGCTCGCGTCCGGTCCGAGCAGGGCTTCGCGCATTACTCATACGGAGCACTTGCCCCCGCGTGCGGGTCGCCATGCCGTCTGGCCCGACCGGATCCGACCGGAGGTCGTGGCGGCCGTGGCCGCCGCGGGCATCGAGCATCCGTGGGCCCACCAGGCACGGGCGGCCGAGCACGCCCTCGACGGCGACTCGGTCGTCGTCGCCACCGGCACCGCCTCCGGCAAGTCCCTGGCCTACCTGGTGCCCGTCCTGTCCACCCTCATGGACGGCGCCGAGGCCCCGAACGGCCGGGGCGCGACCGCCCTCTACCTGTCCCCCACGAAGGCGCTCGCGGCGGACCAGTGCCGGTCCGTGAAGGAACTTTCACACCCCTTGGGCCATTCGGTACGCGCCGCCGTGTACGACGGCGACACTCCGTTCGAGGAACGCGAGTGGATCCGCCAGTACGGCAACTACGTCCTGACCAACCCGGACATGCTGCACCGCGGCATCCTGCCGTCCCACCCCCGCTGGTCCTCCTTCCTGAAGTCGCTGAAGTACGTCGTGATCGACGAGTGCCACACCTACCGCGGTGTCTTCGGCTCACACGTCGCCCAGGTGCTGCGGCGACTGCGCCGGCTGTGTGCCCGCTACGGCGCGTCGCCCGTGTTCCTGCTGGCCTCGGCGACGGCCGCGGAGCCCGCGGTGGCAGCCCGCCGCCTCACCGGCCTGCCGGTGCTGGAGGTGGCCGACGACGCCTCCCCCCGCGGTGAACTGGTGTTCGCCCTGTGGGAGCCGCCGCTGACCGAGCTGCACGGCGAGAAGGGAGCCCCCGTCCGCCGCACGGCCACAGCGGAGGCCGCCGACCTGCTGACCGACCTCACCGTGCAGGGCGTGCGCTCGGTCGCCTTCGTCCGCTCCCGGCGTGGCGCCGAACTGATCTCGGTCATCTCCCAGGAACGTCTGGCCGAGGTCGACCGGTCGCTGTCCCGGCGTGTCGCGGCGTACCGGGGCGGCTATCTCCCGGAAGAGCGCCGCGCTCTCGAACAAGCCCTCCATTCGGGTGAACTGCTGAGCCTCGCCGCGACGAACGCCCTCGAACTCGGCATCGACATCTCCGGTCTCGACGCGGTCGTCATCGCCGGCTACCCGGGCACACGGGCCTCCCTGTGGCAGCAGGCGGGCCGGGCCGGACGGTCCGGGCAGGGGGCGCTGGCCGTCCTGGTCGCCCGCGACGACCCGCTGGACACCTTCCTCGTCCACCACCCCGAGGCCCTGTTCGACCGGCCCGTCGAATCGACCGTCCTCGATCCCGACAACCCCTACGTGCTGGCGCCGCACCTGTGCGCGGCCGCCGCGGAGCTGCCCCTGACGGACGAGGACCTCGACCTGTTCGGCCCGGCCAGCGAGGGCCTGTTGCCCCAGCTGGAGGCCGCGAAGCTGCTGCGCCGCCGTACCAGGGCCTGGCACTGGACCCGCCGTGAGCGCGCCGCGGACCTGACGGACATCCGCGGAGAGGGCGGACGCCCGGTCCAGGTCGTCGAGACCGGCACGGGCCGGCTGCTCGGCACGGTCGACGCCGGCGCCGCGCACTCGACGGTGCACGAGGGGGCGGTCCACCTCCACCAGGGCCGCACCTACCTGGTGCGGTCGCTGGACCTGGAGGAGTCCGTCGCCCTCGTCGAGGAGGCCGCCCCGCCGTACTCCACGGTCGCCCGCGACACCACGTCCATCTCCGTCCTGGAGACGGACGTGGAGGTCCCCTGGGGCGACGGCCGCCTCTGCTTCGGCTCCGTCGAGGTCACCAACCAGGTCGTCTCCTTCCTGCGCCGTCGGCTCATCACGGGTGAGGTCCTGGGTGAGACGAAACTCGACCTCCCTCCTCGTACGCTGCGCACCCGCGCCGTGTGGTGGACCGTCACCGAGGACCAGCTGGACCGCGCGCGGATCAACCCGGAGATCCTCGGCGGCTCCCTGCACGCCGCCGAGCACGCGTCGATCGGCCTGCTGCCCCTCTTCGCGACCTGCGACCGCTGGGACATCGGCGGCGTGTCGATCCCGCTGCACCCCGACACGCTGCTGCCCACGGTCTTCGTCTACGACGGCCATCCGGGCGGCGCGGGCTTCGCGGAGCGCGCCTTCCACACCGCCCGCACCTGGCTGACCGCCACCCGCCAGGCCATCGCCTCCTGCGAATGCGACGCCGGCTGCCCGTCCTGCATCCAGTCCCCCAAGTGCGGCAACGGCAACGATCCGCTGCACAAGAGGGGGGCGGTGCGGCTCCTCACCGTGCTGCTGGAGGGGGCCCCGGAGGAGAACCAGCGGGAGGACGAGGCGGCAGGGGGTGAGGCGCCGGATGACGCGACACCAGGGGGCGAGGCCCCGGGAGAGCAGGCCCCAGGGGGCGTGGCGTCGCGGCAGTCGCCGGGAGATCCAGCGGGGTCGTCGGAGGGCCCGCCCGCGCCCTGACCTCCACCGTGAACGGCCCCCGTCCGGACGCCGCCGTCACGTCCGAGATCTCCCCGGCGACCTCGCACCGCACCAGCCGCACGCCCTGCGCCCGGGCCACCCGTCCCGCCCAGCCGCAGGCCGCCGCACCCCCGTCGGCCCAGTGGTCGGCCGCGGCGAGCGCCGCGAGATCGGCACCGCCCGCCGCACGATGCCGGAGGACGACGGCCTGCCCGAGCGCGAGAACCACCCCGAACACCACGCACAGGACGGCGATCGCTCCGACGCTCCAGACGGTGGCGGAGCCCCGATCGGAATCAGCGCCCCACGGCCCCGCCGGCCCTCCGCCCGAACCGGCGCTCCGGACCCCGGCCGATCCCCGTCCCGCGCCCGCTCTCGCTCCGCACCCGCTCACGTGCCCACCGCCTCCTCCACCGACGCCACCGCCTCCTCACGCACGGCGAAGGACAGACCGCGCAGCACCGGCGGCTCGGCCACCACGGTCACCCGGACGTACTCCGCGTCCCGGCTGACCGTCACCTTCGCGCCGGGCGGCGCCGCCTCCCGGGTCAGTTCCACGACCGCGCCGGGCGGGTCCTGGCGGGCCGCCGCACGCGCGCCCGTCCGCGCCGCGTCCACGCACTGGATCTGCGCTGCCACCACCAGCAGCCCCGACACCAGCGCCATCGCGAACATCACCAGCACCGGCAGCACCACGGCCGACTCCGCCGTGACGAAGCCCCGGTCGGCGCCCCGCTCACATCCGCGCATTGAGGGCGCCCTTCACGATGTTCTGCAGCTCCGCACTGACCGGGCCGCTCGTGACGACCTTGTAGAGCACCACGGCGAACGCCACCGCGGCGACGATTCCCATCGCGTACTCGGACGTGACCATCCCCGCGTCCCGCCGCGCCGCACGCATCCCGCACACCAGGGCACACAGCCGTGCCCGTACCGCCTGATACATCCCAACCCCCGTAGGAAAGAGTCCGCATTTGTCGTTTGCTGTCGCTCACTTGTTCCGGGTCCGCTGCCGCGTCATCCACCACCCCCTCCGAGCACCCCGCCCGCGAGTCCGATCACCACGGGCAGCACGCCGACTGCGATGAACGCGGGCAGGAAGCAGAGTCCGACCGGTGCGCTGACCATCACGCCCGCCCGGCGGGCCCCGGCCGTCGCGGCGCGGCCCCAGTCGGCCCGGGCTTCGGCGGCGAGCCGTGCGACCGGCACCGCCGCGGGCGACCCGGACACATCGGCGCGCTCGAGAAGCCGGGCCAGACCTCCGGCACCCGGCAGGGCAGCCAACCTCCGCCAGGCCGAGCCCGGTTCGCCGCCCAGCCGCACCTCCGCCGCACCCCGGGCGAGGGCATCGCCGACAGGTCCGCCCAGGGCCTCACCCACCGCCTGTGCCGCGACGACCGGGCCGGCGCCCGCCGCGATGCACGCCGCCAGCAGGTCGGCGGCGAGGGGCAACTGCCGGGCCGCCTCGGCGAGTCCGGGCGCGCCCTGGTCCGCCTCGGACGTCTCCCGCCTCAGCCGCCACCGCCAGACCCCCGCCGCGCCGGCCAATCCGACCGCGGCCCCGGCGAGGCCTCCGACCAGCACCCACCCGGCGCACGCCACGCCCACGGGGGCCGACCACCTCCGTGCGGCCCCGCGCCATTCCGGCCGGGGGACGGCGATCGCCGCTTCCCGGATCCCGGACAGCTCGGTCAGTCGCCGGCGCATGCTCCGACGGCGCCGCGCCCGCACCAGCCGACGCGCCACCCATGCGGCGGCCAGCACGATCCCCACGGCCGCCCCCAGCCTGTGGACGACTTCCCCGCTCATGCCGCCGCCTCCGCGCCCCGCACGATCCGCCGCACCCACCACAGCCCCGCGCCCTCCAGCACTCCGCCGGCCGCCAGACAGCCCAACCCCGCTCCGGTGTGCAGCAGGACGTGGAGGGGGTCGGCGCCCAGGGCGGTGCCGATGAGGAGCCCCAGAGCCGGCAATCCGGCGAGCATCACCGCCGTGGCCCGAGCACCCGCCAACTGGGCTCGCAAGTCCTGCTGTTGATCGCGCTCGGCGCGCAGGGCCGCGGCGAGCCGGTCGAGTCCGGTCGCGAGTCCCGCGCCCTGGCCCACGGCCACCCGCCAGCACGCCGCGAGTCCCCGCAGCCCCTCGGCACCCGGTTGGCGTGCCGCCGTGGCGAGCGCGTCCGGCACGTCACCGCCGAACCGCGCCGCCGCCAGCACCGTGGACCGCGCGTCCGCGAGCCCGCCGCAGTCCCGGGCGGCCCGGAGCAGTGCCTCTCCCGGCTGCCGCCCGGCCCGGACCTCACCGGCCAGCGCCCCGCACAGCGCGATCACCGCGTCCGTCCGGCGCTCCCGGTCCCGCCGGGCCCGGGCGGCCAGCCGGGCCCGGCGCAGCAACGGCACCCCGGCCGCCCCCAGGACGGCCGGCAGCACCGACGTCCCGAGCACCGCCAGCAGCAACCCGGCCACCGGCGACCACCACTCGGCGCGCAGCCGCCCGCGGACGCGCCACCACGCGTCGGCCCTCCACCGCCACCCGGGCGACCCCCTCCCGGTGTGGCCGCCCTCCGCGAGCAGCAGGCGCGCCCGCCGCGCCGCCTCCTCTCGCTCGCCCAGCATCCAGACGGCAGCCCCCATGCAGGCCACGGCCGCACCCAGCGACATCTCAGACACCCCGGTCATGACACGCCCCTTTCATCTCACCCGGCTCCAAGCCACTCGCCCCGCCCCGCAGCAGTGCCCTCAATCGCTCCCATCCGCGCTCGCGCACGAATGCCTGCGCGCCCCACCGCAGCGCCGGCACCGTCCGCACCAGTCCCGACGCGTCCCGTTCCAGCACGTGCACCTCGGCGATCCGCCGCCGCCCGGTCCGGTCACGCACCAGGTGCAGCACCACGGAGAGGGCAGCCGCCAACTGGCTGTGCAATGCGGCCCGGTCCAGTCCCGCCGCCGTGCCGAGCGCCTCCAGGCGGGCCGGTACATCGGCGGCGGCGTTGGCGTGCACCGTCCCGCAGCCGCCCTCGTGGCCCGTGTTCAACGCGGCCAGCAGATGCACCACTTCGGGCCCGCGCACCTCGCCCACAACCAGCCGGTCGGGTCGCATCCGCAGCGCCTGGCGCACCAGGTCCTCGAGGGTGACGAGGCCCGCGCCCTCCTGGTTGGCGGGTCTGGTCTCCAGCCGCACGACGTGTGGGTGGTCGGGCCGCAGTTCCGCCGAGTCCTCGGCGAGGACGATCCGCTCGCCCGGCCCCACCAGTCCCAGGAGGGCACTGAGCAGCGTGGTCTTGCCGGTGCCGGTGCCGCCGCTGACGAGAAAGGACAGCCGGGCGTCGAGCAGGGCGCGCAGCATGCGGTCCCCGCCCGGCGGCACCGTGCCCGCCGCGACCAGCTCGCCGAGCGTGAAGGCTCGCGGTCTGACGACCCGCAGCGACAGGCAGGCGCAGCCCACGGCGACCGGCGGCAGCACCGCGTGCAGCCGCGTCCCGTCGGGCAGCCGGGCGTCGGCCCAGGGCCGGGCGTCGTCCAGCCGGCGTCCGGCCACCGCGGCGAGGCGCTGGGCGAGACGCCGCACGGCAGCGGCGTCCGCGAACCGCACCGGCGTCAGCTCCAGTCCGCCGCCCCGGTCCACCCAGACCCGGTCCGGTGCCGACACCAGCACGTCCGTCACCGACGGATCGGCGAGGAGCGGCTCCAGCGGCCCGCTTCCGACCAGCTCGGACCGCAGCTGTGCGGCCGCCCCGAGGACTTCGGCGTCCCCGAGGACCCGCCCCTGCTCGCGCAGCGCCTGCGCCACGCGCGCGGGGGTCGGCTCGGCCCCGCTCTCGGCCAGCCACCGCCGCACCCCGTCGAGCAGCGCCGCGCCCTCGAGTCCGGCCAGGGTGCTCATGTCGTACCCGCCTCGACGAGTGCGCGCTCCCAGAACCCCTTGCAGAACCGGGCGAGCGGTCCTCGCGGGGCGGCGCCCGGGGGTGCCGTGCCCTGGTCCGGGCGGGACAGGCCCGGCTCGACCGGAACCTCGCCGACCAGGGGCAGACCGAGCAGGCGGGCCACCTCGCGGTCGTCGAGCCCCGGCGGGTACGGCCCGCGGACCGCCACCCGCAGATCCCGCAGGACCATGCCGACCGCGGAGGCCACCCGCCCCGCGGCCGCGACGGCCCGCAGCTCGGCGGGCACCACGAGCACGCCCAGGTCCAGTTGGGAGAGGACCTCGGCGACGCCGTCGTCGATCCGGCGTGGCAGGTCGACCACGACGGTGCCACCCCGGCGCCGGGCCGCCGCGAGCACCGCGCGCACCGCCTGCGGCGGGACCGCGATCCGGTCGCCGCGGTCCCAGCTGAGCACCCGCAGCGCGTGCAGCTCGGGCAGCGACTCCTCCAGGGCTCCGCCACCGACCCGCCCGCGCGAGGATGCGAAGGCGGGCCAGCGCAGCCCCTCGGCCGTCTCGCCGCCGAGGAGGACGTCGAGTCCGCCGCCCAGCGGATCGGCGTCCACGAGGAGGGTGCGCAGCCCCTCCCGCGCGGAGGTGACGGCGAGGGCGCATGCGAGCGTGGACGCTCCGGCCCCGCCCCGGCCGCCGATGACGCCCACGGTGAGGGCGGGCCGGCCGACGCCCTCGGCCACGTCGGCAATCCGGTCGACCAGCCACTGCTCGCCGTCGGGGAGCATCAGGACGTGCTCGGCGCCGATCTCGACGGCCCGCCGCCACACCCCGGAGTCGTCCTGGTCCCGGCCGACGAGGACGACGCCCCTTCTGCGGGCGGCCCCGCGCACCCGCCGCGCGGCGTCGTCGCCGACCAGGACGAGCGGTGCGGCCTCCCAGCTGCCTCTGTGCTCCGGCACCCCGTGGTGCACCTCCGGTGTGGCGCCGGCTGCCGCGCACAGGCGCAGCAGGTCGTCGAGGAGTTCGGTGTCCTCGGTGACGATCAGCGGTCCTCCCTGCCGCCCTCCGGCGGCCGGCGGCGGATCGTGTGTGACGGTTCCGGCCACGGTTTCCAACCCCCTTCGCTGCATGACTCGCAGAGCCACTGCGGCCCCGCGATTCCCATAGGTGGGAAGAACCGACAAGCGGCCTCCCTGTGAACGGCCGACAGAAACCGGCCAAACGCTCCCGGGTACTCGGAACCGGCCATGAACTCGCCGCGAGCGGGATGCGTCGGAATCACGGTGCAGCGATCCCGGAAATCGTGTGGATCTTGGTGGATAACTGTGGACGTTCCGGGAGTTGTGAATATCGCGGTCACCCATACCGGTGAGTCACTCGGGCCCTGCGCACGGCCCTGTGCACGGCCCTCACAGAGCAGTCCCGCAGCTACACACCGTGACAAATCATGAGCATGACAACACTTTGCCGAAAGCCACACCTCAACGGCTGCCAGGCCACGCTGAGAAGGAAAAACCCACCCGGACATGCGACGACCCCCGCCGGGGGGGAGAGCGGGGGTCGTCCCCACGGCCGACTCGGGGGGGGAGGAGTCGGGCCGGGTTAGCACGGTCGCGAACGATCCGTGACTTCCATGGTGTACCCGAGAGCCTTCTCAGGCAAACCCACGCGCCCCACCTTACGCCGAATGGGCTGCGCCTATGCTCTGGGACGTGGAAAACCACTCGATGCCCCGCACAGCCGCCTTCTTTGACCTGGACAAGACGGTCATTGCGAAGTCGAGCACGCTCACGTTCAGCAAGTCGTTCTACCAAGGCGGTCTGATCAACCGCAGGGCCGTCTTGCGTACCGCATATGCCCAGTTCGTCTTCCTCGCCGGCGGCGCGGACCACGACCAGATGGAGCGCATGCGCGCATATCTGTCCGCCCTGTGCCGCGGCTGGAACGTGCAGCAGGTCAAGGAGATCGTCGCCGAGACGCTGCATGACCTGATCGACCCGATCATCTACGACGAGGCCGCCTCCCTCATCGAGGAGCACCACACCGCCGGCCGCGACGTCGTGATCGTGTCCACGTCGGGTGCGGAGGTGGTCGAGCCGATCGGCGAGCTTCTGGGCGCGGACCGGGTGGTCGCCACCCGCATGGTCGTGGGCGACGACGGCTGCTTCACCGGCGACGTGGAGTACTACGCCTACGGACCGACCAAGGCGGAGGCCATCAGGGAGCTGGCCGAGTCCGAGGGGTACGACCTCAGCCGCTGCTACGCCTACAGCGACTCGGCGACCGACGTGCCGATGCTGGAGTCCGTCGGCAACCCCCATGCCGTGAACCCGGACAGGGCGCTGCGCCGCGAGGCCCTCGCGCGCGGGTGGCCGATCCTGGACTTCCACCGCCCGGTCCGGCTCAAGCAGCGCATCCCCGCGTTCTCCGTACCGCCGCGCCCGGCGCTCGTCGCCGTCGCCGCGATAGGCGCCGCGGCGGCCACCGCGGGACTCGTCTGGTATGCGAACCGGCGCCGGGCCACAGTCGCTTGACCTCTGGCGTCACCGCTTCTTGCGTGAACCCGAAAGTAAAGAAGTACAACCTGGGCTTCCGCTTGCCGCGGGGCAGGAGTACAAAGGATTCAACGGCCCGCGAGACCAAGGACATCCGAGAGGATCACCTTTAAACGCATTTGGCCCCACGGACCGCGCATGAACACCGGGCACCCACGCGACGTCGACCCGTCGAATACGGGCCAGCCGCACCAGGTGACGGGCAAAGCCCCCGACCTGATGGGCACATATCGAGGACGCTTGGTAACCCGGTGCTCATGCCAGCGGCGGTACGAGAACTCGTACCGCCGCATCACTTTGTGGACCGGCAGATGTCACGCCGCTCCGCGCTGCAGCGCCTCGCACACCGCCATCGACTCGCGCGCTCCCAGTTCGACCGCCCTGCCGCAGTGGGCGATCCAGGCGGCGACGCCCTCCGGGGTACCGGAGACGTACCCGCTGAGGGCCTCCAGATAGGCGTCCCGCCCCAGCTCGGCGTGACCGACCTCGGCCGCGCACACCGACTTCGGGTCCAGCCCGCTGCCGACCAGGACGATGCGCTCGGCAGTGCGCGCGACCAGGCCGTTGTGGGAGGTGAAGGGGCGTAGCGCGAGGAGTTCGCCGTGCACGACGGCGGCCGTCACCAGCGCCGGCGCGGAACCGCCCGCGATGATCAGACCGGCCAGTCCGTCCAGCCTGCCGTGCGCCTCCGCGGCGCTCGGCAGCGGCAGCCCAACGAGCGGCTCGTCGACCGGTTCGCCCTCCTGCCGCGGCCGTCCCACCTGCTCTGCCTTGTCCGCCGCGGCCACCAGGTGCAGCCGGGCCAGCACGCGCAGGGGCGACTGCCGCCAGATCGACAGCAGCTGGCCCGCCTCCGCGGTGAGCCGCAGGGCGGCACCCACGGTGCGGGCCTCGTCGTCGCCGCTGAAGTCCGTGCGCCGGCGGACCTCCTCCAGGGCCCAGTCCGCGCCGGACAGCGCGGCCGAGCCGCGGGCGCCGCGCAGCGCGGCCTCGGAGGTGATGGCGTTGCTGCGCCGCCGCATGATCCGGTGCCCGTAGACCCGGTCCACGGCCTTGCGTACGGACTCCACGGAATCGGCCACTCCGGGCAGCGCCCCCAGGGCCGCGAGGGGATCGGCGCTCGCGCCTGCTGTACTCATGAGTACGACCCTACGCACCCCTGGGGCCCGCGCCGCGGCGGAGTGGCCATCTTCACGCGCGCGTGCGCCGTGCGATGTCCGCCCTGAGGGCTACCTCCCGGCCGCCGGAGCCCCGGGCACACCCTTGGGCGCCGGGGCGGGCCGGTCCGACAGGAAGGACGCCCAGCCCTCCTTGGGTGCCTGGCCCACCTGCAGGGTGCGCAGCTTCTCCAGCGTCTTCGGGTCCTGGGCGTCGAGCCAGTCGGCGAGCTGCCGGAACGAGACGCAGCGCACCTCCTCCTTGGTGCACACCGTCTCGATGACCTCCTCGACGGCCCGCATGTAGGTGCCGCCGTTCCAGGACTCGAAGTGGTTGCCGATGATCAGGGGCGCCCGGTTGCCGTCGTAGGCCCGTGAGAAGCCCTTGAGCAGGCCGTCGCGCATCTGGTCGCCCCAGAAGTCGTGCAGGGCGGGGTTGCCCTGGGTCTTGGTGCCCGACTGGTTGACCATGAAGTTGTAGTCCATGGAGAGCTGCTCGAAGGAGTGCCCGGGGAACGGCACGAGCTGCATCGACAGGTCCCACAGACCCATCTTCTTCTTCGGCCAGACCTGGTCGTTCACGCCGCTGGTGTCGTAGCGGAAGCCCAGGTCGCTCGCGGCGCGCATGAAGTTGCGCTGGCCCTCCAGGCAGGGCGTGCGGGCGCCGATCAGCTCCTTGTCGTAGTCGAAGGGCAGCGGCGCGGCGCCTTTCAGGCCGGTGTTGGTCTTCCAGGTCTTCACGAACTGCTTGGCCTGGGCGATCTCGTCCTTCCAGTCCTCCACCGACCACTCGCCGACGCCCCCGCCGCTGCCGCAGAAGTGGCCGTTGAAGTGGGTACCGACCTCGTTGCCCTCCAGCCACGCCAGGCGCAGCTGCTCGGCGGTGGCGGCGATGCCGCGGCGGTCGTTGAAGCCGATGTCGGAGCGGCCCGGGGAGTGCTGCGGCGGCCGGTACCGGTCGCGCTGGTCCTCCGGCAGCATGTACACGCCGCTCAGGAAGTACGTCATGGTCGCGTTGTTCTCCTTGGCGACCTTGCGGAAGTGCGAGAACAGCTTCTGGCTGTCCTCGCCCGCACCGTCCCAGGAGAAGACGACGAACTGCGGGGGCTTCTGGCCAGGCCGCAGGCGTTCGGGGCGTGGCAGGTGCGGCTGGGCGCCGGTGTAGGCGGTGGAGCCGTCTCCGATCAGCCGGACCGAGCTCTTCGGCGCCTGTGCGGGCATCGGCTTCCGCGGGGCCGGGGCCTCCTGCCGGGGGGTGCCGGTCGCGCAGCCGGCGAGCGATGCGGCGCAGACCGCGGCGATGACGGAGCCCGCGGCGATCCTGTGGGTGGCGGCCATGTTCCGCCCACCTTCTTCCTTCTCTCGGGTGCGGACAGCGCCGCCAAATTCGCACGAGACCGAGAAGGAATTAGTACGACAAGCCGACCAAAGAGCTACTTCACCCTTCAGAGTGATTTATGGGCCTATTTGCCCGTAAAGTCTATGCCTGCCCTTTACTCTGCATTACGATCCGTTTACCGACCGTTGTTTCATCCCGCCGTATTACGCCGTGACCGCCGCGACCGACAGCCCCGCCCCGAGCGGACCCCACTTCACGCGACCGCGCAGCCCCGGAGGAGACGGGAAACCATGTCAGCCTGCGTCCCCACACGCGCCGCCGACCCGAACCGGACCGAGCACACCCACCCACCCCACAGTCCGCCGCCGACCGGCCCCCGCCGATTCCGGATCGCGGGTGCCGACGTCTCGGCCTCGATCGCGGTCTTCCTGATCGCGCTGCCCCTGTCCCTGGGCATCGCCCTGGCCACCGGCGCCCCTCTCCAGGCCGGCCTCGTCGCCGCCGCCGTGGGCGGGCTCGTCGTCGGGCGGCTCGGCGGCTGCCCGCTCCAGGTGAGCGGCCCCGCCGCCGGGCTCACCGTCGTCACCGCCGACCTCATCCAGCGCTACGGCTGGCGGACGACCTGCGCCATCACTGTCCTCGCCGGCCTCGCCCAACTGGGCCTCGGCTGCCTGCGCGTGGCACGGGGCGCCCTCGCCGTCAGCCCCGCCATCGTGCACGGCATGCTGGCCGGGATCGGCGTCACCATCGCCGTCGCCCAGCTGCACATCGTGCTCGGCGGCACACCGCAGAGCTCCGTCCCGGACAACCTCCGCGCGCTGCCCGCCCAGTTGGCGCACATGCGCCCCGCGGCCGTGTCCGTGAGCGTCCTGACCCTGGCGCTGCTGTTGCTCTGGCCGAGACTGCCCGGCCGGGCCGGACGCCTGCTGCGCAAGGTCCCGGCGGCGCTCGTCGCCGTCGCCGGAGCCACCGCGGCCGCCGCCCTCGCCGGGCTCCGCCTGCCCAAGGTCGACCTGCCGTCGTGGAGCAACCACGCCCTGGCCGGGCTGCCCGAGGGCCCCGTGCTCGGCCTGGTCGCCGCCGTGCTCACCACCACGCTGGTGTGCAGCGTGCAGTCGCTGCTCGGCGCGGTCGCCGTGGACAAGCTGGTGGCCGGCCGCCCGGGGCTGTCGCCCCGTGTCGGGCGCTCGCACCTCGACCGCGAACTGCTCGGACAGGGCGCCGCCAACATCGTCTCCGGATCACTCGGCGGACTGCCCATCGCGGGTGTGGCCGTGCGGAGTTCGGCAAATGTCCACGCGGGCGCGGTCAGCCGGAACTCCACGATGCTGCACGGCGTTCTCGTAGTGATCGCCACGCTGCTGATGGTCCCGATCCTGGAGCTCATCCCGCTCGCCTCGCTCGCCGCCCTGGTGATGGCCGTCGGCATCCAGATGGTGTCCCTGAACCACATCCGCACGGTGACCCGCCACCGGGAAGTGTGGGTCTACGCCGTCACCACCCTCGGCGTGGTCTCCCTCGGCGTCCTCGAGGGCGTGGCGCTCGGTGTCGCCACGGCCGTCGGCGTCGCCCTGCACCGCCTCACCCGCACCCGCATCACGCACGACGAAAAGGAAGGAGTCCATCACGTACACGTCAGAGGCCAGTTGACGTTCCTCGCGGTGCCACGGCTCAGCCGGGCCCTGCATCTCGTGCCCCACGGCGCCGACACCGTCGTCGAGCTGGACGGGTCGTTCATGGACCACGCCGCATACGAGACGTTGCAGGACTGGCAGAAGACGCACACCGCGCAGGGCGGCACCGTCGAGATCACCGGCCGGCATCCCGGCACCCGTATCTCCGAGCCCCAGTCCTCCGGCGACTGCCGCTGCCGGCCCTGGACACCCTGGCGCAACCACCAGTGCGACAGCCCCCGGTCCGCACCCCCCGCCGAGAAGAACGCGGACGGACCGGACGGCTCCGAGCCGGATCCGACGGGCACCGGCGGCATCGGCGGAGGCACCGGGCACGAACTGGCGCGTGGCATCAGCGCGTTCCAGCGCAACACCGCACCCCTGGTGCGCAGCGAGCTGGCCCGGCTTGCCAGAGAGGGGCAGCAGCCGTCGCAGCTGTTCCTCACCTGCGCCGACTCCCGGCTGGTCACCTCGATGATCACCTCCAGCGGGCCGGGCGACCTGTTCGTCGTGCGCAACGTGGGCAACCTCGTCCCGCGCCCGGGCGAGGAGAGCGGTGACGACTCGGTGGCGGCGGCGATCGAGTACGCCGTGGACGTGCTGCAGGTGCGGTCCATCACGGTGTGCGGGCACTCGGGATGCGGCGCCATGCAGGCGCTGCTCAGCTCCGAGCCCGGCGGCGCGCAGACCCCGCTGAAGCGGTGGCTGCGGCACGGGCTGCCGAGCCTGGAGCGCATGGCCGACGACCGTCTGTCCTGGGGCAGGCTGGCCGGGCGCTCCCCCGAGGACGCGGTCGAGCAGCTCTGCCTGACCAACGTGGTCCAGCAGTTGGAGCACCTGCGCGCGCACGACTCGGTGGCCCGGGCCATCGACGAGGGCACCCTGGAGCTGCACGGGATGTACTTCCACGTGGGCGAGGCCGAGGCGTACCTGCTCACCGAGACGGACGCGGACGGCGTATTCGACCGCGTACGGGAGTCCGGCCTGACGGCATGAGCACGGCACGGGGCGCCGGGCCAGGACATCCTCCCGCCCGGCGCCCCGTCACGTCGCCGCCCCACCGGCCCGCCGGGGCGGGGTCTCTGCCGCTCGGCCCTCCGGGTCAGGGTCTCTCCCGCCCGACATGCCGGGCGCGGTCTCTCCCGCCCGGCACGCCGGGCCACGGCATCTCCCGCCCGGCCCCAAGGGTGAGGGCGTGCCCCCGTGCCGGTGAACTTTCCCTGGTCGGCGTCCGTGGGTACGGATGACCCCCGGTCCCGACCGCACCGCCGACAGGTCTAAACCAATCGGCGGTCGGCCCTTGTCATCGCACCCCCGGGTCTGATGAGCTGTGGCCTGGGACACAACGGACACCCTGGGAAAGGCAGATGCCGTGAGCAACGAGAGCCTGGCCAACCTGCTCAAGGAAGAGCGCAGGTTCGCACCCCCCGCCGACCTGGCCGCGAACGCCAACGTCACCGCGGAGGCGTATGAACAGGCCAAGGCTGACAGGCTCGGCTTCTGGGCCGAGCAGGCCCGTCGGCTGACCTGGGCCAAGGAGCCCACCGAGACCCTCGACTGGTCGAACCCGCCGTTCGCCAAGTGGTTCAAGGACGGCGAGCTCAACGTCGCCTACAACTGCGTCGACCGCCATGTGGAGGCCGGGCACGGCGACCGGGTCGCCATCCACTTCGAGGGCGAGCCCGGCGACAGCCGCGCCATCACCTACGCCGAGCTCAAGGACGAGGTCTCCAAGGCGGCCAACGCCCTGCTGGAGCTGGGAGTCCAGGCGGGCGACCGGGTCGCCGTCTACATGCCGATGATCCCCGAGACGGCGATCGCGATGCTGGCCTGCGCCCGGATCGGCGCCGCCCACTCGGTCGTCTTCGGCGGCTTCTCCTCCGACGCGCTCGCCACCCGCATCCAGGACGCCGACGCCCGCGTGATCATCACCTCCGACGGCGGCTACCGCCGCGGCAAACCGTCCGCGCTCAAGCCGGCCGTGGACGAGGCCGTCGAGAAGGCCGGCATCGTCGAGCACGTCCTGGTCGTACGCCGCACCGGCCAGGAGGTCGCCTTCACCGAGGGCCGCGACGTGTGGTGGCACGACCTGGTGGAACGGCAGAGCACCCAGCACACCCCGCAGGCCTTCGACGCCGAGCACCCGCTGTTCATCCTCTACACCTCGGGCACCACGGGGAAGCCGAAGGGCATCCTGCACACCTCCGGCGGCTACCTCACGCAGACCGCCTACACCCACCACGCCGTCTTCGACCTCAAGCCGGAGACCGACGTCTACTGGTGCACCGCCGACGTCGGCTGGGTCACCGGCCACTCGTACATCGTCTACGGCCCGCTCGCCAACGGCGCGACGCAGGTCATGTACGAAGGCACGCCCGACACCCCGCACCAGGGCCGCTTCTGGGAGATCGTGCAGAAGTACGGCGTGACGATCCTCTACACCGCGCCGACCGCGATCCGTACGTTCATGAAGTGGGGCGACGACATCCCCGCCAAGTTCGACCTGTCCAGCCTGCGCGTGCTGGGCTCGGTCGGCGAGCCGATCAACCCCGAGGCCTGGGTCTGGTACCGCAAGAACATCGGCGGCGACCGCACCCCGGTCGTCGACACCTGGTGGCAGACCGAGACCGGCTCGATGATGATCAGCCCGCTGCCGGGCGTGACCGCCACCAAGCCCGGTTCGGCGCAGACCCCGCTGCCCGGCATCTCCGCGACGGTCGTGGACGACGAGGCCAACGAGGTGCCCGACGGCGGGGGCGGCTACCTGGTGCTCACCGAGCCGTGGCCGTCGATGCTGCGCACCATCTGGGGCGACGACCAGCGGTTCATCGACACGTACTGGTCGCGCTTCGAGGGCAAGTACTTCGCCGGTGACGGTGCCAAGAAGGACGACGACGGCGACATCTGGCTGCTCGGCCGGGTCGACGACGTCATGCTCGTCTCCGGGCACAACATCTCCACCACGGAGGTCGAGTCGGCGCTCGTCTCCCACCCCTCGGTCGCCGAGGCGGCCGTGGTCGGCGCGGCGGACGAGATGACCGGACAGGCCATCGTCGCCTTCGTGATCCTGCGCGGCACGGCCGCCGAGACCGAGGACCTGGTCGCCGAGCTGCGCACGCACGTCGGCACCACCCTCGGCCCGATCGCCAAGCCGAAGCGGATCCTGCCGGTGGCCGAGCTGCCCAAGACCCGCTCCGGCAAGATCATGCGCCGACTGCTGCGGGACGTCGCGGAGAACCGCCAGCTCGGTGACGTCACCACGCTGACCGACTCCACGGTCATGGACCTCATCCAGGCCAAGCTGCCGGCCGCGCCCAGCGAGGACTGAGCCGGCACCGTGAGGACTGAGCGGGCATAGCGGAACCGACGACGGGCACCCGGCGGCCAGCGAGCCGGGTGCCCGCGTGGGTGCCCGTGGTGCCCGTCGTGAGGTGCGCGGGTGCGCCCCCGCCCATGGTGAGGGCGCTGAAAGTGCGCCCCGCCACACCCTTAGCTAAACTAAGCAAAACAAGTGCTCCATGGTGCGCCGGGAAGTCTGGTCGGCATGCGTTCAGCCCTGCCCACCGACCGGAGGTTTCCCTCGTGACCGCGCCCCGCCCCAGCACCCCCCGCAAGGTCCTCGGCCGGCTGTCGCTGCCCGAGCGGACGTATGTGGCGGACGCGCTGCGCACCGAGACCGTCGGCGGGGTGCTGCTGCTCGTGGCCGCGGTCGCCGCGCTGCTCTGGGCGAACATCCCCGCGTTGCAGAGCAGCTACGAGAGCGTCTCCCACTACCACCTGGGCCCCGCCGCCCTCGGCCTCGACCTGTCCGTCGCGCACTGGGCCGCCGACGGACTGCTCGCGATCTTCTTCTTCGTCGCCGGCATCGAGCTCAAACGGGAACTCGTGGCGGGCGACCTGCGCGACCCGAAAGCCGCCGCGCTGCCCGTCGTCGCCGCGCTGTGCGGCATGGCCGTACCGGCGCTCGTCTACACCGTCACCGCCGTCGCGGGGGGTGGCTCCCTGGCCGGCTGGGCGGTGCCGACCGCCACCGACATCGCGTTCGCGCTCGCCGTCCTCGCCGTCATCGGCAGCTCCCTGCCGAGCGCGCTGCGGGCCTTCCTGCTGACCCTCGCCGTCGTCGACGACCTCTTCGCGATCCTGATCATCGCGGTGTTCTTCACCGCCGACCTGAACTTCGCCGCGCTGGGCGGGGCCGTCGCGGGGCTGGTGCTGTTCTGGCTGCTGCTCCGCAAGGGCGTGCGCGGCTGGTACGTGTACGTGCCGCTGGGCCTCGTCGTCTGGGCGCTGATGTACAACAGCGGCATCCACGCCACCGTCGCCGGTGTCGCCATGGGCCTCATGCTGCGCTGCCACCGGCGCGAGGGCGAGGACCGCTCCCCCGGCGAGCGCATCGAGCACCTGGTGCGGCCCCTGTCGGCGGGGCTCGCGGTGCCGCTGTTCGCGTTGTTCAGCGCGGGCGTCGCGGTGTCCGGCGGGGCGCTCGCCGACGTGTTCACGCGGCCGGAGACCCTCGGTGTGGTCCTCGGTCTCGTCGTCGGCAAGGCGGTCGGCATCTTCGGTGGCACCTGGCTGACGGCCCGTTTCACCCGGGCCTCGCTCAGTGACGACCTCGCCTGGGCGGACGTGTTCGCGGTGGCGAGCCTCGCCGGCATCGGCTTCACCGTGTCGCTGCTCATCGGCGAACTCGCCTTCGACGACGACCAGGCGATGACCAACGAGGTCAAGGCCGCCGTCCTGCTGGGCTCGCTCATCGCCGCGGCACTCGCGACCGTCCTGCTGAAGATCCGCAACGCCAAGTACCGGCGCCTGTGGGAGGAAGAGGAGCGCGACGAGGACGCCGACGGCATCCCGGACGTCTACGAGGAGGACGACCCGGCGTACCACCTGCGGCTCGCCGCCCTCTACGAGCGCAAGGCGGCCGAGCACCGCAGGATCGCCCAGGAGAAGGCGGCGGCGCGCCACGGGCTTGCCGAAGTGCCGGGCGGGGCAGGCGAGGACCACCACCGTCCGGCATGATCTGACGAGACGGTACAAAAGACGGGACCGTACGCAGTCAGGCCGCACCCAGTCGGACGACTGCGGCGGGTCAGGAACAAGACGCGGAAAACGGACCGTACGCAGAAGAGGGAGACCGCGATGAGCGCACCCGACGGCAGCCCGGTCGGCGCCGAACGCAGCATCGGCCAGCTGTTCGCCTCGGCGACGGCGGAAATGTCGGCGCTGGTGCACGACGAGATCGCGCTGGCGAAGGCGCAGCTCAAGCAGGACGTGAAGCGCGGTGCGACCAGTGGCGGCGCCTTCTCGGCGGCCGGCGCGGTACTGATCTTCTCGCTGCCGATGCTGAACTTCGCGCTGGCGTACGGCATCCGCACCTGGAGCGACTGGAACCTCGCGGTCTGCTTCCTGCTGTCGTTCGCGGCGAACGTGCTGGTCGCCGGGGTGCTCGCGCTGATCGGCGTGACCTTCGCGAAGAAGGCCAAGAAGAGCAAGGGCCCGCAGAAGGTCGCCGCGTCGATGAAGGAGAGCGCGGTCGTGCTGCAGAAGGCCAAGCCGCACCCGCGTCCGGAGCTGCCGCAGGACCGGGTCCCCGAGGCCATCGAGGCTGTGGCACGCTCGTCGTCATGACGGGCTCCTCCACCCCTGCGGGACAGACACCTTCGGAACCAGCGGCTCCGGCCGTCCTGCTGGACGGCCCCTGGAGCCATCGGGACGTCGCCGCCAACGGCGCCCGCTTCCACATCGCCGAGCTGGGCGACGGGCCGCTGGTGCTGCTGCTGCACGGCTTCCCGCAGTTCTGGTGGACCTGGCGGCACCAGCTGGTGGCGCTCGCCGACGCCGGCTTCCGGGCCGTCGCCATGGACCTGCGGGGAGTCGGCGGCAGCGACCGCACACCGCGCGGCTACGACCCGGCCAACCTCGCGCTCGACGTCACCGGCGTCATCCGCTCCCTGGGCGAGCCGGACGCCGCGCTGGTCGGCCACGACCTGGGCGGATACCTCGCGTGGACGGCGGCCGCGATGCGCCCCAAGCTGGTGCGGCGGCTGGCGGTCGCGTCCATGCCGCACCCGCGGCGCTGGCGTTCGGCCATGCTGCGGGACGTCAAGCAGACCCGTGCCGGGTCACACATCTGGGGGTTCCAGCGGCCCTGGATCCCGGAGCGGCAGCTCACCGCCGACGACGGGGCGCTGGTGGCGGAGCTGATCCAGGAGTGGTCCGGGCCGCGCCCGCCCGAGGACGAGGCGCTGCAGACGTACCGCCGCGCCATGTGCATCCCCTCCGCGGCACACTGCGCGGTCGAGCCGTACCGCTGGATGGTGCGCTCCCTGGCCCGCCCGGACGGCATCCAGTTCAACCGGCGGATGAAGCGGCCCGTGCGGGTGCCGACGCTCCATCTGCACGGCTCGCTCGACCCCGTGATGCGCACGCGCAGCGCGGCCGGGTCCGGGGAGTACGTCGAAGCCCCCTACCGCTGGCGTCTGTTCGACGGCCTCGGGCACTTCCCGCACGAGGAGGACCCCGTCGCGTTCTCCTCCGAACTCGTCAACTGGCTGCGGGATCCCGAACCCGACCGGTGACCGGGCGACCCCGCCCCGTACCGGCCTGTGAACGCTTGTCCTACGAACGGCCACTTGCCTGGCGCATAGGCCAATTGGACGCCTCGGGAGCGGTTATCGACCATGGGGCGGGGGCACACGTCGGGGTATGGGCTGGACGCACGACTACAGTGACGCAACCCGCAATCGCCGCTCGGCGAGCGGTACGAACCCCCACCAGCGAAGCGGCGCACCGCAGATGGTGACCGCGGATCCCAGGGTGGGGATCCCGCGCATCCTCCGCCGCCGGGCCCGCTGGGTCTCCGTACGTCTGCGCCACACACGCGACTGAGACATCACTCGCGCGAGTGACACCCCGCCACCTGACCAAAGGGCCGAAAGGGCCTGACGACGGGCCCTAGAGGGCGCAGCTGTCGCTGCCCACCTGCTCGTTGGCGGCGCGCCCCTTGGTGATGTCCTCCTGGATCTCGTCCACGGTCAGCGCGTATCCCGTCTCGGCGTCGTCGAGCGACTTGGCGAACACGACGCCGTAGACCTTGCCGTCGGGTGTGAGCAGCGGGCCGCCGGAGTTTCCCTGACGGACGGTCGCGTAGAGGGAGTAGACGTCGCGTCGGACTGTGCCCCGGTGGTAGATGTCCGGGCCGTTCGCCGTGATGCGGCCGCGTACGCGCGCGCCCCGCACGTCGTACGACCCGTTCTCCGGGAAGCCCGCGACGATCGCGCTGTCGCCGCTGCTCGCGTCCTTCGGGGTGAACCGCAGCACGGGCGCCTTCAGATCCGGCACGTCGAGCACGGCGATGTCGCGCCGCCAGTCGTAGAGCACGACCTTGGCGTCGTACTTCCTGCCCTCGCCGCCGATCTGCACGGTCGGCTCGTCGACTCCGCCCACCACGTGCGCGTTGGTCATCACGCGGCGGTCGGAGAAGACGAAGCCGGTGCCCTCCAGGACCTTGCCGCAGCTCGGGGCCGTGCCCGTGACCTTGACGATGGAGCGCTGGGCGCGGTCCGCCACGGGGCTGTCCGCGAGCGCCGGGTCGGGCGGCTGGACGTCGGTGATGGGCTCGTTGGAGAACGGGCTGAAGACCTGCGGGAAGCCGTTCTGCGCGAGGACGGAGGAGAAGTCCGCGAACCAGGTGGCCGCCTGGTCCGGCAGGGCCTGTGAGACGCCCAGCAGGACCTTGGAGTTGCGGACCTCCTTGCCGACCGTCGGCAGCGTCGTGCCCGCGAGGGCGGAACCGATCAGCCAGGCCACCAGCAGCATCGCCAGGACGTTGACCAGGGCGCCGCCGGTGGCGTCGAGGGCGCGGGCCGGGGACCAGGTGATGTGCCGGCGCAGCTTGTTGCCGAGGTGGGTGGTCAGGGCCTGGCCGACGGAGGCGCAGACGATGACGACGACGACCGCCACCACGGCAGCGGTCGTGCTCACCTCCGCGTTGTCCGTCAGCGCGTCCCAGATGACGGGCAGCACGTAGACCGCGACGAGGCCACCGCCCAGGAAGCCGATCACCGACAGGATGCCGACGACGAACCCCTGGCGGTATCCCACGACCGCGAACCACACGGCGGCGACCAGCAACAAGATGTCCAGCACGTTCACGAAGGCCACCCTGTCATGCGCGCCAGTCGAGGGGGACCTGCTTCTCGCGGTCCCAGGGGCGCTCCCAGCCCGCGAAGTGCAGCAGACGGTCGATGATTCCGGCCGTGAAACCCCAGACAAGGGCTGATTCGACCAGAAATGCCGGACCTCGGTGGCCACTGGGGTGGACGGTGGTGGCGCGGTTGGCGGGATCCGTGAGATCCGCCACGGGGACGGTGAAGACTCGGGCGGTTTCGTTCGGATCGACGACCCCGACCGGGCTCGGCTCGCGCCACCAGCCCAGCACGGGGGTGACGACGAAGCCGCTGACCGGGATGTAGAGCCGGGGCAGGACGCCGAAGAGCTGGACGCCGGAGGGGTCGAGGCCGGTCTCCTCCTCCGCCTCGCGCAGGGCGGCCCGCAGCGGGCCGTCGCCGTGCGGGTCGCCGTCCTCCGGGTCGAGGGCGCCGCCCGGGAAGGAGGGCTGGCCGGCGTGCGAACGCAGCGAGCTCGCACGCTCCATGAGCAGCAGCTCCGGGCCGTGCGCGCCCTCACCGAACAGGACCAGCACGGCGGACTGCCGCCCCGCCCCGTCCTTCGGCGGCAGGAACCGGCTCAGCTGCGTCGGGCGGACGGTCTCCACGGCGTGCACCACGGGGGCCAGCCAGCCGGGCAGACCGTCCTTGCTCAGCGCCACCGGCCCGCCCTGTGTGTCGCTCGCACGCGTCATCGCCACCCCCGTCGTCCTGCCGCGCCCAACGCACGACGCCCCTGAGATCGTTCCGCGCCCGCCCGGGATCCCCTGAACGAGCGGCTCATCCGGCCCCCAGGGGCGGCGCCGGTCTGCCGCCCGCGTCCAGGTAGGCCTGCGGCGGCTTCAGACGCTGGCCGGGGAAGCCGCCCTTCTCGTACTTGAGGAGCTTCTTCGCCTTCTCCGGGTCGGTCTCGCCCTCGCCGTACGCCGGGCAGAGCGGAGCGATCGGGCAGGCGCCGCACGCGGGCTTGCGGGCGTGGCAGATGCGGCGGCCGTGCCAGATCACGTGATGCGACAGGTCCGTCCAGTCGCTCTTCGGGAAGAGCGCGCCGACGGCGGCCTCGATCTTGTCGGGGTCGGTCTCGCCGGTCCACTGCCAGCGGCGCACCAGGCGCTGGAAGTGCGTGTCCACCGTGATGCCGGGGCGGCCGAAGGCGTTGCCCAGCACGACGAACGCGGTCTTGCGGCCCACGCCGGGCAGCTTCACCAGGTCCTCGAGCCGGCCGGGCACCTCTCCCCCGAACTCCTCGACCAGGGCCTTCGACAGCCCTATGACGGACTTCGTCTTGGCCCGGAAGAAGCCGCACGGGCGGAGGATCTCCTCCACCTCCTCGGGGTTGGCGGCGGCCAGATCCTCCGGGGTCGGGTACTTCGCGAAGAGGGAGGGCGTCGTCTGGTTGACGCGCAGGTCGGTCGTCTGGGCGGACAGGACCGTGGCGACGACCAGTTGGAAGGGGTTCTCGAAGTCCAGCTCGGGGTGGGCGTACGGGAAGACCTCGGCGAGCTCGCGGTTGATACGGCGGGCCCGGCGGACCAGGGCGGTGCGTGACTCGTCACCCGGCGGGTGGACGACGGCCTTCGCGGGGGCGGCCTTGACCCGGGCGGCGGCCTTCTTGGGCGCCACCACGACCTTCTTGGCCGCAGGCGCCTTCTTCACGGAGGCGGCCTTCTTCGCCGGGGCGGCCTTCTTCGCCGGGGCGGCCTTCTTCGCCGGGGCGGCTTTCTTCGACGAGGTGGCCTTCTTCGCGGCCGCGGCCTTCTTCGCCGGGGTGGCCTTCTCCGCCGGGGTGGCCTTCTCCGCGGAGGCGGCCTTCTGGGCGGAAGCAGCCTTCTTCGCCGGGGCGGCGGCCTTCTTGGCAGAGACGCCCCGATGTGCGGAAGCGGCCTTCTCCGCGGCCGCCGTCTTCTTCACTGGTTCCGCCTTGTTCTGTTTCGCCGTTTTCCTACCGCCATCGGGGCTCTGTTCGCCCACAGCGGAATCGCGACGTACAACCACCCGCGCAGCCCCCTCGGCCTGTGCTCTCACCGGCGATTTGGACACCCGGCCAGCCTACGACCCGGCACCGACATCCGCCCCGGCCCCTGAAGATCGGCGCCCAATTGGACCCCTGCCGCGTACCCCGGGACACGTGTGCGGCATCCTTGTGACAGATCACACTGTTTGGACCGCCCGACAAAATGGGCACCACGGTCCCTCGGTACACGGGGGAGCAAGATCCCCTGAGCAGGTCGACAAGGAGAGAACTCGTGGACGACGTTCTGCGGCGCAATCCGCTCTTCGCGGCGCTCGATGACGAGCAGGCCGCGGAGCTCCGCGCCTCCATGAGTGAGGTGACCCTCGCCCGCGGTGACTCGCTGTTCCATGAGGGCGACCCCGGTGACCGCCTCTACGTGGTCACGGAGGGCAAGGTGAAGCTCCACCGCACGTCCCCCGACGGCCGCGAGAACATGCTGGCCGTGGTCGGCCCCGGCGAGCTCATCGGTGAGCTCTCGCTGTTCGACCCGGGCCCGCGCACCGCGACCGCCACGGCACTGACCGAGGTCAAGCTGCTCGGCCTCGGCCACGGCGACCTCCAGCCCTGGCTGAACGCCCGCCCGGAGGTGGCCACGGCGCTGCTGCGCGCCGTCGCGCGCCGGCTGCGCAAGACCAACGACGCCATGTCCGACCTCGTCTTCTCGGACGTCCCGGGCCGGGTTGCCCGCGCCCTGCTGGACCTGTCGCGCCGGTTCGGGGTGCAGTCCGAGGAGGGCATCCACGTCGTGCACGACCTCACGCAGGAGGAGCTGGCCCAGCTGGTCGGCGCGTCCCGTGAGACGGTCAACAAGGCCCTGGCGGACTTCGCGCAGCGCGGCTGGCTGCGCCTGGAGGCCCGCGCGGTGATCCTCCTGGACGTGGAGCGCCTCGCGAAGCGCTCGCGCTGACGCGCACACCCCGCCGTACGTCATCGGGCCCCGCCTCCTCAGGAGGCGGGGCCCGACGTCGTCTCCGCGCACGGTCAGATGAGCCCGTGCTCCTCCAGGTAGTCCAGCTGGGCCCGGACCGACAGTTCCGCCGCCGGCCACAGGGAGCGGTCCACGTCGGCGTAGACGTGGGCGACGACCTGCGCGGGGGTGCGGTAGCCGTCCTCCACGGCCGTCTCGACCTGGGCGAGGCGGGTGGCGCGGTGGGCGAGGTAGTACTCGACGACGCCCTGGGCGTCCTCCAGGACCGGGCCGTGGCCCGGCAGGACCGTGTGCACGCCGTCGTCGACCGAGAGGGAGCGCAGCCGGCGCAGGGAGTCCAGGTAGTCGCCGAGACGGCCGTCGGGGTGGGCCACGACCGTCGTGCCCCGGCCGAGGATCGTGTCCCCGGTGAGGACCGCCCGGTCGGCCGGGAGGTGGAAGGACAGGGAGTCGGCGGTGTGGCCGGGGGTCGGCACCACGCGCAGTTCCAGCCCGCCGGTGGTGATCACGTCTCCGGCGGCCAGCCCCTCGTCGCCCAGGCGCAGGGCCGGGTCGAGGGCACGCACGCGCGTGCCGGTCAGTTCCGCGAAGCGGGCGGCGCCCTCCGCGTGATCGGGGTGACCGTGGGTCAGCAGGGTGAGGGCGACGCGCTTGCCGGCCTGCTCGGCGGTGGTGACGACCTGCCGCAGGTGCCCGTCGTCCAGGGGCCCCGGGTCGATCACTACGGCCAGGTCGGAATCGGGCTCGGAGAGGATCCAGGTGTTGGTGCCGTCCAGGGTCATCGCGGACGCGTTCGGGGCCAGGACGTTGACGGCCCGTGCGGTGGCGGGTCCCGAGAGGACCCCGCCGCGGGGCTGGCCGGGAAGGGCGCTTGCGTCCGTCATGCGGTGGCTCCCCCGGTCGCGATGTGCTTGGTGAACTCGTCGTGGCCCGGCCAGGAGAGCACGATCTCCCCGTCCACCAGGAGGGCGGTGGCCAGGACGGGCGTGAGGTCCCGCGCCGGAGCGGCGTCGAGCGCCCCGGCGGCCGTCTCGTACGCCGTGAGCTGGCGCAGGGTCGCGATCGTCGGCGGCATCATCAGCAGCTCGCCCCGGTCGTACCCGGCCGCCGCCTCGCGCGGGGCGATCCACACCGTGCGGTCGGCCTCCGTGGAGGCGTTGCGGGTGCGCTGTCCCTGAGGGAGGGCGGCGACGAAGAACCAGGTGTCGTAGCGGCGGGCCTCGAACTCGGGGGTGATCCAGCGGGTCCAGGCGCCGAGCAGGTCGGAGCGCAGGAGCAGGCCGCGGCGGTCCAGGAACTCGGCGAAGGACAGGTCCCGGGCGACCAGGGCGGCCCGGTCGGCCTCCCAGTCGGCGCCGGTGGTGTCGCCGACGACCGAGCCGGAGTCCGGCCCGGCGAGCAGGACGCCCGCCTCCTCGTAGGTCTCACGCACGGCCGCGCACACGATCGCCTGGGCCGCCGTCTCGTCGACGCCGAGCCGCTCGGCCCACCACGCGCGCGTGGGGCCCGCCCAGCGGACGTGGTGGTCGTCGTCACGCGGGTCGACCCCGCCGCCCGGATACGCGTACGCGCCTCCGGCGAAGGCCATGGAGGCGCGTCTGCGCAGCATGTGGACGACGGGGCCGCTGCCCGTGTCCTTCAGCAGCATGACGGTGGCCGCGCGCTTGGGGGTCACCGGGGTGAGGGTGCCGGCCGCGAGTGCGCGGATGCGGTCCGGCCACTCCGGGGGGTACCACTGACCGTTCGCCATGGGCGCGAGGCTATCCCGGGACGGGCGGATGTTCGAGTGGCCCCCGGGACGGATTCCGCAGCTGGGACCCGCCGACGGACCCCACGGGTGTTACGCGAGCTCCACCTGGATCTCGACCTCGACCGGCGCGTCCAGCGGCAGCACCGCGACACCGACCGCGCTGCGCGCGTGCACGCCCTTGTCGCCGAGGACCTCGCCGAGCAGCTCGCTCGCGCCGTTCAGCACCGCGGGCTGACCCGTGAAGTCCGAGGCCGAGGCCACGAAGCCGACGACCTTCACCACACGCGCGATGCGGTCCAGGTCACCGGCGACGGACTTGACGGCGGCCAGGGCGTTCAGCGCGCAGGTGCGTGCCAGCTCCTTGGCCTCCTCGGCGGTGACCTCCGCACCGACCTTGCCGGTGACCGGAAGCTTGCCGTCCACCATCGGGAGCTGCCCGGCGGTGTAGACGTACGGGCCGGACTGCACGGCCGGCTGGTACGCGGCGAGCGGCGGGACCACGTCGGGCAGGCTCAGGCCGAGCTCGGCCAGCTTCGCCTCGACGGCGCCCACTACTGCTTCTCCCGCTTCAGGTAGGCGACGAGCTGCTCGGGGTTGTTCGGCCCGGGCACGACCTGGACGAGCTCCCAGCCGTCCTCGCCCCAGGTGTCCAGAATCTGCTTCGTGGCGTGGACGAGCAGCGGCACAGTCGAGTATTCCCACTTGGTCATGCGGCCGACTCTAGCCCCTGGCGGGCGGGGGCCACGCGGCCCACCACCGCACCGGTTGTCCACAGCCTCCCGCGTAGCCCGGGCGCGGACTGGTTAGGCTCGAATACGTGAGCAGGCTCCAGGTCGTCAGCGGCAAGGGCGGTACCGGCAAGACCACGGTGGCCGCGGCCCTAGCGCTGGCCCTGGCCACGGAGGGGAAGCGGACGCTTCTCGTCGAGGTCGAGGGCCGTCAGGGCATCGCGCAGCTCTTCGAAACGGAGGCGCTGCCTTATGAGGAACGGAAGATCGCGGTAGCACCCGGGGGCGGGGAGGTGTATGCCCTCGCCATCGACCCCGAACTGGCCCTTCTGGACTACCTCCAGATGTTCTACAAGCTGGGCAGTGCAGGACGGGCCCTGAAGAAGCTCGGCGCGATCGACTTCGCCACCACCATCGCGCCCGGCCTCAGGGACGTCCTCCTGACCGGCAAGGCGTGCGAGGCGGTGCGCCGCAAGGAGCGCAGCGGGCGGTTCGCCTACGACTACGTCGTCATGGACGCCCCGCCGACCGGGCGGATCACGCGCTTCCTGAACGTGAACGACGAGGTGGCCGGCCTCGCCAAGATCGGCCCGATACACAATCAGGCGCAGGCCGTGATGCGGGTGCTGAAGTCGCCCGAGACGGCTGTGCACCTGGTGACGCTGCTGGAGGAGATGCCCGTCCAGGAGACGGTGGACGGCATCGCCGAGCTGCGTTCGGCCCGGCTGCCGGTGGGCCGGATCATCGTGAACATGGTCCGGCCGGAGGTGCTGGACGAGACCGACCTGGAACTCCTGCGGACGGTCCCGCGTTCCACTGTCGCGCGGTCCCTGTCGTCCGCCGGGCTCGGCGGGGCGCGGCGCGGGGGGCACGCCGAGCGGCTGGTGGACCCGCTGCTCACGCAGGCCGATGAGTACGCCGAGCGGTACACGCTGGAGCACGAGCAGCGTGCGGTCCTGGCCGAGGTGGGCCTGCCGCTGCACGAACTGCCGCTGTTCGCCGAGGGCATGGACCTGGCAGGGCTGTACGAGCTGGCCCGCGAGCTGCGCGAGCAGGGCGTGTCATGAGGGGGCACGGACCGGGCACGCGGGCAGGGCGTGTCATGGGCCGGCACGGCCGCGGAACGCGAGCAGGACGTGTCATGAGCCGACCCGGAGCGGGCACGCGGGCAGGGCGGGTGCCGAGCCGGGACGGACTGGAAGCGCGGACCTGGCGTGTCATGAGCCAGGGCAGACAGGCAGAACCCGTCATGAGTCGGAAGCAGGGGATGTCATGAGTCGTCCGGACCCGGCCCACCACCATCTGTCGCCGGCGCGCCTGCTCGACGTCGATCCGCTGCTGGAGGACCCGCAGACCCGGATCATGGTGTGCTGCGGCTCGGGCGGGGTCGGCAAGACCACGACCGCGGCGGCCCTGGGCCTGCGCGCGGCCGAGCGGGGCCGCAAGGTGGTCGTGCTGACCATCGACCCGGCCCGCAGGCTGGCCCAGTCCATGGGCATCGACTCGCTCGACAACACCCCGCGCCGGGTGAAGGGCATCGACGAGACAGCGGGCGGCGAGCTGCACGCGATGATGCTCGACATGAAGCGCACCTTCGACGAGATCGTCGAGGCGCACGCGGACCGCGAGCGGGCCGCCGCCATCCTGGGCAACCCCTTCTACCAGTCGCTCTCGGCGGGCTTCGCGGGCACGCAGGAGTACATGGCGATGGAGAAGCTCGGGCAGCTGCGCGCCCGGGACGAATGGGACCTGATCGTCGTCGACACCCCGCCGTCCCGTTCGGCGCTGGACTTCCTGGACGCGCCCAAGCGGCTCGGCTCCTTCCTGGACGGCCGGCTGATCCGGCTGCTGACGGCACCGGCGAAGCTGGGCGGCCGTGCCGGGATGAAGTTCCTGAACGTCGGGATGTCGATGATGACCGGCACCCTCGGCAAGCTGCTCGGCGGTCAGCTCCTCAAGGACGTCCAGACGTTCGTGTCGGCGATGGACACCACCTTCGGCGGCTTCCGTACCCGCGCGGACGCGACGTACAAGCTGCTCCAGGCGCCCGGCACGGCGTTCCTCGTGGTGGCGGCCCCGGAGCGGGACGCGCTGCGCGAGGCCGCCTACTTCGTGGAACGGCTGGCCGCGGAGGACATGCCGCTCGCCGGTCTGGTGCTCAACCGGGTGCACGGCAGCGGCGCCGACGGGCTGTCGGCCGAGCGGGCGCTCGCCGCCGCGGAAAATCTTGAAGAGCCCCGCATTGTGGATCAGGAGGACGGGAAAGCACTACTTCGTAACTCCCCCGACGCACAGGACAGTTCAGGCTCTCCCACGCCCGGGACACCAGCTCTGGCATCGGCTCCCGAAGGTGGCTCCCCCACCGAACACGCCGAGGACACCGAGCCCTCCGGGGACGCGGAGCACGCCGAGGACACCGAGCGGTCCGTCGACCGGCTCACGGCAGGCCTGCTCAGGCTGCACGCCGACCGCATGCAGCTGCTCTCCCGTGAGCAGCGCACGCGTGACCGCTTCACCGCGCTCCACCCGGAGGTGGCCGTGACGGAGGTCGCCGCGTTGCCTGGCGACGTGCACGACCTCGCGGGTCTGCGCGACATCGGCGACCGGCTGGCGGCCGACGCGCGTGAGCTTCCCGACCCCGCGGACCGGACGGAAGCGCCCGAGGCGAGCGCCTGAGGGCAACCCGGCCGGGGCAGTCCGGCCAGAGCAGTCCGGCGCAGGACGTCCGAGGCGAGTACGGAGGGCGACCCGGCGCGCGGGCGAGGGCGCGTGAGCGACGGCGCGGGTGGCGCCGGACTCACCGGTGATGGCGAAGGGCCCGGCAAGGGGCCCTCAGACCTGGACCTGGGGAGCTCCCGGAGGGGAGTCCTCAGCTCACCGCCGCGTAGTTCTCGTAGATCTCGTCGTCATCGAGGGGCATGACACCGCACCCCCGCTCGTACTCCGTGCGCGCCGTCTCCAGCAGCCGGCGCCAGGAGGTCACCGTGGGACGCCTGCGCAACAGCGCGCGGCGCTCCCGCTCCGTCATGCCTCCCCACACGCCGAACTCGACGCGGTTGTCGAGCGCGTCGGCCAGGCACTCCGTCCGCACCGGGCATCCGGTGCACACCGCCTTGGCCCTGTTCTGCGCTGCTCCTTGGACGAACAGTTCGTCCGGATCGGTAGTGCGGCAGGCCGCCTGCGCACTCCAGTCGACTACCCAGCCCATACCGGCGCCGTCCTCTCCCGAATCGAGGCTCCCCCACGGCGGCAGCGGCATATTCACCGCCGCCAGTTGAGGACGTTACGGAAGGCGGGCACAGCGCAACACCCCCAGCGGGCCCAATCTTGAATGGCCCGAACGGACTATGGGTAAGCGGCAGATCACCCGGGGGAGTGAGCTGGTGGCATACGTAACTTTCCCGGCAAACCGGGACAGTTCAGTTGCGTCACATGGGACGCCGCATGACACACAAGGCGGATTCGGACACGCCCCCAAGAAAAAACTCGGGGAACACCCAGAACGATTCGGGTTCGCCGGACGTATTGATACGTGACCTCACTGCTGTGACAGTTGAGAGCAGCTTAGGCCAAGGCCTATACGCCTGTCCGGCGATTGAGAACGTAGGCTGCCCTCATGCCAAAGAAGCGCTCGGGCGGTGGTCTGTCTCCCACGCAGCAGGCCGCCAAGTTCCTCGGTGTCAGTGTCCTCGCGGGGGCCGTGCTGGCCGGCATCGCGCTGCCCGCCGTGGGCGCGCTGGGGCTGGCGGCCAAGGGATCCGTCGAGAGCTTCGACGACCTCCCGGTCAACATGAAGACCCCGCCGCTGAGTCAGCGCACCACCATCCTCGACGCCGACGGCGGCCAGATCGCCACGGTCTACTCGCGCGACCGCACGGTGGTCCCCCTCAAGGACATCTCGCCGTACATGCAGAAGGCGATCGTCGCGATCGAGGACTCGCGCTTCTACCAGCACGGCGCCGTGGACCTGAAGGGCGTCCTGCGCGCCCTCGACAAGAACGCGCGCAGCGGCGAGGTCGCGCAGGGCGCCTCGACGCTGACGCAGCAGTACGTGAAGAACGTCTTCGTCGAGGAGGCGGGCGACGACCCGACGAAGGTCGCGCAGGCCACCCAGCAGACCATCGGCCGCAAGATCCGCGAGCTGAAGTACGCGATCCAGGTCGAGGAGGAACTGGGCAAGAAGAAGATCCTCGAGAACTACCTGAACATCACGTTCTTCGGCCAGCAGGCCTACGGCGTCGAGGCCGCCGCACAGCGCTACTTCTCCCGGTCCGCCAAGGACCTCACCCTAGAGCAGTCGGCCCTGCTCGCCGGCATCGTCCAGTCGCCCAGCCGCTACGACCCGGTCAACGACGAGGCCGAGGCGATGAAGCGGCGCAACACCGTGCTGCAGCGCATGGCGGCCGTGGGCGACATCTCCGGGGCGCAGGCCGCCGAGGCGACGAAGGCACCGCTCGGCCTGAAGGTCAGCAAGCCCAAGAACGGCTGCATCACGGCGGCCAGGGGCGCCGGCTTCTTCTGCGACTACGTGCGCGAGGTCTTCCTGACCGACCCGGTCTTCGGCAAGACCAGGAAGCAGCGCGCGAAGATCTGGAACCAGGGCGGCCTCACCATCCGCACGACCATGGACCGGCAGGCCCAGAAGGCCGCGCAGCGCTCCATCAAGGACCACGTCTACAAGAGCGACGAGGTGGCCACCGCCGCCAGCATCGTCCAGCCCGGCACCGGCAAGATCCTCGCCATGGGCCAGTCGCGTCCGTACGGCTTCAAGAAGAACGAGACGCAGATCAACCTCTCCGTCGACCAGTCGATGGGCGGCGGCATGGGCTACCAGCCCGGTTCGACGTTCAAGCCGATCGTGGCCGCCGCGGCCCTCGAGGACGGCACGCCGGCGAACAAGGTGTACTCGTCGCCGTACCAGATGGCGTACCCGAGCCCGGTCTCGGCGTGTGACGGCAAGCGGTGGGTGAACGACCCCAACAGTCCCGCCAAGCTCCAGAACGAGAACTCCTCCGAGGTCGGCCCGTACGACATGCGGGAGGCGACCGCCAAGTCGGTCAACACCTACTACGTGCAGATGATCAGCGACATCGGCATCTGCCCCGTGACGACCATGGCGAAGAAGATGGGCGTGGTGCGGGCCGACGGCGACAAGATGCCGCAGGTGCCGTCCATCGCCCTGGGCACCCAGGAGATGTCCCCGCTGACCATGGCGAACGCCTACGCGGCCTTCGCCGCGCGCGGCATGTACTGCACGCCGGTCGCCATCGAGTCGGTCAACCGGCGGGTCGGCGACAAGACCACGTCGATGGAGGTCCCGAAGTCGACCTGCTCGCGCGCGATGTCGGAGAACACCGCCGACACCATCAACACGCTGCTGAAGGGCGTCGTCGAGGACGGCACGGGTTCCAAGGCCGGTCTCGGCAGCCGCCCCAGCGCGGGCAAGACCGGTACGACCGACGAGCGCTACGCGGCCTGGTTCGTGGGCTACACACCGAACATGGCCGGAGCGGTGTGGGTCGGCGACCCGGCGCACAAGCGGAAGATGACCGGCATCACCATCGGCGGCCGGTCGTACGGCAAGGTCTTCGGTGGCGAGGTCCCCGGCCCGATCTGGCGCGACATGATGTCCGGCGCGCTGGAGGGCAAGCCCGTCGAGAACTTCAACACCGTCCACATCCCCGACAGCAAGCCGCGGGACCGCGGTGACGGCGACAACGACGACGGTGGCCGCGACGACGACGGCAACGACGACGACGGCTTCATCGGCGGCCTGGTCGGCGGCAACAACAACGGCGGAGGCGGCGGCGAGCCCGTCCCGACGCCTTCCTTCTCCATCCCGGAGGGCTTCTTCCGGGGACAGAACAACGGCGGCGGCAACGGGAACGGCGGCCGCTTCGGCTGAGCGGGCAGTGCGACGGAACGCGGACGGCCCCCTTCCACCCCTGCGGGTAGGAGGGGGCCGTCGTCGTCCGGCTGAAGGGTCAGCCCACGGCGCACCAGCCGGGCCGATCACCGGGTCGGCCGGCCTGGGGCACCAAGGGTCCGACCACCGGTTAACGCCACCGGGTCGATCACGAGGCCAGGCGGCGGGTAGCACCACCGGGCCGATCATGAGGTCAGCCACCGGTTAGCACCACCGGGTCGATCACGAGGCCAGGCGGCGGGTAGCACCACCGGAACGATCACGGGGTCAGCCACCGGTTAGCACCACCGGGTCGATCACGAGGCCAGGCGGCGGGTAGCACCACCGGGTCGATCGCGGGGTCAGCCGGCCAGCTGCTTCTTCACCGCCGCGGCGACGCGGCCGCCCTCGGCCTGCCCGGCCACCTTCGGGTTCACGATCTTCATGACCGCGCCCATGGCCCGCGGCCCCTCGGCACCGGCCGCCTTCGCCTCCTCGACCGCCTGGGCGACGATCTGCTGGAGCTGCTCGTCCGACAGCTGCTGCGGCAGGTACGTGGCGAGGACCTCGCCCTCCGCCTTCTCCCGCTCGGCCTGCTCGGCCCGGCCACCCTGCGCGAAGGCCTCCGCCGCCTCGCGGCGCTTCTTCGCCTCCCGGGTGATCACCTTCTGGACTTCGTCGTCGGAGAGCTCGCGCTTCTCCTTGCCCGCGACCTCCTCCTTGGTGATCGCGGCGAGCGTCAGCCGGAGCGTCGAGGAGCGCAGCTCGTCGCGCTCCTTGATCGCAACGTTGAGGTCTTCCTGCAGCTTCGACTTGAGCGTGGTCATGGGGTCGATTGTCGCAGGTCCGGGAGGAACGACGCCCCCGATTTAGTCGGGCCCCGCCGGAAGGGCCGGTGCCGTCACGGGATTTCGGGCACCGCCCGCACCGTCGTGGCGCGCCGGGCGGGCACGGACGGCGGCCGGGGTCTGACACGATGGTCGTATGCGCACGCGATACGGAATCCCCCTGGGAATCGCGGCGGCTGGCGCCGCCGGTCTGGTGTACGCGGCGGGCTTCGAGGCCCGCTCCTTCCGCCTCCGCCGGGTCACCGTCCCGGTCCTGCCCCCGGGGATGCGTCCCCTGCGTGTGCTCCAGGTCTCCGACATCCACATGGTCGGCGGTCAGCGCAAGAAGCAGCGCTGGCTGCGGTCCCTGGCGGGTCTGCGCCCGGACTTCGTGATCAACACGGGCGACAACCTGTCCGACCCCGAGGGCGTCCCGGAGGTCCTGGACGCGCTCGGCCCCCTGATGGAGTTCCCGGGCGCGTACGTCTTCGGCTCCAACGACTACTACGGCCCCAAGCTGCGCAACCCCGCCCTCTACCTGCTGGAGAGGGCCCAGGGCCGCCACGGGCTCAACGGCAACGACCCGGCCCAGGGGGTGGTGCACAACCCGTGGGAGGACCTGCGGGACGGTTTCGACGCGGCGGGCTGGCTGAACCTGACCAACACGCGAGGCGAGCTCAAGCTCGAGGGCGGCTCGGTGGAGCTCACGGGCCTGGACGACCCGCACATCAAGCGGGACCGCTACGCGCAGGTGGCGGGCGGTCCGTCCGAGACGGCGGACTTCTCGATGGGCGTCGTGCACGCCCCGTACCTGCGCAGCCTGGACGCCTTCACGGCCGACTGCTATCCCCTGATCCTGGCCGGTCACACCCACGGCGGCCAGCTGTGCATCCCCTTCTACGGCGCGCTGGTCACCAACTGCGACCTGGACACGGACCGTGTGAAGGGTCTGTCCACGCACAGGGCGGAGGGCCGTACGTCGTACCTGCACGTGTCGGCGGGCTGCGGCACGAACCGCTACACGCCGGTGCGGTTCGCGTGCCCGCCGGAGGCGACGCTGCTGACGCTGGTCGGACGCGAGGCCGTGGGCAGGTAGGGCAGGTACGGCAGACAGGTCCGGCAGGCAGGTCCGGCAGGCAGGGGGAGGAGAGGCGGTGGAGGCAGGCTGGGAACCGAGGGTCGGCCCGGGGGTGAGGTAACCCGCACAGCCCTACCCACATCGCCCCCTATGTCCGTTTCTGCGAGCGTGGGGGCATGCCCGCCCCGATACCCCGGGACATCCCGGACCTCCCAGCGATACCGTCCCCGCCGGCGCTGAAGCCCTCCCCCGTGCCCGCCACGGCCGTCGTCGCCCCGGTCCGACGCCCCGCGGTCGCGGCCTTCCGCCTGCTGATCGCCGTCGCGGCGGCAGCGGGCGTGACGCTCGAACTGCTCCTCGGCGACCCGACCCGGGCCCTGAGCCACTTCGTGATCCAGAGCAACCTGCTCCTGGCGCTGGTCATGGGCCTCTCGGCCCGCCGCACCTGGACGGCCGGCCGCCCGTTGCCGGCTGCTGTGCTGGGCGCGACGCTGCTGTACGTCGTCATCGCGGCCTTGGTGCACCACCTGTTCCTGGCGAGCGAGGCGAGCCCGTACTCCCTCACGGGCGAGGCGGCCACGCCGACGGGCTGGCAGGCCCTCTCCCACGGCGTCCTGTACACGGTGACGCCGATCGCCGCGGCACTCGACTGGCTCCTGCTGACTCCCCCCGGCCGCCTGCGCCTGCGTCAGACCGGCGCCTGGCTCCTGTATCCGCTGGTCTACCTGGCCTTCTGCCTCATCCGGGGCGAGCTGCTCCTGCCCGGCACCCCCGGCCGCTACCTCTACCCGTTCCTGGACGTCGGCCAGGACGGCTTCAAGCGGGTCCTCGGCAACGCCCTCCTCCTGGGCCTGTCCTTCTCCGCCCTGGCGGTCCTCCTCGTGGGCCTCGACCACGTCCGCCCGAACCCCATCCGCCACCGCGGCAAAACCGGATTTCGTCTCTAGCCACCGGTGGGCTAAAGTAAACGTCGTCGCCGCGACAGCAGCGACATCGGGGTGTAGCGCAGCTTGGCAGCGCGCTTCGTTCGGGACGAAGAGGTCGTGGGTTCAAATCCCGCCACCCCGACGCTGGTCAGAGGGCCAATCGCTTGATCGCGATTGGCCCTCTGTCGTGCTTGGGGGGCCAAACGAAGTTGAAGCCATCCCCGGCCTTGGTCTTCCACACACCCAGGCCTCTTGCTGCGCCAACCCCTCATGATGCTCTGAAGCGCATGGACACCCGTTGGAATCCAGCGCAATGCCCCCACGGCCCCACGCCGCTGGCAGCCAGATCGGGGCACGGCGGCTCGTCCTGGCGCCACCCCGGCAAGCGTGAGCGGTGCACAGCGCGCCCGACGTAAGCCCGCAGGCCAGCCATGGTCACCACATACGCGTAGGTGACACCGACGGAAATATTGAAACCCCAACTTAACAACGAAAGATCAAATGGCACATGACATGCGCCACTCCGGAAATTGAAATTCGATCTCCGAGCACATCTGTACAATTCAAGCCTTTGAGTAAAAATCCGTTGACTCGATCTCTTTTCTTGCGGTATTAAAAGTTCTCACACCTTCGAGGGAGGGTGCCAGCAAGTGAAGCGCGGGGGATAACATGAGCCACAAAGATCCAAGCGCAAAGACCCGTCGGAGTTTTCTGCGCAGCACGAGCCTTGCGCTAATTGGTGGTGCAGGCGTGACTGCTACGACAGCGGGACGATGCAAGGCACCCAAACCCAAGAAGGCCCCCCAGATTCAGCCGCCTCAACAGAATACGGCTCAGGCTGAACCGTGAGATCGCCGATCGCGCCTGATTAGACGGATCAATGGCGGAAGGTGAATCGATGAGTAGCGAAATCGATCCGGGTGCCACAAATGCCCCGACGGGACCAAATGAACCCATATCGCCATTGGATAAGTTCAACGCCTCGACGGGTGCCGTGGGAGCGGCAACCGGGGTCGCGGGCCTCGCTAAGGATATGGGAGAAAATGGCACGGAAGCGGACAGTGAAGGTCTAATATCCGGAATCCTGGAAGCTGGAAATGAAATTCTGGAAAATGTCTGGGACTTCCTTGGCTGGTAGCTTCACGCAATGGAAGCAAAATGCATTAGGCTTACTTTCGGTCGAATGCCCACATCGCGACCCAGGCAGAAACTAAGTTGCGGCAGGCGCCTATCGAGAACTGCGAATAGCCACCTGCCGCACTCTACGACGATGCAAATGGATCAGGCTAAAGCGCTGCGGTAGTCGTATCGCCAGCGAATATCTCGCACCCAGAGGGGTATTCATGGCGCTTGACCGTGATGCGCGTTGGGACGCCGGCACAACCCCGTGGGCCCGGCGCTCGCTGGAAGCCGGCCAGACAGTGCGGTGCTACTTCTGTGGTGGGGAGACAGCTATCTCTTCGTATGGGGACCTCCCTGGCGACACGAGTCGACTAGAGCTGTACTGCGACAAAAAGCTTTGTGATGCCCGTGAAGTCGTCGTCCTCGTGAGCCGGGACAGCAAAGGCGCCCATCTTCGAGCTGACGTCCGTGCGCTGGAGGCAATCGATGAAGGGCCCGGGCGTCCTTCCGGCCCATCCCTCGATGTCTTCGAGCGGAACGAAAACTCGAAGCAGAAGGCACCGCGGCGGCAGGACACCACTCCGTTCACGCTGGACGTCCGGTAGAACCCAAAGCCCTGGTAACACCCCTAAAACTCGACCGAGGCGGTCATCTCGGAAGGGCCAAACGGGGGGCCAAACGGTGCAGCCGCACGAGGACGGTCCCGGACAGTAATGGACTGTACCGGAGGGGAACGAGCAGGTCAGTAACCCCGGACCAAGGTCACAGAGGGGCTTGATCGCGTTCGGGACGAAGAGGTCGTGGGTTCAAATCCCGCCACCCCGACAGAGAAACAGCAGATCAGCCAGTCTACTCACATTAGTAGGCTGGCTGATCTGCTTTCTGCGTGACTACGCTTGGGCGCGATCGCGAAGCCGTCTTCGTGATCCCGCGACACCTCCTTGAGCTTGCCAGCTTGATGTTGGTGCGCGGGATACCTCCCGCAGCACTTCGAACCCAGCCGCCGGCTCAAGCCTGCACACCGCGGCAGGACACCGATGGCCTGGTTAACCTTCGGGTGCGAATCGACGGCCCTGGCGCAGCTGCGCATTCTCCTGCTCCAGCCAGGCCACCACCACGTCATCACGACCGACGGCGGGGCCGGGGGCGCTGGGCACGGGAAGTCGCAAAAGCGGAGACCACGGTGAAAGCAGCAGAAGCAGCGAACCGGCCGTTCGAACAGATCAGCGCCTACGACAGAGCCCCGGTGCCCGCAGCTTCCCAGGCACACGGCCGTTCGGGGGATACGCGGGCGGCTTCAGAGACGTATCCCGCCTTGCGGGGGCATCCCTTGCTGGGACGAAAGGGAGACATGATGCCGCTCTATCTATCGAGGTTCAGCTACACGCCGGAGACCTGGGCGAGACTCATCGGCCACCCCGAGGACCGCGCAAAGGCCGCTCAGTCGTACATCGAGTCCGTCGGCGGCAAGCTCCACGGCTTTTGGTACGCGTTCGGCACCCGCGACGGTTACAACCTGTGGGAGGCCCCCGACAACGTCTCCATGGCCGCGGTCGCCCTTGCGATCAGCGGAGGCGGCGCACTCAGCTCGTTCGAGACGACCGTTCTCCTGACCGTCGACGAAACCATCGACGCCCTGCGCAAAGCCGGGCAAGTCCAGTACCGGGCTCCCGGCGCGTAGCGGTCCGGATCAGAAGGCTCTGACATCTACAGCTGACATCAACGAGACCGGACGGGGACGTACACCAGCAACCCTGTCCGGCCGTCGTATCGATCACGGTCCGGGGCCTTTGACATCCAGCTTCGAACCGACCGGGAACCTCGACGTAAGGAAGCATCCTCGCCGGCGAGGCCACCGTCTTCCGGCGCGCCCCTGTATCAGGGGACCAAGCACTCGTTCCGGTCGGAACGCCGAGCACAACAACCCCTCAACCTGATCAGGGTCATCCGGTGCCGGTATCAGCCTTGTGCAGCATCTGGGCCAACAGCAGGGCGCCTCCGGTCGCTGCCCCTACCGCTCCGGCGGCCAGGAAACCGCGAGAGGAACGCCAGGACAGCACCGACCACCGTGACTGCGCGGAAAACAAAGATCCTGTACTCAGCCACGACCCGGTTGAGATCAGCGACAGGGCGGAGCCGATCGAACCGACCGACAGGGCGCTTCCGATCGAGCCCACTGACAAGGCCGAACCGACGGACCCCACAGACAGCACAGACCCCACTGAACCGATCGACAACACAGAGTCCTGTGACCACAAGGACAGCACTGAACCAGAGGAGGCACGTCGAACTGACCGTACGGACAGTTTTGTCATGAGGCCATCCTGCCCGCTGGTCGCTTTGTCCTGGGAGGTTGTGGACCGATGACGCGGGTCTCGGGTGAGGGCCTTCCGGCATCTGGCTCGACGAACACCGGCGGACGCCCACGCACACCCACGGACCATCCCAGCAGCTCAGAGCCACACCGTCCCAAGGCGGCGCCCTTGCCCAAGTTGCTTCGGGACGAAGCGGTCGCTCCGCTGGGGTCCGCCGCATGACCGACGCCCCGGCCTGTCCCGAGTGTCGAGGGCGCCGGCACCATCCGAAGAGGCGCCCCATGCGCTGCGCAGGCAAGAACCTGGTGGGACCGGTCCCGTGTGAGTGGTAGGGCACCGACCATCCCAGGCCCGACCCGGTGGCCCCGGTCTCGTGCATGGCACGATGCCTGATCACGGACGGGCACCAGGAGGTCCCATGAACGATCAAGGCACCCCTGTATCGGCGGATGGCTTCAGGGTCGTCGCTGTTGATGCCGACTGGCCCGAATCACGGCAGTTCATGGGTAGCGGGCACAACCAAGTCACCGGCGACATTCATGTGTGCCTGTGGTTCGGCTCTGCGTCCTTTGACCCACAGGTCGCGCACGTCATGGTTTTCAGCGCCTCCTCCGGCAATGCAAAGGCCTTCGAGGCCCTGGAGGACGCTTTGGAGGACTACTGCCACCCCGGTGAGGGACTTCCGGCCAGCCTGCCGGTCTCCGAACCCGTCACCATCACCGCAGAGGGGAAACCCGTGCCGTTCGAACTCTGGCGGAACAGCAGCAACCCTTACTGGGTCGCCCGGGGCCGTGTCGAAAACACCGAAGTGGTGCTGTCCGGCTCCGAGATAGACGCCAGCGAGCTGCGCCTGGTCCGCGTGAACGACCTGGCCCCGTACTCCACCCCCATCGCGTTCCTCCCGGCCCGGGAGGCGATCTCCGTTGCCATGGGAAGTGATCTCCAGGCGGCGGGGCCCAGCCGGCACTTGCAGATCGAGGAGGCGGACACCGCGCTGCGGGCCCTGCGCGACATCGCCACCCGGGGTGCCGCCCTAGGAGGACCCGGCCGGGAACTGCACGGCGAGGAGGCGGACACGGTGACGCGCGCCCTGCGCCACCTCGCCCAGGATGCCGGCCTCGCGGGAGAACCGGGAGCAGAGAGCTGATCAGCTCCCGCCGCCCTGGCCCACTCCGCGAAGGCCGCCGGGCTCTCGTGGCCCGCGCTCCGCTGACCGACGGCATGCCGGGTCACGACGACCGCGGCAGCGACGGAGAGCGTGACGTGCCACCTGTGCCCCGAGCGAGTGCCTGGACCGTACGAGCGCTTGCCGTCATGATCTGGCGATGGACGAGTATGGGTGGGCCGCGGGCCCTGAAGTGCCGGCTGCGGAGGCGGTACGGGCGAGCTGGGTGGCGACCGTCGCGTCCTTGCCTGTAGGGAGCCGGCTCATCGGAACGGTCATCGGACGCCGGCCTTTCGGGATCTTTGTACGTATCGACGGCGTGCCGGACGCCATAGCGCTCGCGGAGATCTCGCGCATGCCGCTGGGAATGGAGCTTCCGGCCCTCGGGGCCTTGGTCAGCGGTGAGGTCTACTGGCACGACGACCGCAACCACCAGGTCAGGGTCCGGCTTGACGAGTGGCAGGGAGCCGACGAAGCGACGTAGGCCTCGCAGCCGAAACAGGCATCCTGGTCATCGGCCGACTCGACCACGGACCCGCCGACGACCTCACCTTGCCTCGGCCTGGAGTCTACGAGGGCCACGCCTGGGGGCAGGGCCGTCAGGCAGCCGCCGACTACGACGACACCACCCTCGACCAGCTCACCGACGACCTCTGAAATCCGTACGTGCCGGCGCGGCAGCAGGGTCGGGAGGCCCGGTGGGTCGTCGTCGGTGTCAGGTGTCGGGGCCGGTCGGTAGGGCCAGGAGGCGGCGTAGGTGTGGTGTGGCCAGGGCGGTCGTCGTGCCGACCGTCAGGACGAAGCCGCCCAGGAGCAGGAAGTACGCCGTCGGGGACAGGACCGTCGTCAGGCGGAAGAGTTGGCCGCCTGCCACCACTCCCACCGCTCCGAACAGGCCGTTGACCGCGAGCAGGCGGCTGGTGCTGCCGGGGGGCGCCACCGTGGCGGCCAGGGCCAGGCCCGCGGGGGCCAGTGCGATCTCGCCGCAGGAGTAGAGGAGATAGACCAGCAGGAGCCACTGGGGCCCTACCGGACCGTGTGCGGCGAGTTGGGACGCCAGCGCCATGAGGAGGAAGCTGACGCCCGCTGCGATCAGCGCACCTGCGAACTTGACCGGTACGTCCACCCGCGGCGCCCGGAGCCAGAGGCGGGCGAAGAGCGGGGCGACCAGCAGCACGAAGAGCGGGTGCACGGACTGGAACCAGCTGGCCGGGACCTCGAAGCCCAGCACGTCCCGGTCCGTGTGCCGCTCGGCGAAGAGGCTCAGCACCGAACCGCTCTGCGCGAAGATCATCCAGAAGGCCGCCGAGGCTGCCATCAGGAGCGTGAAGCCCGCCAGGCGGCGCTGGTGGACCGTGCCCAGTGCGTGGGCCCGGCGCAGCGAGCGCAGGTACCAGAACGGGAGGGCGACCGTGGTGAGGCCGAGGGCGGCGAGCACCGCGGGGAGTGGGAGCAGGCCGTAGGACACCGGCAGCACCACGAGCCCGCCCACCATCCCCGTGACCCACACCGCGCGCCGGAGCATCGCGGTGGCCTCGGGGCGCGGCACCGGGTGGGGCGGGCGCGCGCCCACGTCCCCGTACCGGCGCAGCCCCAGGGCGAACTGGATCAGCCCCGCCGTCATGCCGAGGGCGGCCGCCGCGAAGCCGAGGTGCCAGGCGATCCGCTCGGCCAGCAGCCCGGTCACCACCGGGGCGATGAGCGCGCTGACCTGGATGCACATGTAGAAGAGCGAGAAGGCCGCCTCGCGGCGGCCCTTCCCCTCCCCGCTGACCCCGGCGACCATGGTGGCCATGGCCGGTTTGACCAGGCCCGTCCCCGCGACGACCAGCAGCAGACCGGCGTAGAGCGTGCCGGTCACCGGCAGGGCGAGGACCGCGTGGCCGCAGGTGATCAGCGCGCCGCCGAGCAGCACGGCCCGGCGCGCGCCCAGCACCCGGTCCGCGAGCCATCCGCCCGGCAGCCCGGCCATGAAGCTGAGGGACATGTACGCCGCGAAGACCGCGGTGGCCGTTTGCGGCGCCATGCCCATGCCTCCGCGGGCTTCGGAGGCGGTCAGGTAAAGGACCAGGATCGCCGCCATGCCGTAGAAGCTGAACCGCTCCCACAGGTCGACCGCGAGCAGCGTGCCGAAGCCGGGCCTGCCCCCACCCGCTCGCCGTGGTGCGGCGGGTGGGGCGGCCGGTGCGGAGTCCTGCGGGGTGAGGGAGGTGTCCACCCCGGGTCACCCGGCCGGTTTGAGTGCCACTCCGGCCAGCATCGCGAGCGCCGGGTCGGGGGCCTCGGCCGGTTCCGGGCGCCACAGCGGGGCACGCACCACGCCGGGCTCCACCAGCTCGAAGTCCTCGAACAGCGCGGTGAGTTCCCGGTTGTCGCGCCAGATCACCCGGCTCACCGCGCCCCGGTACTGCTCGGCCGCCTCCGGCGCCGTCCTGGGCACCTCCTCCGCGCCGGCGTGCGAGATGACCAGCGCGCTGCCGGGTGCCAGCCGCTCGGTGTACCGGCGCACCAGGGCGAGCGGTTCGTCGTCGTCCGGGACGAAGTGCAGTACGGCGGCGAGGATCAGCGCGACCGGCCGGTCGAAGTCGATCAGCCGGCGGGTCTCCTCCGCGTCGAGGATCTCGTGGGACTTGTACAGGTCGCCCTGGAAGACGGCCGCCCGGGGTTCGTCGGCGAGCAGGGCCCTGCCGTGTGCGACGGCCACCGGGTCGATGTCGACGTAGACGACCTTGCTGTCCGGGTGGGCGGCGAGGGCGACGTCGTGCACGTTGCCCTCGGCGGGGATGCCGGAGCCGATGTCGAGGAACTGCCGTATGCCGAGCGCGGACAGCTCGCGCACCGCGCGGCGCAGGAAGGCGCGGTTGGCCCTGAGGGTGGCCGGGAGGTCCGGGTTGCCGGCCGCGACCGTGCGGGCGAGTTCCCGGTCCACGGGGAAGTTGTGGGTGCCGCCGATCCAGAAGTCGTAGACCCGGGCGATGCTCGGGGTGTCGATGTCGACCTCGGGCGGGGCCCAGGAGGGGCGTTGGGTGTCCTGATGTTCCACGGGTGTGTCCTCCAAGGGGGGCGGGGCGGGGTCGGCGGTCAGGCCGTGAACACCGGGAGTTCTTCGAGGCCGCGCATCATGAGGCTGCTGCGCCAGCGCAGTTCGTCCGCGTCCACCGCGAGCCGCAGCCCGGGCAGGCGCGTGAACAGGCGGCTGAGGACGATCTGCCCCTCCAGCCGGGCCAGCGGGGCGCCCAGGCAGTGGTGGATGCCGTGGCCGAAGGCGACCGAGGCGGTGTGGGCGCGGGTGATGTCCAGGCGGTCGGGGTCGGGGTAGCGGGCCGGGTCCCGGCCGGCGGCGCCGAGCGAGATGGTCACGAACTCGCCCTCGGGGATGGTGACCGAGCCGACTTCGACGGGCTCGGTGGTGAACCGCCAGGTGGCGTTGGTGACCGGCCCGTCGTAGCGGAGGAACTCCTCGACGGCCGCGGGCCACAGCGACTCGTCCGTCGCGAGCTGCCCCCGCACGTCGGGGTGGGTGAGCAGGGCGAGGGTGCCGTTGCCGATGAGGTTGACCGTGGTCTCGTGGCCGGCCACCAGCAGCAGGAACGCCATGGAGATCAGTTCGTCGGACGACAGCTGGTCGCCGGCGTCCTGGGCGTGCACGAGGTCGGTGAGCATGTCGTCGGCCGGTTCGGCCCGCTTGGCCTCGATGAGGGCCTTCAGGTACGCGATCATCGACGCGCTGGCTTCGCTCACCTCGTCGGTGCCCGCGCCGGAGACGAGCAGGTTGGACCAGCGGCGGAAGGCGGCCCGGTCGTCCGGGGGGACGCCGAGCAGCCAGCAGATGACCGTGAACGGCACCGGGAAGGCCAGCGCCTCCATGAGGTCCAGCCGCTCGTGCCGGGCCATCACGTCCAGCAGCTCGTCGGTGAGCCCGGTGATGCGCGGCCGCAGCGACTCGACCCGGCGGGCGGTGAAGGCGCGGCCGACGAGCCGGCGCAGCCGGGTGTGGTCCGGCGGGTCGCTGTCCAGCATGTGCACGCTGAGGACGTGCGGGAACTGGCTGCGCTCCCCCGATTCGGCGAGGAACCGGCGCTGCTTCTCGGGGTCGGTGAAGTTGCGCGGGATGAGGTCCCGGCCGACCCGCATGTCCTTGCTCAGCCGGGGGTCGGCGAGCAGGGCGCGGGCGTGCTCGTAGCCGGTGACCAGCCAGGTGCGCAGGCCGTTGGGTGTCGTCACGGGCACGGCGGGCGCGGTCTTTCGCAGGCCGGCGAGCGCGTCGTGCGGGTTCTGGTGGAAGGCGGGGGTGAACAGGTCGGTGGGCGGGCCGGCCGGTGGGGCCGTGTCCCTGGCGTCCGTGCGGGCCATGCTCAGACTCCTTCCTTCAGCTTGGTGCCGGTGGCTGCCTTGGCGCCGGTGGCTGCCGCGACGTCGGCGGGGGCGACGGGGGTCGCGGCCCGGTCTCCCGCGTACGCGGCGAGTTCCCGGTAGATCTCGAAGGGACGGTCCCGGCCGGTGTCGCGCAGCGGGCGCAGCGGGGCGGTCTGGTCCTTGTGGGCGGGGCCGCTCTCCCAGGCGGTGAACGCCTCCCAGTCGGCCCAGCGGCTGACCACGACGTAGGAGCGCGGGTCGCCCAGGGCGTGCAGCAGCTTGTTGCCGAGCAGGCCCGCGGTGCCCGCCATCCTGCGGCTGGCCTCGTGGTAGGCGGGCAGGACCCGGTCCGGGTCGTCGCTCAGGTGGTAGAGCACGACCTCGACGGCACCGCCGCTCACGAGGCGGCGCCGGACAGGGCGGCGACCACGTGCATGGTCGTCATGGAGCCGCCGCTGCGGTACGGGTGCAGCTTCTGGCGGTGTTCCAGGTGCCGGTCGCTGGTCTCGAACGCGCGGAACAGCGGCTCGTTCACCCAGTCGCTGACGATGTAGTAGACGCCCTCCTCCTCGGCGCTGCGGGACAGCCACTGGCCGAGGTTCGCGGGGTGGGAGGTGACCGAGTCGCCGACCTCCAGCCACACCTTCTCGAAGTCGTCCTCCATGCCGGGCTTGATCTGCATGCGCAGCGTGACCCGGAAGACCTGGTCGGTGGGCTCGGACATGTCAGATGCCCCCGTCGACGTTGAGGGTCTCGCCGGTGATGTAGGCGGCGGCGTCGGAGAGCAGGAACAGCACCGGGCCGGCGAGTTCCTCCACGGTGCCGAGGCGGGCCAGCGCGGTCTTCTGCGCGTACGTGGCGCGCAGGCCCGCCGCGCGGTCGGCGGGCATCGCGGCGAACGCCTCGGTCTCGATGACGCCGGGGGCGACCACGTTGACGCGGATGCCCTTGGGTCCGAGCTCCTTGGCGAGCGAGCGGGTCAGTCCGATCATGGCGGCCTTGGCGGCGGTGTAGTGGGCGCGCAGCGGTATGCCGGCGGCGGCTCCGCGCGAGCCGATGTTGACCACCGAGGAACCGGCGCCGAGCAGCGGCAGCGCCTGGTGGATGATCCGGTAGGCGGCGGTGAGATTGGTGTCGAGGATCCGCGACCACTCGTCGGCGGGCAGTTCCCCGAACGGGATGTGGCTGATCACGCCCGCGTTGTTGACGACGCCGTCGAGCCGTCCGTAGCGGTCCTTGGCCTCGCCGACGAGTCGGTCGACCTCGGCGGTGTCGCCGACGTCCGCGCGGATCACGTGGTGGTCGCCGGCGGTCTCCTTCAGTGCGGCGGTGAGGCTGTCGACGGCCTCGCTCTCCTGCCGGTAGCAGGTGAGGACGTCGGCGCCGGCCCGGGCCGCGGCGAGGACGATGCCCCGGCCGATGCCGCGGGTGCCGCCGGTGATGAGCAGCTTCCTGCCGTGCAGTGCGAGTTCCACTTCGGTTCCCTCCATGGCTGGGCCGCGGCTCAGACGCAGCCGTCGACGTGGATGTTCTGGCCGGTGACGTAGCCGGCGTGGTCGCTGACGAGGAACAGCACGGCCTGGGCGATGTCGTCGACGGTGCCGAGCCGGCCGAGCGCGGTGAAGGAGGCGAAGGTGGCACGCTGCCGCTCGGCCTCCTCGGCGGGCAGTTCGTCGAGCGCCTCGGTGGCGATGCGGCCGGGCGAGACGGTGTTGACGCGGATGCCGCGCGGTCCGAGCTCCCGGGCCAGTGAGCGGGTCATGCCGACCAGGGCGGACTTGACGGCGGTGTAGTGGACGCCGCCGGTCATGCCGATGAAGGCGACCGTGGAGCCGATGTTGATCACCGACGAGCCGGCCGGCAGCAGCGGCAGGGCACGCCGGGTGACCAGGTGGGTGGCGGTCAGGTTGCCCTGGAGGGTGGCGGCCCACTCGGCGGGTGAGAGGTCGGCGTAGGGCTGGGGGCGGAACGTGCCGGCGTTGTTGACGACGGCGTCCAGTCCGCCGAGGCTCGCCTCGCACGCCGTGACCAGCCGGTCCACGTCCGTCTCGTCGGCGGCGTCGGCCCGCAGCACCTGGTGCTTGCCGGGGGTGCCGGCGAGTTCCTCCTCCAGGGAGGCGACGGCGTCGCCGGGGGTGCGGTAGCAGGTGACGACGTCGGCCCCGGCCCGGGCCGCGGCGAGGACGATGCCCCGGCCGATGCCGCGGCTGCCGCCGGTCACCAGGACGCGCTTGCCCTGGAGTTGGCGGCCGACGCGGGCGGCGCTCTCCACCTTGGCCTTGATCAGCCGCATCTGGACGGCGGTGTTGCGGTTGAGCCGGGCGGTCATCCCGGCGTCGTCGATCGGGGCGTCGGGCTTCATCGCGAAGTCCTGGATCCAGCGCATCCGTACGCCGCCGGGCACCTCCTCGTACTCCCAGCGGATGTTCATGTACGCGAAGGGGCCGGTCTCGACGCGGCGGGCCTCGACGGTGCGGGTGGCGGCGTCGGGGGTGCGTTCGGAGACCCAGCTCCAGACCTTGCCGTTCTCGTCGGGGTGCAGGGCGAGGCGGAAGGTGACGGTGTCGCCGTCCCGGCCGAGGATCTCGGCGGAGGCGTACTCGCTGAACAGCCGCGGCCAGGCGGCGACGTCGTTGGTCATCGTCCACACCAGGTCCATCGGTGCGTCGACGACGATCGCGTTGTCGGTGTGTCCTGCCATCAGACGCGGGCCTCCGTGAGCCGGGCGCGGACGTAGGCGAGGGCCTCGCCCGGGGTCTGGGTGTGCGCCAGGTCGCCGTCGGGGATCTGGATGCCGTACTCGCGCTCGATGCGGTTGACGAGTTCCAGCAGGGCCAGCGAGTCGTAGCCGAGATCGGCGAACGCGGTGTCGGCGAAGTGCTCGCCGTCCAGGTCGGTCTGCTCGTCGACACCGCCGCTGGCCCGGAGGATGCGGCGCACGTCGTCCAGGGTGAACTCCGGCATGGGAAGCCTTTCGTGGGTCGGGTGTGGACTGCGGGTTGTGGGGGCCGGTCGCGCAGGTCCCGGCGGCCCCCGGTCGGGCGGGGTCCGTCACCTCCTGAGGGCGCCGCGGTCGCCGGCGCCGACCACCAGCGCGGAGGTGAAGCCGCCGTGCCCGCGGGCCAGGACGAGGGCGGTGCGCGGGTCGGTCTGGCGGGGGCGGTCGAGGACGAGGTCGATCTCGCAGCCGGGGGCCGGGCGGCCGAGTCCCGCGGTGTGCGGGACGACTCCGGCGCTCAGGGCGAGCAGCGCGGTCGCCACGTCCAGTGCGGCGCCGCCCGCGTAGAGGCGGCCGGTGAGGGTCTTCGGCGCGGTCACCGGGACGCCGCCGGGTCCGAACACCTCGGTGAGGGCGTGGGCTTCGGCGAGGTCGTCGGCGGGTGTGCCGGAGGCGTCGGCGAAGACCATGTCGACCTCGCCCGGGGCGAGCCCGGCGTCGGCGAGGGCCCGCCGGATCACCGACACCAGCACGGAGCGGCGGGCGGTGGGGCGGTTCGGCGCCGGCGGCTGCGCGGCAGTACCGTCCGCCACGGGCAGCCGCGTGCCGTCGTGTGCTGTGGCGGGCCCTGCGGCGGTGTCCGTCGCCGGCAGCTTGGGCGTGGCGTCCGCGGTGGGGTCGAAACCGGCGGCGTAGCCCAGGAGTTCGCCGTACGCCGGGACCCCGCGGGCGTGTGCCGCCTCGGCGCTCTCGACGACGAGCATGGCGCCGCCCTCGCCCGGGACGAAACCGGAGGCGGCCGCGTCGAAGGGCAGGTAGGCGCGGGCCGGGTCGTCCTCGGTGGACAGCCGGCCGGTGGACAGCTGCGCCACCAGCCCGTACGGGCACAGCGAGGCGTCGGTGCCGCCGCTGAGCACCAGCCGGGAGCCGGTGTCGAGCAGCCGCCGGGACTGACCGAGGGCGTCGAGGCCTCCGGCCTGTTCGCCGCAGATGACCCCGCACGGGCCACGCATGCCGTGCCGGATGGAGACCTGGCCGGTGGTGGCCGCGTAGAACCAGGCGATGGACTGGTAGGCGCCGACCCAGGAGGAACCCTTCTGGTAGAGGTTCTCCATCTCGTGCTGGCCGAACTCGGTGCCGCCCGAGGAACTGGCGGTCACCACCGCCATCTCGTACTCCGGCAGGGCCGCCGGGTCGGCGGCGGCGTCCGCGAGGGCGTCCTGGGCGGCGGCCAGCGCGAAGTGGGTGAAGCGGTCGGTCTGCGGGACGAGCCGTCCCGGCACCTGTTCACGGGCGTGGAACCCGGGCACCTCGCCCGCCACGCGAACGGGGTAGCCGGTCGGGTCGAAGCGGGTGATGCGGCCGAGGCCGCTCTTGCCCGACAGCACCGACTCCCAGTGCCGGGCGGCGCCGATCCCGGTGGGCGCGACCACGCCGAGCCCGGTGACCACGGACCGGCCGCGCCGGCCGGGGCGTATGCCGGAGGCGCTCATGCCGCCTCCCCGTGGGCGAGGGCGGGCCGGCCGAGGACCATCGCCGTCTGGAAGCCGCCGAAGCCGCTGCCGACGCTGAGGATCCGGTCCATGCGGTGCTCGCGGGCCGTCACCGGCACGTAGTCGAGGTCGCACTCGGGGTCGGGCGTGGACAGGTTGGCCGTCGGCGGGACGACCTGGTGGCGCAGGGCGAGGGCGCAGGCGGCGATCTCCAGGGAGCCGATGGCGCCGAGCGAGTGCCCGATCATCGACTTGATGGAGCTGACCGGTACCTCGTGGGCGCGCTGCCCGAGGCTGCGTTTGAAGGCGGCGGTCTCGTGCCGGTCGTTCTGCTTGGTGCCCGAGCCGTGCGCGTTGATGTAGTCGATGCCGTCCGGGTCGAGCCGGGCCCGGTCCAGGGCGACCCGGACGGCCTCGGCCATCTCCCGGCCGTCGGGCTTGAGTCCGGTCATGTGGAAGGCGTTGCTGCGTCCGGCGAAGCCGAGGATCTCGGCGTACACGGTGGCGCCGCGGCGCCTGGCCGACTCCAGCTCCTCGATCACCATGACGGCGGAGCCCTCGCCCAGGACGAAGCCGTCACGGCGTCCGTCGAAGGGCCGGGAGGCGTGTTCCGGGTCGTCGTTGTGGGCGGTGGTGGCCTTGATGGCGTCGAAGCAGGCGGAGGTGATCGGCGACAGCGGGGCGTCGGTGGCGCCGGCGAGCACGATGTCGGCGCTGCCCTCCTCGATCAGCTGGACGCCGTGGCCGATGGCGTCCAGGCCCGAGGTGCAGCCGGTGGAGATCAGCGCGACCGGCCCCTCGGCACCCGCCTGGCGGGCCACCTCGACGGCGAGGGTGCTGGGCACCATGTAGCCGTACAGGTGGGGGACGCCGTAGCTGTGGTCGACGAGCCAGTCGCGGCCGCCGTCGGAGAGGACGGCGTACTCCTCCTCCAGGCCCATGGTGCAGCCGACGGCGCTGCCGATGCTGACACCGACGCGTTCGGGGTCGGCGCCGGGCAGGTCGATCCCGCTGTCGGCGACGGCCTCGCGGGCGGCGACGACCGCGAACTGGCCGGCCCGGTCCATCCGCCGGATCTCCTGGGGGGTGAGCCCCGCGGCGAGCGGGTCGAAGTCGCACTCGGCGGCGACCTGTGAGCGGAACCCCGCCGGGTCGAACAGGCTGATACGGCGGGTGGCGGTGCGTCCGGCGGTGAGCAGGTCCCAGTAGGCGTCCCGCCCGATCCCGCCGGGCGCGACGGCTCCCACGCCGGTGATCACCGCGCGTCGGGGTCCGGACGTCATCGGGCCGCTCCCACGTCGGGATTGCCCGCGGCCGCGTCGAGCGGCTGCTCGGTGTCGATGTGGCCCAGTTCGGGGCGCGGCGCGAGCGGCGAGAGGTGGAAGACCGCCTCGGCCGGCACGGTCCCGGTGTTGACCAGGCGGTGGCGGACCCCGATGGGCACCAGCAGCGAGTCGCCGGGGCCGAGAACGACCGGGGTGCCGCCGTCCAGCGTCATCTCCAGCCGGCCCTGGACGACGTGCAGGAACTCCTCGGAGTACGGGTGGAGGTGCTCGGTGACGTGGTGGCCGGGGGCCAGCCGCAGCACTCCGCCGAAGCCCGAGGTGCAGCCCACGGTCTTGGGGCTGAGGGTGACGCGGATGTCGCCGCCGCGCTTGGTGTTGGCGGCGACCTCGTGCGCGGAGACCTTGGTGGTGGCGGGGGCGCTCATCGGGCACCGCCCAGGTTCGCCGAACGCGGGGCGCTGGTCCGCGGGCCCTCCTGGGGCGTCCAGGAGTAGAAGGGGACGGCCATGGCGTCCTTGGGCTCGCGCCAGTCGGGGTCGTAGGGCGAGATGAACTGGCCGAGCCGGGTGTTGATCTCCTCGTAGAGCGGGTGGCTGCGGGCCTTGTACAGGTTCGGCGCGATGTCCTGGTCGGCCTCCACCAGGTGGAAGTACAGGTTGTGGAACGCGAACAGGGTCCGCCTCGACACCCCCACCAGATGCGGCAGTTCGGTGCTGTCCGAATCGGCGAAGACCTGCGCGACGCCCTCGGCGTCGGCGAGGTCCATCCTCGCCACGATCAGCGTTCGGTGCACGATGTCCTCCCGGCTTGTCGGTGCTGTGTTCACCCTGGTCGGCGGGGGTCGAGACGCTCTCGAAGGCGCCTGGAGAACCGCTGGCGCGCCACCGGCCGCTGGCGGACAGCACGACGGCCCGCCGCACCCGGGGGGTGCGGCGGGCCGTGAGGGGTCCTGTTACCGGCGGACGTCGGCCTTCATCAGGGTGACGCCGGTGCCGCGGACGGCGCCTGCGCCGACCATCCGGCCGTTCGGTACGTCGCCCGCGGGCGCGTCCCGCGACAGCAGGATCAGGGCCTGCCGGGTGAGCCGGGGCACGGAGTACAGCAGCCGGGCGTCCGGGGTCAGGAGCTCCTGCACGAGGTGGACGTCGACGAGGTATTCGAGGAGGGTCTCGGCGTCCCCGATGCCGGGGCGCAGCCGGGTCACCACCTCGTCGAGGCTCCATCGGGGGCGCTCGCGCTGGAGCAGCAGGCGCAGCAACTCCCGTGACGGGGCGGGCAGGTGCCGGTGGCTGGCGGCCACCGTGGTCATCAGCGACTGGGTGCCGTCGGGCAGTTCGAGCAGCATCCGGGGGTTGCCGCGCAGCCGCAGCGCCAGCCGGGCCGCCGACCAGCCGGGCCGTGCGGTGAGCCGGCCGGCCACCGCCCTGATCGCCAGGGGCAGTCCCTCGCACAGCCCCGTCAGCTCCTGCACTGCCGTGGGGTCCTCCTGCCGGGAGCGTTCCCCGGCGACCCGGTCGTAGAGCTGGAGGGACTCCTCCGGGGACAGGGCGGGCAGGACGATCTTGCGGCCGGTGGAGAGGCTGTGCGCCCGGTAGCGGTTGGTGGCGATCACCGCGCAGCCGGACCCGCCGGGCAGGACGGCGCGGATCTGGGAGGCGGTGAGGGCGTCGTCGACGACGACGAGCACCCTGCGGTCGGCGGTCCAGGTGCGGAAGAGCCTGCTGAGCTCGTCGAGTCCGCTGGGCTGTTTCTCGCGCTGGATGCCGCACGCGGTGAGGCAGGCCGACAGCACGTCGGCGAGTTGCTGGGCGCCCTCACCGACGGCGGACAGGTCGATGAAGAGCTGCCCGTCCGGGAAGCGTGGGCGCAGCCGGTGCGCGGCGCGCACGGCGAAGGCGCTCTTGCCGACGCCGGGCGGGCCGTGCACCTCCACCACCCGCATGCCGGTGCTGGGCCGGTCCGCGCCGAGGAAGGTCTCCAGCTGGTCGAGTTCGCGTTCCCGCCCGACGAAGTCACCGGTGTCGGCAGGCAGTTGGGCCGGCCCTGGCCCGAGCCGGCGTCCGCCGGGCACGGACTCGGTCTTGGCCGGGGCCGGCCCCCTGAGGTGGCCGCGGTCGGCGAGCACCTCCTGGTGGAGGCGCTGGAGCTGCGCGGAGGGCTCCAGTCCGAGTTCCTCGACGAGATGGCTGCGCAGGGTGCGGAAGGTGTTGAGTGCGTCCGGGCGGCGGCCGCAGCGGTGCAGGGCCCGCATCAGCTGCCCGGCGAACGCCTCGTGGGTGGGGTGGGCGCGGAAGGCTTCGGACAGTTCGTCCAGGACGGCGTGGTGGCGGCCGAGTTCGAGCTCCAGGGAGAAACGTTGCTCCTGGACGCTCTTACGGCGTTCCTCCAGCTGGGTCGACCAGGCCGAAAGCCGGCGCCCGGTGCTGACGTCGACCAGGGCTCCGCCGTGCCACAGGGAGAGGGCCGCCTTGAGGGTGAGGGCCGCCTCCTCCTCCCCGGCGCCGGTGCGCAGTTGTGCCATGCCCTGTTCGGTGAGCTGGTCGAACCGGTAGGCGTCCACCGACTGCTTGTCGTCCAGCCTCAGTTCGTAGCCGCCCACCCTGGTCAGGATGGCGGGACAGCCGTGCGGTGGGCGGGAGCCGAAGGCCGCGCCGTGTTGTCCGGTGGCCAGAAGCAGTCTGCGGCGCAGTTGATAAATGTAGGTTTGCAAGGTGGTCAGGGCGCTGAGCGGTGGGTGGTCCTCCCACAGTTCCTCGCACAGCTGGTCCACGCTGACCAGCGAGTTGGCATTGAGCACCAGCAGGGCCAGCACCTGACGCAGCTTGGGGGCCGACGGTGTGACGTCCTCCCCGTTCCTGCGTATTCGCATGGAGCCCAGCAGACCGATCTCTATCACTGCATTCCCCCTGAGTGAGCCGCCTGTGTGGGGGGCGGCCATCGGCTTTTCACACCTTCCTGCGTCACTCATTTTTTAGCGAAGCATCAAACACACGAAGGGGCCGGGAAAATTACCCACCCTTTACTGGAGAATTGCGCTCCGCCGGAAAAGAAGTTGAAACCAGCAATATCCCTGCGCACACAACTGACGAAAACGGAAGCCGATTACCACATTCTCGCTCTTCGCCTTCCAGCCATCCTATGCTTCGCGCACATGGATGACAAGGTGCACATTTCTGCGCGGTTGTGTGCGCAGGGCGCCCGCCCCGGCTCACACGTCCAGCTCGACCCCGTATTCCGCGAGCCACGTGTTCAGCTGGAGCACCATCTCCATGCTCGCCCGTTCCACCCACGCGAAGGCACCGCTGGGGGCCGCCGCCGCGCCCAGCGCCACCCGGGTCGCCTCGGCGTCCAGCAGCGGGGCGACCGGCGCCGTCCGGTCCCCTGCCACCTCCCCGAAGCGGTGCCGGACGAACTCGCCGTACGCGGCCTCCTGGACGGTCGGGTAGGCGCTCTTGGGCCGGTTGAGCACCGGCTCCGGCAGCAGATCGGCGACCGCGGCCCGCAGCAGGCTCTTCTCCTGGCCGTTCACCCGCTTCAACTCGGCCGGCACGTTGTAGACGTACTCCACCAGTGCACGGTCGCAGAACGGCGGGCGCAGCTGCACCCCGTGCGCCATGCTCATCCGGTCGGCCCGGTCCAGATGGGTCGGGGCCCACCGGGTCAGCGCCAGATAGGTCACCTCGCGCGCCCTGCGCTCCGCCGGCGTCTCCCCGGCCACCTGCGGCACCTCGGTGAGCGCGTCGCGGTAGTGCTGGTCGGCGTACTCCATGAAGTCCAGCTCCTTGCGGAGCGTACGGTCCACCAGCGAGCAGCCAAGACCGCCGGCGGCCGCGTCGTGCCCGCGCTCGAAGGAGACCCACGGGAAGGTCGTGGAGTTGCTGTGGGCCGGGTCGTACGCCCAGAAGTAGCCGTTGAACACCTCGTCGGCGGTCTCCCCGGAGAGCACCGCCGTGATGCCCGCGCCGCGCAGCGCCTCGAAGAACAGCAGCAGCGAGACGTCCATGTCGCCGAGCGGCGAGGGCGCGTCCTGGCTGCGCAGGGCGGCGGCGTGCGTGCGCGGGTCGGCGAGCGCCGCCGTGTCCAGCAGGATCTCGGTGTGTTCGGTTCCGATGTGTTCGGCCGCGAGGGCGGCGTAGGGGGCGTCCGGGGTGGCGCGCATCGTCGGGTGCGGCTCGAAGTTCTCCGCATAGCCGGAGAAGTTCACCGAGAACGACCGGAGCCGGCCGCCCCGGGCCCGCCGTTCCCGGGACGCGAGGGCGGTCAGCGCGCTGGAGTCGATGCCCCCGGACAGCATCGCGCCGACCGGCACGTCCGCCCGCAGATGGGTAGCGACCGCCTCCGCCAGCAGCCGGCGCACGGTGGCGACGGTGGTCTCCAGGCCGTCGGTGTGCGGGCGGGCGGGCAGCGACCAGTAGCGGCGGTGGCCCGTGCCCGGAGCCCGCACGGTCATCGTGTGGCCGGGCAGCACCTCACGCGTGCCGCGGAACACCCCGGTGCCCGGCTTGCGGCTGTGCGCGAACAGCTCCCGCAGCCCGTCGGCGTCGACCACCGGCCGGACCGCCGGGTGCGCCAGCAGCGCCTTGGGCTCGGAGCCGAAGACCACACCGGACGGCGTCAGGAAGTAGCACAGCGGTTTCACCCCCAACCGGTCGCGGACCAGGAGCAGTTCCTGCCTGCGTACGTCCCACACGGCCAGGGCGAACAGGCCCTCCAGCCGCTCCGGGAACGCGGCACCCCACTCCAGGTAGGCGCGCAGCGCCACCTCCGCGTCGTCCTCCCCCGTGAACCGGTGCCCCTTCGCGGCCAGTTCGCGGCGCAGCTCCACCCGGTTGGTGACGCTTCCATCCAGGGTCAGCACCGCCACCGGGGCGCCGGCCTCCGTCTCCACGAGGGCCGGTCCGCCCGTGTGCCCGGAACCGGTCAGGGCGAGGTGCCGGTGGGCCAGCGCGGCATGGCCCTCGATCCACTCGCCGGAGCCGTCCGGGCCGCGGTGCGCGAGCGCCGCCGCCATCGCCCGTACGGTGGGCGCCTCCGGTGTCAGGTCCCGCTCGAAGTCCACCCAGCCGGCGATTCCGCTCATCGTGGCGTCCTTTCGCTCTCCGCGTGTGATGGGGGTGCGCTGTTCTCTTGCGGGGCGCGGGTGAGGAGGGTGAGCTCCACCAGGGAGAGCCCGTGCCGGGCGACAGCCTCCCGGAACTCGCCGAGCCCCACGGCGCCTTCACCGCGCACCGCGATGCCGAGCCGGCGCGGGGCCTCCTCCCCGTAGCGGCGGTACAGCTCCAGATAGCCGCGCGCGGTGCGCTCCGCGTCGTCGACCAGCGCGAACCGCACCGGCCGCCGCCCGCCCCGCCAGGTGAGCTCGCCCGGCGCGCCGCCCGTGAAGTTGTGCCGCCAGCCGCTGCCGGTGGCCACCACCAGCGCGCCGTCGAGGGAGTGCACCCCGGCGGGCACGGTGTACGGCCGCCCGCTGTGCCGTCCCGTGAAGTGCAGCAGCGCGAGCCGCTCGGCCACCGGGCCGGGCTCGGGGCGGGACAGCAACTCCCGCATCCGGGCATCGGCCGCCGCCCGTTCCGGCCCCTCCGGCAGGTGGCGCACGACGACGGGGCTCATGACAGCACCACCGCGGCGGCGGTCAGCGCGCAGCCCGCGATCGCGAGGACGGTCCGCACCAGGTGCCAGCCGCGCCAGGCGGGGCGGGGGTCCCGCCAGCCGGGGCCCAGGTCCTCGGGCCGGGTCCGCTTGACGGTCCGGTTGATCGGCACGTTCCGGGTCTGCGACACCACGGCCACCCCGGCCATGCACAGCGCGGCGACCGCGAACAGCACCCTCGGGCCGCCCGACGCCCGCACCGCGAACCCCACGTCCACGGCCGTGGAGCCGGTGACGATGAACGGCATGATCCGGTCGTAGCGTCTGCCCAGCAGGATGTGGGTGGACACGTAGCGCTCCGGGGACATCGCGACCAGCGCGGGCATCACGCTCACCGCGACCGCGAAGAGCACCCCCGCCACCAGGCCGGTGCCCGTCAGCACCAGCACACTCAAAGCCTCCACCACCGCTTTCGCCCTCCTTCGAGCCGTGCGACGTCCTTCTGGCCTCGCGCTGTCCTCCGTGCCTGGCCCGAACCTGTCAGCCGCCCCTCGCACGACACTCGAATCCGCCTGGGAGCGGGCGGCCTTGCGCGGGTTCCGCTCACCCGCGCCGCGAGCCCACCTCGAGGCGCCGGGTGTTGCATCGGCCCGCCGAACCGAACGCAATCCACACCCTTCGAGGAGCCGGTATGGCGGACGAGACGACCGAAGTACTCATCGTGGGCGGCAGCATGGTGGGGCTCGCCCAGGCCCTGTTCCTCGCCCGGCAGGGCATCCGGCCGCTGCTGGTGGAGCGGCACGCGGAGATCTCGGCACACCCCCGGGCGCAGGCCGCGAGCCCCCGGACCATGGAGCTGCTGCGTGCGCTGGGGCTGGAGGAGGCGGTGCGGGCACGGGAGAACCCGCACGCCCAGTACGGCGACATCCTCCAGGCCGAGTCGCTGACCGGGAAGGAACTCGGGCGGTTCGACGGGCCGTTCCGCTTCGACCGGCACGAGGTCGGCACCACCGGCTGGACCCTGATCGGGCAGGACCGTCTCGAGCCGGTGCTGCGGGAGCGGGCCGAGCAGCTCGGCGCGGACATCCGGTTCGCCACCGAGATGACGGAGTTCACCCAGGACGCGGACGGTGTCACGACGGTGCTGCGCGGTGCGGACGGTGCCGAACGGGTGGTGCGGGCACAGTACTTGATCGCCGCCGACGGCTCACGGGCGCCGATCCGCACCTCCCTCGGCATCGGCCATCACGGGCCGGGGGTGTTCGGCCGGCAGATGAACATCGTCTTCCACGCCGACCTCGACCCGTACGTGGCGGGGCGCACCTTCTTCCTGTGCTTCGTCAGCAACCCGGTCGTCAAGGGGGTGCTCGGCAAGCTCGGCGGGGCTGATTCCGACCGCTGGGTGCTCGCGCCGAGCCTGCCGCCGGGGGCCGACCACCGCGGTTTCGGCACCGAGGAGTGCGTGGAGCTGGTGCGGGCCGCGGTGGGGGTGCCCGATCTGCCGGTGACGCTGGAGTCCGCGACGAGCTGGGAGATCGCCGCCTGGGTGGCGGACCGCTTCCGTTCCGGACGCGTGCTGCTGGCGGGCGACTGCGCCCATGTCATGCCGCCCACCGGCGGGTTCGGCGGCAACATGGGCATCCAGGACGCGCACAACCTGGCCTGGAAGCTCGCGCGGGTGCTGCGCGGGCAGGCGGGTGCCGGTCTGCTGGACACCTACGAGCAGGAGCGGGCCCCGGTCGCCGAGTTCACCGTCGACCAGGGCGTCATCCGCTACCTCCAGCGCAGCGGCCTCGACGAGGCGGCCGCGGCCCGGCACCGCCCGGAGAGCACGGTGCTGTTCGGGCACATGTACCGGTCGGACGCGGTCCTGCGGGAGGCCGGTGACGACGACACGGCCGTCGTCGAGGACCCGACGGCCCCCACCGGCCGTCCCGGCACCCGTGCTCCGCACATTCCCCTGGTCCGTGAGGGCAAGGACGTCGCCCTGCACGATCTCCTCGACGGTGACTTCTGGCTCCTCGCCGGTCCGGACGGTACGGGCTGGCAGGAGCCGGCGGCCGCGCTCGGGCTGTCCTTCCACCGGGTCGGGGCGGAGGAGTCCCCCGAGGTCGTCCAGCGTTTCCTCGGCCGCTACGGCGTCCAGGGGGCCGGTGCGGTGCTGGTCCGGCCGGACGGGTTCGTCGCGTGGCGGTCGGGTGGGGCGGTGGGGGACCCCGGCGGGTCGCTGACGGCGGTGCTCGATGCGGTGTTGCGGCGTGCGTGAGCGTTCTGTTCGGGGGTGGGGCGGGTTGTCGGGCGACTGCGGCGCCGTCGTGGCTCGTCGCGCAGTTCCCCGCGCCCCTTGAGACGCGCTGCGCGCGTAGTGGGTCGTCGGGCGACTGCGGCGCCGTCGTAGCTCGTCGCGCAGTTCCCCGCGCCCCTTGAGACGCGCTGCGCGCGTAGTGGGTCGTCGGGCGACTGCGGCGCCGTCGTAGCTCGTCGCGCAGTTCC
>NZ_JBIBKR010000005.1:175193-801666 GCF_042959365.1 Streptomyces sp. NPDC007907
CCCGCGCCCCTTGAGACGCGCTGCGCGTGCACAGGACGGCCGCGGTGCTCCGAGAAGGAGTACCGCGGCCGCTTCGCTGGGGGCGCGGGGAACTGCACGACCGGCCCCCACCGGCCCGCAGCTGCCCGACCACCCCCACACGCATCCCCCGGGCGCGCTCAGACCCGGTCCAGAATCCCCCGCAGCGCGGCGATCGCCGCACGGTCGAGCGGCCCGCCGCTCCCCGCCGTCGTGCGCCAGCCCACGAACCCGTCGGGCCGTACCAGGACCGCGCCGCCGGTCAGCAGTCCGTACCGCCGCCGGAAGGACCCGTCCTGGTCCCACAGCCGCGTCCCCCGCCCGATCCGCACGACCTTCAGCCCGACCCCGAGCCGTTCGGCCTCCTTCTCCACCGCCCCGGTCCAGCGGCCCGCCGCCTCGTCCACGAGCAGGGTGAACCCGTCGCCGTACAGGTCGGTGACCGACACCGGCCCCTCGGGGCCGTCGAGCCGGACGTGCGGGGCCCGCGCGCCGGGCCGGGCGCCGGGGTGCTCGGGGTCCTCCAGGATCGCGTCGGGCGCCCCGTCCTCCGCGGCGAACGCGCCGGAGCGGTAGCAGTACCCGAACGTCATGGTCGTCTCGTCCACCAGCTCCGCGGCGACCTCCTGGTACTGCTTGCCCTCGCGGACCGCGAACCGCAGCATGGCCTGCCGCACGGTCTCCTCGGCCACCGGCCGCCGCTCCGCGTCGTAGCTCTCCAGCAGCCCGGGGCCGGCCGTGCCGTCGAGCACCAGGGCCAGCTTCCAGGCCAGGTTGTACGCGTCCTGGATGCCGGTGCTGGCGCCGAACGCGCCGGTGGGCGGCATCACATGGGCGGCGTCCCCGGCGACGAACACCCGGCGCGTCGCGAACGTGTCCGCCACGCGCGCGGAGATGTCCCACGCGGGCATGTCCACCGACTCGATCTTCAGCGGCAGGTCGGGCACCCCGACCGCTGCGCGCACCAGGGCGGTGCACCGCTCCTCGGTGAAGTCCTCGGCCCGCTGGCCCTGTTCGGGGAAGAAGGAGACGTTGATGACCCAGCGGCGGTCGTTGTCGATGGGGATGATCGTGCCGCGCACCTCGGGGTTGTTGACGTACGCCGCGATGATCCGGCGGCCGCGCAGCGCCTCGGTCAGGTCGGCCTCGAAGAAGAAGCTGACGAGGTTGGTGATGGTGCCGCGGCCGTGGGCGCCGATGCCCAGCATCTCGCGCAGCGGGCTGCGGCTGCCGTCCGCCGCGATCACGTACCGCGCCCGGATCTGCGAACGCTCCCCGGTGGACCGGTCGGTGACGTGGGCCAGCACCCCGCCCCCGTCCTCCTCGTACTCCTCGAGCGCGTCGACCCGGGTGGAGAAGCGGACGTCCGCCCCGGCCTCGACGGCCCGCTCCCGCAGGATGGGCTCCAGCTGGTTCTGGTCGATCAGCGTCCACTGGGTGGGGCTGATCCGGCCGATGTCGTCCGGTGAGGCGCTGGGCATCCGGACGCGTTCCTTGCCGGCGAGGCTCTCGACGTGCACCAGGTCGGTGTTGCCGGAGATGGGGGAACGCCCGGCCCGGACCCGCTCCTCCATGCCGACCGCGCGGTACAGCTCCATCGTGCGCGGGTTGATGGCCCGGGCCTTGGGGTGGGTGGAGGTGTCCGGGTGGCGTTCGACGAGGGTGGCGGTGACGCCGTGGTGGGCGAGGAAGACGGCCGCGGACAGTCCGGTCAGTCCGCCCCCGACGATGAGGACGGGGGTGGTGTGCGGCGTCATGCTGCCTCCTTGTGGGCGGTGACCAGGGTGTGGGTGCCGAGCAGGGGCTGTGCGTCGCCGTCGGTGAATCCGGCCCCGCGCAGCCAGGACCGGCAGTCCGCGATCCGGTACTCGGAGCCGTCGGGGCTCACCAGCCGCATGTGCAGGCTGCTGAGCAGCCGCTCCGGGTCGCTGCGGTCGTCGTCGAGCATCCTGTCGTAGACGAGGACCGTGCCGCCGGGCCGCACCGCCTCGAAGACCCGGCCGAGCAGCTCGCGCCGCCGGGTGGTGTCGAAGCCGTGCAGGATGTGGCCGAGGACGACTACGTCGGCCGGCGGGATCGGGTCGGTGAAGAAGTCGCCGCCGGCGAAGGCGATCCGGCCGGTCAGGCCGAGGTCCTGGACGTGCTCGGTGAACAGCGGCCGGGTGCGCTCCAGGTCGAAGCAGGTCGCCTTCAGGTGCGGGTGCGCCCGCACCAGGACGGCCGCGAGGTTTCCGCGGGCGCCGCCGAGGTCGACGAAGGAGGCGTGGCGGTCCCAGTCGAGCCGCCGGGCGATCTCGGCGCCCATCCGGTCGCTGTAGGCGTCGAGTCCGGCGAGGAACCGCTTCATCTTGGCGGGGTCCTTGTGCCGGTCCCCGACGAAGCCGCCCTTGTCCGGGTCGAGGTGCTGCGGCTCGCCGGAGCGCATCGCCTCGGTGAGCCGGCCCCAGGTGCCGTACAGGGTCTCGTTGGTGAGTTCGACGAAGCCGCCGAGGTACGAGGAGGAGCCGGGCACCAGATAGGCCTGCGCCAGCGGGGAGTTGCGGTAGCCGTCGTCCGTGCGCTCCAGCAGACCGAGCCCGGCCAGCGCGTCCAGGAAGTCGGGGACCATCCGGTGGTGCGTCCCGGTGCGGCGGGCCACTTCCGCGGCGTCGGCGGGGCCTTCGGCCAGCGCCCCGAACACGCCGAGGGTCACGGCGCTGTGCAGCACCTTGGCGGCGCAGTCGGCAATGGTCAGCCGGATCAGTGGTCCGGGGTCGACCGCCGGAGCCGTCTGCGGGTCTTCGGTCGTTGTCACACGAGCCTCCTGGTCTGCCTCTGCCGGGTCTTCGGCCTGCGTCCTGCGTCGTGCGGCGGTGCAGTGCCGACGATGGTCGCGAGCCGTCGATTCGGGCTCGAAGGGCGCTGAAGGGCAGCCGGGGGGGCGGGCACACGCGAGCCGCCGTCCCGTGCGGGACGGCGGCTCTTTACCGGTGGACCGGTGACGGGGAGGTGTTCAGTGCTCCTCGGCGGCCCTCTCGTGTTCCTGGTGGCCCTCGCCGTGGCCCTCGCCCTGGTGCTCGCCGCGCAGCGGCAGGTTCTTCATCGTCAGGGCGGCCAGCAGCCCCAGCAGCAGGACCGGTACGGCGGTGAGGAAGACGGGGGTGAGCGCGGCGGCGTACGACTGTTCCACGGCGTTGCGCACGGGCTCGGTGAGCCGGTCCAGCGTCTCGGTGGAGGACAGCGCGTCGTGGTCGATGCCGCGCAGCGCGCCCGGCGGGGTCCGGTCGGCGATCTCCTCGGTGAGCCGGTTGTAGAAGATCGAGGCGAACAGGGAGATGCCGATGGTGGTGCCCAGTTGCCGGGCGAAGGACACGGTGGCGTGGACCGCGCCGATGTCGTCGCGGGGCGCGGTGTTCTGCGCGGCCATGGTGAGGACCTGCATGTTCAGTCCGGCGGCGACGCCGAAGACCAGCATGTAGGCGATGACCACGGTACGGGGGGTGCCGGTGTCCATGGTGGCCAGGAGCAGCGCCCCCACGATGCCGACGGCCATGCTGAGCACGGGGTACCACTTGTAGCGCCCCGTCTTGGTGATCGCCGCCCCGCTGACGACGGAGGAGGCGACCAGGCCGAACATCATGGGCAGCAGCACCACGCCGGACATGGTCGGGCTCGCGCCGGTGACGACCTGGATGTAGATGGCCAGGAAGTTCACCGAGCCGAGGAAGACGATGCCCGCCGCCACGCTCACCAGCACGCTGACGCTGAAGGTGGAGTCGCGGAAGAGGTGCAGCGGGATGACGGGTTCGGGGGCCCGGCGCTCGGCGGCGACGAACGCCACGGCGAGCAGCACCGCTCCCGCGGCGAGCCCGAGGATCCGCCAGTCCAGCCACTCGTACTTCACCCCGCCCCAGCTCGCCGCCAGGGTGAGGGCGACGATAGCCGCGCTGAGCAGGACGAAGCCGGTGTAGTCGATCTTCGCGACGCGGTCGGCGCGGGGCAGGTGCAGACAGGTGGAGACCAGCACCAGGACGACGATGCCGACCGGCAGGTTGATCAGGAAGACCCAGTGCCAGCTCAGCAGGTCGGTGAGCGCACCGCCGACGGCGGGCCCGGCGAGCGCCGCGAGGGCGAAGACGATGCCGAAGAGGTTGAAGTACTTGGCGGCCTCACGGGGGTTGAACAGCTCGCCGATGATGGCGAGCACGGAGACGAAGAGGCCGCCGGCGCCGATGCCCTGCACGGTGCGGAACAGGATGAGCTGGTCCATGGACTGGGCGGCGCCGCTGAGCGCGGAGCCGGCCAGGAACACCGTGACGGAGATCAGGAAGATCTTCTTGCGGCCGAAGAGGTCGCCGAGCTTGCCGTAGACGGGCGTGGTGACGCTGGCGGCGATGATGTACGCGGTCGTCACCCAGGCGAAGACGTCGAGACCGCCGAGGTCCCCGACGATGCGGGGCAGCGCGGTGGCGACGATCTGCGAGTCCAGCATGGCCAGGAAGACGGCCAGCAGGCAGGCGGTGATGACGGGTTTGATGCGGGTCTGGGGTGAGGAGCCGACGGTCGTGAGCGGGCCGTCTGCCCCTGTGGTCCGGGAGGGCACGGTGATTCGCCTTTCGGGCTGGAGTGGGTGCCATCCCCGTCCCGCGGGCCGTGGTCGGCCGGCGTCGCTGCGGTGTGGGATCCGTCAGGGGATTGCTGTGGACTTGCGCCGTACGGCACGAGTGCCGCTCGTGCCGTACGGCGAGTGGCCGGTCCCGAACGGGGGACCTCGTGACCGGCCACGTCGATCAGGAGGCGGCGGGTCGCCGGCCCCGCGTCAGGGGACGAGGACGACCTTGCCGAGCTGGGCCCGGGCCTCCATGAGGTCGTGCGCCTTGACGGCCTCGTCGAGGCCGAGCCGCTCGTGCACGACCGGGCGCACCTTGCCGGCGGCGATCATGTCGAGCAGGTCGCGCTGCCCTGCGGCGATCGCCTCGGGCTTGTTGTAGAGCATGGCGTACAGGGCGAAGCCGGCCACGGTCTTCATCCGGCTGAGCATCAGCGGGTTGATGGGCTGGATGTCGCCGCTGGCCGAGCCGTAGAAGACCAGCCGGCCGAACTGGGCGGTCAGGGCGATGGACTTGGTGAGGATGTCCCCGCCGACTGTTTCCAGGACGACGTCCACGCCCCGGCCGTCGGTCGCGGCCCGGACCTGGTCGTCCCAGTCGTCGTCGGTGTAGTTGACGGTGACGTCGGCACCGAGGTCGCGGACGAAGTCCAGCTTGGCCTGCGTACTGGCGGTGGCGATGACCTTGCCGGCGCCCATCGCCTTGGCGATCTGCACGGCGAGGTGGCCGACGCCCCCGGAGGCGGCATCGATCAGGATCGACTCCCCGCCTCTGAGCTGACCGGCCTCCTTGATGGCGTGGTAGGCCGTCTGGGCGGGGCTCGGCAGCAGGGTGGCCTCGGCCGCGTCCATGGTGGCCGGGATCTTGATGGCCCAGGCGGCGTCGGCGGTCACGTGGTCGGCGTAGGCACTGTGGTCGACGTCGACGACGATGCGGTCCCCGACGCTCAGGTGGGTGACGCCTTCACCAAGGGCCTCGACGACGCCGGCGACATCGCCGCCGGGGGCGCCGGGCAGGTTGGCGTGGCCACCGATCGGGATGCCCTGGCGGCGCTGGACCTCGGCGAACGTGACGCCGACGGCCTCGGAGCGGATCAGCACTTCGCCCGGTCCGGGCTGCGGCTTCTCCGCCTCTTCGACACGCAGCACCGTGGGGGCGCCGTGCTCGTAGTGGCGGACGATTCGCATGGTGTTCTCCCAACTAGGAGGTGTTGTCGAGCCGCGGGAACGTCGTCGCGCGGCTCCGCCCAGGGATCCGGGTTACATGGTGTGAGTCAATTACATGCTGTCGTGCATGCACTTGTCAACCGCACATCAGTGATTGAATGCACGACATGAGGGGGTGTCAGGGGACGAGCACCACACGGCCGAGCTGGGAGCGCGACTCCATCAGCTCGTGCGCGGCCGCCGCGTCCTTCAGCGGCAGTTCGGCGTGGACGACGGGACGGACCGTGCCGGAGGTCACCATGTCCAGCAGCTCCCGGGCGCCCGCGGCCATGGCGTCCGGCTTGGAGCCCATCACGCCCCACATGCTGAAGCCCATGACGATGCGGTTGTCGAAGATGTCGGCGACGTCGATGGCCGGCAGCTCGCCGCCCGCCGCGCCGTAGATGACCGTCCGTCCGAACGGGGCGGTGAGGTTCACGGACTTGGTGAGGATGTCGCCGCCGACGGTCTCCAGGGCCACGTCCACGCCCCGGCCGCCGGTCGCGGCACGCACCTTCTCGTCCCAGCCGTCCTCGCCGTAGTCGACGGTGACGTCGGCACCGAGCGAGGCGGCGAAGGACAGCTTCTCCGCTCCCCGGGCCGCGGCGATGATCTGGCCCGCGCCGAGCGCCTTGGCCATCTGGACCAGCAGGTGCCCGATACCGCCCGCGGCGGCGGTGATCAGCACGGTCTCGCCGGGCTGGAGCCTCGCCGCCGTGACGATCACGTGGTAGGCGGTCTGGCCCGGGATGGGAAGCGAGGTGGCCTGGCCGGGGTCGATGCCCTCGGGGACGGCGAACAGCCAGTCGGCCTGGGTGACGACGTACTCGGCGTACCCGTCGGCGGCGACGCCGGTGACCACGCGGTCACCGACCTTCACCTGGTCGACGCCCTCGCCGAGCTGCTCGACGACACCGGCGACGTCACCGCCCGGCGAGCCCGGCAGCGTGGCGGGGCCGCCGACCGGGATGCCCTGACGGCGCTGGCACTCGGCGAAGTTGACGCCGATCGCCTCGGCGCGGATCAGCACCTGGCCGGGGCCGGGCGCGGGCTTCTCGCCCTCTTCGAGCCGCAGCACCGAGGGGGCGCCGAACTCGTGGTGTCGGACGATACGCATGGACGTACTCCTTCTTTCTGGTTCGTTCGTGTGTGTGCACGGCGGGGCCTCGCCCCGCCGTGCACCACGGGGGTTCAAAGGGAGGAAGCGGGGAGGGGGGAGGGCGCGGGCCGGATCAGGCCCGGGTCAGTTCGACGAGCGAGCGCACCGGTCCGAGGTCGACCACGCGGCGCAGGGCGAGGCCGGCGTCGGCCGCCAGCTCGCGCAGCTGGTCGCTGGTGCGCATCCGCCCGCCCAGGTAGATGAGCATCCGCAGGTCCAGATCCGTCTGGTCGGTCTGCACGTCGAGGAGACCCTCGAGGACCATGACCCGGCCGCCCGGACGGACGGCCTCGGCGCAGCGCCTGAGGATCTCGGCGGCCCGGTCGTCGGGCCAGTTGAGCAGGACGTTGGACAGCAGGTACACGTCGCCGTCGGCGGGCAGCGGATCGAAGAAGCTGCCGACCACGGCGCGGCAGCGCTCCTGGAGGCCGGCGGCCGCGAAGTCCCGCTCGGCCGCCGCCGCGGGCGCCTCCAGGTCGAGCAGGGTGCCGTGCGCGCCCGGGGTGGCGTCGACCACGGCCGCGAGCAGATCGCCGCTGCCGCCGCCGACGTCCACGACGTGCCGGACGGACCGCCAGTCGCCCTTGGCCAGCAGTTCGGGGACGACCCAGCGCATGCTCGCCGCCATCCGCCGGGCGAAGGCCTCGGCGAGCGCGCCGTCCGCCTCGACGTCCGTCCAGAACTCCTGCCCGTACAGCGCGGAGTAGACGGGTCCGCCGGTGCGCACGGCGTCGAGCAGGCGGAACACCGCGGCCTCGCCCCGGCCGGTCGGGCCGTCCAGGCGGAGCCAGTCGCGGCCCGACTGCGGTACGTCGTCACGCAGCAGGACACCGAGTTCCGTCGGTTCGTAGCCCCCTGCGGGGAGCGGGCGGTAGATCCCGGCGTTGACCAGGTGCCCGAGGAGACGGCCCAGAGCGGTCGCGTCCACGTTCACCTTCCGGGCCAGCGCCTCGATCGTGACCGCGCCGGCGGCCATGTGGTCCGAGAGCCCGAGGGTGGCGGCCACTCTGATGGCCATGGGGGTGATCAGGTCGCTCTTCTCCAATAACTCCTGCGACCAGGGGGGATTGCTCACGGCTTCCTCTCACGTGCTGTGTGGGGGGTGGGGAAGGCGGCCGTGCCGGCCGCGGGGACGTGCCCCGCGGCCCTCGCGGCCCCTTCGTCAGACCGTGCCGAACCAGGTGGTGACGGCCGCGGTCAGCGATTCCCGGAGCTCCGACTCGGGCATGCCCCGGTCCGCGGCCCAGGCGACGTAGCCGTCGGGGCGGACCAGCAGACCGGCCAGCCCCGGCTCCTGGGCGCACTCGGCCCGCACGAGCTCGAGCCGGCCGGCCCAGGAGACGCCCGCGGCCCACTTCTCGTGGACCTGGCCGATGACCTGGCCGATCTGCGGGTCGCCGGACAGGTCGAGCAGCACACCGGTGCCGCGCTTCAGATACGTGGGCAGGGAACGGACGCCGTCCTCGGTCTTCAGCTCCAGATCCCGGGCGAAGTCGCCGAGCAGCCGGTGCTCCGGTCCGTCGATCGCGTAGCGGACGGTGACGCCGCTGAGCATCTCGGCGAGGTACCGGTTCACCTGCTCGGTGCGCATGAGGTCGGTGAACAGCTCGCGCAGCGGGGTGACGTAAGGGTCCGGGTTCATCAGCGCGATCTGGGCGCGGGTGTTGGCCAGCACCTTGCGGGCCGGCGCCTGGCGCTCCCGGTCGTAGCTGTCGAGCAGGCCCTCGGGAGCCCAGCCGTGCACCGCGGCGGCCAGCTTCCAGCCGAGGTTGAAGGCGTCCTGCAGACCGAGGTTGACGCCCTGGCCGCCGACCGGGAAGTGGGTGTGGGCGGCGTCGCCCGCGATCAGCAGCCGGCCGGAGCGGTAGCGCTCCGCCTGGCACGCGGAGTCGGTGAAGACGGAGAGCCAGCGCGGCGCGTGCGCCCCGAGGTCGTCGCCCCAGATCTCGCGCAGGCTCGCGGTGAGCTCGTCGAGGGTGAGTTCCGCACCGGGCTCCCGGTCGGCCTCGAAGTCGAACGTGGAGACCCGGTGGTAGGTGTCGTCGAGCGGGACGCAGAACAGCAGGCCGCGTTCGGTGCGCTCCATGCCCATGGGGGCGTTCTCGCGGTCGGCGAGGATCACGTCGCCGAGGCGGGCGGTGACCCGGCCGCCGGTGCCGGGGAAGGCGATGCCGGCCTCCTGCCGGACCAGGCTGCGGGCGCCGTCGCAGCCCACGGCGTAGCGGGCGCGCAGGGTGTAGCCACCGTCGGGGCCGGTGACCTCGGCCTCGACGCCGTCGGCGTCCTGGCGCAGGGCGGTGACCTCGTGGCCGCGCCGGATCTCGGCGCCGAACTCGGCGGCACGCTCCTCCAGCAGCCGTTCGGTGCGGGTCTGCTCGGAGAGCAGGGCGTAGCCGTGCGCGCTGTCGAGGGTGGAGAAGTCGACCCACTCGTCGAGGCCCGCGAAGTGGCCGTTGTTCCAGGAGCGGGCCCCCTCACGGAACCTCTTCAGCAGGCCGCGCCGGTCGAGGGACTCCAGGGAGCGGGCGTGCAGCCCGAAGGCCTTGGAGTGCGGGGTGCGCTCGGGCAGCCGCTCGAGCACGACCGCCCGCACGCGGGAGATCCGGAGCTCCGCGGCGAGCAGCATGCCGACCGGACCGCCGCCGACGATCAGCACGTCGAAGTCGACGTCGGTGTCGTGGGTGATCTCGAAGTCGCGTTCGGACGGCTCGGGTGGCACGGACTGGGACATGAGGTTCCCCCTCGGTGGATGTGCGCGCCGGATGCGCGACGGAGATGTGCGGCAGACAGGAGCGCGATAGATGTTCGCTCACAGGTATATGTTTAATGTCATGCAGTCGATTGTGAGCATACAGATGCTCGTCTGTCGTAATCAACTCGATTAGAATGCGGACATGGACACTTCGACTCAGCCCCCGCCGCGGGCAGCGGATCTGCTCGACGCCGTCGGCCCCGCCTTCTCCCGACTGCGGCGTGCGCAGGCGCTGAACGTGGAGAAGCAGGTGTCCCGCAAGGACTTCACCAGGACGCTGGTGCTGAACATCGTGCAGGACGGGCCCGACCAGGAGGGTCAGGAGATCACCGTCGGTGTCGTGGGTGAGCGGCTCGCCGTCGACCCCTCCGTGGCGAGCCGGATGGTCTCGGACTGCATCTCCGCCGGCTATCTGATCCGTGCGGCCTCGCAGCGCGACGGCCGCCGGACCATCCTGCAGCTCACCCCCGAGGGGCACGAGACGCTCGCCCGCTTCCGCCGCCACCAGCGGGCGGCCTTCGAGCGCATCACCCAGGACTGGCCCGACGAGGAGCGACTCGAGTTCGCCCGGCTGCTCATCAAGTACGTGGACTCCGTGGGCGAGTTGCAGCACGACGGCTCCGCGTAGACGGCGCGGCCGGGCCGGGACGGACACCCGCCGCCCCGGCCCGGCCGCGACGCACCCGCGTGCGCCGAGCGCGTCCCCGCCGTGGCGCGGACCCGTCCGCGGGTTCTCAGTCCCGGTCGAGCACCCCGCGCAGCACCGCCTCCAGCACCGCCGCCTCCGCGCCCCCGGGATCCGCGCCGGGCGACCGCCACGCGACGACGCCGTCCGGCCGTACCAGGACCGCGCCTTCGGGGCGCAGCCCGCCGTAGCGCTCGGACCAGGTGCCGGCCGGGTCGGCCAGCGTGCCCGCCCCGCCGCCCGTGCTCCGCACCACCCGGCGTGCGGTGAGTTTCAGGCCCAGCCCGGCGGAGGCGGAGGCGGCGGCCGAGAGCCACTCGCGGCCGTTCTCCCCCGTGAGCAGGACGAAGTCCCGCCCGAAGAGGTCCAGCGTGGACACGGGTACGCCGTCCCGCGCCAGCAGCACGTACGGCGCCCGGGTCCCGGGTTCCCCGCGCAGTGCGCGCGGGTCGGAGGCGACCGGCAGGTCCGCGCCGCCCGGCTCCGCCACCACCGCTGTGGAGCGGTACGCCTGCCCCGACGTCACCGTCACCGCGTCCGCGACGGCCGCCCGCTGCTCCGGGGTCGCCTTGCCGGAACGCAGCGCCAGCTGGAGGGACCCCTGTTCGGCCGTATGGACGGCCACGGGACGCCGCTCGGCGTCGTACGTCTCCACCAGGCCCGGCCCCGCGACGCCCGCGACCACCAGGGCGAGCTTCCAGGCGAGGTTGTGGGCGTCGGCGATACCGGTGTTGGCTCCGTAGCCCCCGGTCGGCGGCACCACGTGCGCCGCGTCCCCGGCGAGCAGCACCCTGCCGTGCACGAACCTTTCGGCCACCTGCTCCGCCATGTCCCAGGGGAAGCGCGAACGGATCGTGACCTCGACGCCGGGTGCGCCCACGGCGGCCGCCACCAGCTCGGCGCAGCGGTCGTCGGTGAAGTCATCCAGGCTCTCGCCGTCCTCGGGCCGGTACCCGACGATGAGCGTCCCCCCGGTGAGCGTGTCGTCATGCACGAGGATGCCGGTGACCTGCGGGTTCTGCACGTGGACCACGCTGTACCTGCGGTCCCCCAGCACCGGGCGCAGATCCGCGCCGAACGCGATGCTCACATGGCGGGACAGCACCCCGCGCCCCTGCCGGGGCACCTTCAGTGCCTCCCGGACGGTGCTGCGCGGCCCGTCGCAGGCCACCAGATAGGAGCTGCGGAAGGTGCGGGTGCCGGTGTCGTCGCCGAGGACGGCGGTGACCCCCTGGGGGTCCTCCGCGAAGGACAGCAGCTCGGTGCCGAACCTGAGGTCGGCGCCGAGCTCGGCGGCCCTCGCCCGCAGCAGCGGCTCCAGCCGGTCCTGCGGCAGCAGGAGCAGCCGGGACGGGGTGAGGTCGCCCAGGTCGTCGTCGCCCTCCAGCTCCTCCTTGCTGAACAGCACGTCACCGGCGAGCGAGGTCACCCCGGCCCGGGTGCGGTGCGTGGCGAAGCCGGACGCCTCCCGCACGGCGGCGTCCTCGACGCCCGCCTGGCGCAGCAGTTCGCCGGTCCGGGGGTAGTACCCGACGGCCCTGGGGTGGACGGACGTGCCCGGGTGGCGCTCCACCAGGGTGCACCGCACCCCGTGCCGGGCGAGGAACAGGGCGGTGGACAGCCCGACCAGGCTGCCGCCGACGATCAGTACGGGTGCGCTGCCGGAAGGGTCGGAAGCGGAGGTCATCGCACGGTCCCTCTCTGGGTGATCGGCCTCGGACGGGTGTTCACGGGGTCGGCAGTCCGGCCCGTCCCAGGGCCAGGTAGTCGACGACCTCCCAGTGCTCCGCGACCTTCCCGCGCTCGATCCGGAACTGGTCGCAGGTACGCATCTCCAGCGGCAGCCCCGAGGGGCCGCCGCCGCTCCACGCGCCGGTGAGCGTGCCGGTCCAGGTCACGAACACCATCACCCGGTCGTCGGCGGCGACGATGTGGTCCACGGTGGTGACCAGGTCGGGGAAGGCGGCGATGTTGTCGGCGAAGAACGCCTTGAACGCGTCGAGCCCGTCCGGCACGGCGTCCGTGCGCATGTTGTGGTGCCGGTAGTCCTGGTGGTAGTACTGCTCGGCCAGGTCCAGCCGGTGCTCGCTGAAGACGTCCCGGTACGCGCCGAGGACCAGCTCCGCGTTGGCCCGCTCGGTGTCGCTGTGCGGGCCGTGCAGCCCGGGCGCGGCCGGCTGACCGCTGCGGTCCGGTCCGCCGTCCACGCCGTGCGCGACCAGCACGTCACGGTCCACCACGTTCCAGTGCTCGGCCACCCTGCCGTCCCGCAGGCGGTACAACTCGGCCGTGTGCAGGCGCAGTTCGGCGCCCGAGCGGGAGCGCCCGATCCAGGTCGCGAACAGCATCACCCGGTCGTTGCCGGCCACCAGGTGGTCGATGTCCGCGCGCAGCTCCGGGAACACCCGGTCCGAGGTCCGCCAGTCCGCCGGGTCGTGCTCGACGTGGTCGGCGTGGAAGAAGCGGCCCGCCTCCTCGAAGCGGCCCTCGCGGTACAGCGTCCCGTACAGCTCGCGGATCAGCTCGGCGTTGCGCGTGCGCTGCCCGGCGTGGGTCACGGTGGTCATGGGTTCCTCTCGGCTCGGTCTCGGACAAGGGGGATCAGGGGGGCGGCTCAGGCCTTGAGCGCGTAGGTCGACCAGTACGAGTCGGCCTCGAAGCCGAGCCTGCGGTTGAGCGCGACCACGGCCGTGTCGGCGGTGTCGTTGAAGACCTGGACCAGCGCCAGCCGGCTGTTCTCCCGGGCGGCCCCGAGCAGCAGCTCGCCCTTCAGCCAGGTGGCGAGACCACGCCGCCGGTGCCCGGGCAGCACCAGCGTCTCGCCGCCGTCCGCCATCGGGCTGTTCCGCACGAACAAGGTGGCGTACCCGACGATCTCCGTGCCGTGCCCGGGCAGCGCCGCCACCACGTGGGGCAGGTGCCCGGCCCGCTCCGCCTCGGCCTCCCGCGCCCGTACGTCGTCGGCGGAGGGACGCCGGATCCTGGCCTGGCCGTTGACCCGCTCCTCCAGCCCGCTCCAGGCCCGCGCGTAGGAGTCCACGAGGTCGTCGGGGCAGGGCCCCTGCCACCTCACCAGCCGGTAACCGGGCACCGGCCGGGCCGCCGCGGCCTCCAGCGCCGCGCGGGCGGGCCCGGCCAGGCGGAGCCGATGGCGCACGCTCTCGCCGATGAGGTCGGCTCCGAGCTCCGCCGCGAACCGTTCACCGGCCTCCGCCCGGGGGGCGTCGGCCAGCAGCAGGTCCCGTCCGCGCTCCCGCAGCGCCGCCAGCCCCGCGGCCGCCAGGGCCCGCCCGGCGCCGCGCCGCCGGAAGCCGGGGAACACCCACAGCGAACCGTGTCCCGGCCCGCTCGGGTCCCCCAGATCGAGGCCGAGTTTCAGCACACCGGCCGGCGTGTCCCCGTCGTAGGCGGCCAGCACGATCCGTTCCGTGCCGTGCCTCCGCTGGAACAGCCGTGCCAGCAGGTCCTGCGTCACCGGCGGATCGCCGGGCAGCTCCAGGCTCATGGTGTCCCGGAACCCGGGAAGCAACGCGGCGATGGTCGCCGGCTCATCGCCGTCGAGGCTACGAATCTCCATGCCCCCACTGTGATCCGCCGTTCTCGAAGCGCCGTCGAGGACAACTCGACCTCGGCACACGAGGGGGGCCAGAACCCAGGGCCTGTCGTTTGGATCATGACGCAGACGCGGGGCCTGGCACGCGCATCTGGCCCCGCTCACCGGCGTTCACAGGTGCTGCCGATGCCCTGCGCCATGAACCACCCCGACAGGCCCTAGCCGTGCAGGATGATGGCCTGGACCGGGCAGGCCCTGGCCGCCTCCTTCACCGAGGGGTCCCCGGCGCGTTCCGACCCGCCGGGCAGCAGCTGCCCCACCCCGTCGTCGTCCTGGGTGAACACCTCGGGCGCCGTCATCACGCACAGGGCGGCGCCGATGCACCGGTCCGTCGCCACGCTGACGCCCATCCGGGGCCCGCTCACCACTCGACGGGGAGTTCGGCGACGCCCTGAAGCACGTACGGGGCGTTCAGCGGCAGTTCGTCCGACCGGACCGGCACCCGCAGACCCGGGATGCGCCGGAACAGCGTGCGGAACGCGATCTCCATCTCCGCCCGGGCCAGGTTCTGGCCGATGCACTGGTGGATTCCGTAGCCGAAGGCGACATGGCGTCCGGCGGAGCGCCGGACATCGAAGGAATCGGGGTCCTCCCAGGCCCGCGGGTCCCGGTTCATCAGCATCGTCGACATGGCCACTCCGTCGCCGGCCCTGATGGTGTGCCCCGCGACCTCGATGTCCTCGGCTGCCACCCTCATCAGCACGTCTCCGATGGAGGTGAACCGCATCAGCTCCTCCACCGCGCCGGGCAGCAGGGTCTCGTCCGCCCGCAGCAGCGCGAGCTGGTCGGGGTGTTCGAGGAGGGTCACGGTCCCCAGCGCGATCATGTTGGAGGTGGTCTCGTGGCCGGAGACGAGCAGCAGCGAGCAGATCATCGCCAGCTCCTGGTGGTCGACCGATCCCTCCGCGAGCTGATGGGCGATCAGCTCGTCGATCAGGCCGTCGCCCGGCTCCTTCTCCTTCTTCGCGATCAGGTCGTAGAGATAGGCGAGGATCTCGGTGAAGGCCTTGCGGGCCTGCTCCGCCTCGCCCTCCCCCGAGGAGGACAGCACATGCCGGGAACGCTCGTCGAAGTACCCGCGGTCCTCGAACGGCACGCCGAGCAGGGCGCAGATCACCGCCGAGGGCAGCGGGAGGGCGTACTGGGACAACAGCTCGGCGGGGCTGCCCCGGTGGAGCATCTCGTCGACGAGCCCTTCGGCGATCCGCTCGATCTCCGGGCGCAGCGCGGCGACCCGCCGGATACCGAAGCCCGGGATCACCATGCGCCGCTGACGGCCGTGCTGGGGGTCGTCCACGCCGACCAGCGGGGGTGCGGCCCGCTGCTGCGTCTGGGCGGCGATCCGCGGTGCCAGGAACGGGAAGCCGGGGTGAAGGACGTCGGAGGACAGCCGGGGGTCGGGGAACAGGGCCCGGCCGACCTCGTTGCCGGTCACCAGCCACACCTGACGGCCGTCGTACAGCGTGACCTTCGTCAGCGGGCCGCGCTCGCGCAGTTCCTCGTAGCCGACGGGCATCTGGTAAGGGCAGGCCCGGGTCATCGGGTAGGCCGGAGCCGCGGTGTCCTCGGGTGGTCTGGTGTTCTGCATCGTGTGCCTCCTGGGCCGGTTTCCGACACAGGTCATTGAGCCCCGCCGCTCTCGAGGGCATATGGAGGATCCCTGGAGAGCGGCGGGGCCCGGCACGGTCGGGGCGCCCGGCGTGTTCAGGCCCCTCCGGTGACCCGGAGGGTCTCGCCGTTGGTGTTGCCGTTGGCGGCCGAGCCGAGGAAGGTGACGGCCCGGGCCACGTCCTCGGGCGCGGACATCCGGCCCGACGGCAGGGTCTTGCCCTTCTCCTCCAGGAAGCCCGCAGGCACGTGCGCCCGCACGGTCTCCGTGCTGGTCTGGCCGGGCACCACCATGTTGACCAGGATGCCGTCCGGCCCCAGTTCCCAGGCGAGGCTGCGCATCAGCCCGAACAGCGCGGACTTGCCGGCGCCGTACGCCCCCGCCCCTGCCTTGCCGGTGTCCGCCAGGCCCGCGCCGAGCAGCACGATCCGGCCCCACGGCCGGCCGCGCATCCACGGCAGGACGGCCTGGAGCGTGTGGAACACGGCGTCGACGGAGGTACGCAGCACCTCCTGCCACTGCTTCGCCGGTACGTCCTCGAAGCGCGGCACCGGCTGCCCGGGCCGCGGGATCGCCTCGCTCCAGACCACCGCGTTGGCCACCAGCACGTCGATGCCGCCCCACTCCTCGGCGACCCGCCCCACGGCGTCCCGTATGCACCGCTCGTCCGCGAGGTCGTAGCGCACCACCAGCGGTGTGCCGCCCGCCTCGGTCACCAGGCGGGCCGTCTCGCGGGCCCCGTCCTCGTTGCTGTGGTAGGTGATCGCGACCCTGGCCCCCTCCTCCCCGTAGGCCACGGCCGTCGCCCGGCCGATGCCCGAGGAGGCGCCGGTGACCAGCACGACCTTGTTCCGCAGATCCGTCCTCATGACTCCACCTCGGTCGTCGGGGCACGGCCGACGCTCTGCGCGTGCCGGAAGAAGTCGTCCGGGTCGTAGGCCCGCTTCACGTCGCGCAGCCGGAACCGGTTCGCGCCGAAGTACTCCGTCTCCCAGTCCGCATCCGCCCGGGAGCTGGGGAAGTTGATGTACGAGCCGCAGGCGAGCGGCGCGAGGGCCGTGGCCGCACGGTCCGCCAGCGTGGTCAGCCGCTCCGGCGCCGCCGGGTCCGTCGCCGCCTGCCGGCAGGCGAACTGATAGCCGATCAGGAACCGTGCGTCCCGGTGCGGGTAGGCGGTCGCGCCGGCCGGGACCCGGCTCGCCGCGCCGCCCAGGGCGATGCACAGCAGGTAGCGCTCCTGACCCGCCGCGTCGAGGGCGGGATCCCACGCGTCGAGCAGGGCCGCCGACTCCGACCGGGTCGCGGCCCGGCCGGTGAGCCGGTAGCTCTGCCGGGTGTACGGATGCCGGTGCCCCTCGGCCTCGGGCCCGGTCCCCGTACGCCGGCACTGGGCCACCGTCTTCGAGCCGCACAGCGCCTCGTGCATCACCTCGGCGTACCCGCCCCGCGCACCGACGGTCCTGCTCAGCGGCTTGCACCCGGCCCGCTCGGCCAGTTCGTCCAGGCCGTCGCGCAGTGCCTCGTCGGCACCCAGGTGCACGCCCCAGACCCGGACCACCGGACGTCCACCGGGCCCGAACATGCCCGGCAGCACGACCAGGGAGGTGCCGAGTTCGTCGGGGCCGTCGACCGCCCACTCCTGCCAGGCCGTCAGCACCTCCACGGCGTCGTCGTACGCCCACAGCGTCTCGAAGGCCGTCAGGGCGGGCGCGTCGATCGCCCGCACCTCGAACTCCGTGACCACCCCGAAGGTGCCTCCGCCGCCACCGCGCGACGCCCAGTACAGATCGGGCTCCTCGGCGGGCGAACAGCGGACGGTCCTGCCGTCCGCGAGCACGACACGCGCCGCGACGAGCCGGTCGCTGCCCAGCCCGAACCTCCGTGTCTGCCAGCCGATCCCGCCCCCGGTCAGGAATCCGCCCGCGGAGACCGTGGGGAACGTCCCGGTGACGATCTGCCTGCCCTGTGTCCGCAGGGCGTCCAGCGCGTCCAGCGACTGGACGCCCGCCCCGAGCCGCACCACGGGGCCCTCGGCGACGACGTGGTTCATCCGGGACAGGTCGACGACCAGCCCCTCACCGGTCGACCAGCCGTTGAAGCTGTGGCCGCCGCCCCGCACGTGCAGCCGCACCCCCCGTTCCCGGGCGTGCCGCACGCACAACGCGACGTCCTCCTCGGAGGCGCAGTACGCGACGGCGTACGGCTCGACCGTGTCGTACTCGGTGTTCTGAAGCTGTCGGGCCAGGGCGAAGCCCGCCTCGTCCGGCAGAACCAGGTCCCCGTCGAGCCGGTCCCGCAGCGCAGCCGCCCGCATCAGTCGTCGAGGCCGAACTTGCCGGCGGTCACCTTGGACCCGGCGTGCCCGCGCAGCTTGGTGCCCTGCGGGTCGAAGAACTCCGCACCCCCGGTGCCCTGCCACTCGGTGTCCGAGACGAACTCGCCCGACACCCGCACGTGCGCCTCCCCCACGTGGTTGCCCTCGGGGTCGGCGGCCAGGATGTGGAAGCCGTACTCGAAGCTGTCCGGGCCCGTGGCGCGCCAGGTGCCCAGGCCGATGTTCTTGGTGTTGAGCTGGGTGGAGACGACCGTGCCGTCCGCCGAGAAGCTGACGAGGCCGGGGACCGCCTTGCCGTCGTCGTCCAACTGCGTGGTCCAGGTGCCGACCAGCCGTACGTCGCTCATCGCAGATCTCCTCGATTCTCAGGGGGAACTGGGGGAACTGGGGGATGCGGTTGTCCCGGCCAGGCTTGCGGCCCGCTCTCAAGACCCGCTCGAGACGTCCTGTAGCCGGGCGGCGGCTCCTTCCTCGGCGGACTGCACACCGGCCCGAACTCCGGGTGCCAGAGCGCGGCCACGTGCACCGAGCCGAGGGCCACCAGCGCGCGGTACGAGGGCAGCAGCAGATAACGCACCAGTCCTCGCCACACGGCGCGCGCGCCGGTGACGCGGGGCGGGACGGTCTCCTTGTCGGGGTGTCCCTCGGGCAGGAACTCCGGGTCGAACGGACGAAGGGACACGGCACTCCTAGGGGTGGCCGACGCGGGTGGCGGGCGCGGGCACGGGTGGCGGGCGCGGGTGGCCGACGACGGATGGCCGACGCGGGTGGCGGGTGCGGACGCGGGTGGCGGGCGCGGGTGGTCGGCGTGGGTGCGTCAGGCGGCGCGGACGGCCATCTCCACACCGCCGTCGAAGGGGAGGGAGAGCGACACGTAACCGCTGCCGGGAAAACGGACATGCGCGAGGAAGTCCGCGCACCGCGCCGGCTCGTCCCGTACGCCGAGGGCCACCACCACCGCGCCCGGCAGCATCCTCGGTTCCACCAGCTCCAGCAGCGGCAGGAAGGACTGCGGCGGCCCGCCGAGCAGCAGCAGGTCGACCGGCCGGGCCAGGGCAGCCAGCGACCGTTCGGGACGGCCCACCCGTACGTCCGCGCAGCGCTCCGCTCCGGCCTTCGCGACCGCCGCGGCGGCGGCCTCGGCGCGTACGGTGTCGGGCTCGCAGGCGATGACCCGGCCCTGCCCCATCTCGCTCACCGCGGCCGCGAGCGTGGCGGTGAACGACTCGTACGGGCAGCCGATCTGGAGCACCGTCAGCGGCCCGGCCGCCAGCACCAGCTGCCGCAGGAGGGTCCCGGTGGCGGCTTCGAAGGAGGGAACGGCGGAACGTACGGCTGCGGAGTCGGTACAGGACACGGCATTGGGCATGCGGAACTCCCCGTCACGAGTGTCGAGACGTTCGCGGTCTCTCCGCCGAGCGTCGCAGACGCCCACGCCACGGGCGACGGCCCTGGATGCCCACGCGAGCGAGGCTCGAGCCACGCTCCAAAACGCGGGCCGGGACCCCGGTCTCCCTGCTCCGGGTCCCGGGGTGCGGCGGGCACGATCTAGGAGAGCACCCCCGCCAGCGTCCCCGCGAGGGTCAGCGCGAGGAACGCAGCCCCCCACGTCATCGCGTGCCGTATCCGGCGGTGCTTGACGCGGGTGGAGCGGGTCAGGAGCTGGGCCGGGGTGTCGGTGGTCGGGGCCGGGTGGGGTGTCCTGGCCAGGCTCAGCAGGACCAGGGACGGGGCACACGCCGCGCAGCCGGTCCACAGGAGCAGTTGGGGGACCGTGGCGAACTGGGCGGGGGTGATGACACCCGCGGTGATCGCCGTGAGAAGGGCGGCCAGGGCGGCGCCGAGGGTGGCCAGGGTCAGACCGGCTCGCTGGTCGGCCTTCGCCAGTTCCTCGCGGGCCGCCTCGGGCGGAAGCGGCCGGCCGAGTTCCGCCGTGCGCGCACCATGGAGTGTGGTCATGCCTGCACCTCGCTGATCAGCGGTTTCCTCCGGGTACCCCAAAGGGCTTGCCCCACACCGCAGTTCAGGTGTTCCACGTCTCGTCGTACGGGTCGTGCGGGGTGGGGACCGGACGGGCGGTCGTCACCTCGAGGTAGGGGATGGGGCCGTTGTTGACGGGGTCCTTGGTGCGGCGGGGGGTGTAGGTGCCGGTGACCTCCAGCCAGGTGTCCGGACGCAGGACCGGCGGTATGTCGCCCGACAGGGCGATCTTGACCGGCTGGGCGTCGGCGGCGCAGCAGTTGAGGCCCATGCGGACCAGGTAGGGGGTGCCGTCGCGGTCCAGGCTGACGAAGCCGGTGATCTTCAGTGCGCGGCCCCTCAGGGCGCGGCCGTCGTCGTAGACCGCGCGGCCTGCGTAGTCGGCGACGGCCAGGCGCAGGGGCGTGTCACCGGCGGGGAGGGCCGGGAAGCCGAAGGGCTTGGTCAGGGCCGTACCGGTGTGTGACGCGCTGTAGGAGCCCAGGGCCGACGGGGCGACGAGGATCAGGGCGAGGACAGGGAGTGTGAGGAGCCAGGAGACACGGGGTTCGCGGTGGTGGTCGTGGTCGTGGGCAGGGGCGGAGGTGCGCGATGCGTCGTCGTGGGCGGAGGCGGGGGTGGCGCGGCGGTCGTACCAGAGGGTCGCCGCCGCCGTGGCGATCAGGACCGCGCCCGCGAGGAGGACCAAGGGGCGCAGGCCCTCCTTGACGTAGCGCAGGTAGAGGTCGGTCGTGCCGGCGTGCAGGAGGGTCGCGCCGAGCAGGAAGAGGAGGGCCGTCTGGGCCAGGCGGTTCACAGCAGGACCGTTCCGGTCAGGGCCGACACGACGACGGCCAGGGCGAAGGTCGCGGGGGCGAAGCGCAGGGCGAAGGCCCGGCCGAAGGTGCCCGCCTGCATCGCGAAGAGCTTCAGGTCGATCATCGGGCCGACGACCAGGAACGTCAGACGGGCCGTCAGGGAGAACTGGGTCAGGGACGCCGCCACGAACGCGTCCGCCTCCGAGCAGATGGAGAGCAGGACGGCCAGGACCGCGAGGACGAGGACCGACAGCACGGGGTGTCCGGCCGCGAGGCCCAGCCAGTCCGCCGGGACCACCGCCTTGAGGGTCGCCGCGGCCATCGCACCGATCACCAGGTAACCGCCCGCGTGCGTCACGTCGTGACGGACCGAGTTCGCGAAGGCCGCCCCCTTGCCCTGCCCCTCGTACGACGCGCGGGCCGGGGGACGGAGCCAGTCCGTGCGCCCGAGGCGGTGCCAGAGCCAGCCCATCGCGCAGGCCACGAGCAGGCTCGCGCCGAAGCGGGCCAGGACCATCTCCGGGTTGCCGGGGAACGCCACGGCCGTCGCCGTCAGCACGATCGGGTTGATGGCGGGCGCCGAGAGGAGGAAGGCCAGGGCCGCAGCCGGTGTGACCCCCCGGCGGACCAGGGCGCCGGCCACCGGCACGGACGCGCACTCGCAGCCCGGCAGCACCGCGCCCGCCGCGCCCGCGACCGGCACCGCCAGGGCCGGGTGCTTGGGCAGGGCCCGGGCGAAGAACGACGGCGGCACGAACACCGCGATCGCCGCCGACAGCAGCACACCGAGCACCAGGAACGGCAGCGCCTGGACCATGACCGCGACGAACACCGTCATCCAGCTCTGCATCACCGGCGCGGCGAGGGACCCGCGGATCGGGTCCTGGAACATCACCGCCGTGAGCAGCAACAGGGTCAGCAGCAGGGCGGAGTTGAGGTGCCGGCCTTCTTCCTTGGCCGGGTCCGTTCCCGTGTCCCTGCCCGGGTCCGTTCCCCTGCCCCGGCCCCACCCGGGGTCGGCGCGCTCACCGCTGTCCTGCGGGGCGGTCTTCGTGATGGCCACGGGCCCGGTACCTCCGGTGGTGCGGGTGGTGCGCGAGGGCATTGCCCCTTCCCTCCCCTTTCGTACGGACGACGGCGGCCGGGCGTTCACGCCCCACCGTCCCCTCCTGGAACCGGTCGTCACGGTGAGGCAGTCTTCTCCTCGTGGGGAGCGTTCCGAACCAAGGTCAGCCGGGTGATCCGGCCACGCACATGATCGTGTGCGGTGACGACGGGCTGGCGCACCGGCTGGCCGCCGAACTCCGCGGTGTCTACGCCGAGCAGGTCACGCTCGTCGTTCCGCCCTCCGGGAGGCGGGTGCGCCAGCCCGTCGTCGGACGGGCCCGGGCCGCCTCGGCCGCGCTGCTCGACCGGGTCGTGAACGCGGCCTCCGGCCGGACCGGCCCGAGCGCCGAACCGGCAGCGAACGAGCAGCCGGTGGAGGCTCCGGAGATCACCGAGGCGGTACTCGCCGAGGTGGGCGCCGACCGGGCGGCGGCGCTGGCGCTCGTCTTCGACGACGACGAGACCAACATCCGCGCCGCGCTCACCGCCCGCCGCCTCAACCCCCGCATCCGCCTCGTACTCCGTCTCTACAACCGGCGGTTGGGGCAGCACATCGAGGAGCTGCTGGACCAGACCGCCGCCGTCGCCTCCGGGGACGGCCGGACGGCGGCCCTCGACGCGTCGACGACGGTGCTGTCCGACGCCGACACGGCCGCCCCCGCGCTCGCCGCCACCGCTCTCGTCGGCACCAGCAAGGTCGTCCAGACGGAAGGGCTCGTGCTGCGGGCGGTGGAGCGGCAGCCGCCGCGGCCGGGCGAGGTGGCCGACCCGGGGCTGTGCACCCTGGCGCTGCTGTCGGCGACGAGCAACGACCCCGCGGGCGCGGACGGTTCCGAGGGCAGCGGGGAGCACGGGCCGCACCTGCTGCCGGACGAGGCGGCGGTGGCGGCGGCGACCGGGCGCGGAACCGTCGTCCTGGAGCAGGTGTCGTACACGGGGCCGTCCCTGCCCGCCGGCCGGGGCGGAGTGCCGCCGTTCGCCTCGCTGTTCTCGCGGCGGCTGCGGTGGTCGCTGGCCGGGCTGGTGGGCTGTGTGCTGGCGCTCGCCGTGGGGCTGATGGTCGTGGCCGACGAGCATCCGCTGTACGCGACGTACATCACGCTGCTCGACCTGTTCGGCATCAACGATCCCGCCCTCCACCAGTCGACCTCCCGGCAGGTGCTGCAACTGCTGTCCGGCCTGGTGGGATTGCTGCTGCTGCCGGTGCTGCTGGCGGCGGTGCTCGAAGCGCTCGGCACGTTCCGCAGCGCGTCCGCGCTGCGCAAGCCGCCGCGGGGGCTCGGCGGGCACGTGGTGCTGCTCGGGCTCGGCAAGATCGGGACGCGGGTTCTGACGCGGCTGCGGGAGCTGAACATCCCGGTGGTGTGCGTGGAGTCCGATCCGGACGCGCGGGGTCTGGCCACGGCACGGCGCCTGCGGGTGCCGGTGGTGCTCGGGGACGTCACGCAGGAGGGCGTGCTGGAGGCCGCGAAGATCCACCGTGCGCACGCGCTGCTGGCACTGACCAGCGCGGACACGACGAACCTGGAGGCGTCGCTGTACGCGCGGTCGGTACGGCCCGACCTGCGAGTCGTGCTGCGGCTGTACGACGACGACTTCGCGACGGCCGTGTACCGGACGCTGCGGGCCGCGCATCCGCGCGCCCTGACCCGGAGCCGGAGCGTGTCGCACCTGGCCGCGCCCGCCTTCGCCGGGGCGATGATGGGCCGGCAGATCCTGGGGGCGATCCCGGTGGAGCGGCGGGTGCTGCTGTTCGCGGAGATGGACGTGGCCGGACACCCCCAGCTGGAGGGGCGGACGGTCGCGGAGGCGTTCCGGGCCGGGGCCTGGCGGGTGCTGGCGCTCAACACGGCGTCCTCCACAGGCCGGCGGGCTGACCGGGAGGGCGTCGAGGAGGACGGCGCGGCGACATCGGGGCTGGTGTGGGATCTGCCTCCTTCGTATGTACTGGGAGCCGGGGACCGGGTGGTGCTGGCGGCGACCCGGCGGGGCCTCGCGGAGCTGCTGGGACGCAGACGGCGGGAGCGGACGGGGGCGTGACGAGGCGCCGGGCGACCCGAGGGGCGCGGGGAACCGCGCGATCAGCCACGCCCCACCCGCAGCCGCCGAACCACACCACCCCCCGGGCTACTGGGCGGCCGACACCCCCTTCACGTACCGCTCGGCGAACTCCAGCTCCAGCCGCACCTGCTTGATCCGTTCGTCCACCACCAGCGACCCGTGCCCGGCGTCGTAGCGGTACACCTCGTGCACCGCGCCCCGCGCCTCCAGGCGCTTGACGTAGTTCTCGATCTGGCGGATCGGGCAGCGCGGGTCGTTGACCCCGGCCGAGATGTAGACCGGCGCCTTGACCCGGTCGACATAGGTGATCGGGGACGAGGCCTCGAAGCGCTCGGGCACCTCCTCAGGCGTGCCGCCGAGGAGCGTGCGGTCCATGGCCTTCAGCGCCTCCATCTCGTCGTGGTACGCCGTGACGTAGTCGGCGACGGGGACCGCCGCGATGCCGAGGGTCCATGCGTCGGGCTGGACGCCGAGGCCGAGGAGGGTGAGGTAGCCGCCCCAGGAGCCGCCGGTGAGGATCAGGCGCTCGGGGTCGGCGACGCCGGAGTCGACGGCCCATTGACGGACCGCGGCGATGTCCTCCAGCTCGATGAGGCCCACGCGGTGCTTCAGGGCGTCCGTCCAGGCGCGGCCGTAGCCCGTGGAGCCGCGGTAGTTGACACGGATCACCGCGTAGCCGTGGTCGACCCAGGCCGCGGGGCCCGCCGCGAACGAGTCGCTGTCGTGCCAGGTGGGACCGCCGTGAATGTCGAAGACCGTCGGCAGCGGGCCGGTGGTGCCCTCGGGCCTCTGGAGGAGGGCGTGGATGCGGCCTCCGGGGCCCTCCACCCACACGTCCTCCACCGGCACCGAACCGGGCGACTTCATCCCGGGCGGGTCGAGCACCACACCGCCCGTCGTGGAGCGGACCGCCGACGGCCGGGCCGACGACGACCACAGGTACTCCACGCTGCCGTCGGGCCGGGCCGTCGCACCGGAGACCGTGCCGGGCGGGGTCGGGATCTCCGTCAGGGCGCGGCCGGACAGGTCGTAGCGGAACAGCTCGCTGCGGGCCTCGAAGCTGTGCACGATGAGCAGGCCGCTGCCGTCCGGGTACCACTCGGCGCTGACGTCGCCCGGCAGCTCCAGCGCCAGGTCCGTCTCCTCGCCGGTGGCCACGTCCCACACCAGGGGCTCCCAGCGGCCGCGGCGCTGGTGCCCGATGAGCAGGCGGGTGTCGCCGTCGACGGGGGCGAAGCCGAGGACCTCCAGGCCCAGCTCGCGGGTGCCGCCCTCGGTGTCATCGAGGTCGGCGACCGCCGTGCCGTCGGGGCGCAGGACGCGCAGCGCCGAGTGCATCGCGTCGCCGTGCTCGGTGTGCTCGATGGCGATGAGCGAGCCGTCGTGGGAGAGGTCACCGACCCCGGCGGACTCGCGGTGCCGGTAGATCTCCACCGGGTCCTCGCCGGTGCGGACGAGGTGGATGGTCGTGCCGTCCTCGTCGGTGGAGCGGCCGACGACCGCCGTACGCCCGTCGCGGCCGAGGGCGAGGCCGGCCGGGTAGGAGGCGTCCAGGCCCGCGGCGGCCGGTTCGTCCGCGCCGCCCTCGAAGGGCTGGCGGCGCCACACGCCGAACTCGTCGCCGTCCTTGTCGTCGAACCACCAGATCCACGCGCCGTCCGGGGACAGCACGCCGTCCGTCGTGCCGTTCGGCCGGTCCGTCACCTGGCGCTGCCCGCCCGTCGACCGGTCCCAGGCGTACAGCTCGTACGTCCCGGTCGCGTTCGAGACGAACAGGGAGCGGTCCGGCGCGTCCTCCGCCCAGTCGGGCAGGGAGACCCGCGGCGCCCGAAAGCGCTTCTCCCAGTCCGGCATCCGCTCCTGGCGTCCTGCCGGTACCTCTTGCTCGTGCTGGTCCCGCCGCTCCCGCGCGTCGGACCCGTTGCTCTCAGTCATGGCCCCATACTGCCCGCCCGGGCCGACAATGCGCTCGCGAGGTCCCCAGCCTGTGGATAACCTCCACCGGTTCCCCTTCTCCGAGCAGGTCAGGAGTACCGGCCTTGTACGCCCCCACCCCGGCCGACTGGAACGAGGCCAACCGCGCCCACTTGGACGAGCGTGTCCCGCTGCACATCGCCGGCGACTTCTACGACCTGGACGCCTTCCGGGCTGGTCAGGACCCGCTGCGCGACTTCGAGCTCGCCGAGGTGGGCGAGGTCGGCAACCGCTCTCTGCTGCATCTGCAGTGCCACATCGCCTCGACACGCTGTCCTGGGCCCGGCACGGCGCCGCCCGCGTCGTGGGCCTGGACTTCTCCGGACCCGCCGTCGAGCTGGCCCGCGGCCTCGCGCGCGACCTGGGTCTCGGCCCGGAGCGGGCGGCGTTCGTGGCGGCGGACGTGTACGACGCGGCGGCCGCGGTCCCGGAGCCGTCGTACGACATCGTGTACACCGGCGGCGGCGCGTTGTGCTGGCTGCCCGACATCGGGCGCTGGGCGCGGACCGTGGCCTCGCTGGTGGCGCCCGGCGGGTTCCTCTACCTCGCCGAGTTCCACCCGCTCACCGACGTCCTCGACGACGAGACCGGCTCGCGGACCGTGCACGACTACTTCGCCCGCGACGCCTGGATCGAGGAGAGCGCCGGGTCGTACGCGGCCGAGGGCGCCGAGTTCACCCAAGGCCGGCGGGTGGAGTGGCAGCATCCGGTCGGCGAGGTCGTCTCGGCGCTCGCGGCGGCCGGGCTGCGGATCGAGTTCCTGCACGAGCACGACGTGTCGCTGTTCCGGCGGTTCGGGACCTTCGAGCGGCGGGACGGCTACTTCCGCTTCCCCTCGGGCCGGCCGCGCATTCCGCTCATGTACTCGATCCGGGCACGCAAAGACTGATCACTCGGACCGGCCGCGCATTCCGCTGATGTACTCGATCCGGGCAGGCAAGGACTGATCATCCGGTCCGGGCGCCGCAGGGACTGATCGCGGGGTGCCGCGCGGCCGTCCGGAACCCGCCGAAGGTCCCGCCGCGTTGCCCACCCCGCGGGCCGGGGTCGCCCGACAGCCCCGTACCGTGGGGGTGTGTACCGGTTTCTGCTGACGCCCCGATGGTGGGGGATCAACGTCTTCGTGCTGTTGTCCATCCCCTTCTGCATCTTCATGGGGTCCTGGCAGCTGGGCCGGTTCGAGGACCGTGTGCAGGACCACCGCACCGCGACCGAGCAGGTCTCCGAGTCCCGGAACGAGGCGCCCCGGCCGCTGAAGGACATGCTGCCGGTGGACAAGGCGACGTCCGGGAAGCCGGTCACCGCGAGCGGACGGTACGGCAAACAGCTGCTGGTGCCCGGGCGGGAGCTCGACGGCAAGCAGGGCTTCTACGTGCTGACGCTGCTGCGGACCGACTCTGGTGAGGCGCTGCCGGTCGTGCGGGGCTGGCTGCCCGGGACCGCCGACGCGGCGAAGGCCCCCGCCCCGCCGGCCGGCGAGGTCACCGTCACCGGGGCGCTGCAGGCGTCCGAGACGCCGGGCGACAACGGCGTCAGCGCGCAGGGCGGCCTGCCGGCCGGGCAGACCTCCGCGATCAGCGCGGCGGCCCTGGTGAACCTGGTGCCGTACGACGTGTACGACGCGTGGATCACCCTGACGAAGGCCGACTCGGGCATGACGGCGGTGCCGGCGACCGCGCCGCCGGACTCGGGGCTGGACCTGAAGGCGTTCCAGAACCTGGGCTACACCGCCGAGTGGTTCGCCTTCGTGGGTTTCGTGATCTTCATGTGGTTCCGGCTGCTGCGGCGCGAGGTGGAGTACGCGCGCGACGCCGAGCTGGGGCTGGTCGCCGACGAGGAGCCCGTGACGGTGGACGCCGCCGTGAAGTGAGCGGCGTCTTCGCCGTCATGCGGGAGCGGCGTCTTCGCCCGGCCCGTACGGCCGGGGGCCGCAGCCCCTCCCGGACTGCGGAAGGGCCGGCCCAGCCCTGCCTACGCGCCCGCCAGCACGCCCGTCCAGTACACCGTCCCCGCGCAGGCGTTGGACACCGTGACCGAGGTCCCGGCCGAGCCGGCGCCCGGGGTGTACGTCACCGCCACGCTGCCGTCGACCGTGCCGTCCTCACGGACCAGCTGGGGGGCCGCTCCCGTGTCACCGCCGGTGGAGGTGCCGGCCGTGGTCGTCGGGTCCTCCGACGGGGTCGGTTCCGGGCTCGGGTCGGGGCCGCCGACGCTGCCGCCGGGGGTGGGGCAGGTCTCGGAGGGCACCCAGGCGAACTTCACGTCGTAGCCGATGCCCGGCTGGAGCACCAGCTGGGCCGACTCCAGCGACGGGTCGGGCAGCAGGCCGGCCGCCGCGTCGCCCGCGGTGTGCCGGGCCGAGCCGACCTTGGCGGCGTCGGCCGCGCCCTGCGGCAGCGCGCTGACCGAGCCGGGGCCGGTGACCGTGCAGGCCGCGCCGGAGACGTTGACGACGCGGAAGGAGCCGGAGACCGCGCCCGTGGAGTCGGGGGCGTTGCTGCTTCCGGAGGCGGGGCCGAGCTGGGCGGCGGTGCACGCCGGGATGCCGGCGGCGACGGTGGAGGAGGGACCGGCACCCTGGGACGCGCCGGTGGAGGCGCCGGATCCCTTGCCCTTGTCCTTCTCCTTCTTCTCGCCCTTCTCCTTGCCCTCGGCCTTGCCGGAGGAGCCGCCGGCGGTGCTCTCGCCGCCGTCCGGGCCCTTGCCCTGGCTCGCACCGCCCTGGGTCTCGGAGGTGTGGCCGGCGACGGCCGGGTTGGCCTCGGAACCGGTGGCGTTGGAGACGTGCACGAGGGCGGGGACGGCCGTGCCGATGAAGAGCGCGGCGGCCGCCATGCCGACGACGGCCTGCCGCTTGCGGGTCCGCCGCTGCGGCACCGCCTTGCGCAGGTAGTCGAGGGTGCCGTCGCGCGGTTCCACGTCCTGCACCGCCTGGTGCAGCATCGAGCGCAGGTCCAGCTCGTCCGAGTCGAACCCGTGGGGGCTCTGGTCGTCGGGGCCGTGGTTCACAGTTCCGTTCCCAGCGTGCGATTGCTTCGGATCTTGCCCGTGCAGCCTTGTCGGCTCGTGCCACTCGAAGGGCTCGTGCCGGTCGCGCCCGTCACGGCGCGCCCCGTCTCCGTCACTCATGCCGGCGCCTCCATGGCCAGCCGGAGGGCCGCGATGCCGCGCGAGCCGTAGGCCTTGACCGAGCCGAGGGATATGCCGAGCGTCTCGGCGACCTGCGCCTCGGTCATGTCCGCGAAGTAGCGCAGCACCAGCACCTCGCGCTGGCGGCGCTGCAGCCCCTTCATCGCCTTGATGAGGGAGTCGCGCTCCAGCTGGTCGTAGGCACCTTCCTCGGCGCTGGCCATGTCGGGCATGGGCTTCGACAGCAGCTTCAGGCCGAGTATGCGGCGGCGCAGCGCGGAGCGCGAGAGGTTGACGACGGTCTGGCGCAGGTAGGCCAGGGTCTTCTCGGGGTCGCGGACCCGCTTGCGGGCGGAGTGGACACGGATGAAGGCCTCCTGGACGACGTCCTCGCAGGAGGCGGTGTCGTCGAGGAGGAGGGCGGCGAGACCCAGCAGCGAGCGGTAGTGCGCGCGGTAGGTCTCGGTGAGGTGGTCGACGGAGGTGCCGGCCGCGACGCCGTCCTCCGCGCCGTCACGCTGGTTGGGTATGCGGGCCGGCCGCGCTGCGGGCACGGGCGCGATCACCGGCATGCCACCGGGCGTACCGGCCATGCGGGGTCGGAGAGCCGCCGGGCGGGGCGGTCGAAGGACCGTGCCGCGAGCCGCACTGAAGTCGAGTACCTCTGCCACGCCTGTTGGACACGCTGACCCCCGTGAGGGTTGTACGTGCCGGGCATCACTTTCACGCCGACCGTCGCCGCCGACGGTCTACCCGCGTCAGGCAGCACAGTCCATGGTGCTTCCATTGCCCTCATGCGTCCCGCTCTTCCCTTATATCCAAATGTGAACGGACGTCCCCACGCCCGGTTCCAGGCGTCCCCACGCCTGTAAGCGCTCCCACGGCCGAAGGGCGACCGCAAAGACGCTCCCCGCCCTTCGCGCGGTTGCGGAGAGCGGGGAGGTAAATCCTCTGATGCCGAAGCGCCACGGACAAGTGGTCCGGATCATCGACCGGCTCACATGTCGTCACAGATCCTACAAACCGCCTCTGACATCGGCGGCCCGTACGGCCCGGGTGCGGGGCCCCGTACGACGGGCCGGTCAGGGCGGCTCAGGAGAGCTCGGCCGCGACCACCTCGGCGATCTGGGCGGTGTTGAGCGCGGAGCCCTTGCGCAGGTTGTCCCCGCACACGAACAGCTCCAGCGCCGTGGGGTCGTCCAGCGCCCGCCGGACCCGTCCGACCCAGGTCGGGTCGGTGCCCACCACGTCGGCGGGGGTCGGGAACTCCCCCGCGGCCGGGTCGTCGAACAGGACGACGCCGGGCGCCGTGGCGAGGATCTCGCGCGCCTTGTCGACGGTGACCTCGCCCTCGAAGCGGGCGTGCACGGTCAGGGAGTGCGTGGTGATCACCGGCACCCGGACGCAGGTGACGGCCACGGGCAGGCCGGGCAGCCCGAGGATCTTGCGGGCCTCGTCCCGTACCTTCAGCTCCTCCGACGACCAGCCGTCCTCGCACGCCGTACCGGTCCACGGCACGACGTTCAGGGCGACCGGCTCCGGGAACGGCCCGGTGTCGTCGCCGAGGGCCCGGCGTACGTCACCGGGGTGGGTGCCCAGCTCCGTGCCCGCGACCAGGGACAGCTGCCGGCGCAGGGTCGTCACACCGGCCCGCCCGGCGCCGCTGACGGCCTGGTACGAGGAGGCGACCAGCTCGCGCAGCCCGAACTCGGCGTGCAGCGCGCCCAGGGCCACGATCATGGAGAGCGTCGTGCAGCTGGGGTTGGCGATGATCCCGCGCGGGCGCATCCGTACGGCGTGCGGGTTGACCTCGGGCACCACGAGCGGCACGTCGGGGTCCATCCGGAACACGCCGGAGTTGTCGACGACCACGGCGCCCTTGGCGACGGCGACGGGCGCCCACCGCTCGGCGACCTCGTCGGGGACGTCGAACATGGCGACGTCCACGCCGTCGAAGGCCTCCTCGGTGAGCGCGAGAACCTCGGTCTCCTCGCCGCGCACGGTCAGTTTGCGGCCGGCCGAGCGTGCGGAGGCGATCAGACGGATCTCGCCCCAGACGTCGGCCCGCTGGGACAGGATCCGGAGCATGACCGTGCCGACGGCTCCGGTCGCACCCACCACGGCAAGCGTCGGACGCCCGGACCGTCCGGTCCGGGCGCCCTGTCGGAGGTCGGCCATCAGCGGCCGGTGCCTCCGTAGACCACGGCCTCGTCGCTGTCGGAGTCGAGCCCGAACGCGGAGTGCACGGCGCGGACGGCCTCGGGCACGTCGTCGGCACGGGTGACGACCGAGATGCGGATCTCGGAGGTCGAGATCAGCTCGATGTTCACGCCCGCGTCGGACAGGGCCGTGAAGAAGTCGGCCGTGACGCCCGGGTTGGTCTTCATGCCGGCGCCGACGAGGGAGATCTTGCCGATCTGGTCGTCGTAGCGCAGCGAGTCGAAGCCGATGCCGGCCTTGTTCTTCTCCAGCGCGTCGATGGCCTTGCGGCCCTCGGTCTTCGGCAGCGTGAAGGAGATGTCCGTCAGGCCGGTGGCGGCGGCGGACACGTTCTGCACGACCATGTCGATGTTGATCTCGGCGTCGGCGATCGTGCGGAAGATCGAGGCCGCCTCGCCCGGCTTGTCCGGCACGCCGACGACCGTGACCTTGGCCTCGGAGGTGTCGTGCGCGACACCGGAGATGAGAGCCTGCTCCACCTGCTTTGCTCCTTGCTTCGGCTCGCTGCTGACCCATGTGCCCTGAAGTCCGCTGAAGCTGGACCGGACGTGGATCGGGATGTTGTACCGGCGGGCGTACTCCACGCAGCGGTGGAGCAGCACCTTGGACCCGGACGCCGCCAGTTCGAGCATGTCCTCGAAGGAGATCCAGTCGATCTTCCGGGCCTTCTTCACCACGCGCGGGTCGGCGGTGAACACGCCGTCGACGTCGGTGTAGATCTCGCAGACGTCGGCGTCGAGGGCGGCGGCCAGGGCCACCGCGGTGGTGTCGGAGCCGCCGCGGCCGAGCGTGGTGATGTCCTTGGTGTCCTGGGAGACACCCTGGAAACCGGCCACGATCGCGATGTTGCCCTCGTCCACCGAGGTCTTGATCCGGCCCGGCGTGACGTCGATGATCCGGGCCTTGTTGTGGACCGAGTCGGTGATGACACCCGCCTGGCTGCCGGTGAACGACTGGGCCTCGTGGCCCAGCTTTTTGATCGCCATGGCCAGCAATGCCATGGAGATCCGCTCTCCGGCGGTCAGCAGCATGTCGAGCTCGCGCCCGGCAGGCATCGGGGAAACCTGCTCGGCGAGATCGATCAGCTCGTCCGTCGTGTCGCCCATCGCGGAAACCACGGCAACCACCTGGTTGCCGTTCTGCTTCGCTTCCACGATCCGCTTGGCGACGCGCTTGATGCCCTCGGCATCGGCTACGGAGGAGCCTCCGTACTTCTGCACGACAAGGCCCACGTGCGCTCCTCGCTCAATCCGTCTCTTCCCGCTCATACGCATTCGTACCGCGGTCGGCTCAGTCTAACGAGCGTCCGAAAAACCCTTCCGCGATATCGCATGGTGAGATTTCGGGCCGCCCGTCCAGAGGCGCTCTTGCCCATCTGGGCACGGGTCACTCGAGAAAGTGCCAGGCGTCACAATCGCACGCGGTGACGGCCAGGTCCCACAACTTTCACGCACCAGGATTCGGCTGTGCGCGTGCTCCCGGTGGAAGACGAGGAGCAGACCGCGTCCGGCGCGGCGAAGGTGCCGGCGGCCAGGCCGCGCGGACAGGGCCCGTACGAGCAGCCTTCGAATCACCCTGCGTGACAGCGGGCCCGGCGCTACCGTTCGGGGCATGGAGACCTTGCGCTACGTGGCGTTCAGCACGGATCCCGCAGGCGGCAACCCCGCAGGGGTGGTGCTGGACGCGAGCGGCGTCGACGACGCGAAGATGCTGGCGACGGCGGCCGAAGTGGGCTACTCGGAAACGGCGTTCGCGGTGGAGGCCGGCGACGGCTCCCTGGACGTCCGGTACTTCAGCCCGCTCGCCGAGGTGCCGTTCTGCGGCCACGCGACGATCGCCACGGCCGTGGCGCACGCGGAGCGGCACGGCACCGGGCGGCTGCTGCTGCGCACCCCCGCGGGCCCGGTCACCGTCACCACGGACCGGGCGGCGGACGGCACCCTCGTGGCGACGCTGGTGAGCGTCCCGCCGCGCACGGTCCCGCTCGACGAGCCCGACCTCGCCGAACTGCTGGCGATCCTCGGCTGGTCCACCGCTGACCTGGACCCGGCGCTGCCGCCGCGAGTGGCCTTCGCCGGGGCCTGGCACCCGGTCATCGCCACCACGAGCCGGGAACGGCTGGCCGCCCTGGACTACGACATGCCCGCGCTCGCCGCCCTGATGGCCCGCCGGGACTGGACCACGATCGACCTGATCCGCCGCGAGTCACCCAGCGTGTTCCACGCCCGCAATCCGTTCCCGCCCGGCGGCGTCGTCGAGGACCCGGCGACGGGCGCGGCGGCGGCCGCGCTCGGCGGCTACCTGCGCGAACTCGGCCTCGTGCAGACCCCCGTCACCCTGACGATCCACCAGGGCGCGGACATGGGCCGCCCCAGCACCATCACCGTGACGGTCCCGGCGGATCCGGGCACGGGCATCGGCGTGACGGGGGCGGCCGTACGGCTCTGAGGAAGGCGCGCCAACGCCCCACTGCCAGAAGGGCGTTGCCCTACGCTGATGTGCTCACGCGCGTCGTCGTCGGGCACGCCACGCGCCGCGCGTCACTTGGCGCGGTGCAGCCCCAGTGGTCCCGCGATCTCCTCTGCCATCACGCGGCCCGCCTCGATCTCCAGTGTGTCGTCGCCCATGCCCTGGTCGGTGTCCAGGCCGTCGAGTTCGGCGAGGGGCTGGTTGAGACGGACGTGGGCGAGGACCGACTGGAGGGCGCGCAGGCTCGCCGAGGCGGTGGAACCCCAGTTGGAGAAGTAGGAGAACTGCCACCACCACAGGGCCTCCGTGGTGCGGCCCGCCCGGTAGTGGGACATGCCGTGGCGCAGGTCCGTGATGACGTCCGTGAGGTCGTCGGAGATACGGGCCGGGACCGGTGCCTTGCGGGGCTCGTACGGGTCGAAGACCTCGGAGTAGACGTCGATCGGGTCCAGCAGCCGGGCCAGGTTCTCGCGAAGCTCGTCGACGTCCGCCTCGGGGCCGGAGTCGGGTTCGTAGCGCTCGTCGGGCACGATGTCCTCGTGCGCGCCGAGCCGACCGCCGGCCAGGAGGAGTTGGGAGACCTCCAGGAGGAGGAAGGGCACGGCCGATTCCGGTTCGTCGCCCTTCGCGACCTCCGTGACGGCGACCAGGAAGCTCTCGATCTGATCCGCGATCTGGACCGCGAAATCGTCGGGGTTCTGGCCGGTCGCGTGCAGCGTGGCGTCAGACATCTAGGAGTCGTCTCCCCTCGAAGGCGCGTCCGAGGGTGACCTCGTCCGCGTATTCCAGGTCCCCACCCACCGGGAGGCCGCTGGCCAGGCGGGTGACCTTCAGGCCCATGGGCTTGATCATGCGGGCGAGGTACGTCGCCGTCGCCTCGCCTTCGAGATTCGGGTCCGTGGCGAGGATCAGCTCGGTGACCGTCCCGTCCGCCAGGCGGGCCAGGAGCTCCCGGATGCGCAGGTCGTCGGGGCCCACCCCGTCGATCGGGCTGATCGCGCCGCCCAGGACGTGGTAGCGGCCCCGGAACTCACGCGTGCGCTCGATCGCCACGACGTCCTTCGGCTCCTCGACCACGCAGATGACGGCCGGGTCGCGGCGGGTGTCGCGGCAGATGTTGCACAGCTCCTCCTGCGCGACGTTGCCGCAGGTGGCGCAGAAGCGGACCTTGGCCTTGACCTCCATCAGGGCCTGCGCGAGCCGCCGGACGTCCGTCGGCTCCGCCTGGAGGATGTGGAAGGCGATCCGCTGGGCGCTCTTCGGACCGACGCCGGGCAGCCGCCCCAGCTCGTCGATCAGGTCCTGGACCACGCCTTCGTACAACGGACTGCCCTTCCTGGGTCTTCGGGGTCGGTGCGTACCGTCCCGTACGTACCGTAGTTGTCTGCCGCCTGTCCGAGGAAGGCGGTGCGCAGGGTCAGAACGGCAGGCCGGGGATGCCGCCGCCGCCCAGGCCCTGCGCGAGCGGGCCCAGCTTCTGCTGCTGGAGCGTCTGCGCGTTCTCGTTGGCCGCCTGGACGGCCGCCACGACCAGGTCGGCGAGGGTCTCGGTGTCCTCGGGGTCCACCGCCTTCGGGTCGATCTTCAGGGCGCGCAGCTCGCCGGCGCCGGTGACGGTGGCCGTCACCAGACCGCCGCCCGCCTGCCCGTCGACCTCCGTCTGCGCCAGTTCCTCCTGCGCCCGTGCCAGGTCCTGTTGCATCTTCTGGGCCTGTTGGAGCAGCTGCTGCATATTGGGCTGGCCACCACCGGGGATCACGATCAGCTCCTTGCTCGGTACGGGTTTTCCCGCTCGGCACGAGCCTACGTGGTCGGGGCTGCCGTCGCCCCAGCACTCTTTCGAGTGAGTCCCGCTCGCGCCCTATACCTGATCAAGGAATACTTCCGGGCGGAAAAGAGGCGAAAGCTACGTCTTCGCCACCCATTGGGGGGTAGGAAGGGTCGGGCGCGTGCCGGATGCGGGCTTTCGTCCATCGCGCAGCGTGATCGGTGAGTGAACCGTACGTGGTCATTCGTGGTCAGTGAGGAGTGCCGGGTGGGTCAGCCGGAGATGCAGCCCGAGGGGCCGCCTCAGGACGGGCGGGGCGAGCAGGCGGCCGGGCTGCGGCCGGGCGATCTGACCGGGCGGGTCTTCCCGCTCGGGGACTGGGGCGAGCCGGCCCTCCGGCTGGACGAGCTGTACCGGTGGGTGGAGCGCGGGGCACTGCGGACGGCGGCCTGGTATCTGGCCGACCGGGTGTGGAAGCGGCGGTGTGCGCGGGTGCTGCGGTGCGGGGCCGCGGCCGGGGCGGTCACCGGGGTCGCGCTGCCGCTGCTGGATCTGACCGGGGTCGTGGGCGGGATCGCGCCCTGGGGGTGTCTGGCGCTGCTGGTGGGGGCGGCGTGTGTGGCCGTCGACCGCTACTTCGGGGTGACGACCGGGTGGATGCGGGACGTGGCCACCGCGCAGGCCGTGCAGCGCAGGTTGCAGGCGTTGCAGTTCGACTGGGCGGCGGAGAGCGTGCGGGAGGTGCTGGGGCCGGCGGAGGGGACGGCCGGGGAGGCCGCCGAGCGGTGTCTCGGGGTGCTGCGGAGGTTCTCCGAGGACGTGACGGAGCTGGTGCGGGTGGAGACGGCGGACTGGATGGGGGAGTTCCGGTCGGGGTCTGCCACGCCGGTGGGGTTGCAGGCGGTGGTGTTCCCCTCGCCGGGGCGGGGGGCGGAGGGCGGGGCGAACGGGCGGTTCACGGTGCCGCCGCACGGGGGGACACGGCCGAACATGCCGCGCCAGCGGCCGCCGGAGCCGCGCTGAGGCGGTCGGGGTGCGTGGTGCTCGGCGTTGGTGCTGGGGCGGTGCGTGCGCAACCCGGCGGGGCGAGGCGCTCGGCGTTCCTGCTGGGGCCGGGTGCGTCCGCAGCCCGGCGGAGCGGGGCGCCGCTGCGCCCACCCTCCCCCAAGCTCTCGGCTTCGCTCGAACAGGGGCCCCCATCGCCCCCAGTGGCAGGCACGCCCGCAGCCGGGCGGGACGGGTGCCGCAGCTGAGCGGCGCACAGCGTGAGGCCCTCGGGGGTCCAGCACGGCACGTGGCCGTGGGTGCGGATGACGTCCTGGCCGTTGCCGCGGGCCAGGTACGTGAGGAAGCTGGAGGCCAGGGAGTCGGCCGGGGGGCGGCCGTAGGTGTAGGCGTATTCGATCTCCCGGTAGGGATAGGCGCTCGTGCCGTGTTCGATGGCGTCGACGGAGGGCGGGTCGCCGTCCAGGCGCAGCGCGTGCAGACCCTTCGCTCGGGTGGCGAGGTTCAGTTCGCTGTAGCCGACGGCGCCGGGCAGGCGGGCGACCGTCGCCAGGACCTGCTCGGTCGAGTCGAGTTCGCAGCGCAGGACGGTCGCCGTGGGGTCGTCCTTGTGGACGCAGTCGACGGAGGAGTTGGCGATCTCGCCCCGGCCCAGCACCCGGCGCTGGAAGAGCGTACGGCCGTGCGAGCGCCCAGCCGGATGTCGTCGGCCGGAATTCGCCGGACGTTCAACCACCAGGTGACCGATGGCGGTTGGTCACTGCTTCGTGTAGGTCAGCCGTTCGCCGCTGCTGGTGTTCACGCGCTGGAGCGTGCCGTCGGACAGGAGGGTCACCTCCGTGGCCGCGCCCGGGGTGCAGGCGGTGCGGGGCTGCCCGACCTTGACGGTGGACGGGCCGATGCTCAGCGTGCCGCCGGCCCCGGGTGCCGCGGTCAGCCGGCCCTCGAAGACGCAGTGGTAGGTGCCGCCGCCCTTGGTCGGGCCGTCGGCCACGAGGGACAGGACCGTGTCGCCGGGTTCGCCCTGCTGGAGGGTGAGCGAACGGCTGTGCTCGCCGTCGGCGTTGTCGATGGTCGTGGTCCAGGTGCCGAGGTAGCCGGCCGGGATCGTGCCGTCCGCCGGTGAGGGGGAGGTGTCCGCCTGCGAGGTCGTCGGGGAGGGACCGGGCGTGGTCGGGGTCGGGCCCGTGCTCTGTGTGCCGCCGCGTCCGTCGTCGGCCCGGTCCTCGCCGCCCTGCATCAGGGCGTACACCGACCCGCCCGCGGCGAGTGCCACGACCAGGGCGATCACGACGAGCAGCGCGGTGGACCGGCCGTCCCGGCGCGCCGGCTGGGGCTGCGGGGGGCCGTACGGCGGGGTCGTGCCGTAGGGCGGCGGGCCGTAGGGCGGGGTGGAGCCGAGGCCGCCGTAGGCGGAGTGGGGCGCGGGTACGGCCGGGGTGCCGGGCTGCGGGTGCTGCTGGGGGTAGCCGTACGCCGGGTACGGGGGCGCGGGCGTTCCGGGTGGCGAGTAGGGCGGGGCGCCCGCTGCCCGAGGCTGGTGGGACGCGGGAGCTGCGCTCTGCCCCGCGGCGATGGTGGGCAGATGGTTCAGGGGCGGGCCCTCGCCGGGTCTGCCCGGCGGGGGCGGGCCGGCGGCCGCTGCCGCCGGGGCCGGGGGCAGGGCGGGGCGCGGCGACGACTCGTCGGCGGCGGGGGCATGGTCGGGGGTGGGGGCACGGTCGGGGCCGGGGCCGGGTTTCTCCGCGGGGACCGGACCCGGCGCCCGCGCGGCGTCGTACCCCGGCTGCGGACCCGCGGCGACCGGGCCCGGCGGCTGCGCGGCGTCGTGCCCCGCCTGCGGACCCGCGGGGACCGGGCCCGGCGCCCGCGCGGCGTCGCGCTCCGGCTGTGGACCCGCGGCGGCCGGTCGCGCGGTGCCCCGCGCCCCTTCGGCGGGCCCGGCCGCCCCCTCCGGGTCCTCCGTGTCCAGCAGCCGCACCGCGTGCCGCCCCAGCTGGGCGACCAGTGCGCTCGGCAGCCAGGGGTCGAGGGCGCGGCCGTCGGAGACGGTGTCGTCGGCGCCCGTGCGCTGCAGGATGCGGTCGAGGGAGGGCCGGGCGGCGGGGTCCTTGCGCAGGCATTGCCGGACCAGGTCGGCGATGCCCTCGGGGACGCCCTCCAGGTCCGGTTCCTCCTGGGCGATGCGGAACATCATGGCGTGCACGCCGCTGTTGGCGGTGCCGAAGGGCAGGGCGCCGGTCGCGGCGTAGGCGAGGACGGAGCCGAGGCAGAAGACGTCGCACGCCGGGGTGATGCGGTCGCCCCGCACCTGCTCGGGCGCCATGAAGCCGGGCGATCCGACGAGCGCGCCGGTGCGGGTGAGCCCGCCGTCCGTCACGGTCTCCAGGGCGCGGGCGATACCGAAGTCGATGACGCGCGGGCCGTCGATGGTGACGAGCACGTTGGACGGCTTGAGGTCGCGGTGGACGATGCCGGCGGCGTGGATGTCCTTGAGCGCGTGCGCGAGCCCGGCCGCGAGGATGCGGACCGTGCGCTCGGGCAGGGCCCCGTGGTCGTGCCCGACGACCTGCTGCAGGCTCGGCCCGGCGACGTACCCGGTGGCGACCCACGGCACGGCCGCCTCGGTGTCGGCGTCCAGCACCGGCGCGGTCCAGTACCCGCCGACCCGCCGCGCGGCCTGCACCTCCTGGCGGAACCGCTCCCGGAACTCCTCCTGCGCGGCCAGTTCCTCACGGACCAGCTTCACGGCGACCGTACGGCCCCGCTCCGAGCGGGCCAGGTACACGTGCCCCATGCCCCCCGCACCGAGCCGCGCCAGCAGCCGATACGCACCGATCTGCTGCGGATCCCCGGGCCCCAGCTTCTCCATCGCTCAGCCGCCTTCCCCCCACACGTGAGCAACAGACCGAGAATAGTGCGGGGCCGGGGCGGGGTGACCTGGACAACGTCTACGGTTCCGTAACAGGCGGCCCCACCTGGTCCAGCACCGTCGACAGCCGTTCCAGCAGCCGCACCGCCTCCGCCAGCTCCGCCTCCCCGAACGCCTCGGCCAGCCGGTCGGCGAACGCCGCGTGTCCGGGGTCGATCCGGGCGATCGCCGCACGGCCCGCCTCGGTCGCCGCGAGGAGTTTGGCCCGGCGGTGCGCGGGGTTCGGCCGGTACTCCGCGAGCTCCTTCCCGACCAGCAGGTCGGCGATGCGCTGCACGCTCTGCCGGGTGATGCCCATGGCGCGGGCGATGCCGGAGACGGGCAGCGGCTCCCCGAGGACCGCGCCGAGCACCTGCCACCAGGCGGCGGTGAGCCCGGCGGGCCGGGCCAGTTCCTCCGCGACGGCGAGGAACTGGCCGTTGAGGCGGAACGCGCCGAGGGCGCTGCGGCTGAGCAGGTCCTGACGCTCGCGGCTCACAGCGCGCCGGCCTTCTCGAGCACCTGGTACGCCGCCGCGTCGGAGTCGTGGAACAGCCGGTACCAGGCGTCGAGCACCTCCCCCTGGTGGACGCCGAGCAGCCGCAGGATCTCCCGGGCGAACGCGACCGGCTCGGTCGGGCCGGCGGTGACCAGGCCGCGGTCGGTGACGGCGTCGGTCTCGACGTAGCGTCCGCCGCCCGCGTAGCCGGTCGCGGCGAGGTAGAAGGAGACCGCGCCGGTGTGGTCGCGGTCGTCGAGCAGGCCCTCGCGGGCGAGTCCGGCGGTGGCGCCGCAGATCGCGGCGACGGGGACGCCCGCATCGAGGAAGGCCCGGGCCGTGCGGGCGAAGGGCGCGAGGTCGCCGGACGTGTCCCAGAGGTCGGCGCCCGGGAGGATCAGCAGCGCGCTGGCCTCGGGGCGCAGGTCCGCCAGGGCCAGGTCGGGCAGGATGCGCAGTCCGCCGGTGCTCCGCACGGGGGCGGTGGTCGGGCCGACGGTGCGGATCTCGTGGCCGGCGCGGGCGAGGTGGGCCGTGGCATGGCCGGTCTCCCAGTCGGCGAGGGTGTCGTAGACGGCGAGATGGACGGGCTTGCGTGTCATGGTGCCTCCTCGCTCCGAAGTATGACAACATCCTGTCCTTTCGACAGCATGTTGTCAATAGGGCGTTCCCGCGCCACCGTGCCGTCGACAACCTGTCGCGGAAACCCCCGGACCTCACACACGACGCCGATTTCGCGCCCCCACCCCGCGTGCCTACGCTCGCCCGCATGACCCCTCAGCCGAACCCCGAAGCCGGTGCCGCCGTCAAGGCCGCCGACCGTGACCACGTGTTCCACTCCTGGTCCGCGCAGGAGCTCATCGACCCGCTCGCCGTCGCCGGTGCCGAGGGGTCGTACTTCTGGGACTACGACGGCCGCCGCTACCTCGACTTCTCCAGCGGGCTCGTCTACACGAACATCGGCTACCAGCACCCGAAGGTGGTCGCCGCGATCCAGCAGCAGGCGGCGACGATGACGACCTTCGCGCCCGCCTTCGCGGTCGAGGCGCGCTCGGAGGCGGCCCGGCTGATCGCCGAGCGGACCCCCGGCGACCTGAACAAGATCTTCTTCACCAACGGCGGCGCCGACGCCGTCGAGCACGCCGTCCGGATGGCCCGGCTGCACACCGGCCGCCCGAAGGTGCTCTCGGCGTACCGCTCGTACCACGGCGGCACCCAGCAGGCCGTGAACATCACCGGCGACCCGCGCCGCTGGGCCTCCGACAGCGGCACGGCCGGGGTCGTGCACTTCTGGGCGCCCTACCTCTACCGCTCCCGCTTCTACGCCGAGACCGAGGAGCAGGAGTGCGCCCGGGCGCTGGAGCACCTGGAGACGACGATCCGCTTCGAGGGGCCCTCGACGATCGCCGCGATCATCCTGGAGACCATCCCGGGAACGGCCGGGATCATGGTCCCGCCGGCCGGCTACCTCGCCGGGGTGCGGGAGCTGTGCGACACGTACGGGATCGTCTTCGTCCTGGACGAGGTCATGGCCGGGTTCGGGCGGACCGGTGAGTGGTTCGCGGCGGACCTGTTCGACGTCACGCCCGACCTGCTGACCTTCGCCAAGGGCGTGAACAGCGGCTATGTGCCGCTGGGCGGTGTCGCGATCTCCGGTGCGATCGCGGAGACGTTCGGGAAGCGGCCCTACCCCGGCGGTCTGACCTACTCCGGGCACCCGCTGGCCTGCGCGGCGGCGGTGGCGACGATCAACGTCATGGCGGAGGAGGGCGTCGTCGAGAACGCGGCCCGGCTGGGCGCCGACGTCGTCGGACCGGAGCTGCGGGCGCTCGCCGAGCGGCACCCGAGTGTCGGCGAGGTGCGCGGCACGGGCATGTTCTGGGCGCTGGAGCTGGTGCGCGACCGTGAGACGCGGGAGCCGCTGGTGCCGTACAACGCGGCCGGTGAGGCGAACGCCCCCATGGCCGCTTTCGCCGCCGCCGCCAAGAAGGGCGGCCTGTGGCCCTTCGTGAACATGAACCGGACGCACGTCGTGCCGCCCTGCACCATCGGCGAGGCCGAGCTCAAGGAAGGCCTGGCGGTGCTGGACGCGGCGCTCTCGGTCGCGGACGAGCACACGCGGTAGCCGCCGAGTACAGGCAGTACACACCGGTAAACCCGTCAGTAACCGACATCCTCGCGCCTCATTCGAACGCGTAAGGTGGCGTGCTCGTAGACCTGCGTATACGCGCACGCCACCCGAACGCGACGAGGGAGACGCCCCGACCATGCCCGCCAGCTCCGGCAACGGCGCCGTGACGCGCAGCACCCTGCGGCAGCAGATCGCCGACGCGCTCCGTGACGAGGTGCTGGCCGGGCGGCTCCAGCCGGGGCAGGAGTTCACGGTCAAAGAGATCGCCGAGCAGTACGGGGTGTCCGCGACGCCGGTGCGCGAGGCGCTGGTCGACCTCTCCGCGCAGGGGCTCCTCGACGCCGACCAGCACCGGGGCTTCCGGGTCCGCGAGTACTCGGTCGAGGACTTCCGCGACATGATCGAGGCCCGTGGCCTCGTCATCGAGGGCATGTTCCTCGCGCTGACCGAGGGTCGCCCGAACGCGGTGCGGCCGGACGATCCCCGGTCCGCCGCCGTCGTCGCGGGGGTCCGCAGGCGCGGCGAGGAGGCGCAGCGGGCCGCCGCGGCCGGTGACCTCACCGTCCTCATCGGCTACGACCTGCGCTTCTGGCGCGAGCTCGGCGCCTGCTTCGGCAACCCCTACCTCGCCGACTTCCTGAACCGGCTGCGGGTGCAGACCTGGGTCTGCGCGGTGCAGCACCTGCGCCGGCTCACCGATCTGCGGGGCGAGCTGTGGGCCGGTCACACCCAGTTGGTCGACGCCCTGATCGACCGCGACAACGACACCGCCCGGGCGATCATCGCCGCGTACAACGCCCACTCGGTCACCCTCATCGAGCGGCTCGCCTCCCGATGACCTGCGTCACCGCTGCCCGTATGGGTATGGGACATGCACGGCGGGAGCCGTGACGGTGGCGCACCGCTACCCTTCTTGACCACCGTGCTACCCGACCACCGCGCTGAGCGAGGAGCCTTCTTTGGCCTGTGACCTGTGGCTGGTACCGCTCGTCGACGTGTTGTGCCACACGCCGGACAACCCCTTCGCCGAGGAACTCGCGCAATACAACAAGGTGCTCGCGGAGGCCGGTCTGCCGCCGGTGCCGGTGTACCAGTACATGCCGGGCCTGTCCGGCGAGGTCGCCCCGGTCGCGGGCTTCGACTACGACGCGCTGCACTTCCTGCGCCGCGCCTACCTGCTCCAGGTGTGCGGCCTGCCGGTGACGCCCGTGGACGAACTCGGCGGCGACTACGAGCAGTTGCTGGAGATGTTCGAGTCGACGGCCCAGCAGTCGCACCTGGTCTGGCACTACGACCACGCGGGCGCGTACGTCCCGGTCGACTTCCCCGGCCCGCTCGCCGACGACGATCTCCTCGCGGGCGGCGGCCCGCTGGGCTCCTCGCACGCCCTGCTGCGCGAACTGGAGCTGGTCGCCCCGGCCATCGGGATCGACCCGGCGAACCCGCCGGCGGCCCCCCAGCCGCCGCTCGCCCCGACGGAGCTGGAGGAACCGGCCGTTCCCGCCCCCTACGACCCGAGCCCGTTCGCCCGCGAGCGGCACGTGTGGCTCGGGCTGCACGCGGCCGTGACCCGCAGTCTGGCCCAGGGTTCGATGATCGTCTTCAGCTGAGCCGGCGGTTCACCGTCCCAGCTGCGACAGACCCTTCTGCACGTCCTCCATGTTCATCACGGGCGTGTAGGAGATCTCCGCGTCCAGCTGGAGGAAGAAGGGTTCGCTGATGACCGGCATCTGCCAGCTGTCCTGCAGGTCGAAGAACACGTAGGCGGTGCGCTTGCCGTGGTCGGTGGTGAAGTAGGCCGCTTCGGGCTTGATCTGTTCCATCGACTCCTGGATCAGCTTCCCCAGGGTGCCGTTGCGGATGGCCTCGTTGGACTTCTCGGTGTCCATGCTCATCTTCAGCAGTACGCGCATCGTGGTCACCTTCTTCTGGTCGACGCACGTGGGGGTGTGCTTTCAGCGTATGCCGGTTCCGGGGAAGTCTCCCCGCGACGGAACGCGGGCCGCCCCCCGTGTGCACGAGGAGCGGCCCGCGGACGTCGGGACCGGTCAGAGGAACGAGTTGATCTCGATCGTCTCGTCACGGCCGGGGCCCACGCCGATCGCGGAGATCGGGGCGCCGGACATCTCCTCCAGCGCCTTCACGTACGCCTGGGCGTTCTTCGGCAGGTCGGAGAAGGACTTGGCCTTGGAGATGTCCTCGCTCCAGCCCGGGAGCATCTCGTAGACGGGCTTCGCGTGGTGGAAGTCGGTCTGCGAGTAGGGCAGCTCCTCGACGCGCTTGCCGTCGATCTCGTACGCGACACAGACCGGGATCTGCTCCCAGCCGGTGAGGACGTCGAGCTTGGTGAGGAAGAAGTCGGTCAGGCCGTTCACGCGGGTCGCGTAGCGGGCGATGACCGCGTCGAACCAGCCGCAGCGGCGGTCACGGCCGGTGGTGACACCGCGCTCGCCGCCGATCCGGCGCAGCGCCTCGCCGTCCTCGTCGAACAGCTCGGTCGGGAACGGGCCGGCGCCGACGCGGGTCGTGTACGCCTTGAGGATGCCGATGACCCGGCTGATCTTCGTCGGGCCCACGCCGGCACCGGTGCAGGCGCCGCCCGCGGTCGGGTTCGACGAGGTGACGAAGGGGTACGTGCCGTGGTCGATGTCGAGCAGCGTGCCCTGGCCGCCCTCGAACAGGACGACCTTGTCGTCCTCCAGCGCCTGGTTGAGGACCAGGACGGTGTCGGAGACGTACGGCGCGAGCTTGTCGGCGTAGCCCAGCAGCTCCTCGACGACCTGGTCCACGGCGATCGCGCGGCGGTTGTAGAGCTTGGTGAGGACCTGGTTCTTGACGTCGAGGGCCGCCTCGACCTTCTGCGTGAGGATCGACTCGTCGTACAGGTCTTGCACGCGGATGCCAACACGGTTGATCTTGTCCGCGTAGGTCGGGCCGATGCCGCGCCCGGTGGTGCCGATCTTCCGCTTGCCGAGGAAGCGCTCGGTCACCTTGTCCACCGTCACGTTGTACGGGGTGATGATGTGCGCGTTTCCGCTGAGGAGGAGCTTGGACGTGTCGACGCCACGCTCGTTCAGACCGCTCAGCTCGGAGAGCAGGACCGACGGGTCGACGACGACGCCGTTTCCGATGACCGGCGTGCAGCCGGGGGACAGGATTCCGGAAGGGAGGAGGTGCAGTGCGTACTTCTGGTCACCGACGACCACCGTGTGGCCGGCGTTGTTGCCGCCCTGGTAGCGCACCACATAGTCCACGGAGCCACCGAGAAGGTCGGTGGCCTTTCCCTTGCCTTCGTCACCCCACTGAGCACCGAGCAGCACAAGTGCGGGCACGCGCGTACACCCCTTCCGGGCGGGGCATGTCCATGGTCGAGGGCGCACGCGGACGTTCGCAGCCGCGTGCACCGCGACCGCCGTTGGCCGCCAACCGTCGGACCGGATGCCCCGGAATAGACGAAGCCCCTGGCGCAATAGCGCAAGGGGCTCTTGCACAAAGATGCTACCCGAGGAAGCGAGGCATGGCCGAGGTGGCGACTTCCGCGACGTCCGAACAGCTGCTGGTGGTGGTCGACCCGGTCGCCCGTAGGTCGGACGGCGAGTCCGTCAGGATCGCGAAAGACGTGCTCGGCGCGGGTGCCGGCATGAAGCTGTGCCTGCCGGACGGGCCGGAGGAGTTCGCCCGGGCGCTGGCCCGGCGGGGCTCGCGGCGGCCGGTGGTGGTGGGCGACGACCGGACCCTGATCCGCGCGGTGGCGCTGCTGCACCGCCACCGGGAGCTGGCCGGATGTGTGCTGTCGGTGGTGCCGGTCGGGGGCGCGCTCTCCCTGGCCCGGTCGCTGGGGGTGCCGACCGGGACGGTGGCGGCGGCGCGTGCGGTGCTCGACGGGGTCGAGCGGCGCATGGACCTGATGGTCGACGACAGCGACGGGGTGGTGCTCGGCGCACTGCGGATACCGCCCCTGCCGCCGTCCCCGGCCGGGGCGGGGCAGACGGCCGCGCCGGAGCCGGACGACGAACCGGCCCGCCCCTGGCTGCGGACCTGCCAGTCCCTGGTCCGGACCCTGGTGCCGGCGGGCCGCCCCTCGCGCCTCGCGGCCGCGCCCGAGCCGGGGCCGTCGCGGCTGCGGGTCGAGGTGGACGGGGAGACCCTCGTCGATCTGGACCAGCCGGTGGAGGCGGTGTCGGTTTCACCGGCCGCGGCGGGGGTGGCGTCGGTGGAGGTCAGACCGGTGTCGGTGGGCGCGGAGGCCTCACCGCTGCTCGCGGAAGGCCGCACGGTGACGGTGTCCGGGGCGCACTTCCGCTATCGCGCGGACTCGGTGGTGTCGGGACCGGTGCGGACCCGGACGTGGGTGGTACGTGAGGCCGCGTGGGGGCTGACGGTGCCGGCGGGGCGGTGAGACGGGCCGGGGGGACCGGCGGGGCCGGCCGGTGCCGGCTTCGCCGTCGGCTACGGCAGGCAGGGTGGCCCTGACCGGGCCGGCGGGGGTGCTGGTGGCCGGTGAGCTCGGGGGGCTGCGGCGGCGGGACCTGACCGCGTGCTCAGCCCACCTCCACGGCCAGCCCCTCCAGACCCCTGATCACGAAGTTCGGCTTGCGCACCGGCTCCGCCGCGAGCCGCAGCGTCGGCGCCCGCTCCAGCACCGCCCCCATCGAGGCGGCCAGTTCGATACGGGCCAGCGGGGCGCCGATGCAGTAGTGGATGCCGGCGCTGAAGGAGATGTGGGGGTTGTCGGTGCGGGTCAGATCGAGGGCGGACGGGTCGCGGAACACCGTGGGGTCGTGGTTCGCGGAGCCGAAGAGCATGGCGATCTCCGCGCCCCGGGGAATCGTCGTGCCGTCGATCTCGATGTCGTCCAGGACCCAGCGTTCGAAGAGCTGGAGCGGGGTGTCGTAGCGCATCAGCTCCTCGATCGCGGAGGGGATCAGGGAGTGGTCCGCGCGCAGGGCGGACAGCTGCGCCTCGTTGCGGAACAGCGCATACCAGCCGTTGACCGTGGCGTTCACGGTGGCCTCGTGGCCGGCGTTGAGCAGCAGGACGCAGGTGGAGATCATCTCCTGCTCGGTGAGCCGGTCCCCCTCGTCGTGGGCCTCGATGAGGCCGGAGACGAGGTCGTCGCCGGGCTCCTTGCGGCGTGCCGCTATCAGATCGCGCAGATAGTCGGAGAACTCGACCGACGCGCGGACCGCCCGGGCCGCCGTGTCCTCGGACGGGTTCAGCTCGTACATCCCGCAGATGTCCGCCGACCAGGGGCGCAGCGGGGCCCGGTCGGACTCCGGGATGCCGAGCATCTCGGCGATCACCGCGACCGGGAGGGGCTCGGCGACGTCCTTCAGCAGGTCCCCGCCGCCCGCCGCGACCAGCCCGGACACCAGGTCGTCGGCCAGGCCGCGCACATAGGGCTTCAGCCGCTCCACCGTGCGCGGGGTGAACGCCTTCGACACCAGACGGCGGATCCGGGTGTGGTCCGGCGGCTCCAGGTCGAGCATGCCGTGGTCGTTGAGCGTGTGGAACGGCTCCTGCTCCGGCGGGGGCGCCGTACGGCCGAACTCCTCGTGCGTGAAGCGGTGCTGGTACGTCCGGCCCAGGCGCCGGTCGCGCAGCAGGGCGGAGACGTCCGCGTGGTGCGGGACGAGCCACTGGTTCGTGGGCTCGAACCAGTGCACGCGGCCCCGGGCGCGCAGCTCGGCGTAGGCGGGGTACGGGTCGGCGAGGAACGCCGGGTCCCACGGGTCGAAGGCAGCCATGCCGGGACGCTAGCCCCAGATCACCTCCACTGACCAGGGGTGTTCCTTCGCATGGGTCGGGACGGGACGGCGAAACGAAGATCGTTAAGCTGGTCGGGCCGCCGCCCTGGCGGCAACTTCCCTCACACGGAAAGAAGTTCATGACCCACCAGCGAGCCACGCTCCGCACTCGCGTCCCCGCCCGTCTGGCCGCCTCGGCCCTGCTCGCCCTGTCGCTGACCGCGGGCGCTGCGGCGACGAGCGCCCCGGCCGCCACCGCCGCCGAGATGCCCTGCAAGCCGAGGGTGTACTACTACGTCTACAAGGGCAGCGGCGTGAACTTCCGCACGGGCGCCGGCACCGGCTACGCCTCCAAGGGCCTGCTCCACAAGAACGACTGGGGCAAGAAGATCGCCACCAAGGGGTCCTGGATCAAGCTGAAGCTCGGCCAGAAGTCGAGGAGCGGCCTCGCCAAGGGCACCACCGGCTGGGTCTCCAAGTCGTACGTGAGCGACTGCGTCCCGATGCAGCTGGACTGACCGGCCCCCTGCGTCGCCCCGGGCCTGCGCGCCCGCGGGCGGCGCCCCCGGCTAGCCCGGTGTCACCAGCCGCGCCTCGTAGGCGAACACCGCCGCCTGTGTGCGGTCCCTCAGGCCCAGCTTCACCAGGATCCGGCTGACGTGCGTCTTGATCGTCGACTCGGCGACCACCAGCCGCTCCGCGATCTCCGAGTTCGACAGGCCCTGCGCGATGAGCACCAGCACCTCCGTCTCCCGGTCGGTGAGATCCCCGTAGGCCGCCTGGGCGGAAGGCATGAGGTGCGGCTTCTCGGAGAGCTTGGAGAACTCGGTGATCAGCCGCCGGGTCACTGACGGCGCCAGCAGCGCCTCCCCCGACGCCACCACGCGCACCCCGTCGGCGAGCTGGCGGGCCGAGGCGTCCTTGAGCAGGAAGCCCGAGGCGCCCGCGCGCAGCGCCTGGTAGACGTACTCGTCGAGGTCGAAGGTCGTGAGCACGAGCACCTTCGCCGCGCCGTCGGCGGCGACGATCTCGCGGGTCGCCTCGATGCCGTTCAGCTCGGGCATGCGGATGTCCATCAGCACCACGTCCGGGGCGAGCTCGCGGACCTTGGCGACGGCTTCCCGCCCGTTCACCGCCTCACCGACGACCTCGATGTCCGGCATCGCGTTCAGCAGGACCGAGAAGCCCTCGCGCACCATCATCTGGTCGTCCGCGATCAGCACGCGGATGGTCATGCGGCGCCCTCGTCCGGCAGGGAGACCGGCAGGAACACCGCCACCTCGTAGCCTCCGTCGTCGCTCGCGCCCGCTGTCATCTCCCCGTTCAGCATCGACACCCGCTCGCGCATGCCCGTGATGCCGTGCCCCGCGCCGGGCGAGGTCTTGATCAGGCTCGGATTCGGCGGCGGGCCGTTGACTATGCGCAGGCCCAGGCCGCCCAGCACGTACCCGATCTCCACCCGGGCGGTCGCCCCCGGCGCGTGCCGCAGGGTGTTGCTCAGCGCCTCCTGCACGATGCGGTACGCCGACAGCTCCACGCCCTGGGGCAGCTCGCGCACCGCTCCGGTGACCACCTTGTCGACGCTCAGCCCGGCCTCCCGCACATTGGCCAGCAGCCCCTCCAGGTCGGCGAGCGTCGGCTGCGGGGCGTCCGGGGCCTCGTAGTCCTCGGCGCGCACGACGCCCAGGACACGGCGCAGTTCGGTCAACGCCGCCACCGCGTTCTCCCGGATCGTGGCGAACGCCTTCTCCAGCTCCGGCGGCGGGTTGTCCACCCGGTAGGGCGCGGCCTCCGCCTGGATGGCGACCACCGACATGTGGTGGGCGACGACGTCGTGCAGCTCACGGGCGATCGTCGTGCGCTCCTCCAGCAGCGTGCGGCGGGAGCGCTCGTGCGCGGTGACCGTCTGCTGGGCGGTGACCTCCTGCACGGCGTCCCGGCGGATGTGCCGGACGGTGACGCAGAGCAGGATCAGCGCCGAGATGATCAGCATGGCGGCGGAGTTGGTGCCGTATGTGTTGGTCGGGCCGATGCCGCTGTCCGCGACGATGGCGTACAGCGCCGTCAGCACCCACATCCACCCGGCCGTGCGGGGCCGGGTGCGCAGCGCCACGACCGTCAGCACGGTCAGGTGGCAGACGAAACCGCCCGGTGCCCAGGGCCACTCGCCCCAGCGGCTGCCGAGCACGGCGACGACCGGGGTGGAGACCATGGACGCCCAGAACGCCCCCACCGGCCGCACCATGGTCAGCAGCACCGGAACCGCGCAGAACAGACCGGTCAGCGCGGCGGGCCCACCGGTGTCGACGGTGGAGAAGGCCACGGAGATCAGGGCCGCCACGACGATCAGGGCGTGCGGCGTCCAGGCCGCGTACTCCCGCAGGCGGCCGGGCAGCCGCCGGGCGAACCGCCCGTCCGTGCGCCGGGCCGGCAGCGGCCGGTAGGCGAAGGCGTCGTGGAAGAGGTCCTGCCGCAGCCCCCGCAGGGAGTCGACCGCCACCCGGTACTCCGGGCTGCGCGGCATGGCGCCGCCCCCCGGCGGCGTCGTCTGCATCTGAGTCGTCTCGGTCACGTACAGAACGGTAAGCGGCCCCCGGGGTCCCGGTCGTCCCCAGTGAGAGGGGTTCCTCGGCGTCCCTCTCAGGTACTACGGGGGCTCCGCGGGCCGACCCTCAGTAGCCCGACGGCCGCACCAGACCCGACTCGTAGGCGAACACCGCCGCCTGCGTGCGGTCCCTCAGGCCCAGCTTCACCAGGATCCTGCCGACGTGGGTCTTCACCGTCTGCTCGGCCACGAACAGGTGCCGGGCGATCTCCGCGTTCGACAGGCCCTGCGCGATCAGCGAGAGCACCTCCGTCTCCCGCTCGGTCAGATCGCCGACGCGTTCCTTCAGCGGGGCGCGGGGCTTGCCGTCGAGCCGGGAGAACTCGGCGATGAGTTTGCGGGTGATGACCGGGGCGAGCAGCGCCTCCCCGGCCGCGACCACCCGGACCGCCTCGGCGAGCTGCTCCGACGACGCGTCCTTCAGCAGGAACCCGGAGGCCCCGGCGCGCAGCGCGTCGTACACGTACTCGTCGAGGTCGAAGGTGGTCAGCACCAGCACCCGCATGTCCGGGTGGGCCGCGGTGATACGAGCGGTGGCCTCGATGCCGCCGATGCCGGGCATGCGGATGTCCATCAGGACGACGTCCGGGACGAGTTCCGCGGCCGCGGCGACACCGTCCTCACCGCTCTTCGCGTCGCCGACGACCTCTATGTCCGGCTGGACGCCGAGCAGCACGGTGAAGCCCTGCCGGACCATGGCCTGGTCGTCGACGATGAGAACCCGGATGGGTTCGCCGGTGCCGCTCGTCATGAGATCCCTCTCCGCGGGGTGGTTCGGTGGTCGGTGCCCGGGGTGTCGGCGGGCGGGGTGTCCGGGAGGAAGGCGGTGACCTTGAAACCGTCCCAGTGCCACGGGTGGGCCGTCATCGTGCCGCCGAGCATCGCGACCCGCTCCCGCATGCCGAGCAGTCCGTGGCCCGCGCCCGTCGACGGCGGAGGCGGCCCGGTGGGGCGGCCGTTGACGACCTCCACCTCCAGGCCGTCCGGCTCGTAGGTGAGACGGACCGTGATCCGCGCGCCGGGCGCGTGCCGCAGGGCGTTGCTCAGCGCCTCCTGCACGATCCGGTACGCCGACAGCTCCACGCCGGGCGGCAGCGGGCGCCGCTCGCCCCTGATGTCGGTGACGACTTCGCGGCCGACGGCCCGGGTGTTCTCCACCAGCACGTCGAGCCGGTCGAGCGTGGGCTGCGGGGCGTGCGGTGTGGTCCCGTCACCCGTGCCGGCGAACGGCTCGTCCGGCCCGGGGTGCTCCGAGCGGAGCACGCCCAGCACGCGGCGCAGTTCGGTCAGGGCCTCCAGGGCGTTCTGCCGGATGCCCGCGAGGTTCTCCCGGAGCTCCTCGGGCGGGTTGTCGACGAGGTGCGGGGCGACCTGCGCCTGGATGGAGATGACCGACATGTGGTGCGCGACCACGTCGTGCAGCTCCCGGGCGATGCGGCTGCGCTCCTCCAGCAGGGTGCGCCGGGCGCGTTCCTCGGCGGTGAGGGTGGTCTGCTCGACGAGCTGCGCGCGGGCCTCACGGCGGCCGCGCAGGGCGCTGCCCAGTATCACGACGACGGTGAACAGGGAGATGGCGAGTACGCCGGTGGTGTCGTAGGACCCCCAGGGCCACAGGCTCTCGAAGCCGTACGTGGCGAGCCAGGTCAGCGTCAGGGCCGCCACCGCCGCGCGGGTGGGCACCCGCAGCGCGAGCAGCAGCAGCACGAACAGCTCGGCGACGATCCCGGCGGCGGTCCAGGGCCAGGTGTAGGTCTCCGGGTCGAAGCCCAGCCGGGTGCGCACCGTGGCAGCGCCCAGCAGGAACAGGCCCAGGGACAGCCACCACGCCGGTACCGGCCGCCACAGCCCCAGCACCACGGCGCAGCCCTGCCCGCCCGCGATCATGAGCGCCAGACCGGGGGAAAGATGGCCGTTGTTGCTCATGTCGCCCGCGCCGCCGAGCGTGACGCCGAAGGCGGCCAGACACACCAGTCCGTGCGGCAGCCAGCGCAGCCACGTGGAGGGCGGCAGCGGATCGACCCGGGCGGTCCACAGGTCCTCGCGCAAGCCCCGCAGCCAGCCCGTCACGCGCGCTCGCAGCGCGCGGCCCACCCCCGTGTCGCTCACGCGGCTCAGCCTAGACATGGCGCGCCCGTGCCGCTGCGTCCCGGCCGGACGGACGGTGCGCCCGCACCACCCGCGACCCGCGCTCCGGCCCGCCGCCGGCCCGCCCCGCACCGGCCCGCCCCGCACCGGCCCGTCCGGCGCCGGACCGCCCGGCGCCGGACCGCCCGGCGCCGGACCGCCCGATGCCGCTCCGCCCGGCGCCGCTCCGTTCGAAGAGGCGGAAGGCGGCCCAGCAGACGGCGAGGGCGGAGGCGAACACCGGCAGCCACAGCAGCCGGGCCCCCACCCAGTGCAGACCGTCCGGCGGGGTGTGCAGGCCGGGCAGTCTGCCCGCGAGGAGACCGGTGGCGGTCGTCGCCATCATGGCCGTCTGGTGCCACAGGAAAACCGTCATCGCGGACAGGTTGACGAGGGCCACCGCCGCCCACGCCACGGGCCGGCGCATCGCCTGCCGCAGCCGCCCCCGCAGCAGCAGGGCGGCACCGCACTGGGCCAGGCCGAACGTGACGACGGCCAGGGTCGGCGGATACAGGTTCGACAGGCCCTGGCCCGGGACACCGACCATGGAGGCCGGATAGCCCGCCCACACGACGAGCACCGCGGTCACCGCCGCACCGCCGACGAGCAGGGTCCAGCCCGCGCGGCGCCCCTCCAGCTCGCCGCGGGTCCACGCCGCACCCAGCGCGTACGGCACCGTCCAGGCCGCCACCACGTTCACCCAGCCCAGCCAGGAGGGGCCGCCGAGGCCGAAGCGCAGCAGGTCCACGTGCAGCACGACCGCCAGCGGCCACAGCGGATTGAGCCGGGCCAGCAGCGGGGTCGCCGCGGTCAGGCAGGCGAACACCAGGAGGAACCACATCGGGGACAGGGCCAGTTTCACCAGGGTCCGGACCGTGCCGTACTCGGTGCCCGACAGCAGCAGCGCCACGGCGGCGACCGTCCACAGGGTGAGGACGGCGGTGACCGGCTTGAACAGCCGGGACAGCCGGACTGTCAGCCACCGGTGATACGGGACGCCACGCGCCCGGGCCGATGCATGGCCGCGGGTGGCGACATGGCCGCCGACCAGGAAGAACACGGCGAGCGTCTGAAGCATCCAGGAGACGGGGGTCAGCCACGGCATGTGCTGCAGCGGGCTCGCCGTGCGCAGGGTGCGGCCGTCGGACACCAGGGCCGTGACGAGCCAGTGCCCCAGGACGACACCGAGGACGGCGGCGGCCCGCAGGGCGTCCACGGCCCGGTCCCGGCCGGGCGGGGTGGCCGCCCCGATGCGCTCGGCGCCCTGACGCACTCCCCGCCGGACGGCGCGTACGCCGATGTCAGTCATGGGTCACCGCCTCGGTCTCGCCCAGGACGATCCGGGCCAGGTTGGTCAGGGAGGTCGAGCCGGGGCTGAAGTACTCGCTGTGGCCGACGTCTCCGGCCGCGAAGACCCGGGCGCCGAAGGCAGCGGAGACGGGATCCGTGCCGAAGCCGGCGGTGGTGCCGAACAGGTCCACGCTCACGTGCGGCACGTGCTCCACCCAGTCGTCGGCGCCCCGGGCCGCCCAGACCCGGGCCCGGGTGCGCAGCCCGGCGGCGGAGTCCGCGCCGGTGCCGGGGCTGCCGACGAGCGCGATGTCGTCGACGGCGAGCCCCGCGGCGGAGCGGCCGCAGACGACCGAGCCGTAGGAGTGGCACAGCAGCGCGATACGCGGCCCGGGGCCCGCCACGGCCCGCAGGTCGGCGACGAGTGCCCGGAGCCGCGGGGCCGCCTGCTCCGCCCTGCCGGTCGTGGTGACCGTCGTGCTGACCGTGCCCGGCGTCTCGTAGCCCAGCCAGGCCACGACGGCGGTGCGGGTGCCCGCCGGGGCCTGCCCGGTCAGCTGCCGGTGCAGGGCGACGGCCGTCGCGCGGAACCGGCCGTAGGTGTCGAGACTCGTGTCGGAGCCGGGGACCAGGACGGCGATGCGGTCGGCCCGGGCGAGGTCGCCGAGGACCTCCGTCACCAGGCCGGGGCCACGACCGTCGAAGCGGAGCACATGCCTTTCCGGCGAGGCCAGCTGACGGTCGGTCGCCGCGCGGTCCCGGTCGTGGTGGGCCGCCGCCATACGGGCGGCCTCGGCGGCGTTGGCCCGGTTGGCCGCGTAGACCCGGTCGAGCGTCGACGCGCGCAGCGGCGCGAGGGAGGCGGGGGCCGGGGCGGGGGTCTGCGGGCGTACCGCCGCGGAGAGGGGGAACACCACCGCGCCCGTGACGAGGGCGGCGAGCGCGGCGCGGCGCCATCGGCCGGCGCGGCGTCTGCCGCCGTCATGGTGGTACTGCGGCGCGGACCCCATGGTCGTCCCCCTCCAGCGCACCCGCCCATCGGGTCTGCGTGAAAGGGAAGTTACGGATCACGGGGGCTCGTCCGCGTCCCGCCGGGGAACTCATCTGCGGCGTAGCTCTCAGGTACTACGGGTATGACCCGGGCCGCGCCGGGTGCCCGTCCCATGGGCCGGCGGAGGGTGCCGCCGCACAGCCGGAAAGCCGTGCGGTACGCACCGCTCACCAGGCCAGTTGCGCGATCTCCTCCACGACGACCGCGCACGCGTCCGCCGCCGGGTCGATCAGCGGGAAGTGCCCCACGTCCTCCAGCAGTGTCACTCCCACCATCTCTCCGGCCTTCGCCGCCGCCTCCGCGTACGACTCGGCGACCGCCTGCGGCACGTCCAGATCCGCACGGCCCTGGACGAGCGTGGTCGCGATGCCGGTGGGCAGCAGCAGCGACGGGTCCGCGTACGGCTGCCGCTCGGCGAAGTACGCGTCCCCGCCCAGCAGTTGCCGTGCGGCACCGCCGCACACGTCCAGCTTGTCGGCGACGGCCAGATCCGCGATCGGGGCGAGGGCGACGACACCGCGCAGGGACACCGGGCCGCCGCAGCGCCAGGGCGAGCCGGCCGGCAGGACGTGCCGGGCGGCCCCCCACAGCGCGAGATGCCCGCCCGCCGAGTGACCGGTGAGGACCGTTCGGCGCGGGTCGGCCTGCGGCAGCGTCTGACGTACCAGCGCCGGGAGGGCGTCCAGCGCCGCGGCGACGTCGTCGAAGGTGTCCGGCCAGCGGCCCGCCACCGCGTCGCCGTCGCCGCCGCGCCGGTACTCGACGCTGGCCACGGCGAACCCGCGGCGGGCGAGGACGTCCGCGAAGGGGCTCAGGTGACGCCGGTCGTACGGCGCCCGCCAGGCACCGCCGTGCAGCGCGACGACGACCGGGGCCGGCCCGGCGCCGCCCGCCCGGCGCGGCGCGAAGAAGTCGATCACCTGGTCGGGGTGGTCGCCGTAGGCCACGGTGGCGTCGGGGTCGACGGGCGCGTGGGAGAAGGCCGACTTCTCCTCGGCAGCGGCCCGTGCTGCTGCGACGTCGTCCGTCATGCTCCAGCCCTCCAGCGATGAACCGTACGGGGCAGACCGGTTGAGGGGGTCGGCCGTTGGCCGGGACGGTACCAGGCGCGTGACATGCGCGGACATGCAGATGTCACGCTCGGTGAGGAACGCCGCGGGCCGCCGCGGGCCGGGACACCGAAGGGCCGTCCCGGCCCGCCGCCGCTCAGCCCAGAGTCCGCGCCAGCACCCGGGCCGCCCGCTCCACGTCGGCGAACCCGACGTACAGCGGGGTGAAGCCGAAACGCAGCACGTCCGGCGCCCGGAAGTCACCGACCACACCCCGCTCGATGAGCCGTTTCATCACGTCACCGGCGTCGTCGCAGCGCAGCGCGATCTGGCTGCCCCGCTCCTCGTGCGCCACCGGCGTCACGCACTCCACCCGGCCCGCGGGCACGTACGCCGCCACGCACTCCAGGAAGAAGTCCGTCAGCGCCAGGGACTTGGCCCGCACCGCCTCGACCGACACCCCGTCCCAGACCTCCAGGGCCGCCTCCAGGGCGAGCATGGAGAGGATGTCGGGCGTGCCGACCCGGCCGCGCAGGGCGCCGGGAGCCGGTTCGTAGCCGGTGCGCATGCCGAACGGCTCGGCGTGCGAGTTCCAGCCGGGCAGCGGCGAGTCGAAACGGTCCTGCAGCTCCCGCCGCACGTACAGGTACGCCGGTGAACCCGGCCCGCCGTTCAGGTACTTGTAGGTGCAGCCGACCGCGAGGTCCACGCCGTGTTCGTCCAGCCCGACCGGCAGCGCGCCCGCGCTGTGGCACAGGTCCCACACGGCGACCGCGCCCGCCTCGTGCACGGCGGCGGTCAGCCCCGGCAGGTCGTGCAGCCGGCCGGTGCGGTAGTCGACGTGGTTGAGGAGCACGGCCGCGGTGCGCTCGCCCAGCGCGCCCGGCACGTCCGCCGGGGCCACGGGCCGCAGCGTGCGGCCGGTCATACGGGCGGCGGACTCGGCGATGTAGCCGTCGGTGGGGAAGGTCGTCGCGTCGACGAGGATCTCGTCCCGGCCCTCCCCGGCCATCCGGACCGCGCCCACCAGCGCCTTGAACACGTTGACGCTGGTGGAGTCGCCCACGACGACCTGCCCGGGCGCCGCCCCGACCAGTGGGGCGATCCGGTCACCGATCCGCTCGGGCGCCGTCCACCAGCCGCTCTCCTCCCAGGACCGGATGCGTAGCTCGCCCCACTGGCGGCGTACGACGTCCTCGACCCGGCCGGGGACCACGGCGGGCAGCGCGCCCAGGGAGTTGCCGTCGAGGTAGACGCCCGCGGCGCCAGCCGCACGATCAGACGCAGTGTCGAGCACGAACTCGGCGCGCCGGCCCGCCAGTTCATCGACGGCGTCCAGCTTCTCCGCGACGATGGCCAGGTCAGACATAGGACCGCGCCGTCCACAGCTCGGGGAACACGTTCTTCTGCGCACGCTTCTCCAGCCAGGCCACGCCCGCGGAGCCGCCCGTGCCGGTCTTGGCGCCCATCGCGCGGCGGGTGGCGACCAGGTGGTCGTTGCGCCAGCGCCACACCAGCTCGGCGACATCGCTCAGCGCCTCGCCCAGCCGGGCGACGTCGTCGCTCTCGTCACCCGAGTAGACGGCCGTCCAGGCCGCCTCCACCTGCGGCGACGGCTCGTAGCGCCGCGAGACGTCACGCCGCAGCACGGCCTCCGGGATGTCGTGCCCGCGCCGCGCCAGCAGCCGCACGACCTCGTCGTACAGGCTCGGCTCGTGCAGCGCCTTCTCCAGCTCGGCGTGCACACGCGGTGCGCCCCGGTGCGGGACGAGCATCGACGCGGACTTGTCGCCGAGCAGGAACTCCATGCGCCGGTACATCGCCGACTGGAAGCCCGAGCCCTCACCGAGGGCGCTGCGGTACGAGTTGAACTGGGCCGGCGTGAGTTGGGCCAGCGGCTTCCAGGAGTGGTTGAGCGCCTCCAGTTCGCGCACGGACCTCTTGAGCGCGGCGATGGCGGTGGGGATGTCGTCGCCCCTGAGCGCGCCTGCCGCCGTCTCCCACTCGTGGACGATGACGGTGAACCACAGCTCCATCACCTGGGTCGTCACCAGGAAGACCATCTCTCCGGGGTCGTCGGAGAGGGTGTGCTGGAGGTGGGTGAGTACGTCCGCCTTGACGTAGTCCTCGTACGGCGTCGTGCCGTGGAAGTCGAGATGCGGGGTCTCGGGCTCGTGAGCCTCGTGGGACATCGCTGTCTCCTGCGTATAACTCCGGGTAGCGGTCCGCCCCTGCCGAATCCGACACGGGGGCCCCGGTCCCCGAGGGCATCTTGCGCAATCGTCCCCCGAAACCGCAAGGCCCGCCTTTCGGGGACGGGCCTCGCGTGCACGGACCGTGTGTCAGCCCAGGACCTGCGCCGCCGTCGGCGAGGAGTCCTTCAGGAACTGGGAGCAGCGCTCGTACTCCTCCTGCTCGCCGATCGCCTGTGCGGCGCGGGCGAGGGCGTGCAGGGCGCGCAGGAAGCCGCGGTTCGGCTCGTGCTCCCACGGCACCGGGCCGTGGCCCTTCCAGCCGTTGCGGCGCAGCGCGTCCAGACCGCGGTGGTAGCCCGTGCGGGCGTACGCGTAGGACTCCACGGCCGCGCCCCGCTCGAACGCCTCGTCGGCGAGCTGCGCCCAGGCGAGGGAGGAGGTGGGGTGCGCACCGGCGACCTCGACGGACGCGGCGCCCGCCGCGAGCATCTCCCGCGGCCCCGGGTCGTCGGGGAGGTGGGTCGGGGGCGGACCCCCGAGAAGGTTCTCGTGAATGGACATGCCTCAAGTCTGCGGCATGGCGAGGGTCCCGCTACCCCAACCGCTTCCGCACCGGCTCCCCCTCCAGCGGCGGCGCCATGACACCGCCGTGCCGCAGGCATTCCGGCCGCTTGCAGTCCGGCGGCGGCCTGCGCACCACCGCGGCCGCGATCACCGCCCCCAGCACCATCGCCCCGGCACACCACCCCATCGCCTTCCCGAACGCCGTGTCGAAGGCGGCCGGCTCCCGGTACGCCTCCTCCCCCATGCCCACCAGCAGCGGCAGCGCCGCCACCGCCACCAGACCCGCCGCCCGGGCCGCCGCGTTGTTGATGCCGCTCGCCAGCCCGGCCCGCACCACACTCACCGAGCCCAGCACCGTCGCCGTCAGCGGTGCCACCAGCGTGACCAGGCCCAGGCCGAGCACGACCAGCGCGGGCAGCACATCGGCGAGGTAGGACGCCCCCGGCCCGACCCGCAGCATCAGCAGCATCCCGGCCGCGCACAGCAGCGGCCCCACCGTCAGCGGGATCCGCGGCCCGATGCGGTCGGCCAGCTCCCCGGAGCGCGCGGACAGCAGCAGCATCAGCACGGTCGTCGGCAGCAGGGCCGTACCGGCGGCGAGGGCCGAGTAGCCCACGACCACCTGGAGCTGGAGCGCGGCGAGGAAGAAGAACCCGCCGAGGGCCGCGTACACGCACAGCGTGACGAGGTTGACGGCCGTGAACTGCCGGGACGCGAAGATGTCCGGCGGCATCATCGGATCGGGCCGGCGCCGCTCGACGACCACGAACGCGACGGCCGCGGCCAGCCCGGCCACCGCCGAGACCGCCACCGCCCAGCCGCCCTCACCGGCCTCGATCAGCGCGTACGTCACCAGTGCGAGCGCCAGCGCCCCCAGCACCGCCCCGAGCACGTCGAACCGCCCGTGGGCCGAACCGTCCCCCGACTCGGGGACGTGCCGCAGCGCCACCGGCACACACACCAGCGCCAGCGGCACGTTCAGCAGGAACACCCACCGCCAGCCCGGCCCGTCCACCAGCCAGCCGCCGACGAACGGCCCGACCGCCGCCCCGATCCCGCCGAAACCGGACCACAGACCCACCGCCCGCCCCCGGTCGTCGGGGTGGAAGGAGGCCTGGATCAGCGCCAGTGATCCAGGGGTCAGGAGCGCGCCGCCGACCCCCTGAAGCGCCCGCGCGGCGATCAGCACGCCCGCGTTCGGCGCGATCCCGCACAGCAGCGACGCCGCCGCGAACCACGCCACGCCGACGACGAACACCTTGCGCCGGCCGAACCGGTCCCCGAGCGCCCCGCCGAGCAGGATCAGCCCGGCCAGCGTGACCATGTAGGCGTTGACCGTCCACTGCAGGGCGGACAGGTTCGCGTCGAGGTCGCGGCCGATGCGCGGCAGGGCGACGTTGACGACGGTCGAGTCCAGCATCGCCATGCTGGAGCCGAGGACGGTGGTGAGCAGGACCCACTTGCCCTGCGGTGAGGCCAACCGGACATCGGGCATGCAGGGAGCATACGGAAGAGCCCGGCACCTCAGGAGGTGCCGGGCTCCACGCGAGCGACCGGATGCGAGCCGATGCGAACGGGCTCGAACCGGTGCGCGCCGGACTTACTTGATCTTCGTGCCGGTCGAGCGCAGGTTGCCGCAGGCCTCGACGACACGCGCGGCCATGGAGGCCTCGGCCAGCTTGCCCCAGGTGCGCGGGTCGTAGGTCTTCTTGTTGCCGACCTCGCCGTCGACCTTCAGCACGCCGTCGTAGTTGCGGAACATGTGGTCCGCGACCGGACGCGTGAACGCGTACTGGGTGTCCGTGTCGATGTTCATCTTCACGACGCCGTTCTCCAGCGCGGTGCGGATCTCCTCCTCCGTGGAGCCGGAGCCGCCGTGGAAGACGAAGTCGAACGGGGAGGCCTTGCCGAACTTGGCCGCGACGCCCTCGTTCAGCTCCTTCAGCAGCTCGGGGCGCAGGACGACGTTGCCCGGCTTGTACACGCCGTGCACGTTGCCGAACGACGCGGCGAGCAGGTAGCGGCCCTTCTCGCCCAGGCCGAGGGCCTCGGCGGTGCGGATCGCGTCGTCGACCGTGGTGTAGAGGGAGTCGTTGATCTCGTGGGAGACGCCGTCCTCCTCGCCACCGGTCGGGGTGATCTCCACCTCGAGGATGATCTTCGCGGCGCGGGCCTGCTCCAGCAGCTCCTGCGCGATGGCGAGGTTGTCGGCGAGGGTCTCGGCCGAGCCGTCCCACATGTGCGACTGGAACAGCGGGTTCAGACCGGCCTCGACGCGCTTCTGGGACAGCGCCAGGAGGGGACGTACGTACCCGTCGAGCTTGTCCTTGGGGCAGTGGTCGGTGTGCAGCGCGATGTTCACCGGGTACTTCTCGGCGACGATGTGCGCGAACTCGGCCAGGGCGACGGCGCCGGTGACCATGTCCTTGTTGTACTGACCGCCCAGGAACTCGGCGCCACCCGTGGAGATCTGGACGATGCCGTCGCTCTCCGCCTCAGCGAAACCGCGCAGGGCCGCGTGCAGGGTCTGGGTGGAGGTCACGTTGATGGCCGGGTAGGCGAACTTTCCTGCCTTCGCCCGGTCCAGCATCTCGTTGTAGACCTCGGGAGTTGCGATGGGCATGCGTCCGCTCCTTGTATCTGCGGGTTGACGTACTGCTGTGTCTAACGGCCCTGACCTAGACCTTGGGGTGCGACGTCATCGTCGGCCCCATCTTTCCAGACTTGGCCGGAAGGTCCAGGCCACCGTCCACGCCCTGGTCAGTCCTCGGTCAGTCGAGGCCCAGCTCGTCCTTGGAGAAGGCGTGGAGGTAGGGCACCCCGGCGCCCTCCTGGATCTTCTCGGCGGCGCCGGTCGCGCGGTCGACGATGGTCGCGACGGCGACGACCTCGGCCCCGGCCTCGCGCACGGCCTCGACCGCGGTGAGCGGGGAGCCCCCGGTGGTGGAGGTGTCCTCGACGACCAGCACGCGGCGGCCCGCGATGTCCGGGCCCTCGACGCGCCGCTGCAGGCCGTGCGCCTTGGCGGCCTTGCGCACGACGAAGGCGTCCAGGCGCTTCCCGCGCGCGGCGGCCGCGTGCAGCATGGCGGCGGCGACCGGGTCGGCGCCCATGGTGAGCCCGCCCACCGCGTCGAACTCCAGGTCAGCGGTCAGATCGAGCAGCACCTGCCCGACCAGGGGCGCCGCCTCGCCGTCGAGCGTGATGCGCCGGAGGTCGACGTAGTAGTCGGCTTCCAGACCCGACGACAGGGTCACCTTGCCGTGCACCACGGCCTTGTCCTTGATCTGCTGCAGCAGCGCGCCGCGTGTGTCCGTCATGCCGCCCAGCTTAGAGGCGGCGCCAGCTCCAGGTCGTGGTGGCCTCCAGCGGCTCCAGGGGCGTGACCAGGCGCGGCAGGGTGTTGAGCCCGTTGGGCGGGCCGGTCTGCGGCTCCACGCACACGGCCTCCCGCTGCTCGTCGTAGACGACGACCCACTCCTCGCGGCTGGTCACCTTCAGCTCCAGCTGCCCGGGCCAGGTCAGGGTCGCCTCGACGCCGCCGGGCATGCCGAAGCAGTCGTCCCAGGGGCCGGGCTTGGGGTCGAGGCGGTTTCCGGTGGGCAGGTGATCCGCGCCGCGCTCCTCCTGCCAGGCCGGGTCGAAGTCGAGGGTGACGTCCTCGCCGCCGAGGTTCCGGTTGAACCAGGGGTGCCAGCCGATCTGCGCCGGGAAGGACGACTCGTACGTCTCGACGGACATGGTCAGCGTCAGCGCGTCCTCGGTGAGGGCGATGATCTGGGTGACGAGGCCCGGGTGGGGCCAGGGGTCGACGAGCTCGCACGTGAGGACGGCCTCGTCCGTGCGCGTGCGGGCGGTGCGCCAGGCGTGGTCGCGGACGGTGCCGTGGATGGCGTGCGGCGGGGCGTTCAGCGGCAGCTGCCGCACCTCGGCGCCGTCCAGGAACCGACCGTCCCGGATCCGGCCGCACCAGGGCACCATCGGGAAGCAGCCGAAGCGCTCGCCCTGGCGCAGCAGTTCGACGCCGCCGATCCGCAGTCCTCCGACCCGGCCGCCGTTGCCCGGCTGCACGGTCACCTCCGCGTCACCCGCGGTCAGCGTGATGTCTCGGTCACTCACGGGACGACCCTACTGCGACGATCAAGAGGGCCTCACCGGCGACGGGTCACTTCGACCGGATGTGCCAGGGCCGGGGGCGGTGCGGTCGGGCCACCGCATGCAGCAACGTCTGCCGGGACCCGGGCCGGGATGCGCCCGCGCACGGGCGGTGCCGCCGGGCCGCGTGCAGCAGTGTCTGCCGGAGCCCGAGCCGGGATGCGCCCGCGCACGGGCAGTGCCGCCGGGCCACCGCGTGCAGCACCGTCTGCCGGGGCCCGGGCCGGGATGCGCCCGCGCACGGGCGGTGCCGGCCGGCCGCCGCGTGGATCAGCGGCGTCGGCGCAGGGCCCGGACCGCCACGATGGCCGATGCCAGGGCCAGGGCCGCGGCGGGGGCCGCCCAGCGCAGCGGGGCCGGGGCCGTCACGGTCTGCGGCGCGGGCACGGGGGCGTACCGGCCGCGCGGCGGGGCGTGGTCCACCTCCTCGGCACTGCGTCCGATCATGGTCCGCCGCGCGTGCGCCGCCTCGGCGATGTCCTCGTCGTCCGTGTCATCCTCGCCGTCCACCGGTCCGGGCGGGGAGAGCGGGGTGTCGGCGCCGAAGGCGGAGGGGCGTTCGGGGGCCGGGGGCTCCTCGGTGAGACCGGGGTCGGAGGGGGCCTTCTCGTCGGCCGCACCTCCCTTGTCCTCGGCCGCCCTCCCCTTGTCCTCCGCCGCGCCCTCCTTGCCCTCGGCCGTGTCTCCCATGCCCCCTGCCGTGTCTCGCCGGCCCTCGGCCGCACCTTCCTTGCCGTCCGTCGCGGGCGCGGGCGGGGGCGGTGGCGCCTCGTCGTCCGCGTCGGGCGTCGTCTCGTGGTCCGTCGTCGCGCGCGGTGCGAGGTCCTGCGGGGCGAGGGGTGTGGTGCGTTCGGGCGCCGCCGCGGCCAGGTGCTCCGCGAAACGGTTCAGCAGCCGGGTGACCGCCCCCTCCACCGCGTCCGCCGGGAAGTCCTTGATCCGTCCGTCCGCCGCGGCCGTGCCCTCGTACGCGACGGTGCAGCCGTCCTCCGCCTCGCGCAGGGCGATCCGCAGGGCGATCCTGACCGAGCCGCTGCCGCGCGACTCCTCGGCCTCGCCCTCGACGGCGTACGCGTCGTCACGCCGGAACACCCGTACGGCACCCCGGTAGGTGACGGAGTGAGTGCCGACGCGGATCTTCAGCCGCCCGGTGACGGGCTCGGCGCCGGCGTCCTGTTGGAGCCCCGGAACGGCCCGGGCGACCCGCGCGGGGTCGTCCAGCACCTCCCTCAGCCGCTCGGCCGGAACCGGAACGAACACCTCGTGCTCCATGTCGACGGACTCTACCCAGCACAGCCCGAAACGCACCCCCGCCCGAGGGATTCACCCCCGATCCACCCCCACCAGGCGTATCCTCCCGGCCCTCCCCCTCCCGGTGACGCGGGAGCACCGGTCAGCGACCGGACGCACCAGCCGGCACCGCAGGTCCACCCGCCAGGAGCGCGGACGCACCAGCCGGCGACGCAGGTCCACCCGCCAGGAGCGCGGATACACCCGCCGGCACCGCAGGTGCACCCGTCAGTAGCGCGGATGCACCAGCGTCGACGCCGGCAGTCCCTCGATGCGCGTGCCGCGCGCCGCCCGTTCCCCCGCGGCCAGGGCCGCCTGCGTGAGGGCCCGGGGCCGTGGCCCGTCCGGGTCCAGCCGCAGCCTCGGCTCGGTGCGCGCGGCCAGGACGAAACCCCAGTCGCGGGGCGCCCGGGAGCGGTCGGCGGGGGTGCGGTCCGGCCGGTCGGCGAAGCCGGGATGGCGGCCGCCCGTGCCGTAGGGGGCGGTACGCAGACCGGCCGCGCGCAGGGTCGCCTCGACCGTCCAGTACACGCGGGGGCCGGACGCGACCGGCCCGGCGTGCACCACGAGCCGGCCGCCGGGAGCCAGTACGCGCCGCGCCAGGCCGTAGAACTCCTGCGAGTACAGCTTCGTGCTCGCCGTCATCTCGGGGTCGGGCAGGTCCGAGACGACGACGTCGTACGCCGCCGGGTCCGCTCCGCGCAGCCAGCCGAACGCGTCGTCGGTCGTCACGTGCACGCGCGGGTCGCCGAAGGCGTGCCGGTTGAGGGCGGACAGGGCCGGGTCGGTGCGGGCCAGGCGGACCACCTCCGCGTCGAGTTCGACGACGTCGATCCGGTCCACCGCGCGGTGGCGCAGCACCTCTCGGACGGCCAGGCCGTCCCCGCCGCCGAGGATCAGCACGCGCGCGTGCGGCCCGCTCATCGCGGGGTGGACGAGGGCCTCGTGGTAGCGCGGTTCGTCGCGCCCGCTGACCCGCAGCCGGCCGTCGAGGAACAGGTCGAGGGGCCGCCCGCGGGTGCCTCCGGTGAGGACGACCTCCTGCACTGCGGTCCGCAGCGCCACCCGGACGTCCTCCCCGTACACCGCCTGCCGCGCGGCCCGTTCGAAGTCGTCGACGAGGACGGCGGCCGAGGCGAGGACGGCGAGGACGAGGGCGTTGCCGACCAGCAGCAGCCAGCGGGCGCGCCGGCTCAGGTCCCGGCGGAACAGGCCGAGCACCAGCGCGCCGCCGACGACCGCGTTGACCGCGCCGGTGAGCAGCGCGCCGGTCAACTGCCCGAGGAACGGCAGCAGAAGGAAGGGAAAGGCGAGGCCGCCGACGAGGGCGCCCACGTAGTCGGCGGCGGACAGGTCGGCCACCGCGCCGCCCGCGTCCTGGCGGCGGATGCGCTGGATCAGCTCCATCAGCAGCGGCACTTCGGCGCCGATGAGCAGCCCCGTGGCCAGGGAGAAGGAGACCAGCAGGCAGCGCGGCCCGTTGGCCCACATGCCGCCCCAGTCACCGGTCCAGGCGAACACCGCGTACAGGGCCATCGCGCTGCACCCGCCGACGAGCGCGAGGAGGGCCTCGACGGCACCGAAGCCGGCCGCGGCGAGCGGGCGCAGCCGCTTCGCGGCGAGGGAGCCGATGCCCATCGCGAAGACCATGACGGACAGCACGACGGACGCCTGGGTGACGGAGTCGCCCATCAAGTACGAGGCCAGTGCGACGAGTTCCAGCTCGTACACGAGTCCGCAGGCCGCGCAGACGAACACGCCCGCGAGGACCAGGAAGCGCCCGGTGCCGGGCCGTACGGGCAGTCGCGCCGGGCCGGCGGGGCCGCCCGGGGCGCTCCAGGGCGGCGGGCCACCTGGCGGGGCGGGCGCGTGCGGCTCGATCACGCTGCGACGTTACGTCACGTCTCGACTGCGGTTCGTCACCCACACGTGTGGTGCTGGTTTACCGGGGGCGGGCATCGGTACGCGATGGGTTTCGGCCCGTGCGGCTCTGCGGGGCGGGACCGACGGCCTTTCGCCGGGGGTCGGTTGAGGAGGACCGCCGCCGCACGCGCACGCCGACCCTCGTGCGGGTCGCCACCAACTGCCCGTCCTGCGGATAGGCGTGCCACGTCCGCCAGTGCATCTGGCCCTCGTGGTGCTGGGCGAGCAGGGCCGTGAAGGCGTACGGACTGCCGGGGAAGACGCCGACGAGGCCGTGCGGATGGTCGGAGACGAGGGCCAGCAGCTCCTGGGCGCGGCCCGCGAAGGAGCCGGGCGAGAGGACCTCGACGCGGGCCGCGAACTCGTACTCCCAGTCGTCCACCCGCTTGGCGACGCCGAGCGGAAGCGGGGTGCTGCTGCCCGCGATGCACGCCACCGTCTCCGAGCAGATGCCCCGCTCCTCCTCCAGGAGGACCTGGTGGGACGCACCGAGAAGCCGCAACTGCAGTTTGGTGCCCGCCAGTTCGAGGTCGAGCGTGGCCAGTGCGGGAAGCGGCTCGCGTCCCAGGGCCCACGCGAGATCGGCCGCGCGGGTGTCGGTGTAGGAGGTGTTCAGGGTCGTGAGCATGGATCGGCTCCGCAAGCACACAAAGAGAGTGAGAGGGGTCCGCTGCGCCCCGGTGGCACCGGGGGATGTCGGCCCGGGTCAGCCCGGTCGGCCGGTTCGGGAAGGGTGTCCGCGGGGCTGCCTCGGTGACTTAGAGGGAATCATGAACGGTGGTACCGCAATAGCGTTTTTACCCAAGTTCAGAGGGTTTCCATCCCTCAGAGGGCTCCACAGCTCAACTGTTCAACTACGGCGTGCGCCGCTGCCGGGGAGGCGTGCGCCGGTGCGCCGTGCTTCGCACCCGCAGCCGGGGCGGAGGAGGCGGCGGCGTTACCGACGAAACTCGCAAATGACCATCTCTCCCGCACAGTTACGGAAGCGGTCCCCGCGCGACGGAAGTTGTCCTACAGACAGGGGACGCCACCGCCGGCCACGCGAAGTGGCCCGACGGATATTCGACGCATCGCCTGTCAGGGCTCCGGGCGCCGAGTACGACAACGCGGGCCGACCCCGGGCGCGAACCACACGACGACGCGGGGCCCGCCCAGGTGCGGACCCCGCGTTCGGCAGGGGCAGCCGCCCCGCGTGAGGACGCCGGTGTCGGTCAGCTGCCCCCGCCGCCGCAGCCACCGCCGCCCCCGCAGGAGGACCCGCCGCCGCAGGACGAGCTGCCGCCGCAGGAGTGCCCCCCGTGGTGTCCGCCGCCGCTGTCGGACGAGCCGGAGTCTCCCCCGCCCGCCCACCAGCTGTTGTGGCTGCTGCTGCCGCTCGAACCGGAGGACGCCCACGCCCCGCGACGCGCCGTCCGCCGGGTACCGCCCCTACGGGCCTTGGAGACCAGCGCCCCGATCAGGACGACTCCGACCACCGCCAGGATGATGCCGACGATCATGGCGTCACCCTCCTTCCTTTTCCCCCGAAGCGGCCCCCCGTGGGCGCCTCGCTCTTGCGTGAGGCGGTGATGCCCTCCCCGCTCCCGGCCCAACACAGAGTTGAGGAACTCCAGAGCTTCGGCGGAGGATGGCCGGCATGACCTCCAGCGCGCGCCCCCTCCTGAACCGCCGGCTCGCCGAGTTCGGGACGACGATCTTCGCCGAGATGTCGGCCCTGGCCCTGAGCACCGGCGCCATCAACCTCGGGCAGGGCTTCCCCGACACCGACGGCCCCGAGGAGATCCGGGAGGCCGCCGTACGGGCCCTGCGGGACGGCCTCGGCAACCAGTACCCGCCCGGCCCCGGCGTGCCCGAGCTGCGCGCCGCGATCACCGCCCACCAGCAGCGCCGCTACGGACTGTCCTACGACCCCGACACGGAGGTCCTGGTCACCGCCGGTGCCACCGAGGCCATCGCCGCCGCCCTGCTGGCCCTGGTGGAGCCCGGCGACGAGGTGATCGCCTTCGAGCCGTACTACGACTCCTACGCCGCGTGCATCGCGATGGCGGGCGGCCGCCGGGTGCCGGTCACGCTGCGCGCGGACGTCGAGGAGGGCCGTTTCCGTCTCGACCTGGACGAGCTGCGCGACGCCGTCACCGACCGGACCCGGCTGCTGCTGATCAACACCCCGCACAACCCGACCGGCACGGTCCTCACCCGCGAGGAGCTCGCCGCGATCGCCGAGCTGGCGGTGGAGCGCGACCTGCTGGTGGTGACGGACGAGGTGTACGAGCACTTGGTCTTCGACGACGCCGAGCACGTGCCGCTGGCGGCGTTCCCGGGGATGCGCGAGCGCACGGTCACCATCTCCAGCAGCGGCAAGACATTCTCGTTCACCGGTTGGAAGGTCGGCTGGATCACAGGGGCCCCGGAGCTGGTCACGGCGGTGCGCTCGGCGAAGCAGTACCTGACGTACGTCTCGGCGGGCCCGTTCCAGTACGCGGTCGCCGAGGCCCTCTCGCTGCCCGAGTCGTACTTCACGGACTTCCGCGCCGACATGCTGGCCAAGCGGAACCTGCTGGCGGCGGGCCTGGAGGAGGCCGGATTCCGCGTCTTCCGCCCCTCGGGCACCTACTTCATCACGACCGACATCCGCCCCCTCGGCGAACCGGACGGCTTCGCCTTCTGCCGCTCCCTGCCGGAACGCGCCGGCGTCGTCGCCATCCCCAACGCGGTCTTCTACGACCACCGCGAGGAGGGCGCCCCGTTCGTACGGTTCGCGTTCTGCAAGCGGACGGGGGTGCTGGAGGAGGCGGCGAAGAGGCTCGAGGCCGCGCTCCGGTCGCGCTGAGGCCCGAGGCATGAAGGTCCGGGCGCCCGCCGGGCGTGCACTCGCGGCGGCGTTCCAGGCATCCGGCCGATTCGAGTTCCCTGAGTGCTCGTGAGAGCGGTCCGTGTCCTGCCCCTGCAAGCTGGTCACTCGCACGGGTGACGCCCGCCTCCCGGCGCGGGGAGGGTGGGGGATGAATAGTTCTGTTCCCAGTTCCTTGAGGAGGTCAGTGGTCGACCCGCCTTTCGGGGACAAGGGCCCGGCGATGCCGCTGTGGGGGTGGCCGGGCACCCGAAAAAGCAGACGGCGCGTGCAGCGCGTACCCGTTCGTACGCGCCGACGCGCCGTGGAGGCCTCGGTGGGGGCCTACTCGTCGTCCTCGGGCTTCTCCGCCTCGTCGATCTCCTGCTCCAGGCCGAGCTGCTCGACGAGCCACTTGTCGAACTCGATCGCCGCGCGCACCCAGCTGACCGTCGAGGAGACGAAGTGCTCCAGGCTGACGCCCATGCCGATCAGCATCTGGGCCTCGCCGATCAGGCGGACCGTGCCGTCGTCGTGGGTGTGGCTGTACACCTTCGGCCACAGGGTCCGGCGGTTCCAGTCGTCGATCGACTCCAGGATCTGCGGCTTGGCCTCGATCTCGTGAGGCCGGTCGTAGAACGTCCGCACGGAGAAGACCTGCTGGTCTCCCTCTCCCCGGAACATGAAGTAGGTGCGGAACTGCTCCCACGGCGCCGCGAGGTCACCCTCGTCGTCGACGACGTACTTGAGCTCCATCTGGTCGAGGAGCTGCTTCACGAGGTCCTGATCCGGGACGACGGGGCCGGCCGGGCCGCCGGGCTGCGGCTCGGGCTGGCCCCCGAAGTTCGGAATCGAGGACGGGTCGATGGTCACCGTGAATTTCCCTTCGTACGGATTCCGCCATCCTCCCCCATGCGGGGAGGGGGGTGGCAAGCCCCGACAGGGCCTGTCAGCCCAGGGCTGACACGATCCGGTCAACTGCAACCTCCGAGTACCCGGAACCGTCCTCCTGAGCAGCCGACGGAGGGGGCTGTGCACATGCAGGCTGCGGACAGAGGTCGTACCCGGTGGGGGATCGTCCTGCCGTTCCTGGCGCTGCCGGTGGTGGTGCTCGGCGTCCTGATCATCGGCCTGTTCCTGTGGGCCTGGTCGGACGACGGCACCGGCGACGACGGCCGGGCGGGGGCGGCGGCGACGGTCCCCTGCACCGAGGCCCTGGCCTTCGGCGCCGCCGAGCGTCCCGCGCACGCCCGCGCGCACGACTGCACCGTGCAGCGGGGCATCGACACCTCGTACTCGGCGGTGCTGCGGATGCCCCGCGAGGACGTGCGCGCCTGGCTGCGCGAGACGTACCCGGACGCTCCGGAGCCCCGCACGGGCGGCGGTGTCTGCGGGGCGCTCTGCCTCGACGTGACCCACGAGGACGGCCTCCCGGGAACGGCGGAGGCGCACGTGGTGCAGGTGAGGGTGGAGTACGAGAACGCCGAGACGGCGCGGGTGCGCTTCTCGGCGTTCACGATGTGACCGGGGACGGTCCTGCCGTGTGACCGGGGACGGTCCTACAGCGTCTTGCCCGTGGCCGGGCCCACCAGGAGCCCGTCCTCGAAGCGGTCCACCCGGACCGTGTCGCCGTCCTTGATCTCCCCGGAGAGGATCTCCTTGGCGAGCCGGTCGCCGATCGCCGACTGCACGAGCCGCCGCAGCGGACGCGCGCCGTACGCCGGGTCCAGGCCCTCCTCCGCGAGCCAGGCCAGGGCCTCGGGGGTGATGTCGAGGCTGAGCCGCCGCTCGGCGAGGCGCTTGGCCAGGCGGTCCAGCTGGAGTTTGGCGATGCGCTCCAGCTCGGGCTTGGTCAGCGCGGAGAAGACGACCAGGTCGTCCAGGCGGTTGAGGAACTCCGGCTTGAAGGAGCTGCGCACCACCTCCAGCACCTGCTCCTTCTTCTCCGCCTCGCTGGTCAGCGGGTCGACCAGGAACTGGCTGCCGAGGTTCGACGTCAGCACCAGGATGGTGTTGCGGAAGTCGACCGTGCGGCCCTGGCCGTCCGTCAGGCGCCCGTCGTCGAGCACCTGGAGCAGGATGTCGAAGACCTCCGGGTGCGCCTTCTCCACCTCGTCCAGCAGGACGACGGAGTACGGGCGGCGGCGTACGGCCTCGGTGAGCTGGCCGCCCTCCTCGTAGCCGACGTAACCGGGCGGGGCGCCGACCAGCCGGGCCACGCTGTGCTTCTCGCTGTACTCCGACATGTCGATGCGGACCATCGCCCGCTCGTCGTCGAAGAGGAAGTCGGCGAGCGCCTTGGCCAGCTCGGTCTTGCCCACGCCCGTGGGGCCCAGGAAGAGGAAGGAGCCGGTGGGCCGGTCGGGGTCGGCGATGCCGGCGCGGCTGCGGCGTACGGCGTCGGACACCGCGCGCACGGCCTCGGTCTGGCCGATGAGCCGCTTGCCCAGCTCGTCCTCCATGCGCAGCAGCTTCTGCGTCTCGCCCTCCATCAGCCGCCCGGCCGGGATGCCGGTCCAGGAGGCGACGACGTCGGCGATGTCGTCGGCGCCGACCTCCTCCTTGACCATGGTGTCCTTGGCGACCTCCTCCTCGGCCTCGGAGGCGGCCTCCAACTCCTTCTCCAGAGCCGGGATCTCGCCGTAGAGGAGCTTGGAGGCAGTGTCGAAGTCGCCGTCGCGCTGGGCGCGTTCGGCCTGACCGCGCACCTCGTCGAGGCGTTCCTTCAGCTCACCGACGCGGTTGAGGGACTGCTTCTCCTTCTCCCAGCGGGCGGTGAGGCCGCGCAGCTCCTCCTCCTTGTCGGCGAGGTCGCGGCGCAGCTTCTCCAGGCGCTCGCGGGAGGCGGCGTCGGTCTCCTTGCCGATCGCCAGCTCCTCCATCTTCAGCCGGTCCACGGCGCGCTGGAGTTCGTCGATCTCGACGGGCGAGGAGTCGATCTCCATGCGGAGCCGGGAGGCGGCCTCGTCGACGAGGTCGATGGCCTTGTCGGGCAGGAAGCGGGAGGTGATGTACCGGTCGGAGAGCGACGCGGCGGCGACCAGCGCGCTGTCGGCGATCTGGACCTTGTGGTGGGCCTCGTAACGGCCCTTGAGCCCGCGCAGGATGGCGATCGAATCCTCGACGGTCGGCTCGGCGACCAGCACCTGCTGGAAGCGCCGCTCCAGGGCGGGGTCCTTCTCGATCCGCTCGCGGTACTCGTCGAGGGTCGTGGCACCGACCATGCGCAGCTCGCCGCGGGCCAGCATGGGCTTCAGCATGTTTCCGGCGTCCATGGCGGAGTCGCCGCCCGCACCGGCCCCGACGACGGTGTGCAGCTCGTCGATGAAGGTGATGATCTGCCCGTCGGAGTCCTTGATCTCGGCGAGGACGGTCTTCAGCCGCTCCTCGAACTCACCCCGGTACTTCGCGCCCGCGACCATCGCGCCCAGATCGAGTGCGACGAGCCGCTTGTCCTTCAGCGACTCGGGCACGTCGCCCTTGACGATCCGCTGGGCGAGACCCTCGACGACGGCGGTCTTGCCGACGCCGGGCTCGCCGATGAGGACGGGGTTGTTCTTGGTCCGCCGGGACAGCACCTGTACGACCCGCCGGATCTCCTGGTCGCGGCCGATGACGGGGTCCAGCCTGCCCTCGCGCGCGGCGGCGGTGAAGTCGGTCCCGAACTTCTCCAGGGCCTTGTACTGGCCCTCGGGGTCGGCGGTGGTCACGCGGCGCTGTCCTCGTGTCTTCTGGAAGGCGGCCTGCAGCTTCTTGGCGTCGGCCCCCTGCTGGGACAGCACCTCGCCGGCCGCGCCGCCCTTCGCGGCCAGGGCGATGAGGAGGTGCTCGGTGGAGAGGTACTCGTCGCCCAGGTCCTTGGCGCGGGCCTGCGCGTCGGCGACGACGGCCAGCATCTCGCGGTTGGGCTGGGGCGGCGCGACGGTCGACCCGGTCACGCTCGGCAGCCCGGCGAGCACGCGCTCGGCTCCGGCGCGCACGGCGGCCTGGTCGGCGTCGACCGCGGCGAGCAGGTCGGTGATGTTCTCGTTGTCCTGTCCCTGGAGCAGCGCGAGCAGCAGGTGGGCAGGGGTGAGGTCGGGGTGTCCCTCGGTCACGGCCCGGTTGCTGGCAGCGTTGATCGCGTCCCGGCTCCGGTTGGTCAGCTCGGCGTCCACGTTCGCGTTCTCCTCCTTGCACTGACCCGAACGGCTTGCACAAAGTTGAGTCTAGTGCACTCAAGGACGGTTCGTGGAGGCTCGGGGGCTAAGTTCCGGGCATGGCGACCAAGTACTCCATGGACCCCGGCGCTCCGGACCCGTCATTTCTCGGCTTCTGGCGGGAGCGGCACCTGTGCACCCTGACGACTCCCCGCCCGGACGGCACTCCGCACCTGGTACCCGTCGGGGTCACATACGATCCCGAGGCCCGTCTGGCTCGGGTGATCACCAACCGGGGCAGCGCGAAGGTGCGGTACGTGCGGGCCGCCGGGGAGCAGGGGGCGGCCGTCGCCGTCTGCCAGCTGGAGGGGCGCCGCTGGGCGACGCTGGAGGGCCGGGCCTTCGTCCACGAGGAGCGGGAGCGGGTGGCCGAGGCGGAGCGGCGGTACGCGGAGCGCTACGGCAGGACCCCGTCGCCCAATCCCTCACGGGTGGTGATCGAGATCCATCTGACGCGGGCGATGGGGCGGGGTTGAGGGAAGTGAACATCCACACCGGTGATCGACCGGATCCAGCCACTGCGGGACTGCGTCGATACCCGAAATACCCCCCGAAAACTGCAGCGGCGTCACCGTGTTCAGGTCACGGTGACGCCGCTGCGGGGGGAAGCACCTGAGCGATCTTTTACGACGGGGGAATCGCGTCAGGCACTGCGGGGGGTGGCAGAGATGGTCCTCGGGGCAGGGGAGTCGGCCTCCACCTGCTGGTGGTCCCGTTGATCCAGGTTCACAAAGATCATTCCGTACCGTACGGCGCACCGTACAGGCTGCGGCGCCCCCCGAGGCCGCCGCAGACACCGGTAAGCCCGTACGTCCTCGTCGTCGTCCCGCGTGACGACCACCGGTTCGCCGAAGACCGTCACCATCAGCGAGTCACCACTGTGGGGGATGGCGGTGACCAGGTCGATGAAGTGCCAGCCGGAGCGGTAGGCGGTGGCCATTTCACGGCGGAAGGAGCGGTCGTCGGGTGGAGTGGTCACGGTCAGCTCCCCGCCCCGTCGACTCCGGGGCTCGGCCACTGGGTGTTGTCAGTAGCTGCTGCGACGCTCACAGCTGCTGCCGGCCACTGCGTGTTCGCCCGGGCCTCGCGCCCCTCATCGGAGAAGCCACTCAGTGCACCGAGGGCTACAACAGCGGAGAAGGCGGCGACAAGCACCGAGCGAAGCATTTTGTTACGCATAGTCGGCTTCGTCCTCACTTGAAGGTCCCCTTTTCCCCCGTCGAGTACGACGATGGCTCATTCGGGCACGTCATGGCCACACAATCGATGCATCATGTTCCTGCATGTTCAGGACCCTGGGGGGTGGAGATTTGGGCTCTAATCGGACCAAGGGTGCGCATACCCACCCGATTACCGAGCTGTGCGAGGCAGGAAGTCGCCTCTATACCACAGCTCTTCGGGCTGGACGGGTCGCGCGCACCGAAGCGGAGTCCGCTCCCTGCCTCATCGAACTCGCGTTGCTCCACCCCGATCCCGACGATCAGGACTGGTTGCGCCCCGTGCCGCCGGCGCTGGCACTGGCGCAGCATCTGCATCCCCTCGAGCGGGAGATAACCGAGCGCAGGCGCCTGTCCGTGCAACTCGCGGACACCTTCGAGCCGTTCCTGGCCATGGGCCTGCAATCGACGACCACCAGCGACTCCATCACCGTGCTGGAGGGCGGCGAGCGCATCAACGCCGCGCTCAACCTGGCCACCACGCAGTGCCGGACGGAGCTGCTCACGGTGCAGCCCAGTGACCGTGTCTCCGAACGGAGCCTGCTGCGAAGCCTGGAGCGGGACAAGCCCCTCATCGACCGCGGGGTCAAGGTCCGGAGCCTGTACCAGCACACCGCCCGTTACAACCCGGAGAAGCTGGCGTACGTCGCCCGCCTGTCCGAAGGAAAAGTCGAGTACCGCACCATCGACGAACTGGTCGAGCGCTTGATCATCTGCGACGAGACCGTAGCGTTCATCCCTGCGCGCGAAGACCAGCAGGTCGCCCTGGAGCTGCGTCATCCCGGACTCGTCCGCTACCTGATCAAGGTTTTCGAGTACCTGTGGGACCGCGCGGTCCCGATGAGCACCGGCGCGCCCTATGAGGTGGCGTCCGACGGCATCACCGAGATCCAGCACTCCATAGCCAAGCTCCTGGTGGAGGGCCACGTGGACGAGGCCATCGCCCGCCGCCTCGGCATGAACGTCCGCACCTGCCGGGCCCACATCGCCAAGCTGGCGTCGGCCCTGGGCAGCGGCAGCCGGGCACAACTGGGTTACCTCATCGCGCGGTCCGGGATGCTGAAACAGGACGACGGAACGGGAGGAAGTCCCGGGTGACGTCGGTGCCACACGCGGAGCACGGCACGGAGGAACCGTGCCCCGGCGGGGCCGCGCTGTACGAACGGGCCCTTGGCGAAGGGCACGTGAGCGCCGAAGCAGCCCATCCGCGCCGTGCCTGCTGGACTTCGGGCACGCCATGGCCGCCCTCCTCGTCGAAGGGCACACCGACGCCGTCCTCGCCGAGCGGCTGGGGCTGAACATCCGTACCGCGCGCGTGCACATCGCCAAGCTCGCCGCGACGCTGGGCAGTCAGCGCAGGGCGCAGCTCGGGTATCTCATCGGGCGGTCCGGGATCCTTGGTCGGGGACGCTGAGGGACGGGGTGGCCGCCGAGGGGGGCGGGCCGTCGAGGCCCGCCTGGGCGATGCGGACGCCCAACTGCGTACGGCTCGCCGCCCCCAGTGTCTCCGACAGGCGCGCGATGTGCGCCCGGCACGTCCGCACGCTTATGCCCAGCCGTTCCGCGATGACGGCGTCCTGATGCCCCTCCGCCAGCAGCGCCGCGATCGACTGCTCGCGGTGGGAGATGCCCTCGATGCCCGTCTCGGGGAGCGGGGCCGTGAGGGGGATGGCCAGGCGCCACAGCCGTTCGAAGACCGTGACGAGGTACTCGATCAGCGCCGGGTGCCGTAGCTCCAGGGCCATCGTGCGGTCGGTGTTGGCGGGGATGAACGCCACCGTCCGGTCGAAGAGGATCAGCCGGTCGATCACCTCGTCCAGCGTGCGCGCCTCCACCGCGTCGCCCATCAGCTCCAGATACGTCAGCAACCCCTGCCCGTGCCGGGCGACATGGGTGTACAGGTCCCGCATCCGCACCCCGCGGCCGCGCAGGGACATCGCCCGGTGCAGCCCCTCGGACAGTTCCGCCTCGCGGCGGATGCCGCCCGGCTGGACCGTGAGCACCTCGGCCGTGCACGCCTGGGTCGCCTCGTCCATCGCCGCCTGGATCCGGGCGAGTCCGTCCAGGACCCGGATGGCCGGGCCCTCCGCCGCCGACGCGGCCGACTCGGCCGGCCGCACCGGGCTGCCCAGTCCCGCGTACCACTCGACGGCCGCGACGGCCGAGCCCACCCGCCGCTGGCTCGCGCTGACCTCGTCGTGCATCGCGCGCAGCAGCCGGGTCATGACCTCCTGCGGGGAGGTCGGCACCAGCCAGTCCATGTCGTCGGGGTCGGGGTGCAGCAGGGCGAGTTCCAGCAGGCAGGGCACCGGCTCCGCGTCCCGGCGCGGCACCCGGCCGCGCCGTACGGCCCGGGAATACACGCGATCCCCGGCGTCGCACAGCCGGTCGGCACCGTGGGGATGCTCATCCGCCCCGTGCCCGGCCATCGCCCATCCCACCCCCGGTTCCGCCGTCTTCCGCAGCGCAACTATGCGCGGACCGGACGTGCTCCGCAACACGGCTCCCCGCGCGACGGCCCCCGGAAACCACCGGTACGCACCGGTGTCTCCGAACGCGGTCCGATCGAAGGCGGTCCTGGTCGCAGCCTGTTCGCAGGTCCGTTCCCAGGCCTGCTCGCCCGTCCCGCCGCGGCAGAGGCCGGGGGTGGTGAACCCGGCTCGGGAGGGGGCTACTTCAGGCCGATCGCCCGGCACGCCGCCTTGTACTCGGCCGTGCAGATGTCCGACAGCTTGTAGATGTCGTCCGCGACCACCGTGTCCTTGATGTTCTCCTTGGTGAGCGCGACCACGGGCACGAGCTGCGCCGGGATGCCCTTGTCGGTGGGGCTGTCGACCCTGTCGCGGGTGAGGGCGGCGAACTGGATGTCGCGGCCCTGCACCTTGGCGACCGCCATCTCCGCGGCGTTCTCCGCCTCCTGCGGGTACGACTTGTACACGCTCATGTACTGCTGACCGGCGATGATCCGCTGCACCGCGGGCAGCTCCGCGTCCTGGCCGGTGATCGGCGGCATCTCGGTCACACCCGCGGCCCGCAGCGCCTTGACGATGCCGCCGGCCATGCCGTCGTTGGCGGAGTACACCGCCGCGATGTTGCCCTTGCCGATCTTCTGGATCGCGCGTGCCATGTTGGCCTGGGCGTTCTCCGGCTTCCAGTCCTCGGTGTCGAAGGAGTCGGCGATCGTCACCTTGCCGTTCAGCTCGGACATCGCGCCCGCCTTGAACTGCTTGGCGTTGGGGTCCGTCGGCGAGCCGTTCATCATGACGATCTTGTCGGAGAGGCTCGCCTTCTCGCCGATGGCCTCCAGCAGGGTGCGGCCCTGGACCTCGCCGACCAGCTCGTTGTCGAAGGAGATGTACGCGTCGATCGGGCCCTCGGCCAGCCGGTCGTAGGCGATGACCGGGATGCCGGCCTCCTTGGCCTTCTTCACGCCGCTCGCGATGGCCTTGGCGTCGACCGCGTCCAGCAGGATCACGTCGACCCGGTCGTCGATCATCTGCTGCAGCTGGCTCGCCTGCTTGTCCGCGCTCGCCTCGGCGTTGGCGTACTCGACGCGGCCCTTGTCGTTGGTGAGCGACTCGACCTTGGTCTTGATGATCGGGTAGTCGAAGTTCTCGTACCGCGTGTTCGCCGTCTCGGGCAGCAGCAGCCCCACGGTGATGTCGTTGCCCTTGGCCGGGCTCGCGTCGTCACTGCTCCCCGTCGCGTTGAGCACGCCGCAGCCGGCGAGCGTGACGGACATCGTGGCCGCGGCCACGGATATGGAGATACGACGACGCATGGGGGAGCTCACTTCGCGTGTGATTCGGACGTGGGCACAGCTTTACGGCCCATGTGACTGAAAAGCCAACGCTGAGGCGCCCTCCAGGTCAAGCGGAACCACTTAACGAGATGACAACACCACGCTCCGCAGCGGTTGTGAAGACAGTGCGGAATGGCCTTCAAGTGCTCTGCACCGGTCAGTCATGGACAGGAGACCTGGCGAAATCGGGTCAAGGCACGCAAAAGAGGCCGGGAGTTGACTCCCGGCCTCTTTCACACACTGTCACGTTGGGCACATGGTTCAGTCGGACTGCTGCTGCCGCTTCGGCCGCCACACCACCAGCGCGCTGGTCTGCTGCACCTCCTGGTACGGCACCAGGTCACGGCGGTACGACGCGTGCACCGCCGCCTCGCGCTGCCGCATGGCCGCGGCCGCGCCGTCGAGCGCGTCCTGCATCTCGGCGACCCGGGCCTGGAGCGCGGCGACCTGGTTCTCCAGTTCGATGATGCGCTTGATTCCGGCCAGGTTGATGCCCTCGTCCTGCGACAACTGCTGCACCGTGCGGAGCAGTTCGATGTCGCGGGCCGAGTAGCGGCGGCCCCGGCCGGGGGTGCGGTCGGGGGAGACCAGGCCCAGGCGGTCGTACTGGCGCAGCGTCTGCGGGTGCAGGCCGGACAGCTGTGCCGCGACCGAGATGACGTAGACCGGGGTTTCCTCGGTCAGTTCGTACGGATTGCGCCGACGACCGTCCATCTGCCTCATGCTCCCTTCGCGGCCTGGAACAGATCCGCCCGCGGATCCTCACCCGCGGTCGCCTCGCGGTACGCCTCGAGTGCGTCACGAGCCTTCCCCGACAGGTCCTTCGGAACACTCACCTCGACGGTGACCAGGAGGTCGCCGCGGGTGCCGTCCTTGCGGACCGCGCCCTTGCCCCGGGCGCGCATGGTACGCCCGTTGGGTGTGCCCGGCGGCAGTTTCAGGGTGACGGGCGGGCCGCCCAGGGTGGGCACCCGCACCTCACCGCCGAGGGCCGCCTCGGCGAAGGTCACCGGGACGGTGACCGTGAGGTTGTCCTCCTTGCGGCCGAACACCGCGTGGGAGTCGACGTGCACGACCACGTAGAGGTCGCCCGCCGGCCCGCCGCGCTCGCCCGGTGCTCCCTTGCCGCGCAGCCGGATCCGCTGGCCGTCGTTGACGCCCGCGGGGATGCGCACCTGCATGGTCCGCGAGGACTTGGCCCGGCCGCTGCCCTTGCAGACCTCGCAGGCGTTCTCCGCGATCAGGCCGCGGCCCTTGCAGTCGGGGCAGGGGTCGGTCAGGGAGAACCCGCCGCCGCTGCCCCGGGCGACCTGCCCGGTGCCGACGCAGGTCGGGCACACGCGCGGCGTGCCGTTCTTGTCGCCGGTGCCCGAACAGGCCTTGCAGGGCGACTGCGAGGACATCCGCAGCGGGACGGTCGCGCCCTCGATCGCCTCGGTGAAGCTGAGCGTGACCTCGGACTCGATGTCCTGGCCGCGCCGGGGCTGCGTACGCGTCCCCGGGCCGCCCGCGCCACCGCGGTTGAACAGGCCCCCGAAAACGTCACCGAGCCCGCCGCCGAAGCCGCCGGCTCCCTGGCCGCCCTGGGCACCGCCTCCGAAGAGGTCGCCCAGGTCGAAGTTGAAGGAGCCGCCCGCGCCGCCCGGCCCCGGGCGGAAGCCGCCGTTGCCGAAGAGGGCACGCGCGTCGTCGTACTCCTTGCGCTTCTTGGGATCGCCGAGGACGTCGTTTGCCTCGGAGATCTCCTTGAAGCGCTCCTCCGCCTTGACGTTTCCCTTGTTGGCGTCCGGGTGGTTCTCGCGGGCGAGCTTCCGGTACGCCTTCTTGATCTCGGCCTCGGTGGCGTCCTTGGGGACGCCGAGGACCTTGTAGTAGTCCTTCTCGATGAAGTCCTTGGTGCTCATCCTCGACGCCCCTCCTTCCCTTCGTCTATGACGTCAGCCCTCGTCCGGGCCACCGCTCTCCTTGTCGTCGGCGTCGGCGGACTCGTCCGCCTTGACCGTCTGCGCCCCCGGCTGGGGTTCGGCCACCGCCACGCGGGCGGGGCGGATGGTGCGCTCGCCGATCCGGTACCCGGGCTGCAGAATCGCCACGCACGTCGTCTCGGTGACGTCGGGTGCGTAGCTGTGCATCAGGGCTTCGTGGATCGTCGGGTCGAAGGGCTCGCCCTCCTTGCCGAACTGCTGCAGGCCCATCTTCGCCGCGGTGCTCTCCAGCGACTCGGCGACGGACTTGAAGCCGCCGACCAGTTCGCCGTGTTCACGTGCGCGGCCGATGTCGTCGAGCACGGGCAGGAGCTCGGTCAGGAGGTTCGCGATGGCGATCTCCTTGACCGCGATCCGGTCGCGCTCGACCCGGCGGCGGTAGTTCTGGAACTCGGCCTGGAGGCGCTGGAGGTCCGCCGTGCGCTCGGTGAGCGCGGAGCGGGCCTGGTCCAGCTGGGCCACCAGAGCCACGTCCTGGCCCGTGTCCCCGGCCGGGGCCGCCCCCTCCTCCGCGGAGGGGGAGGCGGCCTTCGGCTCGGCGTCGTCGGAGGTGGCGCCGGAAGGGACGTCGGGCTGCTGCTCGTCGAAGCCCGGGGTCTCCTCCGTCACGCGGCACCGTCCTTCCGGTCCTCGTCGACGATCTCGGCGTCGACGACGTCGTCGTCGGCGGACTTGGCACCACCGGCCGCGCCCGCGTCACCGGCGGGACCACCGGCGGCCTGGGCCGCGCCCGCGTCCGCGTACATGGCCTGGCCGAGCTTCTGCGAGACGGCCGCGACCTTCTCGGTGGCGGTGCGGATCTCGGCGGAGTCCTCGCCCTTGAGCTTCTCCTTCAGCTCGGCGACGGCTTCCTCGACCTCGGTCTTGATCTCGCCAGGGACCTTGTCCTCGTTGTCCTTGAGGAACTTCTCGGTCTGGTAGACGAGCTGCTCACCCTGGTTGCGGGACTCGGCGGCCTCGCGGCGCTTGTGGTCCTCCTCCGCGTACTGCTCGGCCTCCTGGCGCATGCGGTCGACCTCGTCCTTCGGCAGCGAGGAGCCGCCGGTGACGGTCATCTTCTGCTCCTTGCCCGTGCCCAGGTCCTTCGCGGTCACGTGCATGATGCCGTTGGCGTCGATGTCGAAGGACACCTCGATCTGCGGGACGCCGCGGGGCGCCGGCGGCAGACCGGTCAGCTCGAACATCCCGAGCTTCTTGTTGTACGCCGCGATCTCGCGCTCGCCCTGGTAGACCTGGATCTGCACGGACGGCTGGTTGTCCTCGGCCGTGGTGAAGATCTCGGACCGCTTGGTCGGGATCGTGGTGTTGCGCTCGATGAGCTTGGTCATGATGCCGCCCTTGGTCTCGATGCCGAGGGACAGCGGGGTGACGTCGAGGAGCAGGACGTCCTTGACCTCACCCTTGAGGACACCGGCCTGCAGGGCGGCGCCGATGGCGACGACCTCGTCCGGGTTGACGCCCTTGTTGGCGTCCTTGCCGCCGGTCAGCTCCTTGACGAGCTCGGCGACGGCGGGCATACGGGTGGAGCCGCCGACCAGGACGACGTGGTCGATCTCGCTGATGGAGATGCCGGCGTCCTTGATGACGTTGTGGAACGGCGTCTTGCAGCGCTCCAGGAGGTCCGCGGTCAGCTGCTGGAACTGGGCGCGGGTGAGCTTCTCGTCGAGGTGCAGGGGACCCTCGGCGGAGGCGGTGATGTAGGGCAGGTTGATCGAGGTCTCGGTGGACGAGGACAGCTCGATCTTCGCCTTCTCGGCGGCCTCGCGCAGACGCTGCAGGGCCATCTTGTCCTTGCCCAGGTCCACGCCGTGGCCGGACTGGAACTGCTGGACCAGGTAGTCGACGATGCGCTGGTCCCAGTCGTCACCACCGAGGTGGTTGTCACCGTTGGTGGCCTTCACCTCGACGACACCGTCGCCGATCTCCAGCAGCGAGACGTCGAACGTACCGCCACCGAGGTCGAAGACCAGGATGGTCTGGTCGTCCTTGTCGAGGCCGTACGCCAGGGCGGCCGCGGTGGGCTCGTTGACGATGCGCAGCACGTTCAGACCGGCGATCTCGCCGGCCTCCTTCGTGGCCTGACGCTCGGAGTCGTTGAAGTACGCCGGAACGGTGATGACCGCGTCGGTCACCTTCTCGCCCAGGTAGGCCTCGGCGTCCCGCTTCAGCTTCTGGAGCACGAAGGCGCTGATCTGCTGCGGGTTGAAGGGCTTCCCGTCGAGCTCGATCTTCCAGTCGGTGCCCATGTGACGCTTCACGGAGCGGATGGTCCGGTCCACGTTCGTGACCGCCTGGCGCTTGGCCACCTCTCCGACGAGCACCTCACCGTTCTTGGCGAAGGCGACGACGGACGGCGTGGTCCTGGCGCCCTCGGCGTTGGTGATGACGGTGGGCTCGCCGCCCTCCAGAACGCTGACGACGGAGTTAGTCGTGCCCAGGTCGATGCCGACCGCACGTGCCATGGTTGATTCCTCCAGCTGACTTGAGTGGAACGGACTCAAGTGTGCACGACGGCTCCCCACCGGTCAACAGACCTGAGCCGGGCAGGCTCAACTCTTATCCGCTCCTTACACGCAATGGCGCGCTGACCTGCGCGGATACGCTGCGTCGAGGGCCGTATGCAGGAACACGGGAGAGTGCAAACACGGCCACGAGGACCCCTCCCGCCACCCACCACAGAGCGCCGGCCCCGATCCGGCCGGCATGCGCGAGTACCCCGACGAGCATCCCCGGCAACGCCCCGGCCCCCAGCAGCAGACACGCTCCGGGCGCGGTCACCCCGAGCCGCCGCAGCCGGTGCGCGAGATGGTCGGGCCCGCCGCGCGCGAGCCCCCGCCCGGCCGACTTCCGCGTCACGAGCACGAGGCCGGCGTCGGCGGCCACCACGGCGGTCAGCCCGAACAGGACCCCCGCGCTTTCCACCACCCCGAACCCGGCCCGGGCGTACACGGCCGCCACGGCGATCACGAACCCGGCGGCCATGGACCCGCAGCCGCCCAGCGCCGCGCGCGCGGGATGCCAGTTGTGCAGGAGGAGGCCGGTCAGCGCGGCGGCCAGCACGCTCACCAGCCCCGCGAAGGCGTCCATCGCCTCGACGGCCGCACAGGCCGCCACCCCGAAGGCGGTGACGACCCCGACCGTACCCGCCAGCCCGTCGGCGTGATCGAGCCCCCGGAACCCGGCCACCACCGCCACGACCCACCCGACGGCCAGCAGCCCGGTCCCGATCCCCGTCTCCCCGAACGGCACGACACACGCGGCCGCCACGCCCGTACCGGCGGCCAGCACCCTCCGCCGCAGCCGCCGGACGTCACCGGCGAGCCCGAGCAGGGCGACGGCACCCGCGGCGACGAGCACCCCGCGCGTCCCGTCGCCGGACGGCGCGAACCCCATCCACTCGCCGGCCCCCACGACCAGCCCGGTGACGAGCACGACGGCGACACCCCCGGACAGCGGCACGTCCCGCATCCGGCGCCGCTCGACCAGCCGCAACCGCAGAGCCGGGGGCCCGCAGGGCGGCCGCGAGCAGGACGGTGAGGAGAAGGGCGGTGGCGGCGGCGGTGATCCCGTAGAGCACGGATATAAGTTAGGCGGGACTATGACATTTCGGTACGAAGAACACGAGGGATGTGCGGCGGGATGTGCGTCGGGTTCGTGACCGGATCCATCCGCTCCTGAGGCAACCCTCAGCGATTCAGATCACTGCCCACCCGGCTACAGTGCGGCGGAAGATAGGGGTAGTCTCAGACGGACTGCATAAGTTACCGCTTAGTAATTTCGGGTAGGCCTGAAGAACGACAGGTCACCCCGACGAAACCCCTCGCAGGCCCGAGGAGCCCCCATGCAACTCGCCGCGATCGTCGTGTCGCTGGTACTGACCGTGATCGGCGTCGCGCTGCTCGCACGCGCGATCGGCCAGTTCGTCCGGTACTTCAAGCTGGGCCAGCCGGTCCCCGCCGGTACCCGGACCGACAACCCCTACCAGCGCAGCGTGACCCTGGTGAAGGAGTTCCTCGGCCATACGCGCATGAACCGGTGGGGCATCGTCGGTGTCGCCCACTGGTTCGTGGCGATCGGCTTCCTGACGCTGCCGCCGACCCTCGCCCAGGCCTTCGGCCAGCTGTTCAAGGCCGACTGGGTGCTGCCGGTCATCGGTGAGTTCCTGCCGTTCGAGCTGTACATCGAGTTCATCGGCGTGATGACGATCCTGGGCATCGCGGTGCTCATCGCGATCCGCCTGCTGAACCTGCCGAGCCGCCCGGGCCGCAAGTCCCGCTTCGCCGGTTCCAAGGCCGGCCAGGCGTACTTCGTCGAGTACGTCATCCTCACCATCGGCCTCGCGATCTACGTCCTGCGGGGTCTGGAGGGCGCGCTCCACCACGTCGACCACTACGAGGCGTCGTACTTCGCGTCGTACCCGCTGGTGCTCGCGTTCAAGGGACTGAGCGTCACGGCGCTGCAGAACCTCGTCTACTTCGTCGCGATGATCAAGATCGGCACGTCGTTCATCTGGATGATCGTGGTGTCGCTCAACACCAACATGGGTGTCGCCTGGCACCGCTTCCTCGCCTTCCCGAACATCTGGTTCAAGCGCGAGGCGAACGGCGGCACGGCACTGGGCGCGCTCCAGCCGATGACGTCGGGCGGCAAGCCGATCGACTTCACCGACCCGGGCGACGACGACGTCTTCGGTGTCTCCCAGGTCGAGCAGTACTCCTGGAAGGGCCTGCTGGACTTCTCCACGTGCACCGAGTGCGGCCGCTGCCAGTCGCAGTGCCCCGCCTGGAACACGGGCAAGCCCCTCTCCCCCAAGCTGCTGATCATGTCGCTGCGCGACCACGCGCACGCCAAGGCGCCGTACCTGCTGGCCGGCGGCGGCAAGACGATGGAGGGCGAGGAGAAGGCGTCCGAGGAGCAGCTCGCGTCGGTGCCCGCCGCGGCTCTCGCGGAGGCCGAGCGCCCGCTCGTCGGCACGGCCGAGGAGAACGGCGTCATCGACCCGGACGTCCTGTGGTCCTGCACCACCTGCGGCGCCTGTGTCGAGCAGTGCCCGGTGGACATCGAGCATGTCGACCACATCGTCGACATGCGCCGCTACCAGGTGATGATCGAGTCCGCGTTCCCGTCCGAGGCGGGCACGATGCTCAAGAACCTGGAGAAGAAGGGCAACCCCTGGGGCCTGGCGAAGAAGCAGCGCCTGGAGTGGCTCAAGGAGGTCGACTTCGAGGTCCCGGTCGTCGGCAAGGACATCGAGGACCTGTCCGAGGTCGAGTACCTCTACTGGGTGGGCTGCGCGGGCGCCCTGGAGGACCGCGCCAAGAAGACCACGAAGGCCTTCGCGGAACTGCTGCACATCGCGGGCGTCAAGTTCGCGATCATGGGCGGCGACGAGAAGTGCACCGGTGACTCCGCCCGGCGTCTCGGCAACGAGCCCCTGTTCCAGGAGCTCGGCATGGAGAACGTCATGGCGCTGAACATGGCGTTCGGCGAGGAGATGGACGACGAGGGCAAGGTGACGCCCGAGTCGGCGAAGCCGAAGTCCTCGAAGAAGATCGTCGCGACCTGCCCGCACTGCCTCAACACGCTCGGCAACGAGTACCCGCAGCTCGGCGGCGACTACGAGGTCATCCACCACACGCAGCTGCTCCAGCACCTCGTCGACGAGGGCAAGCTGATCCCGGTCACGCCGGTCGAGGGCATCATCACGTACCACGACCCGTGCTACCTGGGCCGCCACAACAAGATCTACACGCCGCCGCGCGAGATCATCGCTGCCGTCCCCGGAGTCCGCAACGAGGAGATGCACCGCCACAAGGAGCGCGGCTTCTGCTGCGGCGCCGGTGGTGCGCGGATGTGGATGGAGGAGCGGATCGGCAAGCGCATCAACAACGAGCGCGTCGACGAGGCCCTCTCCGTCAACCCCGACATCGTCTCGACGGCCTGCCCCTTCTGCCTCGTCATGCTGACCGACTCGGTCAACGGCAAGAAGAACGACGGCAAGGCGAAGGAGTCCATCCAGGTGGTGGACGTGGCCCAGCTGCTCCTGGACTCGGTGAAGACGCCGGTCCCGGCGGAGCACGAGACCGACGGGGCGAACGACGACGGCGAGCCGCCGGCCGGCACGTCGGACTCGGAGAACGCCCCGGAGCCGGAGCCGGTGAAGTAACCGGCCCCCGCTGTTCGTTCCGACGCCCCCGCCCGAGCCATCGGGCGGGGGCGTCGGCGTTCGGGCGCCCGCAGGCTCGCGCATCGGGGCGGGCGGCGACGAGGTAACGACGGCTTTCCTCGCCTGCACCCCATAAGGGAATTCACCGGACATCCAGGGAATGCGCCTCAGAGGCACCTACGAATAGAACTGGCGTCCATCCGCCCCAGCGGATCCGACGCCCTTGCACCCCAAACCCCGCGCCTGCCACCCTTACGCTTCATCTCAAGCTCTCCACCAGGGAGACCCAGTGATCGACCAGGCAGAGACCCCTCTCAAGCGTTCGGCTCTTCTCGCCCTCAAGCTGTTCGGCGGAGCCTGCTGGGTGGCCGCCTATCGCGAAGCGGTCAAAGAAACCGAAGAGCAGGGCAAGGAACTGCTCCCGGAGGCCGCTGTGGCCTTCAACTTGGCCTGGGAAGCGATTTACTCGGCCGGTGGAATCTACACCTGGAAGAAGCTCTCACTGGAGGACAAGGCCCAGACCCTCGTCAACATCTCCTGGCTGGTGCACGACGTGAAATGGCTCAGGTCGATGCGCCGGCGGGGGACATCGGTGAGGCCGGCCTTCATCGTCCTGGCCGTGGCGTACCAACTGGCGTTTCTGGCGAAGCTCCCACCCGGTGAGGCAGCCCGGATCTCGGCGCTCTGGCAGAATCTTGGCTTCTCCGGATATTGCGCGCTCGTCCCCCCTGAGAAGTCCGACGAACACACCCGTAATTTCACGCTGCTCCGGGCCATCGGGACCGCTGTCCCGACCATGACGTCCGGCGTTCTGCGAGGAATCCAACCGAAATACCTCGCACCCGGGCTGGGGTGTGTGCTTTTCGACCTGATCCGCTTGGCCAGGCAAGAGGGAGGGCGAACGAGTTGGCACTCTCGATCATAATACCCACCCTCAATGAGGAGAAATACCTGGGTGCACTCCTGAAATCGCTGCTGGCCCAACGCCTGGAGATCGCTTACGAGGTCATCATCGTCGACACCAGCCCGAATGAATTGACTACACAGACGGCGAACGAATTCGCCGATGCCATGCCCTTGAAAGTCACCACATCTCCCGTCACGGACACCGGCACCCAGCGCAACATTGGAGCCCGGTTAGCTCGGTATGAGTATCTGCTCTTCCTGGATGCCGACGTCGTACTGGGCGATGGCGTCCTGCACCGCTGCCTCAGGCGATTGCACCCGGACGAGCTTCATATCGTCTCGGTGCGCCACCGGGCAGATCACTCCACGATAGGAGTGCGGGCCACCCTGGTTTTCATCTACTTCCTCATACTGCTCGCCCGCCTGGCGGGCTTGCCCGTGACCAACGGCGACTTCCTGCTGACCAACAGGCGAACCTTCCAGGCGACAGGCGGTTTCAAGGAAGGATTCCTTCTCGGCGAGGACACCGACTTCGGAGTGCGCGCCTGCAGACTCGGTGCACGGCACTCGATCGAGTGGCGCGGGTTCGTCCTCGCCAGTTCTCGCCGTTTGTCCGTCACACCCGCCTGGAAGCTCGCACTCACCTGGGCCACCGCCTACACACGCGTGATACGAGGGAAGGGCCCGACCGGATCGCGCCCCGACGACGAGCGGTATCCCTACGGCAGGTGGTGCGGACCGTAGCTCCACGGGCCCTCATGCGAGACGGTTCCTCTTGCGCATGTAGTGGCTCTCCAGCGGGGCGATGACCATCAGTTGCACGAGCACCAGGAGCAGCATGATGACGCTCCACCTGACCTGCCCGTAGTGCGAAGCCGGCACGAAGAGCAGGATCCACAGCACAAAGGCCGTCTGGGCACTGCCACGCACCACCCATATGAAGCGGGTCCTCCGACTGCGGACCGCTCCGATCACCAGCGGAAACACGGCATCAGTCACGAGAATCCCGAGAATCAGAAGCAGCTGATTCACCGACGGGCTGCCGATCGTGGCCCCGAGGAAGTAGAACTGGGCCAGCGCGACCGTCAGTACGACGTGGGTTACCTTTCTTCTGAAAGGTTTCGCCTCCGGAATAAGCAAATAGATTCGCACGTTATTGATGTAATAGAGCCCCATCCAAATCAGCATTGCGAGCAACTGACAGATCAGGACGATCTGCTGGGACGTCACGTTGATGTCCGGACTTCCCGCGTGGAACGTCACATCCAGCGGCGATCGATCGAGGGTCTGAATACTCGTCTCGAAGGCCCGCTGCACACAGATGGCGTAGAAGGCGCCGATGGCGATCTTGTACGGCTCGCGAAAGGCGGCGGAGTCCAGCCCTTCCTTTTGCGCTCGAGCCTCCGGGATCGGACCCTCAGGCGCCTCACGGGCCTCCTCGAGTAACAACCGCGTTGAGCGCCGCGGGGTCCTCAGCACGTAAAGCGAGAAAGGCACGAGAAGCAAGATCGATAAACGCTTCAGCGCTTGTAGGCCGATTGACATGGCGGAAGCATACTGGGTAGCGTTCCTTTGCGTGATGCTAACGAGAGAATGAGAGCAATGATTTGATCTACGACTCTCACTGGAGCGACATTCGCAGCGAGATCCGCTTGGCCTTGGCGAGACATCTCGAAGAGATGGGCCTTCCCGAAGACATCGTTTCCAGGCTGTCGCACAGAGGACGCTTGAACAGAGCCTCACTCTTCTTAATCCTTGCTGATCCTGGTGACACGAAAGAAAGCAGAGAGTCTGTTGTGACTCTGGCCGTGGGCATCGAAATGATCCACAAGGCCAGTGTGATACGTGACGATGTGGAAGACCGGGACGTCCTGCGCCGAGGGCTTCCCACGGAACTCTCCCTCATGGGGCCGGCCGGGGCGCTTGCCCTTTCCGACGTTCTGCTCGCCGACGGGCTGGCCACCACTTTCCGCGTGCAGCCGACGGCAATGCACCGGATCCTGAACACCTTGGTGAGCATGTCGTCAGGGCAGTTTCACGACGTACACAGAGGTATCACCATCTCGGATCCCTTCGACGTCGCGGAGCGAAAAACCGGCAGTCTCCTGGCCCTGGTCTTCTGGATGGGCGCCCTGTGCTCCAGCCGCTCTCGTGAGGACCGCCGTCTGCTGCACACCATCGGACTTCATCTGGGAACCGCGTTTCAGCTCGTCAATGACATCAACAATGTGACGCGAGACGAAGGGCGCGGGAAGGACATGAGGTCCGATCTGGCGGAACGCAGGAACTCTTCCATCGCCCTGCTGATGAGCCAGCAGGGCGGCGCGGGGACCGACGAGGCACCGACAGAGGTGGCCATATCCGCGGCTGTCGACCAGGCTCGTGCGGAGGTCGCTCGACGGCTGGACGAGGCGAGGACCCTCGCCTCACAACTGGATGAGCCGCTGCCGGTCCGGCTCGATCTGCTGATCAACGACGAGGCGACCGCGCGCGACTTCGTCAATGATCAGCAGGCTCTGATCTGACGGGCCTTCCCTGGGGGCCGGCCCCTGACACAGTGGTCACCGGCCCGCCGGGGTGTCATCGGCCCACTCGTACGACCTGGGAAGTCGCCGCGCGGAACGCGTCCGTTCGGGGCAAGTGCGCGCGGTAGTGGCCCCGTTTCGGCGGGGAATGTCCGTCAGAAGGCGTGGCCCTGGGAGGTGCCCGTCTGCCAGGGGGTGTGGGTCAGTGTGGCCGTCCTGCCGGATGCCGATCGGAGTCGACCCGGATTCGCCGTACACCACGAACGGGTTGGGCGTTGTCGTGCCGGTAGACGGCCTGCACCGGCACCGCGTCATTCATGGTGACCGTGCCGGAGAAGTGGCCCTGCGCGTCGGTACGGATGGTGTTCTCCGTCCAGTTGTCGACGTCGAGGTCCACCCGGTGGTCCACCAGGGGCTTCAGCTCGCGCGTCGCCGGCCAGCGTCCCTTGAGGATGCCGTCGATGCGCACCTGCCGGTGATCGGTGTCGATCTCGGTGCGGTCGAGCCGTACGTCCTCGAAGACCGCCGCGACGTAATAGGCCAGCGTGCCCGCGGAGTTGTCGACGTCACGGTCTCCGTCGGCGTCGGCGGCCTCGATGCGGACGGTGTAACTGCCCGGCTCGGCGAGGTCGACAGGCTTCTTGGTGCGCCACACGCCGTTGTCCGCCGTACCGGAGACCAGGTCGAACGCGTCGGTCTCCACGATGGCCACCTCCTGCCGTATGGCCGCGGAGACGAGGTGGGCCCGGATGTCCGTGATGGCGCTGTCGGAGCTGATGCCGATCTACAGAGTCCCGAGGTCGCCCGTGGCGCGGTGCGCGTACCGGACGTCGGGAGCCTGCGCCTCCGCGGCGTTCGCCGCCGGAGTGCCGGTCACCAGGACTGCGACGACACCGATGGCGGCCGAGGCCGCCTGAGTTCCCCCACAGGATGCGTCGCATCCGTGTCCACGGCTTAACACCGCCTCGGCCGGGACGCGTTGGCGACGGGCGTGCGAGTTTCGTCGGGGGCGGTGTGACGGTCCGGCCGTGTCGTTGGCAGGATCCTTCCATGCAGTTCGACGACCCCCGCAGCCTCCACGACGTCTGCACCCGGCGGCTCGGCGAGAAGGCCGGCCGGCAATTCGCCGCCATGGCGCGTCGCGGATTCCGGCTGGTCCCCGCTACGGACGGCGCCGGGGCGACAGGGCGGTGTCGGCTCGGTGGTGCCGCGCTCCTCGAACCGGGCACTCCCTGGCCCGAACTGAGCGGTGTCCCGCTGTCCCTGCACGCCGTTCTGGACACGGACGCCCTCGCCCCCTGGCTGGGACCCGAACTGCCCGTGCGGCCCGGCCTGCTGAACTTCTTCTACCTGGATCCGGACCTGCCGTACGAGGAGTACCGCAAGCTGGACGTGTATCAGCCCCCGATGTGGCGCGTCCTTCCCGCCGACCCGGAGCGGGCCGTCCCGGTGACAGCACCCCCGCCCGCCCGGAGTTACCCGGCGACGCCTGTCCGCGCGGTCGAGGTCGCCATGCTCCCCGACAGCTGGGACGTCGAGGACGGCGACCTGGACTACGACAGGGACGAGCACTGGGGAGCGGCGTCGCTGTTCCTCACCGAGTGGGCGGATCTCGACGGCAACACCGCCGGCAGCCACTGCGCCTTCGGCTGGCCCGACACCTCGCACACCGTGCCGGTGTCGTCCCGGGACGTCGACGGCCCGGCCGTCCACCTGCTCCAGCTGGCCGAGGACCCCGCACTCGGGTGGGGCTGGGGCGACGCCGGAACGCTGTACTTCACGATCCCCAGGGCGGCCCTCGCGGCTGGCGACTTCAGCGAAGCGGTGGCCCAGGTCCACTGCGGTTGATACGGCGGCGTTGATGCCTGCAGCTGCCGCCGGGTCCCCTCCCACCTGGGCTGACCGCAGCTAACCCGTGGCAGTGCGGACCCGTGGTACGGACGCGCATACGGGGGCGCACCAAGGGGCGCGCGATATTCGCGAGTGCAGCGCCGAGCGCGCCGCACACACCCTGACCTCGCCACGAAGTGCGAAGGCTCATCTCGCCGGCGTTCGGGCTGCTCCAGCTCGTCATCACCCCGGTGATGCCGGCCTGGATCGTCGTCATGACGCTCCTGACGCTGGGCGGGCGGTACCACGACCCGGGCATCGCGCTGGTGTACCTCGCCGTGTACCTGGTGGTGCGCTTCGGCCAGTCCGGGCTCTACGTGCTGATGCGCCCGGACATGACCGCCCGCCAGCGCTGGCACTCCTGGCTCGTCGGCACCCCGGCGGCCGTGTTCATGAACATCGTGCTGCTGTGCCCGACCCGCTACTGGGCCCTGTTCAAGCTGCGGGACAACGCGTGGCAGTCGCGGGGTCTGACGGCGAAGTCGGTGCTGCCCCGGGCCGGCTCGGCGGAGACGGGCGGGACAGCAGGTCTCGCCTTGTAGCAGCGCTGGTTTAGTTTTGAAGGTTCCATCAGTGCTGCGCCTGGGATCAGATGGTTATCAAGGCGTAACATCCGCACAATTATCGGGCATAGGGGCCGGAATCATGGCTTCCGTCACAGCCGTTCCGATCTCGGTCTGCTTCTGTTGATCTCGACCACACACGCACGCGCGTCTCTCCCGCCTTGCCAGGGCGGGCAGTTGCGCGTGCGCGCACCACCCTTGAGAAACACGGGGACAGATGTTCACCAGAACGACCGACCGGACCCTCTTCACGCGCGGCACCGCCATGTTCGTGTCCGCCCTCACCGCGGGCGCGATCTTCACCGCGAGCACCGGGGCACACGCGGCCGAGGCCACCCCTCGCACCACCGCTCCGGTCTCCGCAGGTATCACCGCTCCGGCCGCCGCCGTCGCCGACGACTCCGCTGACGACGCCCAGTGGGAAGCCCTGCTCAACTCGATGCTGTCCGTACCCGAGGACGTGCTCGCACAGGGCGACGAGGCGACCGCCGCCTACCTCAAGCAACAGCAGCAGATCCGGAAGCCGGGGCAGCCGCTGGTCGGCTTCGGCTGGCCCAGCTTCGGCTGCCTGGGCGCCGTCGCGGTCGCCATCGGTACCAACCTCCTGCCCGCCGCGAAGATGGTGAAGATCGTGAAGGTGGCGAAGCGCGTCGGGGTCAAGCGGATCGTGAGCGCGATCAAGGCCATCCGCAAGGGCAAGGGACACACACTCGCCAACGACCTCCAGTGGGTCGGCGCCCAGCTCCTGGGACTCGAAGGCGTCAAGGCAGCCTGCCACTAGCAGCGATCGGAGGCATCTACATGCTGGCAGCGAACATCGTTCTCGCCTGCGAGACCCTGCTGGTCGTCGCGGGCATCATCTGGATGCTCGCCGTCGTCCGCACCGGGGCGAGGGTCGCCGGGGCCGATCGTCCACGCCTCGGCCTCATCCAGCCCACCGGAGAGCTGATCACCGCCGCGGCACTCAGCCTGGGCGCGGGGTGGGCCGTCACCCGCCACGCCGTGCCCAACCTGCTGGCGCTCGCCGTTCTCGGCGTCGCGCTGCCGGCCATGGCCGGCATGGCGCTGGCGCTGCTCATCCGCCAGGAGGAGTCGCCGCTGCGCAGCGCCCGCGGCTTGCCGGTCCTGCTCGTGCCCGTCGTCGGAGGCGCGACCGCCGGCCTGGCACCTCACCTGTTCTGAGTCACGGAACAGCCGTTTCCGAGCGCGGAACAGCTGTTTCCGAGCACGGAGCAGCCGTGTCCGGTGGGGCATCGTCCCGCCGGGCACGGCGAGTTGCAGGCCGGGGCCAACCGCACATCCCGCCCGTACCGTTCGGCGACGGAACCCGGCCCTCCCGGACCGTCCCCGGCACCCCCGGAAATTAACCGAACTCACGTACAACCCTTACGTCCCGCCAGCGGTCTCTTGATCGCCGACCAGCCGTGAACGCCCGGGCAACGCCCGGCGAACACGGCCGGTACGGCCCTCCATCGACTGTGGATGTCCGCCAGGCATCCCCCGCATGCAGCAGGAGACCCCGCATGCAGCAGCACGAGCGCCCCGCCGGGCGCCGTCCCGCGTCCGCCCACCCGTCCCGGCGCTCCCGCGTGCGGCTCGCCCTGGCGACCGCCGCCGCGGCCGCGCTGACCGGCACGCTGCTCTCGGCCGCGGCCGGCCCGGCGACGGCCGCCGACGGCACGCACGCCCCGCGGGCCGACTTCAACGGCGACGGCATCGGCGACGTGGCGTTCTCCGCCTCCGGCGCGTACGTGAGCGGCAAGAAGGACGCCGGGCAGCTCGTCGTCCTCTACGGCACCAAGACCGGCGTGTCCGCCGCGAAGCGGTCCACGATCAGCCAGAACACCACCGGCACCCCCGGCACCGCCGAGACCGGCGACGTCTTCGGCGCCGACAGCGCCTACGCCGACTTCAACGGCGACGGCTACGACGACCTCGCCGTCTCCGCCCCGATGGAGGACGTCGGCAGCGACAAGGACGGCGGCACCGTCGCGGTCCTGTGGGGCTCGGCCGGCGGCATCACCGGCAAGGGCGTCACGATCGCCGACGCGGCCCCGACCCAGCACGACCGCTGGGGCCGGAACCTCGCCGCCGGCGACTTCGACGGCGACGGCAAGGCCGACCTGGCCGTCGGCAACACCTCCAACGTCGTCTACGTGCTCAAGGGCGGCCTCAGCGCCTCCGGTACGGCGCTCGAGGGGCGGTACGGCGTCAAGGCCCCCGTCCAGGCGTCGGGCGACGGCTCCGGGCCGCTCAACATCACCGCGGGCGACGTCAACGGCGACCACCGCACGGACCTGGTCGTCGACGGCTTCGAAACCGCCACCGGCCAGTACTGGAACACCAATTACCTGCTGCTCGGAACGAGTTCCGGCCTGTCCGCCGCCGGCGCCCAGCCGCTGAAGGCCGGTGTCATCACCGGCATCGGCGACATCAACGGTGACGGCTTCGGCGACATCGTCACCGGCATGCACTGGAACAAGACCGATGACGGGGTGACCTTCCCCGGGGCCTCCGACGGCGGCAAGGTGTGGATCACCTACGGCGCCGCGGACGGCATCGGCTCCACCACCGGCATCACCCAGGACACCGGCAACGTCCCCGGCAGCGCGGAGAAGAACGACTACTTCGGCTACGAGCTGGACCTGGGCGACGTCAACGGCGACGAGTACCAGGACCTCGTGGTCGGCGTGGCGGGCGAGGACATCGGGTCCGTCACCGATGCCGGGCAGCTCGTCGTGCTGTACGGCTCGGCCGCGGGCATCAACACCTCCACCGGCACCCAGTCCTTCGCGCAGAGCACCGCGGGCGTCCCCGGCTCGGACGAGAAGGGCGACTTCCTCGGCACCGACGTGAAGCTGGACGACGTCACCGGCGACGGCCGCGCCGACGTGGTGGCCGGCTCGTACGAGAACGACGGCAACGGCGCGGTCCTGTACCTGCCGTCCAACGGCACGAAGATCACGGCCACGGGTTCGCGCACCGTCGCCCCCGGCGACTCGGGTGTCTCGACGACGGGTTACCCGAACTTCGGCGCGAACTTCGGCGACTGAGCCGCCCGCGGTGGCTCAGCCGACCCATGCGGGCTGAGCCGCCCGCGATGGCCGAGTCAACCGGTGCGGGCTGAGCCCACCCATGCCGACCCGTACGGGCTGACCCTCCATGCCGAGCGAACCCACTCGTGCCGGCTGAGCCGACTCGTGCCGGCTGAGCCGACTCGTGCGGGCTGAGCCGACTCGTGCCGGTTGAGCCAGCTGAGCCGGCCGTACGGGCTGAGCCACCACACCGGCCGACCCGTCCCGCACAGGCCGCACCATCCGGCACCCACCGCACCACCCCGCCCGCAGCAACCCGTCGCCACCCACCGCACCACCCCCACCGCACCACCCGCCGCGGAAGCCCCGCCGGCACCACCGCACCTTCCCCGTCGCGGAAGCCCCGTCGGCACCAACCGCACCACCCCCGCCGCGGAAACCCCGCCGGCACCCGGCCCCGCCGCCCCTCGGCTGAGCCACCCCGTCCCCCTTCGGGGCCGGGCCCCCGGGCCCGGCCCCTTCCCCACCCGGAGTCCCACCTTGCGCAAGCGCACCCTCCTGCTGGCCGCCGCCCTCACCAGCGGCCTCCTCTCCGCCACCCCCGCCACCGCCGCCCCCTCCGGTCTCGCCGGGGACTTCAACGGCGACGGCTACCGGGACATCGCGACCGGCGCCCCGTGCACCACCGTCGGCTCCGCGTCGTGCGCCGGTGCCGTCGTCGTGCTGTACGGGTCGGCGTCCGGCGTATCGGCCACCCGCAAGGCCGTCATCACCCAGAACTCCACGGGCGTGCCCGGCACCGCCGAATCGAGCGACCTGTTCGGCGCGTCCCTGGCCGCCGGTGACCTGGACCGGGACGGCTACTCCGACCTCGTCGTCGGCGCCCCCAACGAAAGCGTCGGCGACCGGGACGGCATCGGCTCCGGCACCGTCCTGTGGGGCAGCACGTCGGGCCTGACCAGCGGCAAGGGCCTGCCGCAGCCCTCCACCCTCTCCGAGTACGGCGGCTTCTCCCAGGGCATCGCGGCCGCCGACTTCGACGGCGACGGCGACACCGACGTCACCCTCACCGGCCAGAGCCACACCCGCCTCTACCAGGGCCCCTTCACCAAGACCGGCGGCCCGCTGACCCACTCCCGCGTCGGTGAACTCGGCACCACGTCCGAGGTGATCGCGGGCGACCTCACCGGCGACGGTGCGGCCGAGCGCGTCTACCCGTTCGCCGTGGACGGCGACCCCGGCGGCGAGATCCTCTACTTCCGCTGGAACGGCACGGCCCACAAGATGACCGAGCTGCCGAACGCCGACGGCTCCCAGGGTGCGATCGGCGACATCAACCACGACGGCTACGGCGACCTCGTCCTCGGCGACTCCACGGACCCGTACGAGCTCAAGCCCGTCGGCCACAAGGGCGGCCAGATCACCGTCTGGTACGGCGGTCCGAACGGCCCCGACCCGGCGCAGCAGCCGACCGTCATCCACCAGGACACGGAGGGCGTGCCCGGCGCGGGCGAGCCGGACGACGGTTTCGGCACGTCCGTGAGCACCGGCGACATCAACGGCGACGGGTACGCCGACGTGGCGGTCGCCGCCCCGGGGGAGGACATCGGCTCCGCGAACAACGCCGGCTCGGTGACCGTGCTGTTCGGCTCCGCGTCGGGACTGAAGACCAGCGGCGTGAAGTCGTACACCCAGGACACCGCCGGTGTGCCCGGCATCGCCGAGACCTACGACAGCTTCGGGTCCGCGGTCGACCTGACCGACGTGACGAAGGACGGCAAGGCGGACCTGTCCGTCGGCGTCGCCGGCGAGAACTCCACGGGCGGCCTGTGGTTCCTGCGCGGCTCCGCCTCCGGCCTGACCACCACCGGCGCGCAGGGCATCACCACCGCCGCCATCGCCCTCAAGTACGGCGCCAACTTCGGCTCCGCCATCGCCCAGTGACGCCCCGTCCCCTTCCCCGTGAGGCACGTACCCCCATGCGCACCCGTATCGCTTCCACCGCCGTCGCCGCGGCCCTGACCCCGCTCGCGCTCGCCCTGTCCGTCCCGGCCGCGCACGCCGCGCCGGCCGCCGCCCCGTACGACTTCAACGGTGACGGCCGCACCGACCTGGCGATCGGCGCGCCGGCCGCCACCGTCTCCGGGCAGGCGCGGGCGGGCGCCGTGTCGGTGGTCTACGGCAGCACCAGCGGCCCGAAGACCTCCACCCGGACCCTGCTGACGCAGAACACGGCCGGGATGCCGGGCACCGCCGAGGCCGACGACGCCTTCGGTTCCGCCCTCGCCTCCGCCGACCTGAACACCGACGGCTACGCCGACCTGCTGGTCGGCACGCCCGGCGAGGACGGCAGCGACAGCAACGACGGCACGGTCACCATCGTCTGGGGCTCGGCGTCCGGCCTGTCCGGGGCCCGCACGCTGTTCAGCTTCTTCAGCACCGACTACGACCGGTACGGCCGGACGCTGGCCGCGGGCGACTTCGACGGCGACGGGAACGTGGACGTCGCGGTCGGCTCCACCGGGCCGACCACCCTCTCCCTCGTGAAGGGCCCGATCACCAAGACCAGCGCGCACAACGGCGGTTCGGGCTCGCAGAACGACGGGTGGTCGTCCTCGAACGGCGTCACCCACCTCTCCTCCGGCGATGTCGCCGGCGACGGCCGCCCCCGCGTGGTCCTGCACGGCCGCACCGCGCACGACGGCGCCGCCGCCACCTCCCTCGCCGACATGAAGATCGGCAACTACGTCGACTGGCTGCAGAAGCTGCCCGCCGGGTTCGTCTCCGCCGTCGGCGACATCGACAACGACGGCCACGCCGACATCGTCGTGGGGAATGACCGGGAGGTCTCCGCCGACCCCGGGGGCGCCCTCGGCGGCAAGGTCAGCGTCGTCTACGGCGGGCCCGAGGGCCCGGAACCGGACCGCGCCCCGCTCGTCCTCACCCAGGACAGCGCCGGTGTGCCCGGGGCCTCCGAGAAGGGTGACCGGTTCGGCAGCGGCGTCTCGCTCGGCGACATCAACGGCGACGGGTATGCCGACCTGGCCATCGGCTCCGCGGGCGAGAACAGCTCCGCCGGTGCCGTCACCGTGCTGTACGGCTCGGCGTCAGGCCTCACCACCAAGGGGGCGACGTCGTACACGCAGAACACGGCGGGTGTGCCCGGCGGTTCGGAGGCGGGCGACCGGTTCGGCGAGCGCGTCACCCTCACCGACCACACCGGCGACGGCCGCGCCGACCTGTCCGTCTCCGCTCCCGGCGAGAACGCGGGCGACGGCGCCGTCTGGTCCCTGCGCGGCACGGCGACCGGCCCGGCCACCTCCGGCTCGACGAGCTTCGGCCCGGGCGCGACCGGCATCTCCACGGCCGGCACGCCCGGCTACGGCACCGCGCTCAACTCCTGACCACCCCGCCTTCCGCCCCTTCGGCCGACGCCCGACGACGCCCCCCGGGCGTCGGCCCGACGACCACCGGCGACCACCGACAGCCGCCGGTGACCACCGACGACCACCGGCGACCTCATGCCGAACCACCCGACCACCCGACCACCCGACGACCGCTCCTACGACGCGTTCGGCGCCCGGCCTCATCGGCTGACGAACCAGGAGATCCCCATGCGCAGATCCACCTCGACCGCCCTGGTCGCCGCCCTGCTGGCGACCGGCGTCACCCCCGTGCTCCTCACCGGCCCCGCCTCCGCAGCCGTCGCCAAGCACTACGACGACTTCAACGGCGACGGCCGCCGCGACCTCGCCTACGGCGGCTACAACGACGTCGACCGCGAGGGCGGCACGATCACCGTCGTGTACGCCACCGCCACCGGCCTCGACACCGCCCACCCGAAGTTCTTCCACCAGGACAGCGCCGGGGTCCCCGGCAGCGGCGAGGAGGACGACCAGTTCGGCGCGTCCCTCGCGAGCGCCGACCTCAACAAGGACGGCTACGCGGACCTCGTCGTCGGCAACCCCACCGAGCACGTGGACGGCGACGAGTACCGCGGCACGGTCACCGTCCTGTGGGGCTCGAAGTCCGGCCTGTCCGGCGGCAGCAACCTCGCCCCCGTCGGCGGCGCGGCCGGCCACTTCGGCCGCGACCTGGCCACCGGCGACTTCACCGGCGACGGCTCCCCCGACCTCGCCGTGATCGGCGGCGAGGAGGCGTGGCTGTACCGCGGCCCCTTCACCAAGTCGGGCACCACCGGCAAGGTCAGCAAGATCGACAAGAGCTCGGGCGGCTGGTACTCCACCGCCCTCGGCGCCGGAAAGGTCGACGGGGACGGCAAGACCGACCTGGTCGTCATCGGCACGGAGATCAACGGCAGCCAGATCCGCGAGCGCGCCTGGTACCTCAAGGGCACCTCCTCCGGCCTCGCCACGGGTGCCTCCAGGACCCTCAGCGACCGGCAGGAGGGCCTCTACCCGAGCCCCGTGATCGGCGACTTCGACAAGAACGGCTACGGCGACATCGCCCTCGGCGTGCCCGACAAGGACAACGGCAAGGGCGCGGTCACGATCTGGCGCGGCACCTCGTCCGGCCCGGGCACCTCCGTCACCCTCACCCAGGCCACCTCCGGCGTCTCCGGCAGCCCCGAGGCCGACGACAACTTCGGCTACGCGATCTCGGCCGCCGACACCAACGGCGACGGCTACTCGGACCTCGCGGTCGGCGTCCCCCACGAGGACGTCGACGGCAAGGCGGACCAGGGCGGCGTCCACGTCTTCCGCGGCGGCTCCGGCGGCCTCGGCGGCGCGCGCTCCTCGTGGATCGCCCAGACGGCCCTCGGCCCGGCCGACTCCCACGCGGCCTTCGGCTACACGGTCCGCCTGCGCGACCTGACCGCCGACGGCAAGGCCGACCTGGCCATCGGCGCGGCGAACAGCGCGCTGCTGATGCGCGGCACGGGCACGGTCCCGACGAAGACCGGTGCGATCACTCTGCCGGAGCTGGGCGGCGGCTTCGCCGACTGACCGACGGGAGCAGAGCGGGCCCGGGGCGTGGCCCGTACGGCCCAACCCTGACACCCCACGGACACCCAAAGCCCCTTCCCCTTAAGGGATGTCACAGCTCGGCCGCAAAGCCGGGCCCGAAAGCCCGGGCCCGGCACGCCACCGCCGGGGACCAGGTACGTTCGAAGACGTGGCTGGATTCAGGATCGGACGCGGCCGGAACAACGGCGCTCCTCAAACGCGACCGCACAACCCTCCGTACGGGCAGCAGACGCCGCAGGGACCGTCGTACGGCTCCCCGCCGGCGCCGCAGGCGTACCCACAGCAGCAGCCGTACGGCAACGGCGGCGGTCCCACGTGGCCGCAGCCGAACGCCGGACACGGCGGCGGCTACGGCGGGCAGGGCGAGCCGGAGTACTTCGGCGACGGCGCGTACCCGCCCGGCCCGCAGGGTCCGGCCGACCCGTACGCGGCGAACAACCCGGGCCACACCCAGGCCTTCTCGGTCGGTGAGGAGCCCTACACACAGGGCGACACCTACCGCGCCGGCTCCGCGGCCCCGCCGCCCGGCCCCATCGGCCCGCGCCTGCACTGGAAGGCCCTGCTCCGGGGGATCGTCTTCGCCCCGAACCAGACGTTCCTCCAGATGCGGGACTACTCGATGTGGGGCCCGGCCCTCATCGTCACGTTCCTCTACGGCCTGCTCGCGGTCTTCGGCTTCGACGGCGCCCGCGAGGATGCGATCAACGCCACACTGTCGAACGCGGTGCCGATCGTGCTGACGACGGCCGTGGCGATGGTGCTCAGCGCGTTCGTCCTGGGCGTGGTCACCCACACCCTGGCCCGCCAGCTCGGCGGCGACGGCGCCTGGCAGCCCACGGTCGGCCTGTCCATGCTGATCATGTCGCTCACGGACGCGCCCCGCCTGGTCTTCGCGATGTTCGCGGGCGGCGACGCGACGTTCGTCCAGCTGCTGGGCTGGGCCACCTGGGTCGCCGGCGGCGCGCTGCTCACCCTCATGGTCAGCCGCTCCCACGACCTGCCCTGGCCGAAGGCGCTGGGCGCGTCGGCGATCCAGCTGATCGCCCTGCTGTCGATCGTGAAGCTGGGCACGGTCTGAGGCCACACGACACGACAGAGGGGCTCCCCGAGCGGGGAGCCCCTCTTCGTCGTCATGGCCGTCAGGCGTCGAGAACCTGCCCGGCCCGGCGCACGACGGGCGGTTCCACGCTCCACGGGAAGTTGATCCAGTCGTCGGTGCGCTTCCACACGTACTCGCACTTCACGAGCGACTGCGGCTTCTCGTAGACGACGGCGCTGCGTACCTCGGCGACGGTGTCGAGGCAGAAGTCACGGACCAGCTTGAGCGTCTTGCCGGTGTCGGCGACGTCGTCGGTGATCAGCACCTTCTTCTGGGAGAAGTCGATCACGTTGGGGACGGGCGCGAGCATGACAGGCATCTCGAGGGTGGTCCCCACGCCGGTGTAGAACTCGACGTTGACCAGGTGGATGTTCTTGCAGTCGAGGGCATAGGCGAGGCCGCCGGCCACGAAGACACCGCCGCGGGCGATGCTGAGGACTATGTCGGGCTCGTAGCCGTCGTCGGCGATGGCCTGCGCGAGCTCGCGCACGGCGACGCCGAACTTCTCGTACGTCAGGTTCTCGCGCACGTCATTCACGCCTGCTTCGCTCACGTTCTGCCCGCTCACACCTGGGTCCGGTGGAAGTTGAGGAAGGACCGGGAGGCGGTCGGGCCGCGCTGCCCCTGGTACCGGGAGCCGTACCGCTCGCTTCCGTAGGGGAAGTCGGCGGGCGAGCTGAGCCTGAACATGCACAGCTGCCCGATCTTCATGCCCGGCCAGAGCTTGATGGGCAGGGTGGCGAGGTTGGACAGCTCCAGGGTCACGTGCCCGCTGAAGCCGGGGTCGATGAAGCCGGCCGTCGAGTGCGTGACCAGCCCCAGCCGGCCCAGCGAACTCTTGCCCTCCAGCCGGGAGGCGAGGTCGTCGGGCAGGGTGATGACCTCGTAGGTGCTGGCGAGGACGAACTCACCGGGGTGCAGGATGAACGGCTCGTCCCCCTCCGGCTCCACGAGCCGGGTGAGATCGGCCTGCTCGATGGCGGGGTCGATGTGGGGGTACCGGTGATTCTCGAACACCCGGAAGTAGCGGTCCAGCCGCACATCGATGCTCGACGGCTGCACCATCGCGTCGTCATACGGATCGATCCGCACCCGTCCGGCGTCGATCTCGGCCCGGATGTCCTTGTCTGAGAGAAGCACGCCCCGAGGATACGCAAGGCGCGCGGAGCGACCACAACCGGACGTCTCCGCGCGCCTTGCGCCTGTTGCTTCCTGCTGGGTCCGTCACGGCCGCCACGAGTGCGGCCGGTGCTGCCGCTACCGCTTCTGATAGCTGACGGGCACCACGCTCCGGAGCCGCGCACAGCGCGGGCACCGAAGCAGCCGCCCGGGGCCGAGCCGCTCGGCCTGCTGCATCGGGAACGAAGCGGTGCTGAACACGTGCCCATCGGCACAACGGACGACGGTGCGCTCCATCAAGTCCAAGAGTCCCTTCCCCAAGAGCCTCGTCCGGCTGCTGCTTGCCAGACGACAAAAGCCACAGTACGGGATCAAAGGGACGGCCCTCCAGGCGGCACTCCGGTCCCGCCGGGCCCTCTCACGCCTCTCCACCGTACGCCCCAACTCCGTTCCCCCGCAGCCGCATCCCACGCCTGAAACGCCCTCAGGCCTCACGGCGCGAACGCCGGAGGCCTGAGATGAGGTACAGTGAGCGAGCATTCGGACACCGACTCGGTCGGCGTCTTACGCGGGTGTAGTTTAATGGTAGAACATCAGCTTCCCAAGCTGAGAGCGCGAGTTCGATTCTCGTCACCCGCTCCATGCGAAACCCCCAGGTCAGAGACCCGGGGGTACTTTGTTGTCTAGACCGGTGGGCGGGTTGCGCACCACAACCGCACCATTAGCTCTCGGCCGCCTCCTCGCTGTGGTGCGCAGGGTCGTCCTTGTGGCACTTCGCACGCTCGGCGCGCACCAGGTCGTCGAGCCCGGCAGCCACCTCCCGCTGCCGCTCCTCGTCGGAGTGCTGATAGATCAGCGCGGCCTTCTCGGACGACTGCCCGGCACGGACCATCGTGTCCTTGAGGGTGGCACCGGAGCGGGTCGAGAGCGTGTGGCCGGTATGACGGAGGTCGTAGAACCGGAAGCCGTCCGGGAGGCCGACGGCCGCGCGAGCCCGGCGCCACTTCCGACCGAAGGAGGTACGCCGGAAGGGGGCGCCCTTCTCGCCGACGAAGACCAGGCCTTCGGGCCCCTTCTCGGCGTACCAAGCGAGGTGCCGCTTCACCTCCTTGTGGAGGAAGGCCGGAAGGACGACGGTGCGGACGCCCGCGTCGGACTTGGTCTCGCCGGGGGCGCGTCTGCCGTTCGTCCGCTCGGGTTCGGCGACGCGGACACGGATGACGAGGTTGTCCAGGTCGACGTCTCGGCGGCGAAGGCCGGCCAGCTCCTCCGGTCGCATCGGGCCGTACGCGCCCAGGTAGACCATGAGGCGCCAGCGGATGCCGATCGCGTCGGCGAGAGCGTCGACCTGGGCGACGGTGGCGATGCGACGTTCGGCGGCTGACTCTTTGCCCGCGCCCTTGATGCGGCACGGATTGCGGCTGATCAGGTCGTCGTCCACGGCCGTCTCCAGGATGGCCTTGAGGAGGCGGTATGCCTTGGCTACGGCTGTCTTGGCCCCAGTGGTGCGGAGTCGCTCCGCTCGCCACTCGCGGACCCGGGGAGCGGTGATCTCGTCCAGGTCGAGCGTGCCGAAGGTCGGCAGGATGTACAGCCGCAGGAGGTGCTTGTAAAGGTCGTCGGTACGGACGGACAGCTCCCGCTCTTCGACCCACTTCTGGGCGTACACGCGGAAGTTGACGGCTCCGGCATCCGGGGCGCGCCAGTCCCCGCGACTGAGGTCGGCCTCTACCTGGGACAACCAGATCTCGGCGTCCTTCTTGGTGTCGAAGGTCTCGTCCGCGCGGATGCGCTCACCGCTCGGCCCTAGGTACGAAGCGGTCCAGCTGCCGGACCTGTACTGCCGCACCGCACCGAAGCGGCGACGTCTCCCCCTCTTGTTCGCCATCAGGCAGCCCTCCGAAGTGCGGCGCGACGGGGCTTGACCGGCTCGACGGTCCTGGATCGAACGAACTCCTCGACGGCGCTCTCCGGGATGCGTACATGCCGGCCGACCTTCACGTACCGGATGCGCCGTTCCTCGATGAGCCGCCGGGGAAAGCGGGGAGTCGTGCCGAGCAGCTCGGCGACCTGGTCGACGGACAGGTAGCGGTCCTTCATGTGGTGGGCTCTCCTTCCGTTCCGGGGGCGGGTTCGAGGGATGCGGCCAGCCATTGCTCACCGGTGCTGAGGCCGGTTCCGGCGAAGACCCAATGCGCGAGGACGAGCGTGGTTTCGCCATCCTGGGGAACGGCCGTAAGGGCTTGGGCGCGGCGCCATTCGGCGCGTGCGTGGCGGAGGGCGCCGAGGGTGGTGGAGTAGCGGCGGGACTTGGTGGAGAAGTGGCCGCGAAAGCCGAACATGTGGGCCCAGGCGCGCAGGCGGAGGTGTTCGAGGTCCTTGCGTGCGCCGAGGGCCCAGGCCGTGCGGATCATGCGGCGGGCATGGTCCGTGATCCGGGCCTGTGCCAACTCGGCAAGGAAGCGGATCGGCCGGTCCAAGGTGCCGGTCGCTGTCTCGGCGCCTTTGGTGGCGTACTTGGCGATGTACGCCGCTACGGCCCGTTCGGTCAGCTCCTGGCCGCCGTCGAAGTCAGCGGAGCGGATGGTGCGCACGTCGAGTTGACGACCGAAGGTGAAGGTGTGGGCGCGGCCGTCGACGTCCGGCCCATTGACGCGGGTGGCGGTGACAGCGGCATGGATGGCGTCGGTCAGCAGCTCGGCGGAAGCCCAAGCCGGAGGTGCCGTGTCACCGCCCTCCGAACCGTCGAGGCGGATGACCGCGTGGAAGTGGACCGCGCCGCGCTTCTGGTACTCGGCGACCTTGGCGAAGGACACGCGCGCGTGATGCCGAAACGCGCGCTGGGTGAGTCCGGCGCGCTTGGCGATCTCACGGCGCAGGTAGATCGAGAAGCGCCGCCAGAGGGCCCCGGCGTGGGCGTTCCATAAAACGGCCGCTTCGTAGTCGTACGTGTCCGGGTCGAGGGACGTACCGAGGGCCGGGTCTGTGTCGTCGTGCCGGGCACCGCAGCGGCAGGGCCGCCCGCTGGAGGGGCGGTTGTGGACCGGGCCGAAGCTCGGTGCGGTGAGGGTGGCGAAGACACGCGGGTGTGTGCCGACCTGTTCGGCGGTGCCCTTGCCGCCGCGGAGGCCGGCGGTGATCAGGTGGAAGGTGTCTCGGCGGTAGACCTCCGCGCAGGCCGCACAGCGGGTGGCACGGCGGTTGTTGCAGCGGACGAGGAGGCTTCCGGCGGGAAGGGAGGACGAGTCGAGGTGGTGGAGGACGCGCCCGATCTCTCCGGTCGTCCGGTCGACCGCGTACTCGGTGCGGTGGCCGTCGAGGCGCACGGGGTTCGTGCACCCGCCCAGGCCTGAGAGTTGGCGGGCCAGCTCGGGCATGGTGCCGAGGGAGGCCAGCATGGAGAGTTCCGCCAACGGGGGCGGAGTCTGCCGGGTGATGATGGGTCTTCCTTTCGGCTGTTTCGGCGGTTGGGAGGGACGGCCCCGGGGCGGCGGGATGCTTGGCGGCGTTTGCCGCCCCGGCGGCCGGTCAGCGCCTGTTGGCGCCAGTGGCAAGAGAGCGCAGGACCACGGCGGCGATGGCCACGGACACGGCCGAGACGGCGACCGCCGCCAGGAGCGCGGTGAGGACGACGCCGACGACGACCACGGCGGCGACCGCACCGGCGCCGACCCCCACGAACGGGGCGATCGAGCGGCCGGCGGAAGGAGCCGGGGCGTGATCCTGCGGGATGTGGGTGGTGATGCTCGGGACGTGCGGGGTGTCGGGCAGCTTGGGGCGGAACATCGCGGGACTCCTTGTCGGTCGGGGTGTCATTCGTGGGTGCCGTTGACGATGTCGACCCCGGAGCGGGTGCCGGACTCGATGGCCGGGGCGAGGATGGTGTGCGAGAGCCAGAAGCCGAACAGGGCGATCACGACGGCGACCCAGAGACGGATGCCGAGGAACTTGATCGCGGCCCAGGCGATGACGCCCAGGACGAAGACGAGCGGCAGCGAGACGGTCACTGGAACTCCTCAGCGGACGCGGCAGCGGTGAGTGCGCGCGGCCAGCTCGGCGGCGGCGCGACTGTCGTAGTCGGTGGAGAAGCAGCACCGCGGAGCCGTGCAGGCGACGGTGTGCTTCTCGCGGCCCCGGCCGTCGTAGTAAGTGCCGACCTGGACGGGGCCGATGCGGACGACACGGCGGAAACGGCGGTTGGCAGACATCAGGGCATCTCCTTGTCGGTCTCGCCGGTGAAGTCGGTGACGTGGTCGGCCAGCCAGCGCAAGATCTCGTCGCCCTCGTAGCTGTCGGCGGCGAGGATCACCGGCTCGGCGATCAGCACGGCTTCGGTCAGGCGGTTCTGTCGGGTCAGCTCGGCGGCGCGCTTCAGCGCGCGGAGCGTGGACGGGCGCAAGGGGGAGATTCCTCCGGGTCAGGTGAGTTGGGTGGTGATGGCTTCGGCGAGCGGCATCGGGACACCGAGCCGCGCGCGAAGGGTCGAGGTGTCGATGTCGGTCCCGGTCCGGGCGCGGTGTTCGTCGGCGACCTTCCGGGCGAGAGTGACGAGCGCGGGCGGTACCGAGGACGGAGGCAATGAAGCCGACTCCGGCGCGGCGGCCGGCAGTTCGGGCTCTGCCGTGGGCGGCTCGACATCTGCGGCAGTCGGTTCCGGCGCGTGCGCCGTCGAAGGCCGTTCCGGTGCCGTCGCCGGGTCCTCGCTGGGATGCGCTGCTCCGTGAGCGAGCAGCGTGCCGCCGAGGAAGGCGACCGCGGGCCAACCGGCGACGAGGATGCGGAGCCAGGCCGGTACGTCCTCCAGGTCGAGCAGACCGGCGGTGGCGACGTTGGCGCCGAGGGACGCCGTCAGTGCGACGAGGAACCAGCACCACCCGGCCGTCTTCGACTCACCGGAGCGCAGACGCCGCCAGGCCGCGACCAGCAGCAGGTCGACGGAGACCGGATAGGCCCACGCCTTCCAGCCGTCCTGTCCGGCGGCGAGTGCCAGGTCATGCAGGTGAGCGAAGGACAGCGCGGCGGCGATCACCGCTTGGACGAGCACGGCGTCCACACGGACGGGTAGGGCGCGCACGGCCACTCCTTCCAGTTCCGGGCATGGGTGGGGTAGGGACGTGGCGCGGGACGGCCGCGCCGACCGTGGGAGCGGGTCGGTTACTCAGTGATCGGCCGAGGAGTGGCCAGGGAGCCGGACTCCTACACCGGCACGGGTGGAACGTGAGGCCGGAACGGCGCGAGCGCCGGAACGTCCGGGGCGAGATGTGCCGTCTCGCGGCAGGTGGCCGCAGCGTCGCCGAGGGACAGGTGAGGGGTGCGGATGCGAGACCAGCCGCCGGACGTGTCGCCGACGACGGCGAGGCCGGGCAACTCGGCCGCTATGGCGCAGGAGGCCACGACTGCCTCAGGGGCGATGTCCCCGAGCGCCATCTTCGCGGACGCTTCGTCGTTCACCCGATGGCAGACCCGGCCGGTGAGCTGAGCCCGGAGCATGGTCGCCCCCTTGCCCAACTCGGCCCCGAAGCGCTGTCCACACACCTCCAGATAGATGCCGGCCGCACGGCCGAGCTGGGCGAGCCGGACGAGCTGGGTGACCATCTCGTCCCGCCGCTCCTCCTCCTTCCTCGTGGCGACGAGGAAGAGTTCCGCCACTTCATCGACGAACAGCACGATCGGAGCCGGGCGTTCGTCCTCCGGCAGACCCCAGACGTCCGAGGTGATCAGCTCATCCGGGGTGCCGGGCGCGATGCCCTGCCGCGCTTTGATCAGGTCGTATCGGTCCTCCATTTCCTTGACGAGCACGGGCAGCAGCTCGGCCGCCTGCTCCGGATCGGTCGCCAGCGCCGAGAGCCGAGGACCGAACGGCGCCAGCTCCACACCGCGCTTGCAGTCGATCCCGACCAGGACCACCGGCTGAGCGGCCAGCCCGGCCAGCAGGTTCCGCAGGAACATGGACTTGCCGGACAGCGTGGCGCCGAGCACAAGTTCGTGAGGTACGGCCCGGTAGTCCCGTACGAAGGCGGTTGCGTCCTCCCGCAGAGCCACAGGCACGCGGAGCGGACCAGCTTCGGTCCGGCGAGGCATCCGCACCTTCCGCAGGACGTCGAAGCCGACGAGCCGCAGTTCCACGACACCGGGCTTGACGTCCCGCACATACACGGCGTGAACGCCCCATGCATGCCGGAGCCGTTCGGCCGAGGCCGCCACGTCCGCCGGTTCCTGGCCCGGAGCCAGCCGCAGCCGGAGCCGCAGACCGGTCGAGGTCGGCCGGATCATGCCCCGGCGAGGAGGCACCGGCCGGACCTCACGGCGAGTCGTGGCCTTCACGGCCAAAGCCCGCCACCGGGGCGGCTCGACCGTCAGGCCGCACGCGTCCATGGTGGAGGTATACGAGGCCAGCAGCCGGGCCACCGAGACGGGCAGCCCGACCCCGGACCAGTACGCCGCGGGATGGGCATGCCGGGCGTAGGCCGCGCCGCCTATCGCAGCGAGCGACCCGCCCAGCTCGGCCCACGTCACCAGGTCGGTCACGACGATCAGCCCGCCTGCTCCATCGGGAAGGCGCCAGGAGCAACGGCGGTCGCCCGGTAGGCAATGCCGTGCCGCTGCTGCCCGTTGAACACGCTCTCCCACGGCCGGGCGATGAGCCCCGGCAGCGAAACCGGGGCCCCCACGGTCAGACCGTCCGTCACACCGCTCTCGGGGACAGTGACCTGAAGCAGCGACGACTCACCCTCGTCGATATAGACGACGCCGACCGTCATCAGCGCCTCACCGCTCACGGCATCCTTGGCGATCTCACCGGTCTGCCGGTCACGCACCTTCGGCGCCGGCGCTTCGGTGAGCAGGATCGTGGCGGCCGAGGCGTCAATACGAATCACACGCACAGAGATTTCTCCTTGTCGATCAACCAACTCGCCACCTGACAAGTTGACTTAGCAAGTTCGAAGCTACGGATGCCAGGTTGACTTGTCAAGTGGCTTGGCGGCGGCCAGCGAGCGCCCGAATGACCCCGAGCGCACTATGAAGTCAGCAGCAAGGGAGGGCGATATGAGCAAGAAGGACCGCGCTCCAGAACCGCAGTCGTGGGGCCCTCGCACTCCACAAGGGCCAGCACCACCGCCGGGCACTTGGCAAGGACCACCTCAAGGGGCGCTCCCAAGTCAGCCCCCGTACCAGGGCAACACGGCGCCCCCGCCGAGGAAGCGACACCGTGTCTTCCTGTGGGTCTTCCTCGCAGTGCAGCTCTTGTTCCTGGCCTGGGTCATTTGGGGTGCCACAACCGCCAGCGGCACGCCCGAAGAATGCCGCGGCCTAACGGGAGACGACCTAGACCTGTGCAACGACGCGAACGACGTCGGAACCACGATCGGAGTGGGCCTGGTGATCGGGCTCTGGGTGGCCGCGGACTTCATCCTGGCCCTGACATACGTGATCTACCGGCTTGCCAGCCGCCAGCCCCGGGGCTGAGGCCGCTCACTCGTCAGCCGAGGCGGTAAGTGTCTTCAAGTTCCTGTCGGTCAGCAGGAAGCAGCACGTCAGAAACCTGCAACGCCTGCCCTGACGCGTCGCACGCGATGACCAGGACGCTCAGCACGGGCACGCCGTCCGGCAGGCCCAAGAGGCCGGCTTCACCTGCCTCAGGGAGCCGAGCTGAGACCCGTTCCGTGACATGGTCGAACCGGATCTTCTTCCTCGCCTCCAGGTGCTCGCGCACACTGCCAGTGAGGACTTCCGCGCTCGCCAGCTCAGTGTCCTCTACCAAGCCGGCGGGGAAGTACGACGAGACCAGCTCAACCGCTTCACCTTCCTCCTCAATGAGGAAGCGACGCATGAGAACTTTGGCCTTCTTCGGCAAGCCGAGCGCTGAGGCAACTCGCACCGGGACAACGACTTCAGCGACTTCCACGAGGCGTCCCGAGGTCTGGGACTCGTCGCGCTGCAGAGCCTCTCGCCCCCGCCTGTCCTTCTGCTCGACCACTTCCGGCCGGTCCCGAACGATCGTGCCGTACCCCTGTCGGGACTCCAGCCAGCCATCACGCTTCAGCAGTTCCAGCGCCCGCACGACGGTGGGGCGGGACATCCCGAAGGACTGCACCAGCTGGTTCTCACTGGGCACCCGAGTGCCAGGCGGGTACGTGCCGTCCTCGATGCGACGCTGGATCGTCTGTGCGAGGCGCACGTACTTCGGTGGCTCCACTTCATACGCCATGAACGCCGCCTGTCGGGATTGGCCAAGTCAACTGGTCAACCAGACTAGCGAATCTTCGATTGTCAAAGTAGAAGCGGAGCGAACTCTTACCTTCCCGGCCAGGCATCGGCCACCACGAAGGAGACGACGGTTCCGCCGAAGCGGCTCGGTGCAGCGTGCCACGACTCGGCCAGCGAATCGACCAGGAGCAGTCCACGCCCGTGGGAGTCGTTGGCGTCGGGATGCCTCAGCCGCACGTTCGCCGGAAAGCCGGGGTTGTGCACGTCGACCCGGAGCGAGGTCCCCTCACGGAACCACTCAACCCGTACGAGCCAGGGTTCATCCGACCGGCCGTAAGCGATGGCGTTGGTGACCAGCTCCGAGATCATCAGCGCGCAGTCGTCGACGGAGCAGGCCGGGTTGTACGGGGCGATGAACTTGCGGAACCAGCGCCGAGCCCGCGGCACAGACTCAGCGACAGGGTGCAAGGTCATCGCACCGAGGCGCGGCGACTCCTCAGACGGGTAGCGGTCGATCATGTAGGCCATGGGTGCTCACTTCCTGCCGCTACCGTCGCAGTCGAGGCAGCACCGCTTCGATGTGGCACGGGTGCGATCGGCGGCGGTGGCAAGCGCCAGGGTCGTTCGTGAGCCGACACGCTTCCAGCCGCGCCCCCGGCAACCCCGGCAAGGTAAGTGCGTGCCCTGATCCGGCCGCTGACTCGTCACACCGCGCCTCCTCCCAGTGAAGTGGCCTTAGCCACTTTCTGGATAGTGGCATTAGCCACTTGCTCGACGCAAGCGATTCGCCGCAACTGGCCCCCTCAGGTGAGGGGGTAGCCCTGCTCGAACGCCCAGCGATGCGGCGGGTAGGTGGCCTCAGCAAACTCCAACGGCCGGTCCTGGAGGTCGAAGACGACGTGGTGCACGATCAGCACGGCAGAGCCGGCGGCAAGTTGAAGGTCCTCGGCCTCTTCCTCAGTTGCCGCACGCGCACACATGCGATCTTCCGCGTAACTCCCCTGCCGTCCGGTCAGGTTCTCGACGTACAGCAGCGTCCCCTCTTGGATCCGCTCCGGCTCCAGAAGCTTCGGCGCACGCTGACCGACGTCCGGAGCGAACCACGAGGTGGAGAGCGTGATCGGCCCGTCCTGGTTGTTGGTCACCCGCCGCCGGTGCACCGCCCGGCGATCCTTGACCAGGCCAAGCGCCTCAGCGACGTGATCCGGCGCCTCCAGCCAACCGGCAGAGGTGATCACGGCGTACTCGCCAGGCGTGTAGATCTTCCCGGTCTGCCGAGCACGCCCGTACAACTCACGAGCCCGCCGGTTGACTTCGAGGCTCCGCACGTACGTGCCCGACCCCTGACGCTTCTCGACAAGTCCCTGATGACTCAGCGCCTCCAACGACCGCGCGGCCGTGGGCCGGGAGACCTTCCAGTCCGCCGCCAACTGCCGTTCGGACGGCACTTCGTCTCCTGGTCGCAGGTCACCCCGAAGAATCTGATCACGGATGTAGTGCGCGATCTGGAGATACTTCGGCTGAGCCTCCTCGATCTGCGGCATCAGTCCTCCTCACCCAAGGCGAGCCCCAGGCGAGTAGTCGGGCACCCCGCTACCGAGCTGAGGCCTGCTTCTCGACAAAAGTGGCTATGGCCTCTAGCCACTATAGGGTGAGTGGTCAACCCCCTACCCCGTAGGCTGATTCTCATGACGCGGTTGATCGTCGCAGCAGGAGGAGGGGGCGACGCAGTCGCCGCCGCAATGATTCACGCCGCCCTCTACGGCGACGAGGACCAGGCGGTGATCCTCACCTACGCGTGGGACCGCCTCCTGGTCGACCCAGTACCGGGCCCCCGAGCACCAGACAACTTCACCGGTCTCCTGCCCCTCACCCCAGCAGTCTGGGCAGTGCCGGCCGAGGCCCGTCCGATCGCTCCGGCAGGCTCGACTCTCCCCCGACTTGCAGCAGAGCTCCGGCACACGTTCGCGCTGGTCGATCCGCGCAACGGGGTCGAGGGCGTCACCCGCCAACTCGAACAGTTGGTGGCCCACTTGTCACCAGTGTCGATCGACCTCCTGGACGTGGGCGGCGACATCCTCGCCCGAGGTGATGAGCCGACGCTGAAGAGCCCGCTCGCCGATGCCGTCACGCTCGCCGCGTGCTGCCAGGTGAACGCTCCCGTCCGCCTGTTGGTGGCGGGCCCCGCCCTCGATGGCGAACTCCCTCTCGACGAACTGCGCGGCATGCTCGGCCCGCTCATCCACACCCTCACCGCGAAGGACGTCGAACCGATCAGCTCGGTCCTGGAATGGCACCCCTCCGAGGCAACCGGGATGCTCGCAGCGACAGCCCGAGGCGTACGCGGCACCTGCGAAATGCGGGACGCCGGCCTTCCAGTCCTCCTCACCGAAGAGGGCCCAGCGATCCATGAGGTCGACCTGGACGAGGCGCTCACCCGCAACCAGTTGGCCCGCGCCATCCTGACGACCGCCACCCTGGACGAGGTCGAGGCACACAGCCGCGAAATCTGCGGCTACTCGGAGATCGACTACGAGCGCAACAAGGCCGCGTGGCTCAAGGATCAGCCACCCGTGCAGCTCGACCCGGTCGCCGTACTGTCTCAGCTTGACCACTTCGAGGCCGAGGCCCACAGCCGCGGGGTCACACACACGACGTTCCGCCGCATCACTGAGGCCCTGAACCTCAACGGCTCCTTGCGCGAGGATCTGCGCCAACTGCTCATCAACAGCCGTCCGAAGCAGTACGACGCTCCCTTGTGGCGCATCACAGCCCCTACTGAGTAACAACCTTCTTCACGGGTTCAAGCCCGGCTGCGCTCCGCTCCGCCGGGCGCGCTTCCCGGCTCCGCTCCGGGCGCCGCTCCTGCCTTCGGCCCGCTCCGCCCGCGCTGCGCCGACGCGCGCCCACACGTGGATAGGGCCGGAGGTCATGAGGCGATCACCGCTCAGAGCGGCTCGCGGTCAAAGACGATGCCTCCGGCGGGGGATCGGCCGGCACCGGGATGGAGGGGCGCCGTTCCCGACCGCGGGCCCGTAGAGGCGTGCGCGGGGAGCTCCCATCCCGTCCACCGCCGACCCAGGCGCAGCCGAGCAGACGCGGCCCATGGCGTCCAGGTCGTTCGTACAGTGGCGCGCTCCACCTGGACGCCATGAACCACGCCCGCTCCACGGTGTGTGGGTCGACGGCGGACGGGATGGGAGCGGGGCAGGTGGTGGGTGACGGCGGATCGGCCGGAACCGTCACTCGATACCCAGAGCGTTTCTCGCCGTGTCACAGAAGCGCTCGATGAAGTCGCCAGCCTGGTCGACCCGCTCTGTCACGTACTGGTCGATAGCCTCATCCTGCGATGGGTGCGGGGAGTCCAAAGTGGACTGGAATGCCCTCTCCAACTCGTCAAGTTTGTCATGTGCACCACTCATCAGGTCGGTTAGCGGACGAGGTCCGACCAGGTGCAACTCTGCCAAAGTAGACATGAAGTTCCAGAGTCGCTCCTCTCTGTCCTGTTTGGCTGCCTCGAAGGCCTGGTGATCGCCCCAATGCTTGCGGCCGTAGTTCAACAACGGCTGAAAGTCCGCCGTGAGTAGCTCGATGCATCGTGCGTACACCTCGCGTCGCAGTTGCTCACGGCGTGCACTGCGCTGATCGGCAACCTGCAAGCTCACGTGACTCCGCCCGGATAGCCAGGTGAAGACACCCGTGATCAAGCTCGCCATCAGTGCGGCTCCCGCAGCGACTAACGCAGTACTCATCGCCCCCCAACCCCGTCCTACCCTTTCAACCTAGCTGCGCGGGTTCGATTGCCATGCCCGCTCAATACGGCTCAGGCCCAGCCCAGAGGATGGATCCACCGCCTGGCCCTGATGGTGTCCACGGGCTTTAATCAGTCCCCCGTGGCTTGACTCAGTCATTGAAACTCCAGCCTAAAGCCGTTCCCCCTACCTAGTCCTCAAGCTCCTCGAGACTGGGGTCGCCAACAACCCACCATGTTGGAGGAAAGCCGGGCAGCGGCGGTGCAATTCCCAGATGATTAGCCAGCAGCCACTTTCCATTGTGCTTGTGCATAAGGAAAGTCATGCCACCTGGTACGGGAGTGGGCGAGTTAACGAAGTAACCGTCACTTTCGCCAAGCGGTACGAGGACCACCAAGTCGTAATCTGGGCCAACTCGACGGCGCCTGCTTGCGCCACCCAATCGATCCAGGTCAATTTCGCCCCACGCCTCCTGGAAGGCGTCAACTTCTGCGGCGGAAAAAGCATCCCACAAATCATGTTGCCCGCGAGAAGCCATCATGGCATCTGTTGCGGCTTGGAGTTGAGTCTCGTCTTCGCCAACGAGAGCTCGCGCGTTCCAAAGCCAAGACTGTATGCGACAGGTTAGCCAGTTTTCATCCGTGAGGCTCAGGGCTTCGTCGAACTCACCGGCTGTCATATGGCGCACGAAGCGAAACGCCACCCCAAGCTGACCTTCATCGTCGAACCTGCCGTCTGAACTCATGGCGGCCATGGCTACAGATGCAACTGCATTCTGTGCGGTAGATCCAGACCCGAGAGGGTGGGCGCCCTCCGGTATCTCACCCTCTGCGTCAGGGGGGATTTCCCTATTACTTGTCATTCCCAGGATCGAAATGAGCATAGAGGCGGCCAAAGCGCCTGTGACCAATGAATACCATACGAAGCCGTCACGATTGAGCCAGTAGGTCCATCCCGCAAACCCGAGGAGGAGGATGCTAGCAAATACCACAGAACCCTTCGGGATCGGCTTCTTAGGGGCCCCGATAGGCTGGCCGGATAGTTTGGCTACGTCTAAGGCGATCTTCCCGTGAAGCCAAGCAACGGCAGGAGTGTGGTCACGTAAGATTGTGTTCTTTTGGAGCTCTTCCGCCAGGGCGAGATTTTCTTTGATCTCATTGCGTCGTCGCCTGGTGCGGCTCGTTACGCCGGCGAGTGTTCCTGCGGCAGCGAGTACCGAGACCACTGCGTTGGCGATCCCCTCCGGAGTCATGTGCCGAGCGTACCCACCGCATGAGCTGTCAGCGGCTGAAGCGGCGAAGCGGTCTGCCAGAGTGCCGACAGGGCGTTCACCGATTCGCGCTCCTCGTCGGCTGTGACTACCTCAGCGAACTGAATCCAGTTGTCTCGTCCTTGCAGAGCAGTGAGTGCGATACATGAGCCCCCTGGGCCGTCCCTGGGCCGTCCGAGGCCGACCAAAGCCGACAGACGGCACCCACGGGTGACCACCCCCACCCCGCTCTGGCCTGGGCTCCCCGAGTTGATCTGCGACACTGGGTGGGTTATGCCGAAGCCCGGAGAACTGAGCTGAGAACCGGTCCCGCACACCGGGTGAGTGTCTAACTGCGTGACAACGCCAGCGAACAACAGCGGACGCCCGCGAACGCCGGCGGACCACCGCCGCAGGTGAGAGGCGCCGCGTCCAAAGGTCGAGTGCCCAGCCAAGTTGCTTCGGGACGAAGAGGTCCTCACTTAATGTCTCAACGCCACGCTTCCGCCGGCGCGGCTTGCTCTGGTCGACGACATGGCGGCGTGGCTGAGGCCGGTGGGGGTGCGGCGAGGCATACGCGTGCGTGATCGGTCGGCGCTCCCGCCGTCGTGGCTGACTGTCGTCGGCTGAGGATCAGACACTCCCAGCGCAGGTCAGCACAGCAACCGCTACCAAAAAACCTAGGCTTCCAAGCTGAGGTACCAAGTGCGTCGGCGCAGACGCAGCCCGTAGCATGCCGCCCATGGTGACTGCGACTGTCCGCGAGTGGAACGACGAGGAAGGGTGGGGCGTGCTCGACTCCCCCGAGACCCCCGGGGGTTGCTTCGGCCACTACTCCGACATCCAGGCGCCCGGCTTCCGTACCCTGTCGCCCGGACAACAGGTGGACCTCAAGTGGGAGGCTCCGGGCTTCAAGCAGGACGGATACGACTACCGCGCGGTCAGCATTGCGCCTCGGCGTGCCTGACATCCACAGCTGACATCAACAACGCCGGACGGGCGCATACGCCAGCACCCCTGTCCAGCCGCCGCATCTATCGACAACAGCCGCCGGAGCGGGCTCGGATCGCACTCCTAAAGCGGGTGTCGCAGGTTCGCTGCCGGGGCACCAGTCAAAGCGGAACCGGATCGATCATGGTCCAGGCCGCTTGACGGCAGTCACACGGACGGCACCTTTCCCGCCCGGCCACCCGCGGCCACAGGTATTGGAGCAGGCCGACGAGACGGCGCCCACACCCCACATCGCGCCTGAGTGCCTGCCTGAACCCGGTGGCTTGATCGAGCGAATCCGGGACAGGCGAGGCTTGTGTCATCTGCGCCGCCTACCCTGCTCACGCAGGTCCGCCACGCCTTGAAGCAGGCGGGGTTTCATCTCGTCGGCGATGACGTGGAGGACGGCAGGCATGGGATTACGGTGACGGAGGTGCCGGCCGGAGTGCTGGTGCGGTGGACGGCCTCGGACGGGTTCCACGCGCTATCGAAGGACCAGCCTGGAGCCTCGGGCGACAGCATGCAGGCGATCGTGCAGGCTGCGGTTTCGGGCCTTTTGGTCCAACTTGGACACGCCGTCACGGAACCATCAGACATTGGTGACCTGCTGGTTTTGGTTGACAGGTAGGAGATTCATCGAGTGCCTGTTGCTGCTCCACGGAACGCGGGCTCGGTAGCCGGGTCACAGGCGGATCGGAGGCCGAGAAGATGTTCATCTCCTTGGTATCGATCAAGCGGCCGGGCTCCGGTTGGCGGTAGTGACGACCATCACCACGGCGACTGCCGACCCCGTCACCTCAGCGTCGGGCAATTCCGTTCGAGGAGCGGTCACGGTGACCGTTCCCCGAAAGCTTCTACCTGCGCCCGGCGGTGTCGCTTGGGGTGTCGGACAGTGCGATGCGGGCGGTGATGCGCTTACCGACAGGCTCCTGCTCGATGAGCAGCTCCTCGGTGGCGACCTTGACGATCTCCAGGCCGTGCTGGCCGATCCTGCCCGGATCCGCGGGCCGGGCCTCGGGCACGGTGGGCTCGCTGTCCCACACCACCACTTCCACGACGCGAGCGGTGAGAAGCAGCTCCATCAGCACCGGACCGGGAGCGTACTTACGAGCGTTGGTGACCAGCTCACTGACGACCAGCTGGGTCAGTTCCCGGACACGGTCGGACACGAACACGCAGTGGGCAGCATGAGCCTGGTCGAGAAAGGCAACGGCATGGTGACGGGCCTCGGCGATGCAGCTGTCATCTCCCACCAGGGCGTAACCGGTGCGCACCAGGTGCGCCTCCGGCGTTCTACCGCCCTTACCGTCGGTATCAATTCCCACCAGCCCCGTCCTCACTCCTATACGCGCCCCGGTACCCCGGCTGTCGCCATGCATGCATGCCGCACCGGTCACATGCACATGCGTACATAGATGCGTCCGGCCGTATCGGTGGGGCACAATCACCCCCGCACGTCCCGCCCCGAAGAGGGCAAGCCTAGATCGCAGTCGAGGAGATCGTGACCCGCACCGAACAAGCCGACCGGCCGGACCGTCTCTCGGTCGAAGAGCGCGTTGTCGACGGAGTCCGCGTCGTGACCATCAGGGGCGAGCTCGACCATGACGTATATGACAAGCTCAGCAAGGCTCTGCTCGGCGAGGACGAGGAGCCGGTGTCGGCGCGGATCGTCGCTGATCTCACTGGTGTGACCTTCATGGACTCCAGCGGCCTCAACGCCTTCCTCGCCACACACCGGCAGGTAAGCGACACAAGCGACGTGGGGTGGGTGCGTATCGCCAGCGCCCAGGATTCCGTACTGCGCGTGCTGCAGATGACCGGCGTCGACAGCATCATCGGCTGCTACCCGACGGCTGAGCAGGCCCTGACGGCCTGAGCGCTAGCCGGGCTAATCCGGGTCGTCCACGGCGGGAGAATGCCGTCTCAGGGCCGCCTGTAGATCCCGGTCCACGGACTCTGGCAGGGGCCTCTGCTTCAACGCCCAGTTGAGCACCGCTTCGGCAACCGTGTGCAGCTTGATGTTGGTGCGCTGGGAGACCTCCCGCAGCACTTCGAACCCAGCCGCAGGCTCAAGCCTGCACACCGCGGCCAGGACACCGATGGCCTGGTCAATCGTCGCGTGCGAATCGACGGCCTGGCGCAGCTGCGCATTCTCCCGCTCCAGCCGTGCCACCACGTCATCACGACCGTCGGCAGGCAGGGGCCGCTGCTCACGGGAAGTCGTCATCACCGGCTCTCCACATGGTGAGGTCTACTTCCATACGCCTGCCCGCTCACGGAGCCCCAAGACATCCCGCCTACGACGCGGAGATCACAGGTGACCGCACCACAAGCGCACCAGATCGAGCGGGGAACAGCGGGGAACCACGGTGAAAGCAGCTGAGCCCACAGAGGCAGCGAACCGGCCGTTCGAGCAGGTCAGCGCCTACGACAGGCCCTCGGTGCCCGCAGCTTCCGAAGCTGAGAGTGCGAGTTCGATTCTCGTCACCCACTCCATGACCTGGGGTTTGCCTGTTGTCCAGGCCGATGTGTGAGTGGTGTGCCCCGTGGGGCGGGGCGGTCCGCCCACCGTTGGGTGCGGGCACCCGTCATGAGCCCTGAGCCCGAAGAAGTCTGCACGCACCCGGCGTCAGGCGGAGGCGAGTTCGGCGGCGCCGAAGGAGACGTTGAAACGGTCGCACCAGATCGTGACGCTGGTGTAGCGGGAGAGGTCGGCGTCCTCGGGCACGGCGTAGTTCTGGCTGCCTTTGTTGCCCTTCAGCTTGCCGAGGCTGATGTGCTCGCCGTCGTCGAAGACGCGCCAGCCGGCCGTCCCCTCCTTCACCGGCGCGTCGGTCAGCCACACGCGCAGGTCCGGGCCGTTGCTGGTGTCGAGGTTCTCCAGCCGGACGACGTGGCTGCCGTCGGCGAGCCGCACCAGCTTCACCCCGCCCGACGTGTCGTGCTCGTGGCTGATCAGCTCACCGCTCGCCAGGGTCTGCGGAGCGGGGGCCGGGGAGGCGGTGCCGGACGGCGCCACCGCTGGGGGCGCAGCGGTCTTGGCCGCACCGGGCAGCGCCTCTTCCACCGTCTTGTCCTGCCACAGCTTCCACGGCTGGAACCAGTACAGGCCGAAGCCCAGCGCGGCCGCCATCACCACCGCGGCGCCGATGACCAGCCGCCTGCGCAGTGCCTTCCGCGTCGTCCGTCCCATTCCCGCCCCGCCTCCTGAGAGAGTGCTCCCGTCCCTGCCTCATTCAACGACAGGGGCATGCCGTCCTGCGTCCTGAAGGAGGTGACGGAAGTCTTACGTCACCTCCATGCCTCAAGCGGATCCAGAGGCTTCCTGGAAACCGCCCGGCCGTACGAGGCCCCGGTGGTGACCGCTCGTGGGAAGGCGGAAGCTCGATGGCATGACGATCGACGTGACGGCCGACCGGGTCATCCCGCTGCCTCTCGACCGCGTGGCCGCGTATGCCATGGATTGGCGGCACGACGCCGACTGGACGCAGGGGATCCGCACGGCGGAACTCAGCAGGGAGGCGACGGGCGGTGGCTTCGGAGCGGGGGCCGAGGTGACCCGTACGGCCTACTTCCTGGGTCGCCGCATCGACTACGTGCTGCGGGTCGCCGCGTACGAACCGCCGCTGCTGCTGGACATGGTCTCGGTGTCGGGCCCGATGCCGATGCACGTGACGTACACCTTCGAGCCCCACACGGACGGCACCCTCGCCCGCATCCGCGTCCAGGGCGACGAGGGAGGTTTCTACCGGCTGGCGGCGCCGCTGCTGGCCCGGCAGGTCCGCGGCAATCTGGTCAAGGACCTGCGGGACCTCGAAGCGAGACTTCTGGAACAGAGGTGAGGCCACGATGGTGTACGACGAAGGGCTGGCGGAGCGGATCCGGGGGCGGCTCGGTGCGGACCCGGCCGTCACCGAGAAGCGGATGTTCGGCGGAGTGGCGTTCCTGTACGAGGGGAACATGGCCCTCGGGGTGACCGGTGACGACCTCATGGTCAGGGTCGGGCCCGATCACACCGACGCGGCGCTCGCCCGGCCGGGGGCGCGTGCCTTCGACATGACGGGCCGTCCCATGCGTGGCTGGGTCGTGGTCGACGGGGCGGCGGTCGCGGAGGACGACGCGCTCGTCGCCTGGATCGACGAGGGACGTGCCTTCGCAGCGAGCCTGCCGCCCAAGTAGGTCGCCACGGACAGGAGGGCCCCCGACCGCGGACAGGGCCACGACCGGCTCGACGGACGTGAGCGGAGGCGACGCCGTGTCGTGAGGTCGAGTGGCTCCCCCGGCACCGTTCGTTGCGAGGCACCAGATCGTCGTCCACGACGCCTGCGGCGGCTACGCGCCCACCAGCGATGCCCGTTCCAGCAGTTCGTCGACGGACCACTGGTCGTCGACGTGTGCGCCGTACTTGCTGGCGAGTACGCGGCCGTCCGGGGCGATGAGGAAGTCCACGGGGAGGCCGAGCCGGCCGCCGGTCGGGTGGGGTGAGGGCAGGTGGCCTCGGCCTCGGGCGATCTCCCGCAGGCCGGGCCTACGGCGATCGGCAGGGACACTCCCGTGACCGTCACCGCGGCCAGCGCTGCGCCCAGGCCCGGCACCAGTCGGCCCAGGCCGAGCCCCACGCCATGGCCGTGAGGATCCAGACGGCCAGGTAGCGGTCCACGAAGGACAGGCGTCCCGCCACGTTCCCCTCGGCCGCCGCAGTGGTCACGAGGCGGCCCCGACAGGTGCCGTGCGGCCCGGCAGCGGGTCTCCTGACGGGCGGGCCAGGAGCGCGGCGAGCCGGTCGGTCATCTCGGGGACCAGCTAGTAGTAGACCCAGGTGCCGCGCCGCTCGCAGTCGATCAGACCGGCCTGCCGGAGCAGCTTCAGATGATGGGAGATCGTCGGCTGGGACAGGTCGAAGGCCGGGGTCAGGTCGCACACGCAGACCTCGCCGCCCGCGCGTGAGGCGATCATCGACAGCAGGCGCAGCCGGACCGGATCACCCAGCGCCTTGAACACCTTGGCCAGTTCAAGTGCCTGGCCCTCGTCCAAGGGGGTCGTGAGCAGCGCTGGGCAGCAGTCGCCGGCCGCACCGTCCTGACCCAGCACAACGAGCTCTTGATTCGACATTTCTCTATGTTGACATTCTTCGATTCAGAGTGCAATGTTGCATCGACGGACATCAATGCAACCCGTTGGGAGTCGTGCCATGTCTCGTGCTCAGCTCGCCCTTCGTGTCAGCGACCTGGAAGCGTCGATCACCTTCTACTCGAAGCTGTTCGGCACCGAACCGGCCAAGCGGCGTGAGGGCTACGCCAACTTCGCCATCACGGAGCCCCCGCTCAAGCTCGTCCTGATCGAGGGGCGGCCCGGCGAGGAGACCCGCCTGGACCACCTCGGTGTCGAGGTCGAGTCCACCGAACTGGTCAACGCCGCCACCTCTCGCCTCAAGGACGCCGGCCTGGCCACCTTCGAGGAGAACGACACGTCCTGCTGCTACGCCCTCCAGGACAAGGTCTGGGTCCACGGCCCCGGGCGGGAGCCCTGGGAGGTCTACGTCGTGAAGGCCGACGCCGACAGGCTCGGCAAGAGCGCCGATCCCGACGCCGCCGGGGACACCTGCTGCACCGGTCAGGCGACCGTGGGGGATGCGACGGCCGCCGGATGCGCATGCGGGCAGTGAGGTGAACGGCCCCGCGGCATGGGTCCCGTACGGCGAGCACTCCGCTGCCCGCGGCTTGATCAGAGCAGTTCGGCGGTCTCGCGGGGGTCGTCGGAGGTGATGCGGTCGACGAGGCGTCGTGCCTGTTCCTCGGCGGTAACGTCTGGGGTGACGGGGAGGTCGAAGGTGAAGCCGGGGCCGTGGGGTGGTGTCTTCCGGCGGCTGGTGAAGTACACCTCCACCCCTTCCGGCTCCTCGCGCCTCGGCTCCACTCGGTCCACCACGCAGTCCCAGCGCTCGAACCAGCCGCTGTGCACGAGCTCTTGGGTGACGAGCCGGGCGACCGTGTCCACGGGCTCCTCCCATGCCGTGTCCGCGGCGGCGCGCGCCGGTTCCGCGTCGTACTGAGCGGCGTCGAAGTGGACGTCCGCGGGGACGGGCACCCGGATGTCGTTCGTGTTCTGCCAGGACGACCACAGCACCCTGTCGCCCCGGCGGTGGACGGTGACGAAGATGCCTCCGCAACAGCCCGTGTAGCAGTCGTTGTTGGACAGCTCGACGCGGCGGGGTTCCTCCAGCGCCGCCAGCGGCCACCCCTCGGCCGGCCCGAACCACTCCCTGCGCGAGCAGCTCGACACCCCGCCGGGGTGGATCCCGGCCAGCACGTCCCGTCCGTCGATCAGCGGACGCACCTCCGCCCACTGGTCGATGGCCAGAGGGTCAGGGATCACGTGCCGCAGGGCCAGCGTGCTGATCCGGGTGGGGGTGGTCATGCCGTGCATCATCACTGAACTCGGCGTGTGCCGAAATCGGGTATCGGGAGGACGAGAGAACCCCTACCGGGAGCCTTACGGCGGACCACCCCGGGCCATCCCGACCAGCCCTTGAACGGCGGCTTCAGAGCGGAAGGCCGTCCGGGAGGACCCGAAAGGCCTTGTGGCGGCCCAACGGGCGTACGGCCCGGAAGTCGCGTCGGTCGAGGGTGAGGATCGCGTCCGTGTCATAGTCGGCGGCCAGCGCCACGGTCACCGCGTCGGCGAGGCCGAGGGCCACCGCGCGGTAGCGGACACGGACGGACTGTGCGGCGCCCAGGTGGCTCTCCGTGGCCCCGTCCGGGTGTCGGACGGGGCCCACGGGTGGGACGTGGCTCAGTCCAGGTCCCTCTGGCCGCGGATGGAGCTCGTCCACATGGCCAGCGGGGTCAGGAAGCCGATGGCGACGATCAGCCAGAGGGCGCCTCGGCTGCCGAGGAGGGTGCCGGCGACGCCGGCGGTCAGGGCGCCGACGGGGACCGCCCCCCACGAGACGAAGCGGACGGTGGCCATGACGCGCGGCAGGAGCTCCGGCGGGGTGACCGTCTGGCGGTGGGTGCGGGCGAGGACGCTGAGCACCACCGCCGCCGCGCCGACGCCCACGTTGCCGAGGGCGAACAGGAGCAGGCTCCAGCCGCTGCCGGCCAGCGGCAGCAGGAGGGCGGCGCAGGCGCCGGCCAGGGTCGAGTAGAGGATCGTGCGGGCGCTGCCGAAGCGGTTGGCCAGAGTGGTGGTGACGGCGGCCCCGATGAAGCTGCCCAGTCCCTCGGTGGCGATCAGGACACCGACGAGGCTCGCCGGAGCGTCGAGCGTCCTGATCAGGAAGACGGGGATGAGCGCCATGAGCGCGCCGAGGGTGAAGTTCACCAGGGTCGCCGCGGCCGCGCACAGCCGGATGACCTTGTGGCGGACGACGAAGTGCCAGCCCTCCTTGATGAGCGCCAGTGTGGATTCGCGCTCGGCCTGCGGCGACGTCGGCACCGCAGGTCTCGGCAGGCTGCGCAGAAGCACCGCCGAGACGAGGTAGCTGACCGCGTCGAAGACCAGGCTGACGGCCGCGCCGCACAGCTGGACCAGCACACCGCCCACCGCCGGGCCGCCCATCTGGGTGGCCGCGGCGGAGCCCGAGGTGAGGCTGTTGCGCGCGGTCAGCTCCTCCTTGCTGACGATCGACGGCAGGAAGGTGGAGTTGCCGACGTCGAACACCACCGTCCCCAGGCCCACGACCAGGGCCACGACGACGAGTTGCGCCAGGTGCAGGACGCCGAGGAGGGCCGCGACGGGCACCGACAGGACCGCGACGGCCCTGATGACGTCCATGGCCACCTGGGTGCCGCGCAGCGGCAGGCGCTGGACGATGACGCCCGCGGGCAGACCGATCGCGATCCAGGCGGCGTACTGGGCCGCCGGGAGGAGGCTGACTTCAAAACTCGACGCGTGTAGAACGCTGACGGCAAGAAGGGGCAGGGCGACTGTGGTGACCGCGTCGCCGACACCGCTGATCGTCGTCGCGCTCCAGAACCGCCAGAAGAGGGATGCCCCCTTCGCGGAACCCTTCGGGTCCTGTACCGACGGATCTTGTACCGGCCGATTCTGTACCGACCGATCCTGTACCGACGGATCTTGTACCGACCGGCCCTGTTCCGACGGATCTTGTACCGACCCGCTCGCCGCGTCCTGTGGCGACCCCTCCGCCGTCCGGCTGGTGTCTGATGAGCCATCAGATCTGGTCGTCTGGTCGGCCGTCACCGGTCCCCAACCTCCATGAGAATCACAGCAATCGCAGCATGTGCGGCAATTGCAGGTCGTGCACAGCTTGCCGGAATCGCCGATTTTGCTGACTTTTTATGCTTCGAGCGTTGCGGATATTGCATGATCGATGTCAGCTCGCGTTTTCCCCGACCACGTCGTCGGCGTTCCCGTCGAGCAAACCCGAGTTGGCGATGAAGACGCCCAACTGGCAGCGGCTGCGCGCTCCGAACATTTCGTAGATCTTGGAGATATGGCTGCGACAGGTCCGCACGCTCAACCCCATACGGCGGGCGATGGTTTCGTCCGTCTCACCGTCGGCGAGCAGCTTGATGATGGACAGGCGGACACCCGAGAGCAGGACCTGCACATCGGGGGCGCGGTTCTGGGCGGGGAAGGGAGTTCCGAGGAGCCAGGCGCGCTCGAAGATGCCGACCAGGAATTCCACTATGGCCGGCTGATAGATGGCGAGGGCGACCTCGCGATCGCTGCGGGCCGGGATGAAAGCGACCTTGCGGTCGAAGATGATGAGGCGCTCGGCGAATTCCTCGAGGCTGCGGACCTGTCCGCCGTGCTTGGTCACCTGGTTGACATAGCGCCTGGTGGCCGGGCTGAAACGGGCGGAATGCTGGTAGACCGTGCGCATCCGGATGCCGCGGTCCAGCATGTCCTTGGTGGCCGACCAGGCCGATTCCAGACTCTCCGCGCTGCGGCCTCCGCCCGGCTGGGCGGTGAGGACCTCCTCCTGGCACCGTGCGGCGGCCCGCTCCAGCTCGGCGTTGATGGCGTCGTGGCCGACCAGGGTGACGAACTCCAGGTTCCGGTCGGAGCCGGCGACCGCCTCGGTGTAGGCGACCTGATACTTGCCGAGGTCGGCACGGAGCCGGAACGCCTCGCGCTCCAGGGTCTCGATCTGCCGGTCCAGCGGTGCGAGGAGTCTCGACGCCGCATGGCGTGGAGTGGAGACACTGAAGGTCTCTCCGTCCTGGTGGACCGGAACCAGCAGGTTGTAGCGGCACAGCTTCTCGACGGCGGCGGCTGTGCGTTCCCTGTTCCAGCCGAGCGTTTCGCTCAAACCGCCCAGTCGTACCTGCCTCTGACGGACCGCGAGGGAATACACGCGCTCCGGATCCGCCTCGTCTTCTGACGTGGCATCAGCAATTGCTATTTGTTTGAGTGGTGAATTACTCACACTGTCCCCCTCCGCGCTGACACGCGCAAGCAGACCAGCCATCGTGGCCCTCGATGGACTGGCCCCTGTCTCCACACGAGGATTTGCGGACGACGGACCTGGCCACATCACAGGATCCCTGCTGCGCCCCCCGGAATTGCCGTCGCCGCACCCGCCGCACTCAGTCACTGCCGAATTAGGCAAGCGGAGAGAAGCGTATGGCCCCTACAGGCACTCGGCAGTACGGTTTTGAGACACAGTTCAAGCCAGGACGATTGAATTTGGCCCTATCGCGCGGGAGTTGCGGACACCGCCCGGCGGGTCAGGCGCGGGTGGCGGAATCCGTCCAGGCGATGAGGTCCTCGACTTCCATCACACAGTCCCCGCAGCCGGATCCGGCGCCCGTCTCGTCACGCACCGCCGCCGGATCCCGATGGCCCGCCCGGATCGCCGCCATGATCTCGCTCTCGGGCACCCGCGCGCACAGGCAGATCAGCGGATCGTCACGGTCGGACACCGTCGCCCAGTCCTTCCGCCCAGCGGACGAGTTCGGCGTCGGCGAGCGAGGAGGCCAGCCAGTCGTGGTCCAGCGCGGCGCCCGGCAGGGAGGGCACGGTGACGACGTAGAGGCCCGCCGCCCGGGCCGACGCGATGCCGGTGGCGGAGTCCTCGAAAGCGACCGAGCGGCCCGGAACGGCGCCCAGTGCCTCGCACGCCACCAGATAGAGATCGGGCGCCGGCTTGGCCGTGGTCACCTCGTCGGCCGCGAAGGACACCGGGAAGTAATCGGCGAGGCCGGAGGAGGTGAGCGCGGTGTCGAGCAGTTCTCGCGGGGAGTTGCTGGCGACCGCCACCGGGAGGGCCGCGGCGCACCGCTTGACGAGTTCGGCGGCGCCTGGCAGCGCGTCGGCCCCCTGTGCCAGCTCCTCGCGTACCAGGCCGAGCAGTTCGGCGGCGAGCTCGCGGCCGGCTCCGGGGCGGCCGAAGTACTCGGCCATCGCCTCGCCCGCGCCCTGCAGCGTACGACCGATGACCAGGGCCTTCTGCTCCGGTCCGAAGTCGTGGCCGTGGGCGGCGAAGATCTTGGTCTCGGCCCTGGTCCAGCAGACCTCGGTGTCGACCAGGAGTCCGTCGCAGTCGAAGACGACGGCCTGCGGGGCGGGGGGAAGGGCGCTCACTCTTCGTTCCTCCAGTCGGCGGCCGCGACGGTGGCGAGCAGCGGCGCGACACCCGGTTCGTTGCAGTCGATCCATTCTGTCAGCACCGACAGGACGTCCCAGCGGGCGGCGCCCGGGGGTAACTCCGTGTCGCTCAGGGCCGTCAGCCAGTGCCGGACCGCGTCGCGCGAACGGTGTTCGCGGGCGAGCGCGCCCCACCGGTCGGTGCGCCCGGCGAGCCGGCCGAGGCTCGCCTCCGCCGCCAGGTCGTGCAGCGGGACGTCCTGCTCCAGCTCGGCGACCAGGCTCCGGGCCGGGCACGGCTGTCCCTCGGCGGGCAGGCTCTGAGTGAGCGCCGCGCGCAGCCAGGCGGTGCCCGTGCGGTAGGTGAACAGCCGCAACTCCCGGACCAGGTCGGCCGGTTCGTCAGGGGTGTGGACGAAGTTGAACAGCCCGTTGACCCGGCCGAAGCGGGTGCGCAGGTCACGGCCGTGCGCGGAGGCGGGATCGGCCGCTCCCTTGGCGGCGGTCAGCCGTACGCTCGCGGGAAGGCCGGATCCCGCTCTGCGGGTGTCACGCAGCAGGACGAGCGCGGACGGACCGGAGCCCAGCAGGTGGTCGACCACCGCGATGCGCTGCCGTGAGGCGGCGTTGAACTGATAGCGCCAGATCTCCCTGGTCAGCACCGGGTCGAAGGCGAACGGCCGGGCCGCGAAGGGCTTCCAGCCCTCCTCCTCCAGGATGTCCAGCACCCGCGGGCCGCGCCGGCCGGCCAGGGCGTCCGGCTTGAGGACCACGAAGGTGTTCGCGTGCAGCCATGCCCGCTCGCTGGGGGAGCCGAACAGTTCCAGCCCCTCCCGCGCGTAGGTGTCCAGGCGGTACAGGTCCCGCTTGCGCGGGTCCACGGTCAGGGAGTCGAACGCCCGCGGCAGGACGGCCGAGCGGGTCGTGCCCGGCACGTGGAGGTCCGCCGGGGCCGGGGCGGCGGTGGTCGTCGTGGTCACCTGTCCTCTTTCCCGGCGGTGGCGGCACCGCCGCCGATGAGCTTCAGCACGGTCCGGCAGGCGGGGCGCTGCGGGTTCACCAGATGCATGTGGCGTGCGCCGGGCACGGACACCGTTGTCAGCCGTGGTCCGTCCTGCGGCCAGTGGTCCAGCTGGTGGCGGGTGAGTTCCGCCGGCACGGCCTGGTCCTCCAGTGCGCTCACCACCGTGACGGAGGCCGCGTCGGCCGGCGCGAGCACGGGCGTCGCCTCCCGGTGGGTCCCGCCGGTGGCGAGGTGTGCGGCCAGGAAGACGTCGACGGCTCCCTCACCGACCCCGAGGCGGGCCGCTTCGGCGAGGTCGGTCACCGGGGCGAGCAGCACGACGCGGGCCCCGCGGGCCTGCCCCTGGAGGGCGGCGAGCAGCAGATGGGCGCCCGCGGAGTGGCCCACGAGCACGGCGCCGTCCCAGGTGCCGTCCTTCTGCCCGAGCAGGTGCAGGGCGGCCCGGCAGTCCTCGGCGGCACCCGGCCAGGCCCCGCCGTCCCAGCTCGGCCGGTACTCCAGCACGGCGACCCGGTGGCCGAGTTCGGCCAGGGCGAACGCCAGCGGTTCCAGATCCTGCGCCGTACGGTCGTGCCGCCAGAAACCGCCGTGCACCAGCACCACCGGCGCGGCCTGGGGGATCTCGGCGACGGGCGCGTCACCGTCCTCCGGTTCCGCCGGCCCGTACAGGTCGATGCGCTGCCACCCGGACGTCCCGTACCGGAGGTGGCCGAAAGCCGTGCTCACAGGAGGCCGAACGCTTCGAGTCGCGACAGCCAGTGGTGCATGCGCTCGTCGGACATGCGCACCTCGGCCCGGCGCTCGGCGGACTCCTCGGCGGCGCCCAGGCGGTACCAGACGGTCCCGTCGTCGCGGCGGATCATGAAGGCGCGCTGCTTGCGGGCGGGGCTCTGGATCATCAGCGAGATCGTCTCGGGCTCGGTGATGGTGGTGTGCAGCTGCTCGTGGTCGAGGGTGATGCACCGGCCCGCCGGCTCCTCGCGCACGAAGTACGGCCAGAAGCGGGAGACGTCGGCGCTCTCGTCGAGCGGCTGGTCGGTCGCGTACAGGGTGTGCTGGTACGCGCCGTGCAGGATGTAGGCGGTGAAGCTGTAGCGGTGGTTGTGGACCCGCTCGTACTGGTCGGTGTTGGCGAGCCGGAGCCGGATGCGCAGGCCCTTGTCCTGGTCGTCCCAGATCACGATCTTGTCGTCGAGCGCGTGGCACTCGAACTTCTCGCGCAGTTCCGGGGTGCGCAACGCGCGGCCCACGAGGGTGCGCAGCAGCGCCCGGTCGTCGCCGAGCCGGCGGGCGATCGCCTCGGTGATCTCCGCCGCCGCCTCCAGGTCGTCCCAGCGCACCTTGGGAAGCGAGGCCATGAGCGCCTCGGCCTTGGCGATGTCCTGCTCGGAGGGCGCGGTCAGCAGGATCGACGGGGTGGGATCCAGCAGGTCGTCGCCGGGGCGGGTCACCATCACAGCACCTCCATGGCCCGCAGACGGCCGGTGAGTTCGTCGAAGTAGTCCTTGCTGATGCGCTTGCTGCCGCGGCGCTCGGCCTTTTCCTTGTCCTCGCCCAAGCGCCACCAGACACGGCCCGTCTCGCGCTCGGTGATGATCGAGCGCTCCTTCTCCGCGGGGCCGCGCAGGAAGAGCGAGACGGTGTCGGGGGTGGTATACGTGGTGTGGATCTCGCTGTGGTGGAGCGTGTAGCAGTTGCCCGCCTGCTCGTGGGTGACGAACCGGGGCACCACGCGCAGGTCGGTCGGCACGGCGTCGAAGTCGTCCTGGGCGCTCTGCGGAATGTCCTCCTCCGAGAGGCGCCCGGTGAGTTCGTGCCGCACGTGCTTGTACTGGCCGCGCATGATCAGCGAGGTGAAGGTGAACCGGTGGTCGTGCGGCCGGTCCCGGTGGTCCTCGGTCGAGACGTGCACGCGGATCCGGAAGCCGCGGTCCAGGGCGTCGTAGATGACGAGCTTGTCGAGCAGCCGGTGGTGCTCGCACTTGTCGAAGAGGTCCTCCTCCTCGCGCGCCCGCTCCAGCAGCTGCGTCAGAGCCGCCTTGTCCTCGGAGAGCGCGGTGAGGATCTCCTTGGTCTGCGCGCGGGCCTTGGGGAGATCGGACCAGTCGACGACCAGCCGGTCGAGTGCGTCAAGCATGTGGGGCTCCTTCTTCGGATTACGCGACGGGGAGACGGGCTTCCGACCGGACGGGCAGTCCGAACACCCGGTGCGCGGTGCCGGCGGCGAGGGTGCGGACGTCCTCGGGGGACAGGCCCTGCGACTGCGCGTTGGCCATCTGACGGGCCAGCGGTACGGAACCGGCCGCGACGATGCCGTCCTGCTGGTACCAGAGCGCGTTGTCCACGCGGTGGTGCAGGTCCTGGCCGCCGAGCCGTGCGGAGTCGCAACGGTCGGTCATCATCATCGAGTTCTCCACGCCCATCAGCTGGACGGCGCGGGTGGCGATGGCCAGGTCGACGTGCTCCCCGTCGAAGTTGATGCAGGCGCCGATCCGGCCGGCCGCCGCCTGGCGCATGATGGCCGCCGGGACCGGTCCGACGATCCGCGCCATCTGGTCGAGGGTCCAGCCGGGCAGGTCGTAGGAGGCGATGACGGCGTCCCGCTCGGCGCGCGCCCGGGCGCTGCGGAAGGCGTGCCGGATCAGCAGCGGCATGTCGTTGAACAGGTGGTCGGTGACGACGCGGACGCCGTTGCCGTTCCACTCGCTCTGCCAGGCCATCTCGACGATCTCGTCGACCTGTTCCGCGCTGCGCTGCGGGTCGGCACGGGTGAAGTGGCCGAGCGCGGGGCGGATTCCGTGGGCCATCAGGAGCGGGATGAGCCAGTCGAAGCCCGTGTCGCGGGCGGTGGGCTCGGCGTGGAGTTCGGAGGCGGGCGAGAACGCGTCCGGCGACAGGACGGTGTACGTCAGTCCGTACGGTCCGAGGGCCGCGAGGCGCTCCCACTCGTGCCTGCTGGGGGCCCAGACGGTCGACGCGGGAGTACCGCCGTGGCTGGCCAGCAGCGGCCCCTCCAGGGCGATGCCGGCGACGTGCGGCAGCAGACCCTCGCCCCGCATGCGGTGGTACTCGTGCACGAAGGCCTCGAACTCGGCGAGCTGCTCCCGGTGGAGGTACATCGTGGGCAGGCTCAGGACGCCCTCGCTCGCGCACCAGGCGTCGAGGCGCGCGAGGTCGACCTTGGTGAAGTCCGAGAAGTCGACGTCACCGAACCCATGGCAATGAACTTCCACGGGCGGCAGCCCACTCCATGGATTCGCCATAGGCGACCTAGACCCGCTCGCTGCAGTGGATTCCACGAGACAACTCCCAATCCAATAAGTTGGCCTTAGTGATTGTCGTTCACCGTACTCCGCTGCTACCAGCCCGTATCGAGCTCAGCATCATGCATTGCAGGATGGTGAAGGTGCACTGATCGGCTCCGGCGGCTTAGTGTCGTTCCAGCGAAGCCGACGGGCTCCGGTCACCGGAACCTGATGGCTCGCCTATTCCCCAGGAAAAGGAGGTGATTCCACATGAAGAAGTACACCAAGCCGGCCACCAAGAAGGTTGCCTTCGGGACCGTTCTGATCACGGTCGTGTGATGTGCGCGCCGGGGCGCCGAGGTTCTCTGGACCACGGCGCCCCGGCGCAAATCCTTTTTCTGGGTACTCCGAGATCGAGTGAGGTGAATATGTGCGGCCTTGCAGGTCTGGCCCGCACCGATGGGCAGGTGCTCTCGCCGGACACTGACGGCCTTCTGCGTCGCATGGCGCGGGCCGTGGCCCATCGAGGCCCCGACGATCAGGAGTTGTTGCTTACCGGGCCGGTCGGCCTGGCCTTCACGCGACTGTCCCTCGTGGATCCCATGAACGGCGGCCAGCCGATCCACAGCCCCGACGGCGACGTGATCCTCATCGCCAACGGCGAGGTCTACAACCACCGCGAACTGGCCGCGACCCTGCCTTCCGGCGTCCGCCTTCGCACCTCCGGCGACTGCGAAGTGCTGGTCCATCTCTACCAGCAAAAGGGCCTGCGGTTCCTGGACGACGTCCGGGGCATGTTTGCGATCGTCCTCTACGACCGCAAGAGAAACCGTCTCCTTTTCGCCCGCGACCGGTTCGGTATCAAGCCGCTGTTCCATCACCGGAACAAAGAGCGCGTCGTCTTCGGATCCGAGATAAAAACGCTCTTCGAAGACCCGGCCTGCCCGCGCGAACTCGACTGGGACAGTGCCCTTTCCGACCAGGCGCTCACCGGAGCGCCGGATTTCGTCGAAGGCGCACCCAATACCTGGTTCCGCGGTGTCGAACTGGTGCCGGCCGCGACCATCGTCACGATCGACCTGCGTGACGGAAGCACCGAGAATCACCGCTATTGGTCCTTCCCGCGCCCGGCGGATCTGCGGGACGAGCTGTCCCCCGCCGAATTCACCGAGCGGTACGCGCAGGCGCTCGCCGACTCGGTGCGCGAGTGCGAGACCTCGGACACCGAGGTGGGCCTCTTCCTCAGCGGTGGCGTCGACTCCGCGTCGATCGCCGCCCTCAGCACCATCCGCCCCCGCACCTTCACCGCCCTCAACGGCAGCACCCTCGCCAACGAGGACGCCATGTACGGGCATCGCGTCGCCCGGCACTACGGGCTCGACAACCACCAGGTCCTCTTCGACATCTCCCGCGTGCCGGCCGCGCAGGAGTGGAAGAACCTGCTGTGGCTGCTGGAGAGCCCCCAGTGCGGCCCCGAGGTCTTCTACAAGCGGGAGCTGTACCGCTTCGTCAAGGCCCGCTTCCCGGAGATCAAGGGCATGCTGCTGGGCGGCGGCAGCGACGAGTTCAACGGCGGCTACACGGCCAGCTTCGGCGACGACTGGGAGCAGTTCGCCTCCGGCATCGACGGCATGGCGCTGCGCGACGACCGCCACCGCCACCGCGGACTCGCGGCCTGGTGGGAGCAGTCCCCGCAGCCGCTGGTGCGGGCCGAGGTGCTGCGCCGCGGGACGCCCGCCGAGGACCCCTACGAGCGCTACCTGCGCTGGAAGTACCGCGACGTCCAGCAGTACAACTGCTGGCACGAGGACCGGACGGCCGCCGGCAGCGGCATCGAGGCCCGGGTCCCCTTCCTGGACCACCGCCTCGTGGAACTCTCCGCCTGTGTCCCACCGTCGCTGCGCTCCCGGCTCACCTGGGACAAGCGCCTGCTGCGCGACGGCCTCGAGGGGGTGCTCCCGGCCGAGTTCGCCGAGCGGACCAAGGTCGGGTTCTTCTACGGCGACGGCATCCGCCACACCTACCGCGCCTTCGCGGGCATGCTCGCGGCGGACGGCGACGCCCTGCTCGAAGAGGCCCTGTCCGGCCCGCGGGCCAAGGAGTACCTGGACGCGGACAACGCGCGTGCCACCCTGCGCGCCCTCCAGGAGGACCCGTCCTCCGGGCACGTGGAGTTCCTGCTGCGCGCGGTCAACCTCGGACTGCTGGACGTGATGCTGCAGCAGCCGCCCACGCCGCCCGTGGAGGCCACACCCGCTCCCGTCCCGGTCGAACTGATCGTCGGGGACTGGGACGCCGAACGCGACGGCATCGAGGCCCGGGTGCTGCGGCGGCCCGACCTGCACGACGCGCTCGTGCCCGCGCTGGACGACTCGGTCCTGCTGCTCACCGACCAGAAGGAACCGCTGCTGCGCTACCTGGTCACCGACGGCGAGATCCAGTTCGTCATCGACGGCGAGGAGATGCCGCAGTGGCAGCGGCTGCTCGACGGCATCGACGGACAGCGCACCCTGGGCGAGCTCCTGGCGGCCGCGGAGTGCGAACTCTCCGACGTCGAGGAACTGCTGTACCAGTCGGCCGAGTTCGGCCTGCTCACCCTCTCCGGCCCGGCGACGGGCGAATAGCCGGGCCACCGGCCTGCCACCGCGTGTGCGGTGGCAGGCCACCAGCCATGTCCAGCCCCCTGACGACCGCGCCCCGGAAGGCCAACGCCCGCATGAGTCTCGACTTCACCCGCTGCCTGGACGAACTGGCCGGGCGTGATCTGCTGCCCGACGGCCACGACTCCGCGTTCGTCGTCGGCTCCCTCGCCCGCGGCTGGGGCAACGACCTGAGCGACCTCGACATCTACGTGGTGGGCGAGAAGCCGTGGACCGGCAGCTCCTCCGGCACGATCCGCGTCCCGCTGAGCCACCCCGAGGTGCCCACGGAGCACTTCTACACCGAGGAACGGCGCTGGGAGGTCAAGTACTGGACGTCCGGCCAGGTGGAGGAGATCCTCGCCAAGGTGTCCTGGGCGGTGTTCGACCAGGGCCGGACCATCGGCCAGATGCTCACCCGGGACGAGGAGCAGCTGCTGGAGCGGCTGCTGGTCTGCCGCCCGCTGGACGGCGAGGAGTGGGTGCGCCGGCAGCAGCGGCTGATCGAGGAGTCGGCGTTCGGGGCGGCCGTGGTGACGCACTGCCTGACCAACGCCGACGACTTCGTCGAGGACGCCCTCGGGCAGCTGGCCACGGGCGACGAGGCGAGCGCCGTGCTGTCGGTGCGCCAGGCCTTCGGACACGCGGTGGACGCCCTGGTCGCCGCGCACGGCGAGTGCGGCCGGCTGGTGAAGTGGCGGGCCCGGCGCGTGAAGGCGGCCGCTCCGCAGGCGCTGTCGTACGAGCGTTACTGGGCGGTCGAGACGATGCGCGACTTCGATCCGGACGACCCGGCCACCTGGGTCCGTGACGTGATGTACCTGTGCAAGCTCCTTTCCATGAGGGTGGAGATCTGAATGTCCCTGACCACCTCGGCAGCCGACGTCGTGCCCCGGCTCGGACTGGCGGCACGTTTCCGCAGGTTCCGTGACAAGACGCTCATCGCCGTCGGACCGAACGCCATGGAGCTGTCCGACTCCGCGGCCTTCATCCTGGCCTGCGTGGACGGGCAGCGCTCGGTGGCCGCCATCGGGGCCCTGCTCGCCGAGGAGTACGGCATCGACGTCGACGAGGCGGTCGCGGACGCCGCGGACCTGATCGGCCAGCTCGCCGACGTCGAGGTCCTGGACCTGCCGAACGCCTGACCCTCCACCACCTTCACCAACGATTGGGAACCATGCGATGTGCGGGATTGTCGGGCTCTTCGTGGGGTGCTCCGCCCTGGCCTACTGCCCCCGCAAGGCACTCGCCCCGGCCGGTGCGGCGCCGGCCGCCGGCGCCGCACCGGTCGCAGGTGCCGAACCCGTCGGTGGTGCCGGGCAGCTCACCGGTGCCGGCGCAGGGGTGGACGGGGAGCAGGTCGACGTCTCGTACAGCTCCCCCTTCGGCCGCTGGGCGGAGCGGGCGACCGTCCGCCGGTCGCCCCGGCGGGAGCTGAGCGCGCCGTCCTCCGACGCCTCCCGCTACTTCTCCCCCGAACTGGTGCCCGTCGCGCGCCACCCGCTCATCGCCGAGCTGCGGCCCGAGCTGTTCGACACGGTGCTCGTCCAGCACCTCTACCGTTACCTGGACTTCACCGCCAAGCTGGAGACGCTGGTGGTCAACCGCACCGCGCTCGGCATCGCGCAGGGCAGCGTCGGCGTCGGACTCCCCGAGGAGATGCGCTTCGACGCCTACAAGATCTACTGCGACGAGGCCTACCACGCCCTGTTCTCGGTGGACTTGATGCGCCAGGTCCGCGACACCACCGGCATCGTCCCGGTGCTGCCCGAGCAGCCCTACTTCCTGCGGCGGCTGGAGGAGATCCAGCAGGAACTGCCGCAGCACACCCGGGCCCTGGCCGAACTGCTCTTCGTGACCGTCTCGGAGACGCTGATCTCGGCCAGCCTCGCCGAACTGCCGGTGGACAGCGAGATCGTTCCGGCCGTGCGGGAGACGATCCGCGACCACGCCGCGGACGAGGGACGCCACCACGTGTACTTCGCCGCCTTCCTGCGCTACCTGTGGGCCGCCCTGGACCCCGCGGCCCGGCGCGAGGCGGCCCTGCTGGTGCCCCGGCTCATCGCGGCCTTCCTGCAACCCGACACCGACGCCGTGCGCGCCGAGCTGCTGGGCTACGGGCTCACGCGCGACGACGCCGAACAGGTCCTCGCGGAGGTGTACGACGAGAAGACCGTCGCCGCGCACACCCGGGCGACGGCCAAGCGGACGATCTCCTACTTCGTGGCGCTGGACGTGCTGGACGACCCGATGGTGGAGCACGAGTTCCGCGCGCACGGCCTGCTCTGAGCCCCGTACGGCCGGACGAGGGCCCGTGGTTCAGGCGCCCGGCCGCCCGGTGCCTCTCGCCGCCGCACGCGGGACGGGGCCGGTGGTTCAGGCGTCCAGGTCGCCGGTCATCAGCCGGACGCCCAGCGTGCCCTCCAGCCGGCCCAGCAGCTCCTCGGCCCTGCCCACCGCGGCCCGGCGGTTCTCGGCGCGCAGGATGAAGCGGGCGACGGCCTGGCCGGGGGCGACGCTCTCGCCCGGGCCGGTCCGGTAGGCGTCGAACCCGATGACCTCCAGGATGTCGTCCTGCCCGTCGAGCGGCGTGAGGCAGGCCGTGCCGGACAGCCGTCCGCCGTCCCGGGGGACGACCGCGAACACGGCGGTGCAGCCGGTGATCTCGCCGGGGACGTCGACCGGTTCCCCGGTCATGAGCTGGAGCCAGGACGCGTAGATGTCCTGCCCGGTGGCGTGCCGGTAGGCGTGCGGCAGGCCGCCTCCCATGATCCGCGGGTTGAACTCGACCAGCACCGGCCCGCGTTCGGTCAGCATCACCTCCAGGTGGAAGATCCCCTGGTCGGCTCCGATGGCAAGGCAGACCTCCTCGGCGTAGGCGACGCAGTCGGCGCTCTCCCGCGGTGAGAGTCCCGCGGGGACGCACGAGCCCAGTTCGACCACCTCGTTCTCCGGTGCGCGGAAGCGGCCGGTGACGCAGAACGGGAAGAACTCGCCCCGCCGGGCGCCGATCTCCACCGAGACCAGCCTGCCCGTCAGCTTCTCCTCCACCAGGACGCCCCGCGCGAACTGGGCCCGCCAGTGCGCCGGAACCCCGTCGGTGCCGGTCAGCACGTTCCGGCAGGCGGCCGCCGCCTGCCGCGGGTCGTCCGCCACGTGCGAGAGCAGGCTGGCGCTGCCGGACGTCGGCTTGATCACGACCGGGTAGCCGATGCGCCCGGCGGCCTCCAGCGCCTCGTCCACGTCGAGCGCGAGCGCCCAGCGGGCGGACGCCGCCCCCGCGGCCTCGAGCGCCGCCCGGCACCGGTCCTTGCGCCGGGCGGTGAACACCGCGTCGGGCGCCGTGCCGCGCAGTCCGAGGCTCCGGCAGGCGGCGGCCACCGCTTCGGCGGCCAGCTCCTGGAACGTCACCGCCACGTCGATCGGCGCCTCGGCGTGGCATTTCTCCAGCGCTTCGAGCACGGCGACGGGGTCTGTCGTGTCGATCCCGTCGATCAGCCGGTCCACCGACCGCACGGCCTTCAGCGTCTCGCCGGTGAGCGCGTACTGGGTCAGCGCCGGCTGCAGGAACGTCACCCGGTGGCCCGCCTCCTTGGCGAGCCGTACGGCCTGCACCGCGGGGGGATTGACGTCGACGATGGCGAGGTGCACGAACGGTGTCCCTACGGTCGGTCCCGGGTCGGGGCGGGAGGGGGCGGGTGGCGGGGCGGACGGGGAGCGGGGCGGGCGGGGCTCAGCGGTAGTGGACCTCGCCGGCGCGCACCCGGTACGGGTCGCGGTGGAAGACCTCGAAGGACACCGCCGGCCGGCCGCCGAACCGCGCTCCGGCGGCGGCGAGGTTGCGGCCCAGGAAGCCCCGGACGTAGGCCTCCGGCTCCTCGTCGGTCAGCGCTTGGAGGTAGGTGGCGTGCTCCAGCACCGCCCGGACGCCGCGCTCCACCGCCCAGGTGACGTCCACGGCGTGCGTGGGGTACGGGGATCCGGCCACCGCCTGCCAGCGCACCCCCTCCCAGGGCTCCAGGCCCTCCTCGGGGAACAGGTACCGGTTGGCGGCGTCGGCCGCCGCGTCGAGGGCGGCCCGGCCGACGTTGCGGTGGTCCGGGGTGTTCCACGAGACACCGCGCCAGTGGTCGTGGTGGTTGAGGGTGAAGACCAGCTCCGGGCGGTGCCGGCGCACCGCGAGCGTGAGGTCCCGGCGCAGGGCGGTGCCGTACTCGATCAGCCCGTCGGGGTGGTCGAGGAACTCCACCTGCCGCACGCCGGCGACCGCGGCGCTCGCGCGCTGCTCCCGCTCCCTGATCGGCGCCGCCTTCTCGGGGTCCAGGCCGTCGATCCCGCACTCGCCCCGGCTCGCCATCAGGTAGACGACCTCCTTGCCCTCGTCGACCCAGGTCGCGACGGCGGCGGCGGCCGAGTACTCGACGTCGTCGGGGTGCGCGACGATGGCCAGGGCCCGCGTCCAGTCGGTGGGAAACTCCTGGAGCTGTTCAGTCATGGGTCAGTTCCTCGTCGGTGGGTCGGGGGTCCGCAAGGCGGTCGCAGCCTTGGGGTGCGGGGTGGAAGAGCAGGGCGGGCAGCAGGGCGCCCGCGGCCAGGGCCAGTGCGCCCCCGGACAGGAACACCGCGGCGGTGCCGAACCGCTGTGCGACGAGACCGCCGAGCAGGGCTCCGACGGGCGAGACGCCGAGGATGATCCACCGGTAGACGGAGTTGACCCGTGCGAACAGCGCGGTCGGGATGCTCGACTGCCGGTGGGACATGCTCATCACGTTCAGCTGGACCATCAGCCCTCCGACGACGGCCAGCGCGGCGAACGCGGCCGGCGGGGTGGGCAGGGCGATCGCGGCCAGGCACAGCCCGACGGCGGGGGCGCAGAAGCCGAGGACCGCCCGTCCGCCGAAGCGTTTCAGCAGCCGCGCGGCCACCAGGCCCGCCAGCACCCCGCCCACGGCGGGGGCGGCGGCGATGACGCCCATGGCCGAACTCGGCAGTCCGAGCCGCCCCGGGGAGACCACCCACACGGGCAGCATGGTCATGGTGGCGGCGAACGCGATGTTGCCGGTGGCGGCGACGGCGGCGAGGCCGATCAGGTCATGGCGGCGTCTGAAGTAGGCGGCGCCCTCGCGCAGGTCCCGCCCCATCGACGCGATCCCGCGGCCGGCGGGCCCCGGCTTCCGGGGCGCGGCCGGCAGGGTCTGCGTGATGTGCGTCCCGAACGGGCCCGGCCGGCGGTGCAGCAGGGCGAGGCCGATCAGCCCGCCCGCGTAGAGCACGGCCGCGACGGTGAAGCCCACGCCGTGCATCGAGGCGAGGACACCGCCGAGGGCCGGGCCCGCGAACTGCGCCGCGAGGGTCTGGCCGGACTGCAGATTGGCGTTGGCCCTGGGCAGCAGCTCGGGGGTGACCAGACGCGGCAGGAGCGACTGGGCGGCGAGGTCCACGAAGGTCCCCATCGCCGCGATCAGGAACGCCCCGGCCACCAGCGCCCACACCGGCAGCATCCCCGCCCAGGCGAGCAGGCCGAGCACGGCGACCAGCGGGAAGCGGCACTTCGACGCCCAGTCCATGACGGCCATCGGCGCGCAGCGGTCCACCACCACGCCCGCGGGCAGGATCAGCAGCAGCCACGGTGCCCGCATGGCGACGCCCACGGCGCTGACCACCAGCGCCGAGCCGCTCAGGGAGAGGGCCAGCAGCGGCAGGGTGACCAGGTAGACGCCGTCGGCCAGGTTCGAGCCCAGGACGGACGCCTGGAAGATCCGGAAGGGAGCGCCGAGGCTCCGGTCGGCCGGGGCGGCCGTGGCGGGCTGTTGCGGGAAGGCACGCACGGGCCGTCTCACGCCCCCACCAGGAGCACGCTGTTCATGACCACGCCCGCGCCGGCGGTGAGCACGGGCCCCGCCGAGGGGGTGCCGTGCCGCACCAGCACCCCGGACGCGCGCAGCCCGTACAGGAACGGACCGAGGACGTAGGGGACCTCGGCGTGGGTGACCTCGCCGCTGGGGGTGTGGACGAAGCCGAGGCGGACCCGGTCGGGTTCGACGTGCTCCTGGAGGACGTGGCCGCCCTCGCGCGCGGCCCGCTGCACCTCGGTGCGCCAGGTGTCGTCGGACACTGCCGCCCCGATGACGACGCCGCGGCCTCCGAAGCCGTCCGCGGGCTTGAGGACGAGGCCGGAGCGGCCGGTCAGGGCCTCGCGCGGGGCGGCTCGGCCCGCGGCCGGCTCCAGCCGGACCGTCCTCGGGATGTGCGCGGTGACGAACTCCCGCTCCCGCGAGGGCAGTCGGTCCAGGTCCTCCCAGAGCCAGGCCAGTGTCTTCTTGTTGGTGAGCAGCATGGTGGCCTCCGGCGTGAACATCCGCACGGCGCCCGTGGACACGGCACGGGCCAGCGCCGCGAGGCCGGGACTCGCGCCCTGGCCGTGGCTGACGAACGAGCGGAACACGCCGTCCACCGGGCGGTCACCGGCCCTGAGGCGCCCGTCCGGGCCGGTGGTGAGGTCCTCCAGCGGGTGGCTGAACAGCTCGATGCCGTGACGCCGGGCGCTGCGGAAGACGGGCGCGAGCCACGCGGCGAACCGGGCGGGGTCCTCGGCCAGCCCCGGCAGGTTGCCCACCCGGTAGTGCGGGAGGAGGACGGAGGCGCCCGCGGGCAGCGCGAGGAAGGACCGCAGGGCCCCGGCCCGGGCCTCGACCGCCGACGGTGGTGCGGTGAGCGCGGGCCCGCCGGGCAGCGGTGTACGCCGGTAGTGCCGCAGGAAGCGGTCCGGGACCAGGTCGGCCTGGAGCACGCCGCCCAGGGCGCTGTCGATGTTGAGTTCGACGAACCGGGGCGTGCCGCGCTCCATCAGGATGTCCGGGCGGATCGCGGCCAGCAGGTGCCCGCCGAGCGGGGCGTCGTGGTCGAGCAGGGGGAACGCCTCGGGCCGGGAGCCGAGCGCCGCCAGCAGTTCGCCGGCGGTGCGGGCCCGGCGCAGGGCGGCGTCCAGCACCAGCCGGGCGGCGCGGGCGGACAGGTCCGCCGTCCTGCGGTGGTCGTCGGCGGGCAGCAGCAGGGGACGCACCGGCCGCCACGGACCGTCGGCGCCGTGGACACCGTCGAACAGCGCGGCGGCCGCGCGGGCGTCCTGGGCGTCGCCGGCCGGCCCGGTCGCCAGGGCCACGGGCTCGTCCCCGCCGGCCATGTCCGTCCGGCGGGCCCTTCCCACGCCTCCCATCAGCCGCTCCGGTCGTGGAGCAGCGCACCGAGCCGGTCCAGCCCCTCGCGCAGCACGGACTCCTCGCGCGCGAAGGTGACCCGCAGGCCCTGTTCGCTGTCGAAGACCTCGGCGGGCATGAGCAGGACGCGGCCCCGGTCCAGGACGCGCCGGCCCAGCGCGAGCGATGTCTCGCCGGTGTGCAGCGAGAGCCAGGCGAACGGCGTCCCCTCGGGTTCCATGACGCGCACCGCGCCCTCGTGCCCGGCCGCCCAGGCGCGCAGGACCCGGTATCCGTCCGAGGTCAGCGTCCGGTACCGCTCCAGGTAGTGCTCACGGCGCTCCAGGACCTCGGCGGCCAGCCGCTCGGTGAGCACCGAGTTGGAGATGGTGGTGAGGTGCTTGAGCTCCATCGCGGCACGCACCAGCTCCGGGGGACCGCACATCCAGCCCGTCCGCAGCCCGGGGAAGCCGTAGACCTTGGAGAGGCTGGAGACGGACACCGCCCGCTCGTAGCGGCCGAGCAGCGAGTCGGCGGCGAGGTCGGCCACGTACTCCTCGTCCAGCAGCAGGTGCCCGCCGTGCCGGCGCAGCGCGGCCAGCAGGGGTTCCGTGTCGTCGTCGGCGAGTCGTCGTCCGCTCGGATTGCAGGGCGAGTTGAGCACGACCACCCTGGTGCGCGGTCCGATCAGCCCGGTTGCGGCCGCCACGTCGGGGCGGCCGTCGGCCGTCAGGCCCACGCACGAGACCTCGCACCCGAGCGCCTCGGGCACCGCGCGGGCCTGCTGCCAGCCCGGGGTGAAGACCACGACGTGGTCACCGGGCCGCAGCAGCGCCTGGTAGAGGAGGTACAGGGCCTCCTGGGCCCCGTGGGTGATGCCCACGTGGCCGACGTCCCGGCCGTAGCCGTCCGCGACGAGCGAGCGGAGCCGGTCGCCGCCGGCGTCGGTGCCGTAGTCCAGGACCAGGTCGGCCGGCCACGGCAGGTCGCCGACGGTGGAGCAGTCGACGTGGCTGTCGCCGAGGTCGATGTCGTAACGGCCCCTGGCGTCCTCGAAGACCCAGCGGCGCATCGGGTACCCGGTTCCCGGGCGGGCCCGCCTCACGCGAGCGCCCCCTCGGCCAGCCGCCGCCCGAGGCCCGCCGCCCAGCGGCCGCGCAGCACCGAGCGGACCACGCCGGTGAGGGTGACGGTGCCGTCCTCGCCGATGCCGGCCTCGACCTCTCCCCCGGGCATGCGGACGGTGACCCGTGAGCCGGTGAGGCCCAGGGCGTGCGCGGCGACGGCGGCGGCACAGGCGCTGCTGCCGGAGGCGAGGGTGTACCCGGCGCCCCGCTCGAAGATCTCGATCCGGAGGGTCTCCCGGTCGATCACGTCGAGCAGTGCGACGTTGATCCGGTCCGGGAACAGCGCGTGGTCGCGCACGGCCGCGCCGACCGTACGGGCCAGGGCCTCGTCGGCGTTCCGGCCGGGTACGGGGATCACGCAGTGCGGGCTGCCGAGCCGCACGCAGGTGACCTCCCACCGTTCCCCGGCGGCGAGCAGGGGCTCGCGCAGCAGGGTGCGGGCGGGGCCGGCCGCCCCGACGGCGCGGCTGTCCAGCGAGGCCGTGCCGAGCTCGGCGCTGACCGTGCCCGCGTCGAGGTCGAGCACCCGGACGGTGACGGGGCCGGCGGACGAGTGCAGTGTGAAGGTGTCCGCCTCCGTGTGTCCGGACTCGCGCAGGTACCGGGCGAAGATCCGCAGGCCGTTGCCGCTCTGCGGGCACTCGGAGCCGTCCGCGTTGAAGGTGAGCAGCCGGAAGCCCTCCTCGGCCGGCATCGGTCCGTACAGCAGACCGTCCCCGCCCAGGCCGTGGTGGCGGTCGCACGCCAGCCGGACGTGCTCGGGCAGCGGCACGAAGCCCGTGCCGCTCGGGTCGATGACGATGTAGTCGTTGCCCAGCGCCTCGTACTTGGCGAAGTCCATGGCCGGGAAGGCTCCCCCGTTCACCGGCGCCCGCTCAGACGCCGGTCGGGACCGGGGCGCCGGCACGCATGCGTTCCAGCAGCGTGTCGAGGTAGTCCCGGGAGGTGTTGAGCCGGATCATCGCGCCGAGGGCGATGTCGCGTCCCGCTGCCGGATCGGCGCTCACCAGCGGGCCGATCACGTTCTTGAACCAGCCGGCGGCGTGTCCGGCGTCCACCCCGATGTGCAGGTCGTGGTAGACGATGCCGACCTCGTCCAGGTCGTGGCGCCGCCAGGCGTCGACCACGCAGCGGAACCGGCGCGGTGCCAGGTACTCGGTGACGCCGAAGTAGCCGACGGCCTTGTGGTAGTGGCGGCGGGAGAGGGCGAGGCAGGCCGAGATGTTGCCGGAGATCCCCGCTTCCAGCAGGAACTCGCGGCGTATGTACGCGGAGTCGGCGCCGATCGCCTCCAGCGCCTGCGAGAAGAGGGTGGTGTGCACCCCGGCGGGCTCGCCGTTGCCCATCTCGTCCCAGTAGTTGGCGGCGATCTCCATCTTCTCGGCGCCGTGCCGGCCGATCTGGAGGAGGGCCAGGATGTCGTCGAAGCGCGGGTCGAGGCTGGTCTCCTGGGCGAGCAGCAGGCGCAGGTCGTCCGTGCTGCCGTGCTCGGCGAGATGCCGGTGGTAGAGGGGGTGCCAGCCGGCCGGGTGGTCGCTGATCACCGCCTTCAGCCAGCGGACGTACTCCGGGCCCGACTCGGGGTGGCCGGTGACGCTCGACTCCGGGATCCGCCGGAGCTCGTGGCCGAGCACGGCCCGCTCCAGGACGGCCGCCACGTCCCGCAGGATCGGCTCGCGTTCGTGGTCCGACTCCTGGACGGGGCGGGCGGAGAACTCGCGGTCGTATATCAGGGCCAGCGCGCCGTGCACCTCCTCCAGGGCCGCCCGGTCGCCGTCGTCGTAGGCGCGGCTCGTCAGCGCGTGGCACGCCGCGGCGAGGTCGGCGCGGAAACCGTAGTCGTCGGACATCCGGAGCAACTCGTCGGCGGAGCGGTGTTCCAGGTCGCGCAGGACCGCCAGCACGCCCTCGGCGAGCACGTTCTTGCCGTCGGTACAGCTGTGGTGGGATGCCGTGTACATGTGGAGTGCCGTCCGTCCTGTCAGTTCTCGTCGTCGAGCGCTGCCGCGTCGTGCTCGTCGCCGTACCACTTCTCGCTCCAGCGCGAGAAGGCGACGATGAAGATGTCGCGGTGGCCGGGCCGTTCCCCGGTGGCGACGATGTCCGTCACGTCGTGGGCGATCCGCCGGTCGTCGAGGAGGACCGCCCGGCCGGGCTCCAGCGTGCCGTTCCAGAAGGGCTTCTCGTCCCCGGGGTTCCACAGCCGCGTCTCGCCGCCCGTGACCCCTTCCCGGCGCAGGACGCCGATCATGACGAACTCGTGCCCGTCGTGGTGCACCCCCTCCGGCGTGAGCGGACCGGGCCGGCCCCGCTCCGCGCGGCTGCGGTTCTGGTGCACGTTGATCTGCCAGTCCTCATTCCGGTCCAGCCCGATCTCCCGGGCGCCCACGGCGATGAGGGGGGTGAAGTCCGCGTCGAGGGGCGGGTACGTGCGGCGCATGCCGCCGCCGACCGGGTTGAACTTCTTGAACGCGGTGTAGTCCCGGTGCGGCAGCAGCCCGAAGCTCCACCCGCCGTCGGGCGACGCCGTCAGCCGGTACTGCGAGAACTTCTTGTACCGGGTTCCGTGCCCCATGTAGGGGTCGACCGGCAGCTCGTCGTACGTCGCCAGCAACTGCGTCGTGACCGGCGGCAGTTCGATCAGGGAGAAACCTTCAGCGCCGAGCGGCATGACAGTCCTTCGCGTCGTCGGGGAGGTGGGTCACTTCTGCCACCGCTCGGTCTCGGCGAAGAACCCGTCGATGCCCGTCGTACGGCCCGACTCCACCGCGTTGCGGTAGACGAAGGAGCCCACGGCCAGATCGAGGACGCCGAGGCCGAAGGGGGAGAAGATGCGCGGCTTGCCGTCGCCCGGCCGGACCTTTCCCTCGATCACCTGGGCCAGGGTCCCGTCGACGAAGTCGCGGTGGCCGCAGCTCTGTTCCGCCAGGTGCACGGAGGTGTTGGCGGTCAGGCAGTGGTCGACGTCGTCGACCACGTTGTGCGCGCCCAGGATGATCTCGGGTGCGATGTCGCGCAGGGAGATGTTCAGCACCACCTGGCCCGGCTCGAAGAGGTGCGGGTCGGTGATGTAGGGGGTGCCGGCCGTCGTCGCCAGCACCACCAGGTCGGCGCCCTTCACGGCGGACTCCAGGCTGTCCGTGCGCTCCGCCCCGGTGCCCAGCGTCTCGCGGGCGTACGACACCAGCGCGTCGGCGTAGCCGGGCACCTGGTCGTACAGGGCGAACTGCCCGATGTCCCAGCCGCCCGCGACGAAGAAGTCCAGGATGTTGCGGGCGATGACGCCCGCCCCGACGACGGCGATCCGGGCGGCGCGGGAGGAGCCGTGCAGCTGCGCGGCGCCCAGCACGCAGGACGCCGCGGTGCGGGCGGCGCTGATCTGGGACGCCTCCAGGCAGGCGAAGGGGTATCCCGTGGCGTAGTCGTTCAGCAGCAGGACGGCGGACGCCCTGGGCACGTTGCGCTCGACGTTCTCGGGGAAGCTCGCGATCCATTTGATGCCGGCCACGTCGTAGCCGCCGCCGAGATAGGCGGGGAGCGCGATGATCCGCGCCGAGGGCTTCTCGGGAAAGCGCAGGAAATAGCTGTTCGGGTTGACCGAGTCCCCGCCCTCATGGGCCAGATAGGCGTCCCGGACGATACCGATCAGTTCTTTGCGCGATTCGGAGATCACCTCGCGGGCGACCGTACCGCTGACTACATCGAATCCGAACATGAGGTTCCCCCAAGAGTTCACGGAGTTTCATCGGCCCATCACGGCCGGAAGCTGGGAAACGGGGTCGACGCCGAATCGCGCGGCGACCCAGTCGTCGTCGTACACGGTGCCGAGGTAGCGCTCGCCCATGTCGGGCGCCACGGCCACCACCCGGGAACCGGCGGGAATGTCCAGGGCCCGGCTCTGGACCGCCGAGAACACCGATCCGCTGGAGCCGCCCACCAGCAGGCCGTGCCGCCGGGCGAGCATCCGGCAGGCCTTCACCGCCTCCGCCTCCTCCACCAGCATGATCTCGTCGATCAGGTCGGTGCGGCTGATCTCCGGCACGCGGCTGGTGCCGAGGCCGGGCAGATGGCGCGGCCCGGGCCGGCCGCCGAAGGTGACCGAGCCGACGCTGTCGACGGCGATGATCCGGGTGCGGGGCGAGGCCTCACGGAAGTGGGAGGCGCATCCGGTCAGGGTGCCCGTCGTGCCGGCGCCGACGAACAGGTAGTCCACCCTGCCGAGTTCGGCGAGGATGGACACGGCCGTGTGCGTGGCGTGGACGCGCGGGTTGGCCGGGTTGGCGTACTGGTTGAGCCACACCAGCGCCGGGTCCTCGGCCAGCATCCGCCGGATCAGCGCGATGCGCGTCCCGAGGAAGCCGCCGTTGGCGTCCCGCTCGTCGACCAGGACGACGTTCGCGTGCAGGGCCCGCATCAGCGCGACGCTGTGCGGTGAGGCGTTGACGTCGGTGACGCAGGTGAAGTCGTAGCCCTTCGCGGCGCAGACCACCGCCAGGGCGACCCCGAGGTTGCCCGACGAGGACTCCACGACCTGTCCCCCGGCGCCGAGCAGCCCGCGCCGCTCGGCGTCCTCGATCAGCCCGACCGCGGTCTTGAGCTTCACCGAGCCCGCCGGGTTCAGCCCCTCCAGCTTCAGGAACAGCTCGCTGCCCGGCAGGACGTCGGGGAACCGCAGGAACACGTCGTCGGTGACGACGTCGTACACGCAGTCCTTGATCATGCGCTGTCCCGGCGCGCGGTCGCCAGCGACTCGAGGACGGCCATGGCGCTGGTCAGCTTCATCTCCGCCTGCGTCCAGGCGAGGGTGCGCTCGCCCTCCAGCATACCCGCGGAGATCTCGTCGCCGCGGTGCGCCGGCAGGTCGTGCATGAGGACGGCCCCGGGCCTGCGGCCCATGAACGCCTCGTCGATGTAGTAGGGACGGAAGAGCTCCCGCCAGTCGGCGTCCGGCTTCGAGGTGCCCGTCGTCTGCCAGCGCGTCGTGTACACCACGTCGACGGCGTCCGGCGCCTCGTCGAGGGAGTGCGTCTGGCGCAGTACGGAGCCGTTGGCCCCGGCCCTGCTCCGGGCCGCGGCCAGCTCGTGCTCGGGCACGCCGTAGCCGGGCGGGGTGAGCAGCGTCAGCTCCGTCCCCGGGTAGTGGGCCAGGCCGTGCGCCAGCGCGACGGCACTGTTGTTGCCCTCGCCGACGTACAGCACCTTGACGCCCTCGACGGCGCCGAAGTGCAGGTTGATGGTGGCCAGGTCGCAGACGCCCTGGGTGGGGTGCTCCTCCTGCCCCATGGCGTTGACCACGGGGATCCCGCCGTAGCGGGACAGGGTGCGCAGCTGCTCGACGGGGCCCGCGGTCCGCGCGACCAGCAGGTCCAGCATCCGCCCGAAGACCCGGCCGGTGTCCTCCAGGGACTCACCGGTCTCCAGCTGGAGGTCGTGCGGGCCGTAGCTGATGACCTGGGCACCCAGCCGGAGCGCGGCGGTCGTGAAGGCCGTGCGGGTCCGGGTGGAGGTCTTGGTGAACAGGATGCCCGCGATGGTGTCCCGCAGCGGGCGGTCGTGGTCGCCGCGGTCGGCGAAGAAGTCGCAGGACCGGCGCACCAGGGCGTCGAGGTGTTTGCCGTCCAGCTCGGACAGCGAGAAGACGCCCGTCTCGGGGACGCTCTCGGGTGTTCCCAGGAGGGAACGGCTCTCTGCGGTCATGTCCTTCTCCCGTGTCCGTCGTCACAGCAACCCGGCGGACATGAAGGAGTCCCGTGCACCCGGAACGTCCAACACGCCCACCGATTCGAAGAGTTGAAAGGTGTGCCGGGCACTGGCCCGGATGCCGTCCCGGGTCTTGTCCGGGGCGTAGACGTCGGCGAGGACCTCGCTCACCGCCGCCTCGTCCAGTCCCGCCGCCCGGAGGGAGCCGCGCACCGGCACCAGGTCGGGCGTCAGGCTGCGGCTGACCAGTTCCGGCAGACAGCGCGACGCCCGCTCCCGCAGAGCGGGGCTCAGGTCGTGCCAGAGCTCCTTGAAGAACGCCGCGAAGTACGCGTGGTGGCGTCCCTCGTCCTGGGCGTGGTCCCGCACGACCTCCCGTACGGTGCCGACCACCGTCTGGTCCTTGGGGATGTCCTTCAGGATCGAGGTGACCAGCGTCTCGAAGACGACCACCTGCAGCAGTTGGACGAGGACCGTCTCGCCGGGCATGACCGAGGCCCCGAGGCCGTCGAGGCGTTCGAGGAACGGGGCGAAGTCGTAGTCGGGCACCGCGACGCCGGTCGCACCGCTCACCTGCTCCACCACGTCCAGGCTGTACAGGGCGTGATAGGCCTCGTCGCAGTAGATCTTGTAGGCGTCCAGCCGCGTCGCCGCCGGCAGCGGCAGGCCCGACGTGCCGTTCGCGATGCGCTCGGCCGCCCGGTTCACCACACTCGTCTCGAAGTGCATCGTGAACTGCATGTACTGGTACAGGTGCCGTGCGGTCATCCGGTACCGCTCCTCGGGCTCCAGGGCGGCCACGAGGGGATGGTCCAGGTACGGGATGAGTGTGTGCGGGAAGAGGGTCTTGCCCTCCTCCAGTTCCCGTGCCATGACCCGCCGCGGGTCGGTCCGCACCCCGGCCTTGTCGTACCAGCCGTCCAGCGGCGACTTCATCTCAGCTCTCCTGATGTCTAGATTCCCGTGACCGCGGAGGCCATCAGCCACAGTCCGACGGCGACCAGGGCCGCCCCCGCGACCGTCTCCAGGACGCGGCGCCATCCGTCCTTGCGGAACACGTCCCCCATGCGGGCGACGATCGCCGCGTACGCGAGCAGGGAGAGGAAACTCAGGGCGACATGAATGGCCGCCAGGAGCAGCGAGGAGGAAAGGGACGACCCGTCCGCCGGAATGAACTGCGGCAGCAGGGAGGTGTAGAAGACGCCGACCTTCGGGTTTCCCAGACTGGTCAGCGCGCCTTGGCGCCAGTCCCTTCCGGAGCGCGCGGGCGGCGCCTCCCGCCCGGTCTGGCGGGCCGCGTCCGGTGTCCCGGTCCGGCGTGCCGCCACGAGCGCCTGCACGCCGAGATACACCAGATAGGCGGCACCGGCGGCTCTGAGCAGGTTGAACAGTGTCGGCGACGCGGCCAGGGCGGTCGCGAGCCCGATGGACGACATCAGGGCCCAGGCGACCAGCCCCGCGCACACACCCACGGTGGTGCGGACCGCGCTCCTGAAGTCACCGTTCAGCGTGTTGCGCACCACGACCAGCGTGTCGGCTCCAGGAATGATCACCAAGAGACCTGCGACTGCCACGTACCCTGAGATGTCAATCAATGGGATCCACTGCCAGGTAGGCCGAATTCAGCAGGCAGGCCGGGAGAGAAATCAGTCCCAACGAATGTCGGGGGCCTGCCCGCAACGCTCGAGAGAGAACATGTCACGAATGAGCGAGGACATTTTCGGCCTCCTGCTTTCTGGAATTGCCAGTTGGTACGGGATTTCCGGGTAGTACAGGCTCTGTGGCCCGGTTTCGAGCATCACCTATCACCGTTCAACAACTCCAGCCCCGCGGCCATCATCTCCCTGCAGTGCAGGGAAATGAGCCGCACAGGCCGTGGACGGGTCGGCCGGCGGGCTCCCACAGTGGAGCGAGTCATGTCGCAACCGCCGCGAACGTCTTCGGGGCCCGAGAGAACAGAGACGGAGTGCTCTTGTCCGCACCCACTCCGACCGGCGCCGCCCTGACGCCCCTGGGCCGTCGTTCGGCGGCCGGGCCGCTGCGCATCGGCGTCCTGGTCTCCGCCACCGGCGCCAATCTCACCACGCTGCTCGACCTGCAACGGACACGGCCCGAGGAGTTCCGGGTCTGTCTCGTCGCCTCGCACGCGGAGCGGGTCAAGGCCCTGGACGTGGCACGGCAGGCCGGGGTCGAGGCGTGGCCGGGCGACTTCGACCGCGTCTGCGGAACGGCGTCGGCCGCCGTCGACCGGGCGGGCCGCGAGGCCTACCGGGACCGGGCCCGCCAGTGGCACGACGCGCTGGACGGGCGGATCGCCGGCTGGGAGCGGGACAACGGCGAGCTGGATCTGGTCGTCCTCGCCTACCACCGCTGGATCGACGGCCGGCTGCTCGACCGCTACCGGGGACGCATGATCAACCAGCACCCGGCCGACCTGTCGGTCCTGGACGAGGAGGGCCACAGGCGGTTCACGGGCAAGGACCCCGTGCGGCTCGCGATGGCGGCGGGCCGCGAGACGACCCGCACCTCCTGCTTCCTCGTCGACGGCACCCGGGACGGCGGCGCGATCCTCGCGATGGGCCCGGAGGTGCCCGTCGAGGGACGGCGGCCGACCGCCGAGGACGCCGAGGTGCAGGAGATGAAGCAGAAGAGCCTCAGCGACCGGCCGTGTCTGCGGTGGTCGGTGGAGGCATTCGCGGCGGGGCGGCTCGCCCTGTCGGAGCAGCGGCACCGCGACGGCAGCCGGGTCGTGGTGGTGGACGGAGAGCCGACCGAGCTCGGCGGACGGCGACTGACCGGGGAGCCCCTTTCATGACCGACCTCGCCGACGAGCGCATCCCCTCCTACGCCGGGGCGGGCAACCTGGTCTACCGCGAACCCGACGTCCCCCGGTTCGTCTCCGGTTCGGGCAGCTGGCTGACCGCGCACGACGGGCGCCGCTACCTCGACGCGGAGGCCGCCAACGGCACCGTCGCCTTCGGCTACGACGCCACCCTGCTGCAAGAGGCGATGCGGCGCTGCGAGCAGCTGCCCGCCCTGCCCTCGTTCGCCGAGTCCGAGCTGCGGCTCAAGGTGCTCTCCCGGCTGGAACCGCTCGTGTCCGAGGTGCTGGGCACGCCCGGCCGGGTGGAGCTGGACCTCGGCGGGGCCCAGGCCATGGAGACGGCCCTGCGCATCGCGTTCGCCGCGAACGGCCCGGGCACTATCGTCGTCTTCGAGGGCGCCTTCCACGGCCGCTCCGGCGTGACCAGCATGCTCAGTTCCAGCCCGCGCTACCGGGAGTTGCTCGCCGCGTGGGGGCTGGAGGTGGTCCGGCTCCCGAGCCCGGACTCCCAGCGGTGCCCGCACGCCGTGGCGGGAGCCGGCTGCGGGCCGGGCTGCCGTGAGGCCGTCACCCGGTGGGGTTCCGAGCTGAGCGGCGTCGGGGGGCGGGACTTCGGCCGGAAGGTGTCGGCGTTCGTCTTCGAGTCCGTCCAGAACGTGGGCGGCATGGTGGAACCCGACCACGAACTGCTGCGCGCCGCCGTGGACCACGCCCGGGAGCAGGGGGCGGTGGTCATCGCGGACGAGATCTTCACCGGCATGCACCGGGTGGGGCCGCGCTGGGGGTTCCAGCGCTCCGGGGTGACCCCGGACATCGTGGTCACCAGCAAGGGCCTGGCCAACGGCGGTGCGGCGCTGAGCATGGTGTGGTCCCGCGAGCCGCTGGGCAGCCCCGAGCGATACCGGCCGGGCAGCCACTCCTCCACGTACATCGGCATCCCGAGCGCCCTCGCCGTCGTCGACACGGTGCTGGACCGCTGGGAGCGGTGGACCACGGTCGACAAGGACGTCCTGCGGCTGGAGGAGGCCATGCGCGACCGGCTCACCGAGGTCGCCGCGCGCCATCCGGACCTCGTGCGGGGTGTCGACGCGATGGGCGGCACCGCGCGCATCGTCCTCACCGGACCGCACGCCGGCCGGATGCGGCACCTGTTCCGGTCCGGGCACCCGGACGCCGGCGTCCTCGTCGCGACGACCGGGATGGCGCCGGACGTCATCAACGTGCACCCCCCGCTCGTCATCGGCGAACGCGAACTGGACTTCTTCGCCGAGGTCTTCGAGACGGCGCTGAACGGGATCGTCTGATGGGCGTGGAGACGGAGCGGAAGTTCCTCGTCGGCCGCGGCTGGCGCGAGACGGTGGTGCGGACCCGGGAGGTCCGCCAGGGGTACCTGTCCGACGGACCCGAGCGGGCGGTGCGGGTGCGGATCACCGACGGCACCGAGGCGGTCCTCACCGTCAAGGGCCCCCGCGACGGGGCGCGCAGGGCCGAGTTCGAGTACCCGGTGCCGCTCGCGGACGCCGAGGAGATCCTCGCGCGGCTGTGTCCACAGCCGTTGGTGCTGAAGAGGCGGCACTATCTGGGCGGGCGGTTCGACGGCTGGACCGTGGACGAGTTCTACGGCTCCAACTCCGGTCTGGTGCTGGCGGAGCTGGACGCCGAGGACGCGGCGGACGTGGTCGACCTGCCCGAGTGGGTCACCGAGGAGGTCACCACCGACCTGCGGTTCGACAACGCCTCCCTGCACAGCAGTCCCTACCCCACATGGGCGACGGTCACTGCATCCGCGCCGCGACCGCTGCGGGACCCCGCCGACGCGGAGCTGGTGATCTTCGACAACGACGGCGTGCTCGTCGACTCCGAGCCGATCGCCAACAGCGTCCTGGCGGCGCTGCTCACGGAGGCAGGGTTCCCCACCTCGTACGAGGACAGTGTGCGCCGCTACATGGGCGGCACCCTGGACCGGGTGCGGGCCATGCTCAGGGCCGAGACCGGGCGGGAGCTGCCGACGGGGTTCACCGAGCACTACCGGGCCCGGCTGATCGAGGCCTTCGAGCGGGACCTGCGTCCGGTCGCCGGCATGGCGGACGTCCTCCGGGCCCTGTCCCGGTGTGGCACCCCCTTCTGCGTCGCGTCGAGCTCGCCCCGGGACCGGCTCGCCCTCGGCCTGCGCGTGACGGGGCTGGGGTCCTTCTTCGAGGACCGGGTGTACTGCGCGGACGACGTCACGCGGGGCAAGCCGGCACCGGATCTCTTCCTGCACGCGGCGGTCCGGATGGGGGTCGACCCCGCCCACGCGGTGGTGGTCGAGGACAGCGTGCCCGGGGTCGACGCCGCGACGGCCGCGGGCATGACCAGCATCGGCTACGCGGCCCTGACCCCGGCCGACCGCCTGTCCGCCGCGACCCGCGTGGTGCGGGACACCGCGGGGCTGGCGGTGGAGTTGGGGCTGAAACTCTCCGAGTGAGGCGCCGACGGAGGCAGCCGGGGCAGCCCTCCGGTACGGTCCCGCCATGGCCGAAGGCGACGGTGTGCCGGAGAAGGTGGCGTGGGTCCTGGTCCGCGACGCGGCGGTGCTGGTGACGCGCAGTCACGGCAGAGACCGCTTCTACCTCCCCGGCGGTCACCGTGAGCAGGGCGAGTCCGACCGCGAGACGCTCGTGCGGGAGATCGACGAGGAGCTGCGGGCGGCGATCGACCCCGACTCCATGGTCTACTTCGGCACGTTCGAGATCGGCGAGGGCCATCCGGATCACGACCCCTTCCGGATGATCTGCTACACCGCCGACCACCACGGCCGGCTGACCCCCTCCCGCGAGATCGCCGAAACGGCCTGGTTCCACTACACCGACCACACCCGGGTCTCAGCCGTCGACGGCCTGGCATTCGACGCACTCCACGAGGCGGGGCGGCTGGCGTGACCAGGGGTCAGCCCGGGACGGTGTCTCTGTGTTCGGTGTCCGTCTCCGGGTCCTCGTGGTCGCTCGGTGTCTCGGCCCGGATCTGGGCGGGGACAGCCGGGGTGGGTGCGGTCAGGAGTCGTGACCAGTGGGTGGTGACTCGGGTGTAGCCGTAGATCACCGACCCCATCGCCAGGAGCAGGAGAGGTCCGGAGACCTCCGGGACGGCGGCCATGCGCGTCGGCAGGTAGCGGTACGACAGCAGGAGCGCGGCGAACAGCGTCGTGCCGTAGGCGACCAGGTAGAAGCCCGCCCGGTCCCAGCCGCGGTCGTGCGCGCGGAGTGCGGCCTCGATGGTGAGGGCGAAGACCACCCCGGCGACGAGGTCCACGCCGTAGTGGTAGCCGAATCCCAGCGTCGCGGCGAGGGTGACCACCAGCCAGAACGAGCCCGCGAACCGCAGCAGCCGCGGCGCCCGGCGGGTGTGGACGAAAATCGCGACGGCCCATGCGGTGTGCAGACTGGGCATGCAGTTGCGCGGCGTGATCCCGTCGTACGTCATCGGCTCGGGGACGCCGACCGGCAGCGGCGTGTGCGGCCACAGGTTCGCCGCCGCCCACTGCACGCCGCCGGTGCCCGAGGCGCCCGGGCCGTAGGCGAAGACCGGTCCGACCACCGGGAAGAGCATGTAGATGCCCGGCCCGAGAAGGCCGATCACCAGGAACGTGCGCACCAGGTGATGGCTCGGGAAGCGGCGCTCGACCACCACATCGCGCAGCTGGTAGAGGGCGACGACGACCGCGGCCACCGCCAGCTGGCCGTAGACCAGCTGGAGCAGGTGGGTGCTGAACGGCGCCGTGGCCTCCACGATCCGGCCCGCCAGCCACGACGGGTTGCCCAGCGCGTGGTCGGCGGTCGCCACGTACTGGTCCAGCACGGTCGGGCGGGTCTTCGCCGTGATGAACAGCCAGGTGTCGCCGGTCTTGCGGGCCGCCACCAGCAGCAGGCCCAGGCCGACGCCCTTCAGCAGCAGGACGCGTTCGGCGCCGGTGCGGCGCGTGACGGCGACGACCCCGAACCCGAGCATCACCCACAACGCACCGGTGCCCAGGGAGTGGCCCTCGGCGGCCTCGGCGCCGGCCGCCCAGCGCACCAGCAGGAGTACGGCGTCGATCCCCAGCGCGGCGCCGGCCGCGATGAACCGCTGCCGCCAGGTGAGCACCACCATCATCAGCGCCAGACCGCCGTACAGCGGCCCCGGCTTGGGGGCGAAGACGAGGGCGTTCACCTGGGTGGTGAGCGGTCCGGGCTCGCCGTGGCCGCGGGCGGCGACCTCCAGTGCGACGAGGAAGGCGAGAGCCACCGCGCCCGCCGTACCCCACAGCGCCGCACGCCGGTGGCGTGACGCGCCCCCCGCGGACATGCCACTTGGTCGGGAAAACACCCGCGATGCCCTGGGTATCAATCTTTTGGCCGATTCATCCGAATGGCTGGGTAGATGGTGAGCGATGGCGGGACCACCGCGAGTTCGAACATGCTAACGGAGGGGCCGGACGGCGACCCCGTCATCCGGCCACGCCCACCACCCGGCGCCGCCCTTTTCACGAACACACCCCCACCGCCGTGCGTGGCGCCGCCCCTCTCACGAACACACCCGCACCGCCACCCGGCGCCGCCCCTCTCACGAACACACCCGCACCGCCGTGCGGACCAGCCCCGCGACCCCCCGGGATCGGCTGTGCGGCGGCCAGGCGATCACCGTCGTGACCGTCGGCGCGTCGTCCACGGGCACCGCGGCGAGGCCCTCGCGCAACTGGGACCGGCAGGACTCCGGTGCGATCCAGCAGGCGCGGCCGAGGGCGATCAGCTGAAGCAGCTGCGTGTGGTCGCGGGCCTCGGGGCCGGGCCCGGCCGGGTAGATGCCGTCGGGTCCTGGCCAGCGCGGCATGGGCAGGTCGGGCAGGCCGGTGACGTCGGCCGTGCGCAGCCTGGGACGGTCGGTGAGGGGGTGTCCGGCGGGGAGGATCGCGACCTGCCCCTCCGTGCGGAGCTCCTCGGTGTCGAGTCCGGCCGTGGTGTCGAACGGCAGGTGCAGCAGCGCCACGTCGGCCCGGCCGTCGCGCAGCATCGGCCCCTGCTCGCCCACGCCGCACAGCAGCAGATCGACGGTGACCGCGTCGGGCTCGGCGGCGTAGGCGTCGAGCAGTTTCGCCAGCAGCTCGCCGGACGCGCCGGCCTTCGTGGCGAGGACCACCCCGGCCTGGCCCGCGGGGGCGAGGGCGGCCCGGCGGGTGCGGCGTTCGGCAGCCTCGACGGCCGCCAGGGCCGCGCGGGCCTCCCGCAGCAGCACCGCCCCGGCCTCCGTCAGGGTGACCACGCGGTTGCCGCGCGCCAGCAGCGTGGCCCCCAGGCGCCGTTCGAGCTGCCCGATCGCCCGGGACAGCGGGGGCTGCGCGATCCCGAGCCGCTGCGCGGCCCGCCCGAAGTGCAGCTCCTCGGCGACCGCGACGAAGTACCGCAACTCCCTTGTCTCCACGCCGCGATGGTACTGCCGCGAGCTGGGCCGATACCCGTGCGGTATCGCCGCCCACCCGATCGGTGTTGGCCGCGCCGCACCGGGCCCGGACAGGATCGACCGCATGAGCGAACAGACGATCGCGCTGGTGACGGGCGCGAACAAGGGGATCGGATACGAGATCGCGGCCGGCCTGGGCGCCCTCGGGTGGCGGGTCGGGGTCGGCGCCCGGGACCGGGAGCGACGCGAGACCGCCGTGGCGAAACTGCGCGCGGCCGGCGCCGACGCGTTCGGTGTGCCGCTCGACGTGACCGACGACGCGAGCGTGACGGACGCCGCCGCGCTGCTGGAGGAGAGCGCGGGACGTCTCGACGTACTGGTCAACAACGCGGGGATCACCGGCGCCGTGCCGCAGCTGCCCACCTCGCTCGACCCGGCGACGGTGCGGACCGTCGTGGAGACCAACGTGATCGGCGTCATCCGCGTCACCAACGCGATGCTGCCGTTGCTGCGCCGCGCGGCGTCCCCGCGGATCGTGAACATGTCCAGCGGCGTGGGGTCACTGACCCGGCAGACCACGCCCGGCAGCGACACGGGTCCGATCGCCGTGGCCTACTCGCCGTCCAAGACGTTCCTCAACGCCGTCACCGTCCAGTACGCCAAGGAGCTGGACGGCACGAACATTCTCATCAACGCCGCCTGCCCCGGCTACTGCGCGACCGACCTCAACGGGTTCCGCGGCGTCCGCACCCCGGAGCAGGGCGCCGCGGTCGCGATCCGGCTGGCGACGCTGCCCGACGACGGCCCGACCGGCGGCTTCTTCGACGACGAGGGCGAGGTGCCGTGGTAACCCCTCGTCCGCCCGGGGTACGGCCCGACGGGTGATGTGACGTTCGTCGCGGCAGGGGCGTTCCGGCGTGCCCGGGGGCCTGCCGCCCGGCGACCGCGTCGGCAGCGGCACATCCCCCGTCGCGCGAGGTCACGGGGCCGGCAGGCGGGGGCGCGACAGGAAGGTCCGCGCCCGCGAAGGGCAATATCTGTGCCAGCAAAATGAGAAATAGAAGCGGGGCCCGCAGAATATTCCCCGAGCACCCGTGCGTCCCGGAATTTCCGTACCGCACGGGGCCGAACCCCCCGTGCTACTGTCGATCTCAGTTGCAGGTGTGGTTGCCAAAAGGTTCATTTCCTACGGGGTAATCAGCACGGCGACACGGAATGCACACAGGGTGGATTCCTGAAACCGCCTCCGAAGGAGAAACAACATGGCTACCGGTACCGTGAAGTGGTTCAACGCTGAAAAGGGTTTCGGCTTCATCGAGCAGGACGGCGGCGGCGCCGACGTCTTCGCCCACTACTCGAACATCGCCGCCCAGGGCTTCCGTGAGCTGCTGGAAGGCCAGAAGGTGTCGTTCGACATCGCGCAGGGCCAGAAGGGCCCGACGGCCGAGAACATCGTGCCCGCCTGACATCGGCGCTCGCGCATCTTTCGCAGCCGGGGCCCGCACCTCAAGGGGTGCGGGCCCCGGCTCGCTGCTTTTCCCGTCGGCCCCACCCGGCCGCATCGACTTCGGCTCGTCTCGAGATTCTCTGCGCCGCTCTTCTGCTGCGGATTTCCTTGCTACGCGCCCCTCAAGGAAGGTCCCGCATGAAGCGTGCCCACACACCTCGCACACATGACCGTTTCGGAGGCCACGACGCCGGCCGCCGTTCCGGTGGTCCGCACCGCTCCAGGAGTTACGGAAGCCGCCGGGCTCCCCAGGGCGAATTCGCCCCGCCGAAGACGGTCACACCCCCACTGCCCGCCGTCGAGTCGTTCTCCGATCTCGTCATGTCCGCAGGGCTGTTGGACACGCTGGGCCGCGAGGGCGTGACCGCTCCGTTCCCCATCCAGGCGGCGACCCTGCCGAACTCGCTGGCCGGCCGGGACGTCCTGGGCCGTGGCCGCACCGGCTCGGGCAAGACCCTGGCCTTCGGTCTCGCCGTGCTGGCCCGGACGGCGGGGCGGCGTGCCGAGCCGCGGCAGCCGCTCGCCCTGGTCCTCGTGCCCACCCGCGAGCTCGCCCAGCAGGTCACCGACGCGCTCACTCCGTACGCCCGTTCCGTGAACCTGCGGCTCGCCACCGTCGTCGGCGGGATGCCGCTCGGCAGGCAGGCCCGTGCCCTGCGAGGCGGGGCCGAGGTGGTCGTCGCCACGCCCGGGCGGCTCAAGGACCTCATCGACCGGGACGACTGCCGGCTGGACGACGTCGGCATCACGGTCCTGGACGAGGCCGACCAGATGGCTGACATGGGCTTCATGCCGCAGGTCACCGCACTGCTCGACCAGGTGCGCCCCGACGGGCAGCGGATGCTGTTCTCGGCCACCCTGGACCGCAACGTCGACCGGCTGGTCCGCACCTACCTGCACGACCCGGTGGTGCACTCCGTCGACCCGTCGGCGGGCGCGGTCACCACGATGGAGCACCACGTACTCCACGTGCACGACGCGGACAAGCACCGGACGACCACCGAGATCGCGGCCCGCGACGGCCGAGTGATCATGTTCCTGGACACCAAGCACGCGGTGGACCGGCTGACCGAGCACCTGCTGAGCAGCGGCGTCCGCGCGGCGGCCCTGCACGGCGGCAAGTCCCAGCCCCAGCGGACCCGGACCCTCACCCAGTTCAAGAACGGGGACGTGACGGTCCTGGTGGCGACGAACGTCGCCGCGCGCGGCATCCACGTCGACAACCTCGACCTGGTCGTCAACGTGGACCCGCCCGGTGACCACAAGGACTACCTGCACCGCGGCGGCCGTACGGCCCGCGCCGGCGAGTCCGGCAGCGTGGTGACCCTGGTCACCCCCGGCCAGCGTCGTGGTATGAGCCGGCTGATGATGTCGGCGGGCATCACCCCCCGGATCGCCCAGGTGCGCTCCGGCGAGGCGGAGCTGAGCCGCATCACGGGCGCACAGGCCCCGTCCGGCGTCCCGGTCGTCGTGCCCGCGCCGCGCGCGGAACGCCCCCGCGGCGGGTCCGCTCCGTCCCGCGGCCGCCGGGGGCGCCGCCCCGCCGGCGAGGCGGGACGGCCCCGGGCACAGCGACGCAGCGGCTCCGGCTCGGCCGCGTAGGACCCCCGGCCCGCCCGACCACCCCCTCTCGGCAGGAGACACCCATGACGCCGGTTCTGACCCAGCCCCACGCCCAGGCCGACGCACCTCGGATCCGTGACGACATGACGGTCGAGGTGGCGCTGTCCCTCATGGCCGGGGCCCGGGTCGATCACCTCGTCCTCTGCGACGGGGACGACCAGAGCACGGGCCTGATCACCCTGGCCCGGCTCAACGGACTCAGGAACGCCCCTACGTACACGGACCGAATCCGTCTCCGGGACGTCCCGGAGGCGTGACACACCGGCGGGCGACCGCCACCTGATACCGGGAAGGGCCCTGCCGACGCGCGTCGGCAGGGCCCTTCCCGCCGTGTCGCCGCCGCCCCCCCTTCGCCCGCCGGTACGTGATCGGACACCACCGGATGCCTGCCCTCGGCAGATCCCAAAATCTGTGTTTGTCGCAGTAGACATTTACGCCCTCCGACGTTAACCTTCTGCTCGTAGACATGGTCGGACAAGAACCCGAGAGGACGGAGAGCAGACGCCATCAGGATCGCCCGGCCCGGGAAGCTCCCGGCCCGGGTACCGCAAGACCCCGGATTGGATGGTGGTCCCCGGTCACGCAGCCGCGATCCCCGCACCCCTCCCGTAATCGGGCCGGGTAGCGGAAACAGAAGGTCGGCACCCGAAGAGGGCCGGCAGATGGTGTTGAATTTCCTTCGGGGCCCTGGTGCCGTACGGCGCCAGGGCCCCTCGACGCGTTGCACTACGAGGTGACATGCCAGCAGATACCCCGCTCAGCGATCGTCTGGACGACGACGACTACCCGGCCTACACCATGGGCCGGGCCGCCGAGATGCTCGGTACCACCCCGGGCTTCCTGCGCGCCATCGGCGAGGCGCGTCTGATCACGCCGCTGCGCTCGGAGGGCGGGCACCGCCGGTACTCCCGTTACCAGCTGCGGATCGCCGCCCGCGCCCGCGAGCTCGTCGACAGGGGAACCCCGATCGAGGCCGCCTGCCGCATCGTCATCCTCGAGGACCAGCTCGAGGAAGCCCAGCGCATCAATGCCGAGTACCGCCGTGCGGCACGCGAGGGGTCCGGCGACCCCGACGCCGGTCCGAGCTGACCGCCCGCGGTCCGTCCGCAGTCGAGCGGGACCCTCGTCCACTCCTCGTCACCCCAGGCCGGCGGCCTGGGGTTTGTCGTTCCCCGGCCGGTGCGCGGAGTCGCGGCCCGGGGCGAGCCGGTCCCCCGGCCATCAGGTCACCTGTCCCGGACTCTTGACTCGTCGAGCGGAAGTGGCGATTCTCGTCGCACACTTTGCGAGGTCATGACAAGAGGGTCTCGCTGATCCGCCGACCGAGGGACGTGGGCTGTGACCGGTTCCGGACGCCCGTACCGCCGACGCAAGAACGTCACCGTGGTGTCGCTCCTCCTGCTCGTGCTGTCGATCGCGCTCGGCCCCACCCCGAGTGCGGCGGCCGGGAACGACTGGTGGGAGCCGACCGCACGGCCCGCCCCGGACTCCCGGATCGGCGTCACGGGCGAGCCCTTCACCGGCACGAACGCCAAAGGCGAGGTGCGCGGGTTCGTCGACGCGCACGACCACATCTTCTCCAACGAGGCCTTCGGCGGCCGGCTGATCTGCGGCAAGGCCTTCTCCGAGCAGGGCGTGGCCGACGCGCTCAAGGACTGCCCGGAGCACTACCCCGACGGCTCGCTCGCCATCTTCGACTTCATCACCAACGGCGGCGACGGCAAGCACGACCCGAACGGCTGGCCCACCTTCAAGGACTGGCCGCGGCACGACTCGCTGACCCACCAGCAGAACTACTACGCCTGGGTGGAGCGGGCCTGGCGCGGCGGGCAGCGGGTGCTGGTCAACGACCTCGTCACCAACGGCGTGATCTGCTCGGTGTACTTCTTCAAGGACCGCCCCTGCGACGAGATGACGTCCATCCGGCTGCAGGCCAAGCTGACGTACGACATGCAGGCCTTCGTCGACAGGATGTACGGCGGGCCCGGCAAGGGCTGGTTCCGGGTCGTGACCGACAGCGCGCAGGCCCGCAAGGTCATCGAGCAGGGCAAGCTGGCCGTCGTCATGGGCGTCGAGACCTCCGAACCGTTCGGCTGCAAGCAGGTCCTGGACATCGCGCAGTGCAGCAGGGCGGACATCGACAAGGGGCTCGACGAGCTCCATTCGCTCGGCGTGCGCAGCATGTTCCTGTGCCACAAGTTCGACAACGCCCTGTGCGGGGTGCGGTTCGACTCGGGTTCGCTCGGAACGGCCATCAACGTCGGGCAGTTCCTGTCGACCGGCACGTACTGGAAGACCGAGACGTGCAAGGGCCCGCAGCACGACAACCCGATCGGCAACGCGGCGGCGCCCGCGGCCGAGAAGAAGCTCCCGGCGGGCGAGGAGGTCCCCTCCTACAGCGCCGACGCGCAGTGCAACGTGCGCGGACTCACCGACCTCGGCGAATACGCGGTGCGCGGCATGATGAAGCGCGGCATGATGCTGGAGATCGACCACATGAGCGTCAAGGCCACCGGCCGGGTGCTCGACATCTTCGAGTCCGAGTCCTACCCGGGCGTGCTCTCATCGCACAGCTGGATGGACATGGACTGGACCGAGCGGGTCTACGGCCTCGGCGGCTTCATCGCCCAGTACATGCACGGCTCCGAGGGGTTCATCGCGGAGGCGAAGCGCACCGAGGCCCTGCGCGACAAGTACGGCGTGGGGTACGGCTACGGCACCGACATGAACGGCGTCGGCGGCTGGCCGGGTCCGCGCGGGGCGGACGCTCCGAACAAGGTCACCTACCCGTTCAAGAGCGTCGACGGCGGCTCGGTCATCGACCGGCAGACCACCGGTGAGCGCACCTGGGACCTGAACACCGACGGCGCCGCCCACTACGGCCTCGTACCGGACTGGATCGAGGACATCCGCCGGGTAGGCGGCCAGGACACCGTCGACGACCTGTTCCGGGGCGCCGAGTCCTACCTCGGCACCTGGGCGGCCTCCGAGCGGCACGAGTCCGGGGCCAACCTGGCGGCCGGTGCCGCCGCGTCGGCGAGTTCCTCGGAGTGGAGCCTGTTCACGAGCTACAAGCCGCACCGGGCCGTCGACGGCGACCGCGGCTCCCGCTGGGCGAGCGACTGGAGCGACGACCAGTGGTACCAGGTCGACCTCGGCTCGCCGCGGACCGTCGGGCGGGTCACCCTCGACTGGGAGCGGGCGTACGCGAAGTCGTACCGGATCGAGCTGTCGGCCGACGGCACGACCTGGCGGACCGTCTGGTCCACGACCGCCGGTGACGGCGGTCTGGACACGGCGCGCTTCGCCGGGACGCCCGCCCGCTACGTCCGCGTCCACGGCCTGGAGCGCGGCACCGGCTGGGGCTACTCCCTGTACGAGGTCGGCGTCCACAGCGGCTGACGGGCACGAGAGGGACTCCATGGCACGGTTGCCGTCCGCCGAGCGGCGGCGACAGCTCACCGAAGCGGCGATCAGGGCGATGGCCCGGGACGGCGTCCCCAGGACGACGACCCGGTCCATCGCCGCCGAGGCGGGCGTCTCGCTGAGCGTCTTCCACTACTGCTTCGACTCCAAGCAGCAACTGATCGAGTCCGTCATCACCACCATCACCGGGCACTACGTGACGGTGGTGAAGGAGGCCCTGCGCCCCAGAGCCACCCTGGAGGAGACCGTCCGTGCGGGGTTCCAGGCGTACTGGGACCACGTCCGGGCCCACCCCGACGAGCACATGCTCACCTACGAGCTCACCCAGTACGCCCTGCGCCAGCCCGGTTTCGAACATCTGGCACGGCGTCAGTACGAGCTGTACGCCGAGACGTACACCGAGCTCATCGAGCAGCTGCGGCAGGCCATGGGGCTGCGGCTGCGCGTGCCCGTGCCCGTCCTGGCCCGCTACCTGGCCGCCATGACCGACGGCCTGACGCTCAACTACCTCGTCCTGGGCGACGATTCTGCCTGGACGGGCATCCTCGACACGGTCACCGCGCACGTCGCCGGACTGGTGCGGGAGAACTGACGGCGGTCTCCGCCTAATCAGCAGTCATGCGAACGCCTTTGAGGGGCATTCGAACAAAACAAGTCGAAAGTGAGGAGAGTGCGGCCCGTTGGGTCCGCGCCATCGACAACTGGGAGTTTTTCCATGGCGAGTTACGGCGGTTCCTCTGCCGCGTCCTCCGGTTCGCGTACCAACGGCCTGGCGATCGCGAGCCTGTGCTGCGGCATCGTCGGCCTGTTCTTCCTGAACATCATCCTCGGCCCGCTGGCCATCGTGTTCGGTGCCGTCGCCCGGCGCCAGGCGTCGGTCAGGAACGGTGCCGGGATGGCGAAGGCCGGCATCATCCTCGGCATCGTCGACGTCGTCCTGTGGCTGATCCTCCTGGCCGTGGCCAGCAGCAACGGCGGATTCAGCTGGTACGTCGGCGGCTAGCGCGCGCCCCACGGGCGGGGTGGGCGGATGGACCGACGGCGGCTCCCTGTATTCAGCGGGCCGCCGCGGTCTTCTTGCGGGCCCGGTACGCGGCTGCCTTGATCCTGTTGCCGCAGGAGTCCATCCCGCACCACTGCCGCCGCATACCCCGCGAGCGGTCGATGTAGGTACGGGTGCACTCCGGGTTCTCGCACTCCTTGAGCAGGGGCACGTCCGGGCCGCTCAGCAGCTCGATGGCGTGCCGCGCCACCAGCGAGAGGGCCTCGTCCGGCGTCGCCTGCGTCCAGCGCCCCGACGGAGTGAGCTGGGGGACGGCGGGCGGTGTGCGGGCCGCGTTGTTCAGCACGGTCAGCGCGGCCTTGTCGTACTCCTCCCCGCACCGGCGGGCGGTGACCAGTCGGTAGACCGCTTCCCGGACGGCCCTCGCCCGCTCGACGTCGGCCTCCTGACCGGGGGAGACCGCGTCGACCAGCCCGGACTCCACGTACCAGGCGTTCAGCCGGTCCGGCGTCACGAGCATCTCGAAGGGGGCCGAACGGCGTGCGCGGAGCGTGGCGGCGAAGTCGAGGGCCGGGTTCCCGCAGACGAAGACATGGTCGAGATTCACGTCACCATACTGGCCGGTGACCCTTGCCCGGGCAAGCCTCTGAGACGGCCGACGTCCAGGATGAAGGTGCCCGGGGGCGGGCGTGGGAGCAGCGACCAAAGCCCCCGGGTCGTCACCTGTCAAATCGGTAACGCATTCTCGACTGCCGCTTGCCGGCCCGGCGTCAGGAGTCGTACGGCCCCTCGCCCCTCGTGAGGTCGGCGCGGGCGCGGGAGGGGACCAGGCGGCGGTAGGCGGCACGGGCGTGCACGACACGGGCCAGACCGGTGCCGACGAGGGCGGCGGCGAGCAGGCAGGCGAGCCACGAGGTGTCGCGGTGGCCGGCCCAGGTGAGCACGCCCGCGGGCGGTATGGCGAAGCCGTTGAGGAACAGCCAGCACAGCAGGGCCGTGCCGGGGGCGGCCGTGAAGCGCGCGCACAGCCCCAGCAGGGCGGCCAGCACGGACAGCGCGAGCAGGGCCAGTCCGGGCCGGTCCGGCCCGACCACGGTGTTGAGGAGCGCCACCAGCGCCAGGGCGCCGCCCCCCGCCCCGGCCCAGACCAGCGGCGTGGCCACGGGCTGGGGCACGGGCCGGGCTCCGGTGCCCAGGGGCTTCCACTCGATCATGCTGGCGCTTCCTTCCGGTCCTCCTGGACGGAATTCTCCCCCGGTCCGTCCTGCCGGTTCCCGGGGTGCTCGCCAGGGTGCCAGCGGGCCCTGCCGCGGAGAACAGCCAATCCGGACAGCCGTTCCCGGCTCAAGGGGCGGGCGGAGGCGGCCTGTTTCGACACCTCGGCACCGGACCCCCGGCCGGTACGCGGCGGGCCGGGCGGCGGACGACGCGGCGTGCGAGGTTCGCACACGAGTTCCGCGAGGCCCACGCAGGAGCGCCGCGTCCCTCACGCCCCTGCGGCCTGCCGTACGGCGCGTGGGGACGCGCCGAGTTCCTTGCGGCAGGCCTTGTTGAAGGCCTGGAGGTCGGGGATGCCGACCGTCGCCGCGACGGCCGGGATCGCCAGGGTCGAGGCGACGAGCAGGTGGCGGGCGCGCTCCATGCGGCGGCGCCGGATGTAGCCGACGACCGTGTGCCCGGTGTCCTCGCGGAACAGCCGGGTCAGGTGGGTGTGCGACACCCCGGCGACCCGGGCGATGCCGGGCACGCTCAGCGGATCGGCCAACTGCTCCTCGATGTGGGCGACGGCCGCGCGCAGCGCCGGGTGCCGGGTCCCCGAGGGCGGTGCGGCGGCCTCGGTCAGGCCGGTCGTGCGCCACAGCACCGTCCACAGTTCCGCGGAGGCCCGGGCCGGGGACTGCGCGCAGGCCGCGATCGTCTGGCGCAGCAGCCCGCTCAGCACCGCCGTGTCCGACCCGGTGTCCTGCATCGCCGGAACCCGCCGCCGCTCCCCGTCGCCCGGCAGCCGGAAGTGGGCGTACAGGTGCTCGCAGCGCGTGGCGCCGTAGTGGAAGTGCACCTCCGTGCCGGGCGGTACGAGGCTGAGGTGGCCGGGGCGGATCGGGTGGCGGGCGCCGTCGAACTCCAGGGTGCCGGAGTAGCCGTAGAGGTGCAGTTGCCACAGGTGCGGGAGGCGGAAGACCTCGTGCGGGCCGGCCGAGCCGTGCACGCCCACCCCCGCGTGCACCAGGTCCGGCGGCAGGTCGAGGGTCAGTTCCACGGAGGCAGGCATGGTGGAAAATTACCAGTGGTTGCCGATTACGACCCACGACAGCCCACCTCCCCGCTTCTACGGTTGCGGCATGTCAACCACGAAACAGCTGCTGAGCTCGGCCGAGGTGGCGCGGTTCACGGCGCACGGTTTCCTGCGCCTGGACGGCGTCGTGCCCCGGGAGATGAACGAGGAGGCGCTCACGGTCTTCGCCGCCGGAGTGATGCCGCCCGTGCCGTACGGCACTCCCGTACCGGCGGCGTTCCCCGAGGGGTCCTTCACCCGCCGGCTCCTCCAACTGCCCGTGGTCGCGGGCGCCCTGGAGAGCCTGGTCGGACCGGACCCGGACGTCGACCACCACTTCCTGCACACCCGCATGCCCCATGAGGGCAGCGCCCAGCCGCTGCACGCCGACGCCCTCATCGACGTACGGCCCGACGCGTTCGACGTGCAGCTCATGTACTACCCGCAGGAGGTGACCGCCGACATGGGCGGCACGCTCGTCGTCCCGGGCAGCCACCTGCGCCGCATCAACGAGTCCGACACCGGCCGCTACCAGAACCTGCGCGGCCAGACCCGGCTGACCTGCCCGGCCGGGACCGTGCTCCTGCTGCACCACGGCATCTGGCACGGCGGGCGGCGCAACGACAGCGGCACCGTCCGCCACATGTACAAGATCCGCTTCAATCCGACCGTGCCGCAGGTGCGGCTGTGGGACACGCGGGATCTGGACTCCCCCGCCGTCCGCGAGGAGTTGGGGCGCTCCTTCCCCTGGTACGAGCAGGCCACGGGCCGGCTGGAGATCCACAACCGGGTCCTGCTGTGGCGCTCCCTGTCCGCCGACCCCGGCTTCGACATCGAGCACTGGGCCACCCGCATCGCCAACCGGCCCGCTGTTTCCGCCGCGCACGCCACCCTGAGGAGCACCGTATGACCACCACCCGGCAGCAGGTCCTCGTCCTCTACCTCGACACCTCCGCCCTGGACTCCCGGGTCGTCGGCTGGGCCCGTTACGACGGGACCGGCGCGACCCGTCCGACGACCGGCGACAGCGACGAACCCCCGTACGAGACGGGGGTCGGCGCCCTGGAGGACGGCTGGCGGCTGTTCCAGGCCGCCCCGCTGGTGCCGCCGTATCCGGGGGCTGAGCACACGACGTCGTTCCTCAAGCACGAGTTCTTCTTCGAGAAGCTGGTGCGTCACTGAGGACGGCCGCCGGAGCGGGCCTCGGCGGTGGCCTTCAGGTCGCGCAGCCAGGTGTCGAGGCCCCGGCCGAGGGCCTCGGTGGCGGTGGGGACGTCGGCTTCGACCTGGTCGCCGGTCCAGGTCTCCTCGGTGTGGACGCGCACACCGCCCTGGACCTTCCGGAAGGTCCACAGGTGGACGCCCTCGTCGATGCGCAGGCCCGCGCCGATCGCGGGTCCGTTCCACAGGATGCAGTCGTGAGCGCGCATCTGCCGGACGGTGGAGGTGATCTCGAGGGTGGTGGCGGGGGTTGTCGGGGTGGCGGGTGCCGGGGTCGTCCAGCGGAACCGCGAGCCCTTCCGCAGCGGGCCCGTGTCGAGGCGTTCCACCGAGGTGACCGGCGGCTGCCAGGAGGGCCAGTCCTCGACGTCCGTCTGAAGCTTCCAGACCGTGCGCAGCGGTGCCTTGATCACGATGTCGGACTCGTGGCGGATGAGGGCGCGGGGGTCGACGCCGTGCCCCGCGCACCGGGACGGGCCGGCGGTGCCGGGGGCGTCCGCCCGGGCGGTGGGGGCCGTGGCGGCGAGGACACCGGCGAGGGCGAGTGCGACCGCCGCGACGCGCGGACGGCGGGTACGGGGCCGGAGGTGCCGGCCGTATGCGGTCGGCCGGGTACTGGTGCCGGACATCGCGTGCCTTTCGATGGGGTGGACGGAGTGGGCCGGCCGGTTGGAGGCGGGGCCCGTCAGGGGACGAGGACGACCTTCCCGGCGACCGTGCCGGACTCGGCCAGGCGCAGGGCCTCGGCGGCGCGGGTGAGCGGCAGTTGCGCGGCGATCCGGGCGGTGACCTCGCCGCGCTGGAGGGCGTCGAAGACCTGGGCGAGGTCGGCGCGCAGCCGGGAGCGGAAGCGGTCGCGGGAGAGGGCCTTGCCGGCCCAGACGTTGTAGAAGAAGGCGCGGCGGCGGTTGGGCAGCGCGTTCCACATCCACACCCGCAGGAGCAGCTTGAGCACGGGCCACTGCTTGGAGCCCTCGTCGTCGCGGGTGGAAGCGCTGCCGTAGGAGACGAGGGTGCCGCCGGGGGCGAGCAGGCGCCAGGAGTCGGTGATGCCGCGGCCGCCGACGTGGTCGAAGACGGCGTCGACCCCGCCGGGGGCGAGGGCGCGGACGCGGGCGGCGACGTCGCCCGCGCGGTAGTCGACGGGGTCGGCCCCCTGGGCCCGCAGGGCGTCGTGGTGGCGCGCCGACGCCGTGCCGATCACCCGCGCGCCCGCGGCCAGGGCGAGCTGTACCAGGACCGAGCCGACACCGCCGTTCGCGCCGTGCACCACGACGGTGTGCCCGGCGCGGACGCGGGCCTTGCGGTGCAGCATCTGCCAGGCGGTGATGCCGTTGACGACGAGGGTCTCCGCCTCCGCCGCCCCGATGCCCTCGGGCACGGGTACGACGTCCGCCGCGTCGAGCAGCACGTGGCTGGCCCAGCCGCCGACCTTCACCAGCGCGGCCACCCGGGTGCCGGTCAGGCCCGCATCGGTGCCCTCGCCGGCCGTCAGCACCGTGCCCACGAGGTCGTAGCCCGGCACGAACGGGAAGGGCGGCTGGTCGTAGTAGCGGCCGCGTCGCATCTGCTGCTCGGCGAAGGAGACACCGGTCGCCTCCACGTGGATCACGACCTGGCCGGGGCCTGGGACCGGTACGGCCCCGTGGCGGATCGCCAGCCCCTCGGGCTCCACCCGGCCCGGCAGGACGACCTCGACGAGTTCTCCGGTGCTGTTCATGACGACCTCCGCTGACGCCTGATGCGTTACTTGCCCTTGCGTTCGTTATAGGTTGTAACGCAAATGCAGCGTGAGTGTCAATAGCTTGAGTGATAACCTCTAACCATGACCCCGTCCGAAGCCGGCACGACCCCCCGCGAGCGCTACCGCGCCCAGGTGCGTGCGGAGATCAAGGACCGTGCGTGGGAGCAGATCGCCACGGCGGGCGCCTCCGCGCTGTCCCTGAACGCCATCGCCAAACAGATGGGCATGAGCGGCCCGGCGCTGTACCGCTACTTCGGCGGTCGCGACGAACTGATCACCGAACTGGTCCGGGACGCGTACCGCAGCCTCGCCGACGCCGTGCGGGCGGCCGCCGCGAAGGACGGCCCCGACGTGCGGGTGCTGGCGCACGCCCTGCGGGACTGGGCCCTGGAGGATCCGCAGCGGTACTTCCTCATCTACGGCACCCCCGTGCCCGGCTACCACGCGCCCGACGACATCACCGCGATCGCGTCCGAGATCATGGCCCACCTCCTCGACGCCTGCGCCGAGGTGGGCGGCGACGCCCCGGAAGGCCCGTTCGACACCCACCTCGCGGAACACCGGGACTGGGCGGACGGCCACCCCGCCCCGCCCGCGGCCCTGCACCGCGCCCTGACCTTCTGGACCCGGCTGCACGGCGTCCTGTCCCTGGAACTGGCGGGCCACTTCACGGGGATGCGCTTCGACCCGGCCCTGCTCTTCACGGCCGAACTCGACGACCTGACGGGCCGCCCGCCCGCCCAGGGCCTGTGCTGAGTCGGGATCACGGAAGAGCCGGCAGGCTGCGTCACCAGAGGTGCATCGGCGTCCGGACTCGACATCGACCACACGGTCCCTCGTCGAGGCATAGGACAGCGGGTGCGGTGCATCCGCCTGGACCCCGTAACGCCGGGAAACCTACGCCAACGACCAAGGCGACGAAACGTCGGTGGTCGCGGCACTCAGCGCACCAAGGGGCTGACGAGGGCCCCCTGCCCCTGCCTCAAGAAGCTGAGCGAACTCCAGTACAACCCTCGCGTACCGTCACGGGTCATCTTCTCGCAGATCTCTCGTCTCACACGGCACACGGTAGTTGGGCCGCGCCGAAGGGGCGCGCCCCCCGGCTCCTGGCTCTTTCTGGAGTTTCTTTGCGCACTCGTCCATTCCTCCTGGCCGTCGGCCTGCTCACGAGCACCCTCGCGGTGACCGCGCCCACCGCCCACGCGGCTGGTCCGGCCGCCCCGTACGACTTCAACGGCGACGGCTACCGCGACCTGACCATCGGTGCCCCCGGCGCGACGGTCGGCGGCAAGACCAAGGCCGGCGCGGTCACGGTCGTCTACGGCGGCTCGACGGGCCCGAGCACCGCCAAGTACAAGCTCCTCACCCAGGACACGACCGGCGTGCCGGACAGCGCCGAGTCCGGCGACGGCTTCGGTACGGCTGTGGCCTCGGCCGACCTGAACAAGGACGGTTACGCGGACCTGGTCGTCGGCACACCGGGCGAGGACCGAAACGGCGACACCGACGACGGCATGGTCCAGGTCGTCTGGGGCGGCTCGTCGGGCCTGTCGGGCTCCCTCACCCTCTCCGGTGGCGGTGCCGACACCGACCGTCTCGGGCAGGCCCTCGCCATCGGCGACTTCGACGACAACGACATGATCGACGTGGCGATGGGCGGCAGGGGCGCCGTCGACCTCGTCATCCTCCAAGGCCCCTACACCAAGGCAGGCGGCGCCGACGGAGGCCTGCGGGCGGCGTCGATGGCGAACGCGCCCAAGCCCTATGACCCCGCGTACGGCGTGGAGTACCTGTCGGCGGCCGACATCTACGGCGAGGGCTTCGACAGCCTCGTCGTCCACGGCCGCAAGAAAGGCACCGACGACGCGCTCACGGCGGTTGCCGACACCCGCGTCCTGGACTTCCTCGGCTGGATGGAGTACGTGCCGGGCGGTTATGTCTCCGCCGTCGGCGACGTCACCAAGGACGGCCGCGCCGACCTCCTGATCGGCAACCACCGCGAGCCGTCCGCCGACCCCTCCGGGGCGCTCGGCGGCAAGGTGACGCTCGTGCTGGGCGCACCCGAGTCCCAGTGGGTCAACGCCCGCTCCACCGCGACGATCACCCAGGACGTCCCCGGTGTCCCCGGCGCCGCGGAATCCGGCGACGGTTTCGGTGGCGGCGTCGCCATCGGCGACTTCACCGGCGACGGCTACGGCGACCTGGCTGTCGGCACGCCGTACGAGTCCATCGGCACCGCCGAGGACACCGGCACGGTGACCCTGCTCCGCGGCATGAGCGTCGGCTGGTCGTCGACCGGCGCGGTCACCCTTTCCCAGTCCACCGCAGGCATCCCCGGCACGGCCGAGACGGGCGACCGCTTCGGCGCCCGCGTCGTCCTCTCCGACACGACGAAGGACGGCAAGGCCGACCTGACGACGTCCGCCCCCGCCGAGAACTCCGGCGACGGCGCCCTGTGGTGGCTGAAGTCGGCGACCACGTCGACCGCGAGCAGCTACGGTCCCGCGACGTTCGGCATTTCCACCACCGGCACCCCGGCCTTCGGCGCGACCCTACGCGGCTGACCCATGTCCCTCGCGGCGCGGCGGCCGGGCGCGCCGCCACGGCTGCCTCCGGGTGAACGCGGCCGTCCTGGCGTGACCGGCGGAGCCGCCGCGGGAAGGGCTGCCGCATGCCGAAGTTCCTCATCCAGGCCTCCTACACGTGCGACGGCACCCGCGGGCTCCTCAGGGAGGGCGCGAGCGGTCGGCGGGCCGTCGTGGAGCAGGTCGTCACCGGGCTCGGCGGGCGGGTCGAGGCCATGCACTTCGCGTTCGGGGCGGACGACCTCGTCATGATCGTCGACCTTCCCGACAGCGTCTCCATGGCCGCCGCGAGCCTCACCGTCAAGGCCAGCGGCGCCCTCCACACCCGGGCCACCCCGCTGCTCACCCTCGACGAGATCGACGAGGCCGCCCGCCGGGAGGTCTGCTTCCGCGCACCCGGCGCCTGAACCCCGCCCGTCCCGCTACGGTTCCGCACGTCGGGCCGTACGAGACGGGGGGTCGCACGTCGCCATGGGCATACGCGGGGAACTGCGCGGGTGGTGGGAGCGGGGCCGGGTCCTCGCGGTGACCCATCCGCTTGTCGTCGACATCGGCGTCGCGCTGCTCGTCCAGGGCGCGATGTCCATGCCGTTCCTCGTGCCGCGGGCTGCCGGGGCTCCGCCGGCGACCTGGGCCGCCTACGGCCTGAGCACGCTCACCGTCGCCCCCCTGGTCTGGCGCAGGCGCGCGCCCCTCGCCGTGCTGTTCGCGGTGCTGGCCGCCAACGCGCTGTACCGGCTGACCGTCGACGGGCCCGGGCAGCCGCTGCCGTACACCGGGCTGATCGTCACGTACACCATCGCCGCGCTCGCGCCCCCACTGCGGCGGCTCCTCGCCGGGCTCGTCCTGCTGGTCGCCGTGCCCGTGGGGGTCTGGCTCAACACCCGCTCCGCCCGTGAACTGACCTTCTCCCTCTTCGTGTTCGCCGCCGCCTACGTGTTCGGACGGCTGACCGACGCCCGGCAGCGGGCCCACCGCGTCGAGGCCGAACAGGCCGCCGCGCGTGAACGCGCCCGGATCGCACGGGAGATGCACGACGTCCTCTCCCACGCCGTGAGCCTGATGATCGTGCAGGCGGAGGCCGGACCGGTGGCCGTGCGGGCCGCGCCGGAACGGGCCGAGGCCGCCTTCGACGCCATCTCCGCGACCGGCCGGGACGCCATGGCGCAGCTGCGGGACATGCTCGGCGTGCTGCGGGACGGGGATGAGAAGTCCCCTCCCGCCGCCCCGCGCGAGCCGCAGCCCGGGCTCGCCGCGCTGCCCGGGCTGCTCGACCGGGTGCGTGGGAGCGGACTCGACGTGACGTACCAGGTCGTGGGGGACGTCCGGCCCGTCCCGGAGGGTGTCGGGGCCACCGTCTTCCGGGTGGTCCAGGAGGCCCTGACCAATACCCTCAGGCACGCGGAAGCGCGTACGGCGCAGGTGCGGTTGGCGTACGGGGAGGGCGAGTTGGAGGTCGGGGTGACCGATGACGGGCAGGGGCCGCGTCCCGTGTCCCGCCGGGGCGGGCACGGGCTCACCGGGATGCGTGAGCGGGCGGCGGCGCACGGGGGCAGCGCGGACACGGGGCCCGGCGCGGACGGGCGGGGGTTCGCGGTGCGGGTGCGGATTCCCGTGCCCGACGCGGCGGGGGCGGGGCGATGACGATCCGCGTGGTCGTCGCCGACGACCAGGAACTCGTGCGCAGCGGCTTCGCGATGATCCTGGACGCGCAGCCGGACATCGAGGTCGTCGCCGAGGCGGCCGACGGCGGCGAGGCCGTCGACGCAGTACGGCGGCACGCGCCCGACGTGGCGCTGCTCGACGTCCGGATGCCCCGCATGGACGGCATCGAGGCCTGCCGCGCGATCAGTGGGAGCGGCGCCTGCCGGACGGTGATGCTGACGACCTTCGACTCCGACGAGTACGTGTACGACGCACTGCACGCGGGCGCGAGCGGCTTCCTGCTCAAGGACGTCCGCCGGGACGACCTCGCGCACGCCGTGCGGGTCGTCGCCCGGGGCGACTCGCTGCTCGCGCCCTCCGTCGCCCGGCGTCTCGTGGAGCAGTACACCCGGCCCGCCGCCGCCCGGATCCGCCGGCCCGATCCCCGGCTGGACGTCCTGACCGGCCGGGAGCGCGAGACGCTGCTGCTGCTCGCGCGCGGTCTGTCGAACGCCGAGATCGCCGCCGAGCTGGTGGTCAGCGACCACACCGTCAAGACGCACGTCGGCAACGTGCTCGCGAAGCTGGGCCTCCGGGACCGGATCCAGGCCGTGATCTGCGCCTACGAGACCGGCCTCGTCGCGGCCGGGGATCCCCCGCCCGGGGGAGCGGCCGGGGCCGGGCCCTCCCCCGCCCCGGCGAGGAAGTGACGCCGCAGGACCGCCCGCGGGGGTGATCCGCGGGGCGGCTGCGCTGCGGAGGATGAAGCCGTCCTCGCAACGCCACTGCCTCGCACCGGAGTTCGCCATGAAGACCCGTACCCGTCTCCTGACCGCCACCGTGCTCGTCGTCTCGGTCGCGGCCGGGCCGTCCGTCCTCCCGGCCGCCGCCTCCGGCCCCGCCGCACCGGCCGCCGCGCGGGACACCACGGCGCGGTCCCCGTACACCGCCCTCGAAGAAGCCATCGCCGGCCTGCCCACCGCCGACGCCACCGCCGCCCTCGTGCGCGTCGGCGGCACAGAGGGTGCCTGGCATGGCAGTTCGGGCGTGCACGACCTGCGGTCCGGGCGCCCCGCGGATCCGGACGCCCGCTTCCGCGTCGGGTCCGTGACCAAGGTCTTCACCGCCGCCGTCGTCCTGCAACTGGCCGCGGAGGGCCGCCTGGACCTGGACCGCAGCGCCCGCTCGTACCTGCCGGACCTGATCCCGGCGTCCTACGCGGGCGTCACCGTCCGGCAGCTCCTGAACCACACCCACGGCATCCCCGCCGCGGACCTCCCCGGCGCCACCGTCGAGGAGTGGTACGCGAACCGTTTTGAGGTCCACGACCCCGAGGACATGATCCGCTCGGCCACGTCGAAGAAGCCCGAGTTCACCCCCGGGGAGCGGCAGCACTACCTCAACATCGGGTACACCGTCGCCGGCCTGATCGTCGAACGCGTCACCCGCGACTCCTACGAGCACCAGGTCGCCCGGCGGGTGCTCGGGCCGCTGCGCCTGCGGGACACCTACTTCCCGGGGACCGATCCGCGCATCACCGGGCCGCACAACCACGGCTACCAGACCATGCGGCTCGACGACGGCACGACCGGGCTCCGGGACGTCTCCGTGTGGGGGGCGACGGACGCGTGGGCGGCCGGGGACCTCATCTCGACCACCGCGGACCTGGAACGGTTCACCCGCGCCCTGTTCCGGGGGCAGGTCGTGCGCGGGCCGCTGCTGGACGAGATGTTCACGCTGCCCGAGGTGACCGACGTCAAGACCGGCGAGCCGGCCGCCTACTCCGTCGGTCTGTCCATGAAGGTGCTCGGCGGGCGCGAGGTCTGGGGCAAGACGGGCGGGCGCTGGGGCTACAACGCCGCCGTCGCCTCCACCCGCGGCGCTACCCGCACCCTCGTGTACAGCGTCAACTCCACCGACGCCAAGGGCCAGGACATGAACGCGACCGCCGAGAGAATCCTGGTCGCCGCCTACGGCAGGCCGTAGGGGCGAGAGAAGGCTCACACCGGTGGCGTCGCCCGGACGAGTCCGGTCCGGTAAGCGATGACGACCAGCTGCGCGCGGTCCCTGGCGTGTGCAGCCTGGTCATGGCCCGGTGATGTGCGTGCGGACGGTCAGCGGGCTCGGGGCGAGGTCCTCGGCGATCTCCGTGTCGGACCTGCCCTCGGCGGCCAGGGCCCTCACCTCGCGTGCGCGGACCGTGAGGTCGGCGAGGCGCTCCGGCGGGGTCAGGTGGGTGCCGGGGGCGGGCGCCGTCATCATCGGTGTCGAACGTCTGCCGGGCTCCTCGGGCGGCGGCCTGTCCCGTCGTCGTGCGGCTGCCGACAGTCTCCGGCACCCGGTACGCAGGACGAACGGCCCTCCGGGTCCCCCTCGGGTGCGACAATCCCGAGCCGTCCGATCCGGCCTGTGCTACCTTGGCTGACGTTGCAGTTTTGGTTCCCAGAGACTTCGAGTGCTCTTTCGACCTTTCGTCGACGAGCACTTTTTTTGTTTCCGAGGCTTCTCGGATCTCCCGCGGGTGATCATTTCGGCGACTACGGGTCCGCAAGGTGCGGGCCCTGAGTACTGCCCTCAAAGGAGATTCAGATGGCGAACGGCACCGTGAAGTGGTTCAACTCGGAAAAGGGCTTCGGCTTCATCGAGCAGGAGGGTGGCGGCCCGGACGTCTTCGCCCACTACTCGAACATCGCCACCTCGGGCTTCCGTGAGCTCCAGGAAGGCCAGAAGGTCACCTTCGACGTCACGCAGGGCCAGAAGGGCCCGCAGGCCGAGAACATCCTTCCCGCCTGACGCGTACGCGCATGCCCTGACCGGGGCCCGCACCCTCGCGGTGCGGGCCTCGGCTCGTTTTGTTCTTCTCCGGCTCAACTCTTGCGAATCCAGCGGCCTTGCCGGGCCGCCGCGCATTCCTCGACGCGTGCCGCATCGAGGAAGGTTCCCCATGGACCGTACGGCTCGCAGGAACAACGGCTCCCCCCATTCCCGAGGCAACGGGTCCCGGTCCCGTAAGCCCGGTGGCGCGAACAGCGCCTCCCGCCCGTCGGGCGGCGGCCGCGGCGGGCGCCGCCCCGGCGCCGGCGGGGAGTTCGCACCGCCCGTCACACTCACCCCGGCGCTGCCCGCCGTCGAGGCGTTCGACGACCTCGACCTGCCCGAGCGGCTGCGGGCCGCGCTGCGCGCCGAGGGCCTGACCGCGCCGTTCCCGATCCAGGCGGCGACGCTGCCGAACTCGCTGGCCGGCCGGGACGTCCTGGGCCGCGGGCGCACCGGCTCGGGCAAGACGCTCGCCTTCGGGCTCGCCCTGCTGGCCCGTGTCGACGGGCGGCGGGCCGAGGCCCGGCAGCCCCTCGCCCTCGTCCTGGTGCCCACCCGCGAGCTGGCCCAGCAGGTCACCGACGCCCTCACCCCCTTCGCCCGCGCGCTGCGGCTGCGGCTCGCCACGGTGGTCGGCGGCCTGCCGATCGGCCGGCAGGCCAACGCACTGCGCAGCGGCGCCGAGGTCGTCGTCGCCACGCCCGGGCGCCTCAAGGACCTCATAGACCGAGGCGACTGCCGTCTGGACCAGGTCGACATCACCGTCCTCGACGAGGCCGACCAGATGACCGACATGGGGTTCATGCCGCAGGTCACCGCCCTCCTCGACCAGGTGCGGCCGGGCGGGCAGCGGATGCTGTTCTCGGCCACCCTGGACCGCAACGTGGACCGGCTGGTCCGCACCTACCTGCACGACCCGGTGGTGCACTCCGTCGACCCCTCGGCGGGCGCGGTCACCACGATGGAGCACCACCTGCTGCACGTGGAGGACGACGACAAGCACGCCACCACGACCCGGATCGCCGCCCGCGACGGACGCGTGATCATGTTCCTGGACACCAAGCACGCCGCCGACCGGCTGGCCAGGAAGCTGCTCGCCGTCGGCGTGCGCGCCATGGCCCTGCACGGCGGGAAGTCCCAGTCCCAGCGGACCAAGACCCTGGCGCGCTTCAAGGACGGCGACGTCACGGTCCTGGTGGCGACCAACGTCGCCGCCCGCGGCATCCACGTCGACAACCTCGACCTCGTCGTCAACGTGGACCCGCCGGGCGACCACAAGGACTACCTGCACCGGGGCGGCCGTACCGCGCGGGCCGGCGAGTCCGGCACCGTCGTCACACTGGTCCTGCCGCACCAGCGGCGCGAGATGACCCGGCTGATGGCCGACGCCGGGATCACCCCGCAGATCACCCGGGTCCGCCCGGACGCGTCCGAGCTGAGCCGCATCACCGGGGCGCAGGAGCCCACGGGCGTGCCCGTCGTCCTCGCACCGCCGGCCGCCGAGAAGCCGCCCGCGCGCACGGGCTCCGGCCCGAACCGGCGCCGGAGCAGGCCGTCCCGGGGCCGCCGCCGCTGAACCCACGGGAGCGGGGCGGAGGGAAGCGCGGCACGGCGCCGTCACACGGCGCGACGCCCCCGTCGGCCGTCGCGCGGGGGCGTCGGCGAACGGGGGCGTCGTTGCGGAAGGCGTGCGGGGAGGTCAGCCGCTCGTCACGTCCGTCACCTTCCAGCGCTGGTTGGAGCCGGAGTTGGGCTGCCAGACGCCGACGGAGGCACCGTCGTTCGTGGACTGGCCGCCGACATCGGGAAGTTGCCCGGTCGCCGCGTTCACGAGCGTCCATGAACCGTCGCCGGTCGAGGACGCGATCCACTGCGCGGCGTCGTCGCGCCGGCCCTCGTCGGGTTCGGCGACGAGGGCTCCGTCACGGACGGCCAGACGCTTGCCGGAAGCCGTCTCCGTCAGCACGTACCGCTTGCGGTTGTCCTCGCCGCGGATCTGCGCCACCCGCCACTGCTGCCCGCTGGGGTCGGTCGTGTCCGGGGTCCTGATGACCAGGCCCGTGCCGTTGCCGGCGAGAGTGAGGTCCTTGCCGCTCTGGACGCCGGTGAGCCGGTAGGTGTGGCCCGTGCGCAGCTCGGCCGCGTCCTTCGCGACCCCGGACACTCCCTTGACCAGGAAGGACGTCACCGACTGGCCGGGCACGGCGAGCGTGGCCCGCTTGCCGGAGACCCGGACGGGCTTCTGCTTCTCCAGCTTGCCGTCGGAGCTGGTCACCACCGGGGTGACCGTGGCGCGGGAGGAGACCCGGCCGAACTTCGACAGGTCGAGCGTCACCTCGTGCGCCTCGGTGGCGCTGTTGACGTGGACGACGGTCGCCGCGTCGCCCTTGCGGGAGATCGCCGCGGTGCTGGACGTGTCGTCCGTCTTGATCAGCCGGTCGCCGGGCTTGATGAAGTGCGTGAAGTTGCGGGCCGTGTCGAACTTGGTGTTGGTGTGGATCGGGCAGGACTTCAGGGTGTCCTTCGAGGTGCAGCTGAACGGGAGCTGGATCTCGCCCCAGTTGCCGCCCTTCGCGGACTCGCCGCCCGGCTTCATGTTGTCGTAGTCCTCGACCGGTTGCCAGAACACCCAGGCCTTGGGCTCCAGTTCGCGCAGGTCGTCCACCATGCGCTGGGCGAGGCCCAGACCGGGCCGCATGTCGGTGAAGCTCTGGCCGTCGCCCCAGTCGCCCTCGACCTCGCTCATCCACAGCGGCTTGTCGGCGGCCTTGGCCAGGTCGCGGACGGTGGTGCGCTGCCCGGTGCCGTAGGTGTGGACGTTCATCCGGCCGACGAGGTCGCGGACCTCCTGGGGGTAGGAGTTCCAGTTCGTCGCGAAGATGCCCGGGTTGGTCTCGTCCATCGCGGATATCTCCGCCTTCGAACGGGACTTGTCCAGGACCAGGGCCAGCGCGCGGAGCACCTTCTGCTGGAGCTCGGGGCCGATGTGGGCGCCCTCCTGGCGTCCCCCGACCGGCTCGCCGTCGGGGCCGAGCTCGGTGCCCCAGTATTCGGTGTTCGGCTCGTTGAAGGGATCGAGGGTGTCGACCTTGATGCCGTGCGCCTTCTCCAGCCGCTCGGTCGCGCCCACCAGGTACTCGGCGAAGTCGTCGACGGAGTCGGTCTTCAGCTGGTCCTTGCCGGCGTCGAAGTTGCCGGAGACGTAGCCGCTCTCGGTCATGAACCAGGGCGGGGAGTTGCTGAAGGTCTCCCAGTGGGTGATGTCCTGCTTGATGCGGTCGACCCACCAGCGCTGGGTTTTGTCCGCGTTCTTGTTCCAGTCGGCCGGGTCGTCCGCGTCCCACCAGTCGACGTCCTCGCGGGTGGTGCCCGCCGGGGCCTTCCACCAGCCCTCGACGGCGCCGCCGGCCCGCAGGTAGTCCTTGACGTCGGGGGCGTTGCCGCCGCCGATGTTGTAGCGGGCGATGTTGAGGTCGAGACCGTCGTCGCCGAAGAGGAGCCGGTAGAGCTTCTCGCGGACCGCGGGCGGGTAGTCGCCGGTGGCGTTCGCGAACCAGACCAGGCTCGTGCCCCAGCCCTCGAACGCGTCCCCCGCGTAGGAGGGGTCGGGCCGGACGGTGACCCCGGCGGCCACGGCCCCGGCCGGCTCGGCGTGCGCGGCGGGCAGGGTCGTCGTGGCCAGGAGGGTGCCGGTCGCCACGGCGGTGACGCCGATGGCCCCGAGGAGCCTTCTCTTACGGGTGCGGTGTGCCATCTCGAGTACTCCAGCTCTTCTGCGTGCCGCGCGTCCCGGCGGGCGCAGAGATCGAGGCCTGCGTAGTACGACTGGTACGGGTTCGGTGGCTTTGCATACGATTTCGACCAGGCGATGTTTACGTAAACATCCGCTGGCGGGATGTCTACACTGTCCGAATCTCAGGGGTCAAGGAGTCGTTCCGGACCCGAAGTGCGCGCCGGGAGCGCGTCGAGGGAGGCGAGGGGCGGGTGGGCACGGTGAACGGCGAGAGCGAGCCGGGCGGCACGAGTCGTACGCGACGACGCGCGGCCCGGCCCCGGCAGGGTGCCTCCATGGCGGACGTCGCCCGGCTCGCCGGGGTCTCCGCGCAGACCGTCTCCCGCGTCTCCAACGGCTTCCCGGGCGTCACCGCGGACACCCGCGCACAGGTCCTGGCCGCCATGCGGGAGCTCGGCTACCGCCCCAACAGCGCGGCGCGGGCGCTGCGCCGGGGCGAGTTCCGCACCCTCGGCGTGATCACCTTCTCCCTCTCCACCATGGGCAACATCCGCACGCTGGAGGCCATCGCCACCTCCGCCGCCGAGCACGGCTACGCCGTCACACTGCTGCCGGTGGCCGTCCCCACCCAGGACGAGGTGAACGGCGCCTTCTCCCGGCTGGGCGAACTCGCCGTGGACGCCGTCATCGTCATCATGGAGATCCACCTGCTCGACGCGGCGACGGTGTCCCTGCCGCCCGGTGTGCAGGTCGTGGTGGCCGATTCCGACGCCGGTGACCGTTACACGGTCGTCGACACCGACCAGGCGGGCGGTGCCCGGGACGCCGTACGGCACCTTCTGGACCTCGGGCACGACACGGTGTGGCACCTGGCCGGCCCGGAGGGCTCCTTCGCCGCCCAGCGCCGCGCCAACGCCTGGCGCGACACCCTCACCGAGGCGGGCCGCACGCCACCGCCCCCGGTCCGCGGCGACTGGTCGGCGGAGTCCGGCTACCGCGCGGGACTGCGGCTGGCCGACGAACCGGAGTGCACGGCGGTGTTCACGGCCAACGACCAGATGGCCCTGGGCCTGCTCCGCGCCCTCCACGAACGCGGCCGCCGCGTCCCCGAGGACGTCAGCGTCGTCGGCTTCGACGACATCCCCGAGTCCGCGTCCTTCCTTCCGCCCCTGACCACGATCCACCAGGACTTCGCTGAGGTGGGGCGGCTGTGCGTGGAGGGGGTGCTCAGCAAGATGCGGGAGTCCGGCACGGGACACGGGACGACCCTGGTGCCCACGCGTCTGGTGCGGCGGGCGAGCACGGGAGCGCGGCGGCCGAGCTAGTGCCGCGGCAGGCAACGTTTGCCCGTGAAGGAGCGGCGTCCGTGCGTGCTCTGGGGGTGCCCCCTGCTCGAAGAGCTTGGGGGAGTGCCGGCCGGAAGCCCTCGTACTGGACGTACGGCCGGTGCGGCGAGAGGGCGTGCCGGGCGTCGCGACGGGGCGAACGTTGCCTGCCGCGGCACTGGGTCGTGTCCGCGGACGCCGGTTCGCTTCGGTCTCAGCCGGTGGGAGGAGTGAACTCGGGCTGGTCGAGGACGCGCAGCCAGCTTCCGTCGGCCTGGCGCCTGACGACCTGCGCGCGAGCACCCGCCCCGTCCTTCGGAGGGGTCGACGTCAGGGCGATGTCGCCGCTGACCAGGGTGGGCAGCGGCGCTTCCGGCTCGAAGCGGGGGCCTGCGGCCAGCACCTTCTCCCACAGTGCGCCGATCGCTTCCCGCCCCACCGTCCGTTGGCCGGGCGGGTAGGCCAGCACAGCGTCCACTTCGTACAGCGCGGCCACTCCGGCGGCGTCGCCGGCGTTGGACCGCTCGACGAACAGGCGGGTGATGTCCTCGGGGCGCATGGCTTTCTCGTACTCCGGCACGGGTCCTCCTGGTGTCGGGATGTCTTGGTGCGTCCAGCGTCTTCGGGCAGTGATCAGAAGTCCAACAGATGGATCTGATGGAAGTGAGAATTCCCAGTCATGGAACTCAGGCAGCTGGAGTACTTCGTCGCGGTCGCCGAGGAACGGAACTTCACGCGGGCCGCCGAGCGGGTGCACATCAGCCAGTCCGGAGTCAGCGCCCAGATCCGCCAGTTGGAGCGGGAGCTCGGGGCCGAGCTCTTCGACAGGTCGGCCCGTACCGCGACGCTGACCGCCGCGGGGAAGGCAGCACTCGACCACGCCCGGGCGGCCCTCGCTGCGGCGGCAGCGGTCAGGCAGACGGTGGGCGAGGTGACCGGTGTGCTCCGGGGCCGACTCGTGGTCGGCATGGTCGTCGGCTGCACTGTCACGCCCCTGTTCGAGGCGCTCTCCGCGTTCCACCGCGCGCATCCGGGGGTGGAGATGTCCCTGCTGGAGGACAGCTCCGACCGGCTCGTCGAAGCCGTTCGCCTCGGCACGCTCGATGTGGCCCTCGTCGGCACGGCCGCCGCCCCGGAAGGCCTCGAGTCGCTGACGGTGATCAGCGAACGGCTCGTCGCACTCGTCCCGGAGAGCCACGCCCTGGCGGCACGGCGGCGGCTCGCGCTGCGGGACATCGTCGACCATCCGATCGTGTGCATGCCCCCGGGCACCGGTCTGCGGGCCGTCTTCGACGGAGCCTGTGCCGCGCGGGATCTCCGGCCCCGGATCGCCCTGCAGGCCGGCGCCGCGGACGCCGTCGCGGACCTCGCGGCGCGGGGGCTGGGGGTCGGCGTCCTGAGTGAGTCGATGGCCGCACGGCACCGGGACCGGCTGGTCGTCCACACCGTCGACGACGTCGAGACACCGGCCCTGCTCGCTCTGGTCTGGCGGAAGGGGCGGAGTCCCGCGGTGCGCGCGATGCTCACGCAGTGCGGGCGGGCGTTCGGCCTGCCCGTCGGCCCCGTGTAGCGGTCAGCGCCGCCCGATGACCTCCGCGACGCGGATGAATCCGTCCTGCCCGTGTCCGAGTCCGATGGCGCGGCGGGCCATGCCCTCGGCGGCGCGCATGACACCGGCGTCGATGCCGTGCGACTCGGAGACCTGGACGATGTGGGACATGGACGAGACTGCCGAGGTGAGCGGGTTGCCCTCGCCGGAGTAGGTGCCGGCGTCGGCGTCCACGGCGGTCTCCTCGAACAACGGGGGGAGGATCGCGCCGATACCCCGGGCGAAGGGCGCCAGTTCCCTGGCGGTGACGCCCTCGGCCCCGGCCACCGCCATGGCATGCGCATAGCCGGCCATGGCCGTCCAGAAGATGTCGAGCAGGGCGATGTCATAGGCCGCCGCCCGGCCGATCTCCTCGCCGAGATGGGTATGGGTGCCGCCCAGCGCCGCGCGGACAGGGGCGAGTTCGCGGTAGAGGTCCTCGGGTCCACTGTTCAGGAAGACCGCGTCGGGCGTGCCGATGGTGGTCGCGGGTGTCATGATCGCGCCGTCCAGGTAGCGGACACCGTGCGCGGCGGCCCAAGCGGCGGTGTCCCGGGCCCGGGCGGGGGTGTCGGCGGTCAGATTCACGACCGTACGGCCCTTGAGGGCGGCTTCGACCTCGTCCTGGCGCAGCACGGCGTCGACGGCTTCATAGTTCACCAGGCAGACGACGGTCACCTTGCTCGCCGCCGCAGCCTCGGCCGCCGACGTCGCGCCCACCGCGCCGCGGTCCAGGAGCTCCCGGTCGCGGCCCGGAGTACGGTTCCAGACGGTGGTGCGCAGGCCCGCGTCGACGAACGCACCGGCCAGGGCCCGGCCCATCGGGCCGAGACCGAGGACGGTCACTGTGGTGGCGGGGTGATCGGCGCGTGTCCGGGTGGAATGCTCCGGAGCCGGAGTGACGCTGGGTGAAGACATGCTGAACTCTTCTCTTCGATGGTGCAGTTGATGACAAAGGGGGCAACTGTGACGCGTCGGCGCCAGGATCCGAACGTCTGCGGAGTGACTGCCGCGATCGCCGTGATCGACGGCAAATGGAAGACGACCCTGCTCTGGCTGCTGGAAGCGGGCCCGCACCGCCCGGCGGAGCTGCGCCGGCACGTGCCGGACATCTCGGAGAAAGTGCTGACCGAGACGTTGCGGGAGATGGCGGTGGACGGACTGGTCCACCGCGAGGTGCACGATGTGCTGCCGCCGAAGACGGTCTACTCCCTCACCGACTTCGGCCGTGAACTCGCCGAGGCGGTGGCCCCGTTGGCGGACTGGGGTCACCGTCGGCTGGAGAAGCTGGCCGAGGCTGCCCGGCCGGCCTCCTGATGCGGGTACCACCTCCGTCCCTTCCGCCACCGTGTGCCTCACCGGCCGCCCACCACCAGGTTCACCCGGCGTCCACGCCCTGCCAAGTCCCCACAAAAAGGTGGGTACTCCGGCGGCCCGAGCAGCCGGGGCGGTTACCGTGGGGCGGTGATCACGCTGCTGCAATGGGACGGGCTCACCGATCGCGCGCGCTTCAATCAGTGGTACCTGGACCGGCGGGACGGTTTCTCGGACCTGGCGCGGGACGCCGACTGGGGGCGGCTGTTCGAGGCGTAGGGGGAGTGGCCGGAGTGGGTCAATCTGCCCCGCCCCGGGAACCGCAGCGGTTTCTCCCCCCTGCATCAAGCGGCCTGGCACGGCGCCGAGTTCGCTGTGGTGTCCCGGCTGATCGCGCACGGCGCCTGGCGCACCCAGCTCACCCGCGACGGCCGCCGCCCCGTCGACATCGCCCGGGAGCGCGGGCACACGCACCTGCTGGAACTCCTCGAACCGGTCACGGTGCGGCCTCTGCCCGCCCCGGCGGACGCCCTGGAGCACCACTTCCACACCCTGATGCGCGAGACGACCGGCCGGTGCTTCGAGGAGATCGAGCACCTGCTGCCCCCGCTCGCTCCCCTCACGGAGGGCCGCCATGTGAAGGTCGTCTTCACGGTGGTCGGCATGATGGGCGGCTTCCGCTACCACCACGAGGGGGACTACGTGCACGTGCACGCCAGCTCGCGGATGGACGCCGACGACGGGGACCACTACAAGGTGACGCCCGAGGGCTGGGCCAAGATCAAGTAGTCGGGGCGCACGGCCCCGGCCGGGCTGCGGCGGACGGGCTCTCGTCGCGTCGACCGTACGAACGGTGAGAGGGGGCACCCCGCATGACCGAGCTCCATCCCGCCGGCATCGAGCCGTACGCGCACGGCATGCTCGACGTCGGGGACGGCAACCGCGTGTACTGGGAGACCTGCGGGAACCCCGCGGGCAGACCCGCCGTCGTGCTGCACGGCGGGCCCGGTTCCGGGGCGGGGCCGTACTGGCGGCGGCTGTTCGACCCGGCGGCGTACCGCATCGTGCTGTTCGACCAGCGCGGATGCGGGCGCAGTACGCCCGATGCCGCCGATCCGCGGACCTCGCTCGCCGCCAACACCACCCGCCATCTGATCGCCGACATCGAGCGGTTGCGGGAGCACCTCGGCATCGGGACATGGCTCGTCCTCGGCGGCTCCTGGGGCGCGACCCTCGCGCTGGCCTACGCCGAGCGGTACCCCGCCTGCGTCTCCGCGCTGGTCCTCTTCAGCGTCACCCACACCACGCGCCGCGAGGTCGAGTGGGTCACCCGGGACATGGGGCGGATCTTCCCCGAGGAGTGGTCCCGGTTCCGGGACGCCGTGCCCGAGGCGGAACGCGGGGGAAGTCTGGCCGACGCCTACGCCCGGATGCTCGCCGACCCCGATCCGGCCGTACGGGAGCGGGCCGCGCGGGAATGGTGCCGGTGGGAGGACGTGCACGTCTCCACCGCGCCCGGGCACCGGCCCGACCCCCGCTACGACGACCCGCGCTTCCGGATGCGCTTCGCCCGCCTCGTCACGCACTACTGGCGGCACGCCGCGTTCCTGGAGGACGGGGCGCTGCTGCGGGACGCGGGAACGCTGGCCGGCATCCCGGGCGTGCTGATCCACGGCCGGATGGACGTCAGCAGCCCCGCGGACGTCGCGTGGCACCTGGCCCGGGCCTGGCCGGACGCCGAGCTCGTCCTGATCGGCGAGGAGGGCCACGGGCTGTCGGGGACCTCGACGACAGCGGCCGTCGTGGCGGCCACGGACCGGTTCCGGAACACCTGAGCCGGCCGACGGGGGCGTGACGGACGCCTCACGCGTCCTGCACGCACGGTACTTTCCCCGCCGCCCCGCTCCGCCCGAGGGTGGGCACCATGAAGGATCACGCCGCCGAGTCCGACGCCGTCCGCCGCTTCCGGGAGCGGCTCGGGCTCCCCGGCCTCGTCGACGTGCACACGCACTTCATGCCCGAGCGGGTCCTGCGCAAGGTCTGGGAGTACTTCGACTCCCTCGGGCCGCTCACCGGCGGACTGGAGTGGCCGATCACCTACCGGGAGGCGGAGGCCGAACGGACCGCGATCCTCCGGGGGTTCGGCGTGCGGGCGTTCACCTCGATGCTCTATCCGCACAAGCCCGGCATGGCCCGCTGGCTCAACGGCTGGGCGGCCGACTTCGCGCACCGCACCCCCGACTGTCTGCACACCGCCACCCTCTTCCCGGAGCCGGGCGTCGAGGCCTACGTCCGGGAAGCCGTGGAAGCGGGCGCGCGGCTCTTCAAGTCGCATGTGCAGGTGGGCGCGTACGACCCGGCCGACGAACTCCTCCGGCCCGCGTGGGGCCTGCTGGCCGAGGCCGGGATCCCCGTGGTGATCCACTGCGGTTCCGGTCCCGCGCCCGGCAAGCACACCGGCCCGGGGCCGATCGCGCGGGTGCTGGCCGAGCACCCCCGGCTCCGGCTGATCGTCGCGCACATGGGGATGCCCGAGTACGAGGAGTTCCTCGACCTGGCCGAGCGGTACGGGGAGGTGCGGCTGGACACGACGATGGCGTTCACCGACTTCACCGAGGCGCTCATGCCGCTCCCCCGCCGGGCCCTGCCTCGGCTGGCGGCCCTCGGCGACCGTGTGCTGCTCGGCTCCGACTTCCCCAACATCCCCTATCCGTACGTGCATCAGCTCGATGCCCTGGAGCGGCTCGGCCTCGGCGAGGAGTGGCTGCGGGCGGTGTGCCACGACAACGGGGCGAAGCTCTTCGGGTTGTGAGGCCGGGCCGCGGGGCCTGCCGCCCCGGTCAGCCGATGTCCACCACCCGGGCCCACTCCGGGGGCGAGTCCGGGACGTACTCGGGGTGGGACTCGTCGTAGGCGTGGTTCTCGTAGCGGCGGGGGAACAGGCCCACCACCGTGCGGCACGGCGGCCGGGTGTCCGGCCAGGGGGTCTGGCCGTCGGTGAGGACGACGACGACGTCGGGGGCCGGGCGGGTGCGCAGGGCCCGGGAGAAGCCGGCCCGCAGGTCCGTGCCACCGCCGCCGGTGAGCGGGATGCCCTCCGCGCGGCACAGGCGGCGTGCGGCCCCGGCCGAGGCGTCGCAGGGCACGACGGTGACCAGGTCGCGGCGGCCTCCCACGGCCCGGGCGATCGCGGCGACCTCCAGCAGCGCACTGCCCAGTTCGGCGTCGCTGACCGAGCCGGAGGTGTCGATGACGACGGACACGCGGGGTGGCCGGCGGCGCAGACTCGGCAGGACCGTGCCGGGCAGTGCGGTCGAACGGCGGGCGGGCCGCCCATAGGTGTAGTCCTCGCCCGCGCCGGGGCCGGACGTCGCCGAGCGGACCGCCGCGCCCAGCAGCTCCCGCCACGGCTGCGGCGGGTGGAAGGCCTCCTCCGCCCAGCGCCGCCAGCCCCGGGGGGCCCTGCCCGGGCGGCCGGAGATGCCCTGCGCGACCCGGAAGCGGACCGCGTCCCGCTCCTGTTCGCTCAGGCCGTGCGCCCCGTCCGGGCCCAGTTCCCAGTCCCTGTCCAGGCCGTCGGCGCCGCTGCCGCAGTCCAGCCAGGCCAGGTCCTGCGCCCGCGGCCCGAGGCTGAACTGCCGCAGGTACTCCTCCATCAACTCACCCTCGGAGAGGCCGAGATCGCCCGGATCGACCACGCCCTCGGGGCGGGCCAGGCCGTCGCCGTAGACGTCGTCGTTGATCTCGAAGTCCGCGGCGATGTTCATCCGCAGCCGCTCCCCCGGGCCGTGCAGACCGCGCTCCCGGGCGACCCGGTCACTGCGCCCGTGGTGGTCGCGCAGCAGGTGCGACACCTCGTGCACCCACACGCCCGCCAGCTCCTCGACGGGCGTATGGTCCACGAACCCCGGCGAGACGTAGCACCGCCAGTACCGGTCGACGCCCATGGTCGGCACGCGCCGCGATTCGACGACGTGCAGGGCGAACAGGGCGGTGGCGAGGTACGGGCGGACCCGGGCGGCGTGCAGGCGGGCGGTGAACAGCTTGTCCCGGTCGAGGGCCCCGGGGACGGCCCCCGAGGTGGCCCCGCTTCCGCGCGCCTTCCCCGGCCCGCCCCCGCTCGGCCCCCTGTCGCTGTCGGCCGGCGTCATCGGCCCGCCTTCGCCGCTGCCGCGACCGCGGCCGTGGTCCGGTCCGCCCTGCGGGACAGGGACACCACCCCTGCCAGGCGCTCGATCGACGCCGGGACGTCCCAGTCGTCGCGGCGCAGGGCGGCGAGGGTGGTCGCCGGGACCACCACCACGTCCGGAGGGCCGGTCTCCAGGGCCTTGACCAGAAGCGCCCAGGCGGCGTCCCAGCGGGAGCGCTCCGGGCGCTCGCGCACCGCCACCACGACCCCGTCCAGCGCCGCCTGACGCAGATCCCCGCGTTCGGGCAGCACCGCGCCGGCCGGATCGGCCAGCAGCGTCTCGGGGTCCGGGAGGTCCATCCGGTCCAGGCTCGCCAGCAGTTCGAGCCCCGGCCCGTCCCCGACGGTGCCCCTGACCAGCAGGGAGAGGACGTCACGGGAGGAGCCGGCCGCGGTCGCGAAGGCGATCAGCCGCAGCGTCATCTCCCAGCTGCGCGGAGAGGGCCAGGGCCCGCCCCGGTGCACCTCGCCGGTGGGCAGCCGGTGCGCGAGCGCGGGGCGTGCGGTGAGCAGCCCGCACACCGCGCGGCGGGCGAAGTCCACGGCCTCCGGCATCCGGAGCGGGTCGAGCCGGGGCAGGGTCGCCCGCGGCCAGACCCCGCCGAGACCGCGGACGACGACGTCGGTGTCGTGGGTCCACCGCAGATGGACGAAGCGGTTGGCGAGCGGCGGGCTCAGTTCCCAGCCGTCGGCGGCGGAGGAGCGCGGGTTGGCGGCGGCCACGATCCGTACGCCCGGCGGCAGCCGCAGCGCGCCGACGCGCCGCTCCAGCACCAGCCGCAGCAGGGCGGCCTGCACGGCGGGTGGCGCGGTGGACAGTTCGTCGAGGAACAACAGCCCCCGCCCGGCCCGCACCAGGCGTACGGCCCAGTCCGGCGGGGCCATCGGCACGCCCTGCTCGGCGGGGTCGTCGCCGACGATCGGCAGCCCGGAGAAGTCGGACGGCTCGTGCACGCTGGCGATCACCGTGGTCAGCGGCAGGTCCAGGGCGGAGGCGAGCTGGGTCAGGGCCGCGGTCTTGCCGATGCCCGGTTCGCCCCACAGCAGCACGGGCAGGTCGGCGGCCACGGCCAGGGTGAGCGCCTCCAGTTGGGTGTCGGGCCGGGGTTCGGTGGTGGTGTCCCGCAGCAGGGCCAGCAGCTCGCCGGCCACGTCGAGCTGGGTGGCGGTGTCGGGCGGGGACGGGGTGTGAGTGCGCATGTGTGATCACCAGTTGCCGGTGGTGGGCCGTCTCGGTGGGAGGTCTCGGGCGTCTCGGTGGGAGGTCTCGGGCGTCTCGGTGGGAGGTCTCGGGCGTCTCGGTGGACGTCTCGGTGGGACGAGGAGGAACCGGGCACGGGGTCGCGCCCGGTCGGACAAAGGCGGGAGAGGTCGGGGCGCCTTACATGTGGCGGGGGTGCGGGCCGTCGTCCCGGGAGCGGCGACGGTCCCAGGGGCGCAGGCTGCCCGGCGAGGGGCCTTCCAGCCCGGCCCGGAACAGCCCATGGGCGACGCGCCTCCGCGCGGCCGTCTCCAGCGCGTCCCGCAACGGGCCGTCGCGCAGCACCGCCTCGGGGCCGAGCAGGCTCTCGACCGCGGCGAGCGCCCCGGCGGTGTCGCCGTGGTGGAGGCGTTCGCGGACGCCGGGAAGACAGTCGGGCCGGCGGTGTGCCTCGTCGACGGCCCGCAGGCAGGGCAGCGGCGGTCCGCCGAGGGCGGCGAGCAGTTCCTCCCGCCGCACCTCGTCCGGGTCGTGGTCGAGTGCGGCCAGGACGCCGTCGACCAGGCCGATCCGGTGCCGTGCGCCCCGGCATTCCACCACCCGTGGATCGCCCGGCCGCTCGGGCTCCGCAGCGGGGCCGGCCCCCTCGGCCCCCAACGCGGCGGCGACCAGCGGATGCAGGCGCCCGGCGTCGATCGCCCCGGACCGCAGCAGCTCCACGTCGGGCGGCACCCAGGTCGCCGCGTCGGGCAGCACGGGCAGCGAGGAGTCCGGGGCACGCGCGTACGACACGGCGGTCTGTCCGCCCCCGTCGGACACGTCGAGGACGACGCGGTGCCGCGCCCCGAGCCGTACGGCGACCCTGCCGCCGGACCGCCCCTCGGCCCGCAGCAGGATCGCCGCCTCGGCCGCCCAGCGGTCGACGGCGCACCGCCTCTCCGGGAGCAGCGGCCCGGCGGCATCCGGGAGGGGGCCGCCCCGGCCGGAGCGCGCCCGCAGCTCGCCGGCCCGGCGCGCGTCCCACAGGTGGCGGTGCAGATCGAGCCGGAAGCGCCGGCTGGGACGGGGGTGCGGATGCCGCCGGTCGCTCTCGTGCCTGCGGGAGCCGTCCCACAGGGCGAGGCTGATCCGCTGACCGGCGTCCGCCCAGGCCGGCGGGGTCCGCGCCACGAGGTGCGGCGCTTCCGCTCCCGTGCCGTAGCGGGCCAGGGTGAGGGTCAGGCCCGGTCGCAGCAGCCCGTCGGGCGCGATCCTCGGCATGTGCCAGCGCAGCAGGTCAGGGGCGAGGTGGCGCAGGTCGGCGCGCAGCAGGGCGGCGACCTGCGCGCCGTGGCGCCGCGCGACGAGGCGGGGTCGGAGGTCGACGTCGATGTTCGCGGCGGCGCAGGCACCGGCCCAGTCACCGGCACGGCGGCGCGCGGTCGCCGTCTCGATCATGGAAGGGGGCACGGCGTACTCGCGCACGCGCGGCCAGAAGGAAAGCGGGAAGTCCCCGTTCGCGAAGTCGGTGGGCATCAGCACTCACCTTGCGCGGACGGGTCCTCCGATCTGTTCTCGGAGTGAGTCGTCATCGCGTCGGATGCTAACGGCCCCGAACTCCCGCCCGCACCGATTATTTCAGAAGGCCTCGCGGTGGCTTTGCCATCTCTTTACAACCTGCTGTGCCGCCGGCTCGTCTCTCCGCACGATCTGTCACCCAGCCCGCCACCGTCGGGCGGACCGACGAAGGAGTGCGATTCCATGCGCCGTACTGTCCTCAGCACCCTGGCCCTCGCGGGCACCGCCGTACTGCTGGGCGCGGGGCCCGCGTTCGCGGACGGGAGCACCCCGAGCCCGGTCCCGTCGGCCGCCTCGCCCACCACCCGGCCCGCGGAGAGCGCCGAACCGACCCGGGCGCCCGAACCGACCCGCCCTCCGGCCGAGGACGAGCCGACCCGGGCGCCCGCCGAGGACCAGGTCTCCGTCCGGCCGAGCGGCGCGCCCGACACCGGTGTGACGACGGCCTCGGACACGGGGACCGGTGGCACGGCGATCGGCGCGGGCGCCGCCGCGGTGCTCGCCCTGGGCGGCGGCACCGTCTTCGTCGTGCGCCGACGCCGGGCGAGCGGGGCGTGAGCGCGTTCTCCAGGCGCGCCTTCACGGCCGGGGGACTGGCGTCCCTGCTGACGGCGTGCGGGGGCCAGGACACCACCCGTCATGCCGGCGCCGCGCGCGGGCCGGGGACCACCGCTTCGCCGGCGCCGTCCGACCGAGCACGCCCCCTGGCCCGTTCCGTGCCCGTCCGGCTCCTGGTCCCGGCCATCGGCGTCGACACCCCGGTCGTCCGGCTGGGCCTGGCAGCCGACGGCACCGTGCAGGTGCCGCCGGTCACGGACCACGACCGTGCGGGCTGGTACCGGCACTCGCCGACCCCCGGCGAGACCGGCCCGTCGGTGCTCCTCGGCCATGTCACGGTCGGCCCGTACGGGGACGGCGTCTTCCGGCACCTCGCCCGGCTGCACCGGGACGACCGGATCGTGGCGCGCCTGGAGAACGGCACGGCGGCGCAGTTCGCCGTCACGGCCGTACGGACCGTCCCGAAAACCGACTTCCCGGCGGACGACGTCTACGGGAACGTGGGCCGCCCCGAACTGCGGCTGATCACGTGCGGCGGAGCGCGGACGGGAGACGGCTACGCGGACAACGTGATCGTGTTCGCGGCGCTGAGCGGCGCGAAGTCCCCCACCTCTGGAGAGCGTTGAAACGGTCCCGTGAGAAGGCGGCGTCCGAGCTGTTCGCCGCCCTCTACCCGCGCCTGGCCGGCTGGTGCCGCCGGCTCGTCGACGACGACGGAACGGCCCACGAGATCGCCTCGGAGGCGTTCACCCGGCTCTGGGCCCGCTGGACCTCCGTCGACGAGCCGCGCGGCTTCCTCTACGTCACCGCGGCCAACCTGGTCCGGGACCACTGGCGCAGGACGGAACGCGAGCGCCGGGCCCTGCACCGCGTCACCTCGGAAGCCGCCGTACGCCCGCCGACCGAGCAGACCGACCCCTCCGTGCGGCTGCTCGTGCAGTCACTGCCGGAACGACTGCGCGTCCCGATCCTCCTCCACTACTACGCTGACATGCCGATCCGGGAGGTGTCCTCACTGACCGGGCGGAAGGAAGGCACCGTCAAGGCCGATCTGCACGCGGCCCGGGAACTGCTCCGCGTCCACCTGAGGAGAACCCTTGACCACACGCCTTGACGGCGCCCCGGGTGACCCGGAGCACGCCGACGACGATCCGCTCGCCGTGATCCTGCGCCCCTGCGGCCCCGACTACCTGGGGGCTCCCGCCGGTCAGTACGAGGCGATCCGGCGCCGCGCGGCCCGGCGCCGACTGCTGCGCACCGCGGCCGGGGCCGGTCTGTGCTGCGTCGCGGCGGCCCTCATCGCGCTCCCCCTGCGCCACACCGTGCCCGAGCACCCGCCGACGCCGACGGTCCCGATGGCCCCGCCCACCATGCGGCCGGCGCCCGCCACCGACTCGGCGACCCCCACCCCCGAACCGTCCCCGTCCGCTCCCGACTCGCGGCCCTCGTCCCCGGACACCGGCGAAACCCGCACGACCAGGCCCGGCACCCCCACCCCCGAGGAGGCGACCGACCGGGCGGAACCGTCCCGCCGCGCCCCGTCCGCCAACCCCACCTCGATCCGCCCCGTCCCGCCCGGGCACGGACCGGGAGACGGTGTCGGACAGCCGCTGAACGGCACCGGCGGGGGCCGCGGGTGACGCCGGAGGTCAGGCACCGGACGACGGGTTGGCGCGCACGGGACCACGGCTCCCGCGCGGCCCGGTGGCGCCGGTAGCCTGGCCGTATGGCACTTGCATGCAACGCATTGCCCCACTGCTTCCTCTGACGCCGCGGTGAGGACGGCGACGTGCTCGGTCACGTCGCCGTCCTCGGCGTACCCGCCCCCGGCCGCCGGTTCACGGTGGCCGGCCGGCGCGCGCCGACGCCTCACCGTCCGCCGCCCGCACGCGATGCACCGCCCCGCCGCGGCCGCGTCGCGTTCCGAGGAGCACCCCTTGTCTTGCGATCGTCTTCTGTCCGTCCTGACCTGCCCGCTGTGCCCGTCCGCCCTCGAACACACCGCCGGTGCGCTGCGGTGCGCGAGCCGGCACACCTTCGACATCGCCCGCCACGGCTACGTCAGTCTGCTGACCGGCCACCGGCGGGCCCCGAGCGCCGACTCCCCCGGCATGGTCCGCAGCCGCGCCGCGTTCCTCAACGCCGGGCACTACGACCCGCTCGCCCGCACCCTCGCGCGGCTCGCCTCGGACCTGGCCCCGCCCGACGGCACCGTGCTGGACGCCGGGGCGGGCACCGGCCACTATCTGGCCGCGGTCCTGGACGCCCTCCCCGAGGCCCACGGGCTGGGACTGGACAGCTCCGCCGCCGCCCTGCGCGTGGCCGCCCGGGCGCACGCCCGCGCGAAGGCCGCCGGCTGGGACGTGTGGCGGCCCTGGCCGGTGCGCACCGGCTGCGCCGACCTCGTCCTCAACGTGTTCGCACCCCGCAACGGGCCCGAGTTCCACCGCGTCCTCGGCCCGGACGGCACGCTGCTCGTCGTCACGCCCACCGACCGGCACCTGCGTGAACTGCGCGGGCCCGTAGGGCTGCTGGCGGTCGACCCGCGGAAGGAGGAGCGTCTGCGCCGTTCCCTGGATGCCCTCTTCCGGCTCGACCGCACCGAGCCGCTGGAGTACGCCATGCGGCTCACGGCCGACGACGTCGCCGGCCTGGTGGGCATGGGTCCGACCGCTCATCACCTCACGACCGCGCACCTGAGGGACCGCGTCGACCGGTTGGGGGAGCCGGTGCCGGTGACGGCGTCGTTCGCCGTGTCGGTGTACCGGCCGGTGCGGGCCGGTCAGTAGCCCTTGTGGGCGATCTGCTCCTGCTGTGCCGTCGTGAGCGTGTGGACCATGAGGGCCGCCGCCGCGGCCGCGGCCACGATCACCAGGTCGGCGGTGAGCAGGGGCGCGACGTCGTGGTAGGCACGGGCGATGACCTCGTCCGTGTCGTCGGCGTAGATGATCCCCACGCCGCCGGCCAGGCCGAGCAGCCACAGGCCCCACCACCAGTTCACGACGGTGGGCAGCGGCCGCTCGGGGAAGACGGAGCTGTGGACGTCCGCGACGACGCCCCGGGGTATCCACAGGTTCGCCACGGGCACGACCCAGCCCAGCCAGAGCCAGCCGTCGCCGTAGCGGGGGTTGGCGCCCGTCAGGGCCTTGGCGTTGTCCCGCACCTGGTCCAGCCAGTGCAGGAACACGATCGCGCAGACGGCCGTGACGCCGGCACCCGCCGAGGAGACCAGGTGGTAGGAGTCCTCCAGGGCGTTCAGCGGGCGGTGCACCCCACCGCCCTGGTCGGGCGGGCCGGACGCCGGCTCGCCCGCGGCGGCCAGCCGGAGGTGCCAGACCGCCCGGACCACCCAGGCGACCGCCGCGAGCGCGAGGGCCGCGACGGCGCAGCGTGCCGCTCCCCGGACGGGACGCAGGGTGGGAGGGGGGCCGCCGGGGGCGGATTCCTGTTCGATCACCCGGTCATCCTGCCGTACGCAGCTCCGCCGCCCGGCCCTCCTCGTCGAACCGCACCTCCAGGACGTGGTCGACGGCGTCCCGGTCGAGGGGGCCGAACACGTGCGGGAACAGGACGTCGCCGGAGACCCCGGGCGGCGGGGCGGGGGCCGCCGCCTCCCACTCGACCCGGGCGGTGAGCCGCGCCTCGTCGAGGGCGAGCACGAGCAGGGGACCGGGCGCGTCCCGGTAGAAGGCGTCGACGACGGCCAGCGTGGTCGCCTCGTCCGGGGAGCAGTGCACGAAGCCCTCGTCGGCCAGGGAGTCCGGCGCGTACGTCCGGCCGGTGGCGGTGGTCCAGACGGTGAGCGGTACGACGTGATAGATCATGGCCCCGTTATAGACGCCGACGGCAGCCCCGGGAGTCTCAGGGCGGTGACGGCCCGCCGGGTCGCCTCGGCGACCAGGGCGTCCGAGGGTTCGGTGCCGTGCCCGGTCCGGTCCGTCATGACGGCCAGGACGAGCGGCGCGGTGCGCGGCGGGTGGACGATCGCGATGTCGTTGGCCCGGCCGTAGTCGCCGGTGCCGGTCTTGTCGGCCACCTTCCAGTCGCCGGGGAGCCCGGCCCGGATGCGGCGGGCGCCGACGTCGGTGGCGTTGCGCGAGAGCCAGTCCATGAGGAGCCGGCGTTCCCGGGCGGGCAGGGCGGTGCCCAGGAGGAGCGCGCGGAAGTCGGTGGCGATCGCCTGCGGGGTGGTGGTGTCGGCGGGGTCGCCGGGCGGCACGTCGTGCAGGTCGGGCTCGTAGTGGTCCATGCGGCTGACGGTGTCGCCGAGCCGGCGCAGGTAGGAGGTGAGTGCCGGCGGGCCGCCGATGTCGCGCATCAGGAGGTTGCCCGCCGTGCCGTCGCTGTGGCGGACGGCGGCGTCGCACAGCTCGCGCAGGGTCATCCCGGTCTTCACGTGCCTGCCGGTGACCGGCGTCGTCGAGCGCAGGTCGGCCTCGGTGTAGGTGACGCGCCGGTCCAGGCCGCTCGCGGTGCGGTGGTGCAGGACGGCCGCGGCGGCCAGCGCCTTGAACGTCGAGCAGAACGCGAAGCGTTCACCGGCCCGGTGCACGACGGTGGCACCGGTGCCCGTCGCGAGGGCGTGGACGCCGACACGGGCGTCGTACGCGCGCTCCAGGTCCGCCAGCCGGAGGCGGTGAACCAGCGGCCTGCTCGAGTGCGAGTGCCGGCCCGGGCGCGTGCCGGTGGGCGCGGGCGTCCGGCCCGGGTCACCGGCCGACCGGTCGCCCGTGCCGCAGGCGGACAGCGGCAGCACGGCCGCGGCGGCCAACAGGACACGCCGTGACGGGACGGTCCGGTCGAGGGTCATCGCGGTGCTCCTGTCACGACGGAGGTACGGGAGGGGCTCCCGCCCCGGGGGTCGTGCGGGGTGGGTCTCGTCCCGGCGGTCATGCGCGGGGCTCCAGCTGCGGCGGCCGTGCGGGGAGGGTTCCTGTTCCGGCGGTCGTGCCGGGGCCCCGCCCCCTGGGGAAGCTGTGCGGGGCGCTTCCGCTCCCGCAGTCGTGCGGGGAGGGCCCCCGTCCCGGTGGACGGGAACCCGGCCCGGCCTCCTGAGAAAGCCGCATCACCACGGCCGGCAGAGCTGGGGTCAGAGCTGGAACTCGGCCGGTGACACCCCCAGCGTCGCGCAGGCCTCGCGCAGGACCATCTGCTCGGCCTGGGAGAAATCGCCGTCGGAACCGGCGATGACGATGCCCGTCTGGATCACGGCCCTGGCCTCGGTGGGCTTCTTGGCGGCCTTGGCGATCTCCTGCATCGCCTCCGACTTGCCGAGCTGGAAGTTGGCCGTCAGCTGGTCCACGTGCTTGTTGAAACGCTGGCGGAGCTGTTCCGGCGGGAAGTTCTGCAGAACCTCGTTGGTGAGGATCATGGACTCGACCTGCCGGCGCTCGGCCGGGTCGACCTGCCCGTCGGCCGCCGCCACCAGGGCGCACATGGCCATGCTCGCGTCCCGGTACGCCCCGCTCTTCAACTCGTTCTTCAGCGAGCCGAGCTGCGTCTTCAGCAGGCCGACCAGCTGGGCCTTGCCGCCACCGCCGGGCCTCGTCCCGCCGCCGTGCCCACCGGTCGTCGCACCCCGCGCCCCCTGACCTTGCTGGAGAGCCTTGGCCTGGTCCTTGAGCCGGTCCCACACTGCCATTGACGTCACCTCGGTACTAGTCGGCATCACCTGGCGCACCCGCGCTCACGCGCGCACACCCCCTCCAACGCCCGGCCCCGGGCAAAGGTTCCGCAAAGTCGAAACGGCGACGGCCCGCACCCGGAAGACCGGGTACGGGCCGTCGCGACGACGTGCGACGCGCTGTCAGGCGCCGTCACGCGCGCGGAGCTTCAGGCGCGGGGCGAGACGGAAGGCCGCGAAGCCCACCGCTGCCAGGCCCGCGGCCGCCGCGAGGAGGAGGCCGATGCCGCCCGCGCCGGTGGAGGCGAGGCTGCCGCCGTCGAGGGCGGTGGACGTACCGCCGCCGGTGGTCGAGGTGCCGTCACCGCCGGTCGTGCCGGAGGTGCCGGTCGACGGGCTCGGCTCGGCGGACGGGCTCGGGTCGGCGGACGGGCTCGGGTCGGCCGTGGGGCTCGGGGACGGGGAGCCGGACGCGTCGCCGGGGCCGGGCTCCTGCGTGCCGTCGCCGGGGACGACCTCGACCGCGAACTGGGTCATGGCGGCACCCACCGACGCGGCCACGGTGTACGTGCCCGTGCCCTCACCGGCGGTCAGGGCCGGGGCGGTCGCCGTGCCCGAGCCGTCGGTCCTCACCCGGACGACACGCTCCTCGCCCCCGAAGCGGGGGGCACCCTCGTCGCCGTCCTCGACGCGGAACTCCACCTCGGTGCCGGCCGGCACCGGCCGGCCCGACCTGAGCACCCGGGCGAGCAGCGCGTCGGCGAAGTCCCGGCCCTGCTCGGCCTTCTGCTCGTTGCCGCCGACGGCGCTCACCGTGTACGGGGACTCCGTGACCCGCACGGTGAAGGCCGTCGACGCGCCCAGGGTCGTCGCCCGGACGGTGAACGAGCCCTCCTTGCGGCTGCCCAGGCCGATCCACGGGGTCTGCGCACGGCCCCGGGCGTCGGTCGCCACGACGGTCTCGTCGTCGTCCGGGCCGCCGGTGAGGTAGAACAGCGGCTTCAGGCCGTCCGGGTCCTCGACGGTGAAGGTCACCGAGGTGTCGGCGACCGGCTTGCCGTCCTTGTCCCGGGCCACCACGGCCAGCGGCCGGACGTCGGTGCCCGGCTGGGTCGTGGCGTCGGTGCCGGAGACCTGGACCAGCCGGTCCGTCGCGGGGGTCTGACGCCACTGCAGGACGATCCGGCCGGGGCCGCCGGGCGCGTCGACGCCGCCCTCGGCCACGCCCGAGTCGATCGGGTTGTCGGAGGACGCCCAGAAGGGGTCTTTCTTCTCCGGGGCGGTGTACTTGTCGCCGACGACGAGCCGGGCGTCGTCCACCCGGGCCGGTTCGGCGTAGCTGGAGCCGCCGCCACCGCTGCCGGTGGCGGGGTTGCTGCCGGTGGTCGAGCCGGTCTCGGCGCCCGTGCCGCCACCGCCGCCCGCGTATCCGGCACCGCCGCCGCCACCGCCGTACCGGCCCGTGCCGCCGGCGCCGCCGGCCCCGCCCTTCGCGCGGTCGGCGCCCGCGGCGCCGTTGCCGGTGCCCGCGCCGCCCTTCGCGCCGCCGGCGCCCTTGCCGCCGCGGTCCTTCTCGGAGCCGTCCTGGCCGTTCTCGCCCCCGGCGGCACCGGCCTGGCCATGGGCCGTGTCGCCGCCGGCGCCGCCACCGCCGCCCGCGACGACGAGCGGTGCCCCGCCGCTCGTACGGACGGCGCTGCTGTTGCCGCCGCGCTCGCCACCCCTGCTGCCGCCCTTGCCGGCGAGGGCGTCACCGAAGCCGGGCCCGCCGACGGCGAGGCTCAGGACCTCTCCGGGGCTGACCTTCAGAGCGCCGGCGACGAAGCCGCCCGCACCGCCGTACGCCATGGAGTTGCCCGTGCCGCCCTCTCCCCAGGCCCGTACGTCGAGGCTCGTCACCCCGGACGGCACCGTGAAGTCCTGGTCGCCCTTGGTGGGCAGGAACAGGCGGCAGCCGGAGAAGCCCTCCGTCGGCGTGCAGGCCTTCCCGGCGGGCGCCTGGCCGCCGACGGCCGTGGCGGCCGGCGCACCCGTCAGGGCGGTGCCGGCGGCCAGCGCCACGAAGGTCAGGGCCGCGGCGCCACGCCGGAAACCGGCGCGGCGCGCCACGGCGGAACCGTGATGCATCAAGGGAACTCCCCAACTCGTCACAAGCTCCCCCCCAGGGAGCCATGAAGTGCTCGATCAGAATCGAACATGACTAGTGGGACAGCTGATCAAACCTGAGAGTCTTGGTCAACCGAGAATGGTTGATTCCGGACGCGGGGACATCCGGGCAGAGCGCGCGGACGATGTGGACGGCGAGCGCGTCGTCGATCGGGTGCCGCTTCGGGCTGCCGTTCTCGTCGAGCTCCTGATACTTCATCAGGTTCTGTGCGAGGGCGACCTGGCGCTTGCCGTCGCGGCTGGACAGCGCGATCGTGCCGGCGCCGAACACCGCCCCGTCGTGGCCCCAGAAGCGGCCGCAGCCGCGCAGTTCGAGAGAGTAGATGCCGAGGCCGTAGTCGATGCCGGAGACGGGGACCGTGCGCGTCATCTCGTCGAGGGAGGCCTTGCCGACCAGCTTCCCGCCGAGCAGGGCGCGGTAGAAGCGGTTCAGGTCGTCGGTGGTGGAGACGACGGCGCCCGCGGTGGATGCCCAGGACATGTCGTAGACGCTGAAGTCGCGCGGCGGGTCGAGCCGGCCGAACCAGGACTCGTACATCCGCGCGTGCGGGCCCTTGATGTACGGGGTGCGGGGCAGGTACGTGTGGCGCAGCCCGGCCCGGTCGATGACGTGCCGGGTGAGGTAGGTGCTCGCCTTCCGGCCGGTGACCTTTTCCAGCAGCAGTCCGGCGATGACGTAGTTGGTGTTGGAGTACGAGCCGGGTACCGCGCCGGGGCGTCCGGTGGCGGGGGCGGCGAGACCCATCCGGACCAGCTCCACGGGGCGCACGGAGCGGAACCGCTCCTCTTCGAGGCTGGCCGCCGAGCCCTGGGCGAGGGAGGGGAAGGCGCTCAGGACGTAGTCGCCGATGCCGCTGGTGTGGTTCAGGAGCATGCGGACGGTGATCTCCCGGCCGCGCTCCCCGGGTATCAGGTCCGGGAGGTAGTCGCCGACGGGCGCGTCGAGCCGGATGCGGCCGCGCTCCACCTGCTGCAGGACGCCCACCGCGGTGAAGGTCTTGCTGATGCTGCCCACCCGCTGCCGCATGTCCGGCGTGACGGGCCGTCCGGTGGCCGTGTCGGCCACACCGGAGGCGCCGGTCCACCGCTCGCGGCCGTCCCGGACCGACGAGAAGACGCCGTACAGGCCCGCCTCATGGACGGCGTCCAGCGAGCCGCGCAGGGCGGGTCCGTCCAGGGACACCGCCTCCGGGGTCCCGGTGGTGCCGGCGTGCGCGGGCGCCGCGAGCAGTGCGGTGGTGGTCAGCAAGGTGGTGCCCAGGACGGTTCCGAGGAGCCGGACGATGCGCAACTGCTTGCCCCTTCCCTGGTGTTCGAGTGCGTCGGCTTTCGACGGTGTGTGTTCGAACAGGTCGGGGTCATCGTCTTGGGCTCGGGACGTTCCTCACATCGTTCCGGGGGATGATCGAGAACCGGCCGCGGGGCGGGGAGTCGGGGGTGTTCCGTGCGGCCGGGGGCGACGCCGGTCCGGGGTGCGAGGGCGCACGGCTCCGCGCCGGCCCGGAGCGTCGCTTCGAACGGCGGTACGGGAACAGACGTGCCGAGCGGCGGGCGGGAACGGGAGGGCGCTCGGGCTCCGTCACCGGGCGCGGCAGCGGGAAGGCCGGTCCCGGCTCCCGAGCGGCACACGCGGGGACGCGACGGCCGGGTCCGGCCTTCCTCTGGCCGCAATCTGCCAGCCCGCGCCCCGCGGCGCCTCCCGGGAGGGCCCGAACGAGGGCGGACGGGGTGCGCCTGTGATGATGAGCGCATGTCGACCGTCGCCACGCTCGCGGTGCTGGCCCTCGCCGCGCTCCACGCCTACATCCTGGTGCTGGAGATGTTCCTGTGGACCACGCCGAGGGCCCGGGCGGCCTTCGGCACCAGTGCCGAGTTCGCCGCCGGGACGAAGGCCCTGGCGGCCAACCAGGGCCTCTACAACGGCTTCCTCGCCGCCGGTCTGGTCTGGGGCGCGGTGGCGTCCGACCCGGTGGGCTTCCAGGTCTCGGTGTTCTTCCTGGTGTGCGTGGCGGTCGCGGGCGTCTACGGTGCCGCCACCGCCAGCCGGAAGATCCTCTTCGTGCAGACCGTCCCGGCGCTGGCCGCCCTGGCGCTGGTGCTGGCCGCGCACTGAGCGGCTGGGCGGGACGTCACGCGTCCCCGGCGACGGCCCCTTCCATGAGCCGGTCCGCCTCGGCCTCGGCCGTCCCGGGCGGCACCACCAGCAGGTCGTAGCGGCCCCGGCCGGGGGCGATCAGGCAGACCGTGTGGGGGGCGGTGGGCGAGTCGTCGTGGCCGACGTGCACCGGCTGCCCGGCGACGGTCATCTGCTCCGGGCAGTCGGGCCAGGTGTCCCCGTGGACCAGGACGCTGGCGATGCGCCCCCAGGCGGGCGGCAGCACGCCCAGCAGTCCGGTCAGCTCCTCGGCCAGGTCATCGGACCGGGGCCACCAGGCGCCGTCGATACGGCGTGCCGTCCGGCCGTAGCGCGTCGGCTCGGCGAGCCGCAGCCGGACGTCCGGGGGTGTCGGGGGTGTCGGGGGCGATGGTGTCGACGAGGAGGCGGAGGTCATCGGAGGCTCCTGCTGCGGACCGGGTGAGGGGGCCGGAAGACCGGTTCGGCCACTGTCCGCGTACCCTCCGTTCCCGCACCGTACCCCGCGGGGCGGTACGGGGTCCGGACGTGCCGCCCGCACCGCCCGCCGCCCTGGAAGCCCTTGGTCAGCCACAGCGACTGGTCGTAGCGGCGGGCCGCTCGGCCCGGGCGCTTCGCGTAGTCGCCGTCCGCGGGCCGGCCTGCCGGCCTGCCGGCCTGCCGGCCTGCGAGGGTACATTCCGGGCGCTTTATTACATTCCGTCGGTGATACTTGGGGCATGAATACGGCTACGTATGCAGAACTGGCGGCGTCGTCAGATCACGCGGTCGCCGTGACCATCGCCTTCGTCTGCGGCCTGATCGTGGCCTGCGCGCTGATCTGGGCCGTGCGGGTCGGGATGCGGGTCATGGACACGGACACCCATCACCCCGCTCCGGAGGAGCAGCCGCACCTGCCGGACGGTGGGCCGGTCCGCGAGACCCGGGAGATGCGGGAGCCCGACGACGTGCCGGTCGTGGCCCGGGACGGTCAGCGGCTCCTGCCCCATGAGCTCCACCGGGCGAGCACCAGGACCGGCAAGGACCAGAAACCGCGCCGCTGGTCGCCCGGATCCAGCGGATCCTTCGGCGGCGGCGGACTCGGACGCACATGACCCCGCGCGGCCCCGGCGGGCCCCGGGCAGGCGGCACGACCGCCCGTCACCGCAGACGCCGGGCGGCGGGTGCGGCCGCCCTGGCGCTGGGCCTGTCCGCCGTGCTCGCGGGGTGCAGCGACTACGACAGCCCCTCGGACACCGCGCGCAAGGCGGAGTCCGCCGTGGGCTCGATCGCCTCGGAGGCCTCCGGGGCGGTGGAGTCGGCGACCGCCGAGGCCGGGCGGCGCCTCGACGACATCCAGGACGGCATCGACGTCAAGAACGACGTGACGACCGGCCCGCCCGTCACCGAGTCCGACGGCCGGGTCCGCACGGAGGTCACCGCCCGCAACACCGACGACTCGACCCGCTCCTTCGCCGTCCAGGTCGACTTCCGGGACGCGGACGGGCAGCTGATCGACACGGTCATCGTCACGGTGGACCACGTACAGCCCGGCCATTCCGCGACAGCCACCGCCCGCAGCACCCACGACCTGCCCGCCGAGCCCCGCACCGAGGTGGCCCGGGCGGTCCGCTACTGACCACCACCCGGGCCACGACCCACGTCCCAAAGGGGCGCGGGGAACCACACGACCGGCCTCGCGGCAGACCCCACACCCCAAAGGGGCGCGGGGAGCTAAACGATCGGCCCCACGGCAGACCCCACGCCCCAAAGGGGCGCGGGGAACCGCGCGACCAGCCCCTACGGCGCCGCAGCCGAAGAACGACCCGGCGCCCCCACCCCCAGCGGCACCGCCCTCACCGCCCCAGCCACACCGTCGTATCCGGCCCGACCCTGCCGTCCTCCAACGGCGCACTGCTCAGCAGCACCTCCCCGGCCGGCAGTCCCACCGCCACGTCGGACAGGTTCGTGACGCACCGCCACCCCTCGCAGCGGTCGAACCGCAGCACGCCCGCCGGGACGTCCGACGCCCACGTCAGCTCCTCACCGTCGAGGAGTTTGCGCCGCAGCCTGAGCGCCGTGCGGTACAGCTCCAGCGTGGAGCCCTCGACCCCGTCCTGGGCCTCCACGGCGTACGCGGCGAACCCGGGCGGCTGCGGCAGCCACGCACCGCCGGGCCCGAAGCCGTACGACGGTCCGGTCGTCGTCCACGGCAGCGGCACCCGGCACCCGTCGCGGCCCTTGCGGACGTGCCCCGTCTGCTCCCAGATCGGGTCCTGCAGCACCTCCGTGGGCAGGTCGGCCACCTCCGGCAGGCCGAGTTCCTCACCTTGGTAGACGTACGCCGAGCCGGGCAGCGCCAGCATCAGCAGCGTGGCCGCCCGGGCCCGCCGCAGCCCGGCCGCCTCGTCGACGGCCGGGGCGTGCCCGCCGGCCAGCAGCCAGGCGTTGAGGTCCGTGCCGGGCGGCAGCGTCAGCCGGGACGCGTGCCGTACGACGTCGTGGTTGGACAGCACCCAGGTGGCCGATGCGCCCGCCGCCCGCGCCGTGGCGAGCGAATCGGTGATGACCTGCCTCAGCTCCTCCGCGTCCCAGCCGGCTTGCAGATACTCGAAGTTGAAGGCCTGGCCCAGCTCGTCCGGGCGGGCGTACAGCGCACGCCGGGCCCCCGGCACCCACGCCTCGGCGACGGCCATGCGGGGCGGCCGGTAGGCGTCGAGGATCTTGCGCCAGTCGCGGTAGATCTCGTGCACGTCGTCACGGTCGTAGAAGGGGTGCGTGCCGGGTGGCAGCGCGGTGAGTGCCTCCTCGCGGCTCAGCTCCGGGCGGCCGAGGTCGCGCAGCGGTTCGCTCAGGTCCTTGACGAGGGCGTGGGCGACGTCGACACGGAACCCGTCGACCCCGCGGTCCGACCAGAAGCGCAGGGTGGTGCGGTAGTCGGCGCGGACCTCCTGGTTCTCCCAGTTGAGGTCGGGCTGCTCGGGGGCGAACAGGTGCAGGTACCACTGGCCGTCGGGCACCCGCTTCCAGGCGCTGCCGCCGAAGACGGACTGCCAGTCGGTGGGCGGGAGTTCGCCGTGCCCGCCGCGGCCGTCGCGGAAGACGTAGCGGTCGCGGGCCACCGAGCCGGGCCCCGCGGCCAGGGCCTCCTCGAACCAGGGGTGCCGGTGGGAGGAATGGTTGGGCACGATGTCGACGATGACCTTCAGGCCGAGCCGGTGGGCCTCGCCGACCAGGTCGTCGAAGTCGTCGAGGGTGCCCAGGCGCGGGTCCACGCCCCGCGGGTCGGCGACGTCGTAGCCGCCGTCGGCGAGTTCGGACGGGTAGAAGGGGCTCAGCCACAGGGCGTCCACGCCCAGGGCGGCGAGGTGGGTGAGGCGGCGGGTGATGCCGCGCAGGTCTCCGAGTCCGTCGCCGTCGGCGTCGGCGAAGCTGCGGGGATAGATCTGGTAGACGACGGCCTGGCGCCACCAGTCGGGGTCCCGGGACGACAGGTCGAGGGTCGAGCGATCGGTCACGCGGTCTCCTTCGCAGGGCATACGGGCGACAGCATTGAATCTGTCCAGAATGCCGGAAAAAGGAACCATCGGGTTGATCGGAGTGATCCATTCCTGCTGGGACGAAAGTGTGATGGCAGCCCAACTTCCTTTGCATCAGCGCAGGTTGACAGTGTGCTGCGGCGCCGCCACGATGGGGCCACTGAGGCACATGTGACCAATGAGCCCAGTGTTTCTCAGACCACTCACCTCCCGGTGCGGCCCGGCAGCCGCGCGCCGCGCGCTGCCCGCATGCCGTCACCCGGGTCCCTGAACACGCCAAGAAATGGGATACGCATGTCCATAGGGAGACGTGTCACCGCGCGACGCCTGCTGGGGACGGGCGCCGCGGCCCTCGTCCTGTGCGCCGCCTCCGCCACGACCGCGTTCGCGCAGGGTGCGCCGGGCGGCGACGGCTGGTCGTCCGGCGGCAGCTACAAGCCCGGCACGGGCGCGGGCACCGAGACCGGGACCGACCGCTGCCAGTTCTCACTCGACGGCACCGCCTTCCACGACTCGGTCAAGGTCGACGACCAGAACCTGAAGCCCACCGAGGACGGCAAGGTCCACATCAAGGTGCGCACCGCCGGTGACGCGGCCACCTGCACGGCCTCGCTCGCTTCCTACCTCGCCCACGGCGCGACGTTCGCGACCTCCGGCGAGCAGGTGTTCGTCGACTTCGACACGGTGACGGTCAAGCCGGGCGGCACCGACTCGCTCGACATCGCCATTCCGGACAAGGGCTGCTTCGGGCAGATCGACCTCTACCGCGGCGCGGTGAAGTTCGACGGCGAGACGGACGCCAAGGACGGCTTCGAGCACGGCGACCTGCCCAAGGGCCCGGACCGCCCGGTCATCAAGGACAAGCTGATCGCGGCCTGGAACGGCGGCACGAAGGACTGCACCACCCCGCCGCCGGCGGAGGAGGAGCCGCCCGCCTCCACGCCGCCCGCGAGCCCGTCCGAGCCCGCTGAGCAGACGACGCCCCCGGCGTCCCCGTCCGAACCGGCCGAGCCCTCGACGCCGCCGTCCTCCGGCACGGACACACCCACCCCGAGCGCCTCCGAGTCGACGCCCGTCGCGCCCAAGCCGAACGGCGGTGGCGGCGACCTCGCCGAGACCGGCGCCGACAGCAGCACCGGCCCGATCGCCCTCGGCGCGGCGGCCCTGCTGGCCGGCGGCGCGGCCCTCGTCGTCGTGACCCGCCGCCGCACGGCCAAGCGCGGCGCGTAAGGACACACGCAGCCGAAGAGGGCCCGGTGTGCTGTCGTCCGGCGGCGACAGCACACCGGGCCCTGTCGTGCCCCGCGCTCAGACCACCGCGGCCCTCTCGCTCCGCAGGCCCGTCGCCGTGGGCAGCGGGCTCCGCATGACCGGCATCAGCATGGCGCACGCCGTTCCCGCACCGGCCGCGGCCGTCGTTCGCGGCGGATCACATCTCCACGGTCGCCAGATACAGCTTCACGTAGCGCTCCACGTCCACGTCCAACCCCACGTCGACCAGCGGCTGTTCGCACGTGCCCTGGTGCAGCTCCGACTCGCCGGGCCGGGGGCGGCGGTCCACGATGGTCATCCCGCGCGTGGGCCCGGGTGCGAGGGAGACGTCCACCGGGAGGCGGTGGGTCGTCAGGCCCTCCGGGTCGGCGACCGCGCACACCGCGCCCGCGTCACCGAGACCGCCGGACGTCTCGGCCGGGTCGTCGGGGCGGCTGTCCGGATGGGCCGGGCGGTACGAGAGCAGCTCCCCGGCCAGCCGCGCCCCGGGCTCCCCGCTCGCCCGCAGCCTGCGCACGTCCGCCCCGGGGACCACGACCCGGCTGAACACGTCCAGCCCGTACATGGTGATCGGCACCCCGGCGGTGAGCAGGATCGCGGCCGCCTCCGGGTCGTGCCAGACGTTGAACTCCGCGACGGGCGTGGCGTTCCCGACGGCCGCCGCGCCCCCCATGAAGACGATCCGCTCGATGTTGCGGACCACCTCCGGATGCGTGCGCAGGAGCAGCGCGATGTTGGTGAGCGGTGCCGTCGGGACGAGGGTGACCGGGCGCGGGGAGGCGAGGATCTCGCGCCGCAGCAGCGTCACCGCGTCGACGTCGGCGGGCCCTCGGGACGGTTCCGGCAGGCCCAGGTCGCCCATGCCGTCACGCCCGTGCACGTGCTGCGCCGACCGGGGGTCCTCGATCAGCGGCCGCTCGGCGCCCCGGGCGACGGGGATGGGCGGAGCGCCCGCCTGCTCCAGCACGGTCAGGGTGTTGCGCACGACGCCGTCGACGTCCGTGTTCCCTGCCACGCAGGTGATCGCCCGCACGTCGAGCGCCGGGTGCCGGACGGCGAACAGCAGGGCGAGAGCGTCGTCGACACCGGTGTCGCAGTCGATGATCACCGGGATGGGCTGACCGTCCGTCACGGCGTTGACTCCTTCCAGTGGCTTCGCGGCAAAGCTCCGCAGCAGCGACCCTACGGCCCGGACGACGGCCCGCTCCCTCTCCCGGCAGGGTCAGGACCGGCGGAGCGCCGTGACCTCGAACTCCAGCAGGACCTTCCGGCCGACCATGCCGCGGGCCCCGCTGACGCCCCAGTCATGGCGGTCGAGGGCCGCCCGGCCCGTGAAGGCGGCCCACAGGGCACCCTGCGGGCCGCGGTCGGTGCCGGTCGGTTCGAAGTCGACGGTGAGCGGCCCGGTCACGCCGCGCACGGTCAGATCGCCGGTGACCCGGAAGCGGGTCCCGCCGGTCTGCTCGACGCGGGCCGAGGTGAAGGTGAGGTCCGGATGGGACTCGGCGTCCAGGAAGTCGCCGCCGCGCAGATGACCGTCGCGCTTGGCGTTGCGGGTCTGGACGCTTCCCGCCCGGATCGTCAGCCGGACGGTGGACCGCGAGGGGCCGCCGCCGTCCAGCCGGGCGCTGCCCTCGAACGCGTCGAAGCGTCCCCTCACTGTGCTGACCAGTGCGGCTCAGGCCGCGAAGCCGATGCGCGTACGGGCGGTGTCGAGGACGTAGTCACCGGTCAGTTCACCGAGTGCGGTCGCGGTGGTCATGATCACTCCTGAAGGGAAAGAGGCCCAGATGTCGGACGCGGGGATCGGTCTCATCCGTACGACGACACAGCCCCGCGGAATGTGAGGCGGGCGCGTCGCCTCACATTCCGGTGCGCTGTCTCGTCGTACGGATGAGGGCACCTGCGACCGAGGGACACACCATGAGCACCCCGCCCGAACCGTCCGGCGACCTGCGCGAGCGGCGGCAGTTGATCAATCTCGCGTACCGGCTGCTCGGCTCGCTCGCCGAGGCCGAGGACGTCGTGCAGGAGACCTACGCCCGGTGGTACGCCAGCACGTCTGGGCCGTGCTCAACCCCGGCAAGCTCCGCCCCTGGACGGCGCCCTGACCGGTGCCGCCCGGCCACACGAACGGACGCGGCGATGATTCCGGCGCCGCGGGACGGTCGTTACGGGCAGGAGACGACGAAGGAGTCCCGCCATGCCCGCACAGCGACCGACGACCGAACTCGACGCCCGCTACAGCTCCGCGCTCACCCCCCGCCCGGGTGCCTCGGAGGTCAACGCCACCGCCTGGGACGAGGCCCAGGAGCGGCTGGCGGCCGCCGAGATCTTCTGGGTGTCCACGGTGCGGCCCGACGGCCGGCTGCACGTCACGCCCTGCATCGCCGCCTGGCACGACGGGGTGCTGTACTTCTCCACCGGCCGCACCGAGCAGAAGGCGAAGAACCTCGCACACGACGCGCACTGCGCGCTGACCACCGGCGCGAACTCCCTCACCGACGGGCTCGACCTCGTCGTCGAGGGCACCGCCGAGCCGGTCGGCGACCGGGCCCTGCTGGAGGAGGTGATCACCGCGTACGAGACGAAGTACGGGCCGCACATCACCTCCCCCGAGGGCACCTTCCACGGCATCGGCGACGCGTTCCGCGGCGGCGACGTCGTGGTGTTCGCGGTGGCCCCGGACACGGCCTACGGCTTCGGCCGGGACAACGGCGTCTACAGCCACACCCGGTGGACGTTCTGACCCCGCCCTACGGCCGGTCCCACAGCCCGGTGCCGCGGGCCGCGACCCGGTCGCCGATCCGCCGCAGCAGCTCGGCGGCGGGCAGCGCGTCGAGCCGGCTGCCGTCGCGCAGGCGTACCGCCACCAGGCCCGCGGCGGCCTCCCGCCCGCCGATCACCGCCTGGTACGGCACCAGCCGGGCCGCACGGATCCGGGCGGCCAGGGTGCCCTGCCCGGGCCCGGCGACCTCGGCACGCAGACCGAGCGCGCGGGCCCGTGCGGCCAGGGCGTCCGCGGCCTCCCCCTGCTCCTGCGCCACCGGCAGGACCGCCAGCTGCACCGGCGCCAGCCACGGCGGGAAGGCTCCGCCGTGCTCCTCGACGAGATGGGCGACCGCGCGTTCCACACTGCCGATGACGCTGCGGTGCACCATGACCGGGCGGTGCTTCGCCCCGTCGGGGCCGATGTAGTGCAGGTCGAAGCGCTCGGGCTGGTGGAAGTCGATCTGCACGGTGGACAGGGTCGATTCCCGCCCGGCCGGGTCGGTGATCTGCACGTCGATCTTGGGGCCGTAGAACGCCGCCTCGCCCTCGGCCTCCTCGTACGGGATGCCGGAGTCGTCCAGGACCTCCCGCAGCAGGGCGGTGGCACGCCGCCACAGCTCAGGGTCGACCACGTACTTGCCGCCCTCCCCGGGCAGGGACAGCCGGTAGCGGTGGGCGCGGATGCCCAGGTCCGCGTAGGCGCGGCCGATCAGCTCCAGTGCGGCCCGGGCCTCTTCGACGGCCTGCTCCAGGGTGCAGAAGATGTGCGCGTCGTTGAGGGTGATGCCCCGGACCCGGGTCAGGCCGCCGAGGACGCCGGACAGCTCCGAGCGGTACATGCCGCCCAACTCGGCCATGCGCAGCGGCAGTTCCCGGTAGCTGCGGGAGCGGGAACGGTAGATCAGGGCGTGGTGGGGGCACAGGCTGGGACGCAGCAGCACCTGCTCGGCGCCCAGGTCCATCGGCGGGAACATGTCGTCGCCGTAGTGGTCCCAGTGCCCGGAGATCTCGTACAGCTCGCGTTTGCCGAGAACCGGTGAGTACACGTGCCGGTAGCCGGCCCGGCGTTCCGCGTCACGGACGTACTCCTCCAGGGCGTGCCGCACGATCGCGCCGTCGGGCAGCCAGTACGGCAGCCCCGCGCCCATCAGCGGGTCGGTGTCGAACAGGTCCAGTTCACGGCCGAGTCGGCGGTGGTCGTGCATGGCGTGACTCCTCGCGGTGGGGAGGCGAGCACCACGCGACGAAGCGCCGGGGCACTCGCCCCGGGGCTTCGGACATCTGGTCAGCTGTCAGCGCGCCGGGACACTCTCCGGCGTCGTCGTGGAGGACGGGAACGGCTGGACGCGCTGCATGGGCGCGACGCTAACCGGGCCGCGTGGGGCGGCGCGACGGGTTTTCGGCAGGGCCGCACGCGGCCGACGCCGACGGGAGCCGGCGCCCTGGGGGGCCATCGGAGCCGCCCGTGTCCCGTGGGCCCGCCGGGGCCGCCGGTGTCCCGTGGGCCCGCCGGGTCCGCCCGTGTCCCATGGGTCCGCAGGGCCGGAGCACTGAGGTCCCCAGGGGTCGCCGGTGTCCCCGTCAGCTCACCCGGACGGCCCGTATCGCTGGTGGCCGGGCGGTCGCGGTGGTGCCGTAGGAGCACGTACCCGATCTTGGAGAGCGGCCCGCTCGCAGGCGCCTCCATGAGCCCCCGCAGGAGGCACCCGATGACCCACCCCGCGGCCACCCGTGCCCTCCTCGCCTCCGCGCTGTCCGTGACCGCCCTGCTGGCCACGGCCGGCTGCTCGGTCGACGACGAGCCGCGGCCCCGCTGGTTCTCCGCCTCCGCGTCCGCCTCCGGCGCGTCCCCCGCCGTCGAGCAGCCGTCCGGTTCCGGAGCCGCCCTCACCGAGGCACAGGCCCACGCCGCACTGGTCACCGAGGCCGACCTTGGGGAGCCGTGGGTGCCGTCCCGAGGCGCGCGGACCTGGCGGGACGGGCTGCTCAAGGCGTCCACGGAGGACCAGGACTGCCAGCGGCTCCTGGACGTCCTCTACACGGAGGAGCCCTTCGGCACCCCCGAGGGCCCGCAGGCGACGTCCGCGCTCGACGACGACGACACCGACGCCCAGTTGCGCTACCGGGTCGCCGCCCACCCCCCGGCGGACGTGGACCGCACGCTGGACTGGATGAAGTCGCTGCCCGGCAGGTGCGGCGGGTTCACGGCCGCGACCACCCGCGGCGGCATCCAGGACGTGGAGGTCCGCGACCTGCCGCTGCCGCCGGTCGGGGACGCCCGGCAGGCCCTGCGGGTCATGCTGGCCGGCGAGACGGAGGAGGGCGAACTCACCTACCTCACCATGGACATCGCCGCCGTCCGCGTCGGCCAGGAGACGATCACCCTCACCCACGCGGGCCTCGCCGAGGTGTACGCGGAGGTCACCCAGCAGACCGCGCAGCTCGGGGCACAGCGCCTGACGGAGATCAGGAAGCAGGGCAGGGCACAGATCTGACACCCGCTCCCGGGCAGGGCACAGACCAGACACCCGCTCCCGGGCAAGGCACTTTCGGACACTCCGCCCGGCCAGGGCACAGATCCGAGGCCCCGCTCCCGGGCAGGTCAGTACCGGTCGAACCGCGTGCGGTGGGCGATCACGTCCCGCGCCACGTCCAGGGCGGTGCGCCCGTGCGCGAACGCGTCCGCCCGCAACCGCGCGAGCGCGTCGTCCGCGGTCACGCCCAGCTGCGCCATGATCATGCCGACAGCCTGGTAGACCTCGTCGTGTTCGGTGGCCAGTCCGCTCAGCCAGTCCTCCCCGTCCGGTGACTCGGGCTCGTCGCCGTGCGGCAGCGCCATCAGGGCCACGGTCATGACACCGGCCACGACGCGGGCCATGTGCAGCTGCCGGTCGGTGAGCCCGCCCGGCCGGTCGCGGTAGAGGTCGAGCGTGCCCACGCACACCGGGCCGCTGCCCAGCGGCACCGCGTACACCGCCCGCACCCCGGCCTCCGTCGCCTGCTGGGCGAAGACCGGCCAGCGCCCGGCGTCCCGGCCCGTGGTCAGATCACAGGCGAGCACGGGCGCGCCGTCCTCCAGCGCGCTCTGGCACGGCCCGTCGCCCAGCGTCGCCTGGATCTGCGCCAGGTGCGCGGCCTGCTCGCTGCTCGCGCTCAGCTGCACGGGCATCCCCTCGCTGCGCAGCGACACGCTCGCGCCGATCACCGGCAGCAGTTCCACCGCCACCTCGCACAGCCGCCCCGGCACCTCACCGGGCTCGGCGCCCCGGACGCTCCGGGCGATGGCGTCGGCGGCCCGGGCTCCGTCCGGGTCAGGGCCGCCACCCCCGGCGCGGCCAGGGCCCGGGTCGCCGTCGGGGGCGTCTCCGGGATCGTCCCTGGGCCGCACGACCACCGCCTCCTTCGCTCACCGCGGATCGCCGCGTCACCGGTTTCCGGGGCGGGGCCACGGCGGAGCCGGCCGCGTGCGCCCTGCGAGGCCGTGGTGCGGACGACCGTCCTCTTCTGCCCGGTGCCCGCCGCGCACCGGGCCCGGACTCATCGGAAACCGTGCCCCGACTACCCGTTGCACGTGCCACGAAACACCTGCCCGCAGGGGCCGGCGCGGGGTACGGCCTCGGCGTTTCTCGTGCGTATCGACCGGGTGGGGATTCGCCACCGCCCGGCCCCCGCTGCGAGGACCTGGATTCTCACTGCGGAGATCGGTTCACAGAGAAGACTGATGCACAGAGAACGCTGGATCAGAGGAAAGGCTGGGCGTTGTTCACAGAGGGGGCTGTGCGGGCGCGGGCCCCAGGGTGGTGGTGCCGGGGGCCGTGCGGTGTCCGAGGCCCGTCCGGTAGGCGTCCAGGGCCGCCTCCACCCGCCCGGACCGCCGCAGCAGGTCGCCCAGCAGCCGGCACAGGTCGGCCAGGTCACCGGCGGCACCGGCCCGCTCCAGCAGGCTCAGGGCACGGACGTAGTGCTCCTCGGCGTCCTCGGTGCGGCGGGCGTCCTCGGCGATGATGCCGAGCAGCCGGTGCGCGGCGGCGGCGTGCACGGCGCCGCGTTCGGGGGACAGCTGCCCGAGTACGTCGTGCAGCAGGGCAGCCGCCTCCTCGGACCTGCCGCGCCGGTGGAGCACGTCGGCCAGCTCGACGGTGACCTGGCTGCTGTAGAGGGCGGCGCGCTGGGCCGACAGCATGCCGAGGGCCTGCCGCAGTTCCTCCTCGGCGCGTTCCAGCCGGCCCTCCTGGGCGTAGACGTAGCCGCGCATCCAGTGGCAGTTGGCCAGTTCGGTACGGAGCTGCAGGCCGCGGTAGAGCTCGGCGGCCTTGGCCAGGGAGGCGTCGGCCTCGGCAAGGCGGCCTTCGGCGACGAGGGTGCGGGCGACGGAGCGGTGCATGCGGGCGACCAGGGCGGGATCGCCGGACTGCGGGGCGAGGGCCAGGGCGAACTCGGCGGCCTGGGCGGCGCGTGCGTGGGCGCCCATGTCCATGTACGGGCCGATGGCGCTGGCGTAGAGCAGCAGCAGGGCGTCCGGGTCGTGCAGTCCGCCGCGGTTGAGTTCGTCGAGGGCGGTCTCCAGCAGGTACACGGCGTACCGGAGTTCACCGGCGAGGTAGTGGGCCACGGCACGGCCGCGCAGGGCCGGGACACGGGCGGGCAGGGGAGCGCCGGCCAGGCACTGCTCGGCCCGCTCGAAGTACTGCCGGCCGGCCACGAGCTCGCCCGTCTCCAGGGCGCACTCGCCGAGCCCGAGCAGGGCGGCGGACCGCTCGGCGGCGAGGGAGTGCGTCTCGGCCTCGGCGAGCAGTTCGGCGTACTGCGCGGCCGCCGCCTCGGCGTCGCCGACGGCGAAGGTGCGCTGGGCCTCGGTCAGCCGCAGCCGCAGTCCGGTGACCAGCCGGGCCGAGCGTCCGCCGGCGAGCTCCTCGAAGGCGACACCGAGCCGCTCCGCGAGATGCCGCAGCGCGTCGTCGGAGGGCCGCACCCGGCCCGACTCGAGGGTGGAGATGTAGGCCGGGGTGTACACGGGCTCCGCCAACTGCCGCTGCGTCAGACCGCGTTCCACCCGCAGCTGCTGCACCCGACGGCCGATGGTCCCCGGATCGTCACGCTCCCCCACGCCAACTCCCCCTGCGGCTCTTGCCGTTCGCCCTGGACTGCCCCTAGGTTAAACGGAGCGTTAAGCGGGATTTGTCGAACTCGCTTAATACGTTGCCGCCGTAGTCGCCGCCCCTGTTGCGAGGTCGCCGTGCTCGAACGCACACGCACCACCGAGCGGTACGCCCGAGGCTTCACCGCCGCCCTCGTCGCGGTGGCGACCCTCCTCCTGGCAGCGAACGCGGGCCCGGCCCGAGCCGAGACCCCACAGCCCGGCCCGCAGACTGTCGCCCACTCCCGCTGAGCGTCGGGGCGTACGAGGGCAAGACCGGCCGCGTCATCTCCTGGAGCCGCCTGCGGGACATCCTCCGCCCCCGGTATCTGGCGTTGCCTCCCACATCCGCGCGTTCACAGTCAGCGAATGGGGAACACGCCAGACAGCGTGGTGTGACGTGAATCACAGGCAATGTCGGGAGAATGAGTATCGGATCAGCTCTCTCCCGTCGCAGGTAGGTGAACAGACTCACTCCAGCAACAAAGGAGGCCCGAGATGCCTGCGGATTCAACGCCGGACTCGGCACCCGAGAACGCTGCTCAGCAGCCCGCCGCAGAACCGTCCGAAGCACCGCTCGCCCTCTCATCGAAAGAACACGGCCTGCCCGAAACCGAGGCTCTCGGCGAATCGGGCGACGGCGACGGCGGACTCGCGACGCCGATGGACACGCTCGACTTGCACCACGGTGTCTTCCCGCTGCATGACGACGCAGTCTTCGACTCCGGCAGCCTGCCGGCCGTCGTGGACTCGGCTTCCTTCGTGTCCGGCATGAGCGACTTCCTCGAGCCACTGGCCGTGGTCGGCCGGTTCGACGAGCAGGAACAGGCCGTGCTCCGTGTTCGAGCGGAGAAACATCCGATGCCGTGGACCAAGGCGCCCGCTTCGGTACAGCAGGATGAGGCGCAGGGAGAGCACGACCGGCGCAAGCTGAAGCGCGTCGCCGAAGAGTGGCGAAGGCGCGAGATCAGCTGCCGGGAGCTTCCGTGAGTACGCCGTCCGACCGGTCGCAGGAGCCGCTGATGACCGTACGGGCCGCGGTCATCTTGATGCTGGCCACGCAGATCGCGGTTGGCGTCGGCGTGCTGACCGTGCTGGCAGGAAACGCATGGGCTTTCGCGGTGCTGGCTGCCGGGGGCTCCTTCGCCGGCACCGTCGCGTTCGCCCGGTCCGTTATCGGCTGAACAGGCCCGGGCGATGAGCGCCCGGGCTGACTCCGTGATCCCGGCGCCGTGTGCAGGTGCAGGCGGGTGCGGCGGGTGGGACCGGCCGCACAGATACGGCGGTCGAGGTCACTCGCCTTGGTAGTTCGGGTTCTCGGGCAGCGGTGGTGCGAAGCTCACCTTGCCGTCCTTCCACCGCGCCTGGTACTCACGCTCGCCGCCGGAATGACAGCACTGCGGATCCGTCGGCAGGTAAATGGGGTAGGACAGGGTGACCGTCTTTCCGTCCTGGCTTTTGATCGTTGATTGGGCGGCCGCGGTCCTGTCGTAACCGGCGTACTCGTTGCCGTAGAAGAAGAACACGGAAACGCACTTCCCGTCGACGCTGCTGGTGCAGTGAGCGTGGATCGCACGCAGGGGTCCGCGGAGGTTCTTCAGAGTGCTGGCCTTGGTGTCGGCCGTGTATCCCAGGCGCTTGATGCGGAGCACCGCCCGGTCCACGTCGAAGGGTTCCTTTGCGTCCTTTGACGGATTCGCTGCGGACGGGCCCGCGGTGTCCCACAGTGAAGCGGACGGGTGTGACTCGGGTTGATCCTTGTCCGGAGATGCTCCGCAGGCCGTTACCAGCGTCAGGCAGAGCACCGCCGCTGCGGCTGAAAAGGTCAGCGCTCGCTGCACGCCGTCACCCCCAGAAGGACACGCTCGAGCATTCCGTACCGCATCGTGTTGAGGTCTTCCTGTGAGATGTTGCGTGTGACGTGTGAGCAGAGATCGGCCGCCCAGGTGGTTGCGGAGGCCTGTCTCAGTTGGAAGGCCGCCGTCGTCCCGAAGTCGGTACCGGTTCCCTGGGTGGTGCTCACCGGCACGCTCAGCAAGAGGTGCTCACCGTCGGGGGAGGGCACGACGGTCCGCACGTGAGCGGCCGAGGGTATTCGGGTTTGGGCTATGAGCCCGTCGGGGCCCCACCGCTCCACAAAGCCCCGCCTTACGCTGACTGTCTCGGCGCTGTGGGAGAGGAACCTCGTGGCGCGGGTGCCGTCGGGAGGGATGGTGGTCTCACGTTGCTCACCCTCGGTGTCCCACACTTCCGCACTCCCGTCCTTGCCGGTCAGCAGCAGACGCCGGCCGTCGCTGCTGAAGAGCACGGCGTCCTGATCGGCGAGCGGAGCGCGGAAGCCGGGTGTGACGACGGTGACCCGCCGCCGGTCTCGAAGATCCCAGATCTCCACGCCGCGCAGGTCCGGGGTGGTCACGGCGATCCGCTCGGACGCTGGGTCAGCTGACAGATTGGTTGCGTACCGGTTCCGGTCGACCTCGGAGTTCTCCCGGAACAGCAGCGTCTCAGCCACCTTGCGGCCGGCTGTGACGTCCCACTGCGAGACAGCGCCTCCCCCAAGGGTGACCAGGCGGCCGTGCCGGGTGAATCCCATGCCACGGAGCTCCGGGTCCTGGGGCGCGGACCCCAGGGGTGGATCAACGCGTATCCGCCGCAGTACCTCAAGGGAGGGCAGCTTGTAGAGCGTGACCGACTCCGCAGGACTCTCGCTCACGGCCAGCGTCTTCTCCTCGGCGTCGAATGCAAGCCGCGTGTACGTCGGCTGGTAACCGCCCCGGCCTTTGGCCGCGATCCGCCGTCCGGTCACCGGATTCCAGAGCGCGACCTCCCCGCCGGCGCCAACCGTGACCAGATAGCGGCCGGAAGGGGAGAAGTGCGCAGCCTCGTCGTCGTTGCCGGTGCTGAAGATGTCGGCGGTTGGAAGCGAACCGGGCGCCGGCGCCGTGGCGACCAGTACTTCCGTCCCGCGAGCGAAGGCTATGCGGCGGCTCGCGCCGGCCAGGACATAGCGGGTGTAGCGGCCCTTGGTACCGTCTTCGGCCAGCACGAGAAGCCGTTGTCCGGTGGCGGCATCGTGCACGGTCACAGCTCCGTCGTCGCGCGTCAGCACGACCTGGTCGGAGATGCCGGCCAACTCGCCGATCCTCACGTCTTCGGTGCTGCAAGGCAGGCGCTGGAAGAGGCGGGGGTCGGGCTTGTTGGCGGAGGCGTGGGTCAGCCGCCACTTGCCGTCGGCGCACATCGCGGCCACCGGACGGGGACCGGCGACTAACTCGGGTTCTTCGAATCCGGGGACAGCCGTCAGGCGTCCGGAGCGCGTGTCCCAGACGCCTTGGGACAGGACTCCTGGCCCGGAGGCTACGACGTGCTTGCCGTCCGCGGAGAAGACGAAGTCATTGGGTGAGCCCTCGAGCAGCGGTTTCAGGGTGACGGGGGCGGCGGTGGGTCGGTCGAGGTCCCATACCTGGGCTCTGTCGTCCTCTGGAGGGTGGACCAGCAGGCGGTGTCCCGTGCGGTCGAAACGCAGTTCGTCCACGGCCCGGGCCGTGCTGGTGGTGCTCATCGCGGCTCGCAGGGTCAGCAAGGTCCTCTTTTCACGCAGGTCCCATATCTTGATGCGGTTGCCGTCGCCGCCCAGAGCCAGTCGTGTGCCGTCGGGACTGACCGCGACGGCCGAGACATCGTCCATGCGCACCATCAGGGAGGGGCCGGCGGCTCCGACATGCCATACCGACAGTCGCCCCGCAACGTTGCGTACCGCGACGACCTGGCCGGAGTCGTCCAGCGCTGTCTCCGCGACCTCCCCGCCCGCAGGCAAAATGGCGTCGTACGGGGCGTCAGCCAGATAGCGGGTGAACAGGTTGTCGTGTGCCTGTTGAGTCGGCGCGGTGCTCCAGGCGGCGACGGACAATAATGCGGCCTCTTCCCGATGGGAGCCCGCCTGTCCCTGGGCCTGTTGCACGAGGCCGGCCGAAAGTTCCGCGGCTTTGCTGCCCCGTACCGAGTACACCCCGAAGCCGGCCAGGGTTGCGAGCACCGTGGTAACCGCCGCCGCGACGATCGCTTTGCGGGACCGCCGGCGCCGACGCCACTCCTGGCTCGCCTCAAGGTATCGGCGTTCAGTCTCGGGGACGTCTTGCGACCGGTCGCGCAGTTGCTCCAGCGCCTGCTTGAGTTCGGAGCCCCGCATCAGCAGGGCATGGTCGCGGCCGCTTTGCTCCCAGCGCACGATGCGCTCGCGCACGTGTTCCTGCCAGACCCGGAAGTCGCGGTCGGCGTCGACCCACGAGCGCAGCGCGGGCCAGTGTTCAAGTAGCGCTTCGTGGGCGAGCGCGACCGTCTCCATGCCGTCAGACGCGTGATCGAGGTGCACCAGACGCTGCACGGCCAATAACTGTGCGGCCTTCCAACAGGCGGGGTCCAGCTCGGTGCGGCGTGCGGTGCGCCCGGTGTCGACCGGGTTGTCGAGGCCTCCCTCGCCTGGGCGAACAAGCTGTACGAACAGTCGCCGCACCTCGTCTTGCACGTCGTCCAGCCGCTCCTTGACGACTCGCTCGGCATGCGAAGCGAGAGCGCCCGCCACTCCGCCGATCTCCTCATAGGCGGCATGCGCGAGGATGCCCTGACGCTGTTGCTCCCACAGCAGAGTGAGGGTGAACTCGAGCAGGGGCAGCGCGCCGGGGCTGCGGCCCGCGTCTGAGAGCAGACGCTCGGCGAGCGAGTCCTCGAACCGTACGGCCCCGTGGAATGAGGCGATCGGGGACAGCACCACCTCACGGAGCTGATCCTCGGCCAGGCGGTCGACGAGTACCGGAGACGCCTCGCACACTCGCCCCAGAACGGGGAAACGCTGCATGGCCTTCAAGAAGTCCAGTCGCAGAGCGAAGACCAGCCGCACCAACGGTCCGCCATCCGCGGTGCGCCAGCCGGTCATGGCCACCAACTGGTCGACCAGCTTTTCTGCCGCGTCGGGTGAGCAGCGGAACAGCATTTCGAACTGATCTACGATCAGGGCGAGCTGTGTCGTTCCGGAGCGGGTGAGTAACTCCCTGACAACCGGAGCGGTCCCCCCCTCCCGAAGCTGTTCAGTGAGCCGTTCGACCTGCTCGAGCCGGTCGAGCGGATCGACACCCTCGTCCGGCGCGTTGAGTAACGGCAGCAGGGCGGAAGCGAGCATGAGCTCCGCTCCCAACGCGGGCTCTGGGACCAGAGAGGTGATGCTGTAGTCCCCACGTTTGCGGAGCTGCGGTACAAGACCGGCGTGGATCAGCGATGACTTGCCGACTCCGGATACCCCGATGACCGGGATGATCGACGACGTGGTGACCGCGTCGGTCAGCGCCTTGATCTGCGCGGCTCGCCCGAAGTAGTGGGTGGCGTCCTGCTCCCGGAACGAATCCAAACCACGGAACGGCGAGGGCGGCGCGGCATGGCGACGCAGTTCAGGATGAATCTCCAACAGGGCACTGGCGGTGATGGCATAGGCCGCCCGTTGACGGAACCTCCCGTCGGTGGCGACAACCATGCCAACCACCCCCTTGAAGTGCTCATCCCACAGTGGCGTGCCGCTGAAGCCCTGTCGGATTTCGCAGGCACTCGTGCTCTCGAACTGGAGCCAGCCCCGTCCGCGGTCATCCACGATCGTGCCGAGTGACCAGACGCCCTCGTCGTCGCCGGCAGGGAAGCCGAATGCCCGGAACGGGTGGCCGCGCACTGTCTCAACGTCCAGCAGTCGCACAGGCTCTGCCCCAACGGGCGGATCCTGATCAAGCGCGAGGACGGCAATGTCACCAGAGCCGTCCTCCGCGACAGGTATGTGCGTGATGAGCCGCGCGCTCTGTCGGGGGGTTGCTTTTCCCGCCAGGGGAAAATCCACATCGACGGTGAGCCCCGCAGCAAGGGGACTCCCCTCCTGCTCTGCGGCGACGGCCGAAACCACATGCGCGCACGTAAGCACGATCCTGGGGGCAGCCAGAAAGCCGGCCCCCTGTGGCGTGGCCCACGCACCGCGCGACCACAGGCGGGCAATCCCGGGGTTGGGCACCGGTCCGGGCACTGCTGAGTCCCCTCGCCCTTATCCCGCCACGGCTTCGTGGCGCGCGGCGACTGCCTGGGTGATCGGCAAAAGCTCCGGTTGCTGCCTGTCCCACTCCATGGTGAGCGTGAGTGACCCCTCGCCAGCGGTCTTGGCGAGGAAGACGCCCGCCTCCGCCGACAGCTTCAATCCGAACTGGAGAGTGATCTTGTTTGGTTGCCGCGGCAGGTCGGCCACCTTGGTGAGCACGGCATGCGCGGCCTCGCGCACACTCTCCAGACCGCGCTCCAGCGTCTCGGTTGCTTCAGCCACCACCCCACCGGGCCTGGCAACCCTGACCACCGCCTGTGGCCCGTTGTCGACTTCCACCAGTACAGAACCGCCGCTTTCCAGCGGCACCCTCAGCAATTCGGGCATCGAGTCCCCCGCCACTTACCCGGTGTGATGCGCGCCACCCTAGCTCCTGCAAAAGCTGTTCGTGCCCGGATCGCCAATACACCAGGCCGTCATGAAGGCACCGGCCGCCTCGCAGTGACGGCCCTCTGGGGTCGATCAAGGTCCTCGCCCTCGGAGATCCGCAACCCGGCGCCGCCGCGTGATCTTGCACGTCGACGGGTCCTGGATTCTCGAGGTAGCCGAGCGAGCCGGACACCGTGACGCGGCCGATCGCCTTCGGGTGACGGCGACCTGCGGGGTGCTGTCATCAGGGATACGCCGGTACCGGTGTCTGCGCGGTCCTGGGCATCGGCAGCGGCGCGGCAGGCCTCATCAACCGGGCAACACCTTTTTCAACGCCTCGTCAAGGCGCCTCGCCACCTGCGCGTCCCGTGGTCGGGGGGCGCCCGGCGGGCGGGGGCCGCACAGGGCGTCGAGTTGGGTGATGAGGGTCTGCGTGACGGCTCCGTACAGGGGTGTACGGGGGCGTTGGACGGCCTCGCTGAGGGCCGGCAGCAGGACGTCACGGGAGTAGCTGACGCCGCCCGCGAGCAGGTCGGGTGCCTTGAGTTCGGCGCTCTCGCCGGTGGGCGACGCCGAGGCGTTCCGGGAGTACGCCGAGGCGTGCCGGCACTCCGGGGTGGTGCCGGGAGCCTGGTACGCGGAGGTGCGCGTCGCGGCGAACCCGGCGCGCAGCAGGCAGCGTTCACTGTCCGGGTCGGTCAGGAACGCGATCAGCTCGGCGGCCTTCGCGGCGCGCTGCTCGGAGGTGGAGGAGGTGACGGCCAGGTTCTGGCCGCCGAGCACGGCCTTGCCGGGCAGCCGGGTCACCCCGAGGTTCCCCTTGAACGTTTCGTACAGGGCCGGGTAGACGTACGGCCAGTGCCGCAGGAACGTCGTGCGGCCCTCCGCGAAGGCGCTGAGCGACTCGGCCTCGCGCGAGGCCGAGGCCTCCCCGAGCAGGTACGCCGACGCCGTGCGCTCCCGCAGTTCGGTCACGCCGGCCGTCAACTGCTCCTCGTCGGCGGCGTACCGGCCGTCCTCGTCGGTCAGCGCGAAGTCCGGGACGGCCGAGGCGAACGCCTCGATCGCGTTGACCGTGCGGCCCTCGTAGGCGGCGAGCTGCGTGGTCCAGCCGTCCTTGTACCCCGCGGGCTTCGGCCGGTCGTTGACGGTGTCGATGAGGTCCCGGAGGTCGTCCCAGGTCACGCCGCCGCTCAGGTCGGTGCGGGAGGTGCCGATGCTGCGCAGATGGTCCTTGCGGTAGTACAGCAGGCCCACGTCGCTGTTGAAGGGCACCGCGTACCGCTCGCCGTCCCAGAACGCCGTGCGGTCGACGGACGGGATGATGTCGCGGGGCGACTTCACCGCGCTGCCGGTCAGCGGGCGGATCAGCCCGGCGGCGGCGAACTCCGGGATCCAGGTCACGTCCAGGTTCACCACGTCGTACTCGGCGCCGCCCGACTGGAGCGCCCCGAGCAGCTGGCTGCGCTGCTGGTCCGCGGAGCCGGGCAGCTCCACCAGGCGGGCCCGGTAGCCGCGTTCGCCCTCCTTGGCGTTCCAGGCGTCGATGAGCTGCTGGCGGATGCCGTTCTTGCCGGTGACGTCCTGGCCGCTGGCCACCACGATCCGCGGCGGCTCGGCGCCCGGCGGCTGCTGCTCCCGCGCGTCCCCCGGAGTGCAGGAGGCGAGCGCGAGCAGGGCGAGAAGGGACACCAGCGAAACGACGGCGGCCGTCAGGCGGCGGACCATCACTCCACCCCCGATCCGGTGCGGGCGACCTCGTCGTACAGGGCGGGCACCAGGTCGTCCCCGACGTCCAGGCAGCGGCCCCGGCCGGCCGCGGCGATGCGGGTGGCGGGACGGCCCCGGTCGCAGCCCGAGTTGCGCAGGGACACCATGACGACCGGGACCCCCGCGTCGCCGCCGGCCCGGTCGAGGACCTCGTCCAGGGCCTTGCCGGTCAGGCGGCCGTCGTCCTCGCCGTCGGTGAGGTACACGATCAGCTGTGGCTGCTCGTCATCGGTGCCGCGCTCCCGCATGAACGCCAGCGCGTCCAGCAGCGCCCCGTGCGGATCGGCCTCGGCGTCCCGCACCCCGGCTCGGCCCAGGGCGCGTTCGGCGTCGGGGCGCTCGTGCGTGCCGAAGCCCAGCAGCTCGGTGTGGGTGCGGCCGCCCGTGCCGTGCACCGCCCACACCCCGTACTCGTCCTCCCCGCCGAGCCCGGGCAGGGTCTGCTTCAGGATGCCCGGGCCGCCGCTGGAACCGTCCCAGCGCCCGGCCATCGAGCCGGAGCTGTCGAGGAGGAACAGGACCCGGCCGGGGCCGTGCGCGCTGCCGAAGCGCTCCAGGGTCAGGTCCATCTCCGAGGGGTCGGCGGCCTTGGCCGGACGGACCGACCCGGCGAGACCCGCGGGTGGCTCCTGGGCGGCGAGAAGGCCGCGCTCACCGGTCGCCGACCGGAAACCGTGCTCGCCGAGCACCGCACGGCCGCCGTCGCCCGTCAGCCAGGCGCGGAAACGGTCCACGGCGTCGTCCCGCGCGTCTGCGTCCCGGTCGCCGTCCTCCCAGCGCACCCTCACGAACGCCGGCTCCAGACCGGGCACGTCGTCGGGGTAGGCGGCGACGCGCGGGACGCGAGTGACCGAGTGGCAGCCGATGCCGCTCTTCAGCAGGAACTCCGGTACCAGCGCCGCGGCGTGGCGGTCCACGGCGTCCTCGGCGGGCAGCGCGCACAGCAGCCGCGCGGCCGAGGGCTCGGGCCGTCCGGCCCGGGCGAGGCGCCGCTCGGCGGCGCGCGCGTCGGCGTCCTCGCCGTACAGGCCCATGGTGGCCAGGAGCGCCGCGTCGGTCAGTTCCGGCGCGGGGCGGTGCAGTTCGGCCTTGCCGTCGACCCGTTCGAGGTCGGTGCGCAGCTGGGACAGCGACCGCCCGGTGGGTTCGAGGCCCGCGCCGAGTGCCTTCGGTACGGCCAGCACGACCGGCGAGTAGGCGATCGGCTCGGCCTCCGCCTCCAGCCGGGCGAAGAGGCGGTCCTCCCGCGCCGCCGCCATGTTGACCCGGTCGAGGTCGGCGCGGGTGGCGGGGATCCATACGTCAGGCTGCGGGCCGATGTCCCGCTGCGGGTTGTCGTCCTCGCGCGGCTGCTGCCAGGAGTCGGTCCGCTTGCCGAGCGCGGTCACGACGGCCGCGGCACCCGCGCTGTTGACGGTGACGCCGCTGCGCCGGCAGCCGTCGCCCGTGGTGTTGGCGTCCGAGGTGACGTAGGCGTCCGCCGCCGCCCGCACCGGCGGTTCCAGGTCGGGGTCGGTGAGGACGCGCAGTTCCAGGGGCGGTGCGCAGGGACCGGGGTCGCCGGTCAGGGCCAGGATGCCGTAGCCGCCGGCGCCGGTGGCGAGCAGGGCTAGCAGCGCTGCCAGCGTCGTACGGCCGGACCCGGTGACGGCCTTCCGGGCGCGGGTGAGCAGCTCCCACAGCCGGCGCGGCCAGGAGACGCCCGGGGGAGGAGGCGGGAGCACCGCGGGGCCCGCGGCCAGCAGCACGTCGGCCTCCGGGTCCCAAGGGGGAGCCAGGGCCTGCGGCCGCTGCGGATCGTCGTCCTCCGCCTTGTACTTCGCCGCGGCCATCCGCTCCTTCACCGCCGCGTACAGCCGGGACAGCCACACGTCGCCGCCCTCGTCGAGGACGCGGGTGAGTTCGCGGGTGAACGGTGTCGCCGCGTCGGCGTCCCCGCCCAGGATGCAGCGGTTGGGCTGGACGCTCATCAGCAGCTGGATCTTGTGTTTCCTGCGCTTCGGATCGTCGAGGTGGTGCCAGATTCCGGCGGCGTTGCCCGCGTAGCAGCAGTCGAGGATCACCACCACCCGCTCGGCGTGGCTCTCGGCGAGCTCGCCCAGCACCTCGCTGAAACGCACCGAGCCGGGCAGCCCGTGGCCCAGGAGCACCCGCGCGGTGCGCATCTGCAGGTGCAGTTCGCTGCCGGAGGTGGAGGTGACGGCGTGCCCGGCGAAGTAGAGCAGCAGCAGCCCCCTGGCCTCGCGGCAGGCGCGGCGCAGCGCCCCCGTGAAGTCGTCCGGGGTCGGTGAGGCGAGGGCCCTCACCTCACCCGCGCCGAACACGCCGCCCCGGTGCAGCGCGTCCTCCAGGGACGTCCGGTTGTGCCGCACGGCCGGGAGCTGACCGTTCACTCCCTGGGGATCCGGTGCGACGTGGTCGTACTCGGACACACCGGCCAGCAGCGCCCGGTTCGCCTTGCCGCGCGGGTCGAAGCGGCTCACCGCCTACTCCCCGTCGGAATCCAGCGGGCGGATCTGCGGCTCGGGGTCGCCGCCCTGCAGCCGGCGGCGGTTGTTCGTCCAGGTCTTCACCGCGCGGGCGGTGTACTCGGTGAGCGCCGCGACGGTCACGACGTCACCCAGGATCTCCAGCACCAGGTCGAGGTCGGGCCCGAGCCGTCCCGGGGGTCCGTCCGTGCCGGGCTTCGCGTCGATGCGCAGGTGCCGCCGGGAGACCAGGTCCTCCAGCGGTTCGTCGCGCTCCAGCCACGTCTTCAGAGCTCTGACATCGTCCATGGTCGCGCCGGCGCCCAGCCGTACGCGCACGCCTAAGACAGCCACTTCGTCCCCCTCTGTCATGTCCGACATCATGACACCGGGTCAGGCTCCGGCGGCAGTCCCGTGACGTGACCTGCGCGGGCGATTGCACGCCCCCCTCACGCCACGCGCACACGGCACACGCGGCTGAGGGGCCCGTGCACGGTGGGTGCCCGGGTCCCTCGTGGAGCCAGCCGGCCTCTTTGCCGGTGGCGAACACGGGGCGGACTGCTCGAAGCGAGTGCCCGACTGTAGGGGCGTATCCCACGGGCCGGATGCCGGTCGCTCGGGGCGGGAATCAGCCAACCGAGCGATCGCCCCACCACAGTTGTCTCCCTCGTGCTTCACATGCGTCACACAGGTCTCAACTGCCCGGCTGCACAGGAGACATGTCAGCTGAGCGGCTTCCACCCCGATGAAACGTTCAGGCCATTCCTCGAACTGAACGATCTACATGTCGGCACTTCGGCTACGTTCGATGCCTATTGCGCTACTTGCACGGGGCAGCACGACCGAACTGCCCCACCAGGCGACCGCCCGACCAGCGGGAGCTTCACCAGGGGGAAACATCGCTCATGCCTTGTCGCTGCCTTTCGTGCACACCGATGTGACCTGTGGTGGTCCCTCGCCGGTTGCACCTGCGCCCCATCCCCGGCGGAGCGTCTGCGAGATGACGCATATGGTCCTGAATCAGCTCTCCCTCGAACAGGAGCACCTGACTTATGCGCACGCTGATACGTTTCACTGCTCCGGCGGCCGCACTCGTCTCCGTTCTCGCCGTCACCCCGCAGGCCATGGCCGATGACCACGGCCCTTCGGGCAGCAGCATGCGCGTCCCCGGGACCAGTGTCGAGTTCTCCGAGAGCGGAGCCCGTGACGCCCGGACGCGTGCGATCGCGGCGGAGAACCCTGCCGCTGTCAGCGCCACCGCGACACTGTGCGGATCCGAGTACGAACTCGAGGCCGCCGAGCAACTCCCGGACGCGCGCCGATTCGGCACCCTGTTCACCTACACGCGATCCACGACCAGCGTGTCGGGAGCTTGCGCGGTGTTCGACAACAACCTCGGCACGGCGAAACACATGAAGCTGAAGCTGTGCCCGAACAAAGCCGGCGTGGCCTGCAAGGTGGACGAGGGCACCTACTCACAGTACGCAGGGCCGGTCAAAGGCGAGGGCAACCGCGACGCCGGCTGGAACAATTGTTCCCGAGTGACCGCCATCATGTGGTCGAGCGGCGTCGCGATCATCGACCGAGCCAAGTACGTAGCCCCCTGCGACTGACCATTCCGGGCGCCCGCGTACCAGCGTGCGTCTTTCGCGCGGCACCCCCAACTGCGGGCGGGGCCGGGCACGCACGGCCACGGCCCCGGAAGATCACCGACAGTGGCGGTAAGCGCACCCCCTGCTGGTTCACCCTTCGAGTCACGGGGCCAAGGGGTTTGACGTAACAGCAGGCACAACGCAGGAACGCCTGAGCTCGCCCCGTCGGCCTTCGCATCGGCGCCCACCTCGCGACTTGCCGCCCGGCCAGTAGCCGGGCCGGCCAGTGGCCGCAACGCACCCGTCGACGCCCTTCGATCATGACAACGACAGCCCAGGACGCCGCGGGCAGGACGTCTCGTGCCATGGGCCGGCGTCGTCTGCATCCGCGCTCCAACCCGTCAAGCAGTCCAGGAGATCCGGCATGGCCGACGAGAAAGTCCTCGAAGCGCAGAAGTGGGTCAACTCGACCTATGCCAGCGTGCCCGGTTACCAGAAGTGCCCAGAAGACGGCAAGGTCGGCTGGCCCACGATGTACTCCTTCATCATGGGGCTGCAGAAGGAACTGGGCATCAGTCCCGTCGTGGCGAACTTCGGCGACGGCACCGTTTCCAAACTCGCAGCGCTCGGCGAACTCGGAAGCGGCTGGGCAAAGAACAAAAACGTCGTGAAGATCATCCGATACGGATTGTTCTGCAAGGGTTACACCGGCGGGTACTCCGACACCGGCTTCTACGACCCGGACATCGAGCTTGCCGTCAAGAAGATGCAGAGCAACATGGGCCTCTCGCAGAGCGGCAGCCTCCAGGCGAAGGTGTTCAAGGCGCTGCTCAACATGGATGCCTACGTACTCACTGCCGGTGGGTCGGAAGAGGTCCGCTCCATTCAGCAGTGGCTGAACGGCCGCTACTGGAAGAAGAAGACGGTCGACATCGGCCCGGCCGACGGCCACTACTCCCGCAATGTCCAGCAGAACCTGATGAAGGCACTCCAGCTGGAAATCGGCATCGCCGAAGCGGACGCCACCGGCAACTTCGGGGCCGGAACGCAAGCCGGCATCAAGGCCAAGGCCGGCGTGTCGGAAGGCTCGTCCGGAATCTTCGTCCAGCTGTTCTCCGCCGCGTGTGTCTTCAACCAGCCGATCGTCACCGTGAACGCAAACGGCGATACCGTTCAGACGAAGACGGTGTTCAAGACATCGTTCGACAGCAATCTGACCAGCTTCGTCACCACCTTCCAGCGGTTCTCCGAGATATCCGCCAACGGCCGTGGCGACTATGCGACATGGGCTCAACTCCTCGTATCGATGGGAGACCCGGACCGACCGGTCACCGCCTCCGACACCGCCTACACGATCACGGCGTCACGCGCCAAGAGAATGTACAGCGATGGGTACCGCTATGTCGGCAGGTACCTCAACGAAGCGTCTTCCGGCGGCGGTTCGAAGATGCTCGAAGAAGGTGAAATCGCCAACATCTTCAGTGGTGGACTTCGGATATTCCCGATCTTCCAGGACAACGGCAGGTCCCTGTCCGAGTACTACTGGGGGAACGGTTACACCCACGCGAAGAAGGCCCACGACCAGGCCGTGCACTTCGGTTTCAACCGAGGGACGATCATCTACTTCGCCGTCGACTACGACGCCACCGACGCCGATATGCCGGCCATCCTCGAGTACTTCCGAGGCGTCGCGGCCGGACTCGGGAGCAAGGGCAAGCGGTACGTGCACGGTGTGTACGGCTCTCGACACGTATGCGCCGAGGTCACCAAAGAGACCTACGCCCGCTACTCGTTCGTGTCCGGCATGTCCTGGGGATTCTCAGGCAACCTCGGCTATCCCCTGCCGGCGAACTGGTCCTTCAATCAGATCAAGGAATACCAGGTCACCAACGGAACAGACACCTTCTGGCTCGACCGGGACGCTCACCGCATCGGCAGCGACCCCGGCCAGAGCAGCGTCAACAGACCGTCGTCACCCGCGGATGAGTTCGTCAACTACATCAAGTCCCTCTATGACTTGGCCAAGGCATACGGCAAGGGCAACCCGAACCAGCTCGTCATGGAATACCTGCGCAGCGACGCGTACGACGACAACCAGTGGCGGGCTCTGATCGGGAAAGTGGACGGCGGCTTCGTCTCCTATGTGAACAGCCGCAACCTGAGTATCTGGCCGGAGTTCAAGGATCCGTTCACCGGTCAGCACCTCGGAATCGAGCACTTGATGGCCACGGCGAACGGCCAGTTCGTCAAACCCAACCCGGCGGGGGACATCAGTCTCGGTGACGTCGCCGGCTGGGGCGGTGACCTGATGACCCTGTACGGCGAATGGCGGCGGGACCACGACACCTACGCCTCAGGCGCCACCTACATCAACGACAAGATGGGCAAGATCGGCGTCGCGTCCAGCTTCGGCTTCACCGACCTCGTCGAGGACGCCGACGGATACCTGATCGCCCAGGCCGTGCGTGGCGGTAAGAACATCGTCGAGGCGGTCCGTGATCACTACCAGGGCAGCGGCGGTCTCACCCGGTTCAGGGACTACCTGAAGCAACGGTTCGGCGGCACCATCAGCGAGGCAGCCGCTCAGGCGAAGAAGATCCTCACGGACGAGCCCGCCAGCGGGGACGGGGTCATCCTGGTGGGCGGCCGCGCGAGCCTGATCCAGAAGTTCGGCGGCATACCCACCCTGATGCCGCACCTCCTTCCTTCCGACCAGCTCAACGCGTGGTGCAACGCGTTCGGCAACAACCTCGCCCAGCACGCCTCCACGGAAACGCTCCGGCGAGCGCAGTACCAGGCAAACCAGCGGCGTCTCCTCGGAGCGAAGTAGCGTCGGGACGCATGACCCTCTTCGCGCTCTTCGGCCCGCCCGCGATCACGCTCCTCCTCTTCGTCATCGGAGTGTTTCCGTACGCGCTGTGGGTGACCAGGAAGAAGCCCTCGCGGGCGGCCCGTCTGGCCGCGGTCGGGAGCGCGGCGGCTCTCGCCGCCTACGGTGCCGGAACCTTCTACGGTCTCGCCTACACGAACCCACTCGACCTCTGTGCGACGAAGACCGCCAGTGGCGACTACGTGGACTCGGGGCGGGACTACGGCCTGACGTCAGCGACCGTCCACCATTTCCCCCCGTCCGTCACCTGCCACTGGAGCAGCGGATACAGCACCAACGATGTGTCGTTCTGGGTCACGCCTCTGCTTTTCGCGGGGCTGGCCTGCGCCACCGTCTGTTTCACCCTGATACTCATCAACCGCTCTCAGCGCAGAAGGGCCCCCCATGACAACGAGCTTGACGCGTAGACGGGTTCTCGGCCTCGGGGCCGGGGCAGCGATAGCCGTCGCGGCCGCCGGCCCGGCACAGGCCGCCCCTACCGCCGGCGAGCGTGCCTGGACCGAGCGCGAATCGGCAAACGGCTGGCCCGTCCTCGATCACGCCGGAAAGTTCCGGGTCGAAGGCACCGACGTCGACGTTTCCCTGGCGGAGGGGGACGTCGCAACAGTTCTTCTCCACGTGGCCCGCCGGTTCGCCTATGAAGTCGACATGCTTCTGCCCGGTGACCTCCAAGGGCACACGACGGAGCGTGAGATCAGCTCGGCATTCGAGTCGAATCACCTGTCGGGCACGGCCATCGCGATCCGGCCCATGCACTACCCGCTCGGAGCCGATGTCAAGAACACCGGCATGAGCGAAGCCGAGCAGATCATCGTCGCGGACATCCTCGCGGACTGCGAAGGCGTCATTGCCTGGGGCGGGCATCTGCAGCCGGTGAAACAGTCCCACTTCCAGATCGCCGTCGAGCCCGGAAATCCTCGGCTCAAGAAGCTTGCCGACCGCATCCAGGGCTGGAACAGCGCACCGGGCAGGGGCGCGGGAACGATCGATGCCTTCGCGCCGGCGAGGCGTCGCCGGGCAGCTCGTTTCCAGTAAATCCGGTGAACGACGCCCCGCCTGAGATTTCGTGTTCCGGTTCCGGCGGGGCTCGGCGAGCTGCTCACGTGGCTTCGTTCACTTCTTGCGGTTCTGGCTCGCTTTCCGTGAGCTTGCACGCTGGGTGACAGCTGGGGCGGGAACCGTGCTCCGGGAAGGTACCCCAAACCGCGACAGGGGTCTCAGCCCTGGGTCTGCAACTGCCGCATCTGGCGCTGCACATGGTCCAGCGCCCCCTCGCGGCGTCCGGGCACCCGCTCGCGCAACGCGGCGAGGGCGGCGCCCAGTTCGCGGGCGGGGGCGGGGTCGCGGACCTGCCCCCACTGGTGGTGCGCCCGGTCCACTGCCGCCTCGACAGCAGGGGCGTCCGGCGCCTGCCCGGCGTTCAGGCGGGCGCCGGCGATGGTCAGCCAGGTGCGGCAGCTGCGGGCCGCGTCCCCGGCGAACATCGCCAGGTCGGCCCGTACCTCGGCCCAGTGCAGGGCCTCTTCGGACGCGGGTCCGTGCGCGGCGACGGCGGACTGCTCGTGCCGGGCGGCGAGCGCGTCGGCGTCGGTGTGCCGGCCGGACTGGACGGCGGCGGTGATGGCGGCGTGCGGATCCCCGCCCGTGGGACCGGGCGTGCTCAGCACCAGGTCGGTGCCCGCGCTGTCCGGCGCGATCCGGGTGAGGGCCTGCTGGTGCAACTGCTCGGCCGGCGGCCGGAATCCGCTGCGCAGGATCGTCGCGAGGGCCTTCATGTACGTCGGCTGCGCGATGCCGCGTCGGGACGGCGGGGGCGCGATGCGGCCGTGCACGGCGTTGCCGCGGCCCGAGTCCAGCGGGGTGCCGCGCAGCAGTTGCCAGGTCTCGGGGTCGGCGTGCAGGTCGAGCAGGAGGGTGGTGGCGCCGGCGGGTCTGAGGCGCAGCTCCTCACGGAACCAGTGCCAGGGGAAGGCGGTGTAGCGGACGGTGGCGGGGGTGGTGCGGGCCAGCGCGAGGTGGGGCAGGCGCTGTCGGCGGTCGAGCTGGAGCTGGCCGGTGACGTACACGGTGAGGGGTCCGGGGGCCGCGGCGGCGGCGCGCAGCCGGGTCAGGACGGCCTGCGGTTCCAGCGGGTCGGCGAGTTCGACGACGTTGGCGGTGTCGGTGCCGGACAGCACGGCGGGCGGTACGGCGGCGAGGACGGGGAGCACGGAGGCGGCGTCCACGAGGCGCCCCCTGCCCACCGGCGAGGCCGCCAGCAGCAGCACGGTTCCGGGCATGGCCCCACCCCCTGTGTCGATCACGTACGTCAGCACCGTAACCGCTGCGGCTGCAAAGGTGGGCCTCAGGACCGCAAACGTCCGCCTTCGGGGGCATCGCGCCCCGTTCTCCTGCGGACGGCGAACACGGTGGTGTCGTCGGCGAGGCGGCCGCCGCCGTGCCGCAGGGTGCCGTCCCGTACGAAGGCGGCCAGGCGGGCCGGTTCGGCGGTGCCGGGGTCCTCGGCGACGGCCCGGGCCACCTCGTCGGCGAGCGGATAGAACGCCCCGCTGCCGTCCCGGGTCTCGGTCACCCCGTCCGTCACCAGCAGCAGTGTCTCGTCGGCGGCCACCCGCCAGCGCCGCGGGCGTGGGGGCCCGGCTGCGAACTCGCCGAAGCCGAGCGGCAGTCCGGGCCCGGCCGCCAGGGTGCGCACCCCGCCCGGCCCGACGGCGAGCGGCGGCTCGTGCCCGAACAGCATCACGTCCACCGCCTCCTCCTCGTCGTCGGGGAAGGTCAGGAGCACGGCGGTGGCGAACCGGTCGCCGTCCGAGCGGCCCAGGGCGACGGTCTGCCCGCGGTGCCGGATCATCCGTGTCTCCAGCCGCTCGGCGACCGTCGCCAGGTCCGCCTCGTGGTACGCGGCCTCACGGAACGTACCGAGCAGCGCGGCCGCCGCCTCGACCGCGCCCAGGCCCTTGCCCTGCACGTCCCCGACCAGGACACGGGTGCCGTGCGGGCCGGGCTGGATGTCGTAGAAGTCGCCGCCGACGCGGGCGTGGGCGTCGGCGGTGAGGTAGACGCCGGCGTGGTCGAGGCCGCCCCAGCCGGGCGGCAGCGGGCGCAGCACGGTGCGGCGGACGGTCTCGGTGACGTCGCTCAGGTGCAGCGCACGGTTCTCGTCGTGCACCCGGACCGCGCAGGCCAGGGTGGCGAGGATGCCGCCGAGGGCGACGAGGACGAAGTCGGCGCGTCCGGCCCGGTACTCGTGCGGCCAGGCGCTGTCGGCGACGACGTACGTCGCCAGGGAGAGGACCGCGAACAGGGCCGTGCCCCACACCCCGCAGAGCGAGGCGGCGAGGGCCGGCACCAGCACGATCCAGGAGATCATGCGGAACTCGCCGATGGTGTGGTAGTCGGCCACCGCGATGGCGAGGAGCAGCAGCAGCGGCGGCACCCAGGCCACGCTGCGCCCCCGTACCCGCAGCAGCTCCTGCCGCCGCACGGCGTCGGGGCGCCCGGCCCGGGCGTACCGGGCGAGCGGGCCGGGCCGGACGTGCGGGCGGTGCCTCACGGGCGGGCCGTGCCCCTCGCGGTGGCGGCTCACGGCCCCAGCGAAACACGGGGCCGCACCGGCCGCATCCCGTTCCGGGCGCTCGCCGACTTGCCAGGGGCTGTCCCCAGGTGTGCCCTGGATCCAGGGGCAGGGACAGAGAGGAGAGCTGTCATGGCTCATGCGGCACCCGCCTCACCCACGACAAGCATGCCCGGTCGCAGGCCCGACGTGTTCGGCCCGCGGGTCCACCTCGCCGTGAAGATCGGCCTGCCCCTGGTGCTCGGGCTCACCTACGGTTACTGGGCCGCCGCCATCCGGCGCGACGCCGGGCCCATCACCGGCTGGAACCTGCTGTTCGGCTTCGTCACGGCGCTGGTGTTCGCCGCGGTGTTCGCCGCGGTGTGCGCGCTGGCCCCACAGCTGCCCCGCGAACTGCACGCGCTGTGCTGGTTCGTCTTCTCGGGCTGCGCGGCCGGTTTCCTGTACAGCCAGAGCGGCGCGTCGGTGTACAGCTCCGCCGGCCTGGGGCTGGTGGTGGGAGCGAGCGTCCTCGCGATGGTGTTCTATCGCTATTACACGCACGAGGACGCCCAGGGCCGGCGCATCGGCTGAGGGACACCCGTTCGGCGGAGCCCGGCGGCGGGCCCCGGTCAGCGCTTCTCGCAGGTGGAGCGCGCTGCGGCCCGGCGGCCGGGCGGCCGGACGGTGGTGCAGCGTTCGCGGGCCGGGTCCGGGGGCCGTTGCCTGGAAGGGTGTCCGAGCACGCCCGGGCGCCCGTAGCCGGGAAGGCGCCCCCACGAGCGCGGAACGTCCTGTCGGCCGTTTCGCTGGTCCTCGCGTGCCTGCTCGTGCCCGTCGGGGCGCTCGCCTCCTGGGCGGCCCACGGGCTGACCGACACCGGCCGCTACGTGCGGACGATGGCGCCCCTCGCCGACGATCCTGACGTGCGGAGCGCGGTCGCGGACGCCGTCGGCGACGGCGTCCTGCGTGAGACCGGGCGCCGGACGGACAACGGAGCGCTGCCCACGGCGGTCGAGCCCTTCGTGCGCGACGCGGCGCGCTCCTTCACCCGCACCCAGACCTACCGCACGGCCTGGGACGCGGCGAACCGGGCCGTCCACAGGGCCGTGCTGCGGGCCCTGCGCGACGACGGCGCCCGCGGCACCCCGGTCACCGTCGACCCCGCCCCCGTCATCGCCCGGGTCAAGCGGCAGCTCGCCGACGACCACGTGCCGTTCGCCCACCGCATCCCGGTCCCGCACACGCGGATCCCGGTGCTCCCGGCCGACGACACCGACCGACTGCGCAAGGGGTACCACGTGCTCGACACCGCCGCCTTCTGGCTGCCGCTCGCCGCCGCCGTCCTGGCGGTCGCCGGGATCACCGTCGCCGCGTGCCGGCGCCGCGCGCTCACCGCCCTCGGCCTGGGCACGGCCCTGGGCGGCGCGTTGCTGGTCCTCGCCGTCGCGCTCGGCCGCCGCCTGACCCTCGCCGACCTGCCCGACACCCTGCACCGCCCCGCCGCGGGCGCCGTCTACGACGCCCTGACGGTCACCCTGCGCACGGTTTCCTGGCTGCTGTGCGCGCTGGGCCTGGCGGTGGCGGCCGGCGCCTGGGTCACGGGCCGGTACGGTCCCCGGCTCGCCGCGCGGCGACGTGCGCGAGGGTCCGCAGTGCCCGGCGCAGATCCGGTTCCGGAGCCGACGCGAGCCCGAGCCTGACGGCGTCGGGCGTGTGTCCGGGGGCGACGGCGAACGCGGGGCCGGGTGTGACGGCGATGCCGTGCGCCGCGGCGGCGGCCGTGAAGGTGTCCGCGCGCCAGGGGGCGGGCAGCTCCCACCAGGCGAAGGAGGACGCCGGGCCGGACCGTACGGTGAACCCGGCGAGTTCCTCGGCGAGGATCCGCTGCCGCCGTGCCGCGTCCGCCCGCTTGGCCGCCACCAGCCGTGCGACCGTCCCCTCCGCGGCCCACCGCACGGCCGCCTCCAGCGCGAACCGCCCCGCGCTCCAGCCGCCCGAGCGCACGGAGTCGGCCACGGCGGCGACCCGGTGCGGCGGCACGACGAGGAACCCGGCGGTGAGTCCCGGGGCGACCCGTTTGGAGAGCCCGTCGACGACGTGGGTGAGGGCCGGGGCGTGCACGGCGAGCGGATCACCGGGCTCCTGGAGGAAGGACCAGATGCGGTCCTCCACGACCGGCAGGTCAAGGTCGTGGACCAGCTGGGCGAGTTGCAGCAGCCGCGGCCGGCTCGTCGTCAGGGACGTCGGGTTGTGCAGGGTCGGCTGTACGTAGAGGGCGGACAGCGGCGAGGTGCGGTGCGCGGCGGCGACGGCCTCCGGGAGCAGCCCGGCCGGGTCCCCGGCCAGGGGCACCAGGGTGATGCCGAGCCGTACCGCGATCTCCTTGACCAGCGGGTACGTCAGCTGCTCCACCCCGACCCGGCCGCCCGGCCGGACCAGTGAGGCCAGGACGGCGGCGATGGCCTGCCGGGCGTTGCCGGTGAACAGCAGCCGCTCCGGGGCGGGCCGCCAGCCGGGGGTGGTGAGCAGTGCGGCCGCCGCCTCCCGCGCGGCCCGGGTGCCGGTGGCGGCTGCCGGTAACAGCGCCTCGGCCAGCACGTCGGGACGCAGCAGCGGCGCGAGGACGGGGGCGAGCAGCTCCGGCTGGCCGGGCGCGGCGGGGTAGTTGAGTTCGAGGTTGACGGGCGCGGCTCCGGGCAGCCCGGGTTCGACGAGCGCCTGCCCGGCCGGCCCGGCCGGTGCGGCCCGTACGAAGGTCCCGCGCCCCACCTCCCCGACGACCAGTCCGCGCCGCACGAGTTCTCCGTAGACCCGCCCGGCCGTCGACGGGGCGATGCCCCGCCGCCGGGCGAAGGCACGCTGCGGCGGCAGCCGCTGGCCCGGCCGCAGCCGTCCGGTGGCGATGTCGTCGGCGATGCGGTCGGCGATGCGCCGGTAGTCACTCATCGGCCGGTCTCCCCCTTGGATTGCACCGAGAGCAAAGATCTTATTGCACTGAGTAGTTGGGCGGCCCTAGGGTCGACGCCATGGCACCCTTCCTCGCATACGAGGACAAAGGCCCCCAGACGCATCGGGTCCCGCTGGTCCTCGTCCACGGCCATCCCTTCGACCGCACGATGTGGGCACCGCAGCTCGACCGCTTCCCGGGTACCCGCCGGGTCGTCGCCCCCGACCTGCGCGGCTACGGCGCCTCCCCGACGACCCCGGCCGTCGCGGACTTCTCGGCCTTCGCCCGGGACGTCGAGGCGCTGCTGGACGAGCTGGCGGTGGAGTCGTTCGTGCTGGCGGGCCTGTCGATGGGCGGGCAGATCGTCATGGACTGCTACCGGCTGTTCCCCGGGCGCGTGCGGGGCCTGGTCCTCGCGGACACCTTCCCGTCGGCGGAGACCCCCGAGGGCGTGCGCACCCGCGACGCCATGGCGGACCGCCTCCTCGCCGAAGGCATGGGCGGATACGCCGACGAGGTCCTGGAGCGGATGGTCGCCCCGTACGCGTCCGCCGAGGTCAAGGCGCACGTCCACGGCATGATGACCGCCACCGCCCCCGAAGGCGCCGCCGCGGCCCTGCGCGCCCGGGCCCGCCGCCCCGACTACACCGCCCTGCTGCCGCGGGTCTCCGCCCCGGCCCTGGTCGTCGTGGGAGCCGACGACACCTTCACACCGGTCTCCGACGCCCGGGCGATGCACGCGGCCCTCCCGGACGCGCAGCTGCGCGTCATCGAAGGGGCGGCACATCTGCCCAACCTGGAACGCCCGGAGGAGTTCGACCGGGCACTGGAGGAGTTCCTGGCGCGGGTCGACGCCCGGCAACCCTCCCACGCCCCGCCCCGTCTCTGAGGGAGGATGCGAGCACCCCATCCCGAGAACGGAAGGCCGGGCCTTGGACACCTCCGCTGCCGAGTGGACCGCCAGGGACGACGGGCGAGAGCACCACCCGTCGGGACGGCGGTTCGGCGCCGGGTGCGCCGGCCTGCTGTTCGCCGCGGTCAGCGTGGTCGTCGGCTTCAGGATCGCCGACAGCGACGGCATGACCCCCGTCCCCCAGCTGCTCGCCTTCCTTCCCTGGCTGCTCGTCCCCACCGGCGCGGGCCTGCTGCTCGCCCTGCTCGGCCGCTGGTGGACCGGGACGGTCTGGGGCGTGCTCCTGCTCGGCCTGCTGGCCTGGTTCATCGAGCCCTACGGCAAGGTCGGCGACCCCGTCGGCCGCCCCGTCGCCGACCTGCGTGTCCTCACCGCCAACGTCGAGTTCGGCCAGGGCACCGGCTCTCTCGTCACCGCCGTACGCCGGGAGGAACCGGACGTTGTCTTCGTGGAGGAGTGCGACTACGCGTGCGACGCGCTGCTGAAGCGGGACCTCGCCCGGGACTACCCGCACCGCCGGGCCGTGGAGGGCGGCGGATCCGAGGGCTCCGTCATCCTCAGCCGCTACCCGCTCCGGCCCACCGAGGGCGTGCGCGCCACGATGGGCATGCCCGGGGCGGTCGCCGACGTCGACGGGCACGCCGTACGCCTCCAGCTCGCCCACCCCATGCCGCCGCTGCCCGGGCAGGTGGACCTCTGGCGCCGGGAGCTGGGCGCGGTGCGCGAGGCGGCGACCGCCGACCCGGGCACGCCCCTCGTCCTGGCGGGCGACTTCAACGCCTCGCAGGACCACGCGGCCTTCCGCCGCATCCTCGACACCGGCCTGACCGACGCCTCCCGCACGAACGGCGGCGACCGCACCGTTACCTGGCCGGCCCGGACGGCACCCACGTTCGGCGCGCAGATCGACCACGTCCTCGTCTCGCGGGACCTCGGCGCCCGCCGCACCCGCGTCCTCGACCTGGCCGACACCGACCACCGGGCGGTCGTCACGGACCTCACATTGCACCGGCGCCGCTGACCCGCGCCCGGTCCGCACCGCCCGCACACGCGGATACGGCCGCCCCTCGTGGCAGGGCGGCCGCATCCGCATGGGGGTCTCAACGAGCCGACTTCTCCAGGGCCTTGTCCATCGCCGCCGCGAAGCCGTTCGCCCACAGCCGGTTGACCCGGGAGCGCTCGGTCGCGTTCGGGACGGCGTTGGTGCAGGAGGGGCCGGGGCCGCCACCGGACATCAGCTCACTGCACGGACCCGAGTAGTGGTCCGGCAGACCGAGGACGTGCCCGGTCTCGTGGGCGGTGACCCGGGTGGAGTCGTACTGCTGGTTCTGCCGGTAGTCCAGGAAGATGTAGCCGCTGCCGTGGCCGTCGGTGGACGCGTACGAGCCACGGGAGTCGTTGCCCTCCCGGTAGCTGAAGTCGGCCGCCGACGCGGAGCCCGACTGGAGCCGCACGTTCGACACCGAGCTGTTCCATATCTGGGTGCTGCGCGCTATCTGCGCGCTGAACGAGGGCGCCCGGGAGGCGTCGTAGACGACGGTGACGGCCGCGGTGGCACTCGGGTTCGCGGCGCGCTTCTCGGCGACGGACTTCAGGACCGCCTGGAAGAAGGCTCTGCTCGCGTCGGACCCGGCGGACCCGGCGGACCCGGCGACGAACCCGGCGTGCGGCTCGGCGGCCGGGGACGCCGCGGCGGGGGCGGCCGTTCCGAGCCCGGCCATCGTGAGACCGAGGCCGAGAACCGCCAGGGAGGACAGGGACTTTCGCATCGAAGGACTCCTCGGGTGGGGGTTGAGTCTCACCGGTGAGTCTCGATGCCTGTGCGGCGCCTGTGATGATGGCAACCAGGGATAGGACGGGGCTATCGACTGCCCAATTCACCTGGTTTAGCGCTGAATTATGTGGCTGGTTAACGCCGCGATTCCGCTTTAGCCTCACAGAGCATGGAGCTCGAGGTGAGGCACCTCCGCGCGCTGTGCGCCATAGCCGACACCGGCAGTCTGCACCGCGCCGCCCGGCAACTGGGTGTCGCCCAGCCGTCGTTGAGCACACAGCTGCGCCGGATCGAGCAGGAGCTGGGCGGCCCGCTGTTCCTGCGCTCCCACACCGGCTGCCACCCCACCCCGCTGGGACGCCTGGTCCTCAGCCGCGCCCGCCCGCTCATGGCCGAACTGCACCTGCTGGTCACCGAGGCCCGGGCGGCCGCCACCGGCGGCACCGAACTGCGCATCGGCTCCACGGCGAGCAAGGCCCTGGCCGGCTGGCTGCGCCGGCTGCGCGCCCGCGGCCAGAACCCCAGCCTCCACATGAACGTCTCCCCGAACGCCCTGCTCCGCATGGTCGCCGACGGACAGCTCGACGTCGCCTTCGTGCACGAGGTGGAGGGCTGCCCGCTGCGCATCCCCGCCGCACTCCGGCTGCGCGTCCTGGTCGAGCGCGAACCGCAGTGCGTGTCCCTGCCCGTCGACCATCCGGCGGCCGCCAAGCAGGAGGTCGAACTGGCCGACCTGGCCGGCGACCGCTGGATGATCGACCCCACCGTCGACGGCGAATGGGACGCGGTCCAGCGGATGTTCCGCGAGGCCGGCGTCAGCCCGCACGTCCTGCACGGCGACTACCACACGGCCGACGCCCTGGTCGCGACCGGCGAGGTCGTCACCGTCTGCCAGCCGACTCGCACCCCCGGCCCCGACATGGCGGTGCGCCGCCTGAAGGACGACCCGCTCGGCGTACGGCTGCTCGCCGCGGCCCGCACGGAGACCGACCTGGACGGCGTCTACCCCGCGCTGGAGGAGGCGTACCGGGAGGTGGCCCGGCAGGCACCGGCCTACCGGGACTGGCACCCACCGGACTGGCTGGAACCCGGCGGTCCCCTCAGACCCCCGAGCCCGGCCCTTCCCTGACGCGCTCCCGACGCCGCACGACACCGGCTCGGACGCCGATGTCGCACCCGGCGGCCTCAGACGCCGATGTCGCGCCCGTCGGCACGCCACACGGCCACCACCGCCGGCCGGACGTACGACCCGGGCCCGTCGGGCCAGCTGCTCGCGGGCTTCTCCACGGACGCGCCGTCGACCTCCCCCGGGTGCTGCACGGACACCAGCACGCGCCGGTCCTGGACGATCGGACCGCAGGTCTCGGCACCCTTCGGCACGGTCAGGAACTGCTTGAGCTCCCCGCGCCGCTCGCCCCGGGTCGCCACACCGAACAGGCCGTCGTGCGAGCCGAGCTGGGCACCGTCGGTGGAGATCCACAGGTTGCCGTGCGGGTCGAAGGCGACGTTGTCCGGGCAGGAGATCTGGCTGACGGAGTCCTTCGGGAACCCGGCGAAGTAGGTCGCCGGGTCGTCCGGGTCACCGGCGACCAGGAACAGCGACCAGCCGAACCGGGTGCTCTCGGGCCGGTTCCACCGCTCGGTGAGCTCCAGCACGTGCCCGTGCTTGTTGGCGTTGCGCGGGTTGGCCTCGTCCGCCTTGGCGTTGGAGCCGACACCGCGGTTGCTGTTGTTGGTCAGCGCGACATACACCTTGCCGGTCACCGGGTTGGGCTCGATGTCCTCGGGCCGGTCCATCTTGGTGGCGCCCACCTTGTCACCGGCGAGCCGGGTGAAGACGAACACCTCCTCGGCGCTCATCCCGGCCACGTGCGAGACGGCACCCTCCGCGGTGGCGGTCGCCAGCGGGATCCACTCACCGCCCCCGTCGAACTCGCCGTCCTCCGGCAGCCTGCCCGTGCCGTCGATCTCGAGGGCGGGGGAGTCACCGGTGAGCCTGGCGACGTACAGCGTGCCCTCGTCGAGCAGGGAGAGGTTGTGCTCGCGGACGGCGCGGCTGTGCCCGTGCTTCATCCGCTTGCTGCCGACGAACTTGTAGAAGTAGTCGAACCGCTCGTCGTCCCCGGAGTACACGACAGGACGGCCGTCGTGCGTCAGCCGCACGGTCGCCGCCTCGTGCTTGAACCGTCCGAGAGCGGTGTGCTTGCGGGGCGTGGAGGTGGGGTCGTACGGATCGAACTCCACCACGTACCCGAACCGGTGCACCTCGTTCGGCTCCCGGGCGACGTCGAACCGCTTGTCGAACCTCTCCCACTTGCGCTCGCTGGCCCCGGTGCCGATCCCGTACCGCTTGTCGGTCGCGCGGCTGCTGTTGGCGAAGTACTGGTTGAAGTTCTCCTCGCCGTGCAGGGTCGTGCCCCAGGGGGTGACGCCGCCGGAGCAGTTGTTGAGAGTGCCGAGCACCTTGGTGCCGGTCGGGTCCGCGGAGGTCTTCACCAGCTCGGACCCGGCGACGGGCCCGGTCAGGCGGAACGCGGTGGTGGCGGTGACGCGCCGGTTCAGCTGGTGCCGGGGGACGGCGGTGAGCCTGCCGCTCCTGCGGTCCTCCTCCACGACCACGGCGGACAGCCCGTGCGCGGCCCAGGCGACCTCGACCTGCTCCCGCGTGGGGTTCGCCGCGTCGTAGCCGCGGAACATCAGCAGCTCGTCGGTGTACTCGTGGTTGGCGACGAGCAGCTGCCGGCCGCGCTCCCCGGGCAGCGGCAGCAGGGCGAGGAAGTCGCAGTTGTACCCGAACTGTCCGGCCTGTGCCTCGGCGCTCTGCTTCTCCGGGTCGAACGCGGGCGCACCGCGCAGGATGGGCTCGCCCCAGCGGATGACGACGTTCTGCCGGTACCCCTCCGGCACCGTCACCGCGTCGGCGGTGTTGGGCGCGACCGGCGTGAAACGCAGCCCACGCGCGCCCTTGCCCTTGCGCCCGGCGGCCGCGGCGGCGACAGCGGCGGACGGGGCACCGGCGGCCGGGGCGGCCGCGGCCCGCGGGGCCTGGACGACACCGGCGGCACCCGCCCCCGCGGCGGCCACGGTCACCACGGCCGCGGCGCGCATCACCGACCGGCGTCCGATCGCACCGGCGATCACGTCGCCGACGTACTCGTTGGAGCTGGTGTTGGGCACCTCGTGGAAGCAGGCATCACCACAGCGGAAACGACAGGTCATGGCGGACCGGCCGCCGGGGTGCGAACCGGACGGTGTTCCGATCAACGGCAGCAGCTTGCGCACTTTACTCTCCCCATGGATGCCCTTGGTGTCTTCGCGACCGTAGGGGCACGTATGTGCGGTGATCGGGCGCCCGAGTGAACAACGAATGAACCCCCGGCTGCCGTACGGGGGTTGTGGCGATTCAGCCCCGCGCCACCCGCCCGGGCCGGATGTCCCCTTGACAGGGCAGGCCTGGCACAGGCAACCCTGCCCAAGATCACACAGGAGGGCCGCTAACCTTACGTGTCCGTCCTGGCCAGGGATTGACGGGCTTCAACTCACGTGAAGGGTTGCGCGCACATGGGCATTCTCACTCTCTTGCGGAACGCGTTCGGACGGTCACGCAAGTCACGGACCGCCGAGGCGGAGGGTGCGGCGCGTACGGCGACCGCCGGTGAGACCAGCGGGACCGAGGACCGGACCGCCGAGCACACCGGACACGACGGGGCTCTCACGCCGCCCGACACGGCACAGGCGCCGGCACAGGCACCGGGATCGGCACAGGCATCGGCACAGGCCTCCGCCAAGGACCCGAAGGTCCCGTCCCCCTCCCCCGAGCCGAAGCCCACGCCGACGGCCAACGTCCCCGAACCCCGCACGTCCCCCTCCGACGAGCACGACCTCGTCTCGGAGGCCTTCGACAACGTGACGGTCCCCAGGCCGACCCGCTCCGCGGAGGACGACGGGGGCGTGGCGGCGAACCGGGAGCCGGTTGCGGCTGAGGAGCCGACGGCTGCGGAGCCGGCGGTTGCGGAGAAGGCGGTTGCGGAGAAGGCGGCGGCTGAGGAACCGGCGGCTGCGGAGAAGGCCGCGGCTGAGGCTGAGGAGCCGACGGCTGAGAAGGCGGCGGCTGCTCAGGAATCCGATGCTGTCGTGGAGGCGGCGGCTGAGGAGAAGGCAGCGGCCGAGGAGCCGGCGGTTGCCGAGAAGACCGCCGGGGAGGAACCGGCGGCTGTGGAGGAGCCGGAGAAGCCTGCGGCCGCCCCGGCGGAGGAGGCGCAGCCCGAGCCGGAGCCGAAGGCCGAGACCGACGAGACGACGGAGAAGTCGAAGCCGAGGGCAGCCAAGACCTCGAAGGCGAAGGGGTCAACGGTAAAGGCGACGAAGCCCGAGAAGGCCCCCGCCGCAGCCGCCGAGCCCGCGACCGTCGAACCTGCGGCGGCCGAACCGGCCACCCCCGAACCCGCAGCCGCCGAATCCACGACCCCCGAATCCGCTGCCCCGACGCCCTCGGCCGCCCAAGCCGCAGCCGAAGAACCCTCCACCCCCGAGCCCGCGGCCGCCGACGGCGAGGCCGCCCCGCAGGGGCCACCCGCACACGACGACGAAAGCCGCACGGGCGGTGCGGGCGGGAAGACGAAGCCGGCCGAAGCCGAAGGCGAGGACGGCCCCGCCCTCCCCCTCCCCACCCTCAAGAAGCACGCCCCCGACCTCGCCACCGCCTACAAGGCCGCCGCCAACGCCCTCAAGAAGAACGACCTCACCGGCACCCGCGCCAAGGTCTACCTCGTCCTCGACCGCTCCGCCTCCATGCGCCCGTACTACAAGGACGGCTCCGCCCAGGCCCTCGCCGAGCAGACCCTCGCCCTCGCGGCCCACCTCGACCCCGAGGCCACCGTCCCGGTCGTCTTCTTCTCCACCGAACTCGACGGCACCGGCGAGATCACCCTCACCGAGCACGAGAACAAGATCGACGACCTGCACGCGGGCCTCGGCCGCATGGGCCGCACCAGCTACCACGCGGCCGTGGAAGCGGTCCTCGCCCACCACGACAAGACGGCGGACCCGACCGCCCCCGCCCTGGTGGTCTTCCAGACCGACGGCGCCCCGGACGCGAAGACCCCCGCCACCCAGGCCCTCACCGACGCCGCCGAGAGCCACCCGGCCGTCTTCTTCTCCTTCGTCGCCTTCGGGGACCCGGAGAACAAGGCCTTCGACTACCTCCGCAAGCTCAAGACGCCCAACACGTCCCACTTCCTCGCCGGCGAAACCCCCCGCGAGCTCACGGACAAGGAGCTCTACGAGGGCGTACTGGCGAACTGGCGCCCGTAGCCTCCCACCGCTCACGACGCCGCCCGCTTCCCGTCCCGTAAAACGGGAGGCGGGCGGCGTACCCGTGTCAGCTACGATTTCAAGGTTCCGTAGACGACCGAGACCACGAGATCGTCACCCCACGTAGCGACTTGGGAGCAGCCCGCGATGGCTCGACACCTCATCACCAGCGCCCTTCCGTACATCAACGGGATCAAGCACCTGGGCAACATGGTGGGGTCCATGCTCCCGGCGGACGTCTACTCCCGTTACCTGCGCCAGCGGGGCCACGAGGTCCTCTACATCTGCGCGACGGACGAGCACGGCACCCCCGCGGAGCTCGCGGCCAAGGAGCAGGGCATCCCGGTGGACGCGTTCTGCGCCGAGGCGCACGACCAGCAGAAGGCGATCTACGACGGCTTCAGCCTGGCGTTCGACTACTTCGGCCGCAGCTCCTCCCCGCAGAACCACGAGATCACGCAGGAGATCGCCCGCGAGCTGAAGGCGAACGGCTTCATCGAGGAGCGTTCGATCCGCCAGGTGTACTCGAACGCCGACGGCCGCTTCCTGCCCGACCGGTACATCATCGGCACCTGCCCGCACTGCGGCTACGACAAGGCCCGCGGCGACCAGTGCGAGAACTGCACGCGCGTCCTGGACCCGACGGACCTGATCGACGCCCGTTCGGCGATCAGCGGCAGCAGCGACCTGGAGGTGCGCGAGACCAAGCACCTGTTCCTCCTGCAGTCGGTGCTGGCCGGCGAGGTGGAGGCGTGGGTCGACGAGCGCGCCGACGACTGGCCCGTCCTCGCCTCCTCCATCGCCCGCAAGTGGCTCACAGAGGGCCTGCACGACCGCGCGATCACCCGCGACCTGGACTGGGGTGTCCCGGTCCCGGCCGACACGTGGCCGGACCTGGCCGCGGAGGGCAAGGTCTTCTACGTCTGGTTCGACGCCCCGATCGAGTACATCGGTGCCACGAAGGAGTGGGCGGACCAGGACCCGGAGAACCGCGACTGGCGCTCCTGGTGGTGGGAGTCGGACGCGGACGTCCGCTACACGCAGTTCATGGGCAAGGACAACGTCCCCTTCCACAGCGTGATGTTCCCGGCGACCCTGCTGGGCACGCGCGCCCCCTGGAAGAAGGTCGACGTCATCAAGGCCTTCAACTGGCTGAACTACTACGGCGGCAAGTTCTCCACGTCGCAGCGCCGGGGCGTCTTCACGCACGACGCCCTCGACATCCTGCCCGCCGACTACTGGCGCTACTTCATGATGGCGAACGCCCCGGAGTCGGACGACTCGTCGTTCACCTGGGAGCACTTCACCGCCACGGTGAACAAGGACCTGGCCGACACCCTCGGCAACTTCGTCAACCGCGTCCTGTCCTTCTCCAAGAAGCGCTTCGGCGAGGAGGTCCCGGCGGGTGCCGAGCCCGGCGAGGCGGAGACGAAGCTGGGCGAGGAGATCGCCCGCCTCCTCGCGGAGTACGAGTCCCAGATGGAGGCCATCCAGTTCCGCAAGGCGGCGGCCGCGCTGCGCGCCCTGTGGTCGGCGGGCAACTCCTACCTGGAGGAGAAGGCGCCCTGGCTGGAGATCAAGACCAACCCGGAGGGCGCCGCGCTCACCCTGCGCACGGCGATGAACCTGATCCACCTCTACGCCGTGGTCTCCGAGCCGTTCATCCCGACGTCGGCGAAGAAGATGCGCGAGGCGTTCTCCCTGGAGAACGACACGGCGACCTGGGTCACCCAGGAGGAGGCGAAGTCCCTCACCACCCTCCCCGCCGGCACCGCCTTCACCATCCCACCGGTCCTCTTCGCCAAGCTCACGGACGAGGACCTGGAGTCCTACAAGGAACGCTTCGGCGGCGAGTCCGAGTAACCCTCGCCCCGCACCCGCCCCTAGGGGGATCTCCTCCTGGGGGCGGACGTGTTTCCCGATCGGTTCGTCCCCTGGCTCATGTCCTACGAAGGCCTCTGTTCGTAGGATGAACAAGGCATCGGGCCAACCAGACGGTCCGGTCAATCAGCGGGGGGACACTCATGGCACTGTTCGGCAACGCGCACACCGTCAATCCGCAGTCGGCCCAGCAGGACTACGCCCGGCTCCTCGGCCACGGCGAGCAGGTGCACGCCGCGTTCCTTCTCATCCGGGACACCATCCTCTTCACCGACCGCCGCCTGATCCTGGTCGACAAGCAGGGCATCACCGGCAAGAAGGTCGAGTACCACTCGGTCCCCTACCGCAGCATCACCCACTTCTCGGTGGAGACGGCCGGCACGTTCGACCTGGACGCCGAACTGAAAATCTGGATCTCCGGCACCCCGACCCCCATCGAGAAGACCTTCACCAAGGGCGTCGACATCTACGAGGTCCAGGCGATCCTGACGCAGTTCGTGGCGAGGTAGCAGGGGAACGTTTTTCCCGAACTCGAAAGAGTGAACGCAGCGCCATGTGCTGCATATGCCAGGGCCACGGGCCTAGCGTGCGCACATGGTCACATCAACCCATGAGACCTCACACCGGATCTTCCAGGACCATCCGGAGGTTCTCACTCCCGCCTTCAAGGCACTGGGATTACCGCCGCCCGCGAAAGCGATCATCGAGGCGCTCACTCCCGACGCCACGGAGGTCAAGCCGCTGGAACGCCGCGTCGACACGGTGCTCAAAGTCGAACCGTCCGACGGAGACGGTTTCCTGATCGCCATTGAGTCGCAGACCTCTCGATCCCGCGACAAGGGATCGAGCTGGTCCTACTACGTGGCGTACCTGTACGCGAAGTTCCGCCTGCCCGTCCTACTGGTCGCGGTCTGCCGCAACCGGGCGACTGCGGCTTGGGCAGCCGGACCGTTCGAGAGCCGTGTCGGCAGTTGGACGACTCAGGTCACGCGCCCCTTCGTCCTGGGACCGGACAACGTTCCCGAGATCACCGACGAATCCGTCGTGGCCCGGGAACCGGCGTTGGCTGCCTTCTCGGCGATCGTGCATAGCGAGAGTGAAAAGGCCCCCGCCATACTGGAGATGGTGGCGCGCGGCATGCGGTCGTTCGACAAGGCAACAGCGAAATACTGGTGTGAATGGCTTGAAGTCGGACTGGAGAACACTCCGGTCCGGGACACATGGAGAGGGCTGGAGAAGATGGTCGGCACTTACTTTCCGGGCAGGGGAACCCTTTTCGAGGAGTCGTACCTGGAGGGCAAAGCCGCAGGCAGGGCCGAAGGAAGGGCCGAAGACCGAGTCACCATGATCCTGCGCGTGCTGGAGAAGCGGGGCGTCGGCATCCCCCAGGCCACCCGTGACCGCATCTCCTCCTGCACCGACCTCGACACCCTCACCCTGTGGTTCGACCGCTCCCTGACGGCCGCCACGGCAGAGGACCTGTTCGTCGAGAAGTAGAGGGGGAGCCCGGAGGGGTGAAGGTGCCGGGACCGCTACGTCGTCAGCAACGCCGCAAGACGGGTGGCGGTCCGCTCGCCCGCCCGCTGCCGGATCAAGCCCTCCTTTGCCGCGGCACGGAGCCTGACCTCCGAGTCGGACGCCCCGCCGTATGTCACCCGTGCGGTGACGACCACCGGGTTCATGCCGCCGGTGCCACCGCCGACGACGGCACGGATCGTCCGTTGGCCGTCGCCGGGATACGGCACCGGGCCGACCCTTCGCCCTGCTTGTTCGAGCACGGAGGCGACGCGCTCGACGGTGGCTTCGAACGGCAGGGCCACGACCAGATCGATCTCGTGGACGTTCTTCCTCATCAGCTTGGCCACGACGCGCGTCAAGCCGCCCCAAGCCCCCACAGCAGCAGCCAGAGCGGCAAGCTCATCGGCCAGGATCCGGTCCTCGTGGTCGTCCATACGGCCCCCGTTCTCGTTCGGTCGCCCACGCTTACCACGAGCCCTCGCACCTACCGCAGAGCCACCTCCCCCGAACCCCCATGTCCGCGTCAGCTCGCGGTCGCCGAAGCCGACGCGGACGCGCCCGGCTGGACCGAGTCACCCGTGCCGTCGTGTGTCGCCCCGAGGTCGACTCCCATGGTGAGCGTGGCGACGACGCCCTTCTTGTACTTCAGCTTCAGCAGCCCGCCCTCGGTGCCGTTGCCCGGGTAGATGGTGTGGTCGGTCGGGCCGTCTCCTGTCCCGTCATGGGAAGGGAAGCCAGGGAGCACGGCTGGTCAGGAGCCTGGGGAGAGCCCTGGATACGGAAGTGGCCCGGAACCGGCACCGGTTCCGAGCCACTCACGGGCGTTCAGAGAAGGCGATCGCCTACTTGGGCTGCGGCTTGCGCACCGACAGGTGCAGCTCCTTCAGCCGGGCCTCCTCCAGCTCCGTCGGCGCGCCCATCATCAGGTCCTGGGCGTTGCCGTTGAGCGGGAAGGCGATGGTCTCGCGGATGTTGGGTTCGTCGGCGAGCAGCATCACGATGCGGTCGACGCCCGGGGCGATGCCGCCGTGCGGCGGGGCGCCGAAGCGGAAGGCGCGCAGCATGCCCGCGAACTTCTCCTCGACGGTCTCCCGGTCGTAGCCGGCGATCTCGAAGGCCTTGAGCATGATCTCCGGCTCGTGGTTCCGGATCGCGCCGGAGGACAGCTCGACGCCGTTGCAGACGATGTCGTACTGCCAGCCGAGGATGTCCAGCGGGTCCTGGGTCTCCAGGGCCTCCAGGCCGCCCTGCGGCATGGAGAACGGGTTGTGCGAGAAGTCGATCGCGCCGGTCTCCTCGTCCTTCTCGTACATCGGGAAGTCGACGATCCAGCAGAACCGGAAGACGTTCTCCTCGAAGTGCCCGGCGCGCTTGGCGGCTTCGACGCGCACCGCGCCCATGATCTTGGAGACCTCGTCGAACTCGCCCGCGCCGAAGAACACCGCGTGGCCGGCCGCGAGCGACAGGCGCTTGGTCAGCTCGGCGACGTTCTCCTCGGTGAGGAACTTCGCGATCGGGCCGGACAGGGAGCCGTCCTCGCCGACCCGGACCCAGGCCAGGCCCTTGGCGCCCTGCGAGACGGCGTAGTCGCCGAGCTGGTCGAAGAACTTGCGCGGCTGGCCGGAGACGTCCGGCACGGGCAGGGCGCGCACGTGCTTGCCGGCGAAGGCCTTGAACTCCGAGCCCTCGAAGATGTCGGTGATGTCGACGAGTTCGAGCTGGGCGCGCAGGTCGGGCTTGTCGGAGCCGTACTTCAGCATCGCCTCGCGGAACGGGATCCGCGGGAACGGCGAGGTGACGTGGCGGCCGCCGCCGAACTCCTCGAAAAGCTCGGTCATGAGCTTCTCGACCGGCTGGAAGACGTCCTCCTGCTCGACGAAGCTCATCTCGATGTCGAGCTGGTAGAACTCGCCCGGCGAGCGGTCGGCGCGCGCGTCCTCGTCACGGAAGCAGGGCGCGATCTGGAAGTACCGGTCGAAGCCGGAGATCATCAGCAGCTGCTTGAACTGCTGGGGCGCCTGAGGCAGGGCGTAGAACTTGCCCGGGTGCAGGCGGGAGGGGACGACGAAGTCGCGGGCGCCCTCGGGGGAGGTCGCGGACAGGATCGGCGTCGCCATCTCGTTGAAGCCCAGCGCGGTCATCTTGTGGCGGATCGCCGAGATGACCGCGGTGCGCAGCAGGATGTTCTTGTGCATGCGCTCGCGGCGCAGGTCCAGGAAGCGGTACTCCAGACGCCGCTCCTCGTTGACCCCGTCCTCGGTGTTGATCGTGAACGGCAGCGGGGCGGCGGCGCCGAGCAGCTCGACCTCGCCGACCTCGACCTCGATCTCACCGGTCGGCAGCTCGGGGTTGATGTTCTCGGCGCCCCGGGAGACGACCTTGCCGTCGATGCGGACGGTCGACTCCTTGGAGAGCTTGTCGAGGGCCTCGTAGGCGGGGGTGCCGGGACGGGCCACAAGCTGCGTGATGCCGTAGTGATCGCGCAGATCGATGAAGAGGATGCCGCCCAGGTCGCGCCGATTGTGCAGCCAGCCACTCAGCCGGACGTCGCTGCCGACGTCAGAGGAGCGGAGCTCGCCGCAGGTGTGGGACCTGTACCGATGCATCGTCGTTCATCCAGTCTTCGCTGATCGGGGTCTGTGTTTCACGTGAAACGCCTCCCCAGCGTACCGGGCAGGCGAAGATCGGCTCTCCACCGTTATGGATCGAGTACGCGATCACCGCCGCTCGGGCGCCTGTCCGCTATGGGTGGCAGCGTTCGAGCGCGTCTTCTTAAAGTAGGGCAATGCGCACTGGCGAGCCTCTGCCCGCCGTGGGGGAGGCCCTTGCCGCCCTCGCGACCGGCCTGTGGCATTGGGACACCGCCACCGGGCTGGTCACGGTCGACGCCGAGGCCGCCCGGTTGCTCGGGCTGCCCGCCGAGCAGGTCAGCCTCACGGAGGCCCAGGCCCGGGCCCGGCTGCACCCGGTCGACTGGAACGAGATCACCGGCGTGGTCCAGCTGGCGGTGGCCGAGGGCACCCTGGCCGAGGTCCGCGTCCGGATCATGGACGAGCTGGGCCGGGTCGTCCGCATCGTCCGCAGCCGCTCCAAACCGTCCTTCGACCGGGCCCGCAAGGCGTACCGGCTGATCGGCACGCTCCAGGAGGTCACCGAGCCGACGCCGGGCACCCCGGCCGGGCGCAGCGCGGTGACCGGGGACTGGCGGCGCTCCCGGGAGGCGTTCCTGCTGGACGCGGGCCGGGCCCTGGCCGAGGCCCGCTCCACCCAGGAGGTTCTGCGGGTCACCGCGAATCTGTCGATGCCCGGCTTCTCGCCGGACGGTCTCGCGGTGTTCGGGGTGTCGGGCGACCGTCTGACGATCATCGGCCATCACGGGCAGCAGCGGGGCACCGAGAGTCCTTTCTCGGACATGCCGCTGGACACGGACTACCCGGCTGCCGAGGTGGTGCGGACCGGCCGGGCCGTCTACCTGTCGTCGGCCGAGCAGTACAAGGCCCGCTATCCGCTGACCTGGCCGCTCGCCGAGCGCTTCGGCCGCCGTTCCTGGGCGTTCCTGCCGCTGACGGTGGCCGGGCGGACGATGGGCGCGTGGATGGCGGCGTTCACCTACCCGGTGGCGTTCACCCCGGACGAGCGGTCGGTGCTGGCGACGGTGGCGCGGATGCTGGCTCAGGCCCTGACGCGGGCGGGTGTGGCCGAGAGCGAGCGGGCACTGACCGACGGGCTCCAGCGCACGATGCTGCCGAGGCTGGGCCCGCAGCGCATCCCCGGCATGAGCGTCGCGGCCCGTTACGTCCCGACCGGCGGCGGACTCCAGGTCGGCGGTGACTGGTACGACGTGATCCCACTGCCCAGCGGACGGTTCGCGCTGGTCATCGGTGACGTGCAGGGCCATGACGTACGGGCGGCGGGGCTGATGGGCCAGCTGCGGATCGCCCTGCGGGCCTACGCCTCGGAGGGACACCGCCCGGACGCGGTGCTGTCGCGCGCCTCCCGCTTCCTGCACGGCATCAGCGACGAGGACCCGACCGACCCGCGTTTCGCGACCTGTGTGTACGTCGAGGTCGACCCGGCGTCGGGGGTGCTGGACATCGCCCGTGCGGGGCATCCGGACCCGGCGATCCGGATGGCCGACGGCACGGTGCTGACCCGGCCGACGTCGGGCGGTCTGCCCCTGGGCATCGACCCGGACGCCGACTACCCCACCACCCGGCTCACCCTGGAGCCCGGCGAGACCATGCTCATCTGCACGGACGGCCTGCTCGAAACCGGCGGCCACGACCTGGAGACCGGCTGGCGGCGGTTGCGCGTGATCCTGGAGGAGCACAAGGGCGATCTGGAGGAACTCGCCGACACCCTGGTGCAGGCGGTGCACGGGCCGTCCTCGCACCACACCACCGGCCCGCTGGCGGACCGCCGTGAGGACGACATCGCGATGCTGCTGCTGTGCCGGGAGGGCGGGGGCTGCGGCTGCGGTGACGCGATGATCGTGCGGCCTCCGGTGCGGCGCTCGGTGCTGACCGTGGCGCAGGCCGAGCCCGAGCGGGTCGCGGTCGCCCGGCAGCAGCTGCGCGAGCTGCTGCACGACTGGGCCTCGCGCGACCAGGTCGACTCGGCGGTGCTGCTGCTGTCCGAGCTGCTGACGAACGTCCTCGTGCACACCGATTCCGACGCGCTGCTGGTCGCCGAGATGACGGGTGAGGTGGGCGGGCGGCGGCTGCGGATCGAGGTCACGGACGCCGGTGACGACCTGCCGCACCGGCGCAGGCCCGGGGAGCTGGCGTCCTCCGGCCGTGGCCTGGTGCTGATCGAACTGCTGGCACACGCCTGGGGGGTGGAGCCGCGCGGCGAGGGCAAGAGCATCTGGTTCGAGCTCCACGAGTCCATGGACGGCTCGGGCGACGGGTCCTGGTCGCTGTAGCGCTCACGACGCACGAGTCAGCGGTGGCTCCCGGCAGCCGGGACCGGTCACGGTTCCCATGCCGACGACGCTCCTGACAGCCGGGACCGGTCACGGTTCCTGTGCCGACGACGGCTCCTGGTCGCCGTAGCGGGTGCGCAGTTCCTGGACGATGCCGAACGCGGCGGCGGTGAGCGGGACGGCGAGCAGCATGCCGAGGACCCCGGCGACGGACGCCCCGGCCGTGATCGTCACCATCACCAGCGCCGGGTGCATCTGCACGGTCCGGCTCTGGATCATCGGCTGGAGCACGTGTCCCTCCAGCACCTGCACGGCGAGGACTACTCCGAGCACCCACAGCGCGATGACGAACCCCCGGTCGGCGAGCGCGACCAGCACGGCCAGGGCTCCGGAGATGAACGCGCCGAGATAGGGGATGTAGGCGCCGACGAAGACCAGCGCGCCCAGCCCCGCCGCACCGGGCACGTCCAGGACGAGCAGCCCGACGGTGATGCAGAGCGCGTCGATGAGGGCGATGAAGGTGGTGCCGCGCATGAACCCCTCGACGGCACGCAGGGCCCGGCGCGCCATGGCCTCCAGGGTGTCGGCCGAACCGCGGGGTGACAGGGAGCGCAGCGTCCCGGCGGCCTTGTCGGAGTCGCGGAGGAAGAAGAAGACGAGCAGCAGCGCGAGGACGGCCATGGCGATGGACTCGCCGACCACGCTGACGCCGCTGATCACCCCGGAGGCAGCCGTGCCGCCGAACTTGCCCAGCAGCTCGCGGGCGTTGGAGGCGAGGTCGTCCAGCGAGGTGCCGGCCGCCCCGAAGTGCTCGGAGACGCCCCGGGCGGCCTCCTTGAGCGAGGCGACGATCTCGTCGCCGGTGTCGATGAGCGCGGCGACCACGATGTACACGGCTCCGCCGACCACGGCGACCACCGCGACGCAGGTGAGCCCGGCGGCGGCCGACCGGTGCACCCCGGCCTTCACCAGCCGCCGGTGCAGCGGCCCGAGCAGCGCCGTCCCGAGCAGCGCGAGCAGCACGGGCACGACGGCGGTCCGGAACTCCGCGACCAGCCGGATCCCGACGTAGACGACGCCGGCGCCGAGCAACAGCACGGCGCACCAGGCGGCGAAACGCCGGACGGCTTCGGGGAGCAGCGGGGTGGAGGCCTGCACATGCCCACCCGACCACGCCCCGGGCGGGCCGTCCCGTCAGGGAGGCCCGCCCGGGTGACGGGGCGTCAGCCGCCCCGTGCAGGAAGGCCGGCGGTGGGAATCCCACCGCCGGCCTTCCGCGCTACCGGCTGCGTCAGTCCTGCGGGCCGCCCGCGGTCATGCCGTGCACCGCCGGGACCGTGCCCAGGCGACCCTTCTGGAAGTCCTCGAAGGCCTGCATGAGCTCGTCCTTGGTGTTCATGACGAACGGGCCGTAGTGGGCCATGGGCTCACGGATGGGCTGTCCGCCGAGCAGGACGACCTCCAGGTCGGGCGTGTGCGCGTCCTGCTTCTCGTCCGCGCGGACGGTCAGCGAGGAGCCGGCGCCGAAAACGGCCGTCTGGCCCATGTGGATCGGGCGCCGCTCGGCACCGACCGAGCCCTTGCCCGCCAGGACGTACGCCAGCCCGTTGAAGTCCTCGCGCCACGGCAGCGTGACCTCCGCCCCCGGCGCGATGGTCGCGTGGACCATCGTGATCGGGGTGTGCGTGATGCCGGGGCCCGCGTGCCCGTCCAGCTCACCGGCGATGACCCGCAGCAGCGCGCCGCCGTCGGGGGTGCTGAGGAGCTGGACCGTGCCGCCGCGGATGTCCTGGTAGCGCGGGGCCATCATCTTGTCCTTGGCCGGGAGGTTCACCCACAGCTGCAGGCCGTGGAAGAGCCCGCCGGAGACGACGAGGTGCTCGGGTGGGGCCTCGATGTGCAGCAGGCCCGAGCCCGCGGTCATCCACTGGGTGTCCCCGTTGGTGATGGTGCCGCCACCGCCGTTGGAGTCCTGGTGGTCGAAGATGCCGTCGATGATGTAGGTGACGGTCTCGAAGCCGCGGTGCGGGTGCCACGGCGTGCCCTTGGGCTCGCCCGGCGCGTATTCCACCTCGCCCATCTGGTCCATCATGATGAACGGGTCGAGGTGGCGGTAGTTGATCCCCGCGAATGCCCGGCGCACCGGGAAGCCCTCACCCTCGAAACCGCTCGGAGCGGTCGTGACGGCGAGCACGGGACGTGCCACGGCGTCGGCGGGCGCGGTCACGCGGGGCAGCGTCAACGGGTTCTCGACGGTCACTGCAGGCATGTCGGTTCCTCCTCGTGTACGCCCAGTTTAGTTGAGCGTTGAACTTCCTGCCACCCCCAACAGAGAAAACCGGGAGCGCATTCCCGACCCGGGGGACGGCGCAGCGAACCACGGGAGTCCGGCACGACGAAAGGCCGTCACCCCGCTGCGGGGTGACGGCCGTCCGGTTTTCGCGTCAGGCGACCAGCTCGCGCTCCGCGCTCGCGGCGTCGGCCCGAGCGGGCGTCTTGCGGTCCCGCATGACCAGCGTGGCCACGACCGCCGCGGCCAGGACCCCGAGCGCGCTGATCGTGAAGGTCGTCGACATCGAGTCGGTGAAGGCCTCCCGGGCCGCCCGGACCAGACCCGCGTCACCGCCCGCCACCGTCAGCGCCCCGCCGATGGACTCCCGGGCCTGCTCGGGTGCTCCGGCCGGCATCTCGTCGGTGTAGCCGGAGGTGAGCAGGGAGCCGAGGATCGCGATGCCGAGGGCGGTGCCGGACTGCTGGATGGTGTCGTTGAGGGCGGAGCCGACGCCCGCCTTGTCCTCCGGGATGGTGCTCATCAGCGCGGCCACCGCGGCCGGCATCGCCAGACCCGCACCCAGGCCCAGGATCCCCAGCGCCACCGCGGGGACCGTGAACCCGCTGTCGGCGGTGAGCGTGGTCAGCAGCCCGAAGGAGGCGACCATCAGCAGCATCCCGCCGAGGATGACGAACCGGTTGCCGAACCTCACGGCGAGCTGCGCCCCGGCCGTGTTGCCGGCCAGCGCGGCGACGGCCAGCGGCAGGAAGGCGAGTCCGGCCTTGACGGCGGACCAGCCGAGCACGAACTGGAGGTACTGGGTCAGCACCAGCAGCAGGCCGGCGTTGCCGATCTGGACGAGCGCCAGGGAGAGCGAACCGCCGCTGAAGTTGCGGTGCTTGAACAGGACCAGCGGGACCATCGGCGCGGGGGTCACGTTCTGCCAGGTCACGAAGCCGGCCAGGGCGAGGACCGCGACGGCCAGGACGACGAGGGAGCGGCCTTCGAACGCACCGTGCTGCGGGATCTCGATGATCCACCACACCAGGGCCGTCATGCCCACCGCCGACAGCACCGCGCCCAGCGGGTCAGGCTTCTGCCACGGCGCCCTGGACTCCGGCATCAGCAGCACACCGGCCAGCAGCGCGAGAGCGACGATCGGCACGTTGATCAGGAAGATCGCCTGCCAGGCGAAGTGGTCGATCAGGACACCGCCCAGCACCGGGCTGCCGACCAGCCCGAGCATCGACACCGAACCCCACGCGGCCATCGCCCTGGGACGCTCGGCCTCGTCGAAGACGGTGATCAGTATCGACAGGGTCGACGGCATGATCAGCGCCCCGCCGACGCCCATCGCGATCCGCACCGCGATCAGCTCACCGGGAGTGGAGCTGAACACCGCCCCCAGTGAAGCCGCCCCGAACAGCAGCAGCCCGATGAGCATCACCCTCCGGCGCCCGAACCGGTCGCCCAGACTGCCGGAGGTCAGCAGCAGCCCGGCGAAGACCAGGGTGTAGGAGTCGAGGATCCACTGCATGGCCTGGGCACTCGCGCCGAGGTCCTCGGTCAGAGCGGGCACCGCGACCGTCAGCGCCATGTTGTCGACGACCAGGACCAACGTGCTGAGGCACAGCACGATCAGGATCCACCAGCGCCGTGGATTGCGAGCGTCCATTTCCTCTTCCCCTCCTGCGAAACACCGTTCGTGCGAACACCGTTCCTTCGATGCGCACACTGTATGCAGCGCGGAACAGTGTGCGCAACCCTTGAGTTCTGTACGCTGCTTGCGCACGCTGTTCGCACGCAGAGGTTCACCAGGAGGGACTCCGATGAGCAGGACGAAGGACACGAACCCGATCCCGTCCGTATGGACCCGCGAGCAGCGCCGCACCGACCAGCCCGCGCTCAGCCGGGACGCGATCGTCCGCGAGGCGATCGCGATGCTCGACGCGGACGGCGTCGAGGCGCTCTCCATGCGCAAGCTCGGCGCACGCCTGAACGCGGGCGCGACCTCGCTGTACCGGCACGTGGCGACGAAGGACGAGCTGATGGAGCTCGCGGTGGACGAGGTCGCCGCCGAGATCCACGTCCCGCCGGCCGGCGGCCCCGACTGGCGCGCGGCGGTGACCGAGGCGGCCGGGTCCTTCCGCACGACGGCGCTGCGGCACCCATGGCTGACGCTGGTCCTGGGGCAGGCCGGGCTCGCCTACCTCGGGCCGAACTACATGAACTTCTCGGAGCGGCTGGCGGCCCTGTTCACCGCCGCGGGATTCCCCGAGCCGAACCGGGCGATCGACGCCGTCTTCTCGTACGTCATCGGCATGAGCACCACGGAGGCCGCCTGGCTCACCACGGTCGCCCGCTCCGGCGAGAGCGAGTCGGAGTTCGTGGCCCGGCTGCTGCCCGCGGCCCGGCAGGCCTCGGCCGGCTACGACCACCTGGCGGCAGCCGAGCCGGAGACCAGCGCGCAGGCCGGCGACCCGGCGAAGCTGCGCGACGACAAGTTCGCCTACGGCCTGGAGGTCGTCCTGGACGGCCTGGCGCTGCGCCTGCCGAAGTGAGCACGGACGGGCCTCTGCCGCCGTCCGCGCGGCAAGGGCGTCAGCCGTACATGCGGCGCATGGCGAACTCGACCATCTGCTCCACGGCCTTGGCGTCGAACACCATGCGGTGCTCGCCCTCCATGTCGAGGACGAAGCCGTAGCCGGTCGGCAGCAGGTCCAGGACCTCGGCGCCGGTGATCACGAAGTACTTGGACTCCTTGCCCGCGTACCGGCGCAGCTCCTTGAGCGTGCTGAACATCGGGATCACCGGCTGCTGGGTGTTGTGCAGGGCGAGGAACCCGGGGTTGTCGCCGCGCGGGCAGTAGACCTTCGACGTGGCGAAGACCTGCTGGAAGTCCTCGGCGGCCATCTGCCCGGTGGTGAAGGCGCGCACCGCGTCCGTGAGGGAGGGCGGGGACGGCTCGGGGTACAGCGGCGGCTGCTGCCCGTACCCGCCGGACATCGGCTGCTGCGGAGGGGCGTACTGCCCTTGCGGGCCCGCTGTCTGGTCGTAGCCGTACATGAGCGCAAGCGTACCGAGAGCGGACGGGCGCTCGGGCCGGTACGTCCGGTCCGGACGACCGCAGGGACGGCCGCGCCGCGGAACTGACCGTTCCGGTGTGACCTGTCACAGATGACGGGATCGGGGTTGCTTCTTATTACCGACGGGTAGCATCATCGTAGCTACTTGTTGGTACGTGAACTAGCGCGAGGATCCAGTGCCTCGCCGATCTCTCTACGGAGCCGGGAGCCGTCGCCATGGGGCACTACAAGTCGAATCTCCGCGACATCGAGTTCAACCTCTTCGAGGTACTCGGGCGGGACAAGGTGTACGGCACCGGTCCGTTCGAGGAGATGGACGTCGAGACCGCGAAGAGCATCCTGGAGGAGCTGACCCGTCTCGCGGAGAACGAGCTGGCCGAGTCCTTCATCGACGCCGACCGCAACCCGCCGGTCTTCGACCCGGAGACCAACACCGCACCGGTCCCCGCCTCCTTCAAGAAGAGCTACCAGGCCTTCATGGACTCCGAGTACTGGCGCCTCGGCCTGCCCGAGGAGATCGGCGGCACCACCTCGCCCCGCTCCCTGATCTGGGCCTACGCCGAGCTGATCCTGGGCGCCAACCCGGCCGTGTGGATGTACTCCTCGGGCCCGGCCTTCGCCGGCATCCTCTTCGAGGAGGGCAACGAGGTCCAGAAGCACATAGCCAAGGTCGCCACGGAGAAGCAGTGGGGCTCCACGATGGTCCTCACCGAGCCCGACGCGGGCTCCGACGTGGGCGCCGGCCGCACCAAGGCCGTGCAGCAGGAGGACGGCTCCTGGCACATCGAGGGCGTGAAGCGCTTCATCACCTCCGGTGAGCACGACATGTCGGAGAACATCCTCCACTACGTGCTCGCCCGCCCCGAGGGCGCCGGCCCCGGCACCAAGGGCCTGTCCCTCTTCCTCGTCCCGAAGTACCTCTTCGACTTCGAGACCGGCGAGCTGGGCGAGCGCAACGGCGTCTACGCCACCAACGTCGAGCACAAGATGGGCCTGAAGGCCTCCAACACCTGCGAGATGACCTTCGGCGACCAGCACCCCGCCAAGGGCTGGCTGATCGGCGACAAGCACGACGGCATCCGCCAGATGTTCCGCATCATCGAGTTCGCCCGCATGATGGTCGGCACGAAGGCGATCTCCACGCTCTCCACGGGCTACCTCAACGCCCTGGAGTACGCCAAGGAGCGCGTCCAGGGCCCCGACCTGGCGAACTTCATGGACAAGACCGCGCCCAAGGTCACCATCACGCACCACCCGGACGTGCGCCGCTCGCTCATGACGCAGAAGGCGTACGCGGAGGGCATGCGCGCCCTGGTGCTCCACACGGCCTCCATCCAGGACGAGATCCAGGTCAAGGAGGCCGCCGGCGAGGACGTCTCCGCCCTGGAGGCCCTGAACGACCTGCTCCTGCCCATCGTCAAGGGCTACGGCTCCGAGAAGGGCTACGAGCAGCTCGCCCAGTCGCTGCAGACCTTCGGCGGCTCCGGCTTCCTCCAGGAGTACCCGATCGAGCAGTACATCCGGGACTCCAAGATCGACACCCTCTACGAGGGCACCACGGCCATCCAGGGCCAGGACTTCTTCTTCCGGAAGATCGTCCGCAACCAGGGCGCCGCGCTGAACTCCCTCGCCGAGGACATCAAGAAGTTCCTCGCCCTCGGCACGGGCGGCGAGGAGCTGGCCGGTGCCCGCGAGCACCTCGCGAAGGCCGCCGTCGAGCTGGAGGCCATCGTCGGCCTGATGCTCACCGACCTCGCCGCCACCGAGCAGGACGTCAAGAACATCTACAAGGTGGGCCTCAACAGCACCCGCCTGCTGATGGCCTCCGGTGACGTCGTCGTCGGCTACCTCCTGCTCAGGGGTGCCGCGGTCGCCGCCGAGAAGCTGCAGACGGCCACCGCCAAGGAAAAGGCCTTCTACACCGGCAAGATCGCCGCCGCGAAGTTCTTCGCCGCCAACGTCCTGCCGGGCGTCACTCTGGCCCGCAAGGTCGCCGAGGGCGTCGAGCTGGACCTGATGGAGCTGGACGAGGCCGCGTTCTGATCCTTCACGTCCTCTGTGCGAGGGCCCGTTCCCTTACCCGGGGAACGGGCCCTCGTCCGTCGTTAAAGTGAACCCATGACCGAACGAGCCCGCTTCGACCGCGGCCACACCGACGACCTCATGACCTTCCTGGCGGCGAGCCCTTCGCCGTACCACGCCGTGGCCACGGCCGCCGAGCGGCTGGAGAAGGCGGGCTTCAGGCAGGTCGCCGAGACGGACGCCTGGGACGGGACGAGCGGCGGCAAGTACGTCCTGCGCGGCGGCGCGATCGTCGCCTGGTACGTGCCGGAGGGCGCCGCGCCCCACACGCCGTTCCGGATCGTCGGCGCCCACACCGACTCCCCCAACCTGCGCGTCAAGCCGCTCCCCGACAGCGGGGCGCACGGCTGGCGCCAGGTGGCCGTGGAGATCTATGGCGGACCGCTGCTCAACTCCTGGCTCGACCGCGACCTCGGCATCGCCGGCCGGCTGACCCTGCGCGACGGCTCGACGCGCCTGGTGAACGTGGACCGGCCGCTGCTGCGCGTCCCGCAGCTCGCCATCCACCTGGACCGCTCGGTCACCGCCGACGGTCTCAAGCTCGACAAGCAGCGGCACATGCAGCCGGTGTGGGGCCTCGGCCGCGACGTGCGCGACGGCGATCTGATCGCCTTCCTGGAGGAGACGGCCGGCATCCCGGCGGGCGAGGTCACCGGCTGGGACCTGATGACGCACTCCGTGGAACCGCCCGCCTACCTGGGCCGCGACCGGGAGCTGCTGGCCGGCCCGCGCATGGACAACCTCCTGTCGGTGCACGCCGGCACCGCCGCCCTCGCGGCCGTCGCCTCGTCCTCGGCGCAGCCGGCGTCCATCCCGGTCCTGGCCGCCTTCGACCACGAGGAGAACGGCTCGCAGTCGGACACCGGCGCGGACGGGCCGCTGCTCGGCAACGTGCTGGAACGCTCGGTGTTCGCCCGCGGCGGCTCCTACGAGGACCGGGCCCGCGCCTTCGCCGGCACGGTCTGTCTGTCCTCCGACACGGGCCACGCGGTTCACCCCAACTACGCGGAGCGGCACGACCCGACGCACCACCCGCGCGTCAACGGCGGCCCGATCCTCAAGGTCAACGTCAACAACCGCTACGCCACGGACGGTTCGGGCCGCGCGGAGTTCACGGCGGCCTGCGAGGCGGCCGACGTGCCCTTCCAGTCCTTCGTCTCCAACAACTCCATGCCCTGCGGCACCACGATCGGTCCGATCACCGCCGCCCGGCACGGCATCCGGACCGTCGACATCGGCGTGGCCATCCTGTCGATGCACAGTGTCCGCGAACTGTGCGGTGCCGACGACCCGTTCCTGCTCGCCAACGCGCTGACGGCGTTCCTGGAGAGGTAGAACGAGCCGTCACCGCATGGGTGTTCGCCTCGGGGGTACCCGGTGTTCCGGGACCGGAACGACCGGACCGTACAGGGAGGCGACACACATGGGCCTCGGCGGATGCATCATCCTCATCGCCGTGGGAGCCATCCTCACGTTCGCGACCGACTGGGACATGCAGGGGGTCAACCTCGACCTGGTCGGCATCATTCTGATGATCGTCGGACTGATCGGCGTCACCACGTTCAGCAGCATCGCCAGGCGCCGGCGCGTGGTGGTGCCCCCGACGACGCCCGGCGTCGTCGAAGACCCGGCGGTCCACCCCCGCCGCGACGGCTACAGCGACGGCTACGGGGTCTGACGCGTCAGGCTCTCGGACGACTGTCACGAAGAGGCGGCACACCCGCGGGGCGGGCGGCGCACTCGCGCCCTCGCCGCCGTCCGCCGGGTGCGCCGGCCTCCGGCCGGGGTGGGCGTCGGCTGCGATGGGCGGCCGTCCTCAGCCCGTCGGCCTATCGGCGGCGTTTCGGGAGCGGCCGCGGGGAAGCCCTGGTCTCATGAGATTCCTCGTGTACGACCGGCTCCTCGGCTTCGGTGACGACTACTGGATCGAGGACGACCACGGCAGCAAGGTGTTCCTCGTCGACGGCAAGGCCCTGCGGCTGCGGGACACCTGGGAGTTGAAGGACACCCAGGGGCGCGTCCTCGTCGACCTCCACCAGAAGATGCTCGCCCTGCGCGACACCATGGTGCTCCAGCGCGGCGGGGAGCCGCTGGCGACCATTCGCAGGAAACGGCTGTCCCTGCTGCGCAACCACTACCGGGTGTCCCTGGCCGACGGCAACGAGCTGGACGTCAGCGGCAAGATCCTCGACCGGGAGTTCGCCGTCGAGTACGACGGGGAGCTGCTGGCGGTGATCTCCCGGCGGTGGCTGACCGTACGGGACACCTACGGCGTGGACGTCGTCCGCGAGGACGCCGACCCGGCCCTGCTGATCGCGGTGGCCGTGTGTGTCATCCACCTCGCGGAGAAGGAACGGGAGGACTGAGAGCGCCGGTCAGGGCCTGCGCGGCGGCTGGAGTCCCAGCATCCGGTCCTTCAGCGCCGGGAACTGCTCCCGGGTCGCCGCCACCTTCCCCGGGTCGAACTCCACCGTGAGGACCTCCTCGCCGGCACCGGCCTGTGCCAGCACCTCGCCCCACGGGTCGACCACGATCGAGTGACCGGCCTGGGGAACTCCGGCGTGCGTCCCGGCCGTTGCGCAGGCGAGGAGGAACGACTGGTTCTCCACGGCCCGCGCCTGGGCCAGCAGCGTCCAGTGGGAGCGGCGGCGCTCCGGCCAGCCCGCCGACACCACGAGCGTCTCGGCACCGGCGTCGACCAGACCGCGGAAGAGCTCGGGGAAGCGGAGGTCGTAGCAGGTGGACAGGCCCAGGGTCGTCTCCGGCAGACGCACCGTCACCAGCTCGCTGCCCGCCCCCATCAGCACGGCCTCGCCCTTGTCGAAGCCGAAGCGGTGGATCTTGCGGTAGGCGGCGGCCAGGTCGCCGGCGGGGGAGAAGACCAGGGAGGTGTTGTAGAGCGGTCCGTCGGGGTCCCGCTCCGGGACGGAGCCGGCGTGCAGCCACACGCCCGCGTCGCTCGCGGCCTTCGCCATCGCCTCGTACGTCGGCCCTTCGAGCGGCTCGGCCTCGCGCCCGAACTCCTCGTAGGCGAAGGCACCCGTGGTCCACAGCTCCGGCAGGACGACGAGATCGGCTCCGGCCTGCTCCCGGACCAGCGCCGCCACGCGCCGACGGCGCGCTTCGACCGATTCGTCCTCGTTAACGGCGATCTGGATCACAGAGGCGCGCACACTACCACCGTCCTGGCATTCGAGCCGTCCACACGGGCCTACGATCGTCACACGAAAGCACTGCCGGGGTGCCTCACAGCAGCGTAACTTAGCTCGCAAGACGCCCGCCGACAGCCGCCACCTCCCACTGGCAACGCCGCCACCACCTGCCCGTGACCGAACCGCCGAGGGGTCCCGTTCCGTGAGTCTGCATCCCACCCTCCAGCCCTACGCCGATGCCTGGACCCACTCCGTCGAAGCGATATCCGAGCTGCTCCAGCCGCTCGCGGAGGCCGAGTGGAACCGGCGGACGCCATGCCCCGGCTGGTCGGTGCGGGACGTGGTCTCCCACGTGATCGGGCTGGACTGCGAGATGCTCGGCGACCCGCGCCCCATCCACAGCCTGCCGCGCGACCTCTTCCACGTGACCAACGAGCACCAGCGCTACATGGAGATGCAGGTCGACGTCCGCCGCCACCACACGGCGCCGGAGATGACCTCCGAGCTGGAGTACGTGATCATCCGCCGCAACCGGCAGCTGCGGAACGAGTCGCGCGACCCGGGCACGAAGGTGCGGGGGCCGCTCGGCAGCGAGCTCACCCTGGAGGAGTCCATGCGGCGGCACGCGTTCGACGTGTGGGTGCACGAGCAGGACCTGCGTACGGCCCTCGGCCGGCCCGGCAACCTCGACTCCCCCGGCGCGCTGATCGCCCGTGACGTGCTCCTCGGTGAACTTCCGCGCGTGGTCGCCGAGAAGGCGCAGGCACCACGCAGCTCGGCGATCGTCCTCGACGTGCACGGGCCCGTGGAGTTCCTGCGCACGATCCGCGTCGACATCCAGGGCCGCGGCACCCTGGAAACGGCCCCGGCCCTCGGCCCCGCCGCCACCCTCACCCTCGACTGGGAGACGTACGTCCGCCTGGCCTGCGGCCGCGTGACGCCGGAGTCGGTCTCCGACAGGCTGAAAACAGAGGGCGACCCGGAACTGACGGCGGCGATCCTGCGCAACTTCACGGTGACGCAGTAGGGACGCCCCCGGCCGCGGCGACGCATGCCGCTCGGCTGCGGGCAGGCGCCCCCTGCGGGCATGCATACCGCCCGAGCTGCGGGCATGCGTGCCGCTGGGGGCGGCACGGGTGGGCATGGGGGTCCCCCCTGCTCGAGCGAAGCCGAGAGCTTGCGGGAGGCACCCCGCTCCGCCGGTGTGCGGACCCACCGCCCCCAGCACGAACGCCGGCACCGAAAAACCCCGTGCCGCAGCCCGACAAACCCCCGTAGCGTCCCCCCGCATGACCCCACCCCGCCGCACCCGCCTCACCTTCCACGGCCCCCTCTCCGCACCCCGCGCCGACGCCCTCGTGCAGCGCCTCACCCGCCACCACCCCACCACGGTCCTGGACATCGGCTGCGGCTCGGGCGAACTGATGCTCCGCGTCCTGGCCGCCACCCCGGAGGCGACCGGCACCGGCATCGACCTGGACACCGACGACCTGGCGCGAGGACGCACGGCCGCCGCGGACCGCGGCCTCGCGTCCCGGGCCCGGTTCCTGGAGGAGTCCGCCACCGGCACCACCCACGGCCCCGCCGACCTCGTCCTGTGTGTGGGATCGAGCCAGGCCCTCGGCGACCGGCTCCCCGACGCCCTGGCCGAGCTCCGCCGTCTCGTCACCGCCCACGGCCGCGTCCTGCTCGGCGAGGGCTTCTGGGAACGCACCCCGGCCCCCGGCGAACTGACCCGCATGTGGCCGGACGCGGCCGTCACCGACCACCCCGACCTCGCGACGCTCATCGGGATGACCGTCGACGCCGGTTTCCGGCCCGAGTGGACCGAGACCGCGAGCCTCGACGAATGGGAGGCGTTCGAGTCGGGGTACCTCGCGGACACCGAGGTATGGCTCGCCGAGCACCCCTGTCACCCCCTGGCGGAGGAGACCCGGCAGCGCGTCGACCGGCACCGCGCCCGGTGGCTCACCTACCGCGGCGTCCTCGGCCTCGCGTACCTCACCCTCGTACCGACCGCCTGACGGACGTCATGCCGGCACGTGCACCGTCTCCACCCGGCTGGCCACCAGCCGCTCCCGCTCCCGCCGCTGCGCCCGCTTGCGCAGCCGCAGGATCTGGGAGACCCCGAGCGCCTGGAGCACGAACACCGCCGAGAAGGCCAGGGACCAGTCGTCGCCGGTGGCGTCCAGGAGCACGCCGATCGCGAACAGCGTCGTCATGGAGGCGATGAAGCCGCCCATGTTGGTGATGCCGGAGGCGGTGCCCTGCCGCTCGGGCGGGTTGGCCGGGCGGGCGAAGTCGAAGCCGATCATCGACGCCGGCCCGCACGCCCCGAGCACCGTGCACAGCACGATCAGCAGCCACATCGGGGCGTGCGGGCCCGGGTAGGCGAGCGTCGCCGCCCACAGGGCGGCCGTCGTGCCGACCGTGCCGAGCGCGAGCGGCAGCCGGGCCCCGTGGTGCCGGGCGACGATCTGGCCGTAGACCAGGCCGACCACCATGTTCGACAGGACGACGAGGGTGAGGAGTTCACCGGCGACCGCCCGGGACAGCCCCTGCGCCTCGACGAGGAACGGCAGGCCCCACAGCAGCAGGAACACCATCGCCGGGAACTGGGTGGTGAAGTGCACCCAGAGGCCCAGCCGGGTCCCGGGCTCCCGCCAGGAGGCTGCGATCTGCCGCCGTACATAGGCCGCGCCCTGGTGCGGCAGGGGCTCCGGCTCGTGGCCCTCCGGGTGGTCCTTGAGGAACAGCAGCACCAGGACCAGCACCACGGCCCCGGCCGCCGCGCTGCCCGCGAACGCCGCCGTCCAGCCGACGCCGTGCAGCAGCCGGGCCAGGACGAGCGTGGAGACGAGGTTGCCCGCCATGCCGATCAGTCCCGCGAACTGGGCGACCAGCGGCCCGCGCCGCGCCGGGAACCAGCGGCTGCCCAGGCGCAGCACGCTGATGAACGTCAGCGCGTCACCGCAGCCCAGCAGCGCCCGGGAGGCGAGCGCCATGCCGTACGACGGGGAGAAGGCGAAGCCCAGCTGCCCGGCGGTGAACAGCACCGCGCCGAGCGTCAGCACCTTCTTGGTGCCGAGCCGGTCGACCAGCAGGCCGACGGGGATCTGCATGCCCGCGTAGACCAGCAGCTGGAGGATGGAGAAGGTGGACAGGGCCGAGGCGTTGACGTGGAAGCGGTCGGCGGCGTCGAGGCCGGCCACGCCCAGGGACGTGCGGAAGATGACCGCGACGAAGTAGACCGAGACGCCCGTGCCCCACACGGCCAGGGCGCGGCGGCCGCCCGGCGGGTCGCCGGGTATCGAGACGGCGCTCATCGAACCTCCCCCCGGGCCAGGTGAGAGAACCAGCCGATGTGGCGGTGGACGAGGCCGACGGCCGTCTCCGCGTCACCGGAGCGCAGCGCGTCGAGGATCTCCTCGTGCTCGGCGAGGGTCTTGGCGATGCGGTCGGGGTGGGAGTGCATGACGGCGACGCCCATGCGCAGCTGGCGGTCGCGCAGCTGGTCGTAGAGGCGGGAGAGGATCTCGTTGCCGCCGCTGCGGACGATCTCGGCGTGGAAGCAGCGGTCGGTGACGGCGGCCCCGGCGAGGTCCCCGGCGGCGGCCTGCTTCTTCTGCCGGGCCAGCAGCTCCTCCAGGCGCTCGATGAGCCCGGCCGGCGCGGGCACGGCCTTGCGCGCCGCGTGCTCCTCGACGAGCAGCCGCGTCTCGACGACGTCGGCGATCTCCTGCGCGGAGACGGGCAGGACGAGGGCGCCCTTCTTCGGGTAGAGCCGGATGAGCCCCTCGGCCTCCAGCCGGAGCAGCGCCTCGCGGACCGGTGTGCGCGACACTCCGACGGCCTCGGCGAGCTCGCCCTCGGTGAGGAGGGTGCCGCCTTCGTAGCGGCGCTCCAGGACGCCCTGTTTGACGTGGGTGTAGACACGGTCGGCGGCGGGCGGTTGCTTCACGGCCAGGGTCATGCGGACAGCATAGATACAACAGGTACGCATGAAGAGATACGTCCAGTATGCGGACTTGTATGTCACACATCCGTGGCAAAGCGGGGGTCCCCCTCGGCAACAGCACAACCACGTGTGCTAGTTACGAGTCAGACACATGCGGCCTGCTTCCCCTCGTCCTCAACTCGGCCGCATCGTTGGGGCATTCGACGCAATCGGGGTACTTGACTTGATAACCGGCATTAAGGGCACCCGTCTCCGCAGAGCCGCGGCCGTCGCCGTGACCACCGGCGCCATGCTCGCGACCGGTGCCCTCACCGTCGCGCCGGCGCAGGCCGCCTCGGCGCCCTCCATCGCCGCCAAGGGCGGCTACGTGATGAACAACGCGACCGGCAAGTCGCTGTACACCAAGGCGGCCGACACCCGGCGCTCGACGGGCTCGACCACCAAGATCATGACCGCCCTGGTGGTGCTGAAGCAGTCGAACCTGAACATGGACAGCAAGGTCACGATCCAGAAGGCGTACAGCGACTACATCGTCGACAACAACTACGCGTCCAACGCGAAGCTGATCGTCGGCGACAAGGTCACCGTCCGCCAGCTGCTGTACGGGCTGATGCTGCCGTCCGGCTGCGACGCGGCGTACGCGCTCGCCGACAAGTTCGGTTCGGGCTCGACCCGTTCGGCGCGCGTGAAGTCGTTCATCGGCAAGATGAACACCACCGCCAAGAACCTGGGCCTGAAGAACACCCACTTCGACTCGTTCGACGGCATCGGCCACGGCGCCAACTACTCCACGCCGCGCGACCTGACCAAGCTCGCCAGCGCGGCGATGAAGAACTCCACGTTCCGCACGGTCGTCAAGACCAAGAAGTACACGGCGAAGACGACCACCAAGTCCGGCGGCACGCGGACGATGGCGCCGTGGGAGAACACCAACCCGCTGCTCGGCAGCTACTCCGGCGCGATCGGCGTGAAGACCGGTTCCGGCCCGGAGGCGAAGTACTGCCTGGTCTTCGCCGCCACCCGCAGCGGCAAGACCGTCATCGGCACCGTCCTCGCCTCGACCGGCCTGGACGCCCGCAAGGCGGACGCCACGAAGCTGCTCAACTACGGCTTCACCCAGTAGGGACCACGCCGAGGGGGCCCTGTCGCACACCGCGGCGGGGCCCCCTCGGCCGTGTGCGTCCCGCTCGGGCGGGTCCGACGCGCTTCCTGTGCTCTGCCGTGCCCGCCGGCCCCCCGGCCGGCCTCCGGAAAGCGCCGGCGGCCCCCCGCCCGGGTGGGCAGGGGGCCGCCGCAGTCGGCTCACGCCCAGGTGATCAGGCGCTTCGGCTGCTCCAGGATCGCCGCCACGTCGGCCAGCACCTTCGAGCCCAGCTCGCCGTCGACCAGACGGTGGTCGAAGGACAGGGCCAGGGTGGTGACCTGACGGGGCTTCACCTTGCCCTTGTGGACCCACGGCTGAAGCTTGATCGCACCGACCGCCAGGATCGCGGACTCGCCCGGGTTGAGGATCGGCGTGCCCGTGTCGACGCCGAAGACGCCGACGTTGGTGATCGTCACCGTGCCGCCCTGCATCGCCGCCGGAGACGTCTTGCCGTCCCGGGCCGTCGACACCAGCTCGCCCAGCGACTCGGCCAGCTGCGGCAGCGTCTTCGCGTGCGCGTCCTTGATGTTCGGCACGATCAGACCGCGCGGGGTCGCGGCCGCGATGCCCAGGTTCACGTAGTGCTTGACCACGATCTCCTGGGCGGCCTCGTCCCAGGACGCGTTGACGTCCGGGTTGCGCTTGATGGCGACCAGCAACGCCTTGGCGATCAGCAGCAGGGGGTTCACCCGCAGGCCGGCGAACTCCTTGTCGGCCTTCAGCTCCTCGACCAGCTTCATCGTGCGCGTGACGTCGACCGTCACGAACTCGGTGACGTGCGGCGCGGTGAACGCCGAGCCGACCATCGCCGCCGCCGTCGCCTTGCGCACACCCTTGACCGGGATGCGGGTCTCCCGCGCGGTGTCGTACGACACCGCGGCCGGGGCAGCGGCGGCCGGGGCGGGCGCGACCTGCGGCTCGGGCGCCGCCGGTACGGCCGCGGCGACCGCGGCGTGCACGTCCTCGCGGGTGATGATGCCGTCCGGGCCCGTCGGGACGACCGTCGTCAGGTCGACGCCCAGGTCCTTGGCGAGCTTGCGGACGGGCGGCTTGGCCAGCGGGCGCTCCCCGCCGGCCGGGGCAGCCGGAGCCGCCGGGGCCGGGGCGCTCGCCGCCGGGGCCGTCGGCGCGTGGCCGTTCAGCTCCGTCTGGATCGCGGTCGAGGCCTGCTGGACCGGGACCTCGGGGCCCTTGCGGGGGCGGCGGCGGGTGGACGAGGTCGCCACCCCGTAGCCCACCAGAACCGGCTGGCGACCCGGAGCCGCGGCCTTCGGCTCCTCGGCGGGCGCGGCTGCCTCCGGCTGCGCGGCGGTGGGCTGCTCGGCGGCGGGCGCGGGCGCGGCACTGCCGCCGCCGACGTCCACCGCGATGATCGCCGTGCCCACGTCGACCGTGGTGCCCTCCGGGAAGTGCAGGTCCCGGACCACGCCGTCGTAGGGGATGGGCAGCTCCACGGCCGCCTTCGCCGTCTCGACCTCGCAGACCACCTGCCCGTCGGTGACCGTGTCGCCGGGCTGGACGTACCACTTGAGGATCTCGGCCTCGGTGAGTCCCTCGCCCACGTCGGGCATCTTGAACTCGCGCACGGACGCTTCCGTCATCGTCGTCACGACCCTCTCCTCAGTACGCCAGCGAGCGGTCGACGGCGTCCAGTACCCGGTCCAGGTTCGGCAGGTACTCCTCCTCCAGGCGGGCCGGCGGGTACGGCGCGTGGTAGCCGCCGACCCGGAGCACCGGGGCCTCCAGGTGGTAGAAGCAGCGCTCCGTGATCCGCGCGGCGATCTCCGCGCCGGAGCCGAAGAACACCGGGGCCTCGTGGACCACGACCAGACGGCGGGTCTTCTCCACCGACGCCTGGATCGAGTCGAAGTCGAGCGGGGAGACCGAGCGCAGGTCCAGGACCTCCAGGCTCTTGCCCTCCTCGGCGGCCGCGTCGGCGACCTCCTGGCAGAGCTTCACCATCGGGCCGTAGGCGGCCAGGGTGAGATCGGTGCCCTCGCGGACCACCTGGGCCTTGTGCAGCGGGCCCGGGATCGCCTCCGTGTTGACCTCGCCCTTGTCCCAGTAGCGGCGCTTGGGCTCGAAGAAGATCACCGGGTCGTCGCTCTGGATGGCCTGCTGCATCATCCAGTACGCGTCCGACGCGTTCGACGGGCTGACGATCTTCAGACCGGCGACGTGCGCGAAGAGCGCCTCGGGCGACTCGGAGTGGTGCTCCACCGCGCCGATGCCGCCGCCGTAGGGGATGCGGACGACGACCGGGAGCTTGACCTTGCCCAGCGAGCGGGCGTGCATCTTCGCGAGCTGCGTGACGATCTGGTCGTACGCGGGGAAGACGAAGCCGTCGAACTGGATCTCCACCACCGGGCGGTAGCCGCGCAGGGCCAGGCCGATCGCCGTGCCGACGATGCCCGACTCGGCGAGCGGGGTGTCGATGACGCGGCTCTCGCCGAAGTCCTTCTGCAGCCCGTCCGTCACGCGGAAGACGCCGCCGAGCTTGCCGACGTCCTCACCCATGATCAGGACCTTGGGGTCGGATTCCAGGGCGCGGCGCAGCGACTCGTTGATCGCCTTCGCGAGTGCCATCTTGTCGGCCATCTCAGTTACCCCCCTCATCGGCGAACGACGCCTGGTACGCGGCGAACTGGGCGCGCTCCTCGTCGACGAGCGCGTGCCCGTCCGCGTAGGCGTTCTCGAAGATCGCGAAGTGGTCCGGATCCGGCATGGCACGGACCGCCTCGCGCACTCGTCTGCCCAACGCCTCGGACTCGGTCTCCAGTTCCGCGAAGAATCCCTCGTCCGCGTGGTGTGAGGCCTCCAGATAGCGGCGCAGGCGCAGGATCGGGTCCTTGGCCTCCCAGGCCTGGCGCTCCTCGTCGCCCCGGTAGCGGGTCGGGTCGTCGGAGGTGGTGTGGGCGCCCATGCGGTAGGTGAACGCCTCGACGAGGGTCGGGCCCTCGCCGCTGCGGGCCCGCTCCAGGGCCCACCGGGTGACCGCGAGGACGCCGAGCACGTCGTTGCCGTCGACCCGCACGCCCGGGAAGCCGAAGCCCTGGGCGCGCTGGTAGATCGGCACGCGGGACTGCTTCTCGGTGGGCTCGGAGATGGCCCACTGGTTGTTCTGGCAGAAGAACACGACCGGGGCGTTGTAGACCGCGGAGAAGGTGAAGGACTCGGCCACGTCACCCTGGCTGGAGGCGCCGTCGCCGAAGTACGCGATCACCGCGCTGTCGGCGCCGTCCTTGGCGACGCCCATCGCGTAGCCGGTGGCGTGCAGCGTCTGGGAGCCGATGACGATCGTGTACAGCTGGAAGTTGTTGCTGTTGGGGTCCCAGCCGCCGTTGTTCACCCCGCGGAACATCCCGAGCAGGTTGGCCGGGTCGACCCCGCGGCACCAGGCGACGCCGTGCTCGCGGTAGGTCGGGAAGACGTAGTCGTCCTCGCGGGTGGCCCGGCCGGATCCGATCTGGGCGGCCTCCTGGCCGAGCAGCGACGCCCACAGGCCCAGCTCGCCCTGGCGCTGCAGGGAGGTGGCCTCGGCGTCGAAGCGGCGGGTGAGCACCATGTCGCGGTAGAGGCCGCGGAGCTCTTCCGGGGTGATGCCGGCGACGTACTTGTCGTACTCGGCGTTCTTGACGCGCTTGCCCTCAGGCGTCAGCAGCTGCACGAGCTGGGGCTCGGTGCCGGCGTCCTTCTTGGCGGTGGTGCGGGTGCGCTTGGTGCCGGTGGTGCCGGCCTTGCTTCCGGCGCTGCGTCGCGGTGTGCGCGCGGCAGTGCTCTCCACGGTCACGTGTGCTCCTCCGTCGGTCCGGGCCACGGGGTTGCCGGTAGGCCTGGGGGTCCCCCCTTGCTCTTTTGAGCTCGGGGGAGCGGCTCACCTGTTCTCGACCACGGGGCACGGGGTGGGTGCCGCTCGGCCGGGAACGGGCGTGACAGGTGCCCCGGCGAGCGCCCTGCAGAAAGCACGTTACCCAGTGCGCCACATTTCTGTGTAACCCCACCTGACCTGCGATTTTGCTTGGATATCCAAGTAAATCGGGAAGGCGTGGAAGGGCCCTGGTCACAGCCTTGCAGGAGGCCGGAGCTACCGCACGTTAACCCGGTGACCCAGGTCACGGGAAGAGTCCTCTTTTCGGCGTACCCCGAACGGCACGCGCGCGTGGGCCCCGTTCCCGGGTCCCACGCGCGCGTGGATCATGCCGCTGAGCTGTGGGGTCAGCCTTCGCCGCCGCCCGCGCCGCCCACGATGCCCTCCGTGGCGCCGCCGTCCGTACCGCCGGTGTCGTCGGTCGGGGTGCCCGGATCGGTGGGCTCCTCGTCCGTCGGCTCACCGGTCGGCTCCGCGCTCGTCGGGTCGCCCGTCGGCTCGCCGGTGGGCGAGGCGGGAGCGCTCTGCGACGGCGTGGCGGACGGCTTGTAGGTCGGCGTCCAGTTGCCGCTGCCCGAGCCGGTGCCGGTGCCGTCGTCCGTCGTGGTGTCCGTCGGCCGGCCGGTGTCCTCGTCGCTCGGCGTCTCGCTGGGCGTCTTCTTCTCGGTCGTCTGCGAGGTGGTCGGCTTCTGCTCCTTGCTCGGGCCGTCCTTGTCGCCGCCGGTGTTCTGCAGCGCCAGCGCGACACCCGCGACGACGGCGATCACCGCGAGCACGGCGAGGATCCACAGCTTGCCGCGGCCGCTGCCCTTGTTGCCCTGGCCCTCGAAGCCGCCGTCGTCCCCGCCGCCGTAGCCGCTGGGCAGGATCGGCGAGGGGATCTGCGTGGTACCGGAGACGTCCCCGGGATGGCCCATCACGGCCGTCGCTCCGGCGAAGCCGCCCGACGGGGTGTTGCGGCCCTCGTGCATGTCGACCGGGCCGGTGTTCCAGGTGCCGGTGTGGCCGCCCTGGTCGTAGAGCATCTGCAGCGCGTACTGGACCAGCCCGCGCATCTCCTCCGCCGTCTGGAACCGGTCGTCGGGCTCCTTGGCGAGGGAGCGCATGACCAGGCCGTCCAGCTCCGGCGGGCAGGCGTCGGAGGCCTCGGACGGCGGCGTAGGGATGTCCTGGACGTGCTGGTAGACCACCGACAGCGGGGTCTCGCCGGTGAACGGCGGGCGCAGCGCGAGGAGTTCGTAGAGCAGGCAGCCCGTCGCGTACAGGTCGGAGCGGTGGTCGACGGCCTTGCCGAGGGCCTGCTCGGGGGAGAGGTACTGCGGGGTGCCCATGACCATGCCGGTCTGCGTCATCGTCGTGGACGCGCCGTGCAGGGCGCGGGCGATGCCGAAGTCCATCACCTTCACGGCGCCGTTGTGCGTGATGATGACGTTGGCGGGCTTGATGTCGCGGTGCACGATGCCGTGCTGGTGCGAGTAGGCGAGCGCCTCCAGAACACCGGAGACGATGATCAGCGCCTGCTCGGGGCCGGGCGCCTCCGCGTTCAGCAGGAGGTCGCGGATGGTGCGGCCCTCGACGATCTCCATGACGATGTACGGCACGGACTGGCCGCCGACGAAGTCCTCGCCGGAGTCGTACACGGCGACGATCGCGTGGTGGTTGAGGCCGGCCACCGACTGGGCCTCGCGCGTGAAGCGCGCCTTGGACACGGGGTCCTCGGCGAGGTCGGAGCGGAGCAGCTTGACCGCGACGGTGCGTCCGAGACGGACGTCCTCGGCTGCGAACACCTCGGCCATGCCGCCCCGGCCGAGTCTGCGGGTCAGCCGGTACCGGCCGTCCCCGACCAGTCCGCCGTTCCCCCAGGACTCCGGCGCCTCCGACATGCCGCCGCCAGTCGCCTCGGGGTCGGACGGGCCCTGAGCGCGCTGCTGCTGTGCCATCAGTCCTCGCCGTCGTTTCTGCCCGCGGTGCGCGCGGTGTTGTTACGGTCTCCGTCGGCCACGCTACAGCCTCCGCGCAAGCCTCCGGCCCGAGAAGGGGCACCGGGACCGGCACGAGACGGACCGGTCATGAAACCTTCACTCCTTACTGTCGTGCAAATCCCGTGTCCCGGCCGTACGCCCCCGGTAACGCTTCCGCGACGCTTCTTTCGCGTACGGTCACGGAACGGGCACCGAGCTTGACGTGTCAGTGCCCTGGGGCAGACTTGGCCGGGAATGGCGGTTTGGATCAACGACGGATCCACGACGGATCCACGGTGATCCGCGTAAGTCGGCGGCGCCTCAAGGGCTACGGGGGAAACGGGACATGAGCCAGGACGGCGCACAGGGCCAGTACGCGGGGCGGGCGCTCGCCGGCGGCCGCTATCAACTGCGTGACCTCCTCGGCCAGGGCGGCATGGCCTCGGTGCACCTCGCCTACGACAGCGTGCTCGACCGGCAGGTCGCCATCAAGACACTTCACACGGATCTCGGACGGGAACAGGCCTTCCGCGAGCGGTTCCGCCGCGAGGCCCAGTCCGTGGCCAAGCTCACGCACACCAACATCGTGTCGGTCTTCGACACCGGCGAGGACACCCTCGACGGCTTGACGACGCCGTACATCGTCATGGAATACGTCGAGGGCCGCCCGCTCGGCTCGGTCCTCGACGAGGACGTGCGGCAGCAGGGCGCGATGCCCGCGGACAAGGCGCTGAAGATCACCGCGGACGTGCTGGCCGCGCTGGAGATCAGCCACGAGATGGGCCTGGTCCACCGCGACATCAAGCCGGGCAACGTGATGATGACCAAGCGCGGCGTGGTCAAGGTGATGGACTTCGGCATCGCCCGCGCCATGCAGTCCGGTGTGACGTCGATGACGCAGACCGGCATGGTCGTCGGCACCCCCCAGTACCTCTCGCCCGAACAGGCCCTCGGCCGCGGGGTGGACGCCCGCTCCGACCTGTACTCGGTCGGCATCATGCTGTTCCAACTGGTCACCGGGCGGCTTCCGTTCGAGGCGGACTCGCCGCTGGCGATCGCGTACGCGCACGTGCAGGAGGAGCCGCCGGTCCCGTCCTCGGTCAACCGCGCGCTGCCCCCGGCCGTGGACGCGCTGATCGCCCGCGCGCTGAAGAAGAACCCGAACGAGCGCTTCCCCAGCGCCGAGGCCATGCGGGACGAGTGCCTGCGGGTGGCGGCGTCCTTCCAGGCCGCGCCGCCGAGCATCGTCCCGGGCACCCCGGCCCCGAGCGGCGCGGGCGTCGGCTCGGCCGTGTTCCCGCCGGTCGACCAGGCGACCCCGGCGCCCTCGGGCCAGGTCCAGACGCCGTACCAGCCGACCCCGCCCCCGAACCCGTACGGCACGCCCGCACCGACGGGGCCGACCCCGGCGTACGGATACCCCCAGGCGGGCGGCTACCAGACGCCGACCCCGGCGGGGTACTCCCCGCAGCCGGGCCCGTCGACGCCGCCGCCGTACAACCTGTCGCCGCAGGCTCCGGCGGCCTCCTCCGGCGGCAGGAACAAGCCGGTGATCATCGGCTCGATCATCGTGTCCGTCGTCGCGGTCGGCGGCCTCGTCACGGCGCTGCTGCTGAACGGCGGCGGCGAGGACGACAAGGGCGGCGGCGGCAGCCCGAGCGCCTCGGCCTCCGCGGAGAAGAAGCCCGGCTACCGCGGCCCGGACACCACGAAGACGATCGACACCGAGGAGTGCACGGAGCCGCGGGAGTCGTACAACGACCCGGACAAGATCCAGATCCCGGACTTCAAGTTCAAGAACATCAAGTCGGTCAAGGCCTGCCTCCAGGCGGCCGGCTGGGAAGTGGACGAGAAGAAGGTCGACGAGAACACCTACGGCGACGGCACGGTGATGAACCAGTTCCCGTCCGCCGACACCGACGTCGACCCGGAGGACATGCCCGAGATCGAGCTGAGTGTCTCGACGGGCAACCCGCCCTCCTGAGGTCCCCTGACGCGCGGAAGGGCCCGGCGGCTTCGGCCGCCGGGCCCTTCGTCCACTCCGTGATGCCCGGGGCCCTCTACAGGTAGGGGCCGCCGGACCGGCCGCCGGGGTGCTGCTCGTCGAGGCCGTCACCGACCCCGGGCGGGAGGGCACGGCGCATGGACTCCAGCTGGGCGCGGGCCGCCATCTGCTGGGCGAACAGCGTCGTCTGGATCCCGTGGAAGAGCCCCTCCAGCCATCCGACCAGCTGGGCCTGCGCGATGCGCAGCTCCGAGTCACTGGGGGTCGCCTCGTCCGTGAAGGGCAGGGAGAGCCGCTCCAGTTCCTCGACCAGCTCCGGCGCGAGGCCGTCCTCCAGCTCCTTCACGGAGCTGGCGTGGATGTCCTTCAGCCGCACCCGGCTGGCCTCGTCCAGGGGAGCCGCCCGCACTTCCTCCAGCAGCTGCTTGATCATGCTGCCGATCCGCATGACCTTCGCGGGCTGCTCCACCTGCTCCGTGATCGGGGTCTCGCGGGAGTCATCGTCTGCGCCGCCGTCACCGAGCGCCATGCCGTCCTGGCCCACGACCAGGATCTGCGGGTTCTCCGACGACCGTTCGTTCCTCGGCATCTCCATGTCGCCATTCTGTCGCACGCCTGCACCTCACCTCCGTGGTGCCCCCACAGAGGGCTGATCCACCGTGCTGGAGGAGACGAGTCGCTCACGCCCCGGGTTGCTCCGGCGGGAGCGGCTCCTCCCCGCGGGTGAAACGGAGCAGGCGGGCCTCACAGTGGTCCAGCCAGCGCACCTCGGCCTCGGCGTGGAGGACGAGCTGCTCCAGGACGAGCAGCCGGGCCAGCTCCCCGGGGTGCTCCGGCGCGCGGGCCAGCGCCTCGGCCCGCTGCCGCACCTGGTCGTGCAGCGCCCGCGTCACATGCCGCCGCTGAGCCTCAACGACCTCCCGCACGTCGACGCCGTCCGTGCCGAGCGCCATCACCAGCTTGATCGCCAGCTCGTCGCGGGGCGGGCCGGCCCGTTCCACCGGGCGGTCGTACCAGGAGCCCAGCTCGGCCCGGCCGGCCTCGGTGAGCGCGTACAGCGTCCGTCCGGCCGCGTCGACGCCGTCCCGGGCGACCATGCCGTCCCGTTCCAGGCGGCCCAGCGTCGTGTAGACCTGCCCGATGTTCAGCGGCCAGGTGCCGCCTGTGCGCGCCTCGAAGTCGGTGCGCAGGCGGGAGCCGTAGCGGGGGCCGGCCGCCAGCAGGGCCAGCAGCCCGTGACGTATCGACATAACCGGATTGTGCGCGATTCCGTCCGTCGGCCGAACCCGGCGTGCCGGGCGCGCGGGGTGGTGTGAGGCTGTTTGTCTGATGATGACCGAACTTGCCGTTCTGTCCTACCGGGCACGGCGGGAGGGGGTCACCCCCGTGACTCCATGGCTACGCGCGCTGCGGGCGGCAGGACTGGTGCTCGCCCTGGGGGCGGGCGCGGTCGTCTCACCCATCGCATCCGTCCCGTCGTACGGGGCCGTCCTCACGCACGACGAGGAGAGGGACCGGGAGGAGGCGGAGGGGCCGCGGTCCGGGCCGCCCAGCGCCCGGTCCCCGAGGCCCGCCGCATCGGCCTCGTCGGCCGGACCGGCCGGGCATGCCCGGCCGGGCGACTCACCCCGGGCTGCTTCCCCGTCCCGGTCCGCCCCGTCACCCCTGGCGGCTCCGTCGGCCCTGGCGGCTCCGTCGACGCGGGCGGCCTCGCCGACGCGGGCGGTCCCGCCGACGCCCTCCGCCACCGGTGAACCCTCCCGGGCCGGGAGCAGGGCCGGAGAGGGCCGGGCGCGGCCGGGACGGCCGGAGCAGCGGCCGGACCTCCCCGACACCACGGCCCTCCCCGAGGAGCCCCGCGAGACCACCCCGGCGCCCACCGCGGCGACGGAGCAGCCCGTACGCGAGGCCGCCACCGCACAACGCCCCGTCGGCCCGGTCCTGCGGATCCTGCCCCTGGGCAGCGGCCTGGTCCTGATCGGCCTGGGCCTGGCCCTGGCGTTCGTCGCCCTGCGACTGCGCCGGGTCTAGGGTCTGTCGTTCGGATCATGGCGCAGGGCATAGGCAGCACCTGTGAACGCCGGTGAGCCCCGCGTCTGCGTCATGAGCCATACGACAGACCCTGGGTCGGCCGGGCTCAGGCGGCCCGTGGGGTGATCAGCAGGACCTTGCCGATGTGGCCGCTCTCCTCCACCACCCGGTGCGCGGCGGCGGCGTCCGGCATGGGGATTTCGCGGTCGACGACCGGGCGCAGATGGCCCCCCGCGAGCAGGGGCCAGACGTGTTCGCGTACGGCCGCGACGATGGCGGCCTTCTCCTCCAGGGGCCGGGCCCGCAGGGACGTCGCACTGATCGCGGCACGCTTGGCCAGCAGGGCGCCGATGTTCAGCTCGCCCTTGACGCCGCCCTGCATGCCGATGATCGCGAGCCGCCCGTTGACGGCGAGGGCCTTGACGTTGCGCTCCAGGTACTTGGCGCCCATGTTGTCGAGGATCACGTCCGCACCGGCGCCGTCCGTCGCCTTCCCGACCTCCTCGACGAAGTCCTGCTCGCGGTAGTTGACCAGGATGTCGGCGCCCAGCTCGGCGCACCGCTCCAGCTTCTCCTTCGTCCCGGCCGTCACGGCCACCCGCGCGCCCACGGCCTTGGCCAGCTGGATCGCCATCGTGCCGATGCCGCTGGAACCGCCGTGCACCAGGAGCGTCTCGCCGGGCCGCAGGTGGGCGATCATGAAGACGTTCGACCAGACCGTGCAGGCCACCTCGGGCAGTGCCGCCGCCTGCGTCAGACCGACGCCCTCGGGCACGGGCAGCAGCTGCCCGGCCGGGACGGCAACCTTCTCGGCGTAACCGCCGCCGGACAGCAGCGCGCACACCTCGTCGCCGACCTTCCAGCCGGAGACGCCGGTGCCGATCGCGGCGATCCGGCCGGAGCACTCCAGGCCGGGGTACGGGGACGCGCCGGGCGGCGGTTCGTAGAAGCCCTGGCGCTGGAGGATGTCGGCCCGGTTGACCGCACCGGCCGCCACCTCGACCAGGACCTCGCCCTCACCGGGCACGGGGTCGGGGACCTCGTCCCACACCAGCGCCTCGGGCCCACCAGGTTCGGGAATCGTGATCGCATGCATGCAAGGGACCGTACCCGCCGGCCCCCGGACCGAGTCCGCTCCGTCCCGAGGTCCTCCCCGCCTACGCCGTTCGACCCGTCCCGCGAAACCCCGTGTCCGTCACCGATGAGTTTGCGCGACGGTGAAGGTCTCCCCACGCGTAGCCCCAGCACGCGGAAGGACCCGAAGCATGAGCACGCAGTTGTCCGGCCTGGCGATCGAGACCGCGGGCCTGGTGAAAACGTTCGGCGAGACGAGGGCCGTCGACGGAGTGGACCTGTCCGTGCCCGCGGGCACGGTCTACGGCGTCCTCGGCCCGAACGGCGCCGGCAAGACCACCACCGTGAAGATGCTCGCCACACTCCTGCGGCCGGACGGCGGCGAGGCGCACGTCTTCGGCCACGACATCGTCCGCGAGGCGGACGAGGTGCGCGGCCGGGTGAGCCTCACCGGCCAGTACGCATCGGTGGACGAGGACCTCACCGGCACCGAGAACCTGGTCCTGCTGGGCCGGCTGCTCGGCCACCACAAGAAGGCCGCCCGGGAGCGCGCCGCCCAGCTCCTGGAGGCCTTCGGGCTCACGGACGCGGCCGCGAAGCAGGTCAAGCACTATTCGGGCGGCATGCGGCGCCGCATCGACATCGCCGCGTCCATCCTCAACACCCCCGACCTGCTGTTCCTCGACGAGCCGACGACCGGCCTGGACCCGCGCAGCCGCAACCAGGTCTGGGAGATCGTGCGGGCCGTCGTCGCCCAGGGCACCACCGTGCTGCTGACCACGCAGTACCTGGACGAGGCCGACCAGCTGGCGTCCCGGATCGCCGTCATCGACCGGGGCAAGGTGATCGCCGAGGGCACCAAGGGCGAGCTGAAGTCGTCCGTCGGCGCCGGGTCCGTCCACCTGCGGCTGCGCGATGCCGACCAGCGCGATCTCGCGGCCGGCCTGCTGCGCCGCGCCCTCGACGCGCAGGTGCAGCCGGAGCCCGACCCGGTGGCCCTCACCGCCCGCCTCGGCACGGCGGCGAGTGACGACTCCGCGGCCGAGCAGGCCGCCCGCGCGCTGAACGCGCTGGCCCGGGCCGGCATCACCGTCGACAACTTCTCTCTGGGCCAGCCCAGCCTGGACGAGGTGTTCCTCGCCCTCACCGGGCACGACACGCACGACTCCGCGGGCTCCGCCGACTCCGCCGACCGCTCCGACGACCCGAAGGACGAGGTGGCGGCATGAGCACCGCGACGACGACCGAGAGCAAGGATCTCGCCCCGGTCAGCGCGGAGTCCCTCGCCGCGCTGCTCGTCTCCAGGGAGCGGCCGCCGCGGCCCAGCGCGTGGTCGGCGTCGATGACCTTCGGCTGGCGCGCGATCCTCAAGATCAAGCACGTGCCGGAGCAGCTCTTCGACGTCACGGCGTTCCCGATCATGATGGTGCTGATGTACACGTACCTGTTCGGCGGGGCGCTGGCCGGCTCGCCGAAGGAGTACATCCAGTTCCTGCTGCCGGGCATCCTCGTGATGTCGGTCGTGATGATCACGATGTACACGGGTGTCTCCGTGAACACCGACATCGAGAAGGGCGTCTTCGACCGGTTCCGCAGCCTGCCGATCTGGCGGCCGTCGACGATGGTCGGTTATCTGCTCGGTGACGCCCTGCGGTACACGATCGCCTCGGTCGTGATGCTCACCGTCGGCATCATCCTCGGCTACCGGCCGGACGGCGGGGCCGCCGGTGTGCTCGCCGGGATCGCCCTGCTGGTGGCCTTCTCGTTCGCCTTCTCGTGGATCTGGACGATGTTCGGGCTGATGCTGCGCACCGAGAAGTCCGTGATGGGCGTGAGCATGATGGTGATCTTCCCGCTCACGTTCCTGTCCAACGTGTTCGTCGATCCGAAGACGATGCCGGGCTGGCTGCAGGCGTTCGTGAACAACAGCCCCATCACCCATCTGGCGTCGGCGGTGCGCGGCCTGATGGGCGGCGACTGGCCGGCTGACGAGGTCGCCTGGTCGCTGGGCTGGGCGGCCCTGTTCGTGCTGGTCTTCGGGCCGGTCACGATGCGGCTGTACAACCGGAAGTAGCCCTCGGGACCCGGGCTTTCGACCGGCCGTCACGCATGGTGCGGGTCGGCCGGCCGCTTCGCGCGTCAGTTGTTGCGGGGCAGCGGAGGCATGGGGCGGATGTCCGGTGCGACCTGGGTGGCCGGGGTCTTCCGCACGATCGTGATGAGGCGGTCGGTCAACTCCAGCGTCCCGATGGCGGGATCGTCGTAGCCGAGCACCCGGTGACCGCGTATGACGCTCACGACCAGGTCGGCGACCTCCCGCGGCGTCTTGCCCACCTCGGCCTTGACGACCGGCCGTTCGACGATGTCGAGGCCGCTGCCCTGCTGGATGAGGTCCTCCATGACCATGCCGGCGGAGGGGCTGAGCACGGACAGACCGAGCAGCCGGCCGGCGGCGCTGGCGCTGGTGACGACCGCGTCCGCGCCGGACTGCTTGAGAAGCGGCGCGTTCTCCTCCTCCCGCACGGTGGCCACGATCTTCGCCCCGCGGTTGAGCTGGCGAGCCGTCAGCGCGACCAGGACCGCCGTGTCGTCGCGCTGGGTCGCGATGATGATCTGACGCGCCTTGTGCACCTCGGCCTGCTTCAGCACCTCGCTGCGGGTCGCGTCCCCGACGATGCCCGCGTAGCCCTCGGCGGTCGCGGCGTCGATCACCTTGGAACTGGGGTCGACCACGACGACCTGTTCCTTCTTCAGGCCCGTCGCGCAGACGGTCCGGATCGCCGATCTGCCCTTCGTGCCAAAGCCGATGACGACGGTGTGATCGCGCAAAGTGGACCTCCAGCGGGTCAGCCGCCACTCCTCCCGGGTGCGTTCGGTGAGGGCTTCGAGGGTGGTGCCGACCAGGATGATCAGGAACAGCACGCGCAGCGGCGTGATGACGAGGATGTTGGTGAGCCGGGCGCTTTCGCTCGCCGGGGTGATGTCACCGTAGCCGGTGGTGGAGAGGGTGACGGTCGCGTAGTAGAACGCGTCGAGGAGGCTGATGCCGCCGCCCGCGTTGTCGTTGTAACCGTCCCGGTCGGCGTAGACGATCAACGCGGTCAGCACGAGGACGAACAGCGCCATGGAGAGCCGCTTGGCGACCTGGCGGATCGGGTGCTCGACCACTTTTCTCGGAAGTCTCACCCGATAGGTCACCAGATGCTCGTCGCCCTGGCGGGCGATCGCATCCTGGCCCGGAAGTTTCACGTGAAACACACCCCGATTCCTCCGGACGCCCAGGGCAGGTCGAGCAGTTCCGCCTCCTGTCCCGGACGTGCACCGCCCGGCGGGACCACGGCCAGCGCGTCGGCGGCCGCGATGCCGCGCAGCATGGCGGGGCCGTTGTAGTGCAGCGGCACGGCCTCGTCGCCGCGCAGGACCACGGGGACGAGCCGGGTGTCGTGCGGGTGCCCGTGCACGCCGTCCCGGAGCGGCATCGTGTACGGCTCCGGAGCCGGGCGGGCCGCGAGGATCCGCAGCAACGGCTCGGCGAGCGTCAGCAGCCCGGAGACGGCGGCGAGCGGGTTGCCCGGCAGGCCGACGAGGTGCTGGGTCGGCGTGGTGCGGGCCAGCAGCATCGGGTGGCCCGGGCGCACCTTGACGCCGTCCACGAGGAGTTCGGCGCCGATCCGGCGCAACGTGGGGTGCACGTGGTCGACGGGGCCCGCGGCGGTGCCGCCGGTGGTGAGGAGGACGTCGGCGTCGGAGGCGGTGACGGCCTCGTACAGCGCGTCGGCGTCGTCGCGGATGCGCCGGACGGCGATGACCTCGGCGCCGAGCGCCCGCAGCCAGGGCGGCAGCATGGGGCCGAGCGCGTCCCGGATCAGGCCGTCGTGCGGCAGACCCTGCGTGAGCAACTCGTCACCGAGGACCAGGACTTCGGCGCGGGCCCGGGGGACCGCGGTGACGGTGTCGTATCCGGCCGCCGCCGCGAGCCCGAGGACGGCCGGGGTGACGAGGGTGCCGACAGCGAGCAGCTGGTCGCCTGCACGGCATTCCTGGCCACGCGGGCGGATGTCCTGGCCGGGGACGACGTCTCTGGTCGCGTAGAGGCGGCCCTTGTCGTCGGTACGGCCGTGCTCGCTGCGCAGGACCGCGGTGGTGTCCGGCGGGATGCGGGCGCCGGTGGCGATCCGGACGGCCTCGCCGTCGGTCAGGGACCCGGGCGCGGCGTGCCCGGCCAGGACCCCCTCGTCCCGTACGCGCCAGGGGGCGGGGCCGCAGACCGCCCAGCCGTCCATCGCGGAGGTGTCGAAGGACGGGAGGTCGGTGAGGGCGTCGAGCGGGGCGGCGAGGGTCAGGCCGAGGGCGGTGTCCAGGGGCGCGGAGACGGGGGCGCGGCGGGCGGTCCGGGCGGCGTCGCGGCCGGCGCGTTCGGCGAGGGCCCGGGCCTCGGGCCACGGGGTGGCGCGGTGGTGGCCCCCGGGCCGGGCCGCGGTGTCCGGCTGGGAGGCGGTGCGGGCGCTGCCCTTCTCGCCCCGGGCCGCGGGGCCGGGCTGGTGGTCGCCGTTGCTGTTCCTCACGAGGGCGAGCACCTCCTCGACGTCGAGGTCCTCGGCGTTCTCTCCGGCACGGGCGCCGTGCGGGGTCATCCGGCGTCCGGCCGGGTGTCGGGCGTAGCGTCGGGGGCCACATCGCCCTGCGGGGGCCGCGAGCCGTCCCTGGCCGTATCGCTCTGGGGCTGCTGCGTGCCGTCCGTGGCCGTATCGCCCTGGGGCTGCTGCGCGCCGTCGGCGGAGGGGCCGGCCTCGGACGTGCTCTCCCGCGCCCAGCGCGTGGCGAGCGCCGCGGCCTTGCGGGCGGCCTCGGCGACCGCCTCGGGGCCACCGCCGGCCTGCGCGGCCGCGTAGCCGACGAGGAAGGTGGTCAGCGGCGCCGCGGGCCGGGCCACACCGTGGGCGGCGTCGCGGGCGAGGTCGAGCAGGCCGCGGGTGTCGACGTCGAGGTCGATCCCCAGTTCGTCCTTGACGGCGGAAATCCATTCATCCAACACGTGCCCATGCTCCCTGATACGTGCCCTGGCGGTGGCGATGTCGTCCCAGGTGTCGCAATCGAAGGACGCGACCGGGTCGGAGATGCGGGTGAGGTTCAGCTCGGCGGTCAGACGCCGCAGGGGGAAGCCGGTGAGAGTGCCGTGCCGGCCGGTGAGGAGCGCGAGTTCCGCACGCAGCCGCGGCGCCCGGTAGGCGGCCACGAGGGGCTGGTCCCGGCCGCCGGGGTCGGTCAGCAGCACCCCGTCGGAGCCGCTCGTCCGCAGCGCGCTCAGCAGGCGGTCCACGGTCGGCTCTCGGAGGAAGGGCAGGTCGGCGGAGAGCACCACGACGTGCTCGGCCGTGGTGTGGCGCAGCCCGGCGTCGAGGGCGGCGAGCGGTCCGCCGCCGGGCGGGTCCTCGCGGGCCCAGGTCACGGGCCGTGCGGTCGGCCGGGGCGCGGCGACGACGACGGTGGTGCGGGCGTTGGCGCAGGCCGCGAGCACCCGGTCGAGCAGGGGCCGCCCGCCCACCCGCACGCCGGGTTTGTCCGTGCCGCCCAGGCGCCGGGCGGCACCGCCGGCGAGCACGACGGCGTCATACCGGACGGGGCCGGGCCCATGCGCGGGGCCGGTGGCGGCGCCGGGTTCACCGGGGGGCTGGTAGGCGGTCACCCCCCGAGTATGCGTGCCCCCGCGATCACACGGAACGCGGGGGAAGCGACGCGATCACGAACACCGGCTCGGACGAGGAACAGGAATCACAGCGTCCGCAGCAGCACCGCCGGCTGTTCGACGCAGTCCGCGACGTACCGCAGGAAGCCGCCGGCCACGCCCCCGTCGCACACCCGGTGGTCGAAGGTGAGCGAGAGCTGGACGACCTGCCGCACCGCCAGCTCGCCCTCGTGCACCCATGGCTTGGGGACGATGCGGCCGACGCCGAGCATGGCGGCTTCGGGGTGGTTGATGATCGGCGTGGAGCCGTCGACGCCGAAGACGCCGTAGTTGTTCAGCGTGAAGGTCCCGCCGGTGAGTTCGCCCGGTGTCAGCGTCCCCGTGCGGCCCGCCTCGGTCAGCCGGGCGAACTCGGCGGTCAGCGACTCGGCGTCCCGCGCGTGCGCGTCCCGCACGACCGGCACGACGAGGCCCCGGTCGGTCTGCGCCGCGAACCCCAGGTGCACGTGGTCGAACTGCACGATCTCCCTGGCCTGCGCGTCGACCGTGGAGTTGAGCTCGGGGAAGCGGGCGAGGGCCGCGGTGCAGATCCGGGCGAGCAGGGCCAGGAGCGAGATCTTCGGTCCGCCGACCGCGTTCATGGCGGCGCGCGCCCGCATGAGCTCCGTGGCGTCCGCATCGACCCAGCAGGTGGCGTCCGGGATCTCCCGGCGACTGCGCGCCAGCTTGTCGGCGACGGCGCCGCGGATGCCCTTGAGCGGCGTGCGCGTCTCGCCGGTGAGCGGGGCGCGGGTCTCGCCGGGGACCGCCGCGGAGGGGCGGGAGGCGAGGGCCGGGCTCGGGGTGTGCCGCACCTCGTGCGGGTGCGGCGCGGCCGGCGATCCCGCCGGAGCGCCCTGGGTGTCCTGGCGGCCCGCGGCGCGCAACGCGTACTCCACGTCCGCCCGCAGGATCAGCCCGTCGGGACCGGACCCGGTCAGCTCCCGCAGGTCCAGGCCGTTCTGCCGCGCCAGCCGGCGCACCAGGGGCGAGATCACGGGGACGGGGCCGTCTGCCGAGCCGGAACCGTTGGCCTGGCCGTTGACGGTCGCCACGGGGGCGCCGATCCCCGCCTGTGCCTGCGCCCGCGCCGGGGAAACCGGTCCCGGGGCCGCGGCGGCGTCCGCCCGGCCCGTCGGCGACCCGGCGCGGTCGGCCCCTCCGGCTGTCGCGGACGCGCCGGACAGCGGCCGGTCCTGCCGGACCCGGCGGCGCCGCGCGGGCGCCTCGGAGGTGCCGTAGCCGACGAGGACGTTGCCCGACCCCCCGGAGCCGGTGTCCTCGGCGCCGGAGGCGGGCCGCTCCCCCACGGCCACCGTGATCAGCGGCGCCCCGACGGGCAGCTCCGTGCCCTCCTCGCCGAACCGGGCCGTGACCACACCGCCGTAGGGGCAGGGCACCTCGACCATGGCCTTGGCCGTCTCGACCTCGACGACCGGCTGGTCGATGGCGACCACGTCGCCGACCTCGACCAGCCAGCGCACGATCTCCGCCTCGGTCAGTCCCTCACCGAGGTCGGGCAGCTTGAACTCCAGCACCTGTGCCATCAGCTCTCGGCCTCCCACTGCAGACGCCCCACGGCGTCCAGGATCCGGTCCACACCGGGCAGGTGGTGGCGCTCCAGCATCGGCGGCGGGTACGGGACGTCGAACCCGGCCACGCGCAGCACCGGCGCCTCCAGATGGTGGAAGCAGCGCTCCGTGACCCGCGCCGCGATCTCCCCGCCCGGGCCGCCGAAGGAACCCGACTCGTGGACGACGACCGCGCGGCCCGTGCGTCGCACCGAGGCGCTCACCGTCTCGTCGTCGAACGGCACCAGGGAGCGCAGGTCGACGACTTCGAGGTCCCAGCCCTCGGCCCGGGCCGCCTCGGCCGCCTCCATGCAGACGGGTACGGACGGCCCGTACGTGATGAGCGTGGCGCTGCGGCCGGGGCGGCGCACCACCGCGCGGCCGATCGGCTCGACGGGCGCCGGCTCCTCGGGGTTCCAGGAGTCCTTCGACCAGTACAGCCGCTTGGGCTCCAGGAAGACGACCGGGTCGTCGGAGGCGATGGACGCGCGCAGCAGCCCGTAGGCGTCGGCGACGGTCGCGGGCGTGACGACATGGAGCCCCGGAGTCGCCATGTAGTACGCCTCGGAGGAGTCGCTGTGGTGCTCGACGCCACCGATGCCGCCGCCGTAGGGGACGCGGATGGTGATCGGCAGGGGCATCCTGCCGCGGGTGCGGTTGCGCATGCGGGCCACGTGCGAGATGAGCTGCTCGAACGCCGGGTAGGCGAACGCGTCGAACTGCATCTCCACGACCGGCCGGAGCCCGTACATGGCCATGCCGACCGCGGTGCCGAGGATGCCGGCCTCGGCGAGCGGGGTGTCCGTGCAGCGGTCCTCGCCGAACTCCTTGGCGAGACCGTCGGTGACGCGGAAGACGCCGCCGAGGGTGCCGACGTCCTCGCCCATGACGTGCACGGCGGGGTCCGCGGCCATGGCGTCGCGCAGCGCGCGTGTGAGGGCCTGCGCCATGGTGGCCGGCTTGACGGCGACGGTGGTCATCGGTGCGTGCCCCCCTCGGACTCGGCCTCGGCCTCCAGCTCGGCCCGCAGCTGGTCCCGCTGTTCCCGCAGCTGGGGCGTGGGCTCGGCGTAGACGTGATCGAACAGGTCCATCGGGTCGAGGACCGCGTCCTGGTTCATCTGCTCGCGCAGGGCCGCGGCCATGGTCTCGGCGTCCTGCCGGGCCGCCTCGATGCCGGCCTCGTCGAGCAGGCCGCGGCCGGTCAGCTCGCGCTCCAGCAGCCGGATCGGGTCGTGCTCGCGCCAGGTCTCGACCTCGGCGTCGCCGCGGTAGCGGGTCGCGTCGTCGGCGTTGGTGTGGGCGTCGACGCGGTAGGTGATCGCCTCGACGAGGGTGGGGCCGCCGCCCGCGCGGGCGTGGCGTACGGCGTCGGAGAGCACCTCGTGCACGGCCGCGGCGTCGTTGCCGTCGACCAGGCGGCCGGGCATGCCGTAGCCGACCGCCTTGTGGGCCAGCGACGGGGCCGCGGTCTGCTTGGCGAGCGGGACGGAGATCGCGAAGCCGTTGTTCTGCACGAGGAAGACGACCGGGGCCTGCCAGACGGCGGCGAAGTTCAGCGCCTCGTGGAAGTCGCCCTCGCTGGTGCCGCCGTCACCGACCATGGCCAGCGCGACCACGTCGTCGCCCTTGAGGCGGGCGGCGTGCGCGAGGCCCACGGCGTGCGGCAGCTGGGTGGCCAGCGGGGTGCACAGGGGGGCGACCCGGTGCTCGTGCGGGTCGTAGCCGGTGTGCCAGTCGCCGCGCAGCAGGGTGAGCGCCTCGACGGGGTCCACGCCCCGGGCCACCACGGCGAGGGTGTCGCGGTAGCTCGGGAAGAGCCAGTCGCGCTCCTGAAGGACCATGGCGGCGGCGACCTCGCACGCCTCCTGGCCGGTGGTGGAGGGGTAGACCGCGAGACGGCCCTGCTTGGTGAGGGCGGTGGCCTGAGCGTTGTAGCGGCGGCCCTTCACCAGCTGCGCGTAAAGCGCCCTCAGCAGCTCCGGGTCGGCCTTCGCGGCCGCCTCGGTGCCGAGGACGCGGTACGGCTCGGCGTCGGGCAGCAACGGCGCGGGATCCGTCCGGGGCTGCCAGGCGGGCGGCGGGGTCGGCTTGTACGCGCCCCGCTGCTCCATGACCGTCATGACGGCACCTCCTCGTGGGAGTGGCTCGAAGAGGCGCGTCGGCTGTGACTCGCCTCACCTACCGATTGTTCGGTCGACGGCACAATTTGGCTATGGGTGGCCCCAGGCTGTGGACAAACGGTTCTCCACAGCCTGAGATGGACGCAGTACGTCCATGGTAGGGAGGTCGGCGCAGGTGGCATCTGAACAAATGGCCGAAGGCCAGGACGACAGCGGCGTGCTGCCGCCGCCACGGCCCCTGGACGCCATAGATCAGGACATCCTGCGCATGCTGCAGGCCGACGGCCGTGCGTCGATACGGTCGGTCGCCGAGCGGGTCCACGTCTCCCGGGCAAACGCCTACGCCCGCATCAACCGGCTCGTCGAGGACGGTGTCATCCGGGGCTTCGGCGCCCGGGTCGATCACCAGCGGGCGGGTCAGGGCACGTCCGCCTACATCACGCTGAAGATCGTCCAGAACTCCTGGCGCACGGTCCGCGAGGAGCTCAGACAGCTGCCCGGCGCCTCCCACATCGCCCTGGTGGGCGGCGACTTCGACGTGCTGCTGCTGGTCCACGTCTCCGACAACCGGTCCCTGCGCGAGCTGGTCCTGACCCGGCTCCAGGCGATCCCCCAGGTGCTCAGCACCCGCACCCTACTGGTGTTCGAGGAGGAGGACCTGGAACCGCAGGGCTGACGGCCCCCTGCGTCCAGCCGGCCTTGCGCAGGCCCCCCGAAGCCCGGATTCACCGGCCTTGCGCAGGCCTCCCGGAGCCCAGATTCACCGGCCTTGCGCAGACCCCCGAAGCCCAGGCATTCACTCGGCCTTACGCAGACCCCCGAAGCCCAGGCATTCACTCGGCCTTACGCAGACCCCCTAAGCCCAGGCATTCACTCGGCCTTGCGCAGGCCCCCGAAGCCCAGGCATTCACTCGGCCTTGCGCAGGCCCCCGAAGCCCAGGCATTCACTCGGCCTTGCGCACCCCCCGAATCCCAGGCATTCACTCGGCCTTGCGCAGACCCCCGAAGGCCAGCTGCACCACCGCGTCGGCCACCTCGCGTTCGCTCATGCCGCGGCCGTCCGGGCGGTACCACTCGACGATCGAGTTGATCATGCCGAAGACCAGCCGGGTCACCAGCCGGACCTCTATGTCGGCGCGCACGTCCCCGTCCGCCGCGGCCGCCTTGAGCAGGTCGGCGACCCGGTGGTCGAAGTCGCGGCGCCGCTCCAGGGCCCACCGCTCGGTGTCGGTGTTGCCGCGCACCCGCAGCAGCAGGGTCACGTAGGGCAGTTCGGTGATCAGCACCTCGACCATGCGCCGGACGACGTACTCCAGACGGTCCGAGGCGCGCCCCACGCGCGCGTGCTCCTCGTCGAGGATCCCGAACAGCCCGTCCAGAGCCCGGTCCACGGCCCGGCGCAACAACTCCTCCTTGCCGGTCACATGGTGGTAGATCGACGACTTGGAGATGCCGGCCGCCTTGGAGAGGTGCTCCATGGAGGTGCCGTCGTAGCCGCGCTCGTTGAACACCTGGACGGCGACGGACAGCAGGGTGTCCGGGGTGTAGGTGTCGCGCTTGGCGGTCGTCATGGGGCGGTCCCCTCCCGCTTGTCGGAGGCGTGGGCGTGGCGGTACAGCGCCAGGGAGGGTGCGTAGCGCCCCGAGGGGTCCCTCAGGTGCAGGTCGTCCAGCAGCGCGTAGGCCCAGGAGCGGCCGAGACGACGGCTCCACTCGAAGGGACCGAGGGGGTAGTTGACACCGAGGCGCATCGCGGTGTCGATGTCCTCCTCGGTGGCGACGCCCTTGGCGACCGCGTCGTGCGCCAGGTCGATGATCCGCGCCACCGTACGGGCGACGATCATGCCCGGCACGTCGCCGATGACACTGACCTGCTTGCCGAGCGCCTGAAAGAGGCCGATGGCCTCGGACAGGGTCTGCGGGGAGGTGTCCTGGGAGGCGGACAGGGCGACCCGGGTGGCCGCGCGGTAGTCCAGCGCGAGGTCGAAGTAGACGACGTCGCGGAACTCCACCGAGGTCTGCCCGTCGGCGAGGGCGAGCTGCCCGCCGCTCGGCAGCACCAGGCGGCTGCCGCTGTCCTCGTCCTCGTCGCGGACCGGGATGCCGGCCTCACGGATCAGCGCGAGCAGCTCGGCGGCCGGCCCCAGGTCGCCCTCGGCGACGACGTAGGCGGGCGGCTGCCGCTTCTCGGCGGTGTCCGGTTCGGGGCGCTCGGCGCCGTCACCGTGGTCGTACCAGCCGTGGCCGGTCTTGCGGCCGAGCCGGCCGGACTCGACCAGGCGCCGCTGGGCGAGGGACGGCGTGAAGCGCACGTCCTGGAAGAAGGACTCCCAGACCGACCGGGTGACCGACTCGTTGACGTCCTGGCCGATCAGGTCGGTCAGCTCGAACGCGCCCATCCGGAAGCCGCCCGACTCGCGCAGCACGGCGTCGATGGTGGCGGGATCGGCGCCCTGGGACTCGTACACCGCGAAGGCCTCGGCGTAGAAGGGCCGGGCGATGCGGTTGACGATGAAGCCAGGGGTGTCCGCGCAGGCGACCGGTGTCTTGCCCCAGGCACGGGCGGTCTCGTACGCGCGCGTGGCATGGGTGACGTCGGTGGCGAACCCGGAGACGACCTCGACGAGCGGCAGCAGGGGCGCCGGGTTGAAGAAGTGCAGGCCCACGAACCGGCCCGGGACGCGCAGGGCGCCGCCGATGGCGGTGACGGACAGCGACGAGGTGTTGGTGGCGAGCAGGCAGTCGTCGGAGACGATGCCCTCCAGCTCGCCGAACAGTTCCTGCTTGACGTCCAGCCGCTCCAGGACGGCCTCGATGACCAGGGCGCAGTCCGCGAGCTCCGCGAGGGTCCCGGCGGGCAGCAGCCGGGCGCGGGCGGCGTCCCGCTCGGGGCCGGTGAGCCGCTCCTTCTCGACGAGCCGGTCCAGACGTGCGCCGATCGCGTCGGCCGCCGCCCGGGCCCGTCCGGGGACGGTGTCGTACAGCCGGACGGGGTGGCCCGCGACCAGCGCGACCTGGGCGATTCCCTGGCCCATGGTGCCGGTGCCGACGACGGCCACGGGGCTGCTGAGGTCGAGTGCTGTCATGTGCGCGATCCTCCCGCACGGGGTTTTCCACAGATGCGGCGGACCCCCTTGAACCGACCGATCGTTCGGTTACTCTAGCCCTGTCCGAGTGTTCCTGCCCAGGTTTCTGCCCAGGTCATGAACTCGACGAAGAGTTCTTGAGACGAGGAGTTGGTCACCCATGACCGCCGCACTCTCGGCGCACGAGCTGATCGCCCGGCACCGGTCCACCCTCGACCAGGCGCTGGAAGCGATCCGTACGCGCGCCTACTGGTCCCCGCACCCCGAGCACCCCAAGGCCTACGGGGAGAACGGCAGCCTGGACGCGGCAGCGGGCAAGGCCGCCTTCGACGCCCTGCTCGGCTCCCGCCTCGACCTCGGCCAGCCCGGGACGGACGACTGGGTGGGCGGCGAGACGTCCCCGTACGGCGTCGACCTGGGCGTGACGTACCCGCACGCGGACCTCGACGTGCTGCTGCCCGCCATGAAGGCCGGCCAGCGCGCCTGGCGTGACGCGGGCGCGGAGCAGCGCGCGGTGGTCTGCCTGGAGATCCTCAAGCGCATCAGCGACCGGACCCACGAGTTCGCGCACGCCGTCATGCACACCTCCGGCCAGGCCTTCATGATGGCGTTCCAGGCGGGCGGACCCCACGCGCAGGACCGCGGCCTGGAGGCGGTGGCCTACGCCTATGTGGAGCAGGTGCGCACGCCCGACAACGCCGAGTGGACCAAGCCGCAGGGCAAGCGCGACCCGCTGGCGATGAACAAGCAGTTCACGCCGGTCCCGCGCGGCATCGCCCTGATGATCGGCTGCAACACCTTCCCGACGTGGAACGGCTACCCGGGCCTGTTCGCCTCCCTCGCCACCGGCAACGCGGTCCTGGTCAAGCCGCACCCGCGCGCGGTGCTGCCGCTCGCCCTCACCGTGCAGGTCGCGCGCGAGGTGCTCGCCGAGGCCGGCTTCGACCCGAACCTGGTGGCGCTGGCCGCCGAGCGCCCCGGCGAGGGCATCGCCAAGACGCTCGCGCTGCGCCCCGAGATCCGCATCATCGACTACACGGGCTCGACCGAGTTCGGTGACTGGCTGGAGGCCAACGCCCGTCAGGCGCAGGTGTACACGGAGAAGGCCGGCGTCAACACCGTCGTCGTCCACTCCACGTCCGACTACAAGGGCATGCTCTCCAACCTGGCCTTCTCGCTGTCCCTCTACAGCGGCCAGATGTGCACGACCCCGCAGAACCTCCTAGTCCCGCGCGAGGGCATCTCCACGGACCAGGGCCCCAAGTCCTACGACGAGGTCGTCGCCGATCTCGCCAAGGCGGTGGACGGGCTGCTCGGCGACGACGCACGGGCGAACGCGCTGCTCGGCGCGATCGTCAACCCGGACGTGAAGGCCCGCCTGGAGGCCGCCGCGGGGCTGGGCGAAGTCGCCCTGGCCTCCCGCGAGATCACCAACCCGGACTTCCCGGGTGCGGTCGTCCGTACGCCGGTGATCGTCAAGCTGGACGGGGCCAAGCCGGACGACGAGGCCGCGTACATGAGCGAGTGCTTCGGGCCGGTGTCCTTCGCCGTGGCCGTCGACTCCGCCGAGGACGCGGCGGAGCTGCTGCGGCGGACCGTCCGTGAGAAGGGCGCGATGACCGTCGGGGCGTACACGACCGACCCTGAGGTCGAGCAGACCGTGCAGGAGGTCTGCCTGGAGGAGGCGGCGCAGCTGTCGCTGAACCTCACGGGCGGGGTGTACGTGAACCAGACGGCGGCGTTCTCCGACTTCCACGGGTCCGGTGGGAATCCGGCCGCCAGTGCGGCGCTGTGCGACGGGGCGTTCGTGGCCAACCGGTTCCGGGTGGTCGAGGTGCGCAGGGACGCATAGGAGCCGGGGGGTGCGGTGAGTGCGCGAGTGCCGGTTGTTCGTGGTGGTTCGCGCAGTTCCCCGCGCCCCTACAGGGGCGCTCCAGAACCCGCGCTCCAGTGGTAAAGCGTCATCGCCACGCTCGTCGCCAGGTTGTAGCTGCTGACCTGGGGACGCATCGGCAGGGACAGCAGGTGGTCGGCTCGGGCGCGGAGTTCGGGTGACAGGCCCGTGCGCTCCGAGCCGAACACGAGGACGGCGTCGTCCGGGAGCTCGACGCCCCGGATGTCGTCACCCTCGGGGTCGAGCGCGAACACCGGGCCGGCGGGCAGCTCGTCGACCGTCAGGCGTTCCACCGCCGTCGCGAAGTGCAGCCCCGCCCCGCCGCGTACGACCGTCGCGTGCCAGGGGTCGACCGTGCCCGTCGTCACCACACCGGTCGCCCCGAAGCCGGCGGCCAGACGGATCACCGCCCCCGCGTTGCCGAGGTTGCGCGGGTTGTCGAGGACCACGACCGGGGCCGTGCGCGGGGTGTGCGCGAGCCGGGCGAGGCTCGACTCCCGGGACGGCCGTACCGCGAGGGCAGCCACCGCCGTGGGATGCGGGCGCGGCACGCACGACGCGTACGTCTCGTGCGGCACCTCGCTCAGCAGCCCGGCCAGCACGTCCCGCACGTCCGGGGCCAGTTCGTCGGCGAGGGCCAGCGCGGCCGCCCGGTCCGCCGTGACCGCCACCGGCACCTCGGCGCCGAAGCGCAGCGCGTGCTTGAGCGCGTGGAACCCGTCCAGCAGGACGGCGTCACCGGCGAGCCGGTGCCAGGTGGTCACGGGGTCGGTCATGCCCCGAAGCCTACGTGCGTGGCCTCCGGGCTCTCGCTGGTGCGCTGCCCGGGCAGCCGCGCACGCCCGCCCCGGCGCCGCAGCCGGTCCCGCACGCGCACCGCCCGGCCGCCCAGCCGGCGCAGGAAGCCCGTCGGCAGGAACACGGCGTCCGCCGCGATCATCGCCAGCGAGAAGAACGGCAGTCCGAGGACCACGGCGATCACGGCGTGCTCGGTGATCATGACGGCCAGCAGGACGTTCTTCACCCGCCGGTTGAACAGCGTGAACGGGAAGGCGACCTGGACGAGGACCGTCCCGTAGGTCACCAGCATCACCATCGTGCCGCTGGCGGACAGCAGGTCCGCCAGTCCCGGCCAGGGCGAGAAATACTCCAGGTGAAGCGGGTAGTACACCGCCGTGCCGTCCTGCCAGCGCGATCCCTGGACCTTGTACCAGCCGGCCGTCGCGTAGATCAGGCACGCCTCCGCCATGATGACGAGCAGTGCCCCGTTGTGCACGATGTTCGCCACGACGTCCAGCAGGACCCGCGGCTCACCGGTCCTGGCCCGGCGTCCCACCAGCCACCACAGGCCCAGCACCACCCACACCGTCCACAGCAGGACCGGTATCAGCCAGTCACCCTGCATCCGGCCGGCCAGGGTGACCGCGACGAGCACGAACCCGAGCCCGCCCCACAGCAGCGGCCCGGTCCGGTCCGTGACCCGCTCGCCCCGCGCGCGGGCCGCCCGGTCCCGCAGGGCCCGCCGGGCGTCGAGCGACCACACCTGGGCGCAGCGGGTGAACACCAGGTAGATCGACATCAGGTGCAGCACGTTGTCGCCGCCGTCGCCCATGAAGACACTGCGGTTCTGCAGCGACAGCACCCCGGCCATGAACAGCAGCGACATGGTGCGGGTGCGCCAGCCCAGCATCAGCAGCGCGCTGGAGAGGACCGCGAGCGCGTAGACGATCTCGAACCAGACCCGGCCGTCCGACCACATCAGGACGGTGAAGGAGCCGTTGTCTCCGATCAGCTGCTGGGCGAGATCCCAGCTCCAGGGGCCGTCGGGACCGTACAGCTCGTGCCGGTGGGGGAGTTCGCGGAGCAGGAACAACAGCCAGGTGGCGCTGAAGCCGATACGGACCACGGCCGTCTGGTAAGGGCCCAGGGCCGCCTCGGTGACCCGGGCGATACCGCCCGAGACGGCCAGCGAGAAGCGGTTCACCGCACCCCTCCCTCGGCCTCGTCCCGCGCCACCTTCCACCACGGCAGCTCGCGGTAGGACGGTGTCGTGGAGACCTTCTCCCGGCTCCACGGGGGCGGCGGCACGTTGCTGGTCCGGGAGCGCACCTGCACCCGTTCGATGACCCCGGCACCCCCGGTCGCGGCCCGTACCGCGTCGTCGTCGGTGAGGCGCAGCACCATGATCCGGCGCAGATACGCCTCGGAGAGCGCGCCGCGCAGCCCCATCGGACGGTTCTCGCCGTCATGCGTCGCGACGAAGAAGTCCCAGGCCCGGCGCAGCTCGTTCTGCTGGGTGTGGCTGGGCAGCAGATTGCCGTCGATGGCCCTGCCGTCCTCGGCGGACAGGTCGTACCAGCCGGTGGTCAGCGTCATGCCGTCCGGCCCGCGCACTCCGGCACGGACCTGGATCGAGATGTTCTGCTGCAACGGGTTCGGCGCGAAGAGTTTCCAGTTCTGTTCGAACTCCGGATAGATCCAGTCGTCGACGGCCTTGCCGTGCGCCCTGGTGACCGTGTTCGCCGGCGCGACGTGCAGGAACGTCATCCCGAGATGCACACACACGCCGATGGCCACGACCGCGAGGGCCAGGGCGACACCGACCTGATAGCGCAGGGAGAGCGCGGCGATGCCGGTACGGGGTTCACGGGGCGGGTACGGCAGGCGCTGCCCGTCCGTCCCGAACGGCTCGACCGGCCCGGACGGGTCCACTGGTGCCTCGTGCCCAGCGGGCGGGGTCGGGGTGCTCGGCGCGTCCGGGCCGTGCCGGGCGGTCGAGCCCTCGTCGTACGCGTCCATTCCGCCCCGTTCCACGATCCCGGTCCGTCGTTCCGTCCGCCCGGCCGGCCGCGAGGGCGTCGTACCGCCCGCGCGGCACCGCGCGGCATCGGCACCGGCACGGTACTCAGGACACCCATCCGCGCACAGCCCCTGCCCGCCCCTCCCGCAGTGGCCGTCGCCACACCGGAGGACGACCGTACGGCGAGTGCGACGGCCCTGGAGCCGCTGTCCCCCTGGTCCACAGGGGACCCCCGCAGGTTATCCACAGGGCGCCCCGGCCGGTCGCCGACAGGAGTGACACCCTACGGCGCCCGCCCGTACACCCATTCCCTTCTTCTAGAACCTGTTCTATCTTGACGCCCCGTCAGCTCAACGGGACCCCGCCGGGAGGACAGGCACCGTGGACTTCACCTTCACCGAGGAGCAGCAGGCGGCGGCCGAGGCGGCGAAGGGCGTGTTCGCCGGGGTCGCCCCCGACGCCGTGCCCAGCCCGGCCCTCACCCCGGGCGCCGTCGCCGAGACCTGCGACCGCGCCCTGTGGGGCAGGCTCGCCGACGCCGACCTGCTGAGCCTGCTGCTCGACACCCGATACGGCGGGGCCGGCCTGGACGCCATCGCGCTGTGCCTGGTGCTGCGGGAGTCGGCACGGGTACTGGCCAGGGTGCCCCTGCTGGAGAGCAGCGCGGCGGCCGCGACCGTCCAGGCCTTCGGCGGGGAGGAGGCGAAGGCTGACCTGCTCGCCCGGGCCGGCCGCGGCGAGACCGTGCTGACGGTCGCCGCGCACGGCCGCACGGGCCACGACCCCGCCGAGCAGTCCGTGACCGCCCGGCAGGACGGCGGCGGCTGGGTGCTGGACGGGGTGCAGACGGCGGTGCCGTGGGCCTACGACGCCGACGTCACGCTCGTCCCGGCGCACACCGCAACCGGCCGGACCGTACTGGGCCTGGTGCCGCGCGGGCACGAGGGCGTGCTGCTGGCGGAGCAGGTCTCCACCAGCGGCGAGCGGCTCGGCGAGCTGCGCCTGGAGTTGGCACGGCTCGCGCCCCGGGACGTGATCGACGCCGACGGGGCGTGGGAGTGGCTGCGGGACCTGCTGGCCACCGGGACGTGCGCGCTGGCGCTCGGGCTCGGGGAGCGCGTGCTGCGGATGACCGGGGAGTACACGGGCAAGCGGGAGCAGTTCGGCTTCCCGATCGCGACCTTCCAGGCCGTCGCCGTGCAGGCCGCCGACCGCTACATCGACCTGCGCGCGATGGAGGCCACGCTGTGGCAGGCCGCGTGGCGCATCGCCTCGGGGGCCCCGGGCCCGCTGCCCGCGGCCGGGGACGTGGCCGTCGCCAAGATCTGGGCGGCAGAGGGAGTCCGCCGGGTCGTGCAGACCGCGCAGCACCTGCACGGCGGCTTCGGCGCCGACGTGGACTACCCCCTGCACCGCTACCACGCCTGGGCCAAGCACCTGGAACTGTCACTCGGCCCGGCCGCGGCACACGAGGAGGCCCTGGGCGACCTCCTGGCCACCCACCCGCCCGCCTGATCCCGACGGCCGGATCCGTCGAGGCCCCTGGCCAGAGCCCCCGGTCGGCTGGCGCTGACAAGCACCCCTGGTCAGGGATCCCTAGAGGACGAACCCCTGCTGCCCGTCGTCCGTCACGACGGGACGGCCCGCCGCCTCCCACACCTGCATGCCGCCGTCCACGTTCACGGCGTCGACGCCCTGCTGGGCCAGGTACATCGTGACCTGGGCGGACCGGCCGCCCGAACGGCAGATCACATGGACGCGGCCGTCCTGCGGGGCGGCCTCGGTCAGCTCGCCGTACCGGGCGACGAACTCGCTGATCGGGATGTGCAGCGCCCCTGCGGCATGGCCGGCCTTCCACTCGTCGTCCTCCCGGACGTCCAGCAGGAAGTCACCGTCCTTGAGGTCCGCGACCGCGACCGTGGGCACACCAGCTCCAAAACTCATGCGCCCGACGCTACCCGACCCGGCCACGACACCGGCCCGGGCACGGCTCGGCCCTGCCCCCTCGTGCCGACTCCTGCCGACCCGGGACCCGGCCGCGGCCATGGTCCTTCTCCGCTCGGTCCCGAGCCTCAGCCCTGGCCCTCACCCTCGCCGAGCAGCGCGGCCAGCTCCGTCTCCCGCTCGGTGACCTGGGCGAGCAGCCCCTGCCCGATCTCGTCCAGGAGCCGGTCCGGGTCGTCGGGGGCCAGTTGCAGCATGTGGCCGATGGCGCTGTCCTCGAGTTCCCGGGCGAGCAGCCCGAGCAGCTCCTTGCGCTGGGCGAGCCACTCGAGGCGGGCGTAGAGCTCCTCGGCGCGGCTCGGGCCCCGCTTCAGCTCGGGTCCCTCGGCCCATTCCGCGGCGAGCTCCCGCAGCTCCTTCTCGTCGCCGCGGGCATAGGCGGCATTGACCCGTGTGATGAACTCCTCGCGCCGCAGGCGTTCCTTCTCCTCCTGCGCCAGGTCCGGGTGGGCCTTGCGGGCCAGGTCGCGGTACAGCTTGCGGGCCTCCTCGCTGGGGCGGACCCGCTGCGGAGGCCGGACCGGCTGGTCCGTGAGCATCGCCGACGCCTCGGGAAACAGACCGCCGCCGTCCATCCAGCCGTGCAGCAGTTCCTCGACGCCGGGGATCGGGGCGAGCCGTGCCCTGGCCTCCTCCGCCCGCTGCCGGTCCGCGGGGTCGCCGCTGCGGGCGGCTCTGGCCTCCAGGATCCGGGCGTCCAGTTCCTCGAGCCGGGCGTACAGCGGGCCGAGCTTCTGTTCGTGCAGCCGGGAGAAGTTCTCGACCTCGACGCGGAAGGTCTCCACGGCGATCTCGTACTCGATCAACGCCTGCTCGGCGGCCCGCACGGCCCGCTCCAGCCGCGCCTCGGGCCGGGCGGCGTCGCCACCATCCTGCTCAGCTTCCGGGGTCGTCACCCGACCAGCCTAGGGGACACACCGTCCGCGCCCACGCTCCGGAGGAGAACGGCCCGGAACGCGCGGCACGACCTGTCGCCGACGCTCTCGGCCCCGGACGGGACCAGGACCGGGCCCGCGGGCCCTCGCGGCCCTACACCCCCAGCTCCGCCGCCACCTTCCCCGCCTTCACCCCCGCCAGCAGATCCGCGTGGTCCGCCTCCGTCCGGTCCGCGTAGGCCACGGCGAAGGCCGCCATGGCCTCGTCCAGCTTCTCGTTCTTCCCGCAGTACCCGGCGATGAGCCGCGGGTCGGCGCTGTGCGCGTGCGCCCGGGCCAGGAGGGCGCCGGTCATGCGGCCGTAATCGTCCAGCTGATCGGCGGCCAGGGCGGCCGGATCGACGCTGCCCTTGCGGTTGCGGAACTGGCGGACCTGGAAGGGCAGCCCGCCGACCGTCGTCCAGCCCAGCAGGTTGTCACTCACGACCTGCATCCGCTTCTGGCCCAGGACGACCCGCCGACCCTCGTGACCGGCCGCCGGCGTCTCGAAACCGGCCGTCGCCAGATGCGGCACCAGCGCCGACGCCCGCGCCTCCTTCACCTGGAGCACCAGCGGCTCGCCCCGGTGGTCCAGGAGCAGCACGACATAGGACCGGGTGCCGACGCTGCCCGTGCCGACGACGCGGAAGGCCACGTCCTGCACCGCGTACCGGGCGAGGAGCGGCAGTCGGTCCTCCTGCAGCGTGCCGAGGTACTCCTCCAGGGACGCCGCCACCGCCGCGGCCTCGGCGTCCGGGACGCGCCGCAGCACGGGTGGCGCGTCGACGAAGCGGCGCCCGCCGTCCTCGGTGGCCTCGGTCGACTTGGCGGCGAAGCGGCCGCTGGTGTTGTGGCGGGCCTTCTCGGAGACGCGCTCCAGCGTGCCGAGCAGGTCATGGGCGTCGGTGTGGGAGACGAGCTCCTCGTCGGCGATGGCGTTCCACGCCTCCAGGACCGGGAGCCTGGCCAGGAACCGCATGGTCCTGCGGTAGGCACCCGCCGCGTCGTACGCCGCCTTGCGGCACTGGTCCTCGTCGGCGCCCGCCACCCGGCCCGCGAGCACCAGGGAGGCCGCGAGGCGCTTGAGGTCCCACTCCCACGGGCCGGGCACCGTCTCGTCGAAGTCGTTCAGGTCGATGACCAGACCGCCGCGGGCGTCGCCGTACAGGCCGAAGTTGGCCGCGTGGGCGTCACCGCAGAGCTGGGCCCGGATCTTCGTGATCGGCGTGCGCGCGAGGTCGTACGCCATGAGTCCCGCCGAGCCGCGCAGGAACGCGAACGGGTTGGCGGCCATGCGCCCGACCCGGATCGGGGTCAGCTCGGGCAGCCGCCCGCGGCCCGACTCCTCGACGGCGCTCACCGCGTCGGGCCGGGAGGCGTCCAGGTCGAGCGAGGCGTGGGCGCCGCGGGGGATCCGCTTGCGCAGGGCCTTGCCCTCGTCCTTGGGGGAACCGGCGGCCGGCCACTCGGCGAAGCCGCGTACCCGGGGCAGCCTGCGGGGCGCCCCGTACTCGGCCGTGGTCCCGCTCTCGTCCTGAGCTCCAGCCCTGGTCATCCCGACCGCCTCCCCCGCACGCGCACGAACATCAACTCATGCCGACCGTACAACCGGCGGCCGAAACGCGTCAGACCCTGTGGACAACTCCACGCCTGTGGACAGCTCGCACCGAGCCGTAGCCGGTCCTGCGGGGCCTCGCGGCAGTGCTCACGCCCCCGAGGCCACGGACGTCTGCGCGGGCACGGGGGCCCCGGCCGGCACGGCCGCGCTCTCCTCCGTCAGGACCTGCGCCAGCACCCGCTCGGCCCGGTCCACGGAGATGTCGAGCCGGGCCAGCACCGCCGGCACCGTGATACTGGGCAGGAAGTGCTCGAACAGCACCACGACACGGCGCTCCAGATCCTGCCGCTGGCAGCGCAGCTGGGACAGCAGCTGCACCCCGGAGAAGCTGCCGACCAGCAGCTCGGCCGTCTCCGCCACGTCGACGTGTTGGAGCAGTTCGCCCCGCGTCTTCGCCTCGCCCAGCATCTGCGTGTTCTGGTCGATCCACATCCGGAAGGCCGGGGTGCGGTCGAGGTCCATGGCCCCCTGGTCGAGGGCTAGCCCCACACTGGCCCGCACCAGCGGTTCGGACCGCAGCCGGCGGGCCATCACCAGACCGGAGTCGACGAGTTCCTGGAGCTTGCTGGTCTGCGGCGGGAGCGTGATCGCGAGCTGCTCCTCGAACACCCCCAACGCCAGCTCTTCCTTGGAACCGAAGTGGAAGTACAGTGCGCCCTTGGTGACGCCGGCCCGGTCGAGGATCTCGCCGATGGTCGCCGAGGTGTAGCCGCGTTCGTCGAAGACGGCCGCTGCCGCCTCCAGGATGGTCCGCCGGGTGCGGATCGCGCGCTCCTGTCGCGCCATCGGATGCCTCCTGATCTCCGTCGATCCCTGTGAAGTCGCTGTGGGGCGAGGGCGCGAGAGCCTGTTCCAGCGGCTTGGCTCACCCTTTGAAAAAAACCGGCTCGTCCGTATCTTAGTCAGGCGCCGATCGCGGCCAGGCAGCCGATCTGGGGGTTCTCATGCCGCAGACAGGGCCTTTAGGCCCACTCACGGAGGATCAGACCGGACGTGAGGGCACTCCGGCAAACGCAACGGCTACGACCGTCGAGAACACGCCACAGAACACCGCCCTCCGAGAGCGGCGGGCACCGGCGGTACCGGCAGCGGCCGGCACACCCCCGTCAGCCCTCTCGGCCCCGTCGGCCCCCTCATCAGCGAACGAGCCCATGCCACCGAGCCCCACCACCGAAGCACAACCGGCCACCGAACGCCCCACCCTCCGCTCCCCCACCGCCGTCGTCACCCCGGAACTCGCCCATCGCACCAATGAGACGGACGTCTTCCCCGCCCGGTGGAGCCGAATCTCCGACAGCCGCTTCCACTTCACGGGGCACTGGCCGGCCGACCACCCCTTCTTCGGCCCCGTGGACGACCGCCACCAGGATCCGATGATCGTGGGCGAAACGTTGCGGCAGGCCTCGATGGTGCTGGCGCACGCCGAGTTCGGCGCCCCGGCCGACACGCACTTCGTCATGTGGGACCTGACGGTCCACGTCGACCCGGCCGCACTCCTGCTCGCGGATGCCGCCGAACCGGTCGAGTTCGACGTCGTGTGCTCCGAGGTGCACCGCCGCGGCCGCGGGCTGCGCAGCATGCGCACCACGATGGAGTTCCGCCGCGCGGGACGACTCGTCGCCCGCGGCACCGGAAGCACCGGCTGCACCCCGCCGCGCGCCTACCGCCGCCTGCGCGCGGGCAGACTGAACGCCTTCGACATACCGGTGCCGCTCCCGGCGGGCATAGCCCCGCGGACCGCGGGCCGGGCCCGCGCCGAGGACGTCGTCCTCGCTCCCGGCGACCGACCCGGCGTCTGGCACCTGCGCGTCGACACCGGTCACCCGGTCCTCTTCCCGCGGCCCAACGACCACGTCCCCGGCATGGTGCTGTTCGAGGCGGCCCGCCAGGCCGCGACCGCCGCGTCAGGCCTGCACCCGTTCCTGCCGCTCCGGATGACCGCGGAATTCGCCCGCTACGCCGAGCTGCACAGCCCGTGCCGGATCGAGACCGAGGTCTTCGACGAGCGCCCCGGGGAGGTGACCGTACGGGTGTCGGGGCGGCAGGACGGCGAGCCGGTCTTCACCGCCGACCTGACCTCCGCCCGCCCCGTGCGGGTACGGTCCCTGTCGTGACGCTCAAGATTCTGATCACGGGCGCGAGCGGCTTCGTCGGCGGCCGGGTCGCCGCCACGGCGCAGCGGCAACCGGGCGTCGGCGTACGCCTGTTGTCCCGGCACGCACCGCACGGACCCGAGTACGTGCACGGCGACCTGTGCGCCCCGCCCTCCCTGCGCGGCGTGTGCGCCGACACCGACGTCCTGGTGCACTGCGCCACGCGGGTCGGCGGCGACGCCGAGACCGTCGAGGCGGTCAACGACCACGGCACCCGTGCCCTGGTCGAGGAGGCCGTGCGCGCCGGAGTGCGCCGGATCGTGTACGTCAGTACGGCAGCCGTGCACGGCCGGGGCCCCTTCCGTGGTGTGCGCCCCGGGGAGGTGCCGATCGCGCCCGCCTCACCCACCAGCCGCACCCGGGCCGCCGCCGAACGCCACGTCCTCGACGCGGGCGGACTGGTCCTGCGCCCGCACCTCGTGTACGGCGAGGGCGACCGCTGGGTGATCCCCGGGCTGGTGTCGCTGATGAACGAACTGTCGGCCACCCTGACCGGCTGCGAGGCGCTCCAGTCGATGATCGACGTCGACACCCTGGGCCGTGCGGTGGTGGCCGCCGCGCTCGCCCCGGCATCCGGCGGCGGTGTGCACCACGTCGGTCACCCCGAGCCGGTGGCGGTGCCGGACCTGCTGGCGACCGTGTCCCGCGAGCTGGGGGAGCCGGGCGGCGGCGCGGCCATGGACGTCGCCACCGCCCTCGACCGGGCCGCCGGGTCACCCCACGCCCTGCATCACCTCGGCATGCTCACGGTCGACCACTGGTTCGTGGACGACACGTTCTGGAAGGCCTTCGACTGCTCGCCCGGTGACGGGTTCGCGGCAGCCTTCCCCCGCGCGGTGCCCTGGTACCGCGCGTTCCTCCGGGGCCGGAAGGTCGCCTGATCACTCCGGCACCGGCTCCGGCTCCCGCTGGAGTCCCTCCGGGCGCGGGCCCGGGCCGTGCAACAGCACCGGCAGTTCCTCGTGGCCGGTGGAGATGATGGACCGCAGCCGCTTCGGCGGACGCGACGGGTCGGCCAGGGCCAGCCGCGGGAAGCGCGCGAACAGCGACGTCAGGGCCACGGTCGCCTCGGCCATGGCCAAGGGCCGGCCCAGGCAGTGGTGCACCCCGTGGCCGAAGGACACGTGGTCGCGGCTGGTGCCGCGGGTGAGGTCGAACCGCTCGGCGTCGGGCCCGTGCCGCTCGGGGTCGCGCCCGGCACCGGCGAAGGAGACCACCAGCGGGTCGCCCTTGGGGATGGTCAGGCCCGGCTCGATCTCGATGTCCTCCACGGCGTAGCGCAGGCCCGACATGGCACCCGGCGCCTCGAAGCGCAGCGACTCCTCCAGGGCGTCCCCCCAGGTCGCCCGCCCGGAGCGGACGAGGTCGAGCTGCTCGGGGTGGGCGAGCAGGCTGTGCACGGTGTTGTCGATGAGGTTGACCGTCGTCTCGAAGCCCGCGGTGAGCAGCAGGATCAGGTTGTCCATCAACTCCTGCTCGCTGAGAGCGCCTTCGTCGCGCGCGGCGATCAGCGCCGTCGTCAGGTCGTCCGCCGGGTGCTCGCGCTTGTGCTGGAGGAACGCCGTCAGCGTGCCGTAGAGGTCGACGGCGTTGGCCTGGGCGTCCTCCAGGGAGATGGCCGTGTCGAAGAAGCGGTTGATGATGCGGTAGAGGTCCGCGCGCGGGCCGTCCGCGCCGTGCGGTACGCCGAAGAGTTCGCACACCACCTCGTGCGGGACGGGCGCCGCGAACGCCGCCCGCAGGTCGACGACTTCGCCTTCCGGGACGCGCTCCAGCGCGTCCAGCGCCCGGTCGACGATCTGCTGGACGCGGGGCAGCAGCGCGTCGACGCGGCGTTTGGTGAAGGCGGCGGCCATCGGTTTGCGCAACCGGCTGTGGTCGGAGCCATAAGCGGTGACCATGTTGCGCACCGAGACCCAGATGGCGAGCGGCCAGGTGCGGGAGATGTCCCCGTTGATCCAGGCCGGCCAGTGCTGGAAGGCGTCCTTGCTCGTCTCGGGGCCTGCCAGGAGCCGTTTGTTCAGCTCCAGGCCGTTGATCCACCACGCCCGTACGCCGCCGGGGAGTTCGACCTCCACGGCCGGGCCCTGTGCGCGGATGCGGGATATCTCGCCGTAGAGGTCCTGACCGGACGGGTCGATCGACAGGAAGGGGCAGGCGGGCTGGGTCATGGCTCATCGCTCCTCGGTCCGAAGGCTGGGAGACCATCGTGCGATCAGCGCCCCGGAAAAACTTGTCATCCGGTTTGTTTCGCTCGCAGTCCAGCGAGTGACGCGCTCGGCCGGAGGTGTTCCCTACCGCAGCGCGAGCCCCCGCCTGAACCCGCACGCCCGGCGCGTCCGCCCCGCTCTACCGCAGCGCGAGCCCCACTGCGTACGCCTGAGCAGGGACGCCCGGAGCATCCGCCCCGCTCCCCACCGGCTCCGCCTTGGCCGCCCCACCCGCCACTGCCCCGCTCACCGGCGTTCCACTCGCCGTCGGTCCGCTCCCCGCCGGGTCCAACGCCGCGACCAGGCGCGGTGCCGCGAGGCACGGCAGCAGCAGGCGCCACAGATCGGTCAGCGAGGGCCGGGCGAGCCAGCCCTGGTCCTCCCGGGCCAGGACCTCGATGCCGGTCGTGGCGGCGAGGACGACCGCGCTGGTGCGCTGCGGTGTCACCCCGGCGGCGAGTTCACCCCGCCCCTCCGCCTCGGCCAGCAGCCCCTGCACGCACTCCCGCCATTCCCGGCGCAGGTCCCTCGTCCGCCCGCCGTACTCCTCGGCGTTCAGCCGCAGCCCGGCCCGCACCACCACGTCGGCGCACAGCAGCCGGGCGACGTGGTGGGTGACGTCCACCAGCCGCTGCAGGGCGCTGCCGTCGGCGTCCCGGCCGTGCCCCGCCGCCGTACGCAGGGCACCGGCGGCCTCGTGCTCGACGGCCTCGGCGACGGCGGCCTTGTTGGCGAAGTGGAAGTGCAGCGCGCCGGAGCTGACGCCGGCGCCCGCGCTGATCTGCGCCAGGCAGGCCCGGACGTATCCCCGGGCCTCGAACTGCTCGGCCGCGGAACGGATCAGCGCGAGACGGGTCCGGACGGCCCGGTCCTGTTTGGTCACCCGTGGCTCCCCTGCAGGGCTCTGATGGCGACGCAATGAAACCAACTCGCTGGTTTTAATACAACGTGCTTGATCCGCACGGCTCTTGGAAGTGCTTCCCGGGTCGTCCCGTACGGGTGTGCGCACCGCCGTACCGCCGCGCGAAGAGGCGGCGGCCGGAGTCCTCGTCAGCCCCGGCCCAGGACGCAGAACTCGTTGCCCTCCGGGTCGGCCAGGACGACCCAGGGGACGTCGCCCTGCCCCACATCGGCCCGTGTCGCGCCGAGTCCTTCGAGCCGGACGACCTCCTTCGCCTGGTCCTCGATCGGGTCGGGCCTGACGTCGAGGTGGACGCGACTGGTGATGACCCGGTCGTCCGGCGTACGGCGGAACTCCAGGTACGGCCCGACGCCCTGGGAGGAGCGCAGCAGGGCGCGCTCGTCGGTCAGTTCATGGACGGTCCAGTCGATCGCCTCGCCCCAGAACCGGACCATGGCCCGCGGGTCGGCGCAGTCGACGACCACGGCGGCGATGGGCCCGGTGTCCCGGTACAGCTCCCGCGGCTCCAGAACGCTGAACACGTTGCCCTCCGGGTCGGCCAGCACCGTCCACGGCGCGTCGCCCGGGCCCGGGTCGACGGGCGTCGCCCCGAGGTCCTTCAGACGTGCGACGAGCTCCGCCTGATGGGCGTCGGAGGTGGTGGCGAGTTCGAGATGGACGCGGTACCGCACCGACTCCGGGTCCGGGACGCGGACGAGATCGACGCAGACGGCGGACGGGTCCGGCCAGTCGAAGCCCACCGGTTCCAGGTTGGTGACCCCGGGTCCCTCGCTGGAAACGCCCCAGCCGAGCACGTCGGCCCAGAACCGGCCGAGCGCCGAGTCGTCCCGGGCCTTGAAGTTCACCTGTACAAGTTGCAGCGTCATGCGCGCACCCTAAGGGCGGCGCTGTCGCCCCGTCAGGCCCGCGGACGCGCCCCCTCGAGCTCGCGCACACCCTTCCTCAGGCCCGCAGATACGCCAGCACGGCCAGCACCCGGCGGTGGGTGGCGTCGGCGGGGGGGGCAGGTCCAACTTGGTGAGGATGCCGGAGACGTGCTTGCCCACGGCCGCCTCGGAGACGACCAGTTCGCGGGCGATGGCGCTGTTGGATCTGAGCAGGCCGCTCACCCCTGGCCGCCTGGTCTGCGGCACGGTCCTCCTGCTCACCGCCGCCGCGACCCTGGCCCTGTCCCTCACTACCGACCCGGGCGACCTGCTCCACCGCAAGACGTACATCAGCCGCCCCATGCTGCTGATCACGGCGGCGGCCCTGCTCGCCCCCCTCGTCCTGCGTCCCCTCACCCGCCTGCTGACCTGCCTGCCCTCGGCCCTGGGCACCCTGGTCCGCGAGAACACCGTCACCGCGGTACGCCGCACCGCCGCCCTCGCGGCCCCCGTCCTCGTCACGGTCGCGCTCGCCGGTTCACTCCTGGGCGCCACCGCGACCCTGAACCGGGCGAAGTCCACCGAGACGAGCGAACGCACCACCGCCGCCTTCGTCGTCACCCCCGCCACCGGGCAGGGCTTCGACGCCGCCACCCTGGACAGGCTGCGTGCCGTGCCGGGCGCGCGGATCTCAGCGACCTCCTCGACGGCCGTGCACGTCCTGGAGGACGAAGTGGCCCTGATCCGCTCCGAGGCCCGCGCCGCGACCGCCCGCGACCTGGCGGCCACCATCCGACTGCCGCTCAGCGCCGGCAGGGTGAGCGACCTCGACGACGACTCGGTCATCGTCAACGAGGAGTGGCAACGGCACCGGGTCGGCGACCGCGTCCGGATCTGGCTGGGCGACGGAACCCCGCGCACCCTCCGCATCGCCGCGGTGATGCCCACCGGCACGGGCGGCAACGGCGTCTACGTCACCCCGCGCAACGCCCCGGGCGCCACGGTCGACCGGCTGGACGTGGCCCCGGAGCACGGCACCGCCCCCGCTGCCGTGGCCACCGCCCTGCGCGAGGCGGCCGGCCCGGGAGGCGCCCGGGTCCACAGCCGGGAGGCATGGCTGCGCGCCACCCAGCCGGACACCAACCGCGCCACCCGTCTCGGTGTCCTCCTGGTCCTCGGAATCGCCCTGATCTACACGGGCATCTCCGTGGCCAACACCACAGTCATGGCGGCCTCCGACCGGGCCCGCGACCTGGCCGTACTGCGGCTGGCCGGAGCCACCCGCCGACAGGTGCTGCGGCTGACCGCGGCCGAGGCCCTGACCGCCGTCACGGCCGGGGCCCTGCTCGGCCTGCTGGTCACCGGCGTGAACCTGGCCGGCATGGGGGCCGCCCTCGCCCTGTTGTCGGCGCCGCCCACCGTCACCCTCCCGTGGCAGGCCCTCGGCGCGACGGCGGGCGTCTGCGCCCTCCTGGCCGTGGTCTGCGCGACGGTCCCCGCCGCCCTCGCCCTGCGCCGCCGCCCGGCGGAGCCGGCAGGCATGCGCGCACAGCGGCCCGGGCCGGGATGGTCGATCTCGTCATGAGACCGACAGGGCGCCCGCCTTCTACAGTGAACCCATGCGACGAACCTCGTTCGGCACCTGGCCCTGCTCGATCGCCCGCACCGCCGACATCCTGGGCGACGCCTGGACCCTCCTGGTCCTGCGCGAGGTCTTCTACGGCGAATCCCGCTTCGACGGTTTCATCAACACCCTGGGCATCGCCCGCAACACCCTCACCGACCGGCTGCGGCGCCTGGAGGCCGAGGGCCTGCTGCACCGGCGCGTCTACCAGAGCGACCCGGTCCGCCACGAGTACCTGCCCACGGACAAGGGCCGCGACTTCTTCGGCGTGCTCGCCGCGATCAACGCCTGGGGGGACCGCTGGCTGGCCGGCGACGGGGGCGCGCCCGTGGTCCTGCACCACCGGCCGTGCGGCCATGACACCGAGGCCCGGGTCGTCTGCTCCGCCTGCGGAGAGGTCCTGCACCAGCGGGACATGAGCGCCCGCACCGGCCCCGGCTACCCGCCCCGTCTCCTCGACGACCCGGTCGTCCGGGAGCGCTTCGCCCCGGGGCGGACCCTGGGGGACGGCCCGGCCGAACAGGCCTGAGAGCTTCCTCACACGGCACGGAACCCGGGCCCCGGCCCGAGGCGACCATCACATCCGGACACACGAAGAACGGGCGGCATCTGATCGATGCCGCCCGTTCCGACGGTGCGCGAGGGGGGAGTTGAACCCCCACGCCCTTGCGGGCACTGGAACCTGAATCCAGCGCGTCTGCCTATTCCGCCACCCGCGCATTGGGTGTGTCCTGGGCGTCTGCCCCGTTGGGGCCGGCGCCTTCCGACACCCAGAACATTAGCACGCTGGAAGGGGTGGGTTCACATCCCTTATCCCCGCAGGCAGACCCCCTGCCGAACCGTCGATGTCCCTGCCACGTATCAACCCGTACCGGTTCACGTATCAACCTCGTACCGGTGCCCGCCGTCTCCGCAGGAGGGGGCGGGGTCCACAGTCGGGTGCGGGACACTGGTCTCCAGCCGCCTCTACGATCCTTGTCAGGCATACCGGAGGCGGATACGCGCAGCAGTAACACCGGAGGAGTTCGAAGACGAGCTCCACAGGGAACTTCGTCATGCGTCGACACCCGTCGGCGGGGCTGACAGGGGGAACCAGCCGATCGAGCGGCGCGTGGATACGATCAGTAAGCAGTACCAGCCAAGCGGTCCGCCGGGCAGTACACAGGACGTCAACGACGGAGGAGGTGCCCCATGGGAGTCCTGAAGAAGTTCGAGCAGCGTCTCGAAGGTCTGGTCAACGGCACCTTCGCCAAGGTGTTCAAGTCCGAGGTCCAGCCCGTGGAGATCGCGGGAGCTCTCCAGCGTGAGTGCGACAACAACGCCACCATCTGGAACCGCGACCGCACGGTCGTCCCCAACGACTTCATCGTCGAACTGAGCACACCCGACTTCGAGCGGCTGAGCCCCTACTCCGGCCAGCTCGGCGACGAGCTCGCCGGCATGGTGCGCGACTACGCCAAGCAGCAGCGCTACACCTTCATGGGCCCGATCAAGGTGCACCTGGAGAAGGCGGACGACCTCGACACCGGCCTGTACCGGGTGCGCAGCCGTACGCTCGCCTCCTCCAGCAGCCAGCAGGGCGGCCCGGGAGGCGGCGCCGCCGCGCCCGCCGCCCCGCAGGGCGGACGCCCCGGTGGCTACGGCTACCCGCCGTCCGCCGCGCCCGCCGGCGCCCCGCCCATGCCGGCCGCGCCGCCGCCCGGCGGCCGCCCCGGCGGGTACGGCTACCCGCCCGCGGGGGGCGCCCAGCGGCCCCCGGCCGCCGGCGGACGCACCCGCCACTGGATCGAGATCAACGGCACACGCCACCAGATCTCCCGCGCGACGCTCGTGCTGGGCCGCAGCACCGACGCCGACGTGCGGATCGACGACCCCGGCGTCTCCCGCCGGCACTGCGAGATCCGGACCGGAACGCCCTCGACGATCCAGGATCTCGGATCCACCAACGGCATCGTGGTGGACGGGCAGCACACCACCCGCGCTACGCTCCGCGACGGCTCGCGGATCGTCGTGGGCAGCACCACCATCATTTACCGGCAAGCCGAAGGGTGAAGCGGGGGCAATGTCAGAGCTGACCCTCACGGTCATGCGGCTGGGTTTCCTGGCCGTACTGTGGCTGTTCGTGATCGTGGCCGTGCAGGTCATCCGCAGCGACCTGTTCGGTACGCGCGTCACCCAGCGCGGATCGCGCCGCGAGGCAGGCCGGCAGCAGCAGGCCGCCGCCCGCCAGGCGCCGCCGCAGCAGCGCCAGCAGCCCGCCGGCGGCCGCCGGGGCCGTAACGCCCCCACCAAGCTGGTCGTGACCGAAGGCACCCTCACCGGCACCACGGTCGCGCTCCAAGGCCAGACCATCACCCTGGGCCGGGCGCACGACTCGACGATCGTGCTGGACGACGACTACGCCTCCAGCCGCCATGCCAGGATCTACCCGGACCGCGACGGCCAGTGGATCGTCGAGGACCTCGGCTCCACCAACGGCACGTACCTGGACCGGTCCCGGCTGACGACTCCCACACCGATTGCGCTGGGCGCGCCGATCCGCATCGGCAAGACCGTCATCGAGCTGCGGAAGTAGTGCTACATCATGGATAGGCGCGAGCGGAGCGAGCACGCAGTGGCGGGCCCCACCCCGGCCCCCCGCGCGCTCCCGACCGGAGGGTGGGCAGTGTGGCTCGACACGACCGGCTGTACCCGGAGCCGACAGGCGAGGTGCGCATGAGTCTGTCACTGCGCTTCGCGGCCGGATCGCACAAGGGCATGATCCGGGAGGGCAACGAGGACTCCGGATACGCCGGCCCGCGCCTGCTCGCCATCGCCGACGGCATGGGCGGCGCGGCGGCCGGTGAGGTCGCCTCCTCCGAGGCCATCTCCACCATCGTCGCCCTCGACGACGACGTCCCCGGCTCCGACATCCTCACCTCGCTCGGCACCGCGGTGCAGCGCGCCAACGACCAGCTGCGCTCCATGGTCGAGGACGACCCCCAGCTGGAAGGCATGGGGACGACCCTGACCGCCCTGCTGTGGACGGGCCAGCGCCTCGGCCTGGTCCACGTCGGCGACTCGCGCGCCTACCTGCTCCGCGACGGCGTCCTCACCCAGATCACCCAGGACCACACCTGGGTGCAGCGCCTGGTCGACGAGGGCCGCATCACCGAGGAGGAGGCGACCACGCACCCGCAGCGCTCGCTGCTGATGCGCGCCCTCGGGTCGGGCGACCACGTCGAGCCGGACCTGTCCATCCGCGAGGTCCGCGCCGGCGACCGCTACCTGATCTGCTCCGACGGCCTGTCGGGCGTGGTGTCCCACCAGACGCTGGAGGACACCCTCGCCAGCTACCAGGGCCCGCAGGAGACCGTCCAGAACCTGATCGAGCTGGCCCTGCGCGGCGGCGGCCCGGACAACATCACGGTCATCATCGCCGACGTCCTCGACCTCGACACCGGCGACACCCTCGCGGGACAGCTGTCCGACACCCCCGTCGTGGTCGGCGCCGTCGCGGAGAACCAGCACCAGCTGCACGACAACGGCATCATGCAGACCCCCGCGGGCCGCGCCTCCGGGCTCGGCCGCCACGGGCACGGCCGGGGCGGCGGGGGCGGCGAGTTCGGCCCGCCCGGCTCCGGCGACACCACCGGCTACATCCCGGCGGACGGCTTCGACTACGGCGACGACGACTTCACCAAGCCCCGCCGCAAGAAGGGCCGCTGGCTGAAGAGATCCCTCTACGGCGCCCTCGCCCTGGCCGTCGTCGGCGGCGGTCTGTACGGCGGATACCGCTGGACGCAGACGCAGTACTACGTCGGCACCGAGGACGAGCACGTCGCCCTGTACCGGGGCATCAGCCAGGACCTGGCCTGGGTCTCGCTCTCGAAGGTCGAGAAGGACCACCCCGAGATCGAACTCAAGTACCTGCCGCCCTACCAGCAGAAGCAGGTCAAGGAGACGATCCCCGAGGGCGGGCTCAAGAACGCCCAGGCGAAGATCCAGGAACTGTCGGTGCAGGCCTCCGCGTGCAAGAAGGAGGCGCAGCGGCGCGAAGCCGAGAGCAAGAACAACTCCAAGACCGGCGAAGGCGAGGCCGGGGGCACCACGGGAACCACTCCCGCCTCCTTCACGTCCAAGGCCACACCGACGCCGAACCCGTCCAGCCCGTCGGGTTCACCGTCGGCTCCGGAGAAGTCCACGCCCCCGACCACGAACGCACCCACCCCCAGCCCCGGCCCCAGCCTCTCGGAGGAAGAGCAGAAGGTCGTCTCGCTGTGCGGTAAGCAGTAGCCGTGAGAGGCCCTGTCACACGATGAGCGGTACGAATACGTCGCACTCGCCGACGCACCACACGTCCACGATCGGCGCCATCGGCGCGCCGAGCCGGCGCAACACCGAGCTCGCGCTGCTGGTGTTCGCCGTCGTCATCCCGGTGTTCGCCTACGCCAACGTCGGCCTGGCGCTCCACGACTCGGTGCCGCCGGGCCTGCTGAGCTACGGGCTCGGGCTCGGTCTGCTCGCGGGCGTCGGGCACTTGGTCGTCCGCAAGTTCGCGCCGTACGCGGACCCGCTGATGCTCCCGCTGGCGACGCTGCTCAACGGGCTCGGGCTGGTGGTGATCTGGCGGCTGGACCAGTCCAAGCGGCTCAGCAACTACGCCGAGGCCGCCCCGCGTCAGCTGCTGTACTCGGCGTTGGGCATGGCCCTGCTGGCGGTCGTGCTGGTCTTCCTCAAGGACCACCGCGTCCTGCAGCGCTACACGTACATCTCGATGGCCGGTGCGCTGTTCCTGCTGATCCTGCCGCTCGTGCCCGGACTCGGCGCGAACATCTACGGCGCCAAGATCTGGATCAAGATCCCTGGCCTCGGCACGCTCCAGCCCGGCGAGTTCGCGAAGATCGTCCTCGCGGTGTTCTTCGCCGGCTACCTCATGGTCAAACGAGACGCCCTGGCCCTGGCCAGCCGCCGCTTCATGGGCCTGTACCTGCCGCGCGGCCGCGACCTGGGCCCGATCCTCGTGGTCTGGGTCATCTCGATCCTCATCCTGGTCTTCGAGACCGACCTCGGTACGTCCCTGCTGTTCTTCGGGATGTTCGTCATCATGCTGTACGTCGCCACCGAGCGGACCAGCTGGATCGTCTTCGGTCTGCTGATGTCCGCGGTCGGCGCCGTGGGTGTGGCGAGCTTCGAGCCGCACATCCAGACCCGTGTGCAGGCCTGGCTCGACCCGATGCGTGAGTTCGAGCTCTCCCGCGCCGGCGTCCAGGACGGCATCGTCCACTCCGAGCAGGCCATGCAGGCGCTGTGGGCCTTCGGCTCCGGCGGCACCCTCGGCACCGGCCTGGGGCAGGGCAACTCCGACCTCATCGGCTTCGCCGCCAACTCCGACTTCATCCTCGCCACCTTCGGCGAGGAGCTGGGCCTGGCCGGCGTCATGGCGATCATGCTGCTCTACGGTCTGATCGTCGAGCGGGGTGTGCGCACCGCCCTCGCGGCCCGCGACCCGTTCGGCAAGCTGCTGGCCATCGGCCTGTCGGGTGCCTTCGCCCTCCAGGTGTTCGTCGTGGCCGGCGGTGTGATGGGCCTCATCCCGCTGACTGGTATGACGCTGCCGTTCGTGGCGTACGGCGGTTCCTCCGTGATCGCCAACTGGGCTCTGATCGGCATCCTGTTGCGCATCAGCGACACCGCCCGCCGCCCGGCCCCCGCCCCCGCCGCCAACCCCGACGCCGAGATGACCCAGGTGGTCCGCCCGTCATGAACAAGCCCCTGCGCCGGATCGCGATCTTCTGCGGCCTGCTCGTTCTGGCACTGCTGATCCGCGACAACTGGATCCAGTACGTCCAGGCCGACGAGCTCCGGACCAACAAGAACAACCGCCGGGTCACCATCGAGCGTTACGCCTCCCCCCGCGGCAACATCATCGTCGGCGGAAAGGCGATCACCGGCTCCGCCGAGTCGTCGGACAGCGACTTCAAGTTCAAGCGCACCTACAAGGACGGCCCCATGTGGGCGCCGGTCACCGGCTACGCCTCGCAGGCCTTCGGCGCCACGCAGCTGGAGAACCTCGAGGACGGCATCCTCACCGGCAACGACGACCGGCTGTTCTTCCGCAACACCCTCGACATGCTCACGGGCAAGAAGCAGCAGGGCGGCAACGTCGTCACCACCCTGAACGCCGCCGCCCAGAAGGCCGCGTACAACGGCCTCGAGAAGCAGGGCGGCAAGGGTGCCGTCGTCGCCCTGGAGCCGTCGACGGGCAAGATCCTCGCCCTGGCCTCCTACCCGTCGTACGACCCGTCGTCCTTCGCCGGGAACTCCACGACGAAGGACAGCAAGGCCTGGCAGAAGCTGCAGAAGAAGAACAACCCCGACGACCCGATGCTCAACCGGGCCCTGCGCGAGACCTACCCGCCCGGCTCCACCTTCAAGGTCGTCACCGCGGCCGCGGCGCTGGAGGACGGCAAGTACAAGACCGCCGACGGCAAGACGGACTCGCCGGACCCGTGGGTCATGACGGGCACCAACACCAAGCTGCCCAACGAGGGCAACATCCCCTGCGAGAACGCCTCGCTGCGGGTCGCCCTCCAGTACTCCTGCAACACCGTCTTCGGCAAGATCGGCGCCGACCTCGGCAACGACAAGATGCTGGACATGGCCAAGAAGTTCGGCTTCGGCGAGGAGCAGTTCACGCCGGTCCGCGCCAACGCCTCGGTCTTCTCCGACGACATGAACCCCTCGCAGACCGCGCTGTCGTCCATCGGCCAGTTCAACACCGCCGCGACCCCGCTGCAGATGGCCATGGTCGCTTCGGCGGTCGCCAACGACGGCACGCTGATGAAGCCGTACATGGTCGACGAGCTCCAGTCGCCCGGCCTCGACCCGATCACGAAGACCGACCCCGAGGAGCTGAGCCAGCCGCTGTCGCCGGAGAACGCCCAGATCCTCCAGTCGATGATGGAGACGGTCGTCGAGAAGGGCACGGGCTCGAACGCCAAGATCGACGGCGTCACGGTGGGCGGCAAGACCGGTACCGCCCAGCACGGCGTCGACAACAGTGAGAATCCCTACGCGTGGTTCATCTCCTACGCCAAGGGCGAGGACGGCAGCTCGCCGGTCGCCGTGGCGGTCGTCGTCGAGGACGACAACGCCGTCCGTGACGACATCTCCGGCGGCGGCCTCGCGGCACCGATCGCGAGGAACGTGATGGAGGCGGTCATCGACAGCAAGAAGTGACCCCGCTCACGCCTGCTTCACATCGGTGCACGTTGCGATACCGGTCCTGTATCGGCTGACGGGCTTGGCCAGGTCACACAAAGCGAGCCGGGTACGGTAGGCCCGGACGGCAGCCTCCGACCGTACAAGCGTGCCGGTCGGGACCGACGGAGAGGGCTGGTAGGTAGCTATGGAAGAGCCGCGTCGCCTCGGCGGCCGGTACGAACTGGGCCAGGTGCTCGGGCGTGGTGGCATGGCGGAGGTCTACCTCGCGCATGACACCCGCCTCGGACGCACCGTGGCGGTGAAGACGCTGCGCGCGGATCTCGCGCGTGACCCTTCCTTCCAGGCACGGTTCCGCCGGGAGGCCCAGTCGGCCGCCTCGCTCAACCATCCCGCGATCGTCGCGGTCTACGACACGGGCGAGGACTACATCGACAACGTGTCGATCCCGTACATCGTCATGGAGTACGTGGACGGCTCGACCCTGCGTGAGCTGCTGCACTCCGGCCGCAAGCTGCTGCCGGAGCGTGCCATGGAGATGACCATCGGCATCCTCCAGGCCCTGGAGTACTCCCACCGCGCCGGCATCGTCCACCGTGACATCAAGCCGGCCAACGTCATGCTCACCCGCAACGGCCAGGTCAAGGTCATGGACTTCGGCATCGCCCGCGCGATGGGCGACTCCGGCATGACGATGACGCAGACCTCCGCGGTCATCGGCACCGCCCAGTACCTCTCGCCGGAGCAGGCCAAGGGCGAGCAGGTCGACGCCCGTTCCGACCTGTACTCCACCGGCTGTCTGCTCTACGAGCTGCTGACCGTCCGTCCGCCCTTCGTCGGCGACTCCCCGGTGGCCGTGGCCTATCAGCACGTCCGGGAGGAGCCGCAGTCGCCGAGCGTCTTCGACCCCGAGATCACGCCCGAGATGGACGCGATCGTGCTGAAGGCGCTCGTCAAGGACCCGGACTACCGGTACCAGTCGGCCGACGAGATGCGCGCCGACATCGAGGCCTGCCTCGACGGCCAGCCGGTCGCCGCCACGGCCGCAATGGGCTCCGTGGGCTACGGCGGCTACCCCGACGACCAGCCGACGACGGCCCTGCGCGCGGACTCCGGCGCGGGCGCCACGTCCATGCTGCCCCCCATGAACCCGGACGACGGCGGCTACGGCTACGACGACCGCCCCGACCGGCGTCGCGGGCAGCAGCGCAAGTCCAGCACCTCCACGATCCTGCTGGTCGTGGCCGGCATCCTGGTCCTGGTCGGAGCGATCCTGATCGGCCGGTGGGCGTTCAGCGGCGACGGCGCGAGCAACGACGCCTTCGCGGCACCCAACTTCATCGGCGAGTCGAAGAAGAGCGCCCAGCAGCTGGCCAAGAACGCCGACCTGGAACTGTCCTTCTCCAGCAAGCCCTGCGACAACCAGCCCGAGGGCAGGATCTGCACCCAGAACCCGAAGGCGGGGGTGGACGTCAACAAGGGCGACACCGTCTCCCTGGTCGTGTCGACGGGGGCGCCGAAGGTGACCGTGCCGGACGTCACGGGCCTGACCTACGACAAGGCCGCGGCCCAACTCGATGCCAAGGGCTTCAAGGTCGAGCAGAAGACCGAGGAGTCCGACCGCACCCCCGGCGTGGTCACCGACCAGGACCCGAAGGGCGACACGGAGCAGGAGAAGGGTTCCACGATCACCCTGACCGTGGCCAAGGAGGCGGAGAAGTCCACCGTCCCGGACGTGCTCGGCCAGAGCTGTGACGCCGCCAAGCAGCAGATGCAGGCCAGCGACCTGGTCGGCAACTGCACCGAGGTGGAGACCGACGACGACAACCAGGTCGGCAAGGTCATCCAGACCACGCCGCAGGCGGGCACGTCGGTCGACCCGAACTCGTCGGTGAACATCCAGATCGGCAAGAAGAAGCAGCAGCAGAAGGTCAAGGTCCCGCAGGTCGTCGGCCAGACGGTCGGCCAGGCCAAGCAGACCCTCGCGCAGCAGGGCTTCACCAACATCCAGTTCGCCGAGGGCAGCGACCAGAGCGACAACGCCCTCGTCGCCGCCCAGAACCCCGGCCCCAACCAGGAGGTCGACGACCCGGCAGGGACGACGATCACCCTCCAGACGGTCGGCCTCGGAAACAACGGCGGCAACAACAACGGCGGCGGCGGCGGAAACGGCGGCCTCTTCGGTGGCCTCAGCGGCACCAACGAAGACGACTGACACGACACCGCACGACAGTGATGGCCCGGGCTCCCCGAGGGAGGCCGGGCCATCGTCATGCCTGCTGTTGTTCTCCCGCCGGGAGCGTCGTCAGCGCAGTTCCTTCGGCGGTGTGCGGTCCGCGTCCACCTTCTCCACGCGTTCCAGCTCGCCCCACACCACGTACCGGTACGTGCTCGTGTACACCGGCGTGCAGGTCGTCAGCGTGATGTAGTGGCCCGGCTTCTTCCGGCCCGACTCCTCCGGTACCTCCGAGAGGACCTCGACGTTGAACTTCGACGTCTCGGGAAGGATGTCGTAGACCTTGTAGACGTACCACTTGTCCTTGGTCTCGAAGACGATCGGGTCGCCCTTGCCGATCTTGTCGATGTTGTGGAACTTCGCACCGTGGCCGTCCCGGTGGGCGGCGAGGGAGAAGTTCCCGTTCTTGCCGGACATCGGCAGGGTCGCCTTGACCGGGTCGGTGTAGTAGCCGGCGACGCCGTCGTTGAGGATCTCGCTCGACGTCCCCTTCTCGACCAGGACCTCACCGTTGCGCATCGACGGCACGTGCAGGAACCCGATGCCGTTGTGCGTGTCCAGCACACCCGGACCGCCCCGGCCGTGCGCCCAGTCCTCACGGACCTCGTCCGCCTGCTTGCCCGCCGCACGGTCGGCGACCACGTTCGTCCACCACAGCGAATAGACGACGAACAGGCCGAGGACCAGGCCCGCGGTGATGAGGAGTTCCCCGAAGAAGCTGACCGCCATCGCGACCGGCCCGACACGGCGTCGTGCCGCGGGCGGCCGGGGCCCCCTGCCGGTGTGCTCTTCGTGATCCGTGTCGGTGGTCGCTGCCACTGGTCATCTGCCCTTAACTGACGAGCGCATCCGGCTTGCCCTTGCTGCGCGGCCGTTCCTCGACCATCTTGCCCCAGACGATCATCCGGTACTTACTGGTGAACTCCGGCGTGCACGTGGTCAGCGTGATGTAACGGCCGGGTTTGGTGAATCCGGACCCCTTGGGCACGGGATTGAGCACGCTCGTGTTGCTCGGCGGTGTCACCGGCAGGATCGACGCCATCTTGTAGACGAAGTACTCGTCCTGCGTCTCCACGACGATCGGATCGCCCGGAGCGAGCCTGTTGATGTACCGGAACGGTTCCCCATGGGTGTTGCGGTGACCCGCGAGCCCGAAGTTGCCGGTCCTGTCACCGGGCATCGCCGTCTTCAGCGCACCCTCGGCGTAATGACCGACCATGCCCCGGTCGAGCACGCCCTTGCTGCTGGTCCCCTCGGCGATCGGCACCACCACGTCCAGCTTCGGAATGTGCAGGATGGCGAAACCCTGCCCCGGTTCGAAGGCCCCCGGGTTCCGCTTGCCGCTCGCCCAGTCGTTCTGGAGGCTGCTGGCCTCCTTGCCGGCCTGGGCGTGCGCCCGCACGTTCGTCCACCACAGCTGGTAGGTGACGAACAGCAGCATCAGCACGCCGGTGGTGATGAACACTTCGCCGATCGCCCGGCTCGCGACGACCGCCGCGCCCGGCTTGCGCGCCCGCGCCTGCCGCCGCGCCTCGACGCGCGACAGCGGCGCCCCGCTCCGGCCCCCGCCGCCGTGGCGGGCGGAGTGGCTGCCCGACGGCTCCGACGCTCCGCCATGGCGCCCGTGACGGCGCTTGGCGGCCTTTCTGCGGGCCGCGCGCCCACCGCGGGCGGGGTCGATCCGGCGGGTGGCGGAGGAAGCCGCAGAGCCCGCCGTGGCGGCGCCGGTCTCCGGCGGGGGATCCGGAATCCGCAGCGCCACCGTCTCCTCGTCGGCGGGCGGCAGATACGTCTCGTCCGGCAGGGGTTCGTACGACGTGTACGGCTGCTGCGGTTGCGCGTGCGGGGTCACCCCGTACGACTCCCCGCCCGACCACTCCTCGAACGCACCCCGCGCCCCGTACGACTGCTGCCCGTACGAGGTGTCGGACTCGCGCTCGGGGCGCAGCGCGGTCACGCCGTGGCCCTGCCCACCACCGGGGCGAGCCCGGCCGACCTCGCCACGGCACCCTGGTCGCCGCACTCCACCAGCCAGTTGGCCAGCATCCGGTGCCCGTGCTCGGTCAGCACCGACTCGGGGTGGAACTGCACGCCCTCGACCGGAAGTTCGCGGTGTCTGAGGCCCATCACGATGCCGTCGTGCGTGCGGGCCGTGACCTCCAGCTCGTCCGGGACCGTGGCCGGCTCGGCGGCCAGGGAGTGGTAGCGCGTCGCCGTGAAGGGCGAGGGCAGTCCCGCGAAGACGCCGCCCCCGCCGTGCTCGACCAGGGAGGTCTTGCCGTGCAGCAGCTCCGGCGCCCGGTCCACCACACCGCCGTACGCCACCTGCATCGACTGCATGCCGAGGCAGACACCGAAGACCGGGACGCCGGTGTCCGCGCAGTGCCGGACCATGTCGACGCACACGCCGGCCTGCTCCGGCGTACCGGGCCCGGGGGAGAGCAGCACCCCGTCGAAGCCGTCCTGGGCGTGGGCCGTCGACACCTCGTCGTTGCGCAGGACCTCGCACTCGGCGCCCAGCTGGTACAGGTACTGGACCAGGTTGAAGACGAAGCTGTCGTAGTTGTCGACGACGAGAATGCGCGCGCTCACTGGTTGTCCACCGTCACATCGTTGAAGGGCAGCAGCGGTTCCGCCCACGGGAAGACGTACTGGAAGAGGACGTAGACCACGGCCACGACCAGGACGAGTGAGATCACTGCCTTCACCCAGGTGTTCCCCGGCAGATGCCGCCAGATCCAGCCGTACATGCCGTCCCTTCCGTCGTACCACGGCACCAGACCCACGCCGTACAGCCACCAGACTAACGGCGCAGGGCCTCTGGTTTCCCGGCCTCCACGGGCTGGGTGGTGTCCAGGTGCGCCCAGACGATCAGCCGGTGACTGTGTCCCCATTCCGGTTCACACGTGGTCAGCGTCAGGTACCGGCCCGCACGCGTGTACCCGGATGTACGTGGGACAGGGTCGATCACCTCGATGTCCGAGGGCACTGTTTTGTACGGGCCTTTGTCGATCCGATACGTGAACCAGGTCGTGCCGTCCGTCAGCACCACCGCGTCACCCCGCCTGAGCTCGGGAAAGTCCTTGAAGGGGTCGCCGTAGGTGCGGCGGTGGCCGGCGACCGCGAAGTTCCCCCGCTGCCCGAGCTGAGCGGTCTCCGTGTAATGCCCCAGCCCCTTCTTCAAGGTGCTGGTGGCGGTGCCTTCGAGCACGGGCTTGTTCCACGTGAAACCGAGCCGCGGAATGTACATGATCGCGAAGGGTCTGCCCTCGGCGTAGGGCGCGGGCTTCACCGGCCCCGCCGGGGAGGCGCCGGCCGGCAGGCGGGGCTTCGACCACTCCTTCCGGAGCAGGTCGATCTGGTCGTCCATGACGCCGTCGGCCCGCACACCGGTCCAGAAGAGCACGTAGACGACGAACAGCACGATCACGCTGCCGACGGTGACGCACAGTTCGCTGACGGTCCTGACGATCACGCGCACCGGCAGCTCCCCCGGCCTGGCCGCTACTCCACGGGCTTCGCGTAGTGCAGATCCACTGTGCCCGAGTAGCCGGGCAGAGTCACCGGGCCGTTCTCCTCGACTTTCCAGCCGAGCCCGTAGACGTTGACGTAGACCATGTAGTTCTGGATCGCCGCGGAGGCCGCGAGCGCGTTCTTCAGCCTGCCCGGATCACCGATGGCCGTGATCTTGTAGGGCGGCGAGTACACGCGCCCCTGGAGGATCAGGGTGTTGCCCACGCAGCGCACCGCGCTGGTCGAGATCAGCCGCTGGTCCATGACCTTGATGCCCTTGGCCCCGCCCTGCCACAGCGCGTTCACCACGGCCTGGAGGTCCTGCTGGTGGATGACCAGGTAGTCCGGCTGCGGCTCGGGGTAGCCCGGCAGCTTGGCGGTGGCGTCCGGCGGGGCGTCGTTGAGCGTGACCGTGAGCGAGTCGCCCTTGAGCTTCTGGGTGCCCGCGCGTTTCTCCAGCGCGCTGAGCTTGTCGTCCTCCGCCTTGGTACTGCCGTCGTCCCGCTCGGCGAGGGCCTCTATCTCCTGGCGCAGGGTGCCGTTGGTCTCGTCCAGCTTCCCGTTCTCACGGCTGCGCTCGTGGATGAGGTCGGACAGCTTGAGCAGCGAGGTGTCCGTACGGATGTTGGTGCCCTTGGCGGTGTTGAAGCTGGTGAAGAAGATCAGCCCCGCGAGAGCGAACACGGCCGCCGTGAGGATGCGCACGGGCCGGAAACGGCGCGCGCGCTCAGGGGTGGATCCCGTCCCGGGGGAGTCGGCAGAATTGCTCAACGTACCCTTATCTCCTTCGGCGCGGCGGAAGCACTACGCTAACGGACGCCCGGGGGAGCAATCGGAGTCCCCTTACGCTGCCCCGAGACCGACCCAGTTACCTGCGCGGCCACGCAGCGCATCGACAGGAGAGACCCTCGTGCCGAAGTCACGTATCCGCAAGAAGGCCGACTACACGCCGCCGCCTGCCAAGCAGACGACCGCGATCAAGCTGACCAACCGTGCCTGGGTCGCGCCCGTCATGCTGGCCATGTTCCTCATCGGCCTGGCCTGGATCGTCGTCTTCTACGTCACCGACGGATCGCTGCCCATCGACTCGCTGGGCAACTGGAACATCGTCGTGGGATTCGGTTTCATCGCCGCCGGATTCGGTGTCTCGACCCAGTGGAAGTAGGGGTCACCGGACGGTGAACGCACCTCTGCCCAGGGGTGTTCGCTGAGTTATCCACAGCGGTTTTCCACATGGGGATAATGAAGACGATCTGTGGATAACCCGTTGGACGTTGACGCCGGTATGACGGAAATACCGGCACTCGAAAACCTGTTCGCCCCCTGCCTGACCTGCGGAAACGCAGGTCGGTGGCAGGGGGCACATGTGTTCCCGCACGGTGTGCACAAGATCCGGCACCCGCTGTGGACAACGCCTGGTCAGGCGAGCTGCGCCGTCCTCACCACGGTCATGAGCACGACCATGCCGAGGACCAGCGCACAGGTGCCGTACTGGACCAGTGCCCGGCGCTCGCGCGGGGCGTGGACCATGGCGTATCCGACGACGACCCCGGCGACCAGGCCACCGATGTGGGCCTGCCACGAGATGTTGAAGCCAGGGCTGAAGGTGAAGATCAGGTTGATCACCAGCAGCGCGATGATCGGCCGCATGTCGTAGTTGAGCCGGCGCATCAGCACGGCCGTCGCGCCGAAGAGGCCGAAGATCGCGCCGGAGGCGCCCAGGGTCGCCGTGGTCGGGGAGGCCAGCAGGTAGGCCAGGGCGCTGCCGGCGAGCCCCGAGATGAAGTACAGGGCGAGGTAGCGGGCGCGGCCGAGCGCCGCCTCCAGGGGTCCGCCGAGCCACCACAGGCTGAGCATGTTGAACGCGATGTGCCAGATCTCCTGGTGCGTGAACATCGACGTGACCATGCGGTACCACTCGCCTCCCGCCACACCCTGGGTGGGCGTGAAGGGCGCGGGCGGCCAGGCACCCAGGAGGACGATGTCGTTCAGCAGCGACTCGTGGACCTGGACGGCGATGAACACGGCCAGGTTGATGCCGATGAGGATCTTGGTCAGCAGCCGGGGGTCGGCGGCGACGGAGCCGCCCGCGATCGTCCGGGGCATGGCGGCCGAGGGCGAGTGGCCGGTGCCGGAGCCGGTACGGACGCATTCGGGGCACTGGAAGCCGACGGAGGCGTTGACCATGCATTCGGGGCAGATGGGGCGCTCGCAGCGGGTGCAGCGGATGCCCGTTTCGCGGTCCGGGTGGCGGTAGCACATGGGGACGCTGTGGGCGTCCTGCGGGCTGCCCGCAGCCTGGTCGTCCATGGTCTCCCCTAGGTCGTGTGAGAAAAGCCCGCCCCGCTCATCCTTACGGATGAGCGGGGCGATTGGTTCCCTGCGGGCGCCTGCATGTGATGGCCTGCGGGGGCCGTCACGGGATTCCCTGCGGAAGCCCTCGCGCTCAGCGGGTCTCGATGACGACCGACTCGATGACCACGTCGTTGAGCGGACGGTCGGTGCGCGGGTTCGTCTGGGTCGTGGCGATGGTGTCCACGATCTTCTGGCTGGCCGCGTCGGTGACCTCGCCGAAGATGGTGTGCTTGCGGTTCAGCCACGCCGTCGGGGAGACGGTGATGAAGAACTGCGAGCCGTTGGTGCCGGGGCCGGCGTTGGCCATCGCGAGCAGGTAGGGCTTGTCGAAGCGCAGGTCCGGGTGGAACTCGTCCTCGAACTGGTAGCCGGGGCCGCCGGTGCCGTTGCCCAGCGGGTCACCACCCTGGATCATGAAGCCGCTGATCACCCGGTGGAAGACCGTGCCGTCGTAGAGCTTGTCCGTGGTCTTCTCGCCCGTCTCCGGGTGGGTCCACTCCCGCTCGCCCTGGGCGAGCTCGACGAAGTTCTTGACCGTCTTGGGCGCGTGGTTCGGCAGAAGCCGGACGTCGATGTCGCCGTGATTGGTCTTCAGGGTGGCGTAGAGCTGCTCGGCCACGATCTGCCTTCCGTTGTCTTTCCGTGACTCCCCGATCCTCGCACGGACAGGCCGCCGCGTCGCCCGACCTCGTGGCAGCGGGGGGAAACCCTCGACGGGTGTACGCAAAAACCAGTCGAGTAGTCCCAGGGCGGGGGCGCTCGGCGGCGATCCGTGGCATTGTCGACGACAAGCTCCTGTTGTCCCTTATTCATCCGCTATTGCACGTGATCGGCGTTTAAACGCCGGTTCCCGTGACCCGGATGCCCGTCCGCGCATGCCTGGTCGTGTGCCGGGAGGCATGATCCGTAAAAGGGTGGAAAGTCGAAATACCGTACGCCACCGAGGAGGAGGAACCCGTGACCCGCATCGACAGCGTGCGCGCCGCGACTGGTTCGGCGAAGGACAGCGTGCTGCACGCCGCGGAAGTGGTGGCGCCCTACGCCGACACGGCCAAGGACAGGGCCGCGCACTACGCACACGAGGCACGCGTACGGCTAGCGCCCAAGGTGACGCAGGCCGCAGGGCAGGCGCGCGTCCAGTACGGCACTTATGTGCAGCCGTATCTGGAGCAGGCCCGCACGCATGTGCCGCCGAAGGTCGACCAAGCCGCCCAGGAGGCCGCCGACCGCACCCGCAAGGCCGCTCGCCAGGCGGCGGAGTACTCGCGTCCGAGGATCGAGCAGGCAGTGGCCGCGGCCGTGCCTGTCACGACCGAGGCCGCGGCCCGGAGTGCGGCCGCCCTGTCCGCACTGCGCGGACAGGTCACGCCCAAGGAGATCCAGAGGCTGGTCCGCAGGCACGAACGGCGGGCCAAGGCCGGCAAGGCCGTGAAGACGCTGGTGATTCTGGGCGCGGTCGCCGGTGGTGCTTTCGCCGCGTGGAAGTGGTGGGACAAGCAGGCCAACCCGGACTGGCTGGTGGAGCCACCGGCCGCGACGGAGGTCCCCGAGTCGGGGCGCCTGTCGTCCGTGGACGGTACCGGCCCGTCGGCCCTGGATCCGGAGGTCGAGGCGAAGCAGGCCGAGGACGAGGCCTCCCGGCGCGACGACGGTTCCTGAGGGCGCCTGATCGAACAGCCCGGCGGGGCGGGAGACTTGAGGGTCTTCCGCCCCGCCGGGCTGTTTCACGTGAAACAGGCATTGCCGCTCTCCGCGCCGACATGCGACATGCCCCCCGAGATCGCGTTTCCGCAGCTCGGAGGGCATGTCCGGAGTGGAGCCTAGGGGAGTCGAACCCCTGACATCTGCCATGCAAAGACAGCGCTCTACCAACTGAGCTAAGGCCCCGGAAGGGGACGTCCGGCCGGAGAAAACCGCATCCCGGCGGGCGTCGGAGACCAGAGTACCGGGTCTCCCCCGTGGTTCCGCAAAAAGATTGGGGGTCCCCGTCGCCGACCACTCTCCGTAAGATGCTCGGCGTGGTTCGCTACCGCGAACCGCCGTACATGGGGAAGCGATGGGGAGACGCAATGGACGCCGCACAGCAGGAAGCGACCGCAAGAGCGCGGGAACTGCAGCGGAACTGGTACGGGGAGCCACTGGGGGCGCTCTTCCGTAGGCTCATCGACGATCTTGGTCTCAACCAGGCTCGTCTCGCGGGGGTTCTGGGACTGTCCGCGCCGATGTTGTCCCAGCTGATGAGTGGTCAGCGGGCGAAGATCGGCAACCCGGCCGTGGTGCAGCGGGTGCAGCTGCTGCAGGACCTGGCGGGGCAGGTCGCGGACGGCAGTGTGAGCGCGGCCGAGGCCACCGAGCGCATGGAGGAGATCAAGAAGTCGCAGGGGGGCTCGGTGCTGAGCAACACCACACAGACGACGAGCAGTTCGGGGGCGCCCACGGTCAAGCGCGTCGTGCGCGAGATCCAGTCGCTGCTGCGGTCGGTCGCGGCGGCGGGCGACATCATCGACGCCGCCGACACTCTCGCCCCGAGCCATCCGGAGCTGGCAGAGTTCCTCCGGGTCTACGGCGCCGGCCGCACCTCGGACGCCGTCACGCACTACCAGTCCCACCAGAACTGATCCACCGCCCGACCGCCGAAGGGGGTTCGGCAGCGGGCGCGAGTGAGGTGACGGGGGATGCGTCACGGTACGGGCGGACATGAGGGGGCATGTTCCGTACGGGGGACCGGTCGACGCGAGGGGGGACGTATCACTCATCGGGGGAGCCGGGGTTCGGGGGAGCCCGGAATCTCAAGGGTTCGGGGGAGCCCGTGGGGTCGAGGGGAATCAGGGTTCGGGGGGTTCGGGGGAGCCCGTTTCGTCCGTCGGGGAGTCGTAGCGCTCACCGAGGGGGAAGCAAGGGGGGAAGCCGCAGGGGGAGGAGCGACGTACAGCCATGGGTGAGGTCTTCGCCGGCCGGTACGAACTGGTCGACCCGATCGGACGCGGAGGGGTCGGTGCCGTCTGGCGCGCCTGGGACCACCGCCGCCGCCGCTATGTGGCCGCCAAGGTCCTGCTCCAGAGCGACGCGCACTCGCTGCTTCGCTTCGTGCGGGAACAGGCCCTGCGGATCGATCACCCGCATGTGCTCGCCCCGACCAGCTGGGCCGCGGACGACGACAAGGTCCTGTTCACCATGGACCTGGTCGCGGGCGGCTCGCTCGTCCACCTCGTCGGGGACTACGGCCCGCTCCCGCCGGCCTTCGTCTGCACCCTGCTCGATCAGCTGCTGGCGGGCCTGGCCGCGGTGCACGCGGAGGACGTCGTCCACCGTGACGTGAAGCCGGCCAATGTGCTGCTGGAGGCCACGGGCACGGGCCGGCCGCGGCTGCGGCTGTCCGACTTCGGCATCGCGATGCGGCTGGGTGAGCCCCGTCTGACGGAGACCAACCTTGTGGTGGGGACGCCCGGTTACCTCGCGCCCGAGCAGATGATGGGGGCCGAACCGGACTTCCCCGCCGACCTGTTCGCCGTGGGGCTGGTCGCGCTGTATCTGCTGGAGGGCGCCAAACCGGACAGCAAGGCGCTCATCCAGTACTTCGCCGAGCACGGGACGCCCGGTGCGCCCAAGGGCATTCCGGAGCCGCTGTGGCAGGTGGTGGCCTCGCTGCTCCAGCCGGATCCGGAGGCACGCTTCCGCACGGCCACGGGAGCGCGCAAGGCGCTCGCCGCCGCTGCGGAGCTGCTTCCGGAGCCGGGCCCGGACGACGAGCTGATCGAGATCTTCGACCAACTGGGGCCGCTGCCGACAGGATTCGCCCCCGAGGGGCCACTGGAGAGAGCGAAGGGGCTGGGCCCGAGGGAGGAGCCGTCCGCCCCCTCGGGGACAGGCGGGGAGCGGTCCTCGCAGAGGCATGACGAGGGCGAGGCGTCGGAGCCGGGCGGGCGCCACCCTTCCGAACCCGACCGGCACCACGCACAGGCGGTGCCGTTCGATCCCCGGCACGCCGCCGACCCGGCGCAGCCGGTCTCCATGTCGGACACCGGCAGCTTCCATCTGCCGCCGCCGCAGCCCACCGTCACCTCGTCTCCCGCGGCCGGACAGGCCCACCCCGCTCCGGTCCCCGCCCCGCACGGGCAGGCGCCCGTCTCCCCCTACGACACCACCCACCGGCTGTCCCCCGCCCAGCCGCTCCCCCCGGTGTACTCCGGACCGCCCGTGCCTGCCGCGGAGCAGTACCGTGCGGACGCCTCCACCGCCTCGTACACCGCCCGGACACCGACGGCCCCGCCGAGCGGCCCGACGCCGTCACGGCACCGGGCTCAGCGCCCCCCGCGACCAGGCCCTCCGGCCAGGGTGGCGGTGCCCCTGCTCCTCCTCGCGCTGGCCTGCTACGCCGTGGGTTTCTGGGCACTGTCCCGCATCTGAGCGGTCCTGACGGGCACGCCGCACGGCGAGGCCGGCAGGACGGCAACGGAAAGCCCGGCGCTGCAGCGAACCGCCGGGGCGGCCCGGCGGAGCCCCTCTCAGGCGATACCGCGCACCGCGGCAAACCGCCCGCAGCCGCCTCGGCGCTCCCCTACACGACACTCCTGCGCCGGGCCACAAGGGTCCACACGCCGAGCCCCACGAGCAAGGCGCTCCCGGTGCCGATGCCGCCCACGGCGAGCACCCTCATGGCGGTGTCGGCGCCCGCGGCCACGCCCTCCGCGGCGGCCTCCCGGTCCTGCTCCGAGACCTCGAAGACGCCTTTCGGCACGGCCTCCCCCACGTACTCGGGCCCTCCCCGCGGCTCCCCGCGCACCGCCACGCGCAGCGTCATCTTGAACGGCCCGTCCCCGAAGCTGTCGGCGACGCCCCGGGCGAGGTGGGCGACGAGGTAGTAGGAGCCGGCGAAGCGCATCGCGCTCACCTGGGCGATGGCGGAGTAGCGGTTGGCGTGGTCGACCGGTGGCAGGGGAGGCAGGCTTCTGGACTTCTGGTCGCCGTCGTAGCCCACGGCCACATCGGCGACGTCACCGCGCGCGGGGTTGTAGAGGGCCAGTTCCAGCGCATCGGACGTGTAGCCGGTGCCGCCGGATTCCGAGCTGCCGAGGTCCGCGGTGACGGCGATCTGCTGTCCCCAGTCGACCGGCACCTCGTAGAAGAGGGTCTGGCCGGGCCGGATGTCGGCCCGCCAGACGCCCTGGTCGACGGGTGTCGCCCCGGTGAATCCCGCGCCGCCGTCGCGGTGCTCGGGTTCGCCCTGGAGCGGCTGGGGCGTGGCGGAGTTCCACACCTCGGGCGCGCCGGTCGCCCCCGTCCTCGCTGTCCGCGGTTCCGTCGTGGCGAGGAGCTCCAGATCCCAGGCGTCGGGTGAGGATCCGTCGCCGTCGGGGTCGACGCGCTCGACGGACACGTAGTAGGCACCGGCCTTCCGGCACAGCGGCCGGTTGGGCGAGATCTCCCGCATCCCCCACGCGGCGACGGGGTGGGGGCTGCGGGCGGTACCGAACCTCTTGGTGTCATCGGAGCAGGTGTTGCCCTCGGCGTCCTGCACGGTCACCTTGATCCCGTCGATGACGGAGACGGTGGTGTCGGGGGAGGGGACGGCGGTGACGGAGACGTACGCGTTGGACGTGGCGTCGAGGTCGAGGCGGTAGCTGACCCTGCCGCGGCCCGGCAGCGCGCTCTTGTACGCCTCACCGGGCTCCAGGAGGGCGGCGTCCCCGGTGCTTGTGGCTCCCTCGATGCTGCGGGCCCCGTCGGCGAAGGCATACGGGCTGGGCTTTCCGGAGGCCCGCCCCGCGATGGCGGAGGCCTGCCCCGCGGCCGCGGCTGCTGTCGTCGGAAGCGCTGCCGTCGTCGTCCCCAGGACCAGCGCCGCGGCGCCGACGCGGACAGCCACCGCCACGGCCGGACGGGCGCGCCACGCCCCCGCGTGCCGTATCCACGCCGTACGACACCGACCCCTCACGCGCCACCCCTCACCCTCGCCGGACCCCAGAGCCGTGAAGCCGTGGCCCATCCTGCCGCGTGCACCGGGTCCGCGACCGGCCCTCGGCACACAAAACCCCGACCGCGAGGCGGCCGGGGTGTGCTCGGTCTGAGTTGTCGTGACTCACGAACCCGTGGGCACGGAGTCAGTCGCCTCCGTCCACAGATCCTGCTCGGCGCGATCCGCCTGGATCTGGCGGTACACGAGGAGCCCGCCGATGGCGGCCAGTGCGACCAGGAGAAGCTTCTTCACCGCGCGACCTCGTCTTTCCTTGACGTAGGGGACCTCTGGCGCCCGACTATACACACCGGCCGATACCGATCGGTGACCTGCGTCGGCCCTCAACTCCCTTCCCGGGAGCCGGGATAGAAGCGGAGTACGCCGCTCCGATCTGAGGGTGATCACACATCGACGGACGGTTACTTTGACCTTCCTTCGATGCTCTCCTCACCTTTTCATCCCTCTTGCGCCCATCCGGGTGGTGTTCATCAGAACATCGACGCGCCACAAGCGGAGATCCACCACTTCTCGCCCCCCATACACATCATGAGGAAAGTACGCAAATCGCCCGACCCGAAAGTGAGGGGCCATGGCCCGGAACAAGGTCATGAAGCTGTGGACCACCATCGTCACCGCCTTCCTCGCGCTGTGCACGGCGCTCGGACTGGTCACCACGACCGCCGCCGCGGCCGTACCGCAGACCGAGCAGAAGAGCAACAGCAACCGCGCGAGCATCCCGCAGCAGCGGACGGCGCCACCGGTGATGTCCCCCTGGTCCTCCCCCAGGGCCCTGCCCCCCACGATGAAACAGCGCATCCGCGCCGAAGCCCACGGCAAGACGCCCCGCTGCCGGCACCGCTCGCCCGCGGACACGGCGGCCTCTCCCAGCACCGACTGCACGGACGAGGACCCCGACCCCGAGGCGGACCATCTCACACCCCTCCAGCGCTGAACGCTTAAGAACAACGTCCCGGCGAACTGCGTACACAGCCCGGCTGCTCCGCGGAGCAGCCGGGCTTACGCATGTCCTGCTCCAGCGACATCGAGCCAGGGCATGCCCACCGGATGACCACGGCCATCGGCCCGGCCGTCAGCCGTAGGCCTCTCCGCCTGTACACCGGCCACGCATACCGAAAGACCCCCAGTCGCATTCGACTGGGGGTCTTCTCGCTGGTGGGGCTAACAGGATTTGAACCTGTGGCCTCATCCTTATCAGGTCGATCACTGGGGTCTGTCAACGTCGACCAACCGCGCCTGCGCCTCGGTCGATCGTCCACTGAGATCCGGCGCCGACCGCTGCTGTTCGTGCTTGTTGGTGTCAGCCACTGATGTCAGCCGCCGCACGCAGCCTTGACAAGCGCGGCCATTCTCTCGGGCTTGGACGTGTGTCGGGGTCTGCACTCTCGCCGCCTCAGACTCCGTTTGCCTCCTGATTTGGGCGAACGCTGCCGAGGTCCACCGTCTCGGCGGCGATCACGGCAAGCGCGTCCTGGAGTCGGCGGACGGCATCCTCCGCCTCCGTGTATTCCTCAGGGCTGGGGAGGACAGTGCCAAAGCTGCCGCCACGGTCGGCTGGCATGGCGCGCCAGCGCAGGACCGGTTCGAGCGCGTTGAGAGCGCCGGAGAGAAACCAGGCCAGACGGCCGTGAGTACGCGCGAGGGAGATAGCCAGGACGGCGAGGGTTTCCCGCAGGTGTTCGAGCCGCTTGATCTGCGGCAAGTCCTCCTGGACGTTCGGCGGGCCGACAACGTCGCGCAGACCGGCTTCGGTCTCAAGGGCGAGTGCGCGGTCGCTCGGCTCCAGTTTCCACACCTGGTCCTGGATCTGCTGCTCCGCTTCCTCGGCCAGCACTGCGACGATCCTGCGCATGTCCATGCAGATCAGCCTAGAGGAACGGGCTTAAGGCGCTGGTGCTACCCCTCGATGCGAACTATGGGCACGGTGGTCGCTGAGGTCGGTCCCGCACGTCAGCTGGTTGCTTGGGGTTGGCAGCGGTCGGTCTTAGCCGCGGGGGTTGCTGCACATCTCTGCTGTACAGCAACCAGATGCACCATGTACAACGTCACCGTGACGACTCAACCGACGCGGGCGATGTGGTGGGCCGAGATAGCGGTCTTCCTTATCGTGGCTGGCGCGACCCTCACGGCGATTGCTTCCCTGGTGTCGTTGGCAGCCGGAGGCCGTCACGTGACCTTCGACGGCGGGCCGTCGGTTCTGTTGATCGCGCTGTCCATCAGCGTAGGCATCTTCGTGAGCGGCCGGTTCAGGGCGTGGGGGTTGCGACGCAGGGCCGCGTGCCTCGCACAACCTTGAAAACCGTCGTGGCAGCGATGTCACCGTGGGTTCAAATCCCACCGCCTCCGCGCGATGAGCAGTGAGCACGGCCCCTGACCAGGAAAATCGGTCAGGGGCCGTCGTGTTGAGTGCTGTCCGTGAGTGCCCGACGCTCCCCGGTGTTCCCCGCTCGATCGGGCACGGCTGGGGCACAGGATCTGGGCCGTAAGCGTCACTTCCTGCGGACGGACGCGAGCGCCAGCACCATGCTCGCGAGCAGCACGAACACCACGAGCGAGGCGAAGAACAGGGCCTCGACCCAGCCAGCGTTCGCACCCGTCAGCGTGCCGTCCGCTGACGCGCATGCCACCTCCGGCGGAAAGCTCTGCCGACGCAAGTCGCCGCAGGTGTTCGGCAGGTCGTCATTGACGACGTACGCGTTCACCCAGCAAAGCGCCCAGGTAAGGAGGGAGACACCCAGCGAAGCCAAGGAGACGCCACCCAGTGCAGTCGGGCGGACTGCCTCTGAGCCCGTCGGAGATGCAGTCATGAAGGGAGCGTATCGGCTGATCTTCGTGGCACTGTGACCAGGCCGGTTACCCGACCACCCCTCTTGCCCACCACTCACCCCAGCTCCCATCCCGTCTGCCGTCGACCCACACACCGTGGAGCGGGCGTGGTCCCTGGCGTCCAGGTGGAGCGCGCCACTGTACGAACGACCTGGACGCCAGGGGCCGCGTCTGCTCGGCTCTGCCTGGGTCGATGGCAGACGGGATGGGAGCTCCCCGCGCACGCCAATACTCCGGCCGGCACTCGCAAGCGGCGCCCCCTCCATCTCGGAGCCTGAGCGCCCCCGCCGGAGGCATGCTTTGAGCGTTGCCGGGCTCCGCGGTTCTCGACTTCTGGGCCGTAGCTCGCTGCGGCCCCAGGGGCGGCCCCTGCGCCGTAGGCGTGTGGGGGCCGACCCAGGGGCCAGCCCGCGCCTCGCGCGGGCACTTGATGAGGTAGAGAAACCTGTAACAGCTCCACTAGCCAACTGCGCTCCGGTCGGCCAGGTTGCGCAGCGGCTCGGGGACACGAGGGTCTGAGAGTTGGATCAGGTCGCGGATGACCTCGCGAGCCAAGTGGTGGTCGTGGATCTGCTCGGGCGCCAGGATTTCAGCCTCCAGGAGTGCGGCTGTGGCTTCGCCGACGTGTCGCCGCTGCGCGTGTGCTCGCGCCACGTCAAGCAGGAAACGCGCCTGCCGCTCAGGGGAAAGACCTGACGGGTCAACCTGTTGGGCTACCTCCAGTGCAAGTCCGGCATCTCCCAACTCCACCGCTGTGCTTACCGCGTGGATCTCGACATTCGTCGGCCCGAACTCCGTGTCGAAGTCGTTGCGGTCCCCACCCAATCGCGCCGCGATTCCTCGTGCGCGTTCGATGTGCTCATGGGTCCGCCCTCGGTTGCCCTCCCTCGCGTTGATCACTGCCAGAACCAGGTTCATGGCGCCGAACAGGGACAGCTCCTCTGGCGGGCACGCTGGGGCCTCTGCTCTCGGAGCCATGACGGACGCAGCGGATTTTGCCGCCTGCTCTGCCTGCTCCATGTGCTGTTGCCGCATGAAGGCGTGAGCCATACGGAACAGGCTTGCGACGACTTCCAACGGCTGTCCTGCGAGTTCGGCAGCCTGTAGTGCTCGGTCGGCCGCGATCCACGCTGCATCCGCCTGGTCCTGCCGGGTGAAACTGGCTGCCGCCACCTGGTACGCCTTGGCACGCAGGGCGTGAAGTTCTGCGCGTTCTCCTGCTGGCGCGTAGCGCACTGCGGTCTCGATGCTCGGGAGCAGCTTGGCGAGATGATCACTCAGTGCTGCGTAGCTCGATGCGTGCACGAGAGTCCACGCCTCGTCCACCTGCTGACGGAAGTCTGCAAGTGATGGAGTCGGTTCGGTCGGCGGTTGTTCAAAAAGGCTGCCCAGCGCTGGGTGACCGGTGAGGGCTACCCGCAGCCCGTCAAGGTCGTTGCTCTTCGATACTTCCTCCGGCTCGGCTTCTTCCGCCGGAGCAGCGTCCGGCCGTAGCTCGCGCACGGATACGTTGAGGGCATCGGCGAGAGATTGCAGGATCGACAGCCGTTCTACGGGCTGCACGCCTCTTTCGACCTGTGACACCCAACTCTCTGAGCGCCCCATCGCGGCGGCAAGGTCACTCTGCGACATGCCTGCGGCGCGGCGCAGCTCCTTGATCCTCTGACCTGCCGTCTTGGTGTCGGAAGTCGTCACTTCTCGGCCTCGGTCGGGTACTTGCCGGCATACGGCTGGAGGCGGTCAACCTCGGTCTTCTCAACGTACTTGGAGCGCTCCGCCAGGAAGTGACGCGTGTGGGGCTGACGCTCGTGCTCCTCGAAGGCCGCTTGATCGGCGTACAGCTCGTAGAAGGTCCGCTCATTGGGCGCATCTTCGACCGTGTGGCACGAGTAGATCAGCGTGCCCGGTTCGTGCGCCCGGATCCCTGCTGCGGTCTGCTCGACCAGCGCGTCAAACGCTTCCCCTGCACCGTCGCGCAGCGTGAAGCGAACAAAAAGCCCATAGTTGGCCATTTCTTCCTCCTTCTTGTCGCATCCAGTCTCGCAGACTCGGAGATCTCCTACTAGTCGCAGCTTTTCTGTTGACTCGCAGTTTTTCTGCGAGTAGCTTCGATGGTGTCGCAAACACAAGCGGCCCCGGACTGCGTGCCATCCGCCAAGATCACGACGCAGCCCGGGGCCTTCCCCAAAGGGAGACTCCATAATGCCGTCCTTCAAGATCGACACGTCGACCGCCATCGTGTTCGTAGCGACCGCGCCGGAACCGAAGATGGCCAACAAGAAGACCGGTGAGCGGGCCGTGGACCGGGACACGGGTGCGGGTCTGTCGACCGTGGGTCTGCTCGTCTCGGATGAGGGGGAGGGCAACCTCTACCAGGTGACCATCCCGGAGACGGGCTACCCCGAGGGTCTCCAGCCGGGCATGCCGGTCAAGGTCATCGGTCTGAAGGCCCGTGACTGGGAGAACGAGTTCAACGGCCAGAAGCGCCACGGCATCTCGTTCCGCGCGGTCGCGATTACTCCGGCGGCCTGATCATGAGTGACCTGACGATGTGGTTGGAGGCCACGGGAGCCTTAGCGGGCGCCGGTGGTCTCGGCTACGCGAAGGTACGCGCTCCGCGTGTGTACTGGTCCTTGGTTGGGATGCCGGTCACCTGGGGCCGGTTCATCCTGTCGTACCGGTCGACGATGGACGTGTGTGGGCTGACGGTGCACCCATCGCGTCTGCGGGCGTTCATGACCCGCAGCGTGGCCCGCCGGGAGGTGCAGCCGGTCCCGCCGAAGATCCGCCGGGTACGCGGCACATCGACCGGGCTGCGGGTCACTCTGCGGCTTCCGGCTGGTCTGGAGCCTGCGGATGTGATGGCTTCCTCGGAGCGGCTCCGGCACGCCTGGGGCGTCCACTCCGTGACCGTGGTCGAAACCAAGCCCGGTTTCGTGGAACTGCGGATGACCGGCTATGACGTGCTGCGCAGGGTGCGGATGCCGCGCAAGGCTCGCCCGCACGACATGGCCGTGCCGGTCGCGGTTCGTGAGGACGGGACCGCGTTCGAGCGGGACTACCGCAAGGCCCCGATGGCCCTCACGCTCGGTGCGAACCACTCGGGCAAGTCCATGTATCAGCGCAACCTGATCAAGGGGCTGGCGCAACTGCCGGTGGCCCTGGTCGGGATCGACTGCAAGCGCGGGGTGGAGCAGTCCGCGTTCACGCCCCGGCTGTCGGCGCTGGTCACCAGCCCCGATGATGCCTCCTCCTTGCTCGGCGTGCTGGTTGCGGAGATGGAAGACCGCTTCGACCTGCTGAGTCGTCATGGGGTCTCGGACCTGTGGGAGCTGCCCGACGAGGTGCGGCCTGTGCCGGTGGTGGTCCTGGTGGACGAGGTGGCGGAACTGTTCCTGATCTCCTCCAGGAAGGATGAGGAGCGCCGGGAGCGGATCGTCACCGCGTTGATCCGGCTCGCGCAGATGGCTCGGGCGATCGGCATCTATCTGGAGATCTGCGGGCAGCGCTTCGGCTCCGACCTCGGCAAGGGGGCCACCATGCTCCGCGCTCAGCTCACCGGCCGCGTGGTGCACCGCGTCAACGACAAGCAGACCGCCGAAATGGGCCTGGCAGACGTGGCCCCCGACGCAGTCCCGGCCGCGAGCCTGATCCCGATGAACCGCCCGGGAACCGCCGTCGCAGCGGACGCTTCCGGCGGCTGGTCGAAGATCCGCACCCCGGAGACCTCGCGGGACGAAGCGGTGGCCATCTGCCGGGAGTTCGCTCACCTGGTCCCAGAGCTGCCGTTCCTCGAACCGTTCCGCCCCTACGTGCCCGCTGAGGCACCGGCGGCCGGTCCGTCGCTCGTCAAGCCCCGTCCGGTCACCGAGTAACCCACCCGAACCGCCACGGTCGGCGCGACCGCATCGCGCCAGGTCCCTACCCGAGCCATGCCCGAAGAGAGGACGTCATGGCCGAACGTAAGACCACTCGCCGCCGCAAGCCCGCCCCGAAGCCGTGCCCGGACTGCCAGGCAGGCCAGACCTCCGAGTCCTTCCAGGTCGGCGGACGCCGCAAGCGTCTGAGCAACGACCGGCAGGAGGCCCTCTGCCTGACCTGCCTCGGCACCGGCGAAGCCTGCACCGACTGAACCCGCCGGGGCCGGGCGGCCTGACATCGCTGGTCGCCCGCCCTCGGCCCGACCTCCGTGAAGGGAGGTGCCTCATATGCCCCGCTCAATCCGCATGGACGCCGTCCTCGTCCAAGCCGTCATCGCTGGCGCCCTGTCCTTCGCCCACCTGCACGACCTGGCCGAAGCCGCCGGACAGACCGGCTGGAAAGCCTGGGCCTACCCGATCAGCGTCGACCTGCTCCTGGTCGCCGCCTGGCGCCGACTGCGCACCGCCCGCTGTGACCGCTCCGCCTGGACCTGGTTCGTCATCGCCCTGACAGCCTCACTCGGCGCGAACATCGCCACCGCCGGACTCCTCGACCTGAACCAAGTGCCCGCCTGGCTGCGCATCCTCGTCGCCGGTTGGCCCGCCCTGGCCTTCCTCGGCGGAACCCTCCTGGTCCACACCCCCACCGAACCCACTGCTCCTGCACAGCCTGTGGACGACGAGTCGGCCGCGCCGGAAGTCGAGATGCACCGCACCGACGAACCCGAGCCTGCACCGCCTGCGGCTGCGACGCCGGAACTCGCACCGGCCCCGCCGAAGCCCACCCCGCCCCCGGCGCCGGTCGTCCCGGCCGCGCTCCTCGACCACGCCCGAAAGATCGCCGACACACACCGCGCCTCGACCGGCACACCGATGCCTGCCGACGCCCTGTCAGCCCGGCTCCAACTGCCTGCCCCGATGGCCGACGCCATCGCTGCCGAACTCCAACTCACCTGACCAGAAGGGAGAAATCGCCGTGCCTGCTTACCGACGCTTTCGCGACCTGATCCGCATCGGCCCCGTGCAGGTCGCCACCGCCTACGACGGCCGTGGCCGCGACAAGCACACCGCCGCCTGCACCGCCCCCGGCTGTGACTTCTCGGTCGAGTACGTCAAGCGCTCGGCGGCCGAACTCGCCGCCCGCACCCACCGCTGCAAGGCCTGAGAGGAGACCGCCATGGACGTACCGCTCTGGCTCGCCCTGCTCGCCGTCGGATGGCTCGGCATCAAGCTCGCCCGCCCGCCGTGGTGGCTGGTCGCCGTGCTCCTGGTCGGCGGCTACCTCGTCGCCGACAGCTTCCTCGCCCCCGCCCTCGGCACCGTCCTCAAGTAGAAGGGACCCCCCTCGTGTTCACCCCGAAGTACCCGCCCCAGGACACCGCACCACCGGTCACGGCCACCGCGTCGACCGCCCAGGCCCCGGCGTCCGTCCAGCCGACGGCCCCGGTGCCGGTCGCTCCCGCGGCGTCGAACCGGCCGACGGTCCAGCTCACCCCGGGTAGCGCGCTCGCCCTCGCCGCCGGTGGTGGCGCCGTGGTCCTGGTCGTCGGCGCGGTCCTGGTCTCCATGCTCCTCGCGGTCGCCATCACCGCCACCTCCGTGGCCGTGTGCGCGGTCGTCCTCCGCTCCCTCCTCAACGCCGAAAGGAACCGCTGACATGGGCATCTTCAGCCGTAAGAGCAACGACACCCCGTCCAACCCGGAAATGGCTGAACTGGGCCGCGAGTACGCCATCGCCAAGCGCCACGGCGACCGCAAGGCCCTGGGCCGCATCAATCGCCAGATCGGCGAGTCCGGCATGAGCGACAGCGACCGCGCCTCCTTCCAGCAGGGCCGCGAGTCCTACGAGTCCATCCCGCCGGCCTACTCCAAGCGCAACAACCGCCGCCGCTGAACGGCCCCCGGAGCGGCCTCGGTCGCCAAACTTCCGCCGCTCCGGGCGCCTGCACCCCTTCCAGACCCAACGGACCCGAAAGGGAAACCCCATCATGCCCGAGCACGCCCAGAACACGCCCGTCTGCCGCGACTGCGACGGCTTCCCCGTCGTCGCCATCACCACCGGCGCACGCCACCACGACGGCTCCCGGATCCTCCTGCGCATCGAGTGCCGCACCTGCCAGGGCACCGGCCGCACCCTACCCGCCGCCCTCGCACGGGCCGGGAGGTGACCGCCGTGGCTCTCCTCGACTGGCGCTCGCCCGAGCACTTCGACCACACCGGCGACAAGCCCTGCGTGATCTGCACCAAGCCCACCCCCCTGCGCTCCGACCGCGGCAAGCCCGTCCACAAGGTCTGCGCCGAGGACTGGATCGACCGCCACACCGTCCAGGAGGAGGACGCGTGACCGACACCGCCACTATGGCGGGCCTGGACCCGGCCACCCTCGCCGACGTGCTGAGGGTGGCCGGGTCCCCCGGCTTCGACCGCATCCAAGAACAGATCCGCCGCACCGGCGGCTGCTCCGACCCCATCCACCTGCAAGGCACCACCGTCACCCGTGACGCGGTCACCGGGCAGGTCCTGCACTCGTACTCGACGGACACCGAGCCCGGCGGTCGGCTTCGCGTCGCCTGCGGCAACCGCCGTGCCTCCCGCTGCCCGGCCTGCGCCTGGACCTACGCTGGCGACACCTACCACCTCATCCGCGCCGGACTCGTCGGCGACCCCGACAAGGGCACTCCGCACACCATCCGCGACCACCCGCGGGTGTTCGCGACCCTGACCCCGCCCTCGTTCGGGCCGGTCCACAACCGTCTCGGGAACCGGCCCTGCCGCTGCGGTACCCGCCACGGCGAGGACGCGCCCGAGCTGGGCACCCCCCTCGATGCCGCCACGTACGACTACGCGGGCGCCGTGCTGTGGAACAACCACGCCTCCGAGCTGTGGCGCTACTTCACGATCTACCTGCGCCGCGAGATCGCCAAGCGGGCCGGACTGACCCAGAGGGACGCCAAGGAACAGTCCCGGGTCTCCTTCGGCAAGGTCGCCGAGTACCAGAAGCGCGGGTCCGTCCACTTCCATGCCGTGATCCGCTTCGATGGCCCCGACGGGCCAGACGACCCCCCGCCTGCCTGGGCCACCCTCGACCTGCTCACCGACTCCATCCATGCCGCCGCCGCCCGGGTCACCGTCGACGTGCCCGCGGCAGGAGACCAGCCCGCCCGCACCCTGCGCTGGGGCAAACAGGTCGACGTACGCCCCATCCGGGCCTTCGACGACGGCGAGGAAATCAGCGAACAGGCCGTCGCCTCCTACGTCGCCAAGTACGCCACCAAAGCAGCCGAGACCACCGGCACCGTCGACCGCCGCATCGGCAACAAGGAAGCCCTGGTCCTCCTCGGCGTCCCCGACCACCCTGCCCGGCTCATCGAGGCCTGCCTCGACCTGCACGCGCTCTATCCGGACCGCAAGCTGCGGGACTGGGCCCACATGCTCGGCTTCCGCGGCCACTTCTCCACCAAGTCCCGCCGCTACTCCACCACTCTCGGCGCCCTGCGCCAGACCCGCGCCGACTATCGCGCCACCCAGCAACGCGAAGCCCTCGGCCTGCCCGACCCCGACGACGAGGAAGCAACCACTCTCACCCTCGCCCACTGGTCCTACGCCGGTCACGGCCACACTCCCGGCGAATCCTGGCTCGCCGCCAACATCCGCCGCGACATCCAGCACAACCGCGAGATCGCCCGCGAGGAACTACCCGCCCTGCTCGACCTGGAAGGAGCCGCTGCATGACCACTGCTGCCCCGGAACTGCTGACCGTGCCTGAGGTCATGGCGCGGTTGAAGGTGGGCCGTACCAAGGTCTACGACCTGATCCGGACGCACCGCCTCGTGTCCATCAAAGTCGACGGGTGCCGTCGCATCCCGGACCACGCGGTCCGCGACTTCATCGTTGGCCAGATCGGGGAGGCTGCCTGATGGCGAAGCGTCGGCCCAACGGCGGCGGCACGATCACCAAGCGGTCCGATGGCCGGTACCACGGCGCCGCCTACGTAACCGATACGGACGGCCACCGCGTGCGCAAGTACGTGTACGGCCGGACGTGGGATGAAGCCAACGAGAAGCTCGGCAAGCTCCAGGACCAGGAGCGCAACGGCATCCCGGTGCCCTCTCGGTCTTGGACGCTCGGCGAGTGGCTGGCCTACTGGCTGGAGCACATCGTCAAGCCGGAACGCGAGCACAACACGTACGTGAAGTACGAGTCCAAGGTCCGGCTCTACCTGCTGCCTCACCTCGGCAAAAAATCGCTGGTCAAGCTCACCCCGGCACAGATCCGCGTCTTCATGGCGGCTTTGGCCCGGGAGAAGGTTGGTGCTTCGGCCCGCTTCGAGGTCCTCCGCGTCCTCCGCAACGCCCTCAACCGGGCCATGCGCGAGGAGCTGGTCACGCGCAACGTCGCGCTCCTGGTCGATATGCCCAAGGTCACCAAAGACAGGGGCACGGCATGGAACGCCCGGGAAGCCATCGCGTTCCTACGGTCGGTCCGCGCTCACCGGCTCTACGCGGCCTGCGTCCTCGTTCTGGTCCTCGGGCTCCGCCGCAGCGAGGTGCTCGGGCTGCGCTGGCAGGACATCGACTTCGAGGCCAGCCGCTTCACCCCGGTCAAGCAGGTTCAGCGGGTCAAGGGCGTCGGCCTGGTCCTCAAGGACCTCAAGACGGAGTCCTCACAGGCCGTGCTCCCGCTTCCCGAGTTCTGCGCCCGCGTCTTGGAGGAGCGGCGCGAGCTGCAAGCCCTGGAACAAAAGATCGCCGGTGAGCACTGGTCCCAGGAGCCGGACCATGACCTGATCTTCTCCTCGGAGCACGGCGGCATGATCGACCCGGTCGGCTTCTCCCGCACCTTCGATCGGCTCGTCAAGCGGGCTGGCGTCCGCCGGATCACTGTCCGCCTCGCCCGGCACACCTGCGGCACCCTGCTCGCCTTCCTGAAGGTGCACCCCAAGGTCGCTCAGGCGATCCTCCGGCACAGCCAGATCAGCATGACCATGGACGTCTATACGCACGTGGTCGGCGACAGTGAGCGCGAAGCGGTGGGCATGCTCGCCGAGCTTCTGGAAGATCCGCTCATCGGCTGATGTCAGCCATGGATGTCAAAGACCCCCAGCCGCTATCGGCTGGGGGTCTTTTCGCTGGTGGGGCTAACAGGATTTGAACCTGTGGCCTCATCCTTATCAGGGATGCGCTCTAACCAACTGAGCTATAGCCCCGCCGCGCTCTGCGGTGTGTGTCCCGCGCGCTGACTCCTGAAGATTAGCGCACGACATGGGCAGTCCCAAAATCGGTTGTCAGTGCATCGCCAGACGGCTTCTTCAGGACAGCGACGAAGGTGACGTCACTCGTCCTCGGCGAGCGTCAGCTCCACCCCGCCCACGAAGCCCGCGGACAGGTTGTAGATGAACGCGCCGAGCGTCGCGAGGGCGGTCGCCAGGACCACGTCGATGACCGCGATGACCGACGTGAACAGCAGCACGTTGGGCAGGGACAGGAAAGCCTGCAGGTCGAAGCCGTTGGACTCGTTCGAGCCGGTGGCCTCGGAGATCGTGCCGCCGACCGTCGAGAAGACGCCCATCGCGTCCATGACCATCCACAGCACGGCGGACGCGACGATCGTGCAGATGCCCAGGGCGATGGAGAGCAGGAAGCTGACCTTCATCACCGACCACGGATCGGCCTTTGCCACGCGCAGCCGCGCCTTGCGGACGCGGGGCGTGGTGCTCGCCCCCGTGCGCGGACGCCGTACCGCACCGGCGCCGGCCGCCGCCTGCTGCTGCGCCGGGTAGGCCTGCGGCGGGTGGTACGGGCCGGCCTGCTGCTGTGACGTGCGTTCGCCGGGCAGGGGCGAGGCCGTGGCCGGTTCCTGCGCGGCCGGCTGCGGCCGCGCTCCGGCGGCGGACGTCCCCGCACCGGACTTGGCCTGCTGGGTCTGCGGACCTCGGGTGTCCGTCACAGTTCCCCCCTGTGATTCGTGCGCGTCAGGCGACGGCTCGTCCTTGGTCGAGGACTTGATCGCCTTCAGGTTGGTCGTCTGCGGGTCCGCCGCACGCGCGGCGGAGCCACGGCCGCCGTCGTCCTCCGTACCCCTCGAGGTACCGGCCGGTCCGGCGCCCGTGGCTCCGCTCACGCTGACTCACTCCTCGTGCCTACTCGGCCGAGGGCGCCTCACCCTCGTCCGTGCCGCTGGTTGCGGCGGTCTCGGCGGTCTCGTCGACGACCACATCGCCGTCGACCTCCTCCGCCTCGCGCCCCGCCTCGGCGTTGCGAGCGATGCCCACGACGGCATCGCGCTTGCCCAGATTGATCAGTTGGACGCCCATGGTGTCACGGCCGGTTTCCCTGATCTCGTTGACTCGCGTACGAATCACACCGCCCGACAGCGTGATGGCGAGGATCTCGTCGGTCTCCTCGACCACCAGCGCGCCGACGAGGGAGCCGCGGTCCTCCACGATCTTGGCAGCCTTGATGCCGAGGCCGCCGCGACCCTGGACGCGGTACTCGTCGACGGCGGTCCGCTTCGCGTACCCGCCGTCTGTGGCAGTGAACACGAACGTACCGGGTCGAACAACATTCATCGAGAGCAGCTCGTCGCCTTCGCGGAAGCTCATGCCCTTGACGCCCGAGGTGGCACGGCCCATGGGCCGCAGGGTGTCGTCCGAGGCGGTGAACCTGATCGACTGCGCCTTCTTGCTGATCAGAAGCAGATCGTCGTCCGACGAAACGAGTTCGGCGCCGATCAGTTCGTCATCGGTACCGTCCTCCATCGCGCGGAGGTTGATCGCGATCACACCGCCGGAACGGGGCGAATCGTAATCCTTCAGAGGCGTCTTCTTCACCAGTCCGGCCTTGGTGGCGAGCACCAGGTAGGGGACCGCCTCGTAGTCGCGGATCGCCAGGATCTCGGCGATCGACTCGTCCGGCTGGAAGGCCAGCAGGTTCGCCACGTGCTGACCGCGCGCGTCCCGGCCGGCGTCGGGCAGCTCGTAGCCCTTCACGCGGTAGACGCGGCCCTTGTTGGTGAAGAACAGCAGCCAGTGGTGTGTGGTGGACACGAAGAAGTGGTCGACGATGTCGTCTTCCTTGAGCTTCGTGCCGCGCACGCCCTTGCCGCCGCGCTTCTGGGCGCGATAGTCGTCGGTCTTGGTGCGCTTGATGTAGCCGCCCCGGGTGACCGTGACGACGATGTCCTCCTCGGCGATCAGGTCCTCGATGGACATGTCGCCCTCGTAGGGGATCAGCGTCGTCTTGCGGTCGTCACCGTACTTCTCGACGATCGCGGCCAGTTCGGCGCTGACGATGCCGCGCTGGCGGACGGGGGAGGCCAGGATCTCGTTGTACTCGTTGATCTTCGCCTGGAGCTCGTCGTGCTCCTGGACGATCTTCTGGCGCTCCAGGGCGGCCAGTCGGCGCAGCTGCATCTCGAGGATGGCGTTGGCCTGGATCTCGTCGATCGTCAGCAGCTCCATCAGGCCGCCGCGGGCGATCTCGACGGTCTCACTGCGCCGGATCAGCGCGATGACCTCGTCGATGGCGTCCAGGGCCTTCAGCAGACCACGCAGGATGTGCGCCCGCTCCTCGGCCTTGCGCAGCCGGAAGCGCGTACGGCGGACGATGACCTCGATCTGGTGCGTCACCCAGTGGCGGATGAACGCGTCCAGCGAGAGCGTGCGCGGCACGCCGTCCACCAGCGCCAGCATGTTGGCGCCGAAGTTGGTCTGCAGGTCGGTGTGCTTGTAGAGGTTGTTCAGCACGACCTTGGCGACCGCGTCCCGCTTCAGCACGATGACCAGGCGCTGGCCGGTGCGCGAGGAGGTCTCGTCGCGGACGTCCGCGATGCCGCCGATCTTGCCGTCCTTCACGAGGTCGGCGATCTTCTGCGCGAGGTTGTCCGGGTTGACCTGGTACGGCAGCTCCGTGACCACCAGGCACTGGCGGTTCTGGATCTCCTCGACCTCTACGACCGCGCGCATCGTGATGGAGCCGCGGCCGGTGCGGTACGCCTCCTCGATGCCCCGGCGGCCGACGACGAGCGCGCCGGTCGGGAAGTCCGGGCCCTTGATGCGCTCGATGAGCGCGTCCAGCAGCTCCTCGTGCGAGGCCTCGGGGTTCTCCAGGTACCACTGGGCACCGGCGGCGACCTCGCGCAGGTTGTGCGGCGGGATGTTGGTCGCCATACCGACCGCGATACCGGCCGAGCCGTTGATCAGCAGGTTCGGGAAGCGGGCCGGCAGGACGGTCGGCTCCTGGGAGCGGCCGTCGTAGTTGTCCGTGAAGTCGACGGTCTCCTCGTCGATGTCGCGGACCATCTCCATCGACAGCGGCGCCATCTTGCACTCGGTGTACCGCATGGCCGCGGCCGGGTCGTTGCCCGGGGAGCCGAAGTTGCCGTTGGAGTCGACGAGCGGCATGCGCATCGACCACGGCTGGGCGAGGCGCACGAGGGCGTCGTAGATGGAGGAGTCGCCGTGCGGGTGGTAGTTGCCCATGACGTCGCCGACGACGCGGGCGCACTTGTAGAAACCGCGCTCGGGGCGGTAGCCGCCGTCGTACATGGCGTACAGCACGCGGCGGTGGACGGGCTTGAGGCCGTCGCGGACGTCGGGCAGCGCACGCGAGACGATGACGGACATCGCGTAGTCGAGGTACGAGCGCTGCATCTCCGTCTCGAGCCCGACGGGCTCGACGCGCATGGCCAGGGCGTCACCCTCGGGCGTCGTCACGGGAGTGTTCTCGTCGGTCATTGCTGGTGAAGGTCCTTCCTGGTGCGGTCAGCTGAGACCGACTCAGATGTCGAGGAAGCGGACGTCCTTGGCGTTGCGCTGGATGAACGCGCGGCGGGCCTCGACGTCCTCGCCCATGAGGACCGAGAACAGGTCGTCGGCCTGGGCGGCGTCGTCGAGGGTGACCTGGCCGAGGACGCGGTGCTCCTGGTCCATGGTCGTGATGCGCAGCTCTTCGGCGTTCATCTCGCCGAGACCCTTGAACCGCTGGACCGAGTCCTCGCGGATGCGCTTGCCGGCGTTGCGCCCCATCTCGATCAGGGCGTCGCGCTCGCGGTCGGAGTACGCGTACTCGAAGTCGTCCTTGCCCCACTTGATCTTGTACAGCGGCGGACGCGAGAGGTACACGTGCCCGGCCTCGACCAGGGGCCGCATGAAGCGGAACAGGAAGGTCAGCAGCAGGGTGTTGATGTGCTGGCCGTCGACGTCGGCGTCCGCCATCAGGATGATCTTGTGATAGCGGAGCTTCTCGATGTCGAAGTCCTCGTGGACTCCGGTGCCGAAGGCCGAGATCAGCGCCTGGATCTCCTGGTTCTGCAGGATCTTGTCGATCCGCGCCTTCTCGACGTTCAGGATCTTGCCGCGGATCGGGAGGATCGCCTGGTACTGCGGGTTGCGGCCGGACTTGGCCGAGCCGCCGGCGGAGTCACCCTCGACGATGAAGATCTCGCACTTGGTGGGGTCGTTCGACTGGCAGTCGGAGAGCTTGCCCGGCAGGGACGCGGTCTCCAGCAGGCCCTTGCGGCGGGTCAGGTCACGGGCCTTGCGGGCCGCCACGCGCGCGGTGGCCGCCTGGATGCCCTTGCGGATGATGTCCGCGGCCTCGTTCGGGTTGCGGTCCAGCCAGTCCGCGAGGTGCTCGTAGACGACCTTCTGGACGAACGTCTTGGCCTCGGTGTTGCCCAGCTTGGTCTTCGTCTGGCCCTCGAACTGCGGCTCGCTCAGCTTGACCGAGATGATCGCCGTCAGACCCTCGCGGATGTCGTCGCCCGTGAGGTTGTCGTCCTTCTCGCGCAGCAGCCTCTTGTCGCGCGCGTACTTGTTGATCAGCGAGGTCAGCGCGGCCCGGAAGCCCTCTTCGTGCGTACCGCCCTCGTGGGTGTGGATGATGTTCGCGAAGGAGTACACACCCTCGGTGTAGCCGCCGTTCCACTGCATGGCGACCTCGAGGGACAGCTGCCTGTCCTTGTCCTCGGCCTCCAGGTCGATGACGGTGGGGTGCACCGCCTCGCCCTTGCGGGAGTTGAGGTACTTCACGAAGTCGACGATGCCGCCCTCGTAGTGGTACGTGACCGTCTTGACCTCGGCGGTCTCGTCCGCCCCCGCCTCGTCCGCCCCCGACGTGGCCTTCGCGGACTCGCGCTCGTCCGTGAGCTTGATCGTGAGGCCCTTGTTGAGGAACGCCATCTCCTGGAAGCGCCGCGAGAGCGTCTCGAAGGAGTAGTCGGTGGTCTCGAAGATGTCGCCGTCGGCCCAGAAGGTGACCGAGGTGCCGGTCTCCTCGATGGCCTCGTGCTGGGCGAGCGGCGCCGTGGGGACGCCCATCTTGTAGTCCTGCGTCCAGCGGTGGCCGTCGGTCTTCACCTCGACGGAGACCTTGCTGGACAGGGCGTTCACCACCGAGACGCCGACGCCGTGCAGACCACCGGAGACCGCGTAGCCGCCGCCGCCGAACTTGCCGCCCGCGTGCAGCACGGTCAGCACGACCTCGACGGCCGGCTTGCCCTCGGACGGGACGATGCCCACCGGGATGCCACGGCCGTTGTCGACGACGCGGACGCCGCCGTCGGGGAGGATCGTCACCTCGATCGTGTCCGCGTGCCCGGCCAGCGCCTCGTCGACGGAGTTGTCGACGACCTCGTACACGAGGTGGTGCAGGCCCCGCTCACCGGTCGAGCCGATGTACATGCCGGGTCGCTTGCGGACCGCGTCCAGACCCTCGAGGACGGTGATGGCACTGGCGTCGTACGAGGCGGTGACCTCGCTGCTGGAGGTGATCGCCTCGCTGCTCACGCCTTCGTCGGTGGACGGGATGTTCTCGTTGGGGTTGCCGGAATCGGCCACGAAGCGCCCTTTCTGGCACAGCACGAGCCAGGCTCGTCGGCGGGTTGCCGGAGCGGCTGCGGCATGTTGCGTTGGTAAGCCTTGATCAGCGTTGCTCAGCTTTTCCCGGACGGTCCCCAGCGAGTGGGGCGGGATTGCTTCCAGTCTACCGGTAGCACTGACACTGATGGGGGTTTGCCGGTACCTGAGTCCGCATGTGCCGCCCTCGACGGGTCTCGTCCGACTCCCGATATACGGAAGGGGGCTCCAAGAGGCTCACGGAGGCACTCAGCGCTTCCGGCCGTCAACCCTTGGCTACTTCGGAGTCAGGTCGCGATTCGCAACCGTGTGCGGGTACACGACAAGAGGGCCTCCGGCACTCCGAGAGAGGCGCCGGAAGCCCTTGATGTGATGTCAGTCACGTGCTGTCGACGGGCGGGAAAACCGGCGCCGATCAGCCGTAGGTGTCGCCCGGGCCGGTGCTGCCGGGAGCGCGCAGCGGGCCGTAGCGGCGGGCGGGTCCGCCGGGTCCCTGCACCTTGATCAGCGTCACCCTGCCGTGGCCCAGGTCCTCGTTCAGCCGCGCGACCAGCGTGGGCGCCAGCAGCCGGAGGTTCGTCGCCCAGGCCGTGGAGTCGCAGCGCACCGTCAGGACGCGCTCGTCCTCGTCGTACTTCTCCGGCACGCAGTGCTTGGCCACGTCCTCGCCGACGATCTGCGGCCAGCGGCCCATCACACCGCCCACCGCGGCCGGCGCCTCCCAGCCGCGTTCGGTGATCAGCCGGTTGATCGCGGACCCGAGCGCCATGGGGTCGCGTCCGTCGGCTCGCGCCCCGGAGCGCAGACCGCCGCGGCGCGCCTGCTTCTTCTGCTGCGCCGCGTCCCCCCGCGCGCGTGCCGCCTCCTTGGCCGCGCGCAGCGCCACGCGCGCGAGGTCGACACCGGAGGGCTCCTGGGGTCCGGAGGACTTGGGGGCGTCGCCGGGTGTGTTCTGCGTCATACGCGCTCCACCGTCCCCTCGGACACGGCGAACCGCGTCCCGGACAGCACATGCGGTACGTCGTCGTCGACCGCGGCCGTCACCAGGACCTGCTCACCCGGCGCGACCAGTTCGGCCAGGCGCTCACGGCGACGGGTGTCCAGCTCGGCGAAGACGTCGTCGAGCACCAGCACCGGCTCGTTGCCCTCCGCCCTGAGCAGGTCGTACGAGGCCAGGCGCAGTGCCAGCGCATAGGACCAGGACTCGCCGTGGGAGGCGTAGCCCTTGGCCGGGAGCTGGCCGAGCTTCAGCTGCAGGTCGTCCCGGTGCGGGCCGATCAGGGTGACACCGCGCTCGATCTCCTGCTTGCGGGCCTCCGCGAGCGCCGTCATGAGCTGCTCGAAGAGATCCTCGCGAGTGTGCGCCTCGCCCGGCGCGGACGGCTTGTACTCCAGCGCGACCGGGCCGCCGCCGGGCGCGAGCTGCTCGTAGGCCTTGTCCGCCAGCGGCTGGATCGTGGCGATCAGGTCCAGGCGCTGGGCCAGCAACTCGGCGCCCGCGCGCGCGAGATGCTGGTCCCACACGTCCAACGTGGACATGTCCATGGTGCGACCACCGTGCCGACGGGCCAGCGCCGCCGACTTCAGGAGCGTGTTGCGCTGCTTGAGGACCCGGTCGTAGTCGGAGCGGACCCCGGCCATCCGCGGGGAGCGCGCGGTGATCAGCTCGTCGAGGAAACGACGCCGCTCGCCGGGGTCGCCCTTGACCAGCGCGAGATCCTCGGGCGCGAACAGCACGCTCCGTACGATCCCCAGCACGTCACGCGGTCTGACCTGCGAGGACCTGTTGATACGCGCCCGGTTGGCGCGCCCCGGGTTCAGCTCCAGTTCGACCAGCTGCTGCCGTTCGCCCTGCCGGACCTGGGCCCGGATGATCGCGCGCTCGGCGCCCATGCGGACCAGGGGGGCGTCGGAGGAGACCCGGTGGCTGCCGAGGGTGGCGAGATAGCCGACGGCCTCGACCAGGTTGGTCTTGCCCTGCCCGTTCGGCCCGACGAAGGCCGTCACCCCGGGGTCGAGCGGAACCTCGACCCGGGGGTACGAACGGAAGTCGGCCAGCGACAGATGCGTGACGTGCATGGTCGTTTCGCCGACCTCCCCTGGCGTTCGTGGACTGCGGTGCAGCCCTGTGGACTACTTCTTCTCGACCGCGTGGCCGCCGAACTGGTTCCGCAGCGCCGCGATCATCTTCATCTGGGGCGAGTCCTCCTGGCGGGAGGCGAACCGCGCGAACAGCGACGCGGTGATCGCCGGCAGCGGCACCGCGTTGTCGATGGCGGCCTCCACAGTCCAGCGTCCCTCGCCGGAGTCCTGTGCATAACCCCGCAGCTCGTCCAGGTGCTCGTCCTCGTCGAGCGCGTTGACCGCGAGGTCGAGCAGCCAGGAACGGATGACCGTGCCCTCCTGCCAGGAGCGGAACACCTCCCGGACGTCGGTCACGGAGTCGACCTTCTCCAGGAGCTCCCAGCCCTCGGCATAAGCCTGCATCATCGCGTACTCGATGCCGTTGTGGACCATCTTCGCGAAGTGGCCCGCGCCGACCTTGCCGGCGTGCACCGAGCCGAAATCGCCCTCCGGCTTGAGGGCGTCGAAGACCGGCTGCACCTTGGCGACGTTCTCCTTGTCGCCGCCGTACATCAGCGCGTAGCCGTTCTCCAGGCCCCAGACGCCGCCGGAGACACCGCAGTCGACGAACCCGATGCCCTTGGCCGCCAGCTCCTCCGCGTGCCGCTCGTCGTCGGTCCAGCGGGAGTTGCCGCCGTCCACGACGACGTCGCCGGGCTCCAGCAGCTCGGCGAGCCGGTCGATCGTGGTCTGCGTGGCCTCACCGGCCGGGACCATCACCCAGATCACACGCGGGCCGCTGAGCTTGCCCACAAGCTCTTCCAGGCTGTGGACATCGGCGAGGTCCGGGTTGCGGTCGTATCCGAGGACGGTGTGACCTGCGCGGCGGATCCGCTCGCGCATGTTGCCGCCCATCTTGCCGAGGCCGACGAGACCGAGCTCCATCAGTTGTGTTCCTTAGGTTCTGCGACGTGGCGTGGCGGCACGTGTGTACCGCCAGGCACTTTCGTACCCGCGTCCGACCCTAAACCCGGACGCTCGCGCACATCTGTGGGCATACGCGCTCACTCGTACGCCCTCACCTGCGGCTTTGTCCTCAGCCTGTGGACAACCGACGGTGATCCCCAGCCTGCCTGCGGCCCTCGGACCCGGCTCAGCCGCTGAGGCGCACCGGCATGATCAGGTACTTGTAGGCGTCGTCCGCCTCGGCGTCCAGCGCCGGCTTGCCGCTGAGCAGCGCGGGCTTGGTGGACGTCGTGAACGACAGCTGGGCCACCGGGGAGTCGATGGCGCTCAGGCCGTCCAGCAGGAACGTCGGGTTGAAGGCGATCGAGATGTCGTCGCCCTCGAGCTGGGCGTCGACCCTCTCCACAGCCTGTGCGTCGTCGCTGGAACCGGCCTCCAGGATGAGCACGCCCTGCTCGAAGCTGAGCCGCACCGGGGTGTTGCGCTCGGCGACCAGGGCCACGCGCTTGACGGCCTCCACGAAGGGGGCGGTCTCGATCACGGCGACGCTGTTGAACTCCGTCGGGAACAGCGTGCGGTACTTCGGGAGGTCGCCCTCCAGCAGGCGGGTCGTCGTGCGGCGGCCGGCGCCCTCGAAGCCGATCAGGCCCTCGCCGGAGCCCGAGCCGGACAGCGCCAGGGTGACCTGGTCACCGCTGGTCAGGGCCTTGGCCGTGTCCAGGAGCGTCTTGGCGGGCACCAGGGCGACCGCGGAGGCCTCCGGGTTCTCCGGCTTCCACAGGAACTCGCGGACCGCGAAGCGGTAGCGGTCGGTGGACGCCAGCGTGACGGTGTCGCCCTCGATCTCGATGCGCACACCGGTGAGGACGGGCAGCGTGTCGTCACGGCCGGCCGCGATGGCGACCTGGGAGGCGGCGGAGGCGAAGACCTCGCCGGGGACCGTGCCCGTCGCGTTCGGCATCTGGGGCAGGGCCGGGTACTCCTCCACAGGCAGGGTGTGGAGTGTGAACCGGGACGAGCCGCAGACCACGGTCGCCCGTACACCGTCTGTGGAAATCTCCACCGGACGGTTGGGCAGCGCGCGGCAGATGTCCGCGAGCAGGCGGCCGGAGACCAGGACCGTGCCCTCCTCCTCGACCTCGGCGTCCACGGAGACCCGCGCGGAGACCTCGTAGTCGAAGCCGGACAGGCTCAGCTGGCCCTCCTCGGTCTTCAGCAGGAGGCCGGCGAGGACAGGCGCCGGCGGACGGGCCGGGAGGCTGCGTGCCGCCCAGGCCACTGCCTCCGCGAGTACGTCGCGTTCCACCCGGATCTTCACTGTTGCCGCCTCCTGCTGTTGCCGGCGCTTCTCGCTCTGCCTGGCCCTCGTCGTCTGTCTCGGTGTCGACGGTCCCTGTGAGGGGGAGGACACCGGGGACCAGTCTGACGCACGGCACTGACAGTAGGTGCCTCTCGGGGTCAAGTCGTGACGAGGGGCGGCCGGGCACCGAAGAGCGAGTTGTGCACAGGGCCCCCTTCGAAACGGATTCCCAGCTCTCTCTAGTCGGGAGTAGTAGTAGGGCCTGTGGATACCGTGGATAACCTCGTTTGCCCAGCTCAGGGTGGGAATTTTGTCCACGGGTCCTGTGGGTGGAGGCGGTGGACAACCGGGCGTATCTGTGGAGAACAGAAAGTTCTGCACACGCCGTGCACAGGGGGAGGCGAGTTCTCCCCAACGCCATCCCCAGCTTTACCCGGCTTTCCCACAGCCCAACCCGGCACCTTTGTGTGACGCCTTTCACTCGACCCGGTGAGGAGGCGCGTCGGGTTGCCGAACAGTGGACAGGCATGTGGAGAAGCGCCCGTTTGCTGGGGACAACCGCCCCCAGCCTGTGGGCGGCCGGTGGACAACTCGGTGCACAGCCTGTGGATCATCTCGTCGTCCACAGTCTGTGGAGATCCTTCATCCACCAATCCACAACCACCTGAGCTGGTCTGATGGTCTTTCAACAGCGGCCGCTGTGGACACGATCTGGACAACTCCCCGGTCCCCAGGATGTGGACGGCAGAAAGTCACCGAATCTGTGGAGAGAGGCCGTAACCCGGCGCCTAATCGAACAGCGGGTTGCGGTCGGATGCCCGGCGGATGCCAGGGGTGGCTCGCGGCGGCTGCCTCCCCGGGCATGAAAAAGGGCGCCCCCGGACCACAGGAGGGCGCCCTCAGCGGCGTTGTGCCGTCGGCGTCAGCCGTTCTTGATGCGGTTGGTCAGCTCCGTGACCTGGTTGTAGATGGAGCGGCGCTCGGCCATCAGGTTGCGGATCTTGCGATCCGCGTGCATGACCGTGGTGTGGTCCCGCCCGCCGAACAACGCGCCGATCTTGGGCAGCGACAGGTCCGTCAGCTCACGGCACAGGTACATGGCGATCTGCCGGGCGGTGACCAGGGCGCGGCCGCGCGAGGTGCCGCACAGGTCCTCGACGGTCAGCCCGAAGTAGTCCGCCGTGGCGCCCATGATGGCCGTCGAGGTGATCTCGGGGGCCGAGTCCTCGCCGCCGGGGATCAGGTCCTTCAGGACGATCTCCGTCAGGCCCAGGTCGACCGGCTGCCGGTTGAGCGACGCGAACGCCGTGACCCGGATCAGCGCGCCCTCCAGCTCACGGATGTTCCGCGAGATCCGGGACGCGATGAACTCCAGCACCTCCGGCGGCGCGTTCAGCTGCTCCTGGACCGCCTTCTTGCGGAGGATCGCGATGCGCGTCTCCAGCTCGGGCGGCTGGACATCCGTGATCAGGCCCCACTCGAAACGGTTCCGCAGCCGGTCCTCCAGCGTGACCAGCTGCTTCGGCGGCCGGTCGGAGGACAGCACGATCTGCTTGTTGGCGTTGTGGAGCGTGTTGAAGGTGTGGAAGAACTCCTCCTGCGTCGACTCCTTGTCCGCGAGGAACTGGATGTCGTCGACGAGCAGGATGTCCATCTCCCGGTACCGCTTGCGGAAGCTGTCGCCCTTGCCGTCGCGGATGGAGTTGATGAACTCGTTGGTGAACTCCTCCGAGCTCACGTACCGCACCCGGGTGCCCGGGTACAGGCTGCGCGCGTAGTGCCCGATCGCGTGCAGCAGGTGGGTCTTGCCGAGCCCGGACTCCCCGTAGATGAACAAGGGGTTGTACGCCTTGGCCGGCGCCTCGGCCACGGCGACCGCGGCCGCGTGGGCGAAGCGGTTGGAGGCGCCGATGACGAAGGTGTCGAAGAGGTACTTCGGGTTCAGACGGGCGGTCGGCTCACCCGGGCCGGTCGCCGGCGCGGGCTGCGCGGCCAAGGGGCCGGGCGCACCGGTCGTCGGCAGGTTCGGACCGACCGGGCCGCCCCGGTGCACGTGGCCCGAACCGGCCGGGGGCTCGGGCAGCTCCCGGCGCACGGCGTCGCGCTGGTCGTAGTCGCCCCGCGAGCCGTCGTAGTCGGACCGCTGCTGGTCGTAGGAGGGCCGCTCGACGGGCTGCGGGCGGTAGTCCTGGGAGGGGGAACCGTAGGAGTCCTGGGGTCCATAGGCGTCCTGAGGGCCGGAGCCGTACGAGTCCTGTCCGGGTGACGCGTACGGGTCACGCTCGGGGAAGCCGAGGCGCTGCTGCTGCCAGCCGTACTCGTCCTGCTGCGACGGCCGCGGCCAGGCGCCGGGCTCGGGGCGCTGGTACTCGGAGGGGTATGCGGGACGGGCCGTCGGAATCTGATCTGCGCGCGTAGGCGGAAGCGGGTCGCCGGCCGGCCCGGGCAGTGGCTCGGCGCGGTGCCGGCCGTACCCCTCATATCCGTCGCGGTCCTGGCCGTCGTACCCGTCGCGGTCGCGGTCCTGGCGGCCGTACCCGTCGCGGTCCTGGCGGTCGTACCCGTCACGTTCGGGGCGGTCGTACCCGTCCCGGTCAGGGCGCGCGGACGGGAGCTCGGGCTCCTCGTAGCGCTGCTGGGGGCGCGCCGGGGGCGCGGGAGGGGCGGAGGGCTCGCCCGCGGAGTCGTCGACGGTGATCGCGATCCGGATCGGGCGCCCGCACTCGCGGCTCAGCGTCTCGCTGACGATCGGCGCCAGCCGGCCCTCCAGTACGCCCTTCGCGAACTCGTTCGGCACGGCGAGCAGCGCGGTGTCCGCGACCAGCGCGAGGGGCTGGCAGCGCCGGATCCAGTGCTCGTCCTTCCCTTCGACCCCTTGGCCGCGGCCCTCCCCGAGGAGCTGCTCCAATACGCGTGGCCACACTGCGGCAAGATCGGCAGGTACGTCAGCCACAGGGCACGCTCTCTCACAGGTCCCACGAACGTGTGGTTCTGGGACGGCTCGGGATGTAAATCGGGTGGGGCAGGGATAAGGGAACGAATCGGGGTTCCGTCACGGTAGTCAGCGCGGCCGGTAGGGTTCAAGTTGTTGTCCCCAGCCTGTGGACAAGTGTCTCCCGGCGACTCCCGGTTTGACCGGATGGCGTAGCCGCGCGTACCGTAACCAGGTCGAGTTGTCGATGGCTGCTGCCGCCTGCCTCCGATGGGCACAGATCATTTGGGTGATCGGTAAGCGGTGCACTCGGGCGTAACTGCGAGCTACTCGTGGGCGCACGGTGACAGCCAGGACGGCACCCCGCAACCACCGATTCTTTCTGGAGCCCCCGAGTGAGCAAGCGCACCTTCCAGCCGAACAACCGTCGTCGCGCGAAGACCCACGGCTTCCGGCTGCGTATGCGCACCCGTGCCGGCCGCGCGATTCTCGCGTCCCGCCGTAGCAAGGGTCGCGCCCGTCTGTCCGCCTGATCCCGATCAGGTCATGACGTCGTGCTGCCCACCGAGAACCGGCTGAGGCGGCGCGAGGACTTCGCGACCGCGGTACGGCGAGGACGTCGGGCAGGACGCCCGCACCTCGTCGTCCACCTTCGAAGCGGTGCCACGGACCCGCATGCGCCTGGGGAGAGCGCTCCCCCGACGCGTGCGGGTTTCGTCGTGAGCAAAGCCGTGGGTGGCGCGGTCGTACGCAACAAAGTCAAGCGCAGGCTTCGCCACCTGATGCGCGAACGAGTCGCCCAGCTGCCCCCCGGTAGCCTGGTAGTCGTACGAGCGCTGCCCGGATCGGGCGACGCCGACCATGCACAGCTGGCCCGAGACCTGGATGCCGCTTTCCAGCGGTTGCTGGGAGGGGGCGCGCGATGAAGTACCCGCTGCTGGCTCTGATCAAGCTCTACCAGTGGACGATCAGTCCGCTGCTGGGGCCGGTCTGCAAGTACTACCCGTCGTGCTCCCATTACGGCTACACGGCCATCGACCGGCACGGTGCCATCAAGGGAACGGCACTCACGGCCTGGCGCATCCTGCGGTGCAACCCGTGGTCGCTGGGTGGTGTGGACCATGTCCCGCCGCGCAAGCGCCCGCGGTGGCACGAAACGCTGCGTAACGCGTGGCGTGCACGCAAGGGCGGGTCCTCCGCCGCCGAACCGGCCCTCGATGGACCGACTTCTCCCACAAGTCGGTCCGGCCCCTCGAGCCCGGCCGCAGAGACACCGTCCCATGCCCAAGGAGCATGATTAGTGGACACGATTGCCAGCCTCTTCAGCTTCATCACCACACCCGTCTCCTGGGTCATCGTCCAGTTCCACTCGGTGTACGGCGCCATCTTCGGCCCCGACACCGGCTGGGCCTGGGGCCTGTCGATCGTGTCCCTGGTGATCCTGATCCGCATCTGCCTCATCCCGCTCTTCGTGAAGCAGATCAAGTCCACTCGGGCCATGCAGACGCTGCAGCCCGAGATGAAGAAGATCCAAGAGCGCTACAAGAACGACAAGCAGCGTCAGTCCGAAGAGATGATGAAGCTGTACAAGGAGACGGGCACCAACCCGCTCTCCTCGTGCCTTCCCATCCTGGCGCAGTCCCCGTTCTTCTTCGCCCTGTACCACGTGCTCAACAGCATCGCGACGGGCGACACCATCGGTGTGATCAACCAGAGCCTGCTGCAGAGCGCGCAGAAGGCGCACATCGTCGGGGCTCCGCTGGCCGCGAAGTTCACCGACAGTTCGTCGAAGGTGGAAGCACTCGGTGCCTCCCTCACCGACGTCCGTGTGGTCACCGCCGTCATGATCGTCCTGATGTCGGCGTCGCAGTTCTTCACCCAGCGCCAGCTGATGACGAAGAACGTCGACACCACCGTGAAGACCCCGTTCATGCAGCAGCAGAAGATGCTGATGTACGTCTTCCCGGTCATGTTCGCCGTCTTCGGCATCAACTTCCCCGTCGGTGTCCTCGTCTACTGGCTGACCACCAACGTGTGGACCATGGGCCAGCAGATGTACGTCATCCGCAACAACCCGACGCCGGGTTCCAAGGCCCAGGCCACGTACCTGGAGCGCCTGCACAAGCACGTCGCGCAGCACGAGAAGGTCGGTCGCCGTCGCGACCGCGCCATCGTCAAGGCGATCGTCGCCAAGGGCCGTGACCGTAACGAGTTCGAGCGCAAGTTCATCAACGGCCTGAGCAAGGCCGGCCTCGCCGCCCAGCCCGACGGCACCGTGATCAAGAGCGAGAGCGCGGCCGCGGCCCAGGCCGAGGACGGTACGCCGACCACCGCCGTCGGCACCGCGAAGCGCCAGCAGCCCAAGCGACAGAGCAAGTCGCAGCGGCAGCACGGCGGCGCCGTCGGCCCGAAGGCGGCCGGTGAGAACGAGCCGAAGACGTCGCTGACCAAGTCCGGCCAGGCCGACGACAAGCCCGCGACCGCTGCCAAGCAGGGCGGTCCGAAGCCCGCCGGCGGTGCCCGCAGCAAGGCCCAGTCCGGACAGCGCAAGGGCCCGCAGCGGCCCAAGTCCCCGTCCAAGAAGTAAGAAGGAGTCCATCCCGTGACGGAAGGCACCACCTCCGCCGCTGCCGAGGGTGCAGACACCCTGACCCGCCTGGAGCAGGAAGGCGAGATCGCGGCGGACTACCTGGAGGGTCTGCTCGACATCGCCGACCTCGACGGCGACATCGACATGGACGTCGAGGCCGACCGCGCCTCCGTCTCGATCATCAGTGACACGGGCGGCCGCGACCTGCAGAAGCTGGTCGGCCGTGACGGCGAGGTGCTGGAGGCGCTCCAGGAGCTCACCCGCCTGGCCGTGCACCGGGAGACCGGCGACCGCAGCCGTCTGATGCTCGACATCGCGGGGTACCGGGCACAGAAGCGCTCCGAGCTGTCCGAGCTCGGAGCGAAGGCGGCCGCGGAGGCCAAGAGCAGCGGTGAGGCCGTGAAGCTGAAGCCGATGACGCCCTTCGAGCGCAAGGTCGTGCACGACGCGGTCAAGGCCGCCGGTCTGCGCAGCGAGTCCGAGGGCGAGGAGCCGCAGCGCTTCGTCGTCGTGCTGCCGGCCTGATCGGCCCCCACGTTTCCGGCCCCGTCTGTTGCGCAGGCGGGGCCGAGCTTTGTCAGCCTGATAGTTCTGGTGGTTCTGGTGTCGGCGCCGGGTGCGCTGACGCGGTACGGAAGGACGGTCCCCCGTGACGGAGGCAGCGGAGCTTCCCCCCGCGCCCGAGCAGGCGCGCGAGGTGTTCGGTGATCGCTTCGCGGATGCGGTGCGGTACGCCGAGCTGCTCGCCGAGGCGGGCGTGCAGCGCGGTCTCATCGGCCCGCGCGAGGTGCCCCGCCTGTGGGAGCGGCACCTGCTGAACTGCGCGGTGCTCTCGGAGGTCGTGCCCGACAACGTGACCGTGTGCGATGTCGGCTCCGGCGCCGGGCTCCCCGGCATTCCGCTGGCGCTGGTCCGGACCGACTTGAAGATCACGCTCCTGGAGCCCCTGCTCCGGCGCACCACCTTCCTCACCGAGGTCGTGGAGCTGCTCGGTCTCGACCACGTGACGGTCATGCGTGGCCGGGCCGAAGAGGTCATGGGCAAGATCCAGCCTGTCCACGTGGTGACGGCTCGAGCCGTTGCGCCCCTCGACCGGCTCGCCACCTGGGGCATTCCGCTGCTGCGGCCCTACGGGGAGATGCTCGCGCTCAAGGGCGACACCGCCGAGGAGGAGCTGAAGAGCGCGTCGGCGGCGCTGAGCAAGCTGGGCGCGGTGGAGACGTCCATCCTGCATGTGGGTGAGGGCGTGGTGGACCCGACGTCCACCGTCGTACGGGTTGAGGTCGGGGAGAGTCCGGGCGGTGTGCGCTTTGCCGCCAAGCGTGCCAAGGCGGCTCGCACGGGGCGGACGCGCCGTCGGCGCTGACGCAACACGCGGCGGATGGACCATCGGCGCTGAGGAGATCCTTCGGAGCGGGTGTGATCCGTCCTGAGGAAGAGACGTACTCCACACAAGCTGCCAAAGCCGTGCATGCCGGAGTGTCGCGACAGTCCGGCCACGGCGGCTGTGCATCGTGTTTCACGTGAAACGTCGCTCACTGCTGCACGGCATCATCAGTCGGGGCCGCGCTGCGGCCGAACCCCGCGACCGAAAGCCTCTCGGTTCACTCGATGAGGGACCTGAGGTATCCACAGAAGTGGATTTCTCCACAGAACGCCAGGCCTCACTGGTTCGCGACCCCGAAGACATGGGAGGCTCTGTTCATTGCGAGCCTGAAGTCGAGGAGAGTGAATCCTTGCGGTCCGACGCCAACATCGCGGGACCGATGACCGATCCGGTCCCCGGTCCCCGTACCGAGTCGATGGGGGCGGATGTTTCACGTGAAACACCGCCTCCGATGGACGACACTCCCATCGGTCGTGCTGCCCAACTGGCGGTGGAGGCTCTGGGTCGTGCCGGCGAGGGCCTGCCACGGCCCGAGCAGACGCGCATCATCGTGGTCGCCAACCAGAAGGGCGGTGTGGGGAAGACGACGACGACCGTCAACCTCGCCGCATCGCTGGCGCTGCACGGTGGCCGGGTTTTGGTGGTCGACCTCGACCCTCAGGGCAACGCCTCCACCGCCCTCGGCATCGACCATCACGCCGAAGTCCCTTCCATCTACGATGTGTTGGTCGAGAGCAAGCCGCTCTCGGAGGTGGTCCAGCCGGTCCCCGACGTCGAGGGGCTCTTCTGCGCTCCCGCCACGATCGATCTCGCCGGTGCGGAGATCGAGCTGGTATCCCTGGTGGCTCGGGAGAGCAGGCTACAGCGCGCGATCCAGGCGTACGAACAGCCGCTGGACTACATCCTCATCGACTGCCCGCCCTCGCTCGGTCTTCTGACGGTCAACGCCCTCGTGGCGGGTCAGGAAGTGCTGATCCCCATCCAGTGCGAGTACTACGCGCTGGAAGGCCTCGGGCAACTGCTGCGCAATGTCGACCTGGTACGGGGGCACCTCAACCCCGCGCTGCACGTGTCGACCATCCTGCTCACCATGTACGACGGCCGGACGCGTCTCGCGTCGCAGGTCGCGGAAGAGGTGCGCACCCACTTCGGCGACGAGGTACTGCGGACGAGCATCCCGCGCTCCGTCAGGATCTCGGAGGCGCCGAGTTATGGGCAGACGGTACTGACCTACGATCCTGGATCGAGTGGTGCCCTCTCCTATCTTGAGGCGGCACGAGAGATCGCGTTGAAGGGTGTCGGGATCAGTTATGACGCGACGCACGCCCATATCGGCGCACAGCAGAACGACCCGAGCATGGTGGAGGGCATCCAGTGAGCGAGCGACGAAGGGGGCTGGGCCGTGGTCTCGGCGCACTGATCCCTGCCGCACCGACGGAGAAATCGGTGACCCAGGCTGCGGCGGGGAACGTCGTTTCCCCGTCCCCTGCGGCAGTGCCTGCGCTGCCGAACGACCGCGGGGTGGCCGCGGCGAAGGTAGCGACGCTGCCGCCTGTTTCACGTGAAACGGAGGAGCCGACGCAGTCGAGTGCCCTCGCCACGTCTGCGGCACCCGTCGGTGCGCACTTCGCTGAGATCCCTCTCGACTCCATCACGCCGAACCCGCGCCAGCCGCGTGAGGTCTTCGACGAGGACGCGCTGTCCGAGCTCATCACGTCCATCAAGGAAGTGGGGCTTCTCCAGCCGGTCGTCGTACGGCAGGTGGGGCAGTCCCGCTACGAGCTCATCATGGGCGAGCGTCGCTGGCGGGCCTGTCGTGAGGCAGGGCTGGAGGCGATCCCGGCCATCGTGCGCGCCACGGAGGACGAGAAGCTCCTCCTGGACGCCCTGCTGGAAAACCTGCACCGGGCCCAGCTCAACCCGCTGGAAGAGGCAGCTGCCTACGACCAGTTGCTGCGGGACTTCAACTGCACGCATGACCAGCTGGCGGACCGCATCGGCCGATCCCGTCCTCAGGTCTCCAACACCCTGCGTCTGCTGAAGCTCTCACCGGCCGTGCAGCGCCGGGTCGCCGCCGGGGTGCTCTCCGCCGGCCACGCGCGGGCACTGCTCTCCGTGGACGACTCGGAGGAGCAGGACCGGCTGGCTCACCGCATCGTGGCGGAGGGTCTCTCGGTGCGGGCCGTCGAGGAGATCGTGACGCTGATGGGCTCGCGGCCCCAGAAGGCGCAGAAGCCGAAAGGTCCGCGTGCCGGCGCACGGGTTTCGCCCGCGCTGTCCGACCTTGCCACACGGCTCTCCGACCGCTTCGAGACCCGGGTGAAGGTCGACTTGGGGCAGAAGAAGGGCAAGATCACTGTCGAGTTCGCCTCGATGGAGGACCTTGAGCGGATCCTCGGCTCGCTCGCTCCTGGCGAGGGACCGGTCCTGCAGAAGAGTCTCCTGGAGGGCGACTCCGAGGAGAACGATTCCTGAGCCTCCGGCGAGGAACCTCCGCTGCACAGGAGACGGAGCGGGCCATGTCCGGTGTGTGCCGGAACATGGCCCGCTCTTTCCTTTCTGGCGGTATCGATGGAATCCCTTCGTGGATACGATGCGTCGGGTACGGCGCAACCACTGGGCAGCACCTCTGAGAGGGAGGCAGGGGCCATGCGAACCATGAGGCGCACCGGACTGGTGAGCGCCGGTTTGGGGCTGGGAGCAGTCGGTGGGTTCATCGGCAGTCTCCTCAGGGAACGGAGCGCTCTGACAGCCGCCCGCGACGCGGCGGCGGGAGAAGGAAGCGAGGATCAGCCTTCATGGGCCGCCGGCTCGTACCGCTCACGCTGGACAACCTCCAGGACCTTCCCGAGCGTTGTCGCTCGTGTGTCTTCTGGGAACTCGACCCCGTCAGCGGTGAGGCCGCGGTAAAGGCGGGCACGTCCGCCCCGGAGAAGGAAGCCTGGATCTCAGCGGTTCTGCTGGACTGGGGCTCCTGCGGGCGCGTGGTGTACGTCGACGACGTGCCGGTGGGCTTCGTGCTCTACGCCCCACCGGCCTATGTTCCGCGCTCCACGGCGTTTCCCACGAGTCCTGTCTCGCCCGACGCGGTGCAACTGATGACGGCGTTCATCGTGCCCGGTTATCAGGGGCAGGGGCTGGGCCGGGTGATGGTACAGACGGTGGCCAAGGATCTGCTGCGGCGCGGCTTCAAAGCGATTGAGGCGTTCGGTGACGCGCGCTGGAAGGAACCCGCTTGCCTCCTGCCCGCAGACCATCTGCTGGCGGTGGGCTTCAAAACGGTCCGCCAGCACCCCACACATCCCCGTTTGCGACTGGAGCTGAGGTCGACGCTCTCCTGGAAGGAAGACGTCGAGATGGCGCTGGACCGTCTTCTGGGAGCCGTACAGAAAGAGCCGGCGCTGCGACCGCTGTAAGACAGGCAAACGAATGGGCCAGCCCTTCCGGGCTGGCCCATTCGTGTTTCACGTGAAACACGCATCGTCGGTCCGACGACTCAGCCGATTCACTCGGCGATGAACTCCTCGAGGTCGCGAACGATCGCGGCCTTCGGCTTCGCGCCCACGATGGTCTTGGCGACCTCGCCACCCTGGTAGACGTTCAGGGTCGGGATGGACATGACGCCGTACTTGGCGGCCGTACCCGGGTTCTCGTCGATGTTCAGCTTGACGATCTCGATCTTGTCGCCGTACTCGGAGGCGATGGCCTCGAGGGACGGAGCGATCTGGCGGCACGGTCCGCACCAGGCGGCCCAGAAGTCCACCAGAACGGGCTTGTCGCTCTTGAGGACGTCCTGCTCGAAGGAGTCGTCGGTCACATTCTTCAGGGTGCCGGCCACGGCGGGCTCCTTAACTGTTGGTGCGTGGGGCGGGTAGGGGAGGTCAGGCGGGGGTCTTCTCGGGCTCGGGCTGCTCCTCGTCCGCCAGGGCGGCGAGGTAGCGCTCGGCGTCGAGAGCTGCGGAGCAGCCGGTCCCGGCCGCGGTGATCGCCTGACGGTAGGTGTGGTCGACCACGTCGCCGGCACCGAAGACACCGGTCAGGTTCGTGCGCGTCGACGGCGCCTGCACCTTCAGGTACCCCTCTTCGTCCAGGTCGAGCTGACCCTTGAAGAGCTCGGTGCGCGGGTCGTGGCCGATGGCGATGAACAGTCCGGTGACCGGCAGGTCCGAGAGCTCGCCCGTCTTGAGGTTGCGCAGCTTCAGACCGGAGAGCTTGGGGTCGCCCTGGATCTCGGCGACCTCGCTGTCCCAGACGAAGGAGATCTTCGGGTCGGCGAAGGCGCGTTCCTGCATGGCCTTGGAGGCGCGCAGGGTGTCACGGCGGTGGACGATGGTCACGGACTTGGCGAACCGCGAGAGGAAGGTCGCCTCCTCCATCGCGGTGTCGCCGCCACCGATCACAGCGATGTCCTGGTCCTTGAAGAAGAACCCGTCACAGGTGGCGCACCAGGACACGCCACGACCGGAGAGAGCGTCCTCGTTCGGCAGGCCGAGCTTGCGGTGCTGCGAGCCGGTGGCGACGATGACGGCCTTCGCCCGGTGCACTGTGCCGGCCGTGTCCGTGACGGTCTTGATCTCACCACTCAGGTCGACGGCCACGATGTCGTCCGGGACGAGCTCGGCCCCGAAGCGCTCCGACTGGGCACGCATGTTGTCCATGAGCTCGGGGCCCATGATGCCGTCCTGGAAGCCAGGGAAGTTCTCGACGTCGGTGGTGTTCATGAGCGCACCACCAGCGGTGACGGCGCCCTCGAACACCAGGGGCTTCAGCGACGCGCGCGCGGTGTAGAGCGCCGCCGTGTAGCCGGCGGGCCCGGAGCCGATGATGATCACGTTACGGACGTCGCTCACGGCTTGATTCCTCGTCTCTGGACTGCGTCGTTCGACCGGTGGGAGCTTCTCTCGGAGCTCTCACCCCACCCAACGGATCCTAAGGGGCGCGCATTCCCACTGTGTCCGGGCACACGGAGATGCGGCACCAAGCGGTGACCCTGCGAGGCAGGGACGAGGCGCTTGGTCAGGCGGAGGGGTAGGTGCGCTCCAGGAGCACCTCGCCGGTCACCGTGGACGGCGCGTGATCCACACACCTGGCGTCGACGATGTAGGCGTTGACCCGAGTCGCGTCGGAGGCATCGGGAAGCAGCACGAGCATGGCTTTCTTGCCTTGGAAGGTGCCGTTCTCGGTGGCCAGGGCCGCATCGTCGCGTCCGATGCCGTCTCGGACGCAGCCGGGCACCACGGGCTCCCGGAAGACCCTGGGCTGGTTGCTGCCGGGAGCCGTTGCCGCACCCAGCGGGGTGCGGGAGCCGCCCTCCTTGGTCTTGTTCTCCGCCAGCAGATCGGTGACCTGCTTCTGCAGCTTTCCTTCGGAGAAGGTGTCGGCGGTGGTCTCCCGTTCGCCTGCCGTGTCATGGGAGGGCTTGTTGTCGCCGAGCGACGACAGCAAGACGGAGCCCAGCCCCAGAGCGGCCACCGTGAAGACGGTTCCCAGGACGGCGATCCTGCGCCGTCCGGCGCGGGTGTGGCCCTTGCGGCCCGGGCCGGTGGTGGAGGAGCGGGGGCGGCCGGCAGGCCGATCGGCAGACGTCGATGTTTCACGTGAAACACGCACATCGCTGTCGTCCTCGGCTGTGGCACGGGGGGCACTCACCGGCTCCGGGGTCTCGGACGCATTCGGGCCGCCGGTGTTCAACAGGGCTTCGGCAGCAAGGGCGGCATCGATGCGCCCCGCGATCTCAGCAGGCATACGCGGCGGGCCCGGCAGCGTGCCGAGCAGGCCGCGGATCTCCTCCAGAGAGCTGTACACGTCCGCACAGAGCTCGCACTCGTCCAGATGCCGCCGCAGCTCGGTGGTCCGGTCCGGTGGAAGGAGCCCCTCGGCGAGGTCGGAGATCTCCGCGACGTCCGGGTGCCCGGCCATGTCTGTCGTCGACGTCACGCTCGTCCACCTCCGCCCTTCACTGCGGCTGGGTCGCTGGGTCCCTTGCCCGGGGGGTCCGCTTGACGGGGCCCCGCTGCGGGTGGGACGGCCGACCCCTGCGTCCGGTTCCGTTCTCCCCCCGGGTTCTTGCCCTCACCGCCGTTGTCCGGTCGTAGGTGCGTGAGCAACGGCAGGAGTCTCGCTCTTCCCCGCGCGCATCTGCTCTTCACCGTGCCGGTGGGCACGTCGAGGATGCGGGCAGCCTCGGCCACCGGGTAGCCCTGCATGTCCACCAGTACGAGCGCGGCACGCTGATCGGCGGGGAGGGTCCCCAGGGCTTCGATGAGCTGCCGGTGGAGATCATTGCGCTCGGCGGGGGCCGAGGCCGACTCGTGCGGCTCCAGCAGCTGCTCCAGGCGCTCGGTGTCGTCGACGGGAGAGGTCTTCCGGGAGGCGGCCTTGCGGGCGCGGTCCAGGCAGGCGTTCACCGTGATCCTGTGCAGCCACGTCGTGACGGCCGACTGGCCCCGGAAGGTGTGGGCGGCCCGATAGGCGGACACGAGGGCGTCCTGCACGGCGTCAGCGGCCTCCTCGCGGTCACCGAGCGTCCGCAGTGCGACGGCCCAGAGCCGATCACGATGCCGCCGTACGATCTCACCGAAGGCATCGGGGTCGCCTTCGACGTGCTGGGCGAGCAGGTCCTGATCGCTCACTCCGTCATATCCGGTGCCGTCTGCCATCGGCCTCCTTCCTCGAGGCAGATGCCGTCAGCTGGTCACCTTGATATCCGCCAACCTGCCGCGCCACTTGCCGTCATCCGGTTGCAGCGGCAGCTTCGTCAGCCACACGAGGAGGTACCTGCTCTTGAGGGTCTTGCCGGGCTTCAGCTGGACGGTCGTCCCCGTGCCCTCGGCGACCTTGGAGTAAGCGTTCAGGGACGTGGGCTGCGAGCCTGCGTCCGAGCTCGCACTGCGGAGCTCGACCGAGGTGTCCCCCACGAACGTGACGGTCACCTTCCCGACCTGCTGGGTCTTGCCGAGGTCGAGGATGATGCCGACGCCCGACTTCAGTCGGCCGAAGTCCGGGCTCAGATAGAAGTCGGTCTGCCAATAGGTGGCCGTGCTGTTGTCGTAGACCTTCCCTATGTCGGACGGCTTCTCCGTCTGATCCCCGAGAGGGTCGAAGTCGCGGGCACCGCTGATGGCGATCGGCTTGCCGGACGTGGGCTTCTTCGGGCTCTTGTCGTTCCCGTCGTTCGTCTGCGTCTGACCCGGGTCGTCGTTCTTGCCGCCCTGGTCCATCAGCGCGTCCGCCAACTGCCAGCTGCCCAGGCCCAGGGCGGCGATCAGGAGTGCGGAGACGGCCCACTTCAGGGCCTTGCCCGTGCGGCTCTGGAGCGGGGTCGGCGGGGGCGGCACCGGCTGGGTGACGCCGGGACGCGGGGTCTGACGGCCGTACGTGCCCTGTTGGTAGGTCGTGCGCTGGTACTCGGGCGGCGCGGTGAACGCGGGCTCCGGCGGGCGGATGCGGGGCATCTCACCGATCGCCTTCACCAGCTCCTCCGGCGTGGTGCACGGCGACTCGTGCCGGGAGGCGGTGGCGCCGTCGTTGGCGAGCGCGCGCATGGAGAGCTCGGACAGGCCGCGGTGCACACCGGCCCGCACCTGGTCGGGCGCGATGAGACCGATGTCCTTCGGCAGGCCCGACAGACCGTAGGCGTCGCTCTCGTACGGCCAGCGCTGCGTGAGCGCCGCGTACAGCAGAGCGCCGATGGCCTCGGTGTCGGTGCGCTGCGGCGTGTCCGACGAGACGCCCCGCAGCGCGGCGTTCACGGCGAGGCCGCGGATGCGCCACTGGCCGGTCGAGGCGCGCAGCACCGCGTTGGGGTTCAGCCGCAGATGGGCGAGGCCCTCACGGTGTGCGGCCGCCATGGCGGAGGAGACCTGACTGACCATTTGGTAGGCGTCGTAGGGCTCCAGGGGGCCGGAGGCGAGCAGCGTGGTCAGTTCCGTCGCGTCGGGAAGCCACTCGTGGACGACATAGACGACGTCGTTCTCCTCCACCGCGTCCAGCACCTGGACGAAGCGGGGGTCGCCCAGGAGGGCGGAGGAACGGGCGGCGGCCAGCACGGAGCGGGCCCGTGAGTGGTCGGCGGGCAGGATGTGCACTCCGACGGCACGGCGGAGCTTCTCATCGACGGCACGCCAACTGCTGAAACCGTCCAGTCGGGTGACGCACTCCTCGAGACGGTAGCGTCTGGCGAGCTTGTGACCACTGTGCAGTTCGGGCGGCGAGGTCGTTCCGGCACCGTCGGTCCTGGTGCTCTCCTGTACCTCGTCGCTGTCCGTGTCCCGCTCCCGGTTCTTGGCCACCCCGTCGGCCGTGGACTGGTCCGCCTGTGCGGTCAGCGACGTCTCGCCGCTGTTGTCTGCCACGTCGACGGCAGCCGTACTCCGATCCGCCACCGTCGTTCCTGCCTCCCCATCCATTACGCCCCGGCCGGCATCCCGTGCGCGCCGTGCGATGCCGAAACCAATTGTGCCCACAGTCCGCCGCTATGCACGACACGCGGTGGCTGACGATGGTTGTGCGCCTACCCCCCGACTCAGCGTCCCAGGCGTCCGCGGACCATGCCGACCAGGGAGTTGAGCTCCTCGATGCGCATGCGGCGGGCGGCGACGAAGAAGATCCCGAGCAGCACGGCGCCACCCACCAGGACGGCGGCCAGCGAGCCGGCCGGGCCCTGGCCGAGCGTGTGGCCGATGCCGTAGCAGGCCGCGCCGCTGAGCAGGGCCGCCGGCACCGACGCGATGCACAGGCGGGCGTAGGTCCGCAGGACACGGGCGCCGTCGAGGTCCCCGCCCAGCCGCTTGCGCAGCCGTCGCCAGGCGACGCCGACGCCGATCGCGTAGGCCAGCCCGTACGAGGCGGCCATGCCGACCACGGCCCAGCGGGACGGGATGACGAAGTAGCAGATCGCCGAGGCGCCCGCGTTGACCGCGGCCACGATGACCGTGTTGTAGAAGGGAGTTCGGGTGTCCTCGTAGGCGTAGAAGGCACGCAGGACCACGTATTGCACGGAGTACGGGATCAGGCCGAGGCCGAACGCCATCAGCATGAAGCCCATGTTGGTGGCCTCGCTGGTGCCCGAGGAGCCGAACATCAGCGTGCACATCGGGATGCCGAGGGAGAGGAAGCCGAATGCGATCGGCACGATCGCGACCGCCGTGGTGCGCAGTCCCTGGGAGATGTCGTCGCGTACGGCGCCCCCGTCGCCCTCGGCGGCGGAGCGCGACAGACGCGGCAGCAGGGCGGCCATGAGAGAGACGGTGATGATGGCCTGCGGCAGGCCCCAGATCAGCTGTGCGTTGGCGTAGGCGGAGAACCCGGTGCCGTCGACGGGCGAGGCCTTGCCCGCCGCGGTGGACAGCCAGATGACGATCATGGCGCCCGCCTGGTTGGCGAGGACGAACAGGACCGTCCACTTGGCGAGCGTGACGGCCTTGCCGAGGCCCTGGCCCTTCCAGTCGAAGCGCAGCCGCAGCCGGAAGCCGGTCTCGCGCAGGTACGGGATCATCGCCAGCGCTTGGACCACGAGGCCGAGCAGGACACCGATGCCGAGGAGGCGCTGGCCCTCCGGCGGGATGTTGGTGACCTTCATCCCGGAGTCTGCGGCGGTGCCGTAGACGTAGATGAACATGCCCAGCGTCACGATGATGACGATGTTGTTCAGGACCGGAGTCCACATCATCGCGCCGAACTTGCCGCGGGCGTTGAGGATCTGGCCCATCACCACGTGGACGCCCATGAAGAAGATCGAGGGCAGGAAGTACTGGGCGAAGGTGATGCCGACCTGGTTCGCCGCCGGATCGCCGGCGACCGAGGGGGACATCAGGCGGATCAGGAGCGGTGCGCCGAAGACGCCCACCGCTGTGAGTGCGCCGAGCGCCACCATGACCAAGGTCAGCAGGCGGTTGGCGTAGGCCTCGCCGCCGTCCTCGTCGTCTTTCATAGCGCGCACCAGCTGCGGCACGAAGACGGAGTTGAGGCCACCGCCGACCGTGAGGATGTAGATCATCGTCGGCAGCTGGTAGGCGACCTGGAAGGTGTCACCGAGGAAGCCGACGCCCAGGGCCGACACGATCAGCGCGGAGCGGATGAAACCCGTGAGGCGGGAGACCATCGTGCCCGCGGCCATCACGGCGCTGGACTTCATCAGGCCCGCCGCGCGGCTGCTCTTCTTCGGCGCGGGCGGTGCCTCGGGCTCGGGCTCCTGTGCCTCGTCCACGAGGTGCGGTGCCGCCACGGTCTGATCGGCATCCCCGTACGGGCCCTGCGCCGCGTACGGGCCCTGCGCCGGCTGCATCGGGGCCGGCGCAGGGCCGGGGACCGACGGCGGCTCGTACGACGGGTGGGCGCTGCTCTGCTGCTGGTCCCGGAAGAGGTGCGCGAAGGCGTCCTGCTCCTGGCGGGGCCCGCCCGCCTGGGAGACGAGGTCGTCCACGCCCACGAACTGCGTGGTGCGCGGGTCGTCGCCGTAGGGCAGGTGCCGCGTGGGGCCCTCCGGCTCCGGCGCGGGCGTCTGGGCCCACACCTGCGGGTCGGGCGCGTACGGCGACTGCGGCGGCGGGCCGTAGAGCTGCTGCTGCGGCTGGTACGTGCCGGGAACGGGCGGCGGGTGCGCGGCGCGGTCGTAGAGCGCCTCACCGACCGGGTCCTGCGCGGAGAGGTCCTGCGCGCGGTAGGGGTCCTGCCGGTAGGCGTCCTGGAGGTACAGGTCCGTGGGCGGCTGCGGCGGCACCTGGCCGTGCTCGGGCGACGAACCCTCGGGCCCGCCCGCGTCGGGGTGGCCCGAGCTGCCCGCGGCACGGCCGCGGTCACCGTCGTACGGCGCGTTCATGGTTACCCACCTCATCGTCCCGGGCCCACCGGTCAAGATTTCTCAACGGTCCACTCTCTCACCCGTGCCGGACGGGGCGGCGCTTTCCACCGCGGTGTCCGGGGCCGGGTCACTCGGCTGCGCGGGGGTGTCCGCGCGTGAACCGGCCTCCTCCTCCTTGAGACGTGCGCCGGTGGCCTCCGGGTTCTGCGGAGCGTCGGCCTGGTCCTGCGGGCCTTCGACCTCGTCGTCCGCCTCGGTGGTCTCGTCCTCGGCGGCCTCGCGGGCGGCGGCGCGCTTGCGCTGGGTGTACATCCGGAAGCCCGCGAGGACCAGGAGCAGGACGCCACCGCCGATGACCAGCATCACCGTCGGCGTGACCTCGGTGACCCGTACGTCGAAGGTGACCGGGGCGCCGTACCGCTGGCCGTCCTCCGTGTACAGCTGGGCGACGACTTTCGCCCGGCCGTTGGCGTTGGCCGACGTGGTGAACTTCACCGACTGGGCGTGGCCGCCGTTGACGGTGACACGCTGCTCATCGTAGGCGTCGCCGCCGATCTTGAGTCGCGTGGGGTTCATCGACGTGAGCCGCAGCTGCAGGTGCTCGACGCCCTGGACCAGGTTGTTCTGGACGGTCACGGGGATCGTGGCGCTGCGACCGGAGAGCTTGGTCTCCGACTTCTGGATCAGTTTGACCCCGTCGATGAGTCCGTTGAGGTACGACTCGATGCCACCGCGGTAGCCCACCGCCGCGACACCACGGCCGCGCCACGACGTGGACATCTCACGGTTCATGGCCCGTCCGAACGGGGTCACCACCCGGGCCTGGCGGGTGAGGATCACCCTGAACTTGTCGAGCTTGGCCTGGGTCCTGGCGATCTGCTCGAAGGCGGCCCGCGGCAGTTCCTGCTTGCGCAACGCGGAGGGGTAGGCGGAGGCCGACGGCACCCTCGTGTTGGCGGACGGGTCCGGCTTGGCCTTGGCGGCGGCCGTGAGGTCCTGCGACTCCGACCAGTTCCCCACCTGAAGGGCGCCCACCGCCTCGGCCATGGCCTGTGCCTGGCTCACGGACGGCATGCGCTGCGGGGCGATGACGACGCTGCGCTGCTTGCCGGTCTGCAGGTTGAGCGTCAGGCTCTGAGCCAGGAAACGCTGCACGGCGAGCGTGGAGGCGGAGGCTCTGGTCAGGTCGCCCTGGAACGCCGTGGACATCCGGGAGTCCGCGACGACGGCGGTGGTGCCGCCGCCGATGGGCCGGGCCGCGGAGGGCGTGTACGACAGGTTGTCCTGGAGGCTGTCGCCGCGGGTGATCACCTTGTCGGCGCCCGCGGATGTGGCGACCTTCACGATGGAGGGGTCGACGGCGCCGTCCACCGGCCACACGAAGTCCGTGGACGGTTTCACGTGGAGGATGGTCTCCACCGTGTCGTCGGCGGCGTCGGTGGCCTCCTTGAGGTGGTTCAGGGAGCCGGTGACGTTCGTGCCGTTGTGGGCGAGGGAGGCCAGGTCCGGGTCGCCGAACGGCAGAGCGGTGACCTCCTCGCCCGTGACCGCCTGCTGGAGCTCGGCCAGCCAGTGCTTGGCGGCCTCCTGGTTCTTCCCAGGCGTGGTGGTGCCGTCCGCGCCGCGGACCTCGTAGCTCCCCGTCATGGCGTCGACGGACGCCAGCAGGTCCGGGTCGATCACCCAGGTGACGTCGAGGCCCTTGCCCAGCGACACCATCTGGTCGAGGCGGCCACCCGGGGCGATCTCTTCGGCGAGCTCGTCGTCACGGAAGACCGGCGTCTGCTGTTCGTTCGACCCGGTCTCGGCCGCCATGTGCGCGCTGGAGACCAGCGGCCACAGGAACGTGGTCTTCGTCTTGGTGCCGGCTTCCTCCGGCTGCCACGGCAGGAACGTGCGCTGGACGCCGAGAACCTGGTCCCAGGGCTGTGCCGCGGTCTCACCAGAGAGCGCGACGGCCAGCTGGTAGACGCCGTCGCGGCCGAGATCCAGCTTGTCGGCCGGCACGGAGATGCTGAACGGTTCCGCGACGCCGGGGGTGAGCGCGGAGAACTTCTCGGTGTACTTGCCGCCGACCTTCTCTCCGGTGGGCCCCTGGAGATCGTCGCTCTTCTTGGCGAGGGTGTCGATCGCCGAGCGGGTCTCCAGCGGTGGGCCCACCTGAAGGTCGACGTGGGCGCCGGTGACCGTCTGCTTGCCGTTGTTGGTCACCGTCCCCGAGACGGTGACCGTGTCTCCCTCGGAGGGGGCGCTGGGGCTCAGCGAGTCGACCGCGACCGACACCGAGCCCGTGCCGGCGGCAGCCTGCGGGGAGGCTTGTACGGCCGCGTCCGCCGGCGTCGCAGCGGGCAGCTGGAGGAGCCCGGCCAGCAGGGGCGCGCCGGTGAGCAGTGCCCCGGTGCGCCGCAGCCAGCGGCGGGCAGGTGAGGCACTGGTCCCTCGGAAGTCTGCCGCCTCGGCCACGCGCTCGTCCGTCCCTCGTCGTCGTCAGTGGTCGTCGGAATGTGCGTCCACGCATGGTAACGATGCGCGCTGAGGGGAAGTGCCACGGTCCGCTCCACAGGATCGCGGGCGGGCACCCGCGCTGTCCGGTATATCGCCCTATGGAGGAGAGCGCTTCTTTACTGCTCAAGGGCTTGCCTTGTGCGCGGACGGCGGACGTGTCCCCTGCTTCTGCCAGCAGAATAGGAGGAGCTTGCGATGGCGCGGGCCACGTACCCTCTTTTGTTGTGCCGAACGCCAACGAAGAATCGTCCAACGCCCTCAGCCAGGTGCAGCACCGCGCGGTGAGTGAACTGCTGCGGGTCGCCCCTGTCGCCGACGACCTCGCCCGCCGCTTCCAGGAGGCCGGGTTCTCACTCGCCCTGGTCGGTGGCTCGGTCAGGGATGCGCTGCTGGGCCGGCTCGGCAACGACCTGGACTTCACCACGGACGCCCGCCCCCAGGACGTCCTCAAGATCGTGCGGCCCTGGGCGGACGCGGTGTGGGAGGTCGGCATCGCCTTCGGCACCGTCGGTGCGCACAAGGACGGCTACCAGATCGAGGTGACCACCTACCGATCCGAGGCCTACGACCGCACCTCGCGCAAGCCGGAGGTGTCGTACGGGGACTCCATCGAGGAGGACCTCGTTCGTCGGGACTTCACCGTGAACGCGATGGCGGTGGCACTGCCGGAGAAGGAGTTCGTCGACCCGCACGGCGGGCTGAAGGACCTCGCCGCACGGGTGCTGCGCACTCCCGGCACTCCGGAGGAGTCGTTCTCGGACGACCCGCTGCGGATGATGAGGGCCGCGCGTTTCGCGGCTCAGCTCGACTTCGAGGTCGCTCCCGAGGTCGTCACGGCGATGAAGGAAATGTCCGGGCGTATCGAGATCGTCTCGGCCGAGCGGGTGCGGGACGAGCTGAACAAGCTGATCCTCTCCCAGCAGCCGCGCAAGGGCCTGACGCTGCTGGTCGAGACGGGCCTGGCCGAACGCGTGATGCCCGAGCTGCCGGCCCTGCGCCTGGAGCGTGATGAGCACCACCGTCACAAGGACGTCTACGACCACACGCTGATCGTTCTCGAGCAGGCGATGGCGTTGGAGGAGGACGGCCCCGACCTCACGCTGCGCCTGGCCGCCCTGCTGCACGACATCGGCAAGCCCCGCACACGTCGCTTCGAGAAGGACGGCCGGGTCTCGTTCCACCACCACGAGGTGGTCGGGGCGAAGATGACCAAGAAGCGCATGACGGCGCTGAAGTACTCCAACGAGCTGGTGAAGGACGTCTCACGTCTGGTCGAACTCCACCTGCGCTTCCACGGCTACGGCACCGGCGAGTGGACGGATTCGGCAGTGCGCCGCTATGTCCGTGATGCCGGGCCTCTCCTCGACCGCCTCCACAAGCTGACCCGCTCGGACTGCACGACCCGGAACAAGCGCAAGGCGGCGGCTCTGTCGCGGGCCTACGACGGGCTTGAGGAGCGGATCGCCAAGCTGCAGGAGCAGGAGGAGCTGGACGCGATCCGCCCGGACCTCGACGGCAACCAGATCATGGAGATCCTCGGCGTGGGGCCCGGCCCGGTCATCGGCCGTGCCTACCAGCACATGCTGGAGCTGCGTCTGGAGAACGGGCCCATGGAGCCCGACGCCGCGGTGGCGGCACTCAAGGAGTGGTGGGCCGGCCAGGAGGGCTGAGCCTGTGGAACGCGGTCATGTTTCACGTGAAACATGACCCGGCGGAGATCTGCCGCCTGCTGGGGACAACGCGAGGGGCACTGTTTCACGTGAAACAGTGCCCCTCGGTGCGTCTGCTTACTTCTTGTAGTCCTTCAGGCAGAGCAGGAAGTCCTTGCCGTCACCGCTCTCGGTGTACGTGTACTGGAAGTCCTTGGCTTCGGACTCGCACTTGCTGGAGGCCAGGGTGTCCGTGAGGAACGAACCCTCGATCTTGGCCAGCACCTTGTACTGGGCCTTGGCGTCGTCGCAGTTCACGACTTCCAGGTCCGGGTTGTTGTCGCTGCTGCTGCCTCGGTGCATGCAGTCACCCACCGCAGCGGTGTTGGCGTCGTCCCGGCTCGTGGCGTAGCCGACGATGGCGATGGTCGCCACGGCTATGACGACGACGATGTTTTTGATCGTCTTGAAGCTGAGCTTGCGACCGGCGGGCTGCGGGGGGACCGGAGCGTACGGAGCGGCGCCCTGGGGCGGGAAGCCGGGCTGGCCGGGCTGCTGCGGGTAACCGCCCTGGGGCGGGAACGGAGCCTGGGGCGCAGCCGCGGGCTGTCCCTGCGCGAACGGATTGCCCTGGGGCGGCGGAGTAGTCACTTGGGGGTCCCCCTAGAACATGGTGAGTGTGACGCGAACATGTCGCGAGATAAGACCCACGTAAGGTAGCGGTCCCCGCTGACAACGCAGTAGCCAGAGGTGGCTCTGTGTCATTGATGTGACACTTACTGACGGCCAAACCGTGCCATAGCCCCAGCTACTGCCGCGTAGATAACGGCGATCGTGATCACCAGCGGCACGGATCGGCCGTCCGGTGGCAGCATCAGGGCCGCGACGGCGGCCGCACCGACGAAGAAGACATTGAAGAGGACGTCGTAGACCGAGAAGATCCGGCCACGGAAGCCGTCCTCGACGGAGGACTGGACGATGGTGTCCGTGGCGATTTTCGCGCCCTGAGTCGTCAGCCCCAGGACGAAGGCCGCGGCCAGCAGCGGGGCGGCGGCGAACGGCAGCCCGAGAGCGGGCTCCAGCAGCGCTGCGGCTCCCGCGCACACGACGATCCAGCGGCCCGGTCCGAGCCTTCCCGCGGTCCAGGGTGTCACCACGGCCGCCGCGAAGAATCCCGCGCCGGAAACGCCCAACGCCAGTCCCAGCAGGGCCAGTCCGTCGTCCGTGGTCGAGGTGAGGGCGTACCGGCACAGCATCAGCAGCATGACCAGCAGGGCGCCATAGCAGAACCGCATCATCGACATCGCCGCCAGCGCCCAGGCGGCCTCCCGGCGCTGCGGAGCGGCCAGGTGACGCACGCCCGCTGCCAGGTCACGGGCTGTTCCCGTGAGGGCCGTCCCGAGCTGTTCACGCGGCAAGGGCCGGTCAGGGCCGAGAAGTTCCCGCGCCATGCTCAGCGACGCCAGGGCCGCGCACAGGTACAGCCCGGCTCCCACGAGCACCACCGCGGCGTCCGAGTCCGCCACCGCCAGGCGTACGACGAAGGCGAGCCCGCCGCCCGCGGTCGCCGCCAGCGTTCCGGCGGTGGGGGAAAGGGAGTTGGCGATGACCAGGCGATCGGCGTCGACCACCCGCGGCAGGGCGGCGGACAGGCCCGACAGGACGAAACGGTTGACCGCGGTGACGCACAACGCCGAGACGTAGAAGAGCCAGTCCGGGGCCGGGCTGAGGATCAGCACGGCCGTCGCACCGGCCAGCAGAGCACGCAGCAGACTCCCGTACAGCAGGACCTGACGGCGCCGCCAGCGGTCCAGGAGGACACCGGCGAAGGGGCCGACGAGGGAGTACGGAAGCAGCAGCACCGCCATCGCGGAGGCGACCGCGGCCGCCGAGGTCTGCTTCTCCGGCGAGAAGACCACGTACGCGGCGAGCGCGACCTGGTAGACGCCGTCGGCCCCCTGGGACAGCAGACGCACGGCGAGCAGGCGCCGGAAGCCCTGGAAGCGCAACAGGACGCGCAGGTCACGGACGACGGCCATGGGGCCCAGCCTCACATACGGGGAAGGTCCCCGGGTCGTACGACCCGGGGACCCTCACAGCCCTGGCAGGAGCGACTGTTGTGCGCGTCAGCGCTCGACCTCACCCTTGATGAACTTCTCGACGTTCTCGCGGGCCTCGTCGTCGAAGTACTGCACGGGCGGGGACTTCATGAAGTAGCTCGACGCGGAGAGGATCGGACCGCCGATGCCGCGGTCCTTGGCGATCTTCGCGGCGCGCAGGGCGTCGATGATGACGCCGGCCGAGTTCGGGGAGTCCCAGACCTCGAGCTTGTACTCCAGGTTCAGCGGGACGTCGCCGAAGGCGCGGCCCTCGAGGCGGACGTAGGCCCACTTGCGGTCGTCCAGCCAGGCGACGTAGTCGGACGGGCCGATGTGGACGTTGCCCTCGCCCAGTTCACGGTCGCGGATCTGGGAGGTGACGGCCTGCGTCTTGGAGATCTTCTTCGACTCGAGGCGGTCACGCTCGAGCATGTTCTTGAAGTCCATGTTGCCGCCGACGTTCAGCTGCATCGTGCGGTCCAGGATGACGCCCCGGTCCTCGAACAGCTTCGCCATCACGCGGTGCGTGATGGTGGCGCCCACCTGGGACTTGATGTCGTCACCGACGATCGGGACGCCCGCCTCGGTGAACTTGTCGGCCCACTCCTTGGTGCCGGCGATGAAGACCGGGAGGGCGTTGACGAAGGCGACCTTGGCGTCGATGGCGCACTGCGCGTAGAACTTCGCCGCGTCCTCGGAACCGACGGGCAGGTAGCAGACGAGGACGTCGACCTGCTTGTCCTTGAGGACCTGGACGATGTCGGCCGGCTCCTCGGCGGACTCCTCGATCGTCTCGCGGTAGTACTTGCCGAGGCCGTCGAGGGTGTGGCCGCGCTGCACCGTGACGCCCGTGCGGGGCACGTCGCAGATCTTGATGGTGTTGTTCTCGGAGGCGCCGATGGCGTCCGCCAGGTCCAGGCCGACCTTCTTGGCGTCCACGTCGAACGCGGCGACGAACTCGACGTCGCGCACGTGGTAGTCGCCGAACTGGACATGCATCAGGCCCGGCACCCTGGACGCCGGGTCGGCGTCCTTGTAGTACTCGACTCCCTGCACCAGCGATGCGGCGCAGTTGCCCACACCGACGATGGCTACGCGAACCGAACCCATTCCGGTTGCTCCCTGTGTGTACGAGTGAGGCCCTGAGTGGGCTCTCACGTGGCGGTGTCGTCGGGCGCATCCGGCCGGGGGGCGTCCCCCGGCCGGGGCAGGGCGCCCGACGCTCCAGATGTGGTGTCACGCGAGGCGGGCTCTCCGGCGGCCGGACCCTTGAGGTCCCGCCCAGCCCGCTCGCTCTCGATGAGCTCGTTCAGCCAGCGCACCTCGCGCTCCACGGACTCCATCCCGTGGCGCTGGAGCTCTAGCGTGTAGTCGTCGAGGCGCTCCCGGGTCCGGGCCAGGGAGGCGCTCATCTTCTCCAGCCGCTCCTCCAGCCGGCTGCGGCGGCCCTCCAGCACGCGCATGCGGACATCGCGTGAGGTTTGCCCGAAGAAGGCGAAACGGGCTGCGAAGGTTTCGTCCTCGTATGCGTCGGGCCCGGTCTGCGAGAGCAGCTGCTCGAAGTGCTCCTTACCCTCCGCCGTCAACCGGTAGACGATCTTGGCGCGGCGCCCCGCGAGGGGGGCGGCGAGGGCGTCCTCGGGGGTACTGCCCGTTTCCTCGATCAACCAGCCGTTTGCGACCAGCGTCTTGAGGCAGGGGTAGAGCGTTCCGTAGCTGAACGCACGGAACACACCCAGCGATGTGTTGAGCCGTTTACGCAGCTCATAGCCGTGCATCGGAGATTCGCGGAGCAGACCGAGTACGGCGAACTCGAGGATCCCGGAACGCCGGCTCATCGTCGCCTCCTCTCGCCGCGGTGCGCGTGTATCAGTCCGATGTGTCGGGCCGATGTGTCGAGCTGATGTATCGAGTCGATACATCACGACGATAGAACGACCTTCCGGATGCGACAAGAGGGGGGTGGGTGAACGGGATCACATCACCGATTCATCCGACGCGAGTTGCCTGATTTGAGGTGAACTTCTGGGCTCGGCAGGTTTTGACGGTGCGTAGTCTGTGCGCCATGCACATCACCGGGAACCGAGTGACGCCTGAGCGCGTCCTCGTCTTCGGTGTAGTACGGGTGCACGCGGGACCGATGAATGCGGAGCCGACCGCATCCGTACTTCGGGGGGACCGGAAACTAGCCGCCGTTTCCAGGCGCGCAGGGGTGCGCCTGCCCGAGGAGTAGTCGTTCGATGAGCGAGCACCGTCGCAAACCGCCGCAGCCGCAGGGAGGCGGACGTGCCGCGGCCCGACGCGGCACGTCCGCCTCGTCCTCCGGCCGCCGTGCGGCACCGCGAGGCGCCACCGGGTCTCCGTCCGACTCCTATGGGTCGGGCGCGTACGACTCGGGGGGTGAGGAGCGTCAGTACGGCGGCCGTGCCGAGGCCCGACGTGCTGCGCAGAGAAGTACGGGTGGCAACCGCCGCAGAGCCGCCGAGCCGGCCCGTGGCGGCCGGCGCGCCGCACCCGGAGGGCCGGGTGGACCCGGCCGGGGCAGGGGACGCGCGGCCGCCGTCCCGGACAAGAAGCGGCTGATCGACTATCCGCGGGCCGGCAAGTACGGCTGGCAGCGCTGGATGCCGTCCTGGAAGCTGGTCTCCGGACTGTGCATCGGCTTCTTCGGCAGCCTGGTGGCCGTGGCGGGCATCGGTTACGCCATGGTGGGCGTCCCCAATGAGGAGAACGCCGCGGCCCTGTCGCAGAACAACGTCTACTACTGGGCCGACGGCAGCCAGATGGTCGCGGCCGGCAGTGGTCAGAACCGGCAGAATGTCACGATCGACCGGATCCCCAAGGCCATGCAGTGGGCGGTGATCTCGGCCGAGAACAAGAGCTTCTACGACGACTCCGGCGTCGACCCCATGGGTATCGCCCGCGCCCTGGCGAACATGGCCCGGGGCGGCGACACGCAGGGCGGCTCGACGATCACCCAGCAGTTCGTCAAGAACACCTACCTGAGCCAGGAACAGACGGTCACCCGTAAGTTCAAGGAGATGTTCATCTCCATCAAGGTGGGCACGAAGGTCTCCAAGCCGGTGATCCTCCAGGGCTATCTGAACACCTCGTACTACGGCCGTGGCGCCTACGGTATCCAGGCCGCCGCCCAGGCCTACTACGGCAAGGAGGCGAAGGAGCTCACACCGAGTGAGTGCGCCTTCCTCGCCGCCCTGCTGAAGGGCCCGACGTACTACGACCCGGCGGGCAACGAGAGCATCGACCCGAACGCGAGCAAGGAAAAGAACACCAAGCGGTCCAAGGACCGTTGGGCCTGGATCCTCGAGCAGATGCACAACGACAAGAGGATCACGGACAGGGAGTACCAGGACGCGATCAAGAAGTACCCCATGCCCCAGGACCGCAAGGCCTCCAAGGGCATGAGCGGCCAGATCGGGTACCTGGCGGAGACGGCCAAGAAGTACGTCCTGAACCACTCCAACATCTCCGAGAAGCAGTTCGACCTGGGCGGCTACCAGATCAAGACGACCTTCAAGAAGGCCAACGTCGAGGCGCTGGCGAAGGCCGTCAAGAAGGTCGAGAAGGAGAAGCTGGACCCGAAGAACCGGGAGCTGGACAAGCACGTCCAGTTCGGTGCGGCCTCGGTGAAGCCCAAGGACGGCGCGATCGTCGCGCTCTACGGCGGTGCGGGGTACGAGAACGGCCACTTCAACAACAACGCGGACACCTCGGGTGTCCCCGTCGGTTCGACGTGGAAGCCGTTCGTGCTCGCCGCCGCGATGGAGCACGGCACGTACCGGAGCAACGGTCCCCTCTCGCCGCTGAGCAAGTACAACGGCAACGACCACCTCAAGGTCAAGAACAACGACGGCACCTACGTCCTGAAGAAGGACAACACGCCCTTCTTCCAGGAGAACGAGAGCGACTACCCCTGGGGCTACATCTCCTTGCGCAAGGCGATGGAGCAGTCCGTCAACACGCCGTTCGTGCAGCTCGGCATGGATGTGGGGATGAAGAACGTGCGGGACGTGGCAGAGAAGTCCGGCATCCTGGACCCCAGCTTCGCCACCCTCAACCCTTCGTTCGCGCTCGGTACGTCGACTCCCAGTGCGATCCGTATGGCAGACGCCTACGCGACGTTCGCCGCGGCGGGCAAGCAGGCTGCTCCCTACTCGGTGACCAGCGTCAAGTACAACGGCCAGGAGATCGAGGGCTTCGACAAGCCGAGGGTCACGCAGGCGATGCCCGAGAACGTGGCCAACAACGTCACGGATGTTCTGGAGAACGTCATCCAGAACGGTACGGGTAAGAACGCGCTCTCCCTGGGCCGTACGGCGGCCGGCAAGACCGGTACCACCGACGAGAACAAGTCGGCTTGGTTCGTCGGCTACACCCAGCAGCTGTCGACCTCGGTCGCGATGTTCCGTGAGGACCCCAAGAGCGCCAAGCTGCTTTCCATGAACGGCACGGCGGGTGAGAAGTCCATTCACGGTGGTGACGTCCCCACGCTGGTGTGGACGGAGTACATGAAGGCCGCGCTGAAGGGCAAGCCCGACCTCGGCTTCCCCGAGGCCGAGAAGATCGGCGAGATCCAGGACGAGGTGGGTGCTCCGTCGCCGAAGCCGACGCCCACCGTGGAGCCCAGCGAGACCGTGACCGAGTCCCCGAGTCCCACTCCGACCGAGAGCTCGTCTCCGTCGCCGACGCCGAGCGACACCTGCGGGTTCTTCGGTTGTGAGACCGACGGCGGCGCGCAGAACGGCGGCGGCACCGGTAACGGCGGCACGGACGGTGGCGTTTCTCCCGAACCGACGCCGACCGATACGAACCTGGACGGCGGCAACAGCAGAGGTAACGGCAACGGAGGCATCTTCGGAGGCCCCGAAGGGTAGGCGTCGGCAGTTCGCCCGGCTTGGGTGTTTCACGTGAAACGCGAGGGTGTTTCACGTGAAACAAGGGCCGCCGTCCCCATGGGGTACGGCGGCCCTCGGCGTTTTCCTGGACGCGTACGGCAGGATGTGCGGCATGCCCAGTGCAGAATCGACGCAAGCGAGCGTCCATGAGCGGGAGCCGGTGCGGCCGACCAAGGAGGACGAGGTCGCCGCGGCCGGCAGCGAGCTGATCGGCGGTCCGCTCGGGCGGCGTGCCCTGCTCGGGTCGTCCTGGTGGACGCCCGTGCGGGTGATCGCGCTGGTGGCGATCGGCATGTTCGCCCTCGGCCTGGTCCAGAAGGCGCCCTGCTACAACGGCGCCTGGTTCTTCGGCGCCAGCTCCCAGTACACGCACGCGTGCTACTCGGACATCCCGCACCTGTACCAGGGGCGCGGCTTCGCCGACGGGCTCGTGCCGTACTTCGACCGGCTCCCCGGCGACATGCAGTACCTGGAGTACCCGGTGCTCACCGGAGTCTTCATGGAGGTCGCCTCCTGGCTCACGCCCGGGAGCGGCACCATCCAGGACCAGGAACAGTGGTACTGGATGGTCAATGCCGGAATGCTCATGGTGTGCGCGTCGGTCATCGCCGTCTGCGTGAGCCGTACCCACGCCCGGCGCCCCTGGGACGGTCTGCTCCTCGCCCTGGCACCCGCGGTCGCCCTGACGGCGACCATCAACTGGGACCTGCTGGCGGTCGCTCTGACCGCCGCGGCGATGCTGATGTGGTCACGTGGCCGCTCCCTCGCTTTCGGCGTCCTGCTGGGGCTTGCCACGGCCGCCAAGCTCTACCCCTTCCTGCTCCTCGGGCCGCTGATGGTGCTGTGCTGGCGCGCGGGCAGGTGGCGGGAGTTCGGGACGGCGTTGGGGGGCGCGATCGTCGCCTGGGTCGTGGTGAACGGACCGGTGATGCTCTTCGCCTTCGAGGGCTGGTCGAAGTTCTACACATTCAGCCAGGAACGGGGCGTCGACTTCGGTTCCTTCTGGCTGATCATGGCGCAGAACTCGGACGACCCGCTCAGCACCGACACGGTCAACACCCTGGCCACGCTGCTGATGCTGGTCTGCTGTGCGGCCGTCGCGGCGCTCGCACTGACCGCTCCCCGACGCCCGCGGTTCGCCCAGCTCGCCTTCCTGATCGTCGCGGCCTTCATCCTCACCAACAAGGTCTACTCGCCGCAGTACGTGTTGTGGCTGGTGCCGCTGGCTGCCCTCGCCCGGCCGAAGTGGCGGGACTTCCTGATCTGGCAGGCCTGCGAGGTGGTGTACTTCCTGGGGATCTGGCTCTACCTCGCGTACACGACCAGCGGAGATGCCCACAAAGGGCTGCCCACGGACGGCTACCACTGGGCCATCGGCCTGCATCTGCTCGGGACGCTCTACCTGTGCGTGATGGTCGTGCGCGACATCTTCATGCCGGATCGGGACCCGGTGCGTCGGTCCGGTGACGACGACCCCTCGGGCGGTGTCCTCGACGGTGCCGACGACGTCTTCGTCCTCGGCCCGGCGGCCCGCCCACGGCAGCCCGTGACCGCCCAGTTCGACGGGACATCGGTCGAGTGGGGCAGGCCTGGTGCCACGGGCGGTTCGCTCTGAGCGAACCGTCGGGATGCCGTAGCGGGCAACGCCGAAGGCCGTACACGTACACCGTGTACGGCCTTCTTGCTGTGCTGCGGGAGAGGTGACTCGTGGCGGTCAGCGGTCCATGATCCGGTCGAACTGCGTGGTGGTGTGCCGCAGATGGGCCACCAGCTCGTCGCCGACCTTCGGCTCGGGCGCGTCCGCCGGCACGAACAGGATCGAGACCTGCATGTGCGGCGGCTCCGCGAACCAGCGCTGCTTGCCGCCCCAGACGAACGGAGACAGGTTCCGGTTCACCGTCGCGAGGCCGGCGCGGGCGACTCCCTTGGCACGCGGCATGACGCCGTGCAGCGCCTTGGGGGCTTCAAGGCCCACTCCGTGCGACGTACCGCCCGCCACGACCACCAGGAAGCCGTCCGAGGCCGCCTTCTGCTGCCGGTAGCCGAAACGGTCCCCCTTGGCGACGCGCGTGACGTCCAGAACCGCCCCTCGGTACTCGGTGGCGTCGTGGTCCCCCAGCCACAGCCGCGTGCCGATGCGGGCCCGGAAGCGAGTCTGCGGGAACTGCTGCTGGAGCCGGGCGAGGTCCTCGGCCTTGAGGTGGCTGACGAACATGGTGTGCAGGGGCAGCCGGGCGGCACGCAGCCGGTCCATCCAGCCGATGACCTCCTCGACGGCGTCCGAGCCGTCGGTGCGGTCCAGCGGGAGATGGATGGCGAAACCTTCCAGACGGACGTTCTCGATGGCCGCGTGCAGCTGGGCCAGGTCCTGCTCGCCGATGCCGTGCCGCTTCATCGAGGACATCACCTCGATCACGACGCGCGCGCCGACCAGACCATAGACACCGTCTATCGACGAGACGGAGCGGATGACGCGGTCCGGCAGCGGCACCGGCTCCTCGCCGCGCCGGTACGGCGTCAGCACCAGCAGGTCCCCGCCGAACCAGTCCTTGATCCGGGCGGCCTCGTAGGTCGTGCCGACGGCCAGGACGTCCGAGCCCAGCCGTGTGGCCTCCTCCGCCAGCCGCTCGTGCCCGAAGCCATAGCCGTTGCCCTTGCAGACCGGTACGAGGCCCGGGAACTGCTCCTGTACGTGCTTGTGGTGCGCACGCCAGCGCGCGGTGTCGACGTAGAGCGTGAGCGCCATGGCCGGACCTGGAACCTTTCTCGCGGTGCCGTGATATCGGCGGTTGCCGTGTGTCAGAGGTATAGAAGCACTGAACGGGACATCAGCGGCGCGACATGTAGATGTCGAGCGCCTTGTGCAGCAGCTTGTTCAGCGGGAAGTCCCACTCGCCGAGGTATTCGGCCGCCTGGCCGCCGGTACCCACCTTGAACTGGATCAGGCCGAAGAGGTGGTCGGTCTCGTCCAGCGAGTCGGAGATGCCGCGCAGGTCGTAGACGGTGGCGCCGAGCGCGTAGGCGTCGCGCAGCATCCGCCACTGCATCGCGTTCGAAGGCCGCACCTCGCGGCCGATGTTGTCGGAGGCGCCGTAGGAGTACCAGACGTGCCCGCCGACGATCAGCATCGTCGCGGCCGACAGGTTCACGCCGTTGTGCCGGGCGAAGTACAGCCGCATGCGGTTGGGGTCCTCGGTGTTGAGGGCCGTCCACATGCGCTGGAAGTACGACAGCGGGCGCGGCCGGAAGTGGTCACGCACGGCCGTGATCTCGTACAGCCGCTGCCACTCCTCGAGGTCCTGGTAGCCGCCCTGGACGACCTCCACGCCGGCCTTCTCGGCCTTCTTGATGTTGCGGCGCCACAGCTGGTTGAAGTTCTTGTGGACCTCTTCCAGGGAACGGTTCGCCAGCGGCACCTGGTACACGTAGCGGGGCTGGACGTCGCCGAAGCCGGCGCCGCCGTCCTCACCCTGCTGCCAGCCCATGCGGCGCAGCTTGTCGGCCACCTCGAAGGCACGCGGCTCGATGTGGTCGGCCTCGATGTCGCGCAGGCGCTTCACGTCCGGGTTCTGGATGCCCGCCTTGATGGAGGGGGCCTCCCAGCGCCGGATGATCACCGGCGGGCCCATCTTCACGGAGAAGGCACCCTGCTGCTTCAGGTGCGCCAGCATCGGTTCGAGCCATTCCTGCAGATTCGGCGCGAACCAGTTGATGACCGGGCCCTCGGGCAGGTAGGCGAGGTAGCGCTTGATCTTGGGAAGCTGCCGGTAGAGGACCAGCCCCGCACCGACCATCTCGCCGGTGCGGTCGTCGAACCAGCCAAGGTTCTCGGAGCGCCACTCCGCCTTGACGTCAGCCCAGGCCGGGACCTGCATGTGGCTCGCCGACGGCAGGCTCTGGATGTAGGCCAGATGCTGCTCGCGACTGATGGTCCTCAGGGTCAGGCTCATTTCGGGGCGCTCCTCGGGCTGGTGTGTCCCCATGGGGTCAGGGGCTCCGGCTCTCGCGCGAAGCCTACTGCGCCTTGGGAGCGCGCCGGTTGGGCGTACGGGGCCTATGCCCCGGCCCGAGGCCGGCCGGGGCGTGATCCGCTGTTCAGATGAGGAGGTGTCCTGGCGTCAGCCGATGAGGCCGCCGTGCGCCATGCCCAGGAAGAACCCGACGCCCGATGCGCCCAGGCCGAGGATGAGACCGAAGCGCTCCCGGGTCGTCTCCGAGATCCACTGGCCGTAGGCACCCGTGAGGATGCCCACGAGGCCGGCCCAGGAGCTGAGCAGATGCAGGTCTTCGTCGATGATCGCCGTGAGGAACGACAAGAGGCCCAGCAGCAGGGTCACCGCGAGCAGGGCGTCCTGGAGGGGATGGGGTTTGCCGTCCGTGGCGAAGAGGCCGCCGCCGGTGTTGGGTCGCAATGCCTGTGCCATAGGGCACCTCCTGCGAAAGTCGGCGCATCGTAGCGCCATACACACCCGATGTGTACAGATTGGCTGCCCTGGCGGTCGGATTTCAACCGCAAGCCGCTGTGCGGGTACTCTGTACCGTCCGCACCGGTGTCTGCCCACGTCATGGCAGGGGCTTCTCGCCAGAACCCCGATTGTCAGTGGTGGTCGATACCGTTGCCTACGCATCACAACCCTCCTGCCACGGAACGACCGTGGCCGCTGAGTCCAAAGGAGGTGGGTTCCACATGCGTCACTACGAGGTGATGGTCATCCTCGACCCCGAGGTCGAGGAGCGCGCTGTCTCTCCGCTGATCGAGAACTTCCTCTCCGTCGTCCGTGATGGCGGCGGAAAGGTCGAGAAGGTCGACACCTGGGGCCGTCGTCGTCTCGCGTACGAGATCAAGAAGAAGCCCGAGGGCATCTACTCGGTCATCGACCTGCAGGCCGAGCCTGCGGTCGTCAAGGAGCTCGACCGCCAGATGAACCTGAACGAGTCGGTCCTCCGGACCAAGGTCCTCCGTCCCGAGACCCACTGAGCTTCCCAGCTCAGCTGGTTCCGGGATTCGAGTAGCAAGCAGCCAGAGCAAACCCGCCGAGAGGTTCCCCCATGGCAGGCGAGACCGTCATCACGGTTGTCGGCAATCTTGTCGACGACCCCGAGCTGCGCTTCACCCCCTCCGGTGCGGCGGTCGCGAAGTTCCGTGTCGCGTCCACCCCCCGCACCTTCGACCGCCAGACGAACGAGTGGAAGGACGGCGAGAGCCTCTTCCTGACCTGCTCGGTCTGGCGTCAGGCGGCGGAGAACGTCGCCGAGTCGCTCCAGCGAGGCATGCGCGTCATCGTGCAGGGCCGGCTGAAGCAGCGGTCCTACGAGGACCGTGAGGGCGTCAAGCGCACGGTCTACGAGCTGGACGTCGAGGAAGTCGGCGCCAGCCTGCGCAACGCCACGGCCAAGGTCACCAAGACCACCGGCCGCGGCGGACAGGGTGGCCAGGGTGGCTACGGCGGTGGCGGCGGCCAGGGTGGCGGCGGCTGGGGCGGCGGCCCCGGTGGCGGTCAGCAGGGCGGCGGCGCTCCCGCCGACGACCCGTGGGCGACCGGTGCTCCCGCCGGTGGCAACCAGGGAACTGGCGGCGGCTGGGGTGGAAACTCCGGCGGCGGCGGTGGCGGCTACTCGGACGAGCCCCCCTTCTAAGGGCGGGCTCGCACCCCACACTTCTTGATCACACAGGAGAAACACCATGGCGAAGCCGCCTGTGCGCAAGCCGAAGAAGAAGGTCTGCGCTTTCTGCAAGGACAAGGTCACGTACGTGGACTACAAGGACACGAACATGCTGCGGAAGTTCATTTCCGACCGCGGCAAGATCCGTGCCCGCCGCGTGACCGGTAACTGCACGCAGCACCAGCGTGACGTCGCCACGGCCGTGAAGAACAGCCGTGAGATGGCGCTGCTGCCCTACACGTCCACCGCGCGATAAGGGAAGGGTGACCGACACATGAAGATCATCCTCACCCACGAGGTCTCCGGCCTCGGTGCCGCGGGCGACGTCGTCGACGTCAAGGACGGTTACGCTCGCAACTACCTGATCCCGCGGAAGTTCGCTATCCGCTGGACCAAGGGTGGCGAGAAGGACGTCGAGCAGATCCGCCGTGCTCGCAAGATCCACGAGATCCAGACCATCGAGCAGGCCAACGCTGTGAAGGCCCAGCTCGAGGGCGTCAAGGTCCGTCTGGCCGTCCGCTCCGGCGACGCCGGTCGTCTCTTCGGTTCCGTCACCCCGGCCGACATCGCTTCCGCGATCAAGGCGTCCGGTGGCCCCGAGGTCGACAAGCGCCGCATCGAGCTCGGCTCGCCGATCAAGACGCTGGGCGCTCACGAGACGTCCGTGCGTCTGCACCCCGAGGTTGCCGCCAAGGTCAACATCGAGGTCGTCGCGGCCTGAGTGCCGCGCTCGCTGAGGCAATGAGCGAAGGGGCCGCACCCTGTGGGGTGCGGCCCCTTCGTGTCTGCTGGGCGGATCTGTCGAGCGACGCCATGTTTCACGTGAAACACCACGTTCTGTGGAGCATCCTCTGTTTCACGTGAAACACAGAGCGTTTCACGTGAAACAGACCGCGGTCTACGCCAACGGTCAGCGGGTGGCGCCCGTGACGATCCAGCGGCCCGAGCGGGTACGGAGCCACAGGGTCAGCATCCGGACGGTCATCATCAGCGTCATCGTGGCCCAGAGCGCGGTCAGGCCGCCGCCCAGTACCGGGACCAGGAGAGCGGCGGGTGTGAATACCGCCAGGGTGAGCAGCATGGCCCAGGCGAGATACGGGCCGTCGCCGGCTCCCATCAGGACGCCGTCCAGGACGAAGACGATCCCGGAGATCGGCTGGGAGAGGGCGACGATGATCAGGGCGGGCAGCGCCACGTCCTTCACGGCTGGGTCGCTGGTGAACAACGGCAGGAACACCGGTCGGGTGAGAACCACCAGAGCGCCGAGGACGACGCCGACGGCGATACCCCACTCCACCATGCGGCGGCACGCGTCCCGGGCCCCCTGGGCATCACCGGCTCCGAGGTAGCGCCCGATGATGGCCTGTCCCGCGATAGCGATGGCATCGAGGGCAAAGGCCAGCAGGCTCCACAGCGAGAGGATGATCTGGTGGGCGGCGATGTCGGCATCTCCGAGACGGGCGGCGACCGCTGTGGCGATCATCAGGATGGCCCGCAGTGAGAGGGTGCGCACCAGGAGCGGGACACCGGCTTGAGCGGAGGCCCTGATCCCGGCGGCATCCGGGCGCAGTGAGGCCCCGTGCCTGCGTGCTCCTCGCAGAACCACCACGAGATAGACGGCGGCCATGCCGCACTGGGCGATGACGGTGCCCCACGCGGAACCGGCGATCCCCAGGTCGGCGCCGTAGACCAGGCCGGCGTTGAGGGCACCGTTGGCGACGAAGCCCGCGATGGCGACGTAGAGCGGGGTGCGGGTGTCCTGCAATCCGCGCAGGACACCGGTGGCAGCCAGGACGACGAGCATGGCGGGTATGCCGAGCACGGAAATGCGCAGATACGTGATCGCGTAGGGAGTCGCCGCGTCCGAGGCGCCGAAGAGGTCCACGAGGTGAGGGGCTGTGGGCAACGCCGCGGCGACCACGGCGGTGCCGAGGAGCAGGGCCAGCCAGATGCCGTCCATGCCCTGTCGGATGGCGGCCTGGAGGTCGCCCGCGCCGACACGGCGGGCCACTGCTGCCGTCGTGGCGTAGGCGAGGAAGACGAAGACGCTGACGGCAGTCATCAGCAGGGCGGAGGCGACGCCGAGACCGGCGAGTTGGGCCGTGCCCAGATGGCCCACGATGGCGGTGTCGGCCATCAGGAAGAGGGGCTCGGCGACCAGGGCACCGAAGGCCGGCACAGCCAACGCGATGATCTCTCGGTCGTGCTGTCTCCGGCCGGTGGGACGACGCGCGGGGGCCTGTGTCATGTGCACCAATCTAATCGTCCACAGGTAAGAGATGCAAAGGTATTGCGATCCTTACTTTGCGTCCTGGCGTGCGCACTGCTGTGCACTGTTCGAGGTGATCTTGGGCCGGTTGGGAAAGTTTTTCTTCTGCACAGCCGGTGGACGGTAACGATGCAGGTCAGAGGCTCTTCCTTGGCGCCCGGGGTCGCTTGTTCACAGGCCTGTCCACCGGGTCGTGCACAGGTTTCGCGGAGTTCTCCACAGCATCTGGGCCGTCGTCCACATGGCCTGTGGATAACCAGATTGGCTGACGGTGCCGAGAGGCCTACGGTGGTCCGGCGCCCGCTCCGTCCGCCGGTTTTCAGAACGCCACAAAACCGGCGTGTGCCAACCGGAGTTGGGCCTCTTATTTGTCAGTGCCGTGCCGTAGAAAAGAGGGGCACGGCTAGGTCTGCTTCGGCGGACGGGAGGAGGTGGCTCGGTGAGCATTTCCGAGCCCTTGGACGACCCGTGGGCCGAGACCGGTCCCAGTGATCGTCTCCCCGCCTCCCGCCGACGCGACGACGGAGCCCGGGGCCGCGACGAACAGCACGAGCGCGGCAGGGACAACGGGGCGTGGGACGGCGGATCGTCCCCGTCGTTCGAGCGGGTACCGCCGCAGGACATCGACGCCGAGCAGTCCGTCCTCGGCGGCATGCTCCTGTCCAAGGACGCCATCGCCGACGTCGTCGAGATCATCAAGGGTCACGACTTCTACAAGCCGGCCCACGAGACGATCTTCCAGGCCGTCCTCGACGTCTACGCCAAGGGCGAGCCGGCCGACCCCATCACGATCGCGGCCGAACTCACCAAGCGCGGCGAGATCAACAAGGTCGGCGGCGCCTCGTACCTGCACACCCTCGTCCAGACGGTGCCGACGGCCGCCAATGCGGCGTACTACGCGGAGATCGTTCACGAGCGGGCCGTCCTGCGCCGCCTGGTCGAGGCCGGGACCCGTATCACGCAGATGGGATACGCGGCCGATGACGACGTCGACGAGATCGTCAACCGCGCCCAGGCAGAGGTCTACGCGGTCACCGAGCAGCGCACCAGTGAGGATTACCTGCCGCTCGGCGACATCATGGAGGGCGCGCTCGACGAGATCGAGGCGATCGGCTCGCGCAGCGGCGAGATGACCGGTGTGCCCACCGGGTTCACCGACTTCGACTCGCTCACCAACGGCCTGCACCCGGGCCAGATGATCGTCATCGCGGCCCGTCCCGCCATGGGTAAGTCGACGCTGGCCCTCGACTTCGCCCGGGCCGCGTCGATCAAGCACAACCTGCCGAGTGTGATCTTCTCCCTGGAAATGGGGCGCAACGAGATCGCGATGCGTCTGCTGTCCGCGGAGGCCCGCGTCGCCCTGCACCACATGCGGTCCGGCACCATGACGGACGAGGACTGGACGCGTCTGGCGCGCCGGATGCCCGAGGTCTCCTCCGCGCCTCTGTACATCGACGACTCCCCGAACCTGTCGATGATGGAGATCCGAGCGAAGTGCCGTCGGCTGAAGCAGCGCAACGACATCAGGCTCGTGATCATCGACTATCTGCAGCTGATGCAGTCCGGTGGATCCAAGCGCGCCGAGAGCCGTCAGCAGGAAGTCTCGGACATGTCCCGTAACCTCAAGCTCCTGGCCAAGGAGCTGGAAGTCCCGGTGATCGCGCTCTCCCAGCTCAACCGTGGTCCCGAGCAGCGCACGGACAAGAAGCCGATGGTGTCCGACCTGCGTGAGTCGGGCTCCATCGAGCAGGACGCCGACATGGTGATCCTTCTCCACCGCGAGGACGCGTACGAGAAGGAGTCGCCCCGCGCGGGCGAGGCGGACATCATCGTGGGCAAGCACCGAAACGGCCCGACGGCGACGATCACTGTCGCCTTCCAGGGGCACTACTCGCGGTTCGTGGACATGGCGCAGACCTGATCCGTCCCGGCCCCACATGCCCTGATGCCGAATGTGCTCGACTCGGGGACACCGGGCCGGGTGGACTGGGCCCATGACGACATTTCAGGGAGAGCTGCTTCCCGGCACACGTCGCGCTCTGCTGCACCGCATCGCCGTCGCGCAGGCCGAGGGCCGGACTCCGTCGCTCGTCGCGGCCGTCGTACGAGACGGTACGACGGTGTGGACGGGCGCACGGACCTCGGTGGAAGGGCACGCGCCGGACGAGAACGTGCAGTACCGGATCGGCTCGATCACCAAGACCTTCACGGCGGTTCTCGTGCTGCGGCTGCGTGACGAGGGCGCACTCGCTCTCGAGGACCCGCTCGAGAAGCATCTGCCGGGTACCGGCGTGGGGGAGGCGACCATCGCCGAACTCCTCGCGCACACAGGAGGGCTGCCGGCCGAGACGCCGGGCCCGTGGTGGGAGCGGAGCCCCGGGGACCTGCGGCCCGAACTCGCCGACGTACTCGGCGACCGGCCCCTGCTGACCCCGCCAGGCCGGCGATTCCACTACTCCAACCCGGGTTATGCCCTGCTCGGCGCTCTCATCGAGAAGCTCCGTGGAGCTTCCTGGGAGGAGGTCCTTCGGCGCGAAGTGCTCGAACCTCTGGGTTTGCGTCGCACGAGCGTGCGGCCTGTGGCACCTCACGCGGGGGGCTGGGCCGTGCATCCCTGGGCGGACGTAATGCTTCCCGAGCCCGTCGAGGATCTGGGGCGTATGGCTCCGGCCGGCCAACTGTGGTCGACGGGAGGTGACTTGGCGCGGTTCGCGGCCTTCCTGCTCAACGGTGACGAGCGGGTGCTGAGGGCCGATTCGCTGCGAGAGATGAGGACACCGGCCGCGGCCCATGAGGCGGCGGACGTGGCGAGCGGTTACGCCTACTGCCTCGGCATGGAGATCCGGCGTCGGAACGGCCGCTCCCTGGTCGGTCACACCGGTTCGCTGCCCGGGTTCCTCGCGTGTCTCATGATCAGCATCGAGGACGACGTGGCGGCGATCGCCCTGGCCAACTCCACGTCAGGACCGCTGCTGTTCCCTGTCGCGGCCGATCTGGTCCGCATCGTGGCCGAGGCAGAGCCACGCATCCCCGCTCCGTGGAAGCCGCTGCGTGGGGCCGACCCGTCGCTGCTGGAGCTGACGGGGCAGTGGTACTGGGGGACGCACGCCTTCGCCCTGCGCCTGATGGCCGACGGACTCGTCTCGCTGGGGCCGTTGACCGGCGTAGGCCGTCGCTCGCGGTTCCGCTCGAACGGTGACGGCACCTGGACGGGACTGGAGGGCTACTACGCGGGCGAGCTCCTGCAAGCCGTACGGCGGTCTGACGGGGCCGTGAGCCACCTGGACCTCGGTTCGTTCGTGTTCACGCGTCAGCCGTATGACGAGGGCGCTCCTGTACCGGGTGGTGTCGACCCCGAGGGGTGGCGCGGAATCGGGTAGACGTGAGATGCGTGGGCGCCCTGTTTCACGTGAAACAGGGCGCCCACGCCTGCCGTCACAACGGGAGCTTGAAGCCCGTGTGGGAAGCCGTGAACCCGAGCCGCTCGTAGAAGCGGTGGGCATCGGTGCGGGTCTTGTCGGAGGTCAGCTGGACCAACTGGCATTCCAGGTTCCGGGACTCCTCGATCGCCCACTCGATGAGCCGGGTTCCCAGGCCGCTGCCGCGCTCGTCCGCATGGATGCGCACGCCCTCGATGATCGACCTGGTCGCCCCGCGCCGGGAAAGGCCGGGGATGATCGTGAGCTGGAGCGTGCCGACGACCTTGCCCTCCCGGGCCGCCACGACCAGATGCTGATTCGGGTCGGCGCTGAGCCGCTCCAGCGCGGTCAGGTACGGGGTGAGGTCGTCCGGTGACTCGCGCTGCGCACCCAGTGGGTCGTCCGCGAGCATGGCGACGATCGCGGGGACGTCGTCGGCCACGGCAGCGCGTATCTCAAGATCTCCCATGCACGTACCTTACGCAGCTGCGGTGCGCCGGTGCCGTGCGGAGGGGCTCGAGGGCTCTATGCGGGCACCGGCGCCTTCAGCGTCTCCACGGCTCGGACCAGGGGTGCCAGTTCCGGGTTCTTCGCCGCTTCGTCGAGGGCTTCGCGCAGGGCGGCGTCGTTGGTCGGGCGCGCGGCTTCCAGCAACTCGAGGCCCGCCGCAGTGACGTTCGTGTAGATGCCCCGGCGGTCGGTGGGGCACAGGTAGCGCTCCAGGAGACCCCGGTCTTCCAGCCGGGTGACCAGGCGTGTGGTGGCGCTCTGGCTGAGGACGACCGCGTCGGCGACCTGCTTCATCTGCAGATGTCCCCCGTCGCCGTCGTGCTGTCGGCTGAGCACGTCCAGCAGGGAGTACTCACGCGCGCTGAGGTCGTGCCCGGCCTGCAGAGCGCGCTCGATGTGCGCCTCGATCCTCCCGTGGAGCAGGGAGAGGGCGCACCAGCTCTGGGCGAGAGCGGTGAGCGCGGGGTCCGTCGCTGTCATTGGTTTCCTCCGTCCCGGAGCGGCTGACACCCAGGATAGAGCAGCACCGCAATTGACGGCGGTTGCATATAGCCCGCGTCTGCAACTATTGTGGACGCACGCAAAGCGCTCCTGCAATCGTTTGGGAAGGTACCCCTCCATGCCTCTCGCGCTTCTGGCCCTCGCGATCGGGGCCTTCGGGATCGGAACGACGGAATTCGTGATCATGGGTCTGCTGCCCGAGGTCGCGAGTGACTACGGGGTCTCCATCCCCACGGCCGGCTACCTGGTGACCGGCTACGCGCTCGGCGTCATGTTCGGCGCCCCGTTGATGACCGTGCTCGGCACCAGGATCTCCCGCAAGCGGATGCTGATGCTGCTGATGGGGTTGTTCATCGCGGGCAACCTGCTCTCGGCGCTCGCCCCCGCCTTCTCCGTCATGCTGACCGGCCGGATCATCGCCTCACTCGCCCACGGCGCCTTCTTCGGCATAGGTTCGGTCGTCGCGGCGGACCTCGTCGCTCCGGACAAGAAGGCCGGAGCCATCGCGATGATGTTCACCGGTCTGACCGTCGCCAACGTCGTCGGTGTCCCGCTGGGCACGCTCGTCGGACAGTCCGTCGGCTGGCGGGTGACCTTCGGCATCGTCGCCGCCCTCGGCGTCATCGGCCTGGCCGGCATCGCCCGGCTCGTCCCCGACATGCCCAAGGCGGAGGGCGTACGTCTGCGGCACGAGCTGGCCGCCTTCAAGAACGTGCAGGTCCTGCTCGCGATGGCCATGACGGTCCTGGGCTTCGGCGGTGTCTTCGCGGCCATCACCTACATCGCGCCGATGATGACCCAGGTCGCGGGCTTCGCCGACGGCTCCGTCACCTGGCTGCTGGTCCTCTTCGGCCTGGGCATGGTCGGCGGCAACCTCGTCGGCGGCAGGTTCGCCGACCGCGCCCTGATGCCCATGCTGTACGTCTCTCTGGGCGCCCTGGCCGTCGTCCTGGCCCTGTTCACTGTCACCGCCCACGACAAGCTGCTCTCGGCGATCACCATCGCGCTGATCGGTGCCCTGGGCTTCGCCACCGTGCCACCGCTGCAGAAGCGCGTTCTCGACCAGGCGCACGGCGCCCCGACCCTGGCCTCGGCCGTCAACATCGGCGCCTTCAACCTCGGCAACGCGCTCTCCGCCTGGCTGGGCGGCCTGGTGATCGCGGCGGGCCTCGGCTACACCGCCCCCAACTGGGTCGGTGCCGCCCTGGCCACCGGTGCTCTGGTCCTGGCCCTCGTCTCGGCCGCCCTGGAGCGCCGCGCCGACGGCCCCAGCACCGTCGTCACCCGCTCCGCTCGAGCCGAGCAGCGCGCTGCCGTCCACCAATGAGCAACCGAACCACCCCCACCGGCCTCACCGCCCGGAACGACCGGAAGTCTTCAAGGAGAACCCCATCATGAGCACCACCACCGCAGTCGCCCCCCTCACCACCCAGGACGCCGACGCCCTCATGGCCGCCGCCCATCGTGCCGCCGAGTCGGCGGGCGTCACCGTCAGCGTCACCGTCCTCGACGCGGGCGGCCACCTGCTCGCTTTCCGGCGCGACGACCGTGCCGTGCTGATCTCCGGCGAGACCAGCACCCGCAAGGCCTACACGGCCCTCCAGCTGAACGCGCCCACCGCCGACCTGGTGGACGCGGTGCAGCCCGGAGGCCTCTTCCACACGCTGCCCACCGCACTCGACCGGCCGTTGCTGTTCATCGCCGGAGGCGTGCCGGTGCACCGCGACGGTCGCCTGATCGGCGCGATCGGCGTCGGCGGCGGCGCCCCCGAGCAGGATCACGGCTTTGCCGCGACCGCCGTGGAGGCACTCGCCTGACCCGGCCCCTTCAGCGAGACGACGCCGGTCCCCTCTTCCCCGGGGGGCCGGCGTCGTCGCGTCGAAGTCGGTCAGCCCGCCGCGACCGTGACCGGCGCGAACCGTCGGCTCCAGTCCCCGGGCAGCTCCGTGATCCCGTACGTCATCACCGCGTTGAAGGCGACGGATTCCAGGCCGCGCTCCTTCACCCACGCCAGGAGTTCTTCGTGCCGCACGTCGATGTCGGTGCGCAAAGGGCGGTTGGTGCCGGCGGCGAGAGACGTGATGAGAGCCTGGGCGGCCGACGTGTCACGCGCGATGAGCGGGCCGATCACGTGGGTGTCCATGTTGGGCCAGGCGGCCGCGTACCCGATGATCCGCCCGTTCTCCTCGGCCACGCGCAACTGGTCGGCGAAAGCCGGCAACCGGGTGACGATGTGCGTGCGGTCGGTCCCGAAGACCTGCTCATCGAGACGGAGGATGGCCGTGAGGTCCTCGGCGGTCGCAGCGCGGGTGGCGACCTTCGGCTCAGGCCCGCCGGGAGTGAAGTGCCCGACGACCATGTCGGCCTGTCCGGTGACCTTGAAGCCGAGTTCCTCGTAGAGAGGCCGGCCGTACGGCGTCGCGTGCAGGGTGAGGGGCGTGGTGCCCATGTCCGAGACGACATGGCGCATCAGCCGGCGTCCCACGCCCTGCCGAGCGTGCCGTTGGGCCACCAGTACCATGCCGATCGCGGCGAGGGCAGGATCCTGCGGTCCGTACTCGGTGACGACGCAGGCGCTCACCAGGCCACCCTCGGGGTCGTCGATGCCGTAACCCTTCCCGGCCGCGAGCAGGAAGCTCCACTTGTGCTCCTCCCGTGGCCACCCCCGGTCCTCGGACAAGTCGGCACAGGCGGCGTGATCGTGCAGTGTCAGACGGCGGATGGGCAATGAGGCAAGGGAAGGAGTCGGCACGCAGGTCAGGCTGTCCGACAGGAGCCCCTGACGTCCACCTGTTTCAGCGGAGACGTACGACCTTTTGGCCAGTTGTCACCGCTCGCACAGACCGTAGACCGACACCGGATGTTTCACGTGAAACAGGTAAGAAGGTCAGATGTTCGACCGAGGCGCTGAACACGGCTTCCCCAGCTCCTGGTTGACGGGTGGGCGATCCGCGTCGTGCCCGCATTCGTGACGAGAGGAGGGGGGACTTGTGTGCACAGCGGTGGCCGGTAGGGTCGAGTCCGGTTCGCATCCGGGACGGGACGCCTCGTCCTGTTTGAGGCAGTGCAGGGCAATGCAGCCTAACGGGACGGAGAGATCGAAGACCCGTGTTTCCGGGTATACGCCGGAAGCGGCCACGCGGGTGGGAAGCTCGATGAGAGTCACTGCGGCCAATGTCACACTCTCGCCTTACTTGTCCGTACGGAGCCGGATGACGGGTTGAATGTGGCCGCATTGGCCGAGACAAGGATGGGAACGCAGACCGTCCACGGGGGAAGCAGGCACATTCCGACTCCGGAAGTGCGCAGACCGACCGAAAGATGCTCGAGGCGAGGCACACCATGGACGCTCCGACCACGACGTCGGCCGACAACGGCACTTCTGGCGGCGCGGGCGACTGGTTCACACCTCGCAGTACCCCGGGCACCGGTGAGCCCGACCACGGACGTGAAACCCCCGACGCGATACCCACCCCCGCCGCTCCGCCCGCGTCACACGCTCAGCCCCCGGCTGCAGACCCCACTGCTGCCGCTTCGCCGGGCCCCGCACCGACGACGCTCACCCCGACGCCCTTCGCGTCCACCGTGGCTCCGCCGGGGACCGCCGCCGAACAGCCGGATCCCACCCAGGAGCAGGCCCCGGTGCCGCCGTCGGCAGAGGCCGCCACCGCCCCGGCCGGAACGGGCTCCCCGGACGCGCTCCTCATCCGCCGCACCATGGCCGAGGTCACGCCGGTCGCCGACAAGGTCACGTCGTACTTCTACGCCCTGCTCTTCGTGCGCCACCCCGACCTGCGCTCGCTGTTCCCGGCCGCGATGGACACCCAGCGGGACCGACTGCTCAGAGCGCTGCTCACGGCAGCCGAGCACATCGACAACAGGGACGTGCTCGTCGACTACCTGCAAAAACTCGGCAGGGGCCACCGCAAGTACGGGACGCGGCCCGAGCACTACCCGGCCGTCGGCGAGTGCCTGATCGGCGCGCTGAGCAAGTACGCGGCCGGAGTGTGGAACCCGGAGACGGAGGCGGCCTGGGTCCGGGCCTACACCACGATCTCCCAGGTCATGATCGACGCAGCGGCCGCGGACGAACTGCGTGCACCGGCCTGGTGGTATGCCGAGATCGTCGCGCACGACCTGAGAACGCCGGACGTAGCGGTCGTCACCGTCCGCCCCGACCAGCCCTACCCCTTCCTCGCCGGGCAGTACACGAGCGTGGAGACGCCCTGGTGGCCCCGGATCTGGCGGCACTACTCCTTCGCCTCGGCGCCGCGGTCCGACGGGCTGCTGTCGTTCCACGTCAAGGCCGTCCCGGCCGGCTGGGTCTCCAATGCCCTGGTGCACCGTGCCCGGCCCGGCGACATCATCCGGCTCGGGCCGCCCGCGGGGTCCATGACCGTCGACCACACCACCGACAGCGGCCTGCTCTGCCTGGGCGGCGGCACGGGCATCGCACCCATCAAGGCCTTGGTGGAGGACGTCGCCGAGCACGGGGACCGCCGGTCGGTCGAGGTCTTCTACGGCGCCCGCACCGACCACGACCTGTACGACATCGACACCATGCTGCGGCTCCAGCAGACCCACCCGTGGCTCTCGGTCCGCGCGATCATCGACCAGCAGGCGCACGTGCAGCTGCCGGACGCCATCCGCACCTACGGGCCGTGGGACGAGTTCGACGCCTACCTCTCCGGGCCACCCGGGATGATCCGCAGTGGTGTGGACGTCCTGAGGGACGTCGGCGTCCCCTCGGAGCGCATACGCCACGACTCCGTCGAGGAACTGGTCGCGGCCGGAAGCTGACCGGGCGTCTCAGCCCAGGTCGGGCGCATGCATCGCGAGTACGCCCTCGATGTTGCCGTCCAGGTAGTGCCGCAGCGACAGCGGCACGAGATGGACCGACGCGATCCCGACCCGGGTGAAGGGCACGCGCACGATCTCGTACTCGCCGACCGGCTCTTCCACCTCGGGGCCGTGGCGCAGGGAGGGGTCCATCGACTCCAGGCGGCAGACGAAGAAGTGCTGCACCTTCACACCCGTCGCGCCGCCGTCCTCCCCGATGTGCTCCATGGTGTCCACGAAGCAGGGCACCACATCGGTGATCTTCGCTCCGAGTTCCTCGTACACCTCGCGGTGCAAGGCGTCGACGACGGTCGGGTCGCTGGGCTCGACCCCGCCGCCGGGCGTGAGCCAGTAGGGATCCACTCCCGGCTTGGTGCGCTTGATCAGGATCAGGTCGGCACCGTCCAGCAGAACGGCGCGGGCGGTGCGCTTGACCACGGGTCGGACGGTCATGAGTGAAATGTGGCCCGGCTGGTTCCACGTGAAACATCGCGAAACGTCACCGGACGAGCCCCCAGAGTGAGACGGGTTCCTCAGCGCCCGCGCCCCGCCTCAGGCAACCCGGCACACCACCCCGGGCGCCTCAGCACCAGTCGGCCGAAGACCGCAGCAACCAGTCGTGCGCTCGCGCGATGTGAGGCATCGCGAGGGTCCCGGTCCGGACCACGAGGAAGTACGTACGCAGCGGTGGCACCGGCGGCTCGTGCAGGGGGACGACGTCACCCCGCTCCAGCGCCGGCGCGCACAGATAACGGGGCAGCACCGCCAGACCGGCGCCCGCGACCGCGCAGGCCAGGACCGCGCGCAGGTCGGGGACGATCACCGTGCCCGGGGCGGCCGGCTGCGCGTCGAAGACGGAGGCCCAGTAGCGGGAGACGAAGGGCAGCGACTCGTGCACCTCCACCACCGGCACCTTCTCGAGGGCGGGTTCCGGCTCGTGATCGGGCTGCCCGGGACCGAGCTGTTCCGACCAGCGCGGGGCGGCGACCAGGACGTGCTCCTCGTCGCAGAGCGCAGTCGCCGTGAGCAGGGGGCCGCGCGGCTGGGCCGTGCTGATGGCCAGATCATGATGCCCGGCGGACAGCCCTTCCAGGGTTTCCTCGGCGGTTCCGAAGGAGACGCGCAAGGCGAAGCCCTGCCCATCCTCGCGGGTCAGCTCCGTGAGGGCGGGCAGGGCTCGTTCGGCGGTGAATTCCGGCGGACCTGCGAGGTGCAGCGTCCGTAAGGAGGAGTCGTCGTCGAGGCCGGTCTCGGTGATCTCCACCAGGGCGTCGAGATGGGGTGCGGCCTTGTGGGCGAGTTCGTCGCCGATGCTCGTCGGGGTCACGCCGCGGGCCTGCCGGAGGAACAGGGGGCGGCCCAGCTGCCGTTCCAGCGTCCGTATCTGGGAGGTGACAGCAGGCTGGGAAAGGCCGAGCAGAGCGGCGGCGCGAGTGAAGGAGCCGGCCCGGTGCACGGTCACGAAGGTCCGCAGCAAGGCCAGATCCACCGCGCACACTCCCCTCTCCGGCCACTGCTCCCCGGCCGCCGACCGTGCTCAACTATAAATAAGTCGATAGGTCTCTGTCGCTACTGTGATTGGACACTGACAGAGAGTCAACTAGCCTTGGTCGCGCGGTTCTTGCGCGCGGAACCGGAGGACGGTCCGAGCCATGAGGGGGGAGGCTCGGACCGTCCGCGGGGGTGATCAGGCGGCTGACGCGTCCAGCGCACGCAGCAGGTCCGCCACCAGGTCCTCGGGATCCTCGGCACCTACCGACAGGCGGACGAAGCCCTCCGGCACCGCGTCCCCACCCCAGCGGCCGCGCCGTTCGGCCGTGGACCGCACCCCGCCGAAGCTCGTCGCGTCGTCCACGAGACGCAGGGCGTCGAGGAAGCGGTCGGCACGCGCGCGTGTGGGCAGCGTGAACGACACGACACAGCCGAAGCGCCGCATCTGCCGTGCGGCGATCTCGTGGGAGGGGTCGTCGGGCAGTCCCGGGTAGCGCAGCCCCGTCACCTCGGGCCGCTCCCGCAGCGCCTTCGCGATCGCCAGGGCCGTCGCGTTCTGCCGGTCGACGCGCATCTGGAGGGTCGCGAGTGAACGGTGCGCGAGCCAGGCCTCCATGGGCCCGGGGATCGCACCGACGATCTTTCGCCAGCGGCGCACGGCAGCCATGGCCTCGGCGTCCCGGCCGGCCACATAGCCCAGGAGGACATCGCCGTGGCCGGTGAGCTGCTTGGTGCCGCTGGCCACCGCGAAATCGGCGCCGAGCTCCAGCGGGCGCTGGCCGAGCGGTGTCGCGAGGGTGTTGTCGACGGCCACCAGAGCACCACGCGCGCGTGCCGCCTCGGTGAGCCGCCTGATGTCGCACACGGCGAGCCCGGGATTCGACGGGGACTCGATCCACAGCAGCCTCGCCCCGTCGAGCACGTCCAGCTGGGCGTCCCCGCCGGTCGGCGCCGTGCGCACCTCGATGCCGAACGCCTCCAGCTGGGCACGGACCAGCGGCAGCGCCTGGTAGCCGTCGTCCGGCAGGACGCACACGTCGCCGGTGCGCAGCTGGGAGAAGAGCACCGCCGAGATCGCCGCCATGCCCGAGGCGAAGACGAGCGTCTCGGCGTCCCCGCCCGGTGCCTCCAGCTCGCCGATGGCGCGTTCCAGCAGCGTCCAGGTCGGGTTCTCGTCCCGGCCGTACGTGTAGGGGCCGGTCGGGTCGCCCGGGAGATGGAAGTGGGCGGCGAACACGGGGCCGGGCAGAGTGGGCTCGTGCTTGACCGGCTCGGGCAGCCCGGCCCGCACGGCGCGTGTGCCGTCACCGACACCCGTGACCGCCCGAGCCGCAGCGCCCGTCACCGCACCCGAGGTCTCCGCGCCGCCGCCCTTCACCTGGTCCGCGTCGGCCGTCGTCCGGACCGGGTCGCCCGTCGTTCCGCCCGCGTCACCCGTCGCGGAATCACTCATGCCGCCTGTCCCTCCACGTGCTCGCGTACTGCGGCGAGCAGACCGGTGCTCGCCGCCTCCACCATCTCAAGGCACTCCTCGAAGCCGTCCATCCCCCCGTAGTAGGGGTCCGGTACGTCGAGGTCGTCGCCGGCGGCGGGATCGTACGAGCGGAGCAGCCGCACCTTTCCGGCGTCCTGCTCCGTGGGAGCGAGGCGGCGCAGGGCCCCGAGATGGCCGGAGTCGAGGGCGATCACGAGGTCGAGGCGGGAGAACCAGGACGGCTGGAACTGCCGGGCCGTGTGGTCCCCCGGGTATCCGTTGTCCTCCAGGACGGCCACGGTGCGCGGGTCGGCGCCGTCGCCCTCGTGCCAGCCGCCCGTGCCGGCGCTGTCGACCTGCACCAGCTCGTCGAGACCGGCCTCCGCCACCCGCGCGCGGAAGACGATCTCGGCCATCGGCGAGCGGCAGATGTTGCCCGTGCAGACGAAGCAGACCCGGTACGTCATGTCCGCTCAGTCCCCGTCGGGCAGGATGACGTGCAGGGCCCAGGAGACGACCGAGATGATCAGGCCTCCGACGACGGCCGTCCAGAAGCCCTCCACGTGGAAGCTCAGGTCGAGCTTGTCCGCCAGCCACGAGGTGAGCAGCAGCATCAACGCGTTGACGACCAGCGTGAACAGGCCGAGGGTCAGTATCAGCAGCGGCAGGCTGAGGAGCTTGACCACCGGCTTGACCAGGAAGTTCACCAGGCCGAAGAGCAGCGCCACGATGATCAGGGTGGCGAACTCCTTGCCGGTGCTGTCACCGGTCAGGGTGATCTTGTCGAGCAGCCACACGGCGACCGCCAGGGCGCCCGCGTTGGCGATCGTCTTGACTAGGAAATTCATCATGTGTCTGATCGTGGCAGACCTGATCGGACACGGGCACGAGAGGCAGGGGCGGACAAGGCGATGAAGGCATTCCGGCTGGATGAACTGGAGGCGGAGCGCGCCGCCAACGACGGCGCCTACCTGCAGTTTCTACGGGAACGGAACATGTCGGTCGGCCTGTACGCCCTTGACGCGGGCGAGCAGGATCCACAGAAGCCGCACCATCAGGACGAGGTCTACTTCATTGTGAGCGGCCGTGCCTCGATCACCGTCGGCCTGGAGACGACCCAGGTGGCACGCGGCAGCGTGGTCTACGTGCCGGCGGGCGTCGCCCACAAGTTCCACCACATCACCGAGGACCTGCGGGTGATGGTGGTCTTCTCTCCGCCCGAGGGGTGACGAAGCGCCTCGGGGTTCCCTAGGGGTTCGGTCAGGGGCAGACAAGGGCTGCGGGGCGCCCGTCGCACCCCTCACGGACCTAGCATCGAGTGCAGGACATCAGAGATCGGCAGGACCGACAGGACCCGGCACTCGAACGGGCGGAGAGGTAAGGACGAGGGCGATGCGAGAGATCTTCACGGGACTGCCGTGGTGGGTGAAGTGGATCGCGGTGCCGGTCATCGCCCTGGTCGTGTTCGGCGGGCTGATCGCCAGCGTGGTCGGCTTCGTCATCGGACTGCTCTTCAAGGTGCTGGTCTTCGTGGCACTGGTCGGCGGGCTGGTCTACGTCGTACGCAAGTTCACGTCGAGCTCCTCGTCGCGCAGCGACTGGTGAGACCGGTGGGAAGCCGGTGGGGGTAGCGGGTCTGCCATCACCGGTTCCCTCGGGCGAGGGAAGTTTCCCGGCGGGGTGGTCTGCCCGCGGTGGCAGGCGAATAGAGTCCGGAACTCGACGCGGGGACCTCCCCGCGAGCGGCATTCACCCCCACCCGTGTCCCCCCGCACGGTGTGCCCCCTCGCGTTTCGGGAGAGCCCCTTGGTCCCGGCTGACACCGCACCTGTTCACCTGCGCACCGTCCCCGCGCAACCCCGCTCGGCGACGCCCTCCGGACCACCGCCACCGTCGGCACCACCTCCTCCGCCGACCCTCATCGGATCGGTGCAGCGCGCCATGCGCCTGCTGGAGACCGTCGCCGCGCACGAGTACGGTGCCCCGGCCAAGCAACTGGCCCGTGAGACCGGGCTGGCGCTGCCCACGACGTACCACCTGCTGCGCACGCTCGTGCACGAGGGCTATCTGCGCCGGGACAAGGGCCTGTTCTTCCTGGGCGAGGCGGCCGAGCGGCTGGGCAGCAGCGGGGCGCGGCAGAAACGTCGCAGCACGATCGTCGACGCGCTCGCGCACTGGCGGGACGCCCTGGGCGTGCCCGTGTACTACGCGGTCTACCGCGAGGGCGAGATCGAGGTCATGTGTGTCTCCGACACGCCGGTCAACCCGGCGGTCGAGGAGTGGGCCGACTTCCGGGAGACCGGACACGCGCACGCCATCGGGCAGTGTCTGCTGTCCCAGCTGGACGAGGACGCCCGCCGCGACCACCTCGACCGCTATCCGGTGCAGCCCCTCACGCCCTACACGGTGCGCGACAACCACAGTCTGCTGAGACGCCTGGAGCGGCTCCGGCGCATGGAGCCGGTGACCGAGCGCCAGGAGTATGCCCTGGGCTCGGTCTGCGCCGCGATTCCCCTCACGCTCGGCAGTACGGCAGCGACGATGGCCATTTCACTCCCCGCACACCAGGTCGACCGGCTGCTGCCCGCGGCGCGTCAACTGCAGGTCGAGGTCGGGCGCGTGCTCGGCTCGCTCGCGCTCTCTATCAGTATGTGAAAACTCACTCCTTGTGATCTGCTGTGTACGTTCAGCAAGATTCCACCAAGTGTCAGAGGTTTGTTCCCGGCCAGTAACGGCGATTGACGGGGTTGTCGATGCGCGAGTCCGTACAAGCAGAGGTCATGATGAGCTTTCTCGTGTCAGAGGAGCTCTCCTTCCGCATTCCGGTGGAGCTGCGCTATGAGTCCAGTGATCCCTATGCCGTCCGGCTGACGTTCCACTTGCCCGGTGATGCCCCGGTGACGTGGGCTTTCGGGCGGGAGTTGCTGATCGACGGGGTCGGCCAGCCGTGCGGGGAGGGCGATGTGCGCGTCACGCCCGTCGAACCCGATGCCCTGGGCGAGGTGTTGATCCGGCTTCAGGTGGGCAGCGACCAGGCGTTGTTCCGGTCGTCGACGGCACCGCTCGTCGCTTTCCTCGACCGTACGGACAAGTTGGTGCCGTTGGGCCAAGAGGGTTCGCTCGCCGACTTCGACGCGCACCTCGACGAGGCCCTGGACCGCATCCTCGCCGAGCAGGGCGCCGGCTGAGACATGGACCCGGCGGCACGGTGGAGTAACGCTTCACCGGGTGCCGCCGAGCTGTGCAGGAACGCTTCTTCCTGCGATCGTCCTACGATCTTCTTCGAGTCGGCCTTTGCGGGTCGGCCCTTTGTGGCTCGGCCTTTGCGGGTCTGCCTTGTCGGGTAGGCCGTTCTCGCGACGACCCTCCTCGGTTCGGTCTTCCTCCGGTCGGCGGGGCGTCCCGAACGCGCAGGCGTCAGCGCTTGCGGCGTCGGCCTCTTCCTCCGCGCGCCGGGGCCGCGGTGGTCTCCAGGGCGGGCTCCGTGCCGGGACGGTCGGCCGAGACCACCAGCGCCGCCAGGGCGGTGGTGACCGGCACCGAGGCGACCAGGCCGATCGAACCGATCAGCGTGCGCACGATCTCCTCCGCGACCAGCTCGCTGTTGGCGACCGTCCCCACACTGGACTGCGCGATGGAGAACAGCAGCAACAGCGGCAGCGCGGCACCCGCGTAGGCGAGGACGAGCGTGTTGACGACCGAGGCGATGTGGTCGCGGCCGATCCGGATCCCCGCGCGGTAGAGCCCCCGCCAGCCCATCGACGGGTTGGCCTCGTGCAACTCCCAGACCGCCGAGGTCTGCGTGACCGTGACGTCGTCGAGCACACCGAGCGAGCCGATGATGACGCCGGCCAGCAGCAGACCGCTCATGTCGATCGTCGGGTAGAGGCCGTGGATCAGCCCGGTGTTGTCGTCGGTGTTGCCGGTCAGGGCCGCCCAGTCGATGAACACCGAGCCGAGGATGCCGATCAGCAGCAGTGAGATGAGGGTGCCGAGCACCGCGACGGATGTCCGTGCGGACAGGCCGTGACACAGGTACAGCGCGATGAGCATGATGGCGCTCGCGCCGACCACCGCCACGACCAGCGGGTTGGAGCCCTGAAGGATCGCGGGCAGGATGAAGACGTTCAGCACCATGAAGCTGATGGCCAGCGCGACCAGCGCCATGACGCCCCGCATCCGCCCGACGACCACCACGGCGATGGCGAAGATGCCCGCGAGCAGCGCCATGGGCATACCGCGGTTGATGTCGGTGACCGAGTACTGCAGGTCCTTCGGCGCCGAAGGCTCGTAGGCGACCACGACCTCCTGGCCCTCCTGCAACTGGCGGGACTGGTCCGGCTGGACGATCTCGGTGAAGGTACGGCCCTTGTCGTCGCCGGTGTCGACCCGGATGGTCGCCCGCTTGCAGGTGCCCTTCTCCTCCTGCACCGCGGAGGAGCCCTCGGCGGTGGACGTGTCGCCGGTCGGTGGAACGCCCGAAGCGCCGGCCTCCTTGCAGCTCACCTCGACCACCTTGGTGACGGTGGCGTCCTGCGTCTGCCGGTCGAAACCGACGCCGGTGCGCTCGTGCCCAGGGGCTCCGCCCGGCCACAGCACGGCGAGACCGACCAGGACGGCGGCGGCGAACGGGATCAGGATCGCCGCGATGACCTTGCGCAGGTGCAGGGAGACGGGGGTGGCCGGGCCATGACTGTGGGAGTGCCCGTGCCCGCCACCCGGGCCGTGACCGTGTCCGTGGCCGCCGTCTCCTCCGTGTCCGTGCCCGTGGCCGCCGTCTCCGTGCCCCGGTCCACCGTCTCCGCCATGACCGTGCCCCGGTCCGCCGCCTCCGTCGTGGCCGGGACCCTGCCCTCCGGCGGGTCCCGGGCCGTGCCCGGCAGCGTGGCCCTGACCGGGCCCCCGCCCGTACTCACCGCGGTCCTGGGGGCCGAAGCCCGCGTCCTGCCCGTACCCGTACTGGGGGGCCCGTCTCGGGGCCGGGGGCTGCGTCACGCCCTGCCCCTGCGGTCCGCGCGGCTGCTGCGGCTCGGCCGGACCCTGTCCGGACCCGCCGACGAAATCATGGCCCTCACCTGGACCGTCACCACGGCCGTTGCCGTTTCCGGCGCCGGATCCGCGGGGCGGCTCGGGCGAGGGGTAGGAGGGACGCTGCGTCGTGGTCACCGCCCGATCATCGCAAGAACGAGGGGGGCCCTCTGTTCACCGCGCCAGAATTGCCGCTAGCGTGGGGGCACCTTTTGTACACGCGGGAGCTCGGAGCACCGGGCTGAGAGGGCGCTGACCTCCGTCCCAGCGATGTTTCACATGAAACATCGCCGGAGTCGAGTGATGTTTCACACGAAGCATCGCCGGACGGAAACCGCTGCGTCGACCGCCGAACCTGTTACCGGGTAATGCCGGCGTAGGGAGTAGGTCTCATGACCGACAAGGACGCACGCACGCCTGCCTCCGTTCAGGACGAGACGTCCGAGGAGGCCGGGAAGTCCATCGGCTGGCACAAGGCGTACATCGAGGGCACCCGCCCCGACCTGCGCGTGCCGGTTCGTCAGGTGCACCTCACCAACGGCCAGGCGGTCACGCTGTACGACACGTCAGGCCCTTACACCGATCCACTCGTCGACACCGACGTCCGCAGGGGCCTGTCGCCACTGCGCGAGAACTGGATCATCGCCCGCGGCGACACCGAGGAGTACGCGGGCCGCCCCGTCCGTCCCGAGGACGACGGCATCAAGCACACCTCGCCCCGCGGCGGTCTCCGCAATCTGGACGCGGTCTTCCCCGGCCGGCCCCGCCAGCCGCGCCGCGGCAGGAACGGCGAGGCGGTCACCCAGCTCGCGTACGCCCGCCGCGGCGAGATCACGCCCGAGATGGAGTACGTGGCCATCCGGGAGAACGTCTCGCCCGAGGTCGTGCGCGACGAGATCGCCGCAGGCCGGGCCGTGCTGCCGGCCAACGTCAACCACCCGGAGATCGAGCCGATGATCATCGGCAAGCGGTTCCTGGTGAAGGTCAACGCCAACATCGGCAACTCGGCGGTGACGTCCTCCATCGAGGAGGAGGTCGAGAAGATGACCTGGGCGACCCGCTGGGGCGCCGACACGGTCATGGACCTGTCCACCGGCCGCAACATCCACACCACGCGCGAGTGGGTGCTGCGCAACTCCCCCGTGCCCATCGGCACGGTGCCGCTCTACCAGGCACTGGAGAAGGTCGACGGCCGGGCCGAGGAGCTGACCTGGGAGATCTACAAGGACACGGTCATCGAACAGGCCGAGCAGGGCGTGGACTACATGACGGTCCACGCGGGAGTGCGCCTGGCCTACGTGCCGTTGACGGCGAACCGCAAGACCGGCATCGTCTCCCGCGGCGGCTCGATCATGGCCGCTTGGTGCCTCGCGCACCACAAGGAGTCGTTCCTGTACGAGAACTTCGAGGAGCTCTGCGAGATCCTCGCGGCCTACGACGTCACGTACTCGCTCGGCGACGGCCTCCGGCCCGGCTCGATCGCGGACGCCAATGACGAGGCACAGTTCGCGGAGTTGAGGACGCTCGGGGAACTCAACCGGATCGCCAAGCGTTTCCACGTACAAACCATGATCGAGGGCCCGGGCCACGTCCCGATGCACAAGATCAAGGAGAACATCGACCTTCAGCAGGAGATCTGCGATGAAGCTCCGTTCTATACGCTCGGCCCGCTGACCACGGACGTCGCCCCGGCGTACGACCACATCACCTCCGGCATCGGCGCCGCGATGATCGCCTGGTGGGGCACGGCGATGCTGTGCTACGTCACCCCCAAGGAGCACTTGGGCCTGCCGAATCGCGACGACGTCAAGACCGGCGTCATCACCTACAAGATCGCGGCCCACGCGGCGGACCTCGCCAAGGGACACCCGGGTGCGCAGGAGTGGGACGACGCGTTGTCCGACGCCCGTTTCGAGTTCCGGTGGGAGGACCAGTTCAACCTGGCCCTCGACCCGGACACGGCACGGGAGTTCCACGACGAGACCCTGCCCGCCGAGCCGGCCAAGACGGCTCACTTCTGCTCGATGTGCGGTCCCAAGTTCTGCAGTATGAAGATTAGCCAAAGCATCACAGAGCGGTTTGGTGGCGCGGCGGCTGAGGGGGCGTCGGCTGAGGAGGTCGCCGAGGGGATGCTCCAGAAGTCGAAGGAGTTCGCTGAGGCAGGGAACCGGGTGTACTTGCCGATCGCCGACTGAGGCGCGCAGCAGCACGCGGTCCGCGTTCCCTGTGGCAAGTACATGGGGAGCGCGGACCACTTTTGTCCATCTGGGTAGCCACTAGCTGGGTCACGTATTAGACCGTCTCGGCGGTGATGAATCAGGGGTCCGCTGCACATCGGAAAGCGTGACCTGCGCTTGCCGATCAATAATGTGTGTCACAAATTGCTGAGATGCTCCGAACACAATTGCCCATGCGATTATTTGTATCGGACTATCCAGTGCGCTCAGTCCAGGGAGAAATCCCCCGCTGATAAACAATATACCGGCGAATGCGGATATGGCGCCCAAGGGCAGCTTGAGTGTAGCGGCGGCAAGGGGCAGGGTGTAGGGGGCGTTGTGGTCGTCATGTATTTTTCGTAGTGATGAAACCGTCGTCAATGCTGCCCCGACCAAGCCAGCGAGTTCCACAGAAAATACGTCAAGACGATTGGCGTAGTCGTCGGGGAAATTCATATCTGGATCCGCTTGTTGTTCTCCTGTCGGGCAGACGACCACATTTTGTGTGGTCGCGTCACCTTCGAGATCCTCATTTTCGATTGGTACGTCCCTGTTCTCGAAGCATAGGCTGAGCGTCTGTTCGTCGAATGCGCCCCAGGTGGCAAGTGCGGCAGCGCCAAGAACAGATAGGCCTGTTGCTGCCCACAGGACGTTCGCGAATACGCGAACCCGCCTGTACTTGGCGTCGAGTGATGAATAGGATATCCTTAGGGCCGAAATGAGCGTTTCTCGATCTTCTTTGGTTATCTTTCCCTGGCCTTTCGAGATGGCTTCAATCACGCGCTCTGCTTGCACGCGCTGAGGGCTCTCCTTCGATATGTGATGCTCCACCATGGAGCGGACGGTGCTACTTCGGGCCCTCAGCTCTTCATCCGAGCTGAGGGCGAGAATATCTACGTTGGCGGCGCGAATGTTGCCCCATATGCGCTCCAATACGGGAGCCGTCCTTATCAAACGCCGATGGGTGCAGGTCCTTTCTGCGATTTCTAGATGCCTTTTGGCTCCGGCGAGTAGCACCTCCCGCTCGCACTGCTGATCAGAGTATCGAACCTTCCCTAGCTCGCATTCCTTGCGATGAATCTCCGTGCTCAGGTATCCGATCCAAACTAGCGGAAGCTCGAGCCATGGTTTCTTCGCTTTATGAGAGGGTATTTTCGCGCTCCACGAGGGTACATTGGGGTTTGCGGTTAGAGTCGCGCGTCTGCGGCCGGTCAAATGTTTCCAGAGGCCTAGCAAGACTATGACTACCCAGACTCTCAGGGCCTTCATTTCTGATCCATTGGAGAAGCGACATTTATTGCGGTCTGGGGTGCGGCTCATCGTATTTCCTTAGATGATTGCTGGCATCGATTGGCGAGCCGCAGGAAAAGATGAGAGGCGAGGGGGGAGAGCGTTTCAGAAGCTGTCGACTGCTCGCGAGCCAGCACGTGAGATAGCGCTGCACTCTCCGATGACGGCTCATTCCCAGGATGCCTCCGGGACTCCTGTGGTGCATCTCAGGCAAGCACCCTCGATTTGCCGGAGCTGGGTGGGCTGGGGTGTGGCAGTCAGCGACGGGTACGGTCTAAGCCGTGTCTGGCGTACGTTGGGTTGGTCACCTATCGCGTCCGCCGGAGGATCGCGCGCGACTAGGGGAGCTGGTACGGGCATGGCGCTTGACGCTGCTCGATCGCAAGAGGGGTTCACATCCACGAGGGCCGCGCAGGTGATGACTGCGGCATGCCGGGCGGCCGGGTTGGACGACAGAGGGGCCGAGCTGATCCGGCTGGGAGAGAACGCGCTCTTCCGCCTGGACGCAGAGCCAGTGATCGTGCGAGTGGCGCGTGGAGAACCGTGGCTGCCCAAGGCACGCGTTGAGGTTGCGGTGTCACAGTGGTTGGCCGAGGAAGGGTTCCCTGCCGCGCGCCTGGTCGATGGGCTGGAGCAGCCGTTCCTGATTGATGGCCACCCGGTGACCTTTTGGCGGCTCATCGTCGAGGGCAGCCGCAAGGCCACGTATGGGGAACTCGGCGGCATCCTGCGAGACCTGCACTCCATGACGTTGCCCGTTGGCCTGGAGCTGCCCTCGTTCAACCCCTTCGACAAGCAGGAACTGCGGATCAGCAAGGCAGCGATCCCGGAAGATGACAGGGTCTTCCTCCGCAAGCGGTGGAGTGAGCTGCGGGACCAGTTCGAGGGCTTGCGGTTCGAGACGCCCAAGGGGCCGGTCCACGGTGACGCTCACGTGCAGAACCTCATGGTCAACGACCGGGGGGAAGTCATCCTGATCGACTTCGAAGCATTCTGCTTCGATCATCCTGAGTGGGACCTGATGGTCACCTCGGTGGAGCACCACAGCTTGGGGTGGCAGACCGTAGAGCAGTACGCCGACTTCGTGCGGGCGTACGGGCGGGACCTGCACGACTGGCACGGCTACGACACGCTCCGGCGGCTCCAAGAGTTCGGCATGACCACGTGGTTGATGCAGAACGTACGGGAGGACGAAGGGACGGCGGCCGAGTACCGCCGGCGCATCGCTGCCTTGAGGAACGACGACGCGCCGCGCGATTGGCGTCCTTCGTAGCTGTTACTCGTCCTCGTCCAGACGGGCGAGCGCTTCGTTCACTGCGGAGCGTGGGGGAGATCCTCGGCCTTCAGCTCACTCGGAAGTCCGCCACACAGGCTTGAGAAGCTCAGGGTCGAATGTCTTGTTGCCCTTGCCACCCGGCACTGCGATCACGGCGCTCAGAACCTTCTTGATCGCCTCGCGCTTCTGCGTGAGCGTCTTCGATCCCCACGCGTTCCTGACGTCTTCCTTGGCCTCCTCGGCCTCCGCCTTCAGAGCTTCGTGCGCCCGCTGATCCGCACGAAGCTCCTTGATCCGCCGTTCGAGGACCGGGAGATTGCGGAAGAACGTCTCATCGTCGATGTCCGTGTCTTCGTCGTCGTGCCAACGCCGCTCCAGCTCGTTGCGGCTCCTGACGGCTCGCTCCAGGGCATCGGCCTTGTCCCAGTCCGGTACATCCTGGGCCTTGCTCGCCGCGTCGCGCTCCAGCTTGGCGATGACCAGTTCCTCGATGGCCTTGTCCGTCTTGTCGCCCCGCTTGTAGGTCTTGTTGCAGCCGCCGTCCACGGTCTTCTTGCACATGTAGGCGTGCCGGTACTTGAGCCAGTCGTTCGCCTTGATTCCGATCATCTTGTTGTTGCAGACCGTGCCGTCTTCCAGCACGTGTCCGCATCGCAGGATGCCGGTCAGCAGGTACTTGTGGACCAGGCCACCGCGCGGCATCCCGGTTCCTCGGCCACGCTCCTTGATCTTGGCCGTGACCGCGAACCACTCCTTCGGAGTGATGATCGGCTCCCACTCGCCCACGATGGGCTGATCGTCGCCGTCACGTACAAGCTCGCCCTTGATCTCGCGATATCCGCACAGCCGCGCGTTCACCAAGACCTGCTTGACGGTCTGGTACTGGAAAGCGTTCCCACGACTCGTGATGAAGCCGGCCTCCTTCCACCGGCGCGTGATCTCGGAAATGGAGGCACCCGCGATCACGTCCTTCACCGCCTGACGGATGGCTTCTGCCTCGTCCGGGCGCAACGAGACCTTGTCGTCCTCCCATCCGAAGGGGCGCCATGCCGCTACCGACTGCCCGCGGATCGCCCGGCTGCGGTGGCTGTTCCGGCTCCGACGCTCCTTCTTCCTCGTCTCGCTGAGGGACATGGCGACCCCCAGAAGCCCCTTGATCTCGAACCCTTCTGCGTAGAGGTCCTGGATGCCATTCGAGTCGTGGTAGACGCGACCTTCCTGCGTGGTGAACGCCTTCAGATACCGCTCCCAGTCACTCGGGCGCCGGTACAGCCGGTCGTCGTTGACCGCCATAACGCCGTGGATCGGATAGCCGTCCGGCGTCGTCCCGGCGGCAAGATCGGCAAGCAGCTGCTCGAAGTCATCGCGAACGATGTTCTCCTTGCTCGCGCTCTTGTCGTTGTCCGTGTAGCGGTAGACGACGAGCCATCCGAACCTGCGGGCGGTCTCGGTCATGTCCCGGTGCTGGTCCTCGACGCCGTGGGCGTCCTTCACCCGGCCGTCGAACGAGATCCGTGCGTAGCAGACGACGCACTTCAGCTCCGGGTCGGAAGCCAGCATGGCGCGCACTTCCTCGACGGACGGCAGTCCCTCGGGCGTACCTCGCAGCTTGCTGACCAACTCCTCGCGCTTGCCCACGTGTTCCCCCTCGGTCCATGTCTGGGCTGCTGGGACGACCGTAGCGCATGTGTAGGTTCTAGTAATGCTCTACAGCATGAAGATCTCGCAGGACATCCGCCGGGAACACGGCGGCACCCGGAACGAGATCGAGGAGGGCATGGCCCTGAAGTCGAAGGAGTTCGCCGCGAGCGGCAACCGCGTGTACCTGCCATCGCGGACTGACCGCCCGCGCACAGGCCCGGGGGCGGGTGGGCCCCGGCCCCCGGCCTGTGGGAGCCGCCGCTCGGAACGGACCCCGAGGGATGTTCCGACGGTCAGTCCGGCTGGTGCTCCGGTCCTCCGAAGTCCGGGCTGGAATAGTCCGGGCTGCTGAAGCTGGGGCGCGAGCCGCGGTCGCCGTCGTCGGGGCTCGTGAACCCCGGGCGGTCGTAGCCGAGGTGCGGCATGCGGCTGACCGGTGTGGACGAGGGCGTGGGGTGCAGGGCCGCGGCCGCGCCCGGGTCGGCGAGTGCTTCCTGCAGAAAAGGCAGGATGCCGCGTTCCAGCAGGGCCTCGTGCCAGGCCTCCTTGGCCTGGGCCACCTCGCCCCGCAGTTCGCCGTACGGCCCGACCTCGGCCGTGGGCTTGTTGCGCAGGGCGGTGAGCAGCAGCCCCACGGCGGCGACGAGGATCGCGACCGCGGTCACGGCACCGAACACCCAGCCCGTGGTGAGCATGGTCCGGGCGAATCCCTGGTCGGGGTCGAGCATCCGCAGGAGGTAGCCGACGAGCAGGAAGATCGCCGCGGCGGTCCCGGCCAGGACGGGTGCGAGGACGGCGACGACGGCGACGGCGCCCGCGCCGGTGGCCTCCGCGACCCCTCCCACGGTGGCGGCGAGCCCCGAGGCGTCCGTGCCCGGCTCGGAGGAGCCGGACCCGGAGCCGCGCACGGCCGGTGAACCGGCCGACGCCGGCTGGCGCAGTTCGTCGCGGACCTTGACGTAGTGCTGGTATTCGGTCGCCGCGGCCGCGGTGATGAGCGCGGTGGCGCTCAGGGCCATGGTGCGCAGCTGTTCGGGGTTGAGCCGCTGTCCGACAGCGGCCAGTTCCGGACGGTGTGGTGCGGAGCGCAGCGCCTCATCGAGGATCCGCTCGTATTCCTGGCGGTCCTCGCTCAGCAGGTGCTGCGGAACGCTGTTCATGTGCATCCCCCGATGCTCCGTAGGGCTTGGGGCTCGGCATGCTGACGAGCCGTCGGGCAGAAACGGAGGGGAGCCTGCTACGGATAAGCCGATGGTAGAGCGGCGACGGTATGCGGTGACAGGGGGTTTACCGAAATTGGCCCCTCACCGGCCCGGTCCGCCGACGCGGGACGCCGGCGCGGTGAACGTTCACGTCTCCAGCGGCAGTTGCTGGACCAGCAGCTTTCCGGCCATGGTCACGCCGCCGTCCATCGCGATGGCGAGTCCGTCGGCGTAGACGTGCGGGCCCTCGATCACGGGGTCGCGGCTCTCCTCGTCCTCCTCCGAGCCGACCTCGCCGAGCAGATACGGAATCGGGCTGTGCCCGTGAACGATGCGAGTGCCGCCGTACGTATCGAGCAGGGAGCGCACGGCGTCCGCGCCACCCTCGTCGCGGAAGGAGAACCGCTTGGTGAACTTACGGAACAGGTCCCAGACCTCGTCCGCGTCGTTGCGGGTGATCGTCTCGCGGACGGTGTCGTTGACCTCTTCGATGGAGCGGCCGTAGTCGAGGTAGGCGGTGGTGTCGGAGTGGACGAGCAGGTGTCCGTCGACCTCCTCGACGGCGTCCAGGCGGGACATCCACTGCAGGTGGTGGTCCTGGAGGCGGTCCATGTCGGTCTTCTGGCCGCCGTTGAGCAGCCAGGCCGCCTGGAAGGTGGCGGTGCCTGCTCCGGAGTTGACGGGGGTGTCGCCGAACCGCTTCGCACCCAGCAGGAGCAGCTCGTGGTTGCCCATGAGCGCCTTGCAGTAGCCGCCGGCCGCGGCGGCCTCGGCGGACAGCCGCATGACCAGGTCGATGACGCCGATGCCGTCCGGGCCGCGGTCGGTGAAGTCGCCGAGGAACCAGAGCCGGGCGGTGCCCGCGCACCAGTTGCCGGCCGCGTCGAGCAGGCCCTTCTCCTGGAGGGCGGACACCAGCTGGTCGAGGTAGCCGTGCACGTCCCCCACGACGTACAGCGGGCCCTGCCCGGTGGTGGACTGCGGGGCGGCGGTCTCGGGATCCACGGTCACCTGAACAGTGTCACCCCGGTTGACGACGGGGAGGTCGCGCTGGGTCGGCGTGTATCCCTCGGGGTAGGTCTCCTCGGGCGGCGGGGCGACCTCGGGGCGGACGCTGTGGATGTACGGACCGGCCTCGTGGACGTACGCGGGCACCCGGAAGTCGCGCAGCGTCGCCGTCCGCTCCACCTCGGGTCCCTGACCGGCCCCCTGAGTCATCGACCCCTCCACCATCGCGCCGCGTTGCACCGCATCGGACTGCCTGGTCGTGGCGGCCCGCGGGTGCCGTGGGCCCATCATAGGAATGCGGATCGCGCCATGTGATGACCCAGGGGTGCTGAATCAGAGCAAGAGTCCAGTTCACCGCGGCTTTCGCCCCGATTGGGCCGGGCTTTGACCACCGTGTGACCGCCTTCGCCCTTCTTCTCTTCGCGAGAACGATCCCTTCTCTCCGGGGGACCGGCCCTGTTTCTCCCCGGGAGTGCGTTCTTCCCCCTGGCCCGGTGCGGGGCCTAGGCGCCCTCGGGCGATCGCGGGGGGCTGACCGTCGTGCGCGGCGGGCGTCGCTGGGACGAGGTGCGCACGATCAGCTCCGTCGGTATCACCTGCTCCACCGTGTGGTCGGATTGCACTCCCTCGATGGCGTCGATGAGGAGCTGCACCACCGCGGTGCCGATGCGGCGCGGTTTCAGGGAGAGGGTGGTGATGGGCGGCTCGGTGTTGGCGTACACCGTGGACTCGCTGCAGCAGACCAGCAGCAGGTCGTCGGGGACGCGCAGGCCGTACCGGCGGGCGGCGGCGAGCAGGTCGGTGCCGTTCGGGTCGAACAGTCCGTAGACCGCGTCGGGCCGGTCGGGCCGGGCGAGGAGGCGGTCGGCGGCGACGGCGCCCGCGCATGGATCGTGCGCCGGATAGGCCTCGTACACCGGGTCCTGTCCCACGCGCTCGCACCAGCGCAGGTATGCGGTGGTCGACAGGTGGGTGTAGGTGTCCGTCGTCGTACCGGTCAGCAGACCGATGCGGCGGGCGCCGGCGGCGGCCAGGTGGTCGAGGATGCCGAGGACGGCGGCCTCGTGGTCGTTGTCGACCCAGGCCGTGACCGGCAGCGCACCGGCCGGGCGGCCGTCGGAGACCACCGGTAGCCCCTGCCGGACCAGCTCGCTGACGACCGGGTCCTGGTCGGAGGGGTCGATGACGACCGTGCCGTCCAGGGCGACGTTCGACCACACGTCGTGGCGGGAGGTCGCGGGCAGGATGACGAGGGCGTAGCCGCGGGCGAGCGCGGCGGAGGTCGCGGCCCGTGCCATCTCGGCGAAGTACGCGAACTCCGTGAAGGTGAAAGGTTCATCCCCGTACGTGGTCACGGTCAGGCCGATGAGGCCCGACTTGCCGGTACGGAGGGTCCGGGCGGCGGCCGAGGGCCGGTAGCCCAGCCGGTCGGCGACTTCCCGGACATGGCGCCGGGTGGCGTCCGGGAGCCGGCCCTTGCCGTTGAGGGCGTCGGAGACGGTCGTGATGGAGACTCCGGCGGCGGCGGCCACGTCTCTGATGCCGGCCCGACCCGGTCGGCTGCCTCGCCGTGAGGTTTCCGCGCGACTCACCTGGTGCTTCCCTGCTGCTGTCATGGCGAGCCGATAGTAGGGCTCATGCGGTGGGGTAGTGCGGACGCATATGCACGCGTTGACAGGCACGTTTCTGCATGATCATTTCACTTCAATTGCCTTGGAACTCAAGGAGGTTGAGCGCTTTCTTGACAGTACGTGTGTTGTCGGCGCGCACGTGCCTGCCAAGTGGCTGAGGTTGCGAAGAGGTCTCAACTCACCTGCACGGGGGATGCGCGCCACGGCGTACACCACCGGCGCATAGATATATGTGCGGCGCGCCCCCGCATTCATACGCCTTGGTGTGGTGATGCCCCAGATGCCCGTGGGACAGAGGAGGACGGGGCCGGCCGCTCGGTCGTGGCTATACGCAGCGGCGCCGAATCCTCATAAGGTGAGGAGTATTGGATGTCGGCGGCGGTCATGGGCCGCCGGTCTTCACGAGGAGGACTGCGGTGAGCGAGACGAGCCCCAAGCTGCGCGCCGAGCTGGAGGGGATCCCCACCTACAAGCCGGGCAAGCCCGCCGCGGCAGGTGGGCCGGTGGCCTACAAGCTGTCCTCCAACGAGAACCCGTATCCGCCGCTGCCGGGCGTGATGGAGAGCGTGACGGCGGCGGCCTGCAACTTCAACCGCTACCCGGACATGGCCTGTACGGCGCTGATGAACGAGCTGTCCGAGCGGTTCGGCGTGCCTCTCTCCCACCTGGCCACCGGTACCGGCTCGGTCGGTGTCGCCCAGCAGCTGATCCAGGCCACGTCCGGCCCCGGCGACGAGGTGATGTACGCCTGGCGGTCCTTCGAGGCGTACCCGATCATCACGCAGATCAGCGGCGCGACGTCGGTCCAGGTACCGCTGACCCCCGGCGATGTGCACGACCTCGACGCGATGGCCGACGCGATCACCGACCGGACCCGGCTGATCTTCGTCTGCAACCCCAACAACCCGACCGGCACGGTGGTGCGGCGGGCGGAGCTGGAGCGGTTCCTCAACCGGGTCCCGCGCGATGTCCTGGTGGTCCTCGACGAGGCCTACCGTGAGTTCATCCGCGACCCCGAGGTGCCGGACGGTGTCGAGATCTACCGCGACCGGCCCAACGTCTGTGTCCTGCGGACCTTCTCCAAGGCGTACGGCCTCGCCGGCCTGCGGGTCGGTTTCGCCATCGCCCATGAGCCGGTGGCGGCGGCGCTGCGCAAGACGGCGGTGCCGTTCGGCGTGAGCCAGCTCGCGCAGGAGGCGGCGATCGCCTCACTGCGCGCCGAGGACGAACTGTTCGGCCGGGTCGGTTCGCTGGTGTGTGAGCGCACGCGCGTGGTCGACGGGCTGCGCTCGCAGGGCTGGACGGTGCCGGAGACCCAGGCCAACTTCGTGTGGCTGCGGCTGGGGGAGCGCACGGTCGCCTTCGCGCAGGCCTGTGAGCAGGCGGGAGTGGTGATCCGGCCGTTCCCGGGCGAGGGTGTGCGGGTGACGGTCGGGGAGGCCGAGGGGAACGACATCTTCCTGAAGGTGTCGGAAGGGTTCCGCAAGGAGCAGTAGGGCTTCGTGTGCCTACCGGGATGCAGGGAGCTGTGGCGCTCCGCGAGTCCGGCACGGACAAGGAGGCTGTGGCGCTCCGCGAGTCCGCTACGGACAAGGAGGCTGTGGCGCTCCGCGAGTCCGGTCAAGGACTGGAAGGCTGTCGCGCTCCGCGTGTCCGGTCAGAGGTCCAGGAGTTCCACGCGGACGGGGTCGCCGTCCCGCACGGTTGCGAGCAGTCCCGGGTCGCCGTCGAGGCGGCCCAGGACATTGCACGGCCCGGCGAGACGGCATTCGTCGCCCCGTGAGATCGGCGTGGGGCCCGTAGGGGAGGGCGAGGGCGTCACCGTCGGTCCAAAAGGCGACGGTCCCCGGCTCGACGACCTCGCGGGCGCCTGTTTCACGTGAAACGGAAACCCCCGTGTCGAAGTACACCTCCGCGCCCCAGGTTCGAGCCGTGGAGACGAGGGGCAGCGCCCTGGCGAGGGCCTGACTGGTGACCGTGTCGTCGAGCGACGCGTTGAGGTGCCCCGAAGGCCAAGATATTCGTATCTGTAGTGGTGCTTGCATGCCGTCGATTCAACAATATGTTGAAGTTCCAGCCAAGGGGTTGACTGTGACGGGGGAGACAGGGACCCCCTCGGGGCGCTCGAATGTCCGTGCTGCATAATGGCTTGTGAATGTGAACGCTTTCACAAGCGTATGTAAGGAGCGGCGACGTGGACCTGGCTTTGGCGCCGGAGACCCTGGCGCGATGGCAGTTCGGAATCACCACCGTCTACCACTTTCTGTTCGTCCCCCTGACGATCTCGCTGGCCGCGCTCACGGCCGGTCTGCAGACGGCGTGGGTGCGGACGGAGAAGGAGAAGTACCTCCGGGCGACGAAGTTCTGGGGCAAGCTCTTCCTGATCAACATCGCGATGGGCGTGGTCACCGGCATCGTGCAGGAGTTCCAGTTCGGCATGAACTGGTCCGACTACTCGCGCTTCGTCGGTGACGTCTTCGGTGCGCCGCTGGCCTTCGAGGCCCTGATCGCCTTCTTCTTCGAGTCCACCTTCATCGGCCTGTGGATCTTCGGCTGGGACAAGCTGCCGAAGAAGATCCACCTGGCCTGTATATGGATGGTCTCCATCGGCACGATCCTGTCGGCCTACTTCATCCTCGCGGCCAACTCCTGGATGCAGCACCCCGTCGGCTACCGGATCAACGAGGCGAAGGGCCGGGCCGAGCTCACCGACTTCTGGCTCGTGCTGACCCAGAACACCGCGCTCGCCCAGGTCTTCCACACGCTCACCGCGGCGTTCCTCACCGGTGGCGCCTTCATGGTCGGCATCGCCGCCTTCCACCTGGTCCGCAAGAAGCACGTCCCCGTGATGAAGACCTCGCTCCGGCTGGGCCTGGTCACCGTCGTCATCGGCGGCCTCCTCACCGCGGTCAGCGGTGACGTGCTCGGCAAGATCATGTACCAGCAGCAGCCGATGAAGATGGCCGCGGCCGAGGCGCTGTGGGACGGCGAGAAGCCGGCTCCCTTCTCGGTCTTCGCCGTCGGTGACGTCGACAAGGGCCACAACAAGGTCGCCATCGAGATCCCCGGACTGCTGTCCTTCCTCGCGAAAGACGACTTCAGCTCGTACGTCCCCGGCATCAACGACGTCAACAAGGCCGAGCAGGAGAAGTACGGACCGGGCGACTACCGGCCCAACATCCCCGTCGCCTACTGGGGCTTCCGGTGGATGATCGGCTTCGGTATGACGTCGTTCGCCATCGGCCTGGCCGGGCTGTGGCTGACCCGCAAGAAGTTCATGCTGCCGCAGCACCTGAGGGTGGGCGACGACGAGGTGCCTCATCTCGTCCTGCTGCCGAAGAAGGCACTCGGCCCGACCCTCACCAAGTGGTACTGGCGCATCGCGATCCTGACCCTGGGCTTCCCGTTGATCGCCAGCTCCTGGGGCTGGATCTTCACCGAGATGGGCCGCCAGCCGTGGGTCGTCTACGGCCTGTTCCAGACGCGGGACGCGGTCTCCCCCGGTGTCTCGCAGGCCGAGGTCATCACGTCGATGGTCGTCTTCACCACGCTGTACGCGATCCTCGCCATCGTCGAGGTGAAGCTGCTGGTCAAGTACGTCAAGGCGGGCCCGCCGGAACTCACCGAGGCCGACCTCAACCCGCCCACGAAGATCGGCGGCGACTCCCGTGACGCCGACAAGCCGATGGCCTTCTCGTACTAGGCCGAGGGAGCTGCACAGTCATGGAACTGCACGACGTCTGGTTCGTCTTGATCGCCGTCCTGTGGACCGGCTACTTCTTCCTGGAGGGCTTCGACTTCGGGGTCGGCGTGCTCACGAAGCTGCTCGCCCGGAACCGGCCCGAGAAGCGGGTGCTGATCAACACCATCGGCCCCGTCTGGGACGGCAACGAGGTGTGGCTGCTCTCCGCGGGCGGCGCCACTTTCGCCGCCTTCCCCGAGTGGTACGCCACGCTCTTCTCCGGCTTCTACCTGCCCCTGCTGCTCATCCTGGTCTGCCTGATCGTCCGGGGGGTGGCCTTCGAGTACCGCGTGAAGCGGCCCGAGGAGAACTGGCAGCGCAACTGGGAGACGGCGATCTTCTGGGCCTCGCTGCTGCCCGCGTTCCTGTGGGGTGTCGCCTTCGGCAACATCGTGCGGGGCGTGCAGATCGACCAGGACTTCAACTACGCCGGCGGCGTTCTGGACCTGCTCAATCCGTATGCACTGCTGGGCGGCCTGGTCACACTGTCCCTGTTCACCTTCCACGGCACGGTGTTCGTCGGGCTCAAGACGGTCGGGGAGATCCGGGAGCGGGCGCGGAAGCTGGCGCTGCGCGTCGGAGCGGTGACCGCCCTGCTGGCGCTCGCCTTCCTGCTGTGGACGCAGGCCGACCGCGGTGACGGTTCGTCGCTGGTGGCGATGGTCGCTGCCGTGGCCTCGCTCCTCATCGCCCTGGTCGCGGCACGGGCCGGACGCGAGGGCTGGGCGTTCGCGTGGTCGGGACTCACCATCGTGGCCACGGTGGCGATGCTGTTCCTGACGCTCTTCCCGAACGTCATGCCGTCGACGCTGAACCCGGACTGGAGCCTGACGGTCACCAACGCCTCCTCCAGCCCCTACACGCTGAAGATCATGACCTGGTGTGCCGGGATCGCCACTCCGGTCGTCCTGCTCTACCAGGGCTGGACCTACTGGGTGTTCCGCAAGCGGATCGGCACGCAGCACATCGCCGAGACCGTGCACTGAGGTGTGTTTCACGTGAAACCGATCGATCCCCGTCTGCTGCGCTACGCCCGTGCCACCCGACTGTTCCTGGTGGCGGTCGTGGCCCTCGGGGCCGTGGGGGCGGGGCTGGTCATCGCTCAGGCGATGCTCATCGCCGAGGTGGTCGTCGGCGCGTTCCAGCACCGCATGGCGGTGTCCGGACTCGGCACTCCCCTGCTGCTGTTGGCCGCTGTCGCGGTCGGGCGGGCGCTGGTCGGCTGGCTCACCGAGCTCGCCGCGCACCGGGCGAGCGCGGCGGTGAAGTCCGAGCTGCGGGGACGACTGCTGGAGCGTGCCGTCGAGCTGGGGCCCGGCTGGCTGGGCGGGCAGCGGACCGGTTCACTGGTCGCCCTGGCCACCCGAGGCGTCGACGCCCTGGACGACTACTTCTCGCGGTACCTGCCACAGTTGGGTCTCGCGGTGGTCGTGCCGGTGGCGGTGCTGGCGCGGATCGTCACCGAGGACTGGGTCTCTGCGGCCATCATCGTGGGCACCCTGCCCCTCATCCCGGTGTTCATGGTGCTGATCGGCTGGGCCACCCAGTCCCGGATGGACCGTCAGTGGCAGCTGCTGTCGCGGCTGTCCGGGCACTTCCTTGACGTCGTCGCGGGGCTGCCGACGCTGAAGGTCTTCGGCCGGGCCAAGGCGCAGGCCGAGTCGATCCGGCGCATCACCGGCGAGTACCGGCGCGCGACCATGCGGACGCTGCGGATCGCCTTCATCTCCTCCTTCGCTCTGGAACTGCTCGCGACGATCTCGGTGGCGCTGGTCGCCGTGACGATCGGCATGCGGCTGGTGCACGGGGAGATGGACCTGTACATCGGCCTTGTCATCCTGATCCTCGCGCCCGAGGCCTATCTGCCGTTGCGGCAGGTGGGGGCCCAGTACCACGCGGCGGCCGAGGGGCTCGCCGCCGCCGAGGAGATCTTCGAGGTCCTGGAGACGCCCGTCCCGGCGTCCGGTTCCGTGGCCGTGCCGGAGGGTGCGCTGTCCTTCGAGGGCGTGACCGTCCGGTACCCGGGGCGGTCGGCGGATGCCGTCTCGGACGTGACCTTCCGCGTCGAGCCCGGGGAGACGGTCGCACTCGTGGGACCGAGTGGCGCCGGCAAGTCGACGCTGCTGAGCGTTCTGCTGGGGTTCGCCCGTCCGGCCGAGGGGCGGGTGAGGGTCGGGCGTGTCGATCTCGCTGACGCCGACCTGAAGCAGTGGCACTCCCGGATCGCGTGGGTGCCGCAGCGGCCCCACCTCTACGCCGGGACGATCGCCGAGAACGTACGGCTGGCGCGGCCCGGTGCCGATGACGCTTCCGTCCGGCGGGCGCTTGGGGACGCCGGGGCGCTGGAGTTCGTCGACGCGCTGCCCGCGGGTGTCGAGACAGTGCTCGGTGAGGACGGCGCCGGGCTGTCCGCCGGGCAGCGGCAACGGCTCGCGCTGGCCCGCGCTTTCCTCGAGGACCGGTCCGTGCTGCTGCTCGACGAGCCGACGGCGGCGCTGGACGGGGCCACCGAGGCCGAGGTCGTCGCAGCGGTGCGCCGTCTCGTGGCGGGCCGGACGGTCCTGCTGGTGGTGCACCGGCCGGCGCTGCTGGAGGTCGCCGACCGGGTCGTGCGGCTGGCGGAGCCCGAAGCCGCCCCTGTGGTGCCCGCGACGTCCGCCGCGGCGCCCGGCACCGAGACCCGCTCTGTCGAGACCGAGGCGACCGCCCCGGCTGCGTCCGACGAACCGTCCGCTTCCGCCGGAGTCCTCGGCCGCGTCCGCGCGCTGTCCGGTGCCCGGCGCGGGCGGCTGGGGCTCGCCCTGCTGCTGGGGAGTCTCGCGCTGGGGAGTGCCGTGGGGCTGATGGCCACCTCGGGATGGCTGATCTCGCGAGCCTCGCAGCAGCCGCCCGTGCTGTATTTGATGATGGCCGTCACCGCGACGCGGGCGTTCGGGATCGGGCGGGCCGTGTTCCGGTACGCCGAGCGGCTGGTGTCGCACGACGCCGTGTTGCGGATGCTGGCGGACACCCGGGTCGCGGTGTTCCGCCGGCTGGAGCGGCTCGCACCGGCCGGACTGCTCCGGGTCCGCCGGGGCGATCTGCTGTCCCGGCTGGTCGCGGACGTGGACGCGTTGCAGGACTACTGGCTGCGGTGGCTGTTGCCGGCCGGGGCAGCCCTGGTCGTCTCGGCCGCGTCGGTCGGCTTCACGGCGTGGCTGCTGCCCGAGGCCGGGGCGGTGCTCGCGGCCGGGCTCCTGGCGGCGGGGGTCGGCGTGCCGCTGATCACCGGAGCGGTGGCCCGGCGGGCCGAGCACACACTGGCGCCCGCCCGCGGGGTGCTCGCGACGAGGGTGACCGATCTGCTGACCGGCACCGCGGAACTGGCCGTCGCCGGTGCCCTGCCCGCGCGGACCGCCCAGGCCCGCGAGGCCGACGGAACGCTGACCCGGATCGCCTCGCGCGCGGCCACTGCCACCGCCCTGGGCGACGGTCTCACCGCGCTGGTCTCCGGGCTGACCGTCACGGCCGCTGCCCTGGCCGGTGCCCAGGCGGTCGCCGCGGGGCGGCTCGACGGCGTGGCCATGGCCGTCGTCGTCCTCACCCCGCTCGCCGCCTTCGAGGCCGTGCTCGGGCTGCCGCTCGCCGTGCAGTACCGGCAGCGCGTGCGCCGCAGCGCGGAACGGGTGTACGAGGTGCTGGACGCGCCGGAGCCGGTGCGGGAGCCGGAGCGGCCCCGGCAGGCGCCCGCGTCGCCGTTCCCGGTCGTCGTCAAGGGACTGACCGCCCGGCACGCCGGGCAGGACCGGGAGGCGCTCGGCAGGCTCGATCTGACCCTGGAGGAGGGGCGCCGGATCGCCGTGGTCGGGCCCTCCGGCTCCGGCAAGACCACCCTGGCGCAGGCGCTGCTGCGGTTCCTCGACGCGGAGGCCGGGTCGTACACGCTCGGGGGTGTGGACGCGTACGCGCTCCACGGTGACGACGTACGGAGGTTCGTCGGGCTGTGTGCACAGGATGCGCACCTCTTCGACAGCTCGCTGCGCGAGAACCTGCTGCTCGCCCGCAAGGACGCCACCGAGAACGAGCTGCGCGCCGTGCTGGGCCGTGCCAGGTTGCTGGACTGGGCGGACAGCCTGCCCGAGGGTCTGGACACGCTCGTCGGCGAGCACGGGGCGCGGCTGTCGGGAGGCCAGCGCCAGCGGCTGGCACTGGCCCGGGCCCTGCTCGCCGACTTCCCCGTCCTGGTGCTGGACGAGCCCGCCGAGCACCTCGACCTGGTGACGGCCGACGCGCTCACCGCCGATCTGCTGGCCGTCACCGAGGGACGCACGACGCTGCTCATCACGCACCGGCTGGCCGGCCTCGAAGCGGTCGACGACGTGCTCGTGCTCGACCGGGGCCGGGTCGTGCAGCGTGGTCCCTACGCGGACCTGCTGGCGGTGGACGGGCCGCTGCGAAGGATGGCGGACCGCGAGGCGGCGGCACAGTCGCTGGTGGGAGCGCGGTAGCAGCCGACCCACGGGCACCGGGACCTTCGGCGCAGCCGGCCACTACGGGCACCGAGTCCTTCGGGGCAGCCGGTCCAGCCGGTCACCACGGGCACTGGGCCGTTCGGCGCAGCCGGTCCCCCGGCCGTACGACGTGAACAGGACCGGGCCCGCGTGCTGGGTGACGATCGCTGACATGCGCTCATATCGCCGCCTTCGGCTGATCGTTCCGGTCCTGCTGTGTGCACTGGCCGTGCTCGCGGCCCGGCCGACGACAGCGCACAAGGAACCCGGCACCGGCCCGGAGACCGGCCTCAGCGCCGAGGTGGTGCGGCTGTACGAGGAGGCCGCGGTGGCGACCCAGCAGTACGAGGCCGGGCGCAAGGAGGCCGACGCGCAGCGGGCCGAGGCCCAGCGGGCGGAGGCGCTCCTGGACGTGCAGCGGCGACACATCGCCTCCCTGCACGAGGACCTGGGCCGCATCGCCCGCGCCCAGTACCGCAGCAGCGGTGGCCTGCCGGTGGCCGCCCACATCATCCTCGCCGACAGTCCCGAGAGCCTGATGCGCGGTCAGCACGCCTTCTCCCAGGCGGACCTCGCCGTGAACAACGCGATCTCCAAGAACCGGCGTGCCGAGGCGCGACTGGCGGCGGACGAGGCCAGGGCCGCCGACCGGTGGCAGGCGCTGGAGAGACGCAACACGCAACTGGCCGCTCTGAAGGCCGACATCGAGCAGAAGCTGGAGACGGCCCGTTCGGAGCTTCAAGGACAGGCGGACGCCGCGGTCGCCGCCGGGGCGTGCCGCGGAGCCGTCCGGCTCGACCAGCCGGTGACGGGGTTCACCGACGGGGACTGGGTCGCCCCGGTGGAGACGTACGAGCTGTCGGCGTCCTACGGCAGCGGTGGTGCGCGCTGGTCGAACCGGCACACCGGGCAGGACTTCGCGGTGCCGATCGGGACGCCGGTACGGGCCGTGGGCGCGGGCCGGGTGGTGAAGGTGTCCTGCGGTGGCCCGTTCGGGATGGAGGTCGTGCTCAAGCACGCGGGCGGCTACTACACGCAGTACGCCCATCTCGCCTCGCTCGCGGTCGACCAGGGGGAGCACGTCAGTCCCGGACAGTGGATCGGCCAGTCCGGCACCACGGGCAACTCCACCGGGCCCCACCTGCACTTCGAGGCCCGGATCACAGCGGAGTCGGGCTCGTCGGTGGACCCGGTCTCGTGGCTGACCGCGCGCGGGGTGTCCCTCTGACAGACCCGGCTCCGGCTGCTACGGCCGTTCCGCCAGCAGCTGCTCGATCACGACCGCCACCCCGTCCTCGTTGTTCGCCACCGTCCGGCCCGAGGCGGCGGCGACCACGTCCGGGTGGGCGTTGCCCATCGCGAACGACCGGCCCGCCCAGGTCAGCATCTCCACGTCGTTCGGCATGTCACCGAAGGCGACGACCTGCTCGTGCGAGATGCCGCGCTCGGCGCAGCACAGGGCGAGAGTGCTTGCCTTGGACACTCCGGGACCGCTGATCTCGAGCAGAGCGCTGGGGCTGGAGCGGGTCACGCCGGCACGGTCGCCGATGGCGAGGCGGGCCAGGGTCAGGAACGCGTCGGGGTCGAGCTCGGGGTGGTAGGCGAGGATCTTCAGCACCGGCTCCGCGGCGGCCCGATGGTCCGGGCCCAGCACTTCCTCGGCCGGGGCGAGGCTGTCCGGTGTCTCCATGTGCAGCTTCGGGTACGCCGGCTCCTGGTAGAAGCCGTAGGTCTGCTCCACCGCGTACACCGTGCCCGGTGCCGCGTCGCGCAGCAGCCGTACGGCGTCCAGGGCGTTCTCCCGGGCCAGCTCCCGCACCTTCACGAACCGGTGGGCACCGGGGCCGCCGTGCAGGTCGACCACGGCGGCGCCGTTTCCGCAGATCGCCAGGCCGTGGCCGTGCACATGGTCGCTGACGACATCCATCCAGCGGGCCGGGCGGCCGGTCACGAAGAAGACCTCGATGCCCGCCTCCTCAGCGGCGGCCAGTGCGGCGACCGTACGCGGGGACACCGACTTGTCGTCGCGCAGCAGAGTGCCGTCGAGGTCGGTGGCGATCAGCCGCGGTGGGAGGGTCTCGGCCGCGGTCTCGGGCTGTCGGGTCGCTGAGGTCACCCGGCCATTGTCCCGCACATGTCTGCACGGGCGTGCGGGGCTCCGCACAGGTGAGTGGATACCGCCCTGAACAGGGGCCCCCGGGCCTGTCCGTCGACGCTCAGCGCAGTTGCGCCGGTGCCTCCATCGCGATCTGCTCGAAGACCTTCTCGTCCGCGGCGAACGGCGAGTCGGGGATCGGCCAGTGGATGACGATCTCGGTGAAGCCCAGCTCCACATGCCGTCCGGCGAAGTCGACGAACGCGTTCAGGGACTGGAGCGGTCCGACGCGGTCCGGCGTGAATCCGGTGAGCAGCACCCGGTCGAGATCGGTCATGTCGCGGCCGACCTCGGCGCAGATGTCGTCGAGCCGCTCCGCCTGCCCGCGAATGGCCTGAATCGACTGTTCAGGGGTGCCGTTCTCGTACAGCTTCGGGTCGCCCGTGGTGACCCATGCCTGCCCGAACCGGGCGGCGAGCCGCATCCCGCGCGGCCCAGTCGCGGCCACCGCGAACGGCAGCCTGGGGCGCTGCACACAGCCGGGGATGTTCCGCGCCTCGTGGGCGGAGTAGAAGTCGCCCTCGTACGACACGGCGTCCTCGCACAGCAGCCGGTCGAGGAGCGGGACGAACTCGGCGAAGCGGTCGGCCCGCTCGCGCGGGGTCCAGGGCTCCTGGCCGAGCGCGGTGGCGTCGAAGCCGGAGCCGCCCGCGCCTATGCCCAGCGTGACCCGCCCGCCGGAGATGTCGTCGAGGGAGATCAGCTCCTTGGCGAGGGTCACGGGGTGCCGGAAGTTCGGCGAGGTGACCAGGGTGCCCAGCCGCAGCCGGTCGGTCACGCTCGCGGCGGCCGTGAGGGTCGGCACGGCGCCGAACCACGGGCCGTCCCGGAAGGTGCGCCAGGACAGATGGTCGTAGGTGTACGCGGTGTGGAAGCCGAGCTGCTCGGCGCGCGTCCAGGCCGCGCGGCCGCCTTCGTGCCAGCGGCGGTACGGGAGGATCACGGTGCTCAGACGCAGACTCATGACACGAGCCTAAGGGAGCCCCGACGGTCCCCCCTGTTTCACGTGAAACAGTCACCGTGCGCGTCCGGGTGGACACGGTCTAGTCGGGAAAGTGCAGGTACCGTGCCGGCACGGCCTCGGTCAGCCACACCCCGTTCGCGCTGACCTGGAAGGCATGGCCGTCGCGGTGCATGGCGTCCGCGTCGACCGTCAGTACGACCGGCCGACCCCGGCGGGCTCCGACACGGGTCGCCGTCTCCCGGTCGGGCGAGAGGTGCACCGCGTGCCGGTTCATCGGGCGCAGGCCCTCGGCCCGGATCGCGTCCAGGTTGCGGGCGACGGTGCCGTGGTAGAGGTGCGCGGGCGGGGTGGCCGGCGCCAGTCCGAGGTCGACGTCCACACTGTGGCCCTGGCTGGCGCGGATCCGGGTGCCTTCGACGGCGAAGCGCCGTTTGTCGTTCGTGGCGACGACATGGTCCAGCTCGTCGCGGGTGAACCGGAAGCCGTGTGCGGTTGCCGCGGCGATCAAGGTGTCGATCTCGACCCAGCCGGCCTCGTCGAGCGTGAGCCCGATGCGTTCCGGCTGGTGGCGCAGATGCTTCGACAGGTACTTCGACACCTTCACGGTGCGTCTTTCGTCCATCCCACCAGGGTGCGGGAGAGACCCGAATCACGCGATCGAGTTTCACCTCGGAGGTTTGGTCCACAGCGAAGTATGGTTATCCACAGCGGAATTGACGCTTCTGTGGACAACTGGGCGCTACAGCAGAGGACTTGGGCCTCGCCTCGCCTCGGCCGGTGCCTCACCTGCACCTGCCACACCGCGTCCTACATCGGCGGCTTCATCCGCGCCAGGCCTCGCAGCGCCCCCGGTGCCCACCGCGACAGCCACCGCGCACCCCGCGCCTCCGGTGTCACCGGCACCACCGCCTCGTTGCGCGTCACCGACCGCAGGATCGCACGGGCGACCTTCTCCGGCGGATAGTTCCGCAGCCCGTACAGGCGGGCGGCACGCTGCTGCAGCCTCTTCTCCTCCGGGGCGTCGGCCCCGGCGAAGCGCGCGGTCGACGTGATGGCGGTGTTCACGATGCCCGGGCACACCGTCGTCACGCCGATCCCCTGCCCGGCGAGCTCCGCCCGCAGGCACTCGCCGAGCATCAGCACGGCCGCCTTGGAGGTGCTGTACGCGGGCAGCGCGCGGGACGGCTGGTACGCCGCGGCGGACGCCACATTGACGATGTGGCCGCCCTGGCCACGCTCGGCCATCCGCCGGCCGAAGAGCCGGCACCCGTGGATGACGCCCCACAGATTGACGTCGAGGACCTTCTTCCAGTCCTCCGGGGTGGTGTCGAAGAAGGAACCGGCCAGTCCGATCCCCGCGTTGTTCACGAGGACGTCCACCACCCCGTACTCGGTGGTGACCCTGTCGGCGAGCTTCTCCATGGCCTGCTCGTCGGAGACGTCGACCGTCTCCGCCCAGGCGTCGGCAGCGCCTCGAAGGCGGCAGGACTCGGCGGTGCGTGCCGCCGCCTCCCCGTTCCGGTCGACGGCCACGACGCGCGCACCGGCCGCGGCGAACGCGAGCGCGGTCGCCCGCCCGATACCGCTGCCCGCGCCGGTGACCAGCGCGAGCTGCCCGCCGAAGCGCTCGGCGTGCTCGCCGTCCGCCGCCACCGGGGGCCGCCCGCTCTCGACGGACGTCACGAACTTCTCGATCCACGAGGCCAGTCGGTCGGGGCGGGTGCGCGGGACCCAGTGCCCCGCCTGGATGGTCCTGCGCGTCAGCTGCGGAACCCACCGCTCCAGTTCGTCGTGGAGCCGCTCCGAGAGGAACCGGTCCTCCAGGGGTGTGATGACCTGTACGGGCGCGTGGGCGTGCGCGTCCGGGCGGGGAGCGCGCATCCTGGGCCGGACGTTGTCCCGGTACAACCAGGCCCCGTGGGCCGCGTCCGACGGCAGGGACGCGGTGGGGTAGTCACCCCGGGGCACCTTCTCGGCGCGTTCCAGCATCCGTGGCCAGCGCTTGCCGAGCGGGCCGCGCCAGGCCAGCTCGGGCAGCAGGGGCGTGTGCAGCAGGTACACGTACCAGGAGCGGGCGCCCTGGCCGAGCAGCTGGGCGACCCGGCGCGGGGTGGGCCGCTTCATCCGCTTGCCGATCCAGTGTCCGAAGTGGTCGAGGGACGGCCCGGACATCGAGGTGAAGGAAGCGATCCGGCCCCTGGTGCGCTGCGCGGTGGTGAACTCCCAGGCCTGCACCGACCCCCAGTCGTGCCCGACCAGGTGCACCGGCGCGCCCGGACTCACCGCGTCCGCGACGGCCAGGAAGTCGTCCGTCAGCTTCTCCAGCGTGAACCCGCCCCGCAGCGGTCGCGGCGCCGTCGACCGGCCGTGGCCGCGGACGTCGTAGGCCACCACGTGAAAGCGGTCGGCGAGCCGCGCGGCGACCTCGGACCACACCTCTTTGCTGTCGGGGTAGCCGTGCAGCAGGACGACCGTCGGCCGTCCCGGATCACCCATCTCGGCCACGCACAGCTCGACTTCGCCCGCCCGAACCCTGCGCTCCCGCGCGCCCGTCAGCAACGTCATCCGGCGAATCTCGCAGTTGTTAGAGAGTTCGTCAATAGGGGCTTCCGGGTGGTGGTAACTCTCAAGGAGCAGCTCCCCTAGGGGCCCGTAATACTCAGGGCTGATCCGAAGACAGCTCTGCGGAGTGACGACCGCCACTCGCACCGCCCCTACCTTCGTAGGGTGACTGTGATCGCGACCGAAAGCCTGAGCAAGCGGTTCCCCCGGGTGACCGCGCTTGACCGGCTCTCCGTGGACGTCGGGCCCGGTGTGACCGGACTCGTCGGAGCCAACGGAGCCGGCAAGTCCACACTGATCAAGATCCTGCTGGGTCTGTCCCCCGCCACCGAGGGCCGCGCCGAAGTGCTCGGTCTCGATGTCGCCACCGACGGCGCCGCCATCCGTGAGCGGGTCGGCTACATGCCCGAGCACGACTGCCTGCCACCGGACGTCTCGGCCACCGAGTTCGTCGTCCACATGGCGCGCATGTCCGGCCTGCCGCCCACCGCCGCGCGCGAGCGCACCGCCGACACCCTGCGCCACGTCGGGCTGTACGAGGAGCGCTACCGCCCCATCGGCGGCTACTCGACCGGCATGAAACAGCGCGTCAAGCTCGCGCAGGCCCTCGTCCACGACCCGCAGCTGGTCTTCCTGGACGAGCCCACCAACGGCCTCGACCCGGTCGGCCGCGACGAGATGCTCGGCCTGATCCGCAGGATCCACACCGACTTCGGCATCTCGGTCCTGGTCACCTCCCATCTGCTGGGCGAGCTGGAGCGCACCTGCGACCACGTCGTCGTCGTGGACGGCGGCAAGCTCCTGCGCTCCAGTTCCACCACGGACTTCACGCAGACCACCACGACCCTGGCGATCGAGGTCACCGACTCCGACGCGCACCCGGACGGCACCCGCGCGGTCCGCGAGGCGCTGCACGCGCGCGGAGTGACCGTCGAGGACGGCAGCGGCCTGCCCGGCGCCGGCCACGTCCTGCTGCTCACCGCGCAGGGCGAGGAGACGTACGACCTGGTCCGGGACGTGATCGCGGACCTCGGTCTCGGCCTGGTGCGCATGGAGCAGCGCCGGCACCACATCTCCGAGGTCTTCACCGGTAGCGACGAGCGCGAACAGCGGAAGGAGGCGGTCGGCCATGGCGGTTGAGCACTCCACGGGGGCACCCGCCCCGGCACCGGGCGACCAGACCCGCATCCACAACATCGGCTACCGCAACTACGACGGCCCGCGCCTGGGCCGCGCCTACGCCCGCCGCTCCCTTTACTCGCAGTCCCTGCGCGGCTCCTACGGCCTCGGCCGCTCGGTGAAGTCGAAGGTGCTGCCGATGCTGCTCTTCGTGGTGATGTGCGTGCCCGCGGCCATCATGGTCGCCGTCGCGGTCGCCACCAAGGCCAAGGAACTGCCCGTCGACTACACGCGCTACGCGATCATCATGCAGGCGGTCATCAGCCTGTATGTCGCCTCGCAGGCGCCCCAGTCCGTCTCGCGGGACCTGCGCTTCAAGACCGTTCCGCTGTACTTCTCGCGGCCCATCGAGACCTCCGACTACGTCCGCGCCAAGTTCGCGGCCCTGGCCTCGGCGCTGTTCGTCCTCACGGCCGCTCCGCTGCTCGTGCTCTACGTGGGCGCGCTGCTGGCCAAGCTGGACTTCGCCGACCAGACCAAGGGATTCGCACAGGGGCTGGTCTCCGTGGCTCTGCTCTCACTGCTGTTCGCCGGCATCGGCCTGGTCATCGCATCCGTCACCCCGCGCCGCGGCTTCGGCATCGCGGCCGTGATCGCCGTGCTGACCATCACCTACGGCGCGGTCTCCACCCTCCAGGCCATCGCCGACGCCCAGGGCAGCGGCGACGCCGTGCCGTGGATCGGACTGTTCTCGCCGATCACGATCGTCGACGGTGTGCAGTCCGCGTTCCTGGGCGCGACATCCGCCTCCCCCAGCGGGGTGGGCCCGAGCACCGCCGAGGGCGTCGTCTACGTCCTCGTCGCCCTGGGCCTGATCGCGGCGAGCTACGGCCTCCTGATGCGCCGCTACAAGAAGGTGGGACTGTGACCACGCTCAACATCGACCACGTCTCCCGCTGGTTCGGCAACGTGGTCGCCGTCAACGACATCACCATGACCATCGGCCCCGGCGTCACGGGCCTGCTGGGTCCCAACGGTGCCGGGAAGTCCACCCTCATCAACATGATGGGCGGCTTCCTGGCCCCCTCCACCGGCACCGTCACCCTCGACGGCCAGGCCGTGTGGCGCAACGAGCAGATCTACCGGCACATCGGCGTCGTCCCCGAGCGGGAGGCGATGTACGACTTCCTCACCGGCAAGGAATTCGTCCTGGCCAACGCCGAGCTGCACGGCCTGGGCGCGAAGGCCGCCCAGAAGGCGCTCGCCACGGTCGAGATGGAGTACGCGCAGGACCGCAAGATCCAGACGTACTCCAAGGGCATGCGCCAGCGCGTGAAGATGGCCTCCGCCCTGGTGCACGACCCCTCTCTGCTCTTGCTGGACGAGCCGTTCAACGGCATGGACCCGCGCCAGCGCATGCAGCTGATGGACCTGCTGCGCCGCATGGGCGACGAGGGCCGCACGGTGCTGTTCTCGTCCCACATCCTCGAAGAGGTCGAGCAGCTCGCCTGGCACATCGAGGTCGTCGTCGCCGGCCGGCACGCCGCCAGTGGTGACTTCCGCAAGATCCGCCGTCTGATGACCGACCGGCCGCACCGCTACCTGGTGCGTTCCAGCGACGACCGCGCCCTCGCGGCCGCGCTGATCGCCGACCCGTCGACGTCCGGCATCGAGGTCGACGTCACTGAGGGCGCGCTGCGCATCCAGGCCGTCGACTTCGGCCGCTTCACCACGCTGCTGCCCAAGGTCGCCAGGGACCACGGCATCCGGCTGCTCACGGTCTCGCCGTCCGACGAGTCCCTCGAGTCCGTCTTCTCGTACCTGGTCGCGGCGTAGGAGGCCCTGATGTACGACCCCACAGTCGCCCGGCTCACCTACCGGGCCCTGCTCGGCCGTCGCCGGGCCCTCATCCTCGGCGCCCTGCCGATGCTGCTGATCGTGATCGCCGTGGCCGTGCGCGGCCTGGCCGGGGCGGACGACCAGACGGCGTCCGACCTGCTCGGCGGACTCGCCCTGGCCACGATGGTGCCGATCATCGGCGTCATCGCCGGAACGGGCGCGATCGGCCCCGAGATCGACGACGGCTCGGTGGTGTACCTGCTGTCCAAGCCGATCAAGAGGCCGACGATCATCTTCACCAAGCTGATCGTCGCCATCGCCGTGACCATGGTGTTCTCGGCCGTGCCGACGCTCATCGCCGGGTTCATCCTCAACGGCAACGGCCAGCAGGTCGCCGTCGCCTACACGGTGGCCGCGCTGGTCGCCTCCATCGCCTACGCGGCCCTGTTCCTGCTGCTGGGCACGGTCTCCCGGCACGCGGTGGTGTTCGGTCTGGTCTATGCCCTGGTCTGGGAGGCCCTGTTCGGCTCCCTGGTGCCGGGTGCGCGCACGCTGAGCGTCCAGCAGTGGTCGCTGGCGGTGGCGCAGAAGGTGTCCGGCGGGGACCTGGTCTCCTCCGACGTGGGCCTGACGACGGCGACGGTGCTGCTGGTCGCCGTCACGGTGCTGGCCACCTGGTACGCCGGGCAGAAGCTGCGTTCCCTCACGCTCGCGGGCGAGGAGTGACGCAGCCCGGCCTTGAGGAGGCCCGCCGCCGCAGATGGCGCAGGCGCTAGCTGTATTGATCACGAGCGGCCGTAGCAGCCGGTGATTTATTCGGTGGCGTCCCATTCGCCCGGCGGGCAGAGTGGTTGTCGTCGCCGCCGGGCCTGGAGCCCGGCGCCACAGTCCGGGAGAGGAGCGGGGCGATGTCCATGCACGGCAGTACGCCCAGCTCCCTTCAGGGCAGCCGGCGGCGGGATCCGGAGTAGCCACTATCTCTCCGTGGAACCCGCCGCGCACGGGGAGCTGCCCGGGGCGGCCGCTTCGAGCACGCGAATCGCACATCGCGTGGGCCGCCCACCCGGAGGATTGGCCGAGTGGTAAGGCACCGGTTTGCTCAACCGTGGTCGGGTCGGAAGGCCCGCGCACGTTCGATCCGTGCATCCTCCGCCGAACACCATGGAACCCTGAGTATCGGGGCCTGAAGACCAGGCCCTCATAGCGGGCCTTGAGCACTGGCGTTGAGCTGCGGTTCCGACCACCGGGCCAGGGGTTCAGCCCAGCAGTCGCTCCAGTACCACCGCGATGCCGTCCTCGTCGTGGGACGACGTCACCTCGTCGGCGACCGCCTTCAGTTCCTCGTGGGCGTCCGCCATGGCGACGCCGTAGGAGGCCCAGGCGAACATCGGGATGTCGTTGGGCATGTCGCCGAAGGCGATCGTGTCGGCCGCCTTCAGACCGAGCCGGCGGGCCGCCAGGGACAGCCCCGTCGCCTTGGACAGGCCCAGCGGGAGCAGCTCCACGATGCCCGCGCCCGCCATGGTGACGGTGACGAAACCGCCGGCCGTGCGCGTGGCCGCCTCGCAGAGCTCGTCGTCGCTCAGCGTCGGGTGCTGGATGTACAGCTTGTTCAGGGGCGCGGACCACAGGTCCGACGCGTCAGTGAAGGGGGTGGCGGGCAGGCTGCCCGTGACCGCGTAGCCCGGGCCCACCAGCACCTCGCCGTCGAGGCCGTCACGGCTCGCCGCCAGGTGCAGCGGGCCCACCTCCGCCTCGATCTTGGCCAGTGCCACCCCGGCCAGCTGCCGGTCCAGCGTCACGGACGTCAGCAGGCGGTGCGCGCCGGCGTCGTAGACCTGCGCGCCCTGGCCGCAGACGGCGAGGCCCTGGTAGCCGAGGTCGTCGAGGATGTGCCGGGTCCAGGGGACGGCACGGCCGGTGACGACGATGTGGGCGGCGCCCGCCGCGGTGGCCGCGGCGAGCGCGTCACGGGTGCGCTGCGACACCGTGTCGTCGGAGCGCAGCAGCGTGCCGTCGAGATCGGTGGCGACGAGCCGGTACGGGAAGGCGCCCGGGGAGGCCGTGTCGCTCACTTGGCCACCGGCTCCAAGACCTCCCGGCCTCCCAGGTACGGACGGAGCACCTCGGGCACGCGCACCGAGCCGTCGGCCTGCTGGTGGTTCTCCAGGATCGCCACGATCGTGCGCGGGACGGCGCACAGCGTGCCGTTGAGCGTGGCCAGCGGGCGGACCTGCTTGCCCTCACGGACGCGGATCGACAGGCGGCGGGACTGGAACTCGGCGCAGTCCGAGGTCGAGGTCAGCTCGCGGTACTTGCCCTGGGTGGGGATCCACGCTTCGCAGTCGAACTTGCGGGAGGCCGAGGCCCCCAGGTCGGCGCTCGCCACGTCGATCACGCGGAACGGCAGCTCCAGCGAGGTCAGCCACTGCTTCTCCCACTCCAGCAGGCGCTGGTGCTCGGCCTGCGAGTCCTCGGGAGTGACGTAGGAGAACATCTCGACCTTGTCGAACTGGTGCACGCGGAAGATGCCCCGGGTGTCCTTGCCGTGCGAACCCGCCTCGCGGCGGAAGCAGGGCGAGAAGCCCGCGTAGCGCAGGGGGAGGCGGTCGGCGTCGAGGATCTCGTCCATGTGGTACGCGGCGAGCGCGACCTCGGAGGTGCCGACGAGGTAGAGGTCGTCGTCGGCGAGGTGGTAGACGTCCTGCGCGGCCTGGCCGAGGAAGCCCGTGCCCGCCATGGACTGGGGGCGGACCAGCGCCGGGGTCAGCATCGGGGTGAAGCCGGCCGCGGTGGCCTGCGCCATCGCCGCGTTCACCAGGGCGAACTCCAGGAGCGCGCCCACGCCGGTGAGGAAGTAGAAGCGCGAGCCGGAGACCTTGGCGCCCCGCTCGACGTCGATCGCGCCGAGGAGCTGGCCGAGCGCCAGGTGGTCCTTCGGCTCGAAGCCCTCGGCGCCGAAGTCGCGGATCGTGCCGTGCGTCTCGAGCGTGACGAAGTCCTCCTCGCCGCCCACGGGCACGTGCGGGTGGACGAGGTTGCCGAGTCGCTGGAGGAGCTCCTGGGTCTCGGTCGCGGCCGCGTCGCGGTCCGCGTCGGCGGCCTTGACGTCCGCGGCGAGCTGACCCGCCTTCTTCAGCAGTTCGGCCTTCTCGTCGCCGGCCGCCTTCGGGATGAGCTTGCCGAGCGCCTTCTGCTCGGCGCGCAGCTCGTCGAAGCGGACGCCGGACGACCTGCGCCGCTCGTCGGCAGACAGGAGGGCGTCGACGAGCGCGACGTCCTCTCCACGGGCGCGCTGCGACGCGCGCACACGGTCGGGGTCCTCACGGAGCAGGCGAAGGTCAATCACGCGCCCAAGGCTACCGGTGCGGGGTGACCGCCCACGACTCACTATCCACGGCGTGGCATACGTACCGTTATGGGTGAATTACGTGGAGTGTCAATTAAGCAATCGCCTGTCCCCGGCACGAGGCATCTGCCGGACGTCACATTGACGCGAATCCCTTGCGGGGAGCGGGACTTGGCCGTGTGTTGTCCACAGGAATGCACGCCCCTCGGAAAGTTATCCACAGGCTGTGTGGAAGATCTGTGGACTGCGGAATTGATCACTCCGGAAGGCATGGGTGCCCCTGAGAATTCCCTGCGCAAACCCGCTTTACCCTCACTTTCGAGTGGAAATGGGTCGCCCCTAAGAGTTACTCAAGGGAAAACAGTGGACGAAGGATGACCTGCCGACGGATGGATGCATCCAGGGCTCATAGGCGATTTGTCGACTGAGTCATGCTTCGTTGTCGACTTGTCCCCAGGTCGAGAAGCGCACCTGTGGATAACCCCTGTGGATAACGACAATCAGCAGGTACGACCGGCCCGGAAAGGGCCGGTGAGCTGCTAGAAGCGCCCGTCCTGGCACCGCGCGACCCAGTCCGCCGCCCCCGCGAACTCCTCGTCGGACGTCCCCAGCCGCGGTGGCTGCACTTCCTCCGGCTGCACGTCCGCGCGCGGGTAGGAGCCCAGATAGCGCACCTGGAGGCAGATCCGCTTCAGACCCATCAGGGCGTCGGCCACCCGGCGGTCGGAGATGTGGCCCTCGGCGTCGATGCAGAAGCAGTAGTTGCCGATGCCGGCGCCGGTGGGCCGGGACTGGAGCAGCATGAGGTTGATGCCGCGGGTGGCGAACTCGCCCAGCAGGTCGCGCAGGCCACCGGGGTGGTCGTCGCGCTGCCACAGCACGATCGAGGTTTTGTCCGCGCCGGTCGGCGCCGCGGGACGGGCGGGCCGGCCGACCAGAACGAACCGCGTCTGGGCGTTCTCCGCGTCGTGGATCCCGGTCTCCAGGGCCTCCAGGCCGTAGCGGGCGGCCGCGAACTCACCCGCGAAGGCGGCGTCGTACTGACCCTCCTGGACCAGCCGCGCGGCGTCCGCGTTCGAGGCGGCCGACTCCCAGTGCGCGTCCGGCAGGTGCTTCTTCAGCCAGTTGCGCACCTGCGGCTGCGCGGCCGGGTGGGCGGAGACGGTCTTGATGTCCGACAGCTTCGTGCCTGGGCGGACCAGCAGCGCGAAGGTGATCGACAGCAGCACCTCGCGGTAGATCATCAGCGGCGCGCCGGCGACCAGCTCGTCGAGGGTGGTGGTGATGCCGCCCTCGACGGAGTTCTCGATCGGCACGAACGCGGCCTCGGCCTCGCCGGCGCGCACGGCGTCGAGCGCGGACTGGACGGACACGTACGGGATGAGCTCCCTGGTGGCGGCCTCGGGGAGGGTGCGCAGGGCGACTTCGGTGAAGGTGCCCTCAGGGCCGAGATACGCGTAGCTCGCTGGCATGACCTCACCCTAATGGGCGCGCGGAAGCGCTATCCCCCACAAGCCGAACCATCCCACCCAATAATGAACTCTCACCCCTCCAGCAACTTCTGCCCCACGTACTCCCCCTCGGCGGCCCCGCCCGGCACCGCGAACAGCCCGCTCGACTCGTGCCGGATGAACTGCGACAGGGCGTCGCCGCGGTCGAGCTTGCGCTGCACGGGCACGAAGCCGCGCAGCGGATCGGCCTGCCAGCAGATGAAGAGCAGGCCCGCGTCGGGCACCCCGTCGGCGTCGATGCCGTCATGGAAGGAGAAGGGACGGCGGAGCATCGCCGCGCCGCCGTTCTGGTCAGGCCGGGTGATGCGGGCGTGGGCGTTGATCGGGACGACCAGGTTGCCCTGGGCGTCCGTCTTCTCCAGGTCCATCGCGGTCGTCTCGGTGCCGCCGGACAGGGCCGCGCCGTCGGACTTGCGCCGCCCGATGACATCCTCCTGCGCCTTGACGGAGAGCTGCTCCCAGTCGTCGAGGAGCATGCGGATTCGGCGTACGACGGCGTAGGAGCCGTTCGCCATCCAGGCCGGTTCGCCCTTCTCCGGTTTCTCCGGCACGAAGATGCGCTGGTCGAAGTCGGCCTCACCCGGCTTGGGGTTGCGGGTGCCGTCGATCTGGCCCATCAGGTTGCGGGCCGTCATGGGGTGGGAGGTGGCGCCCGGTGAGCGGTTGAAGCCGTTCATCTGCCAGCGCACCTTGGCGGCCCGGCCCGCGTCCTTCTGGATCGCGCGCAGGGCGTGGAAGGCGACGAGGGCGTCGTTGGCGCCGATCTGCACCCACAGGTCACCGTTGCTGCGGTTCTTGTCGAGGTGGTCGGAGGAGAACTCGGGCAGCGGGTCCAGGGCCGCCGGACGCTGCCTCTCCAGGCCTGTCCTGGCGAAGAAGCTGTGGCCGAAGCCGAAGGTGATCGTCAGCGAGGAGGGCCCGGCGTCGCGGGCGACGTCCGTGTCCCCGTGGGTGCTCGGTTCGCCCGCCATGAGCCGCCGGGCCGTCTCCGACCAGCGGCGGAGCAGCGCGGCGGCCTCCTTGCGGCCGGCCCCCGCAGCCAGGTCGAAGGCGACGAGGTGGCCGCGCGCCTGGAGGCCGTCGGTGATGCCGGGCTGATGTTTCCCGTGAAACATCGCCCGGTCCGTGCCGAGGGAGGTGAGGGGAGCGACCGCTTCGGAGGGGGCGGCGGCGTAGCCCACGGTGGCGCCGGCGGTGCCGAGGACGAGCCCGGTGGCACCGGCGGTACCGAGCAGCCGCCGCCGTGAGATGCCCTCGTGCGTGGGGGCCGCCTCGTTCTTCACCGGGCCGGCCTCGGGGGTGCGGGCCTTCGGGAGGGACTGGTCAGGCATGGTCGTTCAGCCGATCTGCGCGTTCTTGGAGACGGTCACCTCGTCGATGTCGGAGGTCCGCACGGTCACGTCGACCTTCCAGTCGCCGGCCATGGGGATCTGCACTCCGTTCGCCGACCAGTGTCCGGTGGCGAGGTGGTCCGGGACGACGGGCAGGGGCCCGATGTCCTTGGCTTTCAGGGTGAAGTCCACCTTGACCTCGGGGATGTCGAAGGCCCTGCCGTTGGGCCGCTCCACGTAGACGTGCATTTCGTTGTCGCCCACGCGCGCGGGGTCGAGGTCGATGGTGACGATGCCCTTGCCGTCCTCACCGCCGGTGTCGAACGGCATGTTCAGGGTCAGTGCCCCGGACGCGCCCGTGTCGGCGGAGGCGGATGCGGAGGACGAGGTGGCGGCCTTGGCCTCCTGCTCGGTGCGTCCCGGCTCGGTCTGCGTCAGCACGGTGGTGACGGCGAGCAGGACGACCGCGACGCCGGCCTCGGTCAGCACGGAGCGGCGCAGTCCGAAGCGGTTCGGGTCCGCGTCCCGGATCCGCTTCCGCCGGGCGGCGTCCCGGGCGGCCCGCTGCCGGGCGAGCTGTGCGGCACGTTCGCTGCCGGCGGGCTCGGTGCCGGCGGGCTTGGTATCTGTGGGCTCGGTAGCTGTGGGCTCGCTGCCGGATGGTTCGTCCGTGTCGAGGCCTCGGTCGCGCTCGTCGTCACCCTGGCCCTCGCCGACCGGGTCCGCTTCGTCGACGGCGTCCGTGCTTCCGGCCGCGTGGCCGGTGGCAGCGGGCTCCACGGCGCCGGTGTCATCCGTCCGCGCGCCGACCCGTTCCTTCTCCCGTACCGCCGATACGGCCACCGGTGACGTCTCCGTCAGCCGTCCCGTCCACCGGCGCGAGATCCACGCGATGCCGACCAGGACGACCACGAGGGCGATCTTGGCGAGGAGGAGTTGGCCGTAGCGGGTGTCGGTGAAGGCCGACCAGGAGCCGAGCTGGCGCCAGGACTGGTACGTCCCGGTCGCGATCAGCACGAGGACGCTGCCGAAGGCGACCTGCGAGAAGCGGCGTACGGCCGCCGCGTCGACGGGCGTCTCGGCGGGCGCGCGGTACAGGGCGACCAGCAGCGCGCCCAGCCCGCCGAGCCAGGCGGCGACGGCCAGCAGGTGGAGCACGTCCACCGGCATGGCGATGCCCGCCTGGAGGCCGACGGAGGCGTGCTCGGACATCGCCCAGCTCGCCGCGAGCCCGGCCGCCACGACGACACCGCCGATCGAGAGCCCGAAGGTCAGGTCCCTCTTCTCCCGGGCGTCCTCCCGCTTGTCGTAGGCCCCGAACAGCACGGCGATGAACAGGGCGGCCGCGGCGAGCAGCAGCAGCCGGGACACCAGGGCCGCGCCGGTCTTGGTCTGCAGCACCTGTCCGAGCAGGGACAGGTCGAAGACGTCGGCGACCTTCCCGGAGCCGGTGAAGGAGCCGCGCAGGAGCAGCAGCGCGAGGGTCGCCGCGGTGAGGGCGACCCACCCGGAGACGACGTACCGCTGCACCGGCCGCACCCCGGAACCGCGCTGCCAGCAGGCGAGCACGAAGGCGGCGCCGCCGGCCATCACGAGAAACCCGGCGTACGACACGTACCGTCCGAAGCCGTACAGCCAGCCCACGACCCCGTCGTCCGTCGACTGCCCGGAGACCGAGACGGAGGTCTTGGAGGGGGCCCCGATGGAGAAGGTGTAGGCACCCGCGACGGGATGGCTGTCCGCGGAGACCACCTGGTAGGCCACCGTGTACGTGCCGTCGGGCAGCCCCGAGTGCAGCGGCACGGCATACGTCGTGCCACTGACGTTGGCCGGCTTGGCCGTGTCGACGCGCTTGCCCTCGGGGTCGAGCACGCGCAGCGAGTCGTCGGACAGCGCGACCTGCTCGGAGAAGGTGAGCGAGATCCGGGCCGGGGCCTTGTCGACCACCGCCCCCTGCCCGGGGTCGCTGCCGGTCACCGCGGCGTGCGCGGAGGCCGGGCCGGCTCCGGCCAGGAGTGCGCAGGCCGCGGCCAGGAGCAGCAGCACCAGTGCCCGGACGCGGGGGGCGATGGTCTGTGTCACGGAGGTCCCTCCCTCAGTGTCCGGTCGTCGGGGTGTAGGTCGGCGGCTTCACCGGCATCTCGACCTTCACCGGGTCGGAGTGCGCGAAGTGCAGCTCGACGGAGACCGTCTGGCCTTCCTCGGGCTTGCTCTTCAGCTGCTCGAACATCAGGTGGTCGCCGCCGCTCCTCAGCTCCAGCCGGCCGCCCGCGGGGATCTTGAGGCTCTTGACCTCCTGCATTGCCCCGTCGACGGTCTTGTGCACGGTGACCTGTCCGGCGACGTCGCTGGTGACCGAGGTCAGCTCGTCGGCGGCGTCGCCCTTGTTGGTGACGGTGAGGAAGCCGGCCGCCATGTCGTCGGACACCGGCTGCGGCATGTAGGCGGAGCCGGCGGAGAGTTCAGGCTTTCCCGAATCGTTTCCGCTGTCGGAGTCCGAGCCGCCGCAGCCCGCCAGGGCCAGGGCACCGGCTATGGCGAGGGCCGCCGGGGCGAGTCGCCGCCTCACGGGTTCTCCCCCTTGATGATCTTGGGGAGGTCCTTGGTGTAGTCGTCGACGTCGGCGTCCTCGCCGTAGAGCACGTAGCCGCCGTCGGTCTTCGGGGAGAACGCGATGACCTGGGTGCCGTGCTCGGAGATCGTCTTGCCGTTCTTGTCCTTGCGCGTCGGCTCGATGGAGATGCCGAGGGTGCGGGCGCCCGCCTGGATGGTCGCGAAGTCACCGGTGAGGCCGACGAACCGGGTGTCGATGCCCTTGAGCCACTTGCCGAGTTCGGCCGAGGTGTCGCGCTGGGGGTCGGTGGTGACGAACACCACGCGCAGCTGGTCCTGCTCGGCCTTGGACAGCTGCTTCTTGGCGACGGCGATGTTGTTCATCGTCAGCGGGCAGACGTCGGGGCAGTGGGTGTAGCCGAAGTAGATCAGCGTGGGCTTGCCCTCGGTCTCCTTGCGGAGGTCGTACTTCTTGCCCTGGGTGTCGGTGAGGACCAGGTCCGGCTTCTCGAACGGCTTGTCGAGGACGGTGGCGGCCTTGTCGGCACCGGCCTCCTCGGACACCACGGAGACGGGCTGGTCGCTCGCGTCGCCGCTGCCGCAGGCGGTCAGGGTCAGGGAGGCGGCGGCGAGCAGCGCGGCCGCGGCGAAGGTCTTGGTGCGCATAGAAAAATGTCCCAGATGTCGGTGACCCGGCGCGCACCGGGGTGCCCCGCCCGAAGCGGGGATCCGGCGCGCGCCGTCAACGGAGGCAGTCTCAGGCGGTGGCCCGTCGGCGTCCGGCGAGCACGCCGTAGGCGACACCCGCGGCGCCGACCACGATGCCGACGACGCCCAGCACCCGGGCGGTGGTGTCGGTGCCGTCGGAGGAGGCGGAGTCGGAGGCGGAGGTGTGGGCGGAGGCCTTCTCGGCCGACTTGGCGTCGGAGTCCTCATCGGCCGCGGCGCCGTGGTGCCCGTCCTCGGAGGCGGCGGACAGCTGCAGCACCGGGGCCGGGTTGTCGGGCTCCTCCTTGCCCTCCTGCGGCACCTCGATCCAGCGGACGACCTCCTTGTTGGAGTACGTCTGCAGGGCCTTGAAGGCCAGCTGGTCGGTGTCCTCGGGCAGCTGGCCGACGGAGAGCGGGAACTTCTCGAAGTAGCCGGGCTCGATGCCCTTGCCGTCGGCGGTCCACGTGACCTTGGAGACAGCCTCGGTGATCTTCTCGCCGTGCATCTCCAGCGGCTTCTCCAGCTTGGACTTGGTGACCTCGACCTTCCAGCCGGGCATGGGCTCCGGCATGACGGAGGCCAGCGGGTGGTCGGTCGGGAAGGTGACCTCGAGCTTGGTGGTCGAGGCGTCGTCGCGCTCGTTGGGGACCTTGAAGTCGATGACCGCGTAGCCGCCCTTGGCGGCCGTGCCCTCGGGCTGCACGCTGACGTGCGCGAAGGCGGGGGCGGACAGGGCGAGAACGGTGATACCGGCGGCGGCACCGGCCGCGACGATACGGGAAGCCTTCATGGAAGGAGCACTCCGCTGTGAGTCGGTCTGAATGAGGAAGGAGGGGTAGCGCGCACACGCGCGTGCCGCACGACGGCAACCCCTCCTCCGCGGAAGCGGAGTGGTGGTGGTCGCGTCGCGTCAGGCGACGAGGGCGAGTGCGGCTGCGGAAACCGTGGCGGCCGGTGGGCCGCGTCGGATCACGGTGTGCTGGAGCGCCGCCGTGCGGGGCGTCGGCGGGGCGGACTGCGTGGTGTGCGCCGGGCGGGGGTGGGCCTGCGGGGCTCCCGGGAGTCCGGCGCGCAGGGCGCGGACCAGTGCGAGAGCGGCCCGCAGGGAGCGCATCAGCGCCCCTTCGGCGACTCCTTGCGCCGACAGCTGGGTGAGCCGCAGCAGGGCGAGGTCGCCGTGGCGCAGCAGCCAGCCGGCGGCCAGGGCCGCGAGGACGTGGCCGAGCAGCATCGGCAGGGACGGCCACAGCGAGGCGGGGTCCCCGGACGTGGTGTCCGCGACCAGATGCCTGTGCGTGCCCGTGGGCGGCTGGATCCGGGCGTCGGTGAGGATCCGGTGGGCCTGTGCCGGGCTGATGGCGGCCGCTGTCGTACCGCACACGAACCGTGCGGCCTGCTGGACCAGCGCGGCGTCACTCCCGCCCACGGGCGCCGAGGACGTGGCGACGGCCGTACCGTGCTGGCCGAGGCCGAACAGGGTGTGCAGCACCGTCTGGCCGACCGCGAGCAGCGCGGCGACCCCCGCCAGTGAGCGCGCGCGCCCGGCGAGCGGGGCGGCCACCGCGGCCACCCCGAGGAACCCGGCGCCCAGTGTCCACAGCGGGATGGTGTCGCAGGAGGCGAGCGCGTGACCTGCCCCGGCCAGCACGACGCAGACCGCGGCGAACACCGCGGCCCGAAGGAACCGGAGCGTGTGTCCGGAGCGCGTCGCGCGCGCGTGGGGGGCAGACATGGCGGGCTCATCATCGCACTGGCCCCGCAGGCGTCGTGCGGCAGGTCCACAAGATGCCGTACGAGCGGAACGTCACACTCTGGCCCCGCACGCCCCCGGATGCACCGATACCTGCCCCCCACATACACCGATCAGGACCAGCGCGCATCCGCCGTATGGGCGGCGTCACGTCAACTTCACGCTTACACAGGGGGACTCGGGGCAATACGTAACGGTATGTCGAGCCGCGGCCGGGAGGCTGGAGCATGAGCATCTGGTGGTCACTCCATCTGCGGCGCGAAGCTGCGAGCGTGCCGCTCGCCCGCCGCCTCCTGATCGGCACGATGGAGACCGCGGGCGTCGACCCGGACATCTCCTACGACCTCTCCGTCGCCCTCAGCGAGGCGTGCGCGAACGCCGTGGAGCACGGCGGGGACACCGGACGCGGCCCCGGCTCGGAGGCGTACCGGGTCACCGCCTACCTCGACGGCGAGACGTGCCGGATCGAGGTCGCGGACGCGGGCCCGGGCTTTCCCGCGGCGCCCACGGGCCGCTCCCGCCCGCCGATCCGTCCCGCGCACTGCGACGCGGAGAACGGCAGGGGGCTGTGTCTCATCGAGGAGCTCGCCGACCACGTCCACATCGGCAACAAGCCGGGCAAGGGCGGAGCCGTGGTGAGCTTCGACAAGGTCCTGAAGTGGCGCTCCGACGCCCCGCTGATGGCGGTCTGACCACCCGGTCGATCGACTGACCGGAGCCGGGGGCGGCGTTTCACGTGAAACAGTCTCGTTTCACGTGAAACACGCCCCCGGTCTGCTGTCTACAGCGCTCCCCAGTCCAGGGTCGTCCGGGCCAGCCCCGCCACGTCCCTCAGCAGCGCCAGCCGCGCCGCCCGGACCGCCGGGTCGGGGTCCATGACCAGCACCTCGTCGAAGAAGACGCCGATCGCCTCGACCAGCGGCGCGGAGACCTCGATCAGCGCGCCGAGATCGTCCTCCCGCCCCTGCAGCGCCTGCCGGACGGCCTGCGCGCTCTCGGCGAGGCGCAGTTCGGCCGGGGCGGTCAGCAGTGACGCATCGGACGCCTCGGCGCCGCCCTCGGGCAGGATCCGCACGACCCGCTGGAAGGCGGCGGCCAGCGCCTCGAACGCCTCGCTGGAAACATGCCGCTCCAACGTGGCCAGCGTGCGGTCGCCGTGGGCGGGCCGGTCGGCCCACACCAGTACGGCCTGAACGAGCCGGTGCTCGTGCCCGGCGTCCGTGAGCTGCTGCTCGTAGCGCCGGGTGATGAGCTCGGCGGCCTCGGCGACCCGCTCTGCGGGCACCTCGACGCCCTGGGCGGCGTAGCGTACGGCCGCCGCGCGCAGCCCCTCGCTCACCCGCACTCCGGCCACGGCGGGCACGCTGCGCAACACGTTGAGCAGCCCGATCGCGGCCCGGCGCACCCCGTACGGATCGGAACTCCCGGTCGGTGCGGCGCCGATCAGGAACATGCCCGTCACCAGGTCGAACCGGTCGGCGAGGGACAGCACGGCCCCGGCGTCCCCGGCCGGCAGGGCGCCCCCGGCGGAGCGGGGCAGCTCCATCTCCGCCAGGGCACGGGCGACCTCGGGGGACTCCCCGGCCCGGCGGGCGTACTCCTCCGCCATGACCCCGGCCAGCCCGGAGAACTCGATCACCATCTGGGACGCCAGGTCGAACTTGGCCAGCGCGCCGGCCCGCCGCACGACCTCCACCGAGTCCTCCGGGAGCCCGGCCCGCCCGGCCAGGTCCTGGGCGAGGGAGGCGAGCCGGACGGCACGGTCGGCGACTGTCCCGAGCCGGTCCTCGAAGGTCAGCTTGTCCAACCGGCGCCGGAACTCCTCCGGAGCCACCTTCAGATCGGCCCGCCAGAAGAACGCGGCGTCCTCGTAACGGGCCCGCAGCACCGCCTCGTTGCCCGCCCGCACCACGTCGTCGTCGCACAGGGCGTTGGCGAACGTCACGAAGTGCGGCATGAGCCGGTCGCCGTCCAGCACCGGCAGATAGCGCTGGTGCTTGCGCATCACGGTGGTCAGGACACTCGAGGGCAGTTCCAGGTAGCGCTCGTCGAACGAGCCCCGCACGGCGTACGGGAACTCCAGGATGTCGGTGATCTCGTCGATCAGCCCGGCCTGGTCCTCCACGTCGATGCGTCCGCCCACCTCGGCCGCCGCCTCCAGGGCACCGCGCACGACCGCGCCGCGACGGGCCTCGCGGTCGAGCAGGATGCCGTGCATGTGCAGGAAGTGGGGGTAGCCCTCGGCGGAGGTGACCCGGACCTCCGGGTAGGGGGCCTGGCGCTGCACCCGTGTGGTGTCGCCGGACGACAGGGAGGAGACCACCACGGGCAGGGGAGTGCGCCCCAGCAGCGCGAGCAGCCAGCGCACGGGACGCGAGAAGGACAGCCCCGGGTCGCTCCAGCGCATGTTGCGCCCCGCCCGCAGCCCGGAGACGACCTCGGCGAGCAGGTCGCTCAGCACCTCGACGGCCGGGCGGCCCTCCTCGTGACGGGTGAGTGCCACGTACTCGACCCCGTTGTTCTCGACCACGCGCACGTCGGCCGCCTCGGCGCCCTGGCTGCGGGCGAAGCCGAGAAGAGCGGGGGTGGGGGCGCCGTCCTTGTAGGCGGCGGCGACCTTGGGCCCGCGCACGGTCCGCATGGTGTCCCGCTCCCGCGGCTGCACCCCGTCGACCGTGATCACGATCCGGCGCGGTGTGGCCATCACGTTGATCGCGCCGTGCCCCAGCCGGGTCTCGGCGAGCTTGGCGGTGACCGACTCGCGCACCGCTTCGGTGGTGGCGGGGACGTCCGCGTACGGCAGCTCCTCCACGCCGATCTCGAACAGCAGCGTCTCGACGCCGGGTACCTTGGGCAGCGGGGCGCGCTCGGCAGGGGCCGGAGCCGCCGCCAGCCCGAGCGGATGCTCCAGCGCGGCCCGCCGCCGTTCCCACAGCTTGGCCGTCTCGTGCGTCAGACCCCGCATCAACGAGAACGCCTTGGCCCGCTCGGTGGTGCTGATCGCCCCGCGCGCATCCAGCACGTTGAAGGTGTGACTGCACTTCAGTACGTAGGTGTACGCCGGGACCGGCAGCTCCAGGTCCAGCAGGCGCCGGGCCTCGGCCGCGTACGACTCGAACAGCCGGTGATTGGTGTCGATGTCGGCGTCGTCGAGGTAGTAGCGGCTCATCTCGTACTCGCTCTGCCCGAACACCTCGCCGTAGGTGATGCCCGGCGCATAGGCGATGTCCTTGAAGTGGGACACGCCCTGAAGGTTCATCAGGATGCGTTCGAGGCCGTACGTGATCTCCACCGACACCGGGTCCAGGGCGACACCGCCGACCTGCTGGAAGTAGGTGAACTGGGTGATCTCCATGCCGTCCAGCCAGACCTCCCAGCCCAGCCCCCAGGCGCCGAGCGCGGGTGAGGCCCAGTTGTCCTCGACGAACCGCACGTCGTGGGCGTTGAGGTCGACGCCGAGGGCGCGCAGGCTGCCCAGGTAGAGCTCCTGCGGGTTGCCCGGGTCGGGCTTCAGGATCACCTGGAACTGGGTGTGGGTCTGGAGCCGGTTGGGGTTCTCGCCGTAACGCGAGTCGTCCGGCCGCACGCTCGGCTCCACATAGGCGACGCTCCACGGCTCGGGGCCGAGCACCCGCAGCGCTGTGGCCGGGTTGGCCGTACCGGCTCCGACCTCGGTGTTCAGCGGCTGCGTGATCATGCAGCCGTTGTCGCTCCAGTACTTCTGCAGGGTGAGGATGGCGTCCTGCATGGTCAGCGCCGTCGATACGTTCTTCATGATGATCGCGCCTGTTCCCCGAGTCGGACCGGCAAGGTCGGCCATGATCTCATACCTCAACTGGCGCTGACCTGCTGTTTCTTGACCGACCGGTCGGACGCCTCCGAGGATGGGCCGCGAGGGTGAATGCCACGGGATCGCCGTGGGCTGGCGCGGGTCCTGTGTGGCTGGTCGCGCAGTTCCCCGCGCCCCTTTGGGGCACCTCGCGCAGGCCGCCGTCGACGCCCTGGTCGGGCAGCCGGCCCTGGTGCCCAAGCCCGGGGCGCCACAGAGGCCCAGGCCCGGCTGGACGCTCTGCTCACCGTGACGGCCACCCGCCCCGAGAGGCAGCGCACCTCTGCTCACAGGCGCCCTGTTCTTTGACGCCGTGGACCGTGCGGGGGCGCGGGGCTGAGTCACTGCGCGGCTCCGCCGCGAGGGCGCGAACAGCCCCCACGCTCCCACTGACGGCACTCAGCCCTTGACGGACGCCATCCACGCCTCGACCTCGTCGGACCGCCGAGGCAGCGCCGCGCTGAGATTCCGGTTGCCGTCCTCGGTGACGAGGATGTCGTCCTCGATCCGCACCCCGATGCCCCGGTACTCCTCGGGCACGGTGAGGTCGTCCGCCTGGAAGTACAGCCCGGGCTCGACCGTGAGGCACATGCCCGGCTCCAGCGTGCCGTCGACGTACGTCTCGACCCGTGCGGCCGCGCAGTCGTGCACGTCCATGCCGAGCATGTGACCCGTGCCGTGCAGCGTCCACCGCCGCTGGAGCCCCAGCTCCAGCACTCGCTCCACGGGCCCCTCGACGAGCCCCCACTCGACGAGCTTCTCGGCCAGCACGCGCTGGGCGGCGTCGTGGAAGTCGCGGTACTTCGCGCCCGGCTTCACCGCGGCGATCCCGGCCTCCTGGGCCTCGTACACGGCGTCGTAGATCTTGCGCTGGAGATCGCTGAACCGTCCGTTGATCGGCAGCGTGCGCGTCACGTCGGCCGTGTAGTAGGTGTGCGTCTCCACACCCGCGTCGAGCAGCAGCAGCTCGCCCGAGCGCACGGCTCCGTCGTTGCGCACCCAGTGCAGTGTGCAGGCGTGCGGACCGGCTGCGGCGATCGTGCCGTAGCCGACGTCGTTGCCCTCCACGCGGGCACGCAGGAAGAACGTGCCCTCGATGTAGCGCTCGGAGGTCGCCTCGGCCTTGTCGAGGACCTTCACCACGTCCTCGAAGCCGCGCACGGTCGAGTCGACCGCCTTCTGCAGCTCGCCGACCTCGAACTCGTCCTTGACCAGCCGCGCCTCGGAGAGGAAGACCCGCAGCTCCTCGTCGCGCTCGGCGGTGACCTTGTCGGTCAGGGCCGCCTCGATGCCGGCGTCGTAGCCGCGCACCACTCGCACCGGGCCGGTGGCCTCGCGCAGGGCGCCGGCCAGCTCGCGCACGTCGGAGGCGGGGATGCCGTACAGCTTCTCGGCCTCGGTGAGGGAGTGCCGGCGGCCGACCCACAGCTCGCCCTGGCCGTCCAGCCAGAACTCGCCGTTCTCGCGGTCGGAGCGGGGCAGCAGGTAGATCGTCGCCTCGTGGCCCTCGTCCGTGGGCTCCAGGACCAGGACGCCGTCCTCGGTCTGGTTGCCGGTGAGGTAGGCGTACTCGACGGAGGCGCGGAAGGCGTACTCGGTGTCGTTCGAGCGGGTCTTCAGGTTGCCCGCCGGGATCACCAGCCGCTCACCCGGGAAGCGCGCGGAGAGCGCGGCCCGGCGGGCGGCGGTCTCCGCGGCCTGGGGGATGGGCTCGAGGTCGCGCAGCTCGGTGTCGGCCCAGCCGCTCTTCATGTTCTCGGCCAGCTCGTCGGACACGCCCGGGTACAGTCCGTTCTTCCGCTGCTTGATCGGCTCTTCGCTCTCGTCCGGGATCGCCGGTGTGAGCTCCTCGGCCACGGTCATCCTCCTCGATACGGCACTGGACCGTCCTCCACTGTACGGCGGCGCGGAAGCGGCCCCAGGGCGATGACGAGGAGCGTTACTCGAAGCGGACCGCCAGCAGGACGACGTCCTCCGCACCGTCGGCCGCGTCCAGCCCGTCGGGCAGCACGCTGCGCACGACGTGGTCGGCGATGGCGCCCGGGTCGCCGCGCAGGGCGCGGGGCACCGAGGCCGCCGCCGCGTGCAGGCGGGCGAAGGCGCGGTCGGTGGCCTCGCCGGTGCGGTGCAGCAGCCCGTCGGTGTAGAGCAGAACCGTCTCTCCGGGCTCGGCGAGGATCTCCACGCTCGGCGCCTCCCAGCAGGCGAGCATGCCCAGCGGAGCCGAGACGGACGTCTCCACGAACTCGGTGCGGCGCTGTCCGACGAGCAGCGGCGGGCTGTGCCCGGCCCCGGCCAGCGTGATCTTGCGTGCGGCCGGTTCGCAGTAGCCGAACAGCGCGGTGGCCGAGCGGGCCGGTTCGGTCAGCCGCAGCAGCAGCTCCAGGTCGGACAGGACGGCGACCGGGTCCTCCCCTTCCATGACGGCGTACGCGCGCAGCGAGGCCCGCAGCCGTCCCATCGCGGCGACCGCGCTGGGGCCCGAGCCCGTGACGGATCCGACGGCGAGACCGAGGGCGGCGTCGGGCAGCGGCAGCGCGTCGTACCAGTCGCCACCGCCGTGCGGGCCGGTGCGGTGCCGGGCCGCGAGCTGGACGCCGGCCACCCGGGGCAGCCGCGCGGGCAGCAGTTCGTCCGACATCGTGGCCATGGACGTGCGGGTGCGTTCCAGTTCGAGGAGGCGGGCCAGGTGCTCGGCGGCGTACCGCGCGTAGAGGCCGACCAGATGGCGCTGCCGCTCGCCCGGTTCGGCGGGCTCGTCGTAGAGCCACACGGCGGCGCCGAGGCGGGCGGCGGTGTCGGCGGTCAGGGGGAGGGCGTAGCTGGCGGCGTAGCCGATGCGGGCCGCGACCTCGCGGTGGCGGGGGTCGAGTCCCTCTTCGGCGAAGAGGTCGGGGACGGCGATGCCGCACTCGCCGCCCGGCAGCCCGTCGAGGATGCGGCCGTAGGACAGGGCGCTGCGCGGCACTGTCTCGATGTGGCCGAGATCGGCGCGTGCGAGGCCCAGTCCGATGGTGGTGTCGGGGCCGAGTCCGTCGCCGGGTTCCAGGACGACGAGGCCGCGCCGGGCACCGACCAGGGCGGCGCCGGCCCGCAGCAGTTCATGGAGCGCCTCGTCGAGCGTGGCCGTGCGGACCAGGCGTTCGGTGAGCTCGTGCAGGGTCGTGAGGTCGGAGACCCAGCCGGCGAGACGGTCCTGGAGTACTGCGCCGGCGGGGGCCGGGGGGTTCGCGGGAGAGGCCGGGGACGAGCCCGGCGTCGCGGGCGCGACAGTGTGTGCGGGAGCGGGAACCGTTGAATCGATTCCGGCCACTTTCGGAGGGTGCGGAGCGTTCATGGCGTCCGGCCTTCCCACCGGCACGTACTGCTCAAAAGCATCGCAAACCCCCATGTCATTCTGCGTCGCTAGCAGTGTCTCCACATGTACACGCACTCGTGAGGAGATGTCCAGCATTGTCCTGCCGGGATTCCTGGTGTCCGTGAGGTGCGAGGGAACAACTCTCCTTCCCCTTGCGGAAATGCAAAGTTGGCTTAAAACTGCCTCAAGGGACGGCTTATTGCGGTCGACTGGGCTTGCTCGACGGAGCGTCACAACGGTTGTGATGGGTACGTACTCGGTGAAGGCCAGGGGTGGTTGAGAACCACCCGGAACCTGGTGACGGAACCGGGCGTCCTATCCACCGACGACCGTGCCCCATCCTCCCGTGGCGGAGGCGGAGAGAAATACGCGCGACGGCAAACGCCATACTTCGCCACCCCTACGCCACGCCCGTGCTTTCGACAGACGCAGTAAGGGCGGGACGGCCGCGGAGGCAGCCCGATGCTCGACCCATAGGGGTTCCCCTTGCTTCAAGCAGGGGTGTGATGCGCCAACAGGTACGCACAGTGAAGTGATCGACACATGATGTGATGTGGACCACGGTGTTGCCAGGCGTGCAACGGAAAGGAACGAGCGCTCATGCGCGAGATCCTCGGAAGGCGACGCAGGCTCTTGTCCCAGAGCAGCGACGGGAAGCCTGAGCCGATCGGCGCGGCCCTGACCTACGCGACGCAATGGCGGTGGCCCGTACTGCCGGGTGTGGCGGCGGACCCGCGGGCACACTCCCGCTGCAGCTGCCCCGACCCCGACTGCACGGTGCCCGGTGCGCACCCCTTCGACCCCGGCCTCCTCGCGGCCACCACCGACGGACGCATGGTGCGCTGGTGGTGGGGCAACCGGCCGACGGCTCCGATCGTCCTGGCCACCGGCGGTCACGCCCCGTGCGCGGTCTCGCTGCCGGCCCTGCCGGCCGCCCGCGCGCTGAAGGCGCTCGACCAGATGGGCATGCGGCTCGGCCCGGTCGTCGCCTCCCCCGCCCGCTGGGCGATCCTCGTCAAGCCGTACTCCATGGAGCAGCTCGGGGAACTGCTCTACGCCAAGGACTTCGTGCCCGGCTCGCTCCGTTTCCACGGCGAGGGCGGCTACCTGGCCCTGCCGCCCTCCGAGACGGGCCAGGGCGAGATCCGCTGGGAGCGTGCGCCGTTGCCCGGCTCGGCCTCACCCTGGGTGCCCGATGTCGAGGCCGTGGTGGACGCCGTGGTCGAAGCCCTCACTCGTACGGGTGTGAGCGCGCCCGAGTTCTAGGGCTGTCGGGCGCGCCGAGCCCGGCGCCCGCCCCGGCGCGTTAAGTTCCGGAACCATGCGGCGTCACGCCCGGGGCCGCTCCCGGGACCCCAGAAGAACCCGACTGTTCGCCCTCGCGGGTGTCATGGCGGCGTGTGCGATCGCACTGCCGCTGGCGGTGGCGTCCGCGGGCTCGGAGGGGGCCGAGCGGGCTGCGCGTTCCCAGCGGGCCGGGGGTTCGGCGGGGGCCGACGCTTCCCTGACCGGCTCCGCCGCGGCACGCCCTTCTTCGCGCGACGACGACAAGGCACCCGGGGTGCCCGCCGCCCCCGGCCTGCCGGTGCTCGGCCAGGGTCTGTCGACCGCTGCGCGCTGCGGGCCCGAACTCTCCTCGCCCGACGGGATCGAGGCGCAGACGTGCGTGGTGACGCAGGGTGCGCAGACCTGGGCGCGCACGTACTACCGCAATGCGACGGGTGAGGCGCTGGACGCCGTACTGAGCCTGATGGGCCCCGGCGGCCGCGGTGTGCGGATGACGTGTGCCGTGGGGGCGGGGGACGAGCCGGGGACCTGCGAGACGCCCCGGGAGCCCGCACGCGGGTATCCGGCGGCGTACACGGCCGTCGTGGAGTTCGCCGAGCGGGGCGGCCGCGGGCCGATGCTGCTGCGATCCGGGAGCAACTAGCGTCCGCGAACGGCCGGTTGGGAAACGGCCGCGTTCCGTGCGCGGAAGCGGGGACGCAAAGACCCGGTTGCTGGCGACGGGGGATGCACCAGCAACCGGGCTACAGGAACGGTAACAAGAGATCGGCGGTTCGCAAATTCGAACTCGCCTTTCCGGTCACCGACTGGCTTGTCCCAGTGGGGAGTTGTGGCCCACGGGTCGTGAGAAACCGGCCGGCCGGTGGGCCGGCCGGCCGAACGCGGCCCGGCGTCAGCTGAGTGTGACCTGCCGGTTGGTGAGGCCGCCGCGAGCGCGGCGCTCGTCCGCGGTGAGGGGCGCGTCCGTCGCCAGGGCGGCCGCGAGACGCTCGGCGAACTCGGCCGCGGGCTTCTCCACGTCCTCGGCGGTGACCCCGCTGGGCAGGTCCCACACCGGCACCGTGAGCCCGTGGGCGCGGAAGGAGCCCACCAGGCGGGTCCCTTCGCCGAGGCTGGAACGGCCCGCGGCGTGCAGCCGGGCGAGGGCGTCCAGCAGCCGCTCCTCGGCGTGCGGCATGACCCACCGCAGATGGTTCTTCTCCGGCGTCTCGCACCAGTACGCGGCGTCCACGCCCTGGAGCTTGACGGTCGGGATGGCCGCGGCGTTGGCCCGCTCCAGGGAGGCGGTCACGTCGGGCGTGGCGTTCTCCGGGTCCGGCACCCAGAACTCGAAGCCGCTGTGCACTTCTGGCTCGAACGCGCCCTCGGGGTCGAGCAGATCCTGCAGCCGAGGGCTGTCGGCCGGGGCGCGGCGACCCTGGACGGGCGTGCCGGGCTGGGCTTCCAGGGCGCGCTGGAGGGTGTCGGCGAGGTCGCGGCTGATGTCGCCGGAGGAGGTGTCGTTCTGCAGGCCGAGCAGGACCGAGCCGTCGTCACGGCGCAGAGCCGGCCAGGCCATGGGAAGGACCGTGGCCAGCGTGACCGCCGGGACGCCCTCGGGCAGGCCGTCCTTGAGTTTCAGCTCGACCGTCGCCGCCGGGACCAGCTCGCGCAGGGCCACCCAGTCGCACTCGCCGGGCAGGCCCTCGAAGGGGCGGTGCACCAGTTCGGTCGCGGCGTGCGAGGCGGCGCGGCCGTGACAGGCCTTGTAGCGGCGGCCGCTGCCGCAGGGGCAGGGCTCACGAGCGCCGACGACCGGGACGTCTTCCTCGGCACCGACGGTGCGGGCCCCGCCCGTGGTCTGCGGGCGCTTGGCCTTCGTCTGAGGTCGCTTCTTGGCCACGATGGGTCTCCCGGTTACGGCTCGTCTCGTACGGTCGCGAGCCTAGCCGTTCGCGCTCCGGGGCACGGGCTCCTGTGGACGACACCCGGGCCGTGGACGACACCAGGACCGACGCGGCGCACACCCATCCCGTCCGTGCCACGGCCCGGTCGGAGTGCCGTGGGTCCCCGTCGGACTCGTCGTGGCTCAGTCCAGGTCGTCGAAGGCGTCCGCGAAATCGAGCCCGGGTATCCCGGAGACCGCGGGGGCGGCGACGCGCGTCGCGAAGTCGTCGCGGCGGTGGCCCGCGTCCGGGTCGTGCACGTCGTCGTGGACGATGACCCACACGGTGACCTCACCGCGGATGTCGTCGCGCACGCCCCAGTCGTCGGCGAGCGCGGTGATGATGTTCAGCCCGCGGCCGCCGTGCGCCGTGACCGAGGGGGTCGCGGGGGCGGGGCGGGTCGGGCCGCCGCCGTCCGTGACCTCCACGACGAGCCGGCCGGCGGGCTCCACGCGCCACGCGGCCCGGACGTCGCCGTCACCGGAGAGGGCGTCGCCCAGGGGTCTGCCGTGCTTGCAGGCGTTGCTCAAGAGTTCGGAAAGGATCAGTACGGCGTCGTCGATGACCGATTCCGCGACTCCACCTCTGCGCAACTGTGTACGCATCCGGTGTCTCGCTTCCCCCACGCCCGCAGGGCCATGGGGTACGGCCATGCTCGACGACGTGGGCACCTCCTGTGCCACCACCAACGCCACCCCCGAGACCTCCTTCGCCCCACGCCACGGTGTGGATGCCCCATTGGCCTGTACCGGAAACCGGCCAATCCACGTCCGGTGACGCACTCACCACGACCGCATACGGATCGAACGCGCCGGAGCACTCCCCGTAACCGTATGGCTGGAAATCATCGGTGTGGCCGAGAGTGGAGGATCCCGTCTGTAGGGGCAGTGGGTCAAGAGGTGTGCGTGGGTCTGGTGCGACTTGAGAGGTTGATGACACCGGGCCGGGCGTCAGCGGCCGAGCTGGTCCAGCACCGCGCGTGGGCGGTTGGTGATGATGGCGTCGACTCCGAGCTCCACGCAGTGCTCCACGTCCCCCGGCTCGTTCACGGTCCACACGTGCACCTGGTGGCCGGCCTGCTTCAGGCGTGCGATGTACGTGGGGTGGTTGCGGACGATGCGGATGGAGGGGCCCGCGATCCGCACACCCGGGGGGAGCCGTCCGTCGCGCAGCCGGGGCGAGAGGAACTGGGCCAGGTAGACCGTCGGGAGCGTCGGCGAGGCGGCACGCACGCGGTGCAGCGAGCGGGCGGAGAAGCTCATGACCCTGACCTGCGACTCCGCCGGGGAGGCCGGGGTGTCGAGGCCGAACCGCTTCAGCAGGTCCAGCAGCCGGTCCTCGACCTGCCCGGCCCAGCGCGTGGGGTGCTTGGTCTCGATGGCCAGTTCCACGCGGCGCCCGGCGTCGGCGACGAGTTCCAGCAGCCGCTCCAGGGTGAGGACGGACGTCGCCTCGCGGTCCTCCGGACGGTGCTCCCAGTCGGGTTCCTCGTCGCGGCCCCTCCAGGCCTCGCCCGTCTTCCAGGAGCCGAAGTCCAGGGCGGCGAGGTCGGCGAGCTCCAGGGCGGAGACCGCGCCGCGGCCGTTGGACGTACGGTTGATCCGTCGGTCGTGGACACAGACCAGGTGGCCGTCGGCGGTGAGGCGCACATCGCATTCGAGGGCGTCCGCGCCGTCCTCGATCGCCTTGGTGTACGCGGCCAGGGTGTGTTCCGGGGCGTCCTCGGAGGCTCCGCGGTGGGCGACGACTTGAATCACATGCTGTCGTGCGTGGGTCACCGCGTCATGGTGCCACCGAGTGCGGGTACGCGTCCGGTCGGACGGACTCGCTGGAGAGGCAGGTCCGGACGGAGGCATTGGAATTGCATCCTTTTCGCCAGTAATGACCTATATAAAGAATGGCCTCGGACGCACAGCCACCGCTTATGGTGCTCTGACGGCCGGTGGGAAAAGCTGACGGCATACATAGGGACAAGCACAGCTGTATCGCGCCGGACCCGTCGGCCGGCGCGAAAAAGCGTGAACGCGTGCGACCCGGAAAACGGCCGTGGATCTAGGAGAGAAGCTGTGAGCACCGAGAACGAGGGCACCGCGGTACCCCCCGCCCCGTCCGCACCCCCCGTGCCGGTGGACGCTCCCGCTGCTCCGGCGCCCCAGGCACAGGCCCACCAGGGGCCGTACGGACAGGACGCCCAGGGGCAGGCCCCTCAGGGCCAGGGCGGCGCCGGCCATCCCGGGCCCTCCTCCTCCGCGCCCGACCCGTCCTGGCCCCCGCCCCCGCCCCCGACCTCCCCGTACGGCGACGGCGGCTCCGGGCCCGGCTCGGGCTGGGGCTCTTCGTACCAGCAGCCGGCGCCGTCGTCCGGCCGCCGGCGCGGTGGTCTGGTCGCGGCGATCCTGGCGGCCGCGCTGCTCGCGGGCGGCCTGGGCGGCGGACTCGGCTACGTGCTGGCGAAGAACAACGACGAGAGCACCGGCTCCACGACGGTCTCGGCCTCGGCGAGCGGCGGTGACGTCAAGCGCGACCCGGGCACGACCGCGGGTGTCGCCGCGAAGGCGCTGCCGAGCACGGTCACCATCCAGGCCGAGAGCACCAGCGGTGAGGGCGGCACCGGCACGGGCTTCGTCTTCGACAAGCAGGGCCACATCGTCACCAACAACCACGTGGTGGCGGACGCGGTGGACGGCGGCAAGCTGACGGCGACCTTCCCGAGCGGCAAGAAGTACGACGCCGAGGTGGTCGGTCACGCGCAGGGCTACGACGTGGCCGTCATCAAGCTCAAGGACGCCCCCTCCGATCTGAAGCCGCTCACCCTCGGCGACTCGGACAAGGTGGCCGTCGGGGACGCGACGATCGCGATCGGCGCCCCGTTCGGTCTGTCCGACACGGTGACGACGGGCATCATCAGCGCCAAGAACCGCCCCGTCGCCTCCAGTGACGGCAGTGGCAGCCAGGCGTCGTACATGAGCGCCCTGCAGACCGACGCCTCGATCAACCCGGGCAACTCCGGCGGTCCGCTGCTGGACGCGCAGGGCAATGTCATCGGCATCAACTCCGCGATCCAGTCCACCGGCAACGGCGGCTTCGGCACCGGGCAGTCGGGCTCGATCGGCCTGGGCTTCGCGATCCCGATCAACCAGGCCAAGTACGTTGCCCAGGAGCTGATCAAGAACGGCAAGCCGGTGTACGCGAAGATCGGCGCGTCCGTGTCCCTGGACGACAGCTCCGACGGTGCGCAGATCACCGACCAGGGCGCGGGCGGCGCGGCCCCGGTCGAGCCGGGTGGCCCGGCGGCGAAGGCGGGTCTCAAGCCCGGTGACGTCATCATCAAGCTCGACGACCGGGTGATCGACTCCGGCCCGACCCTGATCGGCGAGATCTGGACGCACCAGCCCGGCGACAAGGTCACGATCACCTACGAGCGCGGCGGCAAGCAGCACACGGTCGACGTCACGCTCGGTTCCCGCGTCGGCGACAACTGACCCCCACCCGCCCGCACCGACCCGTTACCCTTGTCCCCGCGCCGCCGATCACGGCCGGCGCGGGGAGGTGTGCCCGAGCGGCCGAAGGGAACGGTCTTGAAAACCGTCGTGGCAGCGATGTCACCGTGGGTTCAAATCCCACCGCCTCCGCGCAGGTCATAGATGTGCTGGTCAGAGGGGGTGTCCCTCAGTGAGGGGCGCCCCTTCCGCATGGGACCTGTCTCACCTTGATCCGGCTCTGTCGCGTTGTGGATCACTGCGTGTGGACCAGGCGTGGACCAAGGTTCGGCGGACACGAGCCGGATACCTACTGGTCAGCGCGCTATGTGGTCCAGAGCGTGAACCACACCCAGAACAGCGCAAAAGGCGCCGCCCTCTCCCCGGCCTGGGGTGAAGATGGCGCCTCTGGCCGGACGGGTCGTCCACGCGGACCGCTCGGTCTGCAGAAGTCAGAAGTCCTTCTGGAAGTCGAACTTGTAGGGCCCGGCGACGAAGTTGTCGGTAGAGAAGAGATCTGCCGTGACAGTGCGGCCGGGCGGCACGTCGCTGGCGGAACCCTTGAGACTCGCTATGTCTTCGTCATCCTTGAACACGGTGATCGTGAACGTATTGGTCCCGCCATCAGGGTTGTCCCCGGTATAGGTGACCCGCGCACGTCCCGCAAAGTCGCCAAGGCCGCTGTCTCGCACCTGGACCGAGTCCAGACGCCAGTCACCGCTCTGAATGGGAGGCTGCCTGCCTCCGCTCTGAGCAGGTGTGCTCGGAGTTTGAGTGGGCGGAGAGGTGGTGGGCTGAGTCGTCGTCGGGCTTGTGGGCGCCTGTCCGCCATCGCCATTGGCGCACCCGACAAGGACCGCCGTCAGCACACTGAGGGCAACGGCGAGTTTCTTCATCTCGGCCTCCGAGACTACCGGGCCGATATAGTCAGATTTGTACGTATTTTGACATCAGTGATTACGGCGCGTCAATGAGCGTCATCCTCGGCTGGTCGCGGGCCGGAGCCGACCCGGCGTAGTGGGGTGAGTGACGAAGGCGCCACCCCTCCTGAGCAGGTGGGATGGCGCCTTGGTTGACCGCACTATTCCTCGGCGGCTTCAAGAGCGCGCTGAATCTGTTCATTCGCGCGCTGCTGGCTGCGGTGTATGGCCTTCGCGTAGAAGCGGAACAGGACAGCGATGCTGTGGCCTGCCCGGCGTGCGACCTCGGCTGGGGAGACGCCGGACTCAATCCAGAGCGAGACCCCCGCATGACGCAGGGAGTACGGCACGTCAGCCAGCGGCGAGGATGCCTCGGACTCCCTGAGCACTGCGAGCCGGGCAACCTTCCACACCTCCCCGTACTCCTTGGACAGGAGGTGGCCGCCCTGGGCGGCACGGAACAGTCGGCCGTCCTCGGCGGTGCCGAACTGCTTGATGTGCTCGCGGATCAGGCGCACCAGGACGGGCGGGATTGGAACCGGCCGGGTTGCCTTGCGGGCCCGCTTCTTCAGGCCGCGCGTATCGAAGGACTCGCCCGTGTCGGTCCAGCCGGAGCCGACACGGGGCATGCTCGTGGAGAGCAGGACTTCGCCCCAGCCCTCCCCGGGAAGGGCGAAGTCGTTCTCACGGAGACTGGCCGCCTCACCAGGGCGGTTGGCCGCGTAGTAGAGGCAGCCGAAGAACGCCTTCAGGTGCCGTCCACGTTCACCCTGTTCGCCGACAGCGTTGATCAGCGCTTTCGCCAGCTTCGGGCCGGGGACGAATCGGAAGTCGATCTCGTCGTCGGTCTCGGGCGGGGTCCAGTCGACCTTGTCGAGGGGCAAGGTCGTCAGAAGCTCCCGTTCCACCGCGTACCGGAGACAGTTACTGAAGACCGTCCGCTTGCGGTTCACCGTGTTCTCGGCAGCGGCCGTGCCGTCCTGCTTCAGCCTCAGTGCGTCGAGTGCTGTGCGCACCACCGAGGGTGTGTTGAGGTCGGTTATGTCCACGGATTTCCGGCTGATCCAGTCCAGCGCGGCCACGATGTCGGCGGGCGGTTCCTCGGTATCGAGGCGAGGCCTCAGCGCACCGTCGTCGCCCAGGACGAACCGGTAGACCCACGAGTAGAGCGCTATGCGGAGCACCTTGGGAGCAGGGGCCCCGCGGTTGTCCTTGACCAGCTTCGGCGTGATGGTGGCCAGCGTGTCAGCGATGCTCGCCCTGTGTTTGGCCGAGGCGCTAGGCCACTTCATCTCGGCGTACGCACGCGTGTGGGAGTACCAGGTGGTGGAGTTGAGCGCCTGCACCTCCGAGGCGGGTAGACCGGTCTCCGTGTCGAACTGCTCGCGGTTGCGTAGGGCGGTCAGCAGCTCCGAGCGACGACCGTCGGCCTGAGCCTTGATCTTGTAGCTCTTGGAGAAGGGCCGGGGGCCGACGCGCCACCGGAGTTGGTAGGCCGCCGCACGGTTGGGCCGCTTGCGGATGCCCCAGATCTGTACGTCGTAGGTCAGCACGCTTCCCGCACCTCGCAGGCGTCGAACCAGGCATCGAGGTCGGCCCGGCGTATGCGGATCTGGCCGTTGGGGAGCTTCATGTGCCGGGGTGCCTGGCCCCGAGCCCGCATGCGGTAGAAGGCGGCGCGGGAGACTCCGATCTCAGCCAGCGCTTCCACCAGCTTCAGCGTCTGCTTTTCGGCCTTGGTCGGAGTGATCACAGCCAGGGGTCTCCTTCGCTCTTGCGTCGTTCGGTGTCGGCGATGTCGTGGCGGACCTGGGCGGCGAGGAGTTCTTCGCCGGGGCGGTAGCCGCTGCTGAGGTAGGTCCACGAGGAGGCGGTGACGAGGGTGGTCTCGTCGGTGGTGGGGAGGCCGGCGCGGGCGCGGGCTGCTTCGGCTTGGGCGAGGCGCCAGGCGCGGCGGACGTCGCGGAGGGCGCCGAGGGTGGTGGAGTAGGCGCGGGATTTGCTGGAGAAGTGGCCGCGGAAGCCGAGCATGTGGGCCCACTTCCAGAGCTTGAGGTCGGCGAACTCCGGCAGGTTCCCGAGGTCCCAGGCGGTCCGGATCATCTGGCGGACGTGCCGGTGCACGGGCAGGGCTTTGATGGGTTCGGCCTGTCCGGTGCCTTCGCAGTCGTCGCACAGGTCGCGGAAGCCGTCTGGACCTCGTACGTAGCCGCGTCCATGGCAGGGGCGGCACATAAGGGTGCGGTCTACAGTGCCCGCGCCCTCGGCGTTCTTGGTGGCGTACTTGGCGACGTATCCGGCGACCTTGGCATCGGTGAGTTCGCCGTCGCCCAAGGCGGAGATCCGGTCAACCTTGAACCGGTCGCCCCACTTGATCACGCGCTCGCCGATGGCGTCGGACTCGACCGTGAGCCGGGCCCGCTCGACCGCCAAGCCCACGGCGACCTGGAGGGCGTCGAAGGTGGCCCAAGGCGGGGGCGTGGTGGTGTGGCCGTCGGGGCCGTCGAAGCGGATCACGGCGTGGAAGTGGACCAGGCCGCGCTTCTGATACTCGGCAACCTTGGCGAAGGAGACGCGGAGCGCGGCGTTCAGCGCCTTCTGCGTCATGCCGAGGTGTTGGGCCAGGGCGCGGCGAAGGTACGTGGTGAAGCGTGCCCACAGCTGCCCGGCGTGGGCGTTCCAGAGGACCGCGCCGGAGTAGTCGTAGGTGGCTGGGTCGAGCGGTGTGCCCAACGCCGGGTCGTCCTCGGCATGGTGGGCGCCGCAGCCGCAGGAGCGGGTCTTGCCCAAGCTGTCGGTCTTGCGGTTGTGGACGGGGCCGAAGGATGGGGCGGTGAGGGTGACGAAGGCGCGGGGATGGTCACGGACGGTTTCGGCGACGTTCTTGCCGCCGGACAGTCCGGCCTTGATCAGGTGATAGGTGTCGGCGGCGTAGACGCGGGAGCAGGCGGGGCAGCGGGAGGCGCGGCGGTTGCCGCAGGTGGTCAGGAGGCGCCCGGAGGGCTCGTCTTCCGAGCGGTAGGAGCGGACTACTTCCTTGGTCGTCGAGTCGGTGGTGACTGTCCAGCCGTGGAGGTTGACGGGGCTGGTGCAGCCGCGCAGGTCGCGAACCTGTTCGGTGACGCGGTCGAAGTTGTCGGTGTTGGCCAGCTCGATCAGGTCCCGCAGGCCGGGGCTGACGACGTGCCGCAGGTCGAGGGAGCGGTGCATGAGTGCCGGGGGTCCTTTCTGGCGCGAGAGTGGGGCCTACGGGCAGCAGCGATCAGCGCTCGGGCGGCTGCCCGCAGGCATGACGGGTCGGGCCCAGGCGCGGGCGAGGGTGGGAGGTGCCGGAAGGCCGGCGGGGGCGGCCCTACAGGGCGGCGTGGAGGGCGGTGGCCATGGGCAGGCCGATGCCGAGTCGCGTCTTCAGCTGAGCCGCAGTAATCGCTGTTCCGTGTTCGGCGTGATGGGACGCGGCGATGGAGCGCGCTTCGGTCAGCAGCGGTTCAGGCACCTTGAGCGCGGGCGGTGCGGGAGCCGGGGTGACGCGCGGAGCTACCGGGGCCGGGGTCGGGACTGGGTCCGGCGCGACAGGCGGGGCCGGAGCGGTGAGCGGTGCGGCAGCGGGGGCATAGGGCAGGGCCGTTTCGGGCGCCGGTTCGGTCTCTTCTGCTTCGGGGGCCAGGTCGGCGGGGCGGGTGACGGTGTGGAAGGCGCGCAGGAGTTGCGGGCCGACCGCGCCCCAGCCGAGCAGGAGCAGGGGAGCCACAGCGTCCACGGCTGCACGTCCGTAGTGTCCGGCGGCGATGGGTTCGGCGACGTTGAGGGCCAGCGTCAGCAGCCCGGAGAAGTGCATCAGCCGGGTGGCGGCCGTCATCTGTTCGGCGGGCAGGCCGCGCAAGGAGAGGTAGCGCAGGGCGACCAGCAGGCCGACCACGGAGAGATCCACCATCGGGGCGATGAGCGGCGCGATCGGTGAGGGGACGCCCAGGCGGAGGGCCAGAGACCAGACGTTGCCAAAGGAGAAGACGAACGCCAGCACGGCGATGACGATCATCACGGCGGTGATGGTGCGCTGAGTGATCCGGTCCTCTGTCAAGGAATTCACCTCCCTTCGGGGCTGTGTCACGGGGCGGAGATCAGGGGTCAAGCGGCGTCGACGGCGGGTTTCTCCAAGTCGACGTCCGCGTCCCACATGCGCGGGCCCAAGAAGGCTTCGAGGAGCGCGGAAGGGTTGGCGGCCAGGTGGGCGGTGCTGTCGGCGATTCGGGCTGCGTCGGCGTCGGAGACGTACGGGGTGCGGATGCGGGTGAAGCCGGGCTGCGACTGGTGATTCATCGCGGCGACGCCGACATAGGTCGGGTCCTGAAGGTTGATCGGGTTGGCATCGGGCCATTCCCGGATCTCCTCGCCCAGCGCGGCGACAGCGGCCTCAGCCGTCTTCTGCGCGAAGCTCAGGCCCACGGGGCACACGTCACGGATGAAGGTCGGGATCGCATCGCCGGTGGACTTCTGGGTGGCGAGGATGACGAGCATCCCCACCGAGCGGCCCTTCTTCACCAGGTCCTCGACGAGCCGGGCGTTCTCCGCAGCGAGAGCGGCGAGCTTCTTGGTCGTCGGGTCGCTGCCCTTGTGGTCGCGGAAGTACGTGTGTGCTTCGTCGATGACCAGCACGACCAGCGGCCAGTTCTCCGACGGACCGACATCCCACATGGACTTCACGCCGAGCGCCTTGCGTACCCAGGCAGACCGGAGGCGCCGCAGTTCCACCAGGTCCCGGAACAGCTTGTTGGCCTCTTCCAGGTCGTCCCCGACGAAGGCGAACATGCGCTGCACCCAGTCGGCATAGTCACCTTCGTGTGCGGCGGACACCTTGCCGTCCGCGCAGGCGAATTGCACGCAGGGGGAAGGCGCCCAGTCCGAGAGAAGCCGGTTGATCAGGCTCGTCTTGCCGAAACCTGGGAGGCCGGCCACGGTCACTCCAGGCACCTGTGTGAGGTCTACCGAGACCGGCTGTGCGTACTCGTCCAAGCCCAAGTCCCACCGGGCCGTCTCATCCGGCATGTCCCCCGTGGGTCGGTGCTCAGTGGGGAGCTTGAGCGGATCGAGCCGCACGCCCCGGATGACGACCTGTCCAGGCTTGTCCTGCGTGATCGCGACCCGCGTGCACCTCCAGGCGTCGGCCAGATGCGGGGCCGCCTTCTGGAACTGCTCCAGGCCCACGCCGGGCAGGCAACTCGCCCGTGCGATCACGCCGTATGCGTCATGCGTGACCTTGAGGGCGGGGATGAGGACGCGAGGCTTGATCGGCTTGCCGTCGGTGTTCGCCAACGACGCGAGCGGGGTCGGAGTCTTGTCCTTGGCCGCCAGCTTGAGCATCGGCGCGAGCCGCTTCCAGCCCCACCGCACGCGGACGGCTTGCCGGATGGACTGCCGGGTCATGGCGTCGGCGCGCAGGTAGCGGATCACCCACCACACCGCCCACCCGACGAGCACCACCAGCGCCAGGTTGACCACCAGGGAGCCGTAGTGGAAGGCCCCTTCTGCCGGGTCGTTCGGACCGTTCATATGTCCCGCTCCAGAGGGTTGTAGAGGAAGGCCGCTAGGGCCGATTCGAGGGCCGTCCGGTCGGCCGAGGTGTCGAGACGGGGATAGCCGTAGCCGACGAGCACGCCCGCTACCGAGGTCACGAGGGATTCGGTGAATCGGGCATCCGGCCCGGCGTGAGACAACGGGTAGTTGCGCTCAGCGCCGGACCGGGGAGCCGTGCCGCTCACGCCGCTTCAGCAGCCGGGGTCATCAGGTCCAGCCGGTCCGCGCGGTAGGCGATGCCGTCCGAGAGCGAGCCGTTGAAGATTCGCGCCCAAGGGGTGGCGAAGAGCTCCACCGGCATGACCGGGACACCGGGCTTGAGGCCGTCAGGGAGACCGGTCTCCGGGACGGTGATCTTCAGTGCCTCGGCGCGGCCCTCCTCCATGAAGAAGAGGGTGATCGTGTAGAGCTTCGCGCCGGTCTCACGGTCGGTGGCGAACTGCGTCTTCTCCTGGTCCGCGTACTTCGGCACCGGCAGGCTTCCGACCATGAACGACGAGGTGGGAAGCAGGCCAACACGGATGCGTGCCATGGGAGTTGGTTCCTTTCGGTTGCGCTCCGCCAGGCGGCGGGGCGTGATCACCATTGAACATAGCTGACCTAGCACTGTCAAGTGTGTGGGGTGAGCTAGGTGTCAGCTGACATAGGCCACCTACGTCAGTGGGGTGTGCTAGGGGTGCTAAGGATCGCTACCCTTGGGCCATGAGCCCCGCGCCAGAGAGCAAGCAGGACCGTCGGCCGCCGTATCAGCACGCTGCCGACGAGCTTCGGCGCGACATCTTGCAGGGGCGGATCAAGCCGGGCGAGCAGATGCCGTCCATTCGCGAGCTACAGGAACGCTTTGGCGTGGCCAACATGACCGCGCGGGGCGCGCTCAACGTGCTGCGCGACGAGGGTTTGATCTACACGATCCACGGGCGGGGCAGCTTCGTGGCTGACCATGACGCCGCCGGCGAGTTCTCGGTGGGCTACACCCCGCCAGCCTGGTACCTCGCCAACAGGGACAAGACGCCCGCGCAGGCAGAACAGACGGAGGGAAGCCCCGACGGCTCTGAAGCCACCGGGGACACCCTCATTGAAATGCTCACTGCTCTACGTGACGAGCTTCGTTCCCTCAGTGCTGAGCATCAGGAATTGCGGCGTGAGGTCGAGGAGCTGAAGTCTCAGCAATCGAAGTCGCAGTCCTGAACTGAGCCACTTCCTCACGCAGTGCCCTGGTCTCCTTGCTGAGGCGACCGACCGTTGCCCGCATCTCTTGGATCAGCGCGGCCACTTGATCCGCGTCTTCGACGTGAATGCTGGTCGACCTCATCTCATCGTCCGCTATGTGCTCGGCCATGTCTCCCGCTTGCCACCCGTGCCGTCGATGCGTTTCGCGCTTCCGCGCTTCCTCCCAGCCGCTGAGCGTCCCCACGGTGTTGAGCGGCTCTTTCGCTGATCTACCATCGCCCTGCCCTGCGGAGCTGTTCAGAGTTTCTTTACTGGATCAAGGCGGCCCGCCTACGGCGGGCCGCGCGCGCTGGCGGCCCGTGGCCGCTGCCGCTCCTTGTCTCCGCCACCGCTCCGGCGGCCCCCCGCCGCTCAGCGCGCACAACCGCCAGGACGGACAACCAGACCAGGAAGCAACGCGCTCACTCCGAGCACCAGGACCAGACCGGGACGCGTCAAGCTCGACCGCGCCACCAGACCGCCCACAGCTCACATCCGCACGGCCGGTGGAGTCGCCGGGCATGTCGGCAACGCTCATGCAAGATCGAGGGCCAGGCCGTGACGTTTGGAAGAAGCGTGGTTGAGGCCGGCGGGTGGTTGCTGGAAGCACACGTGGCGGGTGCTCGTTCGGCTCGCCCGCCGTCATGGCTGACTTTCGGTGGCTCAGGTCAAGGCCCTTCCTCGTTGGACAACATGCAGCCGAGGGTCCGCACCCGCATCCGAGCACGCCAACTGCCCCGGCTACCATCGGCACCGGGGTCCTGATCAGGGCTTCCGCGACCGGACCACCCGGAATGCTGTCCAGGCTGAGGGGTGGTCCGGTCTCTTGTTGTTGGTCTTGGTTATGCGAGCGCCGCCGGGCGAACCAGGCTCTAGAGGCGGCTCAGGGTCTTACCCACCTCGTAGATGGTCGGCCGGTCTCCGGGAGCATGGCTGAGCATGGCCTCGACCAACTCGCCCAGCTCACCGGGCGCCTTGACGGGGCGGCGTCTGCCGTTGGCCACGGCCTCTCTCTGGACGGGGCGCGGAGCGTCGTCCGGATACTCGACAGCCCGCCAGCCGGTGGCGGAGATGAGCAGGGAGGCGCCGAGGGCATAGATGTCGGCTTCCGGCGTGGGTTCGGCTTCACCTGTGGCGAGCACGCTGCGCGCGATCTCCGGTGCTTCGTAGTGGACGAGGCAGCCGCGGAACGGGAAGTCGTACCCATCGGGGACGTGTCCGCCTCGGGATAGAGCCAGGTCGATCAGATGCGTCCGTTCCGGCCCGACGATGAAGTGGGCGGGCTGCACGTCGCCGTGGGCCCAGCCCTTGGCGTGCAGTTCGGCCAGGGCCTCAACACAACCCAGCGCCACGCTGGCGTGCGGTGCAACGGACGAGCCTTTGCCACGGCAGGGCTCCCAGAGTCGGTACAGGTCCGGCCCTTCATGCCACGGCTGGAAGTTCCACGTCCCGCGCTCCCATTCTCCGTACGCGAAGTCGTCGAAGCTGAGGCGATGCAGTACGGCACCCTCGCGTGCGGGCGCGAGGGCGGTCCAGGGCTGGGCGGGCCAGTCGGCCGTAGCCTCGATCGGATAGCCGACCTTGACGGCGTAGTGACCTCGATGGCTCTGCACCTCCCAGACCATGGAGCCCCGGCGGTTCAGGACCAGGCGCTGAGACGTGGGCATGAGGGCGTCGAGCACCACGATCGGCAGTTCAGAGGGTGAGCCGGACAACGTCTGTTCTCCTTCCGGGCGAACGCGGCCGACCACGAGTCGAGGCCGGCCGCGCCGCTGCTGTCTGGTGCTACGCCTGGCCGTACGGGCGGCCGCAGTCGGAGTCGCACTGGGCAAGGTTCGTGCCGTCCACGGTCCACAGGTCATCGAAGACCATGAAGCCCGCAGTTTTCATGACGCGTGCCGAAGCGGCGACCTGCTTCGGGTCACGGGCACCACCGCCGGGCTTGGGGTTGTGGTGCAGGAAGTGGCCCGCGTACCGCTCGCACAGCTCGGCGTACTCCTTCGTGTGCAGGATGAGCGCGTGCAGGCCCAGGTCCACGTCGTCCGACGGGACCATGGGGACGATCGCGGTGGCTGCGGTGACCACGAAGGCGACCGCCTGGTCCGCGATCCGCTCGGCACGCTCGGGTGACTGCCCGTTGTGGACGACCACGAAGTGGGCGAGGCTCTGGAACAGCTCCTCGCCGGCCACCGCGCGGCCGGACCTCTGGTCGTTCGCCGTTGCCGTCATGCGAGTACTCCCTTATGGGTAGTGGAGCGTGGCACTTACGGAGTTGGGAGGACGCCCCGAACGGGGGTGGGGGAACCGGGGAATGAGCACCCGTCCGGGGCAGCCGGTCTACTGGCCGACAGCGAGAGCCATGCCGATCACCAGGCCGCATGACCCGCTGATCATGATGATGAAGAGGACTCCCGCGTATCGGCCGATGGCGCGCATCACAGCCCGTCCCTGCTGTTGCCGTTCCTGATGGCCAGGCGTGCGCTCAATTCCTCCCGAGCACTCGGCTGCACCACCATGTCCGGCATGGCGTCCCACTCCCGGCCGCCGCCGATGGGCCGTATCTGCACTCGGCCGCCGAGCTCACCCATGACGATGCCGATACGTCCCTTGGCGGTGTCCTTCGCCAGTTCACCGATGCCTGGTCTGGTCTGCTGGTTGCTCGCCATGCACACGAGCATCGCGATCGGAGGGCCGCCGCTAAAAGGTCAGGCTGATTACCCAACTTGGGTAACATCGCGGGAAGTAGAGAACCAGCGACGTTGCGTAGCCCTCGCAGTGTGGGAGCTTGCCGATGCCCGACCCGGACAGGCCGCAGGAACTGCCGGCCAGGCTGCTCACCGATCCCGAGATGATCGATGCGTGTCGGGCCCGGGACTTCGCCAGAGTCTTCCGGCTGGTCAAAGTCAGGGCGGGCATCTACCCGTCGATGATCGCCCGGCGTTGCGACCTGACGCCGAGCCGCGTGGGCGAAGTCATCGCAGGCCGCCGCCACTTGCAGCACATGGATGTCATCGAGCGAATCTCAGACGGTTTGCGAATCCCAGGGGACATGCTCGGGCTTGCCCGCCGAGCGTGGGAGACGCCCCAGGCCCTCGTGGTCGACGAGCGCGAGGCGCCCCAGATGTCGGAGCCGGAGCAGCAGGCCCCCGCGTCTCTGCCAGGTCCCGATGTGGACAGCATCTTGGCGCTGGCCACGCGAACCAGTATGAACAAGGCCACGCTTGAGGCCTTCCGCTCTTCGATCGAGGACTACTGGCGACGGGACGACCAGCACGGTGGCGAAGCACTGCGGCCCGCCATCGTTGGCCAGCTCCGTTATGTCGTCGGCCTCTTGAAGGAGAGCCGACCGCCGTCGATCCAGAACGGCCTGTACGGCATCGCGGCCGAGCTGGCCCGCCTGACAGGCTGGACGTACTTCGACGCCCGCCAGTACAACCAGGCCCGCGCGTACTTCACCGAGGCCCTGCAACTGGCGAAGGAGATCGACGACCGGCAGTTCATGGCCAACGTCCTCGCCTGCATGAGCTTGCAGGCGACCTACCAGGACAAGCCCGCGGACTCGTTGGCACTCGTGACCGCAGCCCAGGATCAGGCTCGGTCAGCACTTGGCAGCACACCGCGCGTTATGTCGATGCTGGCCATGCGGGAGGCATTCGCCCACGCCACTCTCGGCAATCGTGATGACACGCACCGGGCGATCGGGGAAGCGCACAGCCAATTCGAGCAGATCGGGGCGAGCGATCCGGACCCCTCATGGGTGACCTACTTCGACGAGCCGAAGCTCATCGTGGATACGGGCATCGCTCACGGCCGTCTGGGCGAAGCGGCAACCGCCGAACCGTTGATCGCCGATGCCCTGCGGCGAGAGCATCACGCCAACCAGCGAGGTCGCGCGTTCCACTCGTTCTGGCTGGCTCGTACGCAGCTGGAGCAGGGCAAGCTTGACCAGGCGTGCCACACCGCCACGCAAGCCCTTGAACCCGCGTCGGCGGTGGCTTCAGAGCGAGTTTCTGGGCATCTCAGGGAGTTCTACGACCAGTTGGCCCCACACAGGCAGGAGCCCGTAGCCCTTGCCTTCGAGGCACGGCTACGGGAGCTCCTCCCGCCAGTCAGCGGATCGCTTCATCCATGAGCAGGTAGAGCAGACCGACGAGCGATCCGCTGCTCACGACCTCGCGGCGGTCTATCATCCCGCGCACCTCTGAGAGGGGAATCCATTCGATGCGGTCGGACTCGTTCTTCTCCGTGGGAGGACCGGAGTACGTGGCGCCGTCAATGCGGAAGACGTGGTGCTGCGAGTCGGTGATCCCGTTCGCCGGCTCGGCATAGATCAGAGGCTTGATCGGGCCGGGGCGCCAGCCCGTCTCTTCCAGGACTTCGCGGGCAGCAGCTTCTTCCGGAGTCTCGCCGTCCTCGACCAGGCCCATGGGCAGTTCCCAGGCCCAGGAGTCCGTGATGAAGCGGTGCCGCCACATCATCAGGACCTCTTGGCGGTCATTCACTACGGCAGCAACGGCCAGGTGCCGGAGGCGGACGACGTGGTACTCCCACCTACGCCCGTCAGGCTGTTGGACGTCGACCAGACACAGATTCACCCAAGGGTTGGTGTAGACCTGTCGCTCACCGTGGGTCTTCCACTCCATACCTGCGGCCCCTCTCGATCGGACTCCAGCATCTCAGAGCACGCCACACTCTGAGCGTTAACGTCATTATGACGACAATGTGAAGCCTGTGACGTCGCTGAGCGGTTTGACGGGGCCCCGCGGTGTCGACGCGCTAGTGCGTCCAAGCCCGGTGCAGATCTCGGGTTCGGGACTTGTCATCCCACAGTGAAGTCGAAGTGGCGCCATTTCAGGACCCGTTGTCAGTGCTGGCGGCTACTGTGCTACCCCACGGGATCGTTATGTCCGCAGACGACTAGGGGGCGGTCTGTGTCCGGTTTTGCTACGCAAAGGTTCTTCACCTCGCGGCAACGTCAGTTGATCTACGAGCAAGCCGAGGGCCTTTGTCAGCGCTGCGACATACCGCTGGGCGAGAGCTGGCACGCAGATCACCGCATTCCTTGGGCCGAGGGCGGCCCGACCACCGTCGACAACGGACAGGCCCTGTGCGAGGGCTGCAACCTGCGAAAGGGACAGCAGATGCAGTACACGGACAACTTCGTGCCCCGCCCCTTCCAGCGGGAAGTGAGCACGGTCGTCCTCGAACGGATCAGGGCCGAGAAGGACCGCACCATCGTTCTCGCATCCCCTGGGTCGGGTAAGACCCTCGCCTACCAGTCGCTGGCGACGCGCTTGATCCGCGAAGGGTTGATCGACTACGTCGCCGTCTTCGTGCCCCGCGTTGCTCTGGCCCAGCAGTGTGAGATCAGTTGGATGCACAGAACTCACAGCGGTGCCCTCGGTGGCCTGTGCTTGCTCTTCGACAGCACGAAAAGGCTGGGCATGATCCGGCACAAGATCAGCGACCCGCCGCTGACGCACCCCAACGAACCTGGGAGCGGCTTCGTGGCCACCTACAGTGCACTGGTCAGCAGCGAGCGGTTGTTTGTGGAGTGGGCGCGAAAGCATGAGGGGCGCTTCCTCCTGATCGCCGATGAAGCCCAGTTCTGTGGAGCTGCCGGAGACAAGGAAGATGGAGGCGGTACCAAGGCCGGCGGCCTTGTTGAGCGCGTTCACTCCTTCGCTCGCCATACCCTCCTGCTGACGGGTACTCCGTACCGGGCCGACAATCAGCCGTTGATTCTCGCCGACTACGAGCCCAATCCGTCGGACCCACGCAAGATGACGCTCGTCCGCGATGCCGAAGCGACGTACGCCGACGGCATCGCCGAGGGCTACCTGCGGCGCTTCGAGATGCATCTGACCGAGGCGCGCGTTACGCGCCGTACTCTGGGTGACCCCTCTGCTCCGAATGGGGACAACATCCTTGAGTACAACCTCTCTGATGACGGCAGTGAGCTTGTTCCGGTGCTGAGGGATGAGAAGACGTGGCAGCCGCTGGTCGATCGTGTCGTCAGAGCGGTGAAAGACAAGCAGAAGTTCAACCGGGCATACCGGGGCTTGATCTCTTGTATGGGGCAGAACGAGGCCAAGAAGGTACAGCGGTATCTGAGCGAGCGATACCCCGACCTCCGGGTGGGTCTCGCCATCTCCTCGGATGCTGGTGCTCCGCAGGAACTGGCGAACTTCAAGCACAAGCCGATGGACATCCTCGTCACAGTCCGGATGGCCTTCATTGGTTACGACTGTCCAGAAATTACTGTGGTAGGCGTCCTTACCCACTACCGCGACGGTGGGCATCTGATGCAGTTGGTCGGACGTGGCCTGCGAGTATGGGACAAGATGCCGCCGCGCGAGCAGTCCTGCGTGATCGTCGCGCCCGACGATCCTAAGATGCAGGGCTTCCTCTCACTGTTGCGGGACGAAAACGAGCAGGGTCTCAAGCTCTTGGAGGAGCGCGAGGGCCCTGAGAAGGAGGAGGGCGCCGAGCCCGTACAGGAGAGCCTGTCCTTCGTCGAGGCGGCCGTAGCCACCACCACAAGGGCTGCGGGCAACGAGAGCGACATGGACGCGGACGAGCTTCAGCTGGTGGAGTACATCAAGGCGGCTGTCGACTCCGCCGAAACGCCGCTCAAGCTCAAGGATGTAGTCGAGCTTGCAGGCATCATGCTGAAGGCGGCGCCGAGTGTCCCCGAGCAGCGGACGGAACCGGACGCTCCGCCTACCTATGAACCGCCTAAAACTGATAGGGAGCAGATCGCCGCGATCAAGGCCCAGACCGCGGAAGCGATCAAACAGCACTTGTACCAGCGGGGCGTTACGCCCGAATCGCCCGGATACCAGGAGGCGATGATGCAGGCAACCAAGCGCGTCAACGATGCCGCCGGCTACAACGCGCAGCAGGCCAACACGTTGGAGAAGGCCAACCGAAGGCTGCGGGCCGTGCTGAGCGCCCTCAAATAGGAGCCACCCATGACAGTGCGCGTTGAGTCAAACAGCTATCTGACGGATGAACAACATCGTGTCTACACCTTGCGGGAGGCTCTTGAGCGGAATGGCGGGACACCTTCCGGCTTCCTGGAGTTGCTTGCCGTCGTAGTCGAGGATGAGACCTGGCGAAAGGTCCCATCCGGTGTCAACAGCGAGGAACCCTTCGAGGACTTCGCCGCTTTCATCGAGGCTAAGCCACCTTTCGGCCTCGGGGCCAAGGTGGAGGACGTGCGGCTCTTGCTGCAGATCAAGCACCCGCATGAAGGGGTGGGCCACGTCCGGGAGCAAATGGATCGAATGCGGGCCCAGGTCTCCAAGCTTCTCGGGCCAACTCTTGGCGATGACCCGGTCACGCAAGACGCTCAAGATTTCGGAGCCTACGCGAAGTCGGGAGGGTGGCTCTTCGCTTTGAAGGTCGCCCGTTGTGTACAGCCAGGATCGAACCAAGGGGAAAAGTCCGTTCCGTCCCCTCGTGGCAGGCGTGACGAGGCCGCGAAGGTGTCTGCCAGCGAATTCGGCCGAAGGGCGGGTTCGTCATCAAACCGCGTAATGCGCTTCTACCGGGCATGGGCTCGGGCAGCTGACGATGGGCTGGTTCCTCAGTTCGAACAGCTTCAACCGGGCGTTGACGTCGAACTTCCGGATGCCGAAACTTGGGGTGAGTACTACACAACCCGTTCCAGTGCGGAAAGTGAACGGGGTGCGTTGATCACTGCTGCCGCTGAAGCCGAGGGTATTCGGCCGACAAAGGCGCTTGAAGTCGCGGAGAACCCAACGGCTTTGCGTGCGGCAATTCTGGCAGATCCCAGTACAGCGGAGGCAGCCAGGAGTGCGCTAATGGACCGACTCGAAGGTGACGCTGCCCTTCAGGCCGCCATGGCGAGGCACATCACAGACACGGACACTCTGAGAAAAGCCGTCGCAGCAGAAACGAAGCGTGCTGACCAGATCGAGTATGTGCGCGCGGCCGTTGAAGAGGGAAAGGTTAAGACGCCAGCCGGGCAGTTCATCGAAATTCCAGAGAAAGTCAAGGTTGAGGTTGAGCGGCAGCTGACGCCTTCCGAAGATGTGGGGCAGAGCGGCCCAGAAGAGGCAGCAGCCGCGTATAACGTCCTACACCAATATGTGATGCAGTCAGTCGATGAAGATCCGCAGCTCGCGATCCAGGAGCGCCGAGCCAAGTTGCACGGTCGAGTCAAGAACGCATCCAAGACGTTCGAGCAGCTGAGCCTTGATGAGGTCAGCGAGCTGTATGACGAAGAACTCGTAGCGAGCTTGGAGCAGCTGCAGGGGTTCATCGCGACCTGCCTCCTGAATCTCAAGAAAGCGGGGCAGCCTCCTGCTATCCGTGCCGTGCGCGGCGCTTGAGAAGGCGCCCGGCAGACCGGGAAGGCCGGGCAAGGGTTCTCGCCTGGCCTTCCCGGTCTGCTTGTGAGCGCTGCGCTGCCGACAGTAGCTGAGCTAGCTGGGCGTACTGTCACCTTGTTCGGAGGCCGGCCGGGTTGACAGCAGTGTCCTTTTCAAGAGACCAAGGCAATCCACGGTGGGTGAGAGCCCTCAGTCGAGTTCAGGGAGCTTTGGTCAAATCGCTCTGGACCAACTCGTAGTAATGACGAGTTAGGTTCAAGCGCTCTTTACGATCAAGGAGTTGGATATCTTTATCATCTCGCTTGATCTTTTCCCCCTGTCGCACTCTTACCAAGTCGTCGAGAATTCCTTGACCCAATTCGCCCACTAGAGCTGCGGACCTAGCGTATGCAAGGGTCTCGGAGGTAAGCGATGGGCAGGAAAATGCGGCCGCCAAGAACTCTATTATAGAGGACCTGGAAATACCCTCCGGAAGAGAGCGCTGGTTTGCGTGAACTCCGATTTCATTGTATGCCACTGCTTCGGCCATTTGTTCAGCGACCTGTGCAAAGTGCTCTGCGTCTTGCGGATCCAGCTCGGATGCGCGCAGGTAGTTTTCAATGGAGTCGACGAGTCGGTCGCTAAATGAGAGCTCGTTCGCAAACCAAGTCGGCGAAGTGTCGTCGACGTCAGCAGCCAATACGGCTTTGCGGTACCATTTCAGAGCCTCATCTTTGCGTCCGGCCTGGGACAGGGCGCGACCGTGATTCCTGAGTGCAATTGTGCAGTCCGGGAACCTTTCGATAAGTGCAGTCGTAATTTTAAGAGCTCGTTCATCAAGTCCATCGCGGTGATACGCGTCAAGCATCATGCCAAACGTGCTTAGGTGGCTCTTTTCGAGTTCTTCAGGAAGAACTACCTCTTCGCCATCCCAGGAAATTTTCAAGAGTGACGCAAGTTCTTCGCGAGCCCGCCTACGAAGGCGAGGATCTTCGGAGTGGGCGATGGCTGCCAGTTGCAGGCTCTTGAGTTTTTGGTTGTTTGGGCGCAATTCCAGGGCGCGGTCACGTAGTGCCATCGATACCTCAGGGAGGCTTAGCTTATGGGCATCGCTAGCCAGCGCAGACCAGTCTTCTGCACCAATCACAAATGGGTTGTCGTTCACCAGTTGCATGACGATGCTCAAAAATTCTGCACGGTTCTCGGATTGCGCCGCTACGCGAGCGTGATTGAATAGGTCGGCTGGGAGTTCACCGCGTTGAGCCTTGGAAAGCACCGCAGATACTATGGCGGATGCATCCTCTTCCTGGTGTGCATCCATAGCATCCATACCGTACCGGCTCAGGGATTGGCGAAGACGGGCGTTCTCTTCCCTCAGTTCCCCTTCGACGGACCCCTCGGCGTGGGCGAAAATATTCTCTGGAAGTGACGGTAGGCCATCATGGACAGGGCTGTCTTTTCCTGTGTCCGCAGATTCCTCGATGACTGCGCGAGCGAACCGGTCAAGTAGCTCTCGCAGCTTCTCTATCCCTTTCAGGTCCGGCCCAAATTCAATCATGCGATATGGTTTCAGATCGAAGGGGACTTCACTCCTTGTTGTGTCCACCATCATCACGGTCCCTTTACCGCGAAGTGCGTGCCTAACGCCCAGTTCGTAAAAGACATTCGGGTTCAGGTCTGTAAGGTCCGCGATTACGAGGTCCGCGTGTGCGAGATGTTGCACAATTCCAGAGACTATTGCTCCGCCCTTCGCGATATCGTCAGCGCGTGTTACTGTGAACCCAAGGTTCCTAATGACGGGGTCAATTACTACGTCTCGCAATGTGCGAAAATACTCGTGCTCTGGTGTGCCTGGTTTCCGTATCGGCATTATCACGAAGCAATTCTTCGACATGCGGATCACCTGGTTCGGCAAGGCCTTGAGCTGGCACCTTCCTCCACTACTTCCAGTGTGTGCCGTAGTGCAGGTGGGTTGTCAACTGGAAGCATCATATTTGGCGGGTAGCAGGTGAGTAATTCCGGGTTCAATTGTTGTAGCGTTGAATTCTCGATGAATACACGAAACGATGATCCTGGCTGGACCAAGCGCCCAAGTGGAGGCGCTGGAGCTTCCCGATAGAGCGTGAGGCGGTGGGGTGTAGGGCGGAGTCCTAGCCCTGCTTGTTCAAACCTGACGGCAGCTCTGACGGCAACGACGGCACACAGACGCGCATGATCGCCCACACGGGCGATCGAGCAGGAGGCTGCCAATCCTCTTCAAGGGGAACTGCCCGATCCTACGGATCAGAAGGTTGCAGGTCGTCGATGGGAAACAGAGCCAGTGGACCCTGTGTGGACCACAACTCTCGCGCAGGGCGTGGAGCCAGCACGCTGTGCCCGCTCCGCCCCTGGTGAAGCGGCACATCCGTTGGGTTAGCGAGCGGCCGGGACAACCGTCTTGAAAACCGTCGTGGCAGCGATGTCACCGTGGGTTCAAATCCCACCGCCTCCGCAGCGTAAGCAGTGAGAACGGCCCCTGACCTGGGTGTTTGGTCGGGGGTCGTTCTCATGTCCGCCAGGGGGAGACGAGACTCGGATGCCCACGCCCGGCGAGGCCCGTCTGCTGGAGATCGGTGCCGTGTGCCGGTCTCATGATCCCGGGCCCGGACCGGCTGCTCGCCGGAACGTCCCGTCCGATGCACGTCCGCCCGAAGCGAGAGCGAGTCCCTGTGAGAATCCTGCCCGCTCAACCTGCCGACTTGGCCAAGCTGCTCGCTTTCAGGGAGGAGGCGGCGGGATGGCTGTCCGGCCTCGGCACGGATCAATGGCAGCGTCCCTACCCGGCTGCCAGATTGCTGGAAACCATCCGGGCGGGGACGGTGTTCATGGTTCTTGACGCCGGCGAGACGGTGGCGACGGTGACGCTGACTCCCGATGTGGAGGACGGGCTGTGGACCCGGCAGGAGCTGACGGAACCGTCGCTGTTCATCAGCAAGCTCAGCGTGGCCCGCTCGCATGCGGGGCGCAACGTCGGTGGCCGGCTGCTCGACTGGGCGGGAGACCGGGCCCGTCGGGCGGGTGCCAGGTGGCTGCGACTCGACGCGTGGACCACCAACGACCGACTCCAGCAGTACTACCTACGCCAAGGGTTCCAGCACGTTCGTACGGTTGTGGAGGGCTCGGCGATCAACGGCGGTCCCCGCGTGTCAGGGTGGTTGGCGCAGCGACCGACCCGTTCCGCCGAGCACGGTTTCGTTGACGAGACGCCGGCACCGGGGCAGGCCGCCGGCGCTTAGCAGCCCGCTGCCTCTCGGCGGACCGTTTTAGGGAGCGGGTTGTCCTTGAGGGGGCAGGCTTCCGCCGGTCCCGGCGGGAAGGCCGGGCCGGCGTGGTGCCATCTGGCCTGCGAGCCACTCCAGGTTCTCCCACACGCGTGGCTCGCCGTGCCGCCGGCGTTGCTCTTCCGCCCAAGGGCGGTAGTTGTTCCAAACAGCGATGACGAGCCCGCCCCATGACTCGTCGATGACCTCGCGGTCGAAGGCGTCACACTGGGCGCCCACGGCGAGGAAGTTGAATGTCGTGAGGTAAGCGATGATCAGGTTCGTCGCTTGGTCGTCGCCTGACAACGATCTGTCGATGAGAGCCGCGATGGCCTCGGGACTCCGCTCGTTCGGAATGCCCTCGTCGAACAGAGCCTTCCGCCGGTCCATGTTGGCGGTCAGATACTCCATGGTCGCCTGCTTGCGGCGCCTGTCGTGGTCTCGCGCAGTGCTGCGGGACAGGAGCAGGAGCTGCCATGCCAGTGCGACGAATGCGATCACGCTGATGCCCAAAGAGCCGAACGAAGCCAGCAGGGACCACCGCTCATACGACGTCACGGCTGGATAGCTTAGGGATGCGGCGCAGCGAGCGGGGTCGGTTCCGGCATTCGGCCCGTGCCCACGGTCAGGCCGGGCACCCGGCGTGGGGATGGGCGTGCCGCGTGCGGGTCGTGCGCCGGCGGTCGCTTCAGGAGAGCAGTTCGGTCTGGGCGGGCGCCGTCGGGGGGACGTCGTGGCGGGTGTAGTGCTCCGTGCCGAGCAGGTGTTGGCGTTCGGCGGTGGGGAGGGCGGCTATCAGGCCTGGTGCCGCTCCTCGTGTGACCTCTGTGCGGTGGGCCAGGATCGCCGTGATCTTGCGGTCCAGCCAGGGGGTGACGTCGACGGTGGCGGTGACGTGTTCGTCCGGGACCGTGCGCAGTGCCTTTCCGGCCTCGGCCAGGTGCGCGCCCCAGGTGCGGACCGCCTTGTGCGGGTGGGTCGACAGGTACAGGGCGTTGGGCTGCCAGGGCTTCCCCGCCTCCGGGTAGAGGCGTTCCAGGCCGGCGGCGTGGACGGCCAGGGCCGTCACGCGGTGGGTGTGGACGTGGTCCTCGTGGCCCGTCAGACCGCCGTAGGCGTCGTGGGTGACGACGATCTCGGGGCGGAAGTCGCGGATCTGCGCGACCAGTTCCCCCACCGCCTCGTCCAGCGGCGCGTCGCACCAGCGCGGTCGGCCCGGGGCCGAGTGCGGGACGCGGGAGTCGGCGTAACCCAGCAGGCGTGGCGGGTCGGCGCCCAGGACGCGGAGGCCCTCGGCCAGTTCCCCGGCGCGCACGGTGTTCGGCGACCAGGTCGCCGTCACGACCGCCGTGCGCGCGCCCGCGGACGCGTGGCGGGCGAGGACGCCGCCCGCCGACAGGGACTCGTCATCGGGATGGGCGAAGACCGCGAGCAGGCTCGGCACCGGCATCCGGCCTCGTCACGGCCGGTGCGGCGCCGACTTCGGCGCTCCGGTGATGCCGATGGCCTGGCTCGGGCACGTCTTCATCGCCTCCGGGACCGAGGGATCGTCGCTCGACCGCTCATGTTCGGCGCGGCGCGGGCGGACGACCCTGTGGCCGTCGGTGGACGCGAAGACCGACGCTGCCCGGTGGGCGTGCTCGGCGGAGCCGTGACAGAGGTAGCGGTCCACGAAGACCCTCATCCCGTTTCGTGTCCTTCCTGACGGCATCGGACCCGTGGCCGTCCGGAGTTGACTTCCCGGCAGGTTGCCCGCTGAACCGGTCCGGGGCCGTCCGGGAGGTTCGCCGGTCGGCTGCGCGGCCGTTCGCCGGGTCGTCCGGTCGCGGGATCCCGCCGGGATTGACGAGCGGGGCGCGGGGGAAGATCACCACATCGTCCGGCACCGGTCCCTCCCCTCGTGGGGACCGGTACCGAACGGTGGAGCCTCTTCGTCCGACTCGGACGGAAGCCGACCGGGTAGGTGTGCGGCTGCGACCGGATCCTGCCATTCCCGGCCATGGAAGTGGGGGGTTCCGGTGTCCAGCGGACGGCGTTTTCACAGGTCAGGCATATAGAATGAGTTTTCCGGTCCGGACGTCCAGGCGTGAAAAGTGAGGAGCTGAGACCTTGAGTTCCGACTCGGGGTCGCGCACCGCCTTCGCGGAACGCCTCGCACTGCTGTACAAGGAAGCCGGCAACCCTCCGCTCAAGCGGGTGTCCGAGGCGGTGGTGCGGCTTCAGCGGGTCGACGAACGCGGGCGGCCCGTGCGGGTTTCCGCCCAGCGCATCAGCGACTGGCGGCGTGCCCGGAACGTCCCCGCCCAGTTCGCCGCCCTCGCAGCGGTGTTGCACGTACTGATCCCCGACGCGCGCCGCTCACGACCCACGCCGGTCTCCCCCGGCCTGTACGACCTCGGCCAGTGGCAGCGGCTGTGGGAGAGCGCGGTGGCCGACCCGGTCGGTGAGCGCACCGGGGAATCCGCGGCCGAGGAGCGGCAGGCGGAGGAGTCCGTGTCCACTCCGGGTGGGGTCTGCCCCTACCGGGGTCTGGCCTCCTACCGTCTGGAGGACGCCCGTTGGTTCTTCGGCCGGGAGCGGAGCACGGACGCGCTCGTCACCCAGCTCGGGGCCGCCGCGGGCACCGGCGGCCTCGTCATGCTGGTGGGGGCATCGGGGGCGGGGAAGTCCTCCTTGCTGAACGCCGGTCTGGTGCCCGCCCTGCGGGACGGCGCGCTGGGCGGTGACGAGCGCAGGGGCGGCGACGGCAATGACGGGAACGGCAGTGGCGGGGAAGGCCGGGCGCGTGAGGTCGTGCAGCTCGTACCGGGGAGTGACCCCCTGGCGGAGCTGATCCGGTGCATCCCCGAACTGGCCTCCGTCATCCCGGCCTCGGCACTGGCGCCCGACGTGACCTCCACAGCAGTCCCCGGCAAGGCCGCAACACCGGCCTCCACAGAGGACCCCGGCCCAGTTTCCACAGCAGGCCCCGACACGGCCGCAACACCGGCCTCCACAGAGGACCCCGGTCCAGCTTCCGCAGCAGGGCCCGACACGGCCTCAACCCGGAACACGAGCCCAGCCTCCGCGAGGGACCCTCTCCCCTCCTCCGACGCCGTCCGCGCCGCCCTCACCTCCTGGGCGCGGCGCGCAGCTCCCTCAGGGGTCCGGCCGGTCGTCATCGTGGATCAGTTCGAGGAGACGTTCACCCTCTGCCCCGACGAGGCGGACCGCCGTGCCTTCATCGCGGTGCTGCACGCCGCCTGCACGCCCGCCGGCCCCGGCGAACCCGCCCCGGCCGTCGTGGTGCTGGGCATCCGCGCCGACTTCTACGACCGGTGCCTGCGGTACCCCGAGCTGGCCGACGCGCTCCAGCACCGGCACATGGTGCTCGGGCCGCTGACCACCCCGGAGCTGCGCGACGCGGTGAACGGACCGGCCAGGGCCGTCGGCCTGGAACTTGAGCCGGGGCTGGCGGAGCTGATCGTCCGGGAGGTCGGCGCCGACGGCCCGGGCGGGGCGCACGACGCCGGTGTGCTGCCGCTCCTCTCGCACGCCCTGTTCGCCACCTGGCAGCGCCGGAAGGCGGGCCGGCTCACCCTGGCCGGTTACCGCGCGGCCGGCGGCATCCAGGGAGCGGTCGCGGCCACCGCCGAACGGGCCTGGGCCGCCCTCGACCCCGCCGCGCGCACCGCCGCCCGGCTGCTCCTGCTCCGCCTGGTGCGGCTGGGCGAGGACACCCGGGCCACCCGCCGCCGCGGGACCCGGCGTCAGCTGACGGAGGAGTCGGCCGACCCCTGCAAGACCGAGGAGTCCCTCGAAGCGCTGGTCCGCGCCCGGCTGGTGACACTCGACGCGGAGACCGTGGAGATCACCCACGAGGCGCTGCTGCACGCCTGGCCGCGGCTGCGCGACTGGATCGACGAGGATCGGCAGGGCAATCTGCTGCGCCAGCGCCTGGAGGAGGACGGCCGGGCCTGGGAGGAGTCCCACCGCGACACCTCACTGCTGTACCGGGGCTCGCGGCTGGAGCAGGCCCACGGCTGGGCGCGGTCGGCCGGGGAGACGTCCCTGACCCGCAGCGCGGTGGAGTTCCTGAACGCGTCGGTGCGGCTGCGCAGGCGGATCACCTGGATCAGCCGGGGCGCGGTGGCGACGCTGGTCGTGCTGGCGATGCTGGCCGTCGGGTCGGCCGTCGTGGCCTGGAAGCAGCGGGACGAGGCCGTCTTCGAGCAGGTGCTCGCCCAGTCCGACCGCGTCCAGGACACCGATCCGTCGCTGTCGGCGCAGCTCGACCTGGTCGCCCACGGGCTGCGGCCGGATGACGAGGGCGCGAACAGCCGCCTGCTGTCCATCGTGAACGCCCCGCTGTCCACGCCCCTCACCGGCCACACGGGCGCTGTCTACCTCACGACGTTCAGCCCAGACGGACGGGTCCTGGCCACCGCCAGCTACGACCGGACCGTACGGCTGTGGGACGTCGCCGACCCCATGCGTCCCAAGCCCCTGGGCAAGTCCCTCACCGGTCACACGAGCTGGGTGAGCAGCGCGGTGTTCAGCCCGGACGGCCGGACGCTCGCGAGCGCCTCCGACGACGGCACCGTACGGCTGTGGGACGTGTCCGAGCCCGGGCACCCGAAGCCCCTGGGCCAGCCGCTGACCGGCCATGACGGCACGATCTACCTGATCGCGTTCAGCCCGGACGGACGTACGCTGGCGTCCGTCGGCGACGACCACACCGTACGGCTGTGGGACGTGACCGCTCCGCGCCGCGCGCGGGCCCTGGGTGCGCCCCTGACCGGGCACACGGCCGCCGTGCGCTCGGTGGCGTTCGCTCCGGACGGCCGGACGCTGGCCGCGGGCGGCGACGACGGGACGATCCGGCTGTGGGACTCGTCCGACCCCGCGCACCCGGAGCCCCTGGGGACGCCGCTGGCCGCCCACACCACCACCGTGCACTCCGTGGCCTTCAGCCCCGACGGCCGTACGCTCGCCGGCGGCAGCGCGGACGGCACCGTACGTCTGTGGGACATGGGCGGTCCGGGCCGCCCGGCCCCGATCGGGACGCCGCTCACCGGCCACACCGGGCCGGTCTGGTCGGTGGCCTTCAGCCCCGACGGGACCATGCTCGCCGCGGCCAGCGCGGACAGCACCGCGAGCCTGTGGAAGGTCAGCGATCCGCGGTACCCGTCGCAGGTGGGCGGCCCCCTCGCGGGCAGCAAGGGCGAGATGTACGCGCTCGGCTTCAGCCCCGACGGGCGCACCCTCGCGACCGGGGCGGGCGACAACAAGGTCCGTCTGTGGGCGCTGCCGAGGTCGGACATGGCCGGCCGGACCGGCGTGTTCCGGCCGGACGGGAGGCTGCTCGTGACGGCGGCGCAGGACGGGCGGATCCGGCTGTGGGACGTACGGACGCCGGGCAGGCCGGTGCGGATGGGCGCCCCGTTTCGCCCGGTCAGGGGCGAGGTGCGCTCCCTGGAGTTCTCCCCGGACGGCCGCACCCTCGCGATCGCGACGGACCACCGGGTGGTGGAGCTGTGGAACCTCGGCGACCCCGAACACCCCGTCCGGTACGGCTCTCCCGCCGCCCTGCGCGTGCGCTACGCCGATCCCCTGGCGTTCAGCCCGGACGGCGCGATCCTGGCCACCGCCTGGGACGACCGGACCGTGCGGCTGTGGGACGTCCGTGACCCGGCCCGTCCGCGTCCGCTCGGCAGCCCCCTCACCGGTCACAAGGGGTACGTCAACCACCTCGCGTTCAGCCCGGACGGCCGCACGCTCGCCAGCGGCAGCGCGGACGGCACGATCCGGCTGTGGAAGGTGACCGACCCGGGGCGGGCGGCCCTCACCGGGGCGCCCCTGCGCGGCCACCTGGGCGCGGTCAACTCGCTCGCCTACAGCCGCGACGGCCGCACGCTGGCCAGCGTCGGCGACGACAACTCGGTCCGCCTCTGGGACGTCACGGACCCGGCCGAGGCCTTCGAGCAGGCGCGGCTCACGGGGCACACGGAGGCGGTGGTGTCGCTGACGTTCAGCCGGGACGGCCGCACCCTCGCGAGCGGCGGCAACGACAGCACGGTGCGGCTGTGGGACGTCTCCGACCCCGCGCACGCCACCGCGTTCGGTCCGTCGATGAGTCCCAACATCAAGACCGGCACCTTCCTGGCGTTCAGCCCGAACAGCCCCATGCTGGCGGTCTCCAGTGGCGCGGACACCATCCGGCTGTGGGACCTCGACGTCGACACGGCCGTCCGCCGCATCTGTGCGATGACGCGGGGCGTGCTGACGCGGGACACCTGGCAGGAGTACCTGCCCCGGCTCTCCTACGACCCGCCGTGCGGCGGCCGATGAGGTCGTTTCGGCCAACAGGCCGAACCAGCACGGAAGTTGGAGTGAAACGAGTCACAACCGGGGCTTCCTGGCGGCCGGTCGTCTCGCGGTGGGCAAGCGCTTGTTACCCTTGGCCATAGCTCGACCGCTGGTGCATCCCCCGTCGCCAGCGGTCGGGCCTTTTTTCTCGGCTTCTCTCAGCGCAGGTCGAGGCGCATCAGGATGCGGGGATGACCGGCCAGGACCGAGGCCGTGTCCGCGGCGTGGGTGAAGCCGGCGCGTTCGAAGTTCTTGCGCAGACCCGCGTACGCCATCGTCAGGTCGACCCTGGCGTCACCGTTGTCCAGGGGGTAGGCCTCGATCACGGGTGCGCCCCGGTCCCGGGCGAAGGCGACCGCGCCGGCGATGAGGGCGTGCGAGATGCCCTGCTTGCGATGTCCCGGGCGGACCCGGACGCACCAGAGCGACCACACCGGCAGGTCGTCCACGTGCGGGATCTTGCGGTTGCGTGCGAAGGAGGTGTCCGCGCGCGGGGCGACGGCCGCCCAGCCGACCGGTTCGTCACCGTCGTAGGCCAGCACGCCCGGGGGCGGTTCGGCGCGGCACAGCTCGGCGACGTACTCGCCCCGGGCCGGGCCGCGCAGCTCGTTGTTGAGCCCGGAGGGGATCCGGTGGCTCAGACACCAGCAGACGTTCGCCCCGGGCGACTTCGGCCCGAGCACGGCACGGACGTCCTCGAACGCCGTGGCCGGGCGGACGTCGATGCTCATACCCCCACCCTGTCACGCCCCGTCCGCTCGCGTCCCGGCAGCCGCAGCCGGGCCGGCCTGGGCGGAAGCCGCCGGCAGGCGTGGTACTCGAACAAAGGCCAGGTCGACTCGGACTGCCGGCGCGGCAGTTCGGTTCGGGCAGCGCTCATCGGACGACCCTACGCGGGAGCGGGAGCGTCCCGGGCCAGAGCCGCCCAGTCGAGGTTGCGCAGCGCGGTTTCGGCGTCGCAGTCCGAGGGGAGGCGGGGCGTGGACTGGAACCAGACCACGGTCAGCCGCGAGCGGTAGGCGACCGGGTCGTGGGCCGGGTCCAGGGCCGTGGAGTGGAACGTGCCGAGGCAGGCCACGGCGGGCAGCACCTCGACCGGCCCGAGACCGCCCGCGTACTGGTCGGGGTACTCCCGCCGCGGCGGGACGAGGTGCACCGGTGTGCCCGGGCGGGACCGCTCGGCGGCGTGCAGGAGACCCCGGATCCGCAGGTCGTTCAGCGGCTTGCAGGGGTAGCCGTCCAGCAGGTCGCCGTACGTCGAGGAGAACCGCAGGTCGGCGAGGTCCACCGGGCGGCCGGAGGCCAGGACGAGACGGGCGAGCGCCAGGGCCGGCGCCTTTGCGTGGCGTTGCATCGAGGTCTTTCGGTGGTGGTCATGGGCGCGGCCTTGCTCACGGCCGGTGCCCCGTCATCCGTGCCGCCGAGGCGATCGTCGCCCTGGCCTCCCGCTCGGACAGGCCGGTGTCCCGGGCCGCGTCGACCAGGGGATCGACCAGGGCCGGGCCGATGCCGTCCTCGTAGGCCCGGCAGGCGGCCCAGAACAGGCGGGTGTTGCGCTGGCCCTCGTGCGCGGCCAGGACGAACTGGACCAGGCCCTGGCCGTGGCCCCCGGCGGCCGGTGGCACGGGGTGGTGGGGGTGCGGGGCGCGGGGCGGTGGGACCAGCAGCCGCAGCAGGGAGCGCGGGCAGGGGGCGGGGGCCAGGTGCGCGGTGCCGGGGGCGGCGGCGTACACGCCCCGGTCCGTGCGGGAGCCGGGGCCGACCAGGTAGCCGCCCGCGCCGCGGATGTCGATGCCGGGGGCGAGCCGGCCCGCCGAATTGGGGACGACCGCCTCGGGCGGGCCGCTCAGCCACAGGTGCCGTCCGCCGGACGGGGTGACGACGACCACGGTCGGCGGGATCGTGAACAGGTGCCGCAGCGCCAGCTCACGCAGGGCGGCCGAGGAGTCCGTGCCGGTCTTCACGTCCAGGTCGAGGCCGATCAGATGGTGCGGGGGGAGCCCGCAGGCGATGCCGTAGCCGGTCGCCCAGGGCGCGGCGGCGAACAGCTCGCGGATGCGGTCAGGGTCGCTGGTGGCGTCGTAGACGCCGTGCCCGGGGCGGCCGCACGCCCCGTGGCAGGGGGAGGGCGTGGGGTCGTCGCGGTGCGGGGAGCGCAGCGCGGGCAGCTTGGAGCGGGACAGGGGGATGACGGCCAGTCCGCGTTCGGCGGCTGACAGGGCGTGTGCGAGGGCCAGCGTCGTGGCCTGCCGGTCGGTGGTGGCCATGCCTCTAGTTTCGTACGTACGTTCGAAAAAGGAAAGGGGGAGCGGGTGCGACGCGCCGGGGCCGGGCCCGGCCGGAAAAAGTGCGGGACCGCTTCGCCCCTTGCGGCACCCGGGTTCGAACACCTCTGAGGCGACTCTGGACCAGCTTCACCCCGCTGTGGTGGTGAGCTGGGCGGGCCGGTGCGGTGGCACCGGCCCGGGTGGCGTGGGGATGTGCTTCGCGGGGTCACACACGTCTGGGCGGCGGTACTCCGGTACCGCCGCGCAGGCGTTCTCCACGTGCGTGCGCGCCCGTGAGGCCTTGACGGAGCACTGGATCTGACGGACAGTCAGAAATCGTGAAGGGTGAGCCGGAGGCAGACGAGGAGTTCGAGGCACGCCTGAAGGCCTACGAGGGCCGGGCGGCCGCCGCCACCGGGGTCGGCCGCGACCCCGTCAACCAGCCGATGATCAGGCACTGGTGCGAGGCCATGGGCGACACAAGCCCCGCGTACACCGGCCCGGACGCCGTCGCGCCGCCCACCATGCTCCAGGCGTGGACCATGGCCGGCCTCACCCACCGCCCGGACCGCACGGCCGCCTACGACGAACTCCTCACCCTGCTCGACGCGTCGGGCCATCACGCGGTCGTCGCCACCGACTGCGAACAGGAGTACCTGCGCCCGCTGCGCCCGGGCGACGAGATCACCTTCGACTCGGTGATCGAGTCGGTGTCCGGCCGCAAGACCACGAAGCTCGGGGCGGGTTACTTCGTCACGACCCGTACGGACGTCCGCGCGGGCGGCGCACTCGCCGGCACCCACCGCTTCCGCATCCTCAAGTACGCCCCCGCCCAGCGGCCCCCGACACCGGCCGAACGCCGCCCCCGCCCCGTCGTCAACCGCGACAACGCCGGCTTCTGGGAGGGCGTGGCCCGCCACGAACTGCTCATCCAGCGCTGCACCGCCTGCTCCGCACCGCGCTTCCCCTGGCTGCCGGGCTGCACCGCGTGCGGCGGTCCGGACTGGGACACCGTCGCGGCGGGCGGCGAGGGCAGGGTGTACTCGTACGTCGTCATGCACCATCCGCCCTTCCCGGCCTTCGAACCGCCCTACGCGGTCGGCCTGATCGAGCTCGCCGAAGGCGTGCGGATCGTCAGCAACGTGGTCGGGGTGCCCTGCGACGAGGTGCGCATCGGCATGCCGGTGCGGCTGGAGTTCCGGCGCTACGACGACGAGCTGGTGCTGCCCGTCTTCCGGGGGGTGGGCCCGTGAGGCCCGGCGACCGGCTCCCGCCCCTGGAGATCCCGATCACCCGCACCCTGATCGTCGCCGGTGCGATCGCCTCCCGCGACTACCAGGACGTCCACCACGACCCGGAGCTCGCCCGGCAGAAGGGCTCCCCCGACATCTTCATGAACATCCTGACGACCAACGGCCTGGTCGGCCGCTACATCACCGACCACTTCGGCCCCCGGGCGCGGCTGTGCCGGGTCGCCATCCGGCTCGGCGCGCCCAACCACCCCGGCGACACGATGGTGCTGACCGGCACGGTCGAGGAGGTCGACGGCGACACGGTGACCGTGCGGATCGTCGGCGCGAACGGCCTCGGCAAGCACGTCACCGGCACCGTGACGGTGAGGGTCGAGGGATGAGCCGGCGCGGGCGGGACGGCCTCGGCGGGCGCGCGGCCGTCGTCGGTGTGGGGGCCACCGAGTTCTCCAAGGACTCCGGCCGCAGCGAACTGCGCCTCGCCGTCGAGGCGGTGCGGGCGGCCCTCGCGGACGCCGGGCTGACCCCGTCCGACGTCGACGGGATGGTCACCTTCACCATGGACACCAGCCCCGAGATCACCGTCGCCCAGGCGGCCGGCATCGGGGAGCTCTCCTTCTTCTCGCGGATCCACTACGGCGGCGGCGCGGCCTGCGCCACCGTCCAGCAGGCCGCCCTGGCGATCGCCGCGGGTGTGGCCGACGTGGTCGTCTGCTACCGCGCGTTCAACGAGCGCTCGGGCCGCCGCTTCGGCTCCGGAGTGCGGCACCGGGAGCCCTCGGCGGAGGGCGCGGCCCTCGGCTGGTCGCTGCCGTTCGGCCTGCTCACCCCGGCTTCCTGGGTGGCGATGGCCGCCCAGCGCTACCTGCACACCCACGGGCTGACCACGGAGGCCTTCGGGCACGTGGCGGTCGTCGACCGGAAGTACGCGGCGACCAACCCGGCGGCCCACTTCCACGGCCGGCCCATCACCCTGGCCGACCACGCCGCCTCGCGCTGGATCGCCGAACCGCTGCGGTTGCTGGACTGCTGCCAGGAGACCGACGGCGGCCAGGCCCTCGTCGTCACCTCCCTCGAACGCGCCCGCGACCTGCCCCACCCGCCCGCCGTGATCGCCGCGGCCGCCCAGGGCGTCGGCCGCGCCCAGGAGCAGATGACGAGCTTCTACCGCGACGACCTGACCGGCCTGCCCGAGGCGGGGGTGGTCGCCCGGCAGCTGTGGCGCACCACCGGGCTCTCCCCGGCCGACATCGACGTGGGCATTCTGTACGACCACTTCACGCCGTTCGTGCTGATGCAGCTGGAGGAGTTCGGCTTCTGCGGCCGCGGCGAGGCGGCGGACTTCGTGGCCGAGGAGCGCCTGCCCCTCAACACGCACGGCGGACAGCTCGGGGAGGCGTACCTGCACGGCATGAACGGCATCGCCGAGGCCGTGCGGCAGATCAGGGGCACGGCCGTGAACCCGGTGCCGGGAGCGGAGCGGATCCTGGTGACGGCGGGGACGGGTGTGCCCACGTCGGGACTCGTGCTGACCGCCGACCCTCAGGGGTGAACCCGCAGTACCGCGGGCCCTCCGCTCCACCTACAGGAGGTGCGGTGGGCCCTACCCGTACAACCTGAGGGGGACCCCGCTTCGGCACCTGCGGCCGATCCGCCCGCGGGGTCGCCGCTCATAGCGTTGAGCCATGACCACACTCGTCTGCACGAGCGCTTCGAAGGCGGCCGGACCAGCGGCGCAGACCCTTCCGTACCCGTCCTTCTCGTCGTACGTCAGGGCCCGCCAGCCCGTGCTGCTGCGTACCGCCCGCTCGCTCACCGGCAACCCGAGCGACGCGGAAGACCTGCTGCAGACCGCCCTCACCAAGACGTACGTCGCCTGGGAGCGCATCGAGGACCACCGGGCCCTCGACGGCTATGTGCGCCGGGCGCTGGTGAACACCCGGACCTCGCAGTGGCGCAAGCGCAAGGTGGACGAATTCGCCTGCGACGAGCTGCCCGAGCCGGACCCGGTGCCCGGCGGTGACGACCCGGCCGAGCAGCAGGCGCTGCGCGACGCGATGTGGCGGGCGATCATGCGGCTGCCCGCGCGGCAGCGGGCGATGGTGGTCCTCAGGTACTACGAGGACCTCAGCGAGGTGCAGACGGCCGAAGTGCTCGGCGTTTCTGTGGGCACGGTCAAGTCGGCCGTCTCGCGGGCGATCGGCAAGCTCCGCGAGGACGCTGAGCTGGGAGTTGTCCGCCAGTGAGGCGGTCCCGCGCCCGCTTGTGAGCCGCCGCTCCGGCATGGCGTGATCTGATCGATCACCCGGTCCTAGTGACATACCGCGCGGTATGTGCGCAGAATCAGCGCAACCCTTACCACCGCGTAGGCAATGCCGCCCCGGGAGGACGCCGTGCTGAGCACCATGCAGGACGTACCGCTGCTGATCTCGAGGATCCTGACCCACGGGTCGACGATCCACGGGACATCACAGGTGACCACCTGGACCGGTGAGGACGAGCCGCACCGCCGCTCCTTCGCCGAGATCGGCGCCCGCGCGGCCCAGCTGGCCCACGCGCTCCGGGAGGACCTCGGCGTCACCGGCGACGAGCGCGTCGCGACCCTGGCCTGGAACAACGCGGAACACGTCGAGGCCTACTTCGCGATCCCGTCCATGGGTGCGGTCCTGCACACCCTGAACCTCCGGCTCCCGCCCGAGCAGCTGGCCTGGATCGTCAACCACGCCGCCGACCGCGTGATCATCGTCAACGGCTCCCTGCTCCCCCTGCTCGCCCCGCTGCTGCCGCACCTGAAGCCGGTCGAGCACGTGGTCGTCACCGGCCCCGGGGACCGCTCCCTCCTTGACGGCACGACCGTCCGCGTCCACGAGTACGAGGACCTGATCGCCGGCAAGCCGACCTCGTACGACTGGCCCGAGCTGGACGAACGCCAGGCCGCCGCCATGTGTTACACCTCCGGCACCACCGGCGACCCCAAGGGCGTGGTCTACAGCCACCGCTCCATCTACCTGCACTCCATGCAGGTCAACATGGCCCAGTCGATGGGCTTGACCGACGAGGACACCTCGCTGGTCGTGGTCCCCCAGTTCCACGTGAACGCCTGGGGCCTGCCGCACGCCACGTTCATGACCGGCGTGAACATGCTGATGCCGGACCGCTTCCTCCAGCCGGCCCCCCTCGCAGTGATGATCGAGAGCGAGAAGCCCACGCACGCGGCCGCCGTCCCCACCATCTGGCAGGGCCTGCTCGCCGAGCTGACGGCGAACCCCCGTGACGTGTCCTCCCTCGGCCAGGTCACGATCGGCGGCTCGGCCTGTCCGCCCTCGCTGATGGAGGCCTTCGACAAGCTGGGCATGCGGGTCTGCCACGCCTGGGGCATGACGGAGACGTCCCCGCTCGGCACCATCGCCCGTCCGCCGGCCGGTGTGACCGACGCGGAGGAGGAGTTCGCCTACCGCCTCACCCAGGGCCGCTTCCCGGCCGGTGTCGAGGCCCGCCTGTCCGGGCCCGGCGGCGAACGCCTCCCCTGGGACGGGGAGTCCGCCGGCGAGCTGGAAGTGCGCGGCCCCTGGATCGCCGGTGCCTACTACAACGGCCCGGACGCCGAACCGCTGCGCCCCGCCGACAAGTTCAGCGAGGACGGCTGGCTCAAGACCGGCGACGTCGGCACCATCTCCGCCGACGGCTTCCTCACCCTCACCGACCGGGCCAAGGACGTCATCAAGTCCGGCGGCGAGTGGATCTCGTCGGTGGAGCTGGAGAACGCGCTGATGTCCCACCCGGACGTCACCGAGGCGGCCGTGGTCGCCGTCCCCGACGACAAGTGGGGCGAGCGCCCCCTCGCCACGGTCGTCCTCAAGGAGGGCTCCACCGCCACGTTCGAGACCCTGCGCGCCTTCCTCGCCGACGAGGGCCACATCGCCAAGTGGCAGCTCCCGGAGCGCTGGACGGTCATCGAGGCGGTCCCGAAGACGAGCGTGGGCAAGTTCGACAAGAAGGTGCTGCGCCGGCAGTACGCGGAAGGCGAGCTGGACGTCACGTCCCTCGGCTGATCCGCCCCGGTACGGAGGCCGGCGACCTGCCTGCCCCGGCACGGACACCGGCGACCTGCCCGCCCCGGCCCCTCACTTCTGGTTGGATCGAGGGGCCGGGCACCGGGCCGGGGAGACGGGGGAACCGACATGCAGGGGGGAGCGGCTCCTGCCGTGACGGCGGCAGCCGAGGGCGTGCTGTCCGAGTTCCAGCAGAACCTCGTCGTGGCCGTCGTGGGCGTCGTCCTCGGCATCCTGGGCACCGTCGCCATCGAGCGCATGAAGCTCCGCCGCGAACCGACCAAGCGGCTCTCCTGGGACGCCGAGGTCAGCAACGCCATGGTGTCCACCGACGACACCATGCGCCGCCGGCTCCGGCTCAGCTTCGACGACTTTCCCATCGAGGGCCTGAGCTCGGTCGAATTCCGGGTCGAGAACAGCGGCAACCGGGTCGTCAAGAACGAGCAACTGCGCTTCAGCTTCCCGCAGGACGCCCGGATCCTCGAAGCGGTGCCGACGTCACAGCCCGAGCGCGAGATGGGGGTGACCAGGCGCCCCGACCTGGAACAGGCCGTGAGCGAGGCGGTCTTCACCGTCGGGCACCTGGAGCGGGGCCGGTCCGTGACGCTTCGGCTGTCCGTCGCGGCCCGGGACATCACCGGGTGGAAGGTCGTCGACCACAACGACGAGGGGGACGTCGACTTCCACGAACGCGCGGCGGCCCGCAGGAAGGAGGACCGGGAGCACGTCCCCACCTTCTTCGCGCTGGCCTTCCTGACGTTCACCGTCCCGCCCCTGGCCGCGCTGCTCGGCTACGTCGGGCAGCTGGCCGCCGTGGTGCTCGGCGTCGCCTTCCTGGTCAGCATCGCGCCCCACATCGCCCCCACGGGCCGGACCCTGCGGGACTTCCTGACCAGGCCGGAGGCGCCCCAGGGCAGCATCCACATCGGCACGGTCGACTCGTCCACGTTCGCGATCGGCGAGCGCAGCTCGGCCACCTCCGAACGCCCGAACCGCGTGCCACCCCAGCCGTCGTCCTGACGCCTGGTCCGGGCCCGTCAGCCATGCCGGTACCGGCCGACGGGACGCGCCCGGTACGCCGGTACCGGCCGATGGACGCGCCCGATACGCCGGTCTCGGCAGATGGCACCCGCCCGGTGCGGCGGTCCCGGCCCAGGGGGCCCGCCCGGTGCGCCGAGCCGCCCCGCATGCCGGTCCCGGTCGACCGAACCGCCCGGAACGCCGTACCCGCCGGCGTCCCGGACCGCCCGGCGCTCCCGACCGCACCGGCGTCCGGAGGTCAGCCCCCGCACTCACCGGCGTCCGGACGTCAGCCCCCACCCCAGCACCAGCCACACGCCCGCCACCGCGCACACCCCGCCCCAGCCGAAGTGGCTGAACGCGGCCCCCGCGAGGGCCGAAGCGGCCGCGCCGCCCGCGAAACCGGCGACGACGTAGGCGGTGTTGGCCGTGGCGGGGGTGGAGGTCGCGGTCAGGGCGAGCGTCTGGTTGGCGACGTGCGAGGCGACCAGCGCCGCGTGCACGGCGATCGCCGCGGCGAACAACGCCCCCAGCACCTGCCCGCCCAGCCAGAACAGCGGCACCGACACGGCCGCCACCGCGTACGCCGACCGCACGACCCGCGCCGCACCGAACCGGTCCACCAGCCCGCCCGCCAGCGGCGCCACCGCACTCGCGGTCAGGCCGAACAGCCCGAACAGCCCGGCCGTCGCGGTGGACAGCCCGTACTCCGGCCCGGTCAGCAACAGCGCCAGCGAGGTCCACAGCGCGCTCCACGCACCGAACATCCCGGCCTGCCGCACACACGCCCGCCACAGCTCCGGCGAGCTCCGCAGCACCGACGGCAGCGCGACGAGCCCCGCGAACAGCGGGCCTTCCCGGCGCCGCCGCGACGGCAGGACCACCGCCGTCGCGAGCCCCAGCACGAGGGTGAGCACGGCCGCACCGGCGAACACCCAGCGCCAGCCGAAGGCCTGCCCGCCCAGCCCGCCCAGCACCCTGGCTCCGACGATGCCGAGGAACAGGCCCGCGATGACCGCCGCGACATGCAGGGCACGCCGCTCGGCGGGGGCCCGCTCGGCGACCAGCGGGACCAGCAGCTGGGGGATGACGGTGGCCGCCGAGGCGACGAACATCGCGACCGCGAGGACGGCGACGCCCGGGGCGGCCGCGGCGGCACCCAGGGAGAGCGCGGTGACCAGCGTGAGTCCGGCGACCAGCCGGCGCCGGTTCGCACTGTCGCCGAGCGGGGCGAAGAACAGCAGACCGACCGCGTAGCCGAGCTGGGCGACCGAGGCGATCCAGGCGATGGCCGAGGGCGCCGAGCCGAAGTCCCGGGCCATGAGAGGAAGCAGCGGCGCGGCGAGGTAGATGTTGGCGGCGGTGACCGCGCTGCACACGGCGAGCAACGTGAGGAAGAGGCCGGGCGCGGGCGTCCGGGCCCGGCGCTCGAAGGCCGTGGCCGGCGGGGCGGTGGTGGTCGCTGACGGCATGGGAAGGGACTCCTTGGAGTCGACTCTAACAACTAACTGGTTGGTTGGCTGATGGGGGAACAGTCTGTGGCGCTCCGCCATTCCCTGTCAACCAAACAGTTGGTTACCTGCCCGCGCTACCCTCTCCCCCATGGCAGCAAGGGACCCCGAGGCCACCAAGGCCCGGATCTTCGAGGCGGCGGTCGCCGAGTTCGCCCGGCACGGCATCGCCGGCGCCCGCATCGACCGCATCGCCGCCGAGGCGAAGGCGAACAAGCAGCTCATCTACGCCTACTTCGGCAACAAGGCGGAGCTGTTCGCGATCGTCCTCGAGAAGAAGATGCTCCACCTCGCCGAGGCCGTCCCCGTCGACCCGGACGACATCGAGGGCTGGGTCGACCGCCTCATGGACTACCACGCCGCCCACCCCGAGCTGCTGCGCCTGCTCTTCTGGGAGGGCCTGGAGTACGGCAGCACCGAGCTGCCCCACGAGTCCGACCGCCGGGAGCACTACGTCCGCAAGGTCGCCGCCCTGCGCGACGGGCAGGAGCGGGGCGTCGTCACCGACGCGATCCCGGCCGCCGACCTGCTGTTCCTGCTGACCGCCCTGGCCAACTGGACCGCCGTCGTCCCGCAGATGCGGCGCATCCTGGTCGGCGAGGACGAGCCGGACCGGGACCGCCTGCGGGCGTCGGTGAAGGAGGCGGCCCGCCGACTGACGGCACGGTAGGACAGAGGCCAGGGGCTCAGTTGGTGCCGATGCGGCTGAGCAGGTCGACGATCCTGGACTGCACCTCGGAACTGGTGGACCGCTCCGCGAGGAACAGCACCGTCTCCCCGGAGGCCAGCCGGGGCAGGTCGGCCTGGTCGACGGCGGCGGTGTAGACGACCAGCGGGGTGCGGTTGAGCTGCCCGTTCGCCCGCAGCCAGTCGACGATCCCGGCGTGTCCCCCCTGCCGCCGCTGCACCTGCAACAGGTCCATCACGACCAGGTTCGGCCGGAACTGCCCCGCCAGCGTCACCGCGTCCGCGTCGCTCGCGGCCCGCGCGACCTGCATCCCGCGCCGTTCCAGCGTCGCCGTCAGCGCCAGCGCGATCTCCGCGTGCTCCTCGATCAGCAGGACCCGCGGCGGGTGCTGCTCGCTGTCGCGCGGCGCCAGCGCCTTCAGCAGCACGGCCGGATCGGCACCGTACGCCGCATCCCGCGAGGCCTGCCCGAGCCCGGCCGTGACCAGCACGGGCACCTCGGCGGCCACGGCGGCCTGCCGCAGCGACTGCAGCGCCGTCCGCGTGATCGGCCCGGTCAGCGGGTCGACGAACAGCGCGGCCGGGAACGCCGCGATCTGCGCGTCGACCTCCTCGCGCGAGTTCACGATCACCGGGCGGTAGCCGCGGTCACTCAGCGCCTGCTGCGTACTGACGTCCGGGGCGGGCCAGACCAGCAGCCGCCGCGGGTTGTCCAGCGGCTCGGGCGGCAACTCGTCGTCCATCGGCTGCGGCCGCGGCGGATCGGCCACCTCGACGGCCCCGCCGGGACCGTCCAGCGGCTCGGGCCCCTCGGCGGCGTTCTCGTCCGGCGCGCCTATGGCGTACGAGCGCCCGCCGCCCTCGGTCATCTGCGCGAGACGCGACTGACCGGCGAGGGACGGCTGCCCCGGTACGGGTGCGGTGGCCGGGCCCGGGATCTGGGCGGCGACCGGCGGCGGCGTGGGCTCACCCGCCGGACGCGGCCGCGCGACCTGCTCCGGACGGGGCCCCTGCTCCGCCGGACGCGGCTGCCCTTGCTCGGGGCGGCCCGCCTGGTCCGTACGCGTCGCGGGGTCGGGCGGCGTGCCGAGCTTGCGACGCCGGCCCGATCCGCCCGGCTGGTGCGGGGGAGGCGTGGCCGACTGCTGCGGGCCGGAGTGCGGGACGGGTACGGCCGGCGGCTGCTGGACCTGGGCCGCCTGCCGGGTGAACGGCACACCCTGGCCCAGCGTCCGCACGCTGATCGCACGCCCCTGGGTCGAGTTCGGATCGACGGGTGCGGCGGCCTCCGCGGGCAACGGCTGGGCCGCCCGTCGCGCGCCCTCCGGCGGCAGCGGGGTGCCCGGCGCGGGGGTGTGCTGCTGCGGTCCCCGGGGCGGCGTGCCGTTGGCGGGCGCCGGGTGCGCGGTCCCGGCCCCGGTCGCGTCGTCGGCGGCGGGCCAGGGCTGGGCGGCGGGGGCGCCGTGCGGAGGGGTTCCGTGGGCGTTCGGGTTCTGGGCGTTGGCCGCGTGGGCGTTCGGGTTCTGGGCGGGGGCTCCGTGGGCCGGGGTTGCGTGGGCGGGAACTCCCTGAGCGGGCGTGCCCTGGGCGTTGATGCCTTGAGCGTTGATGCCGTGGGCGTTCGTGCCCTGGGCGTTCGTGCCCTGGGCCGGAGTGCCCTGAGGTGGAGTTCCCTGAGCTGCGGGGACGCCCTGAGCTGCCGGGATTCCCTGGCCGTTCGTGCCCTGGGGCGGGACGGCCTGCCCCGGAGCCGCCTCCGCGGGGAGCGGCCGGCCGACGGCGGGTTGCTGCGGCAGCGGCTGGGCCGGGGCCGCGGGCTGCAGGACCTGCCCGGGGAGAGCAGCCTGCACACTCTGTCCGAGCCCGCCCTGAGCGGGTACGGACACGCCCTGCGGCGCGTGCACCTGGGGGGCGACGCCCTGCGGCGGTACGGCGCCGCCCTGCACGGCACCGGCCTGTACGGGCGCGGCCTGCCCCGGCGGGAACTGGCCGGTGGCGTCCTGCTGCGCGGCAGCACCCTGCGCGGCCGCGCCGGGAACGGACCCCGCCGGCACGGCGGCGGCAGGCAGGGAACTGGGCGGTACGGGCCCGCCCGAACCCGCGGGCGCGGAACCCGCAGGCACCGGGCCCACCTGGTCGGCAGCTCCAGGCACCGGCGCTGCGGCCCCCTCGGCCGGCTGCGGCGCCGCGACGGCCCGTCGCCGACGGCCGGTCGGCGCACTGGTCGGATGCGGCTGCGGTGGAGTGTGATCGGCGGACTGGTCGTGCGGAACGGCGTCGTGCCGCCCCTCGTCGGCGGTCCCGTGACCGGCGCCGGCCGCCCCGGGGGCCGCCACAACCTGCTGCGGCTGCCCTTGAGCAGGCACCTGCCCCTGCACGGGCGCCACGCCCTGCCCGGGCGTCTGCCCCTGCACGGGCGTCTGCCCCTGAGCCGGCACCTGCCCCAGGCCCTGTCCGGGCACCTGCCCCTGAGCGGGCACCTGCCCCTGAACTGGAGCCAGGCCCTGTCCCTGCCCGGGCGTCTGTCCCTGCACCGGAGGCAGGCCCTGTCCGGGCACCTGCCCTTGAGCCGGCACCTGCCCCAGGCCCTGTCCGGGCACCTGCCCCTGAGCGGGCACCTGCCCCAGGCCTTGTCCCGGCACCTGCCCCTGGGCCGGAGCCAAGCCCTGTCCGGGCACCTGCTCCTGGGCCGGAGCCAGGCCAGGGGCGGCCTCCGCCGGGGCTTCCTGCTGGGTCGGGGGTGGAGTCTGATCGGATCCGGCCGGCGGCAGGGCGAACACCGGACGCGGCCCGGCCGCTGCCGCCTCCTGCGCGGCGGCCGCCCGTTCGTTGGCGGCGGCCAGCGCACGCCGTCGGCGCCCGGTCGGCTGCCGGTCCTGCCCCTGGGCCGCATCGGCCGAACCGGCGGACTCACCACCGGACGACGCCGCGGGCAGCGCGGGCGGCAGCGCCGCCTGCTCCCCCGGCTCACGCCGGGCCCGCCGCCCGGACGGCGCGGGCACGCCCTGCGGCGGCACGGTTCCGCCGAGGCCCGTGTTCGAGGCGGCGGCCCCGGCCGCGTGCTCGGCGGCCGTCACCACGGCCCCCTCGGCGACACCCTGGACGGCAGTGCCGACGGCTTCCGCACCGGCTTCCTCCGCCGCGCGCCGCCGTCGCCCGGTGCCGCCGGACGCAGCACCCGCCACAGCACCCGCAGCGGCCTCCTCACCGGACGCCTGCGCCGGAAGAGCGGCCGGTTCCCCGGCGGCCCGCCGCCTGCGCCGCCCGGTGGGCGCGGCTCCGTCGGCTCCGGGAGCACCGGCCCCGTCACCCTCACCCGGAACGTCCCCGTCCAGGAAGGCGTCGGTGGTGGCCCGGCGCGCCCGGCGCCGCCCACCGGAGCCCTGCCCGGCGGAACCGACGGCAGCGGGATCCACGGCCGCGGGGTCCACGGCGGCGGGCTCCGCCGGGTCGACGACGGCGAGCGCGGCGGACTCGTCCACCTGCTGGGTGGCAACGGCCCCGGCCCCACCGCCGATCGGCACCTCGAGGACGTACGCGCTCCCGCTCATCCCCGGTACGTCGTGCGTCTGCAGCACGCCACCGTGGGCCCGGACGATCCCGCGCACGATCGGCTCGTGCACGGTGTCGCCACCGGCGTACGGCCCGCGCACCTCGATCCGGACGACCTCGCCGCGCTGGGCCGCCGCCACCACGACGGTGTTGTCCAGGTAACCGCCCGCCGACACGGGCGTATTGCCGGTCGCGTCGACCCCGGCCACGTCGGCGACGAGGTGCGCCAGGGCCGTGGCGAGCAGCCGCGGATCGACCTCGGCCTCGATGGGCGGCGCGTGCACGGCGAACTGCACCCGCCCGGGCCCGATCAGCTCGACCGCCCCGTCGACCCCGGCGGCGACGACGGCGTCCAGCATCACCTTCGTACGGGCGATGTCCTCACCGCCCGCGTCGAGACGCTGGTACCCGAGGACGTTGTCGATCAGGGTCGTGATGCGCGAGTAGCCGGCGGACAGGTGGTGCAGCACCTGGTTGGCCTCGGGCCACAGCTGCCCGGCGTCGTCCGAGGCGAGCGCGGCCAGCTCGCGGCGCAGTTCTTCCAGCGGGCCGCGCAGCGACCGGCCGAGCAGGGTCAGCAACTGCTCGTGCCGGGCGGCGAGCGCCTCGAACCGGTCCTTCTCCCGCTCCCCGAGCGCGGCGTACCGCTCCTCGTGGGCGGCGAGTTCCTCGGCGTGCCGCTCGGTCAGCTCCTCCAGCTCGGTGACGTGCTGCTGGCGCAGCGCGGTGAGCTCGGAGGCGTGCTCCTCGGCGATCCGCTCCAGCTCTTCCTCGTGCCGCTTCTGCGCCGCCTCCTTCTCCTCGACGACGGCGTCGTAGGGCCGCCGGTCGGTGAAGGTCATCACGGCGCCGACGAGCTGGTCGCCGTCGCGCACGGGCGCGGTCGTCAGGTCGACCGGCACCTTGCCGCCGTCCTTGGCGTACAGCACCTGCCCGCGCACCCGGTGCTTGCGCCCGGAGCGCAGGGTGTCCGCGAGCGGCGAGTCCTCGTAGGGGAAGGGCGAGCCGTCGGCGCGCGAGTGCAGCACGAGGTCGTGCAGTGCGCGCCCGCCGAGGTCGCTGGCCCGGAAACCCAGTATCTGGGCGGCGGCCGGGTTGACGAGCACGATCCGCCCGTCGGTGTCGGTGCCGACGACGCCTTCGGCCGCGGCCCGCAGGATCATCTCGGTCTGCCGCTGGGACCGGGCGAGCTCCGCCTCGGTGTCCACGGTCCCGGACAGATCGCGTACGACGAGCATGAGCAGCTCGTCGCCGGTGTAGCCGTAACCGTCGTAGGCCTGCTGTCCGTTCTCGAGATTCGCACTGGTGACCTCGACGGGGAACTCGGTCCCGTCGGTCCTGCGCGCGATCATGCGGGTCGGCTTGGTCCGGGCGTGCGGATCGAGGTGTTCCGGCCGGCGCATGGAGCCGGGGATGAGCTTGGAGTCGAACTGCGGCAGCAGATCGAGGAGCCCGCGCCCCACGAGAGCGGTGCCCGGGGTCTCGAAGGCCTCCAGGGCGATGGTGTTGGCGTTGACGACCGTGCCGTTGGCGTTGACCAGCACCAACGCGTCGGGGAGGGCATCCAGTATGGCTGCGAGGCGAGCAGCGCCTCGGGATGGCCTGCTGCTCACGAGACGCTTCCTCCCTGTTACCGCACCTTGCCGACCGCTCGGGCCATCTTGCCAACCGTCCCGCGGCGTGTCACGCGAGGGAGTCTAAGGGCTGTGGTTGCGCTCGCGACGCCGGATGAGAGGGAGGCCGCACGCGGAAGTGACCCCGAACCGACGACCGGGGGACCGTGAAACGCCCGCCCTCCTGCGACGACGTCGCGGGACCTTCGCGGGACCTTTACGAGAGCGGCGTTTCTGTACCTTTCGGCCGAGCCGCACCCGGCTGGCGGAATGGGGGCGGAGTGTGGCGCAAAGGACCGCGACCGTCCGCCCCCTCCCTCGCTGACGGTCGGCGTCAGCCCTTCCCTGTGGCCTTCATGTCCGGCAGCAGCGGCACGAGCCGGTCCCACCGGGAGATCTGGCAGCCGTCGCGGCGGTCGTATTTGGCGTTGACGGGCCGGCCGGCCCAGGTGCCGGTGACGTGCGCGGTGGCGGGCCCGCCGTACTGCATGGTGCAGAAGCCGTCTTCCGGCGCGGGGGCGAAGACGTCCGTCCCCGAGCGCGTGTCCCGCTCCAGGGCGGCACAGGCGCCGCCCGGGTCGGGGTGGCTGCCGCCGTCGGGGTCGCAGTACAGCTTGAACGTCCCGTCGGCCCCGCCGCCGGCGTTGCGCACGGTGACGGTGAGGTGATCACGGTCCGGGCCGTTACCGGGCCGGGCGGCCGGGGACGGCAGACCGGTCGCGTCGGCCTGGGCGTACGCAGCCGGGGGCGCCGCGGTCAGCGACCCGGCGGCGGCGACGGAGGCGGCGGCACCGAGGAGGAGGCGCCGCAGGGCGGGGCGGGCCGTGGCCCGGGAAGTGGCACGCAACATGCGCTGTCTAACGCGACGCGGCGCGGGATGTTGCGCGCGAACGTCCGAGCGGTACCCGTACGGGCCTGACAAGGCCTTTGCCCTGCGCCCTTCCCGCCTAGTACCGTGGGGGTCGATTGGTGACAGCACGCTCGACTGTGTCATCATCGGCACGCACCGCTCGCGCTCGCGCGGGAGTGATGCTGGAGGCGTCGCCTAGTCCGGTCTATGGCGCCGCACTGCTAATGCGGTTTGGGTCTTAAAGCCCATCGAGGGTTCAAATCCCTCCGCCTCCGCACTCAGCTCAGGGAGTCCGGTAAGACGTACCGGACTCCCTGAGCTTTTTCTGTGGCTTTTTCTCCGTCTGAGTGCAGGAGTCGCTCAGGGACCGCGGACGGTCGAGCACGTACCCGGCCCTTGTGACGCGTGACGGTGACCCGCACGGTGGGGACAGCAAGGCCCGCCCGGCGTACGAGCCGTCAACCGTCCGGACGCGCGCGACCAGCCCGTCCGACCAGGGGCGCCGCGCGGGCCAGAACGGCCCCTGGGGGCTGTTTCAGCAGGTCACAAGGGGTGCGGCTAACGGATTTCACATGGCGGCGGCAGTCATGTAATGTTCTTCCTGTCGCCGCGAGCGAGCCGGAAGGCCCGGGAGCGGCGATAAAACAGAACAAGCACTCGTAGCTTAACGGATAGAGCATCTGACTACGGATCAGAAGGTTGCAGGTTCGAATCCTGCCGAGTGCACACAGGTAAGAGGCCCCGGAGAGATCCGGGGCCTCTTGCGTTTCGGAGGCGTACAGCAGCGGAGTACAGCAACGGGTGGCCCAAGGGGGTCGGCCAGCTCGCGGACAGGGTCCGCGCAATCCGTATGCGACCGGGGGTCGCGCACGTGCGCAGTAGGGGAGGGGAACTCATGAAGATCAAGACCAGCAGAGTGGTGCTCATGACCATGGTCCTGGCGGCGCTGGTGGGGTGCGGGCGCAGCGCAACCGAGGGAACAGGGGACTCGCCAGCTCGGGCTTCAGGTGCGCCGTCGTCGGCGCAAGACGGTCTCTCTCCTGAGGATCTGCAGAGCCGATGGTGGACGTGGGCGTTGTCGGAACCCGAAGGCACCAATCCGGTCGCTGACGAGGATGGGAGCGATTGTGAGCGCAACCAGCCGCAGGACGTGTGGTTCCTGGCGGGTACCTTCGGCACTCAGGCCGAGCGCACTTGCAACGTCCCCAAAGGGGTCCCTGTCGCGTTTCCCCTGGTGAACCTGATGGGTGAGCCAGCGGACTGCGCAATCTTCATGGGCAAGGCCAAGGGGTCCGCGGTCCTGGACGGCACGAAGGTCGAATCGGAGACGAACCGCGGAGAGCCGATCTCTGTGAAGGGCGTTGCCTTCAACCCCGTCACAGGCACCGACGAGCGCCTCACGACCACAGGGTGCGGCCTCTGGGTCCAGTTGCCCCCGCTGAAGCCCGGGAAGCACACACTGACAATTCGTGGTCAGGCCCAGGACTTCGCCGTTGGTGTGGACTACTCCCTAACCGTGGATGCTGCATAGGCGAACGGCGTGTAGGGGACCCCGGGTTCGGGGTCCCCTGGAGAGCAGGTCACGGTTTCGGAGTCCTCAGCCGGCGCCGCCCATGGCTTCGGACAGCTTGCCCAGTGCTGCCCGCACCTCCTCCTCGCTCGCTTCGGCGTAGACCTCCATCGTCATGGCGATCTGCGAGTGCCGGAGGATGCGCTGGGCCACCTTCGGGTGCACCTTCAGCGCGACCAGAAGCGAGCTGCACGTGTGCCGCGTGTTCCGGAGCGGGATGACCCGGAGCCCGGCGCGACGAGCCCGGAGGGCGAACATGCGGGTCATGTTGCCCGGCTCGATCGGCGTGCCGTACTTCGTGGTGAAGATCAGATCATGGCTGTCCTGCCAGAGCTCCCCGGCGGCTTTCCGGTCGCCGATCTGCTGAGCGCGACGCATCCGCAGCGCCTTGAGGCAGAGTGCCGGCAGAGGGAGGAAGTCGTCGGAGTCCTCGGTCTTGGTCTCACGGTGCAGGATCTCCCGCCCCGCGCGCTGAATCTGGTGATCGACGTACAGCTCTCCCCGCTCGAAATCGACGGACTTCCAGGTGAGGCCTAGGACCTCACCACGACGCAGGCCGAGGCAGAGCACCAGGACCCAGGCCGCAAAGAGGTGGTCATCCCGGGCGGCGGCATCGGTGAGGAACTGACCGGCCTCGGCCACGGACCAGGGCTTGATCCGGCGACGACGAGGCTTCGGCACCTTCACGAGCGAGGCCACGTTCTTGCTGATCTCCTCCTCGGCGACCGCATGGGTCATGGCGGCCCGGAGAGCATCGCGCGCGGCCTGGATCACGCGGCGGGAGGGGTACGCCTCGCAGCACTCCCCGATGGCGCAGCACTTCCGGCGAGCGGGTGCCCGCTTTGAGTCCTTGCCCTGGGCGCAGCACTGGCAGACGGTCGCCAGTTTGGTCAGCCACTCGCGGACGTCCCGGACAGTGAGCCGGTCCAGCCGCTTAGGGCCGAGGTGGGGAGCGATGTAGAGCCGGACGCAACCCTCGTACGAGACGTACGTCAGAGGCGCCAGGTTCGGCTTCACGACCGAGTCGAGCCAGTACGTGAGGAACGCGGCCACTGTCCGGTGCCGAGTGGCGACCGGCCCCTTCTTCGCCTCCGAATGAAGGTTGAGCCACTTCTCGTGGACCTCTTCGCGGGTCTTGCCGTAGGCGTACTTCCGGGCGCGCTTGCCGTCCGGCTTGGTCACCCAGACGTAGGCCGCGTAGCCGTTCCTGTACGGGTAGATGGAGCCTTCGCCGTTACCGCGCTTTCCGCTCATGCCGACCACCCCTGTTCGGCTTCCTGGGCGCGACGATCGATGTACTCGTCAACGTAACGGGGCAGTATGCGGCGGTTACGGCCATCCTTGATGGAGCGGATCTCCCCGGTGAGGACCAGCATCTTGGTCTTGGAGAGGCCATAGCCGAGCATCTCGGCAACCTCACGGGTGGTGTACCACTTCCGTTCGATCACTGCGGTGGTCATGCTGCGGCTCCTTCCAGGGCGAGTTGATCGCGTAGGGCTTCGCGGGCGGTTTCGCGGTTGAGTTGGATGTCGCGGGCGATGGTGGCGGCGAGGGCGGATTCTCCGGGGGTGTGGCCGTGTCCGGCGTACTGCCAGTCGGCCAGGACCAGGACGGTGTCCGGCTCGCGGTCGTCCAGGCCGAGGGCGGCGTGTTCCTGGGCGGCGCGGTAGTCGGCGCGTGCCTGGCGGAGGGCGCCGAGGGTGGTGGAGTAGCGGCGGGACTTGGAGGAGAAGTGGCCGCGGAAGCCGAGCATGTGTGCCCAGGCCCATAGGCGCCGGTCGGGGTAGAGCGGGTCGAGCTGCTTGCAGGCCTCGATGAGGCGGCGGGTGTGGTCGGGGACGTGGTGGCGGTCGAGTTCGGAGAGTTCGCCGATGCGGTGGTCGAGGGTGCCGGTGTTTTCGGCGGCCTTGGTGGCGTACTTGGCGACGTAGGAGGCGACGGCCTGTTCGGTGATGTCGGAGCCGTCGCCGAAGGCCTTCACGGGCCTCACGTCGAGTTGTCGGCCCCAGCGGAAGGTGCGGGCCGGTTGGTTGTCGGCGGCCGGGACGGAGACCGAGGTGTAGGAGTGCTCGGCAGCTGCACGTATTGCGTCGGTGAGGAGGCCGACGGTGGCCCAGGACGGCGGGGCGGTCTCGGGTCCGTCGGGTCCGTCGATGCGAATCACGGCGTGGAAGTGCAGGGCGCCGCGCTTTTGGAACTCGGCGACTTTGCCGTACGAAAGGCGGGCGCACTCCTTCAGCTCCCGCTGTGTGATGCCGGCGCGGGCGGCGATCTCGCGGCGGAGCCGGTTGGTGAAGCGCTGCCAGAGCTGCCCCGCGTAGTTGTTGAACAGCACCGCGCCCGCGTAGTCGTACGTCGCCGGGTCAAGGGCGGTACCGAGGGCGGGGTCGTCGGCAGAGTGGTGCGTTCCGCAGCGGCAGACACCCCGGTCGGGCCGGTTGTGGACTGGGCCGAACGAGGGGGCGGTGAGGGTGGCGAAGACGCGGGGGTGGTCGCGGACGGTGGTGGGGATGTCGCGGCGGTCGTCCCCGGCCAGGCCCGCGCGGATGAGGTGGTAGGTGTCGCCCGCGTAGGTCCAGGCGCAGGAGGGGCAGCGGGAGGCGCGGCGGTTGCCGCAGGCGACACGGAGACGGCCGCCCGGCTCGTTGGCGGTGGTGTAGTGGTGCAGGGTTTCGCCGGTGGTCTTGTCCTTGGTGAGGGTCCAGCCGGTGAGGTGGATGGGGTCGGCGCAGCCGCCGGTGCGGCGGATCTGCTCGTGCCAGCGGTCATAGTCGGAGGCCGAAGCCACCCTCAGCAGGTCGCCGAGGGTGGTCGGGTCGAGCAGGTCAGGCACGCGCAGCCTCCCGGACGCGGCGGGCGGGGATGGTGCCCTGGCCGTGGCACGCGCGGCAGTCGATGATGAGCGTCTGCCGGTGGCCGTGCTGGTCACGGTTGCCGGTGATGATGGCGGCGGTGGCGAAGCCGTCGCAGTTCGGGCAGATGCGGGGCGTCGGCGTGGTGGTGGGGTGCGTCATGCTGGGGTTCCTTCCGGTTCAGTGGATCGGACAGGGGCACGGCGCCCGGGCGGCGGATGCTTGGCGGTATCGGAGCCGCCCGGGGGCCAGTCAGCGTCGCTTCGTCTCCGAGGCGAGCAGGGAGCGCAGGACGACGGCGCAGACGGCGACCGAGGCGCCGGTGATGGCGACCGCCAGGAGCATGGAGACCAGGACGGCGCCGACGACCAGGACGACGGCGGTGCCGCCGCCGACGAGGGCGAGTGCGGTGCCGGGGGTGAGCTGCACCGTCGGCCGGGCGGGTGCGGGGGCCGGGGCCACCGGGGCGGGCTGCGAGACCTGAGCGGCCGGGGCGATGGTGGTCGGCTCGACCACGGCGGGCGGTGTGACGTGGCCGGTCGGTGTGGGCATGGTCGGGATCTTCGGACGGAACATCAGCGGTCTCCTTCGGCTACTTGACGACGGTGTCGATGGCGGGGGCGAGGACGCTGTCGGCGAGGAGGAAGCCGCCGAGCAGCAGGACGGCGATGAGCCAGGCGGGCGGGCGGATGAGCTTGACGCCGAGGTAGCCGACGGCGAGCAGCGCGAGCCAGAGCGGTACTTCCATGGCGGTGGCCTCCTAGTGGACGCGGCAGCGGTGGGTGCGGGCGGCGAGCTGGGCGGCGGACTGGCTGGAGTAGTCGGAGGACCAGCCGCAGCGGTCGGCGGTGCACACGGCGGCGTACTTGGTCTGGCCGTGGCGGTCGCGGTGGGTGCCGATCTGCACCGGGCCGATGCGCATCACGGAGTGGAAGTGGTCACGAGCGGGCATGGCGGTGGGTCTCCCTTCGGGTCAGACGAGTTGGGCGGCGATGGCGTCGGCCAGCTGGGGCGGGACGCCGAGGCGGGCACGCAGGGTGTCGGTGTCGATCGGCGAGCCGGTGCGGGCGTGGTGGTCGTCGGCGACCTTGCGGGCGTGGTCGACCAGCGCGGCCGGGACCGGCACCGCCGGAGCGGGAGCGGCCGGAGCGGGATCGGCAGCCGGGAGGGCCGGAGTGTCGTCGACCGCCGGGGCCAGCTCGGGCTCACTTTCTGGTTCGGTCTCGGTGACCGGCTCAGGGTGGGGCTCGGTGGCCGGGGCGGCGGGTGCCGGCGGATCCGGCACGGGGTCGGTGGCGGAGTGGGCGAGGAGGGTGCCGCCCATGAAGGCCAGGGCGGGCCAGGCGGCGACGAGGATGCGTAGCCAGGCGGGGACGTCGGTCAGGTCGAGGAGTCCGGCGGTGGCGACGTTGGCGCCGAGGGAGGCGACCAGGGCGATGACGAACCAGCACCAGGCCAGCCGGGACGGGCCGTCCGAGCGGAGTCGCCGCCAGGCAGCGACGAGGAGCAGATCGACACTGATCGGGTAGGCCCAGGCTTTCCAGCCGTCCTGTCCGGCAGCGGCGGCCAGGTCGTGGAGGTGGGCGAAGGACAGCGCCCCGGCAATGACGGCCTGGACCAAGACGGCGTCGACACGAAGAGCGGGGCGGGCCATCACGGCTCCTTCCTGTGATGAGGCATGGCAGGGGTAGGGACCTGGCGCGAAGCGGTCACGCCGACCGATGAAGCGGGGAAGGGTCAGGCGGTGGCGGGGGCTGTCTTGGACAGAGGCACCCGGGCCGAGGGAAGCGCGGCGACCGCGGGCCGGAACGGGGCCAGGGCGGGCACGTCAGGGGTGCGGTCGGCGTACTTGTTGCAGGTGTTCACGGCCTGGCGCAGCGAGGTGTGCGGGGCGCGGATGCGGTGCCAGCCTCCGGTGGAGTCCCCGGCGATCGCGATGCCGCGTGTCTCGGCGGGGATCTGGATGGCGGCCAGGACGGCGTCCGGGGAGATGTCGCCGAAGGCCATGTTGGCGGAGGTTTCGTCGTTGACGCGGTGTGCGGTGCGGCCGGTGAGCTGGGCGCGGAGCATGGTGATGCCCTTGCCGAGTTCGGAGCCGAAGCGCTGCCCGCAGATCTCCAGGTAGATGCCAGCCGCGCGGCCGAGCTGGGCGAGACGGACCAGGGCGGTGATGATCCGGTCCCGGCGCTTCTCTTCGTCCTTGCTGGCGAAGAGTGCGAGTTCGGCGACCTCGTCGACCAGGACCACGACCGGGACGGGGCGGATGTCGTCGGGCAGGTCCCAGATATCGGCGGCTATCTCCGCATCCGGCACGGCGACGCTGATGCGCTGCTCGGCCCGGATCAGCTGGTAGACCTCCTCCATGTGGGACACCAGCGCTTCCAGGAGTTCCAGGGCGGTGTCGGGGTTATCGGCGAGAGCGGAGAACCGGCGGGCCAGTGGGAACAGCTCGACGCCTTGCTTGCAGTCGATGCCGACCAGGGCGACGTCCATCGGGGCGAGCCCGGCCACAAGGTTGCGCTGATAGACGGACTTGCCGGACTCCGTGGCACCGAGGGTCAGGCCGTGCGGCACGGCACGGTAGTCGCGGTAGTGCACTGATCCGTCCTCCCGCAGCGCGACCGGAACCCGCATCGGAGCAGAGTCGACCTTCGCGGGCATCTGGACCTGCTTGAGCACGTCGTAGCCGGTCATCCGCACCTCAACGATGCCGGAGCGGACTTCGCGGGAGGTCACGCCGTACATCCCGAAGGAGTGGCGCAGCCGGTCCGTGGCGGCTGCCACGTCGAAGGCGTCCTGTCCGGGGCGGAGCTTGAGCCGAAGGATCAGCCCGGTCCGGGTCGGCCGTAACCGCACGATGCGTGGTACGCGGGATTCCGGAACCGGCCGGTTGGCCACCCGGGCCAGGGCCAGGCGCCAGCGCGAGGGCGGGACCGTCAGGCCGCAGGCGTCCATGACCGAGGCGTAGCGGACCAGAACCCGCACTGTGGCCAGGGCGACGCCGAAGGTCAGCCAGTACCAGGCGGGGCGCCGCCACCGCAGGAGACCCGCAGCGGCGACGACCACAATCACAGCGACCATGAGCCAGGTCATGATCAGGCCGCCTCGGATGCCGAGCCGGTGGCGGCCAGCGAGGTGACGGCGACCGCGCGGAAGGCGATGCCGTGCCGCTTCTGGCCGTTGAACTCGTTCTCCCACGGCCGGGCGATCAAGCCCGTCAGGGCCACCGGGGTGCCCATGGCCAGGTCGCTGGAGATACCGGGCTCCGGGACGGTGATGGACAGGATCTCGACTTCGTCATTGGCCGCGAACATCACGTCCACGGTCATCAGCTTGACGCCATCGGCGTCGATAGCGATCTCGCCGGTGCGGCGGTCCTTGACCTTGGGCTGCGGGGCCTTGGCGACCATCACGGTGGCGCCGGACGTCTCGACGGGGATCTGACGCATGATGGAACTCCCTTGAGAGGGGCGGGAGCGGCGTACTTGCTTGGCGGTGGGTCGCCGCTCTCGTGCGTTGACAGATGAGTGCAGCAAAGCTGCGAGGTCGCACCCCAACTGGTGCGCACCAGAAGGTTGCATCTGGTGCGCACCAGATGTCAAGCGCTGTCGCCGCTTTGGCTTCTCAACTCGCCTTGCTGCGATGGTTCTAGGGAACCGTTTCTGCCAACGCCCCGGTAGCCAACAGGGGTTAACACCTATCCCGTTAACCCCTGCCGACCTGCGGAGATATGAGGCATGCTGCTATTAGGTCCCCGGAACACGAGCAGGATGGCGTGACGTGACGAACGGACTCAGGGCGGCGAGGAACGCACGGGAGTGGTCGCAAGAGCGGCTCGTTCGGGAGATTGAACGACACGCGCGTCAGCACCTCTTGGACGTTGCATCAACGGCCAGCTTGCGCGTGTACGTCTCCGAGTGGGAGAACGGTCGACGCCAGATCTCGGCTCGCTACGCGAAGATTCTTCGCGCGCTCCTTGGCGTTACAGACGCCGAACTGACCGGAGTGCCGGCGGAGTCGGGCCAACCGGTCGCCGCAGATGGATACGACGAGCTGATGGGCCGGATCGATGCGGCCCGCAGCCTAAGCCTGACCATGGTCGACACGTTCATGGACCAGACGGAGTTGCTCCGAACCATGGACCGGCAGATGGGCGCAGCCGGGTTGGTCGACGCGATGACGGCACATCTGGCGAGGCTGGAAGAAGCCCTGACCTTCGCGGTCCTTCCCGAAACCCGGCGTCCAGTCGCGCGAGCACTGGCCGGAGCGGCGACGCTGGCCGCATGGCAGGCACTAGACGTGGGTGCGGTCGAGCGAGCCTGGCGGCACTACGAGCTGGGGAAGCGGGCCGCCAAGGAAGCCGAAGAGCCTATGTACCTCGCACACGCCACGGCCGAGCAGGCGTACGTGCTCTGTGATGCGGGGCGAGCATCCATGGCCGTCCAACTGATACGGGATGCGCAGCGGCTCGGAGGATCAACTATGTCCCCGCGGCTGACGGCTTGGCTGTACGCGGCCGAAGCCGAGATCTGCGCTCGTGCAGGGTTGCCGGAGGACTGCCAACGGGCACTCGATCGGGCCGCACGCAGCCTGCCCGCAGGAGATGCGGCCCGCGACCCGGACATGTTGAGCATCTTCCTGAACGAGGGGCACCTCACCCGTTGGCGCGGAAGCGCTCTCGCCCTGGTAGGTGACGACGAGGCAGTGGGGAGCCTCTACACGGCACTCGACACGGCAGACCCAACCTTCATACGGGCATCCGCCGGACTGCGCTGCGACCTAGCCCAGGCGCACATGGCTCGCGGCGAGCACGACCAGGCGCACGAGCACCTACGCCAGGCCCGCTTGATAGCCAGCCGTACGGGGTCAGTGCGTCATCGACGGAGGGTCGAGCAGCTCACGCAGCGGTTGTAGGAGAACTGCCGGCGGAGCGCGAGGACAGGACATGCAGCAGGGCGACCAGCGTGCCCGATCCCATGAGTTCACCCCGGGCCATGAGGCCAGGAATATCAGAGAGCGGCACCCATGCGATGTGTCCGGCTTCTTCAAGGTCCGTCGGCTCACCTACGAGTTTGGCGCCCGTGCCTACGAAGATGTCGTGCGGTGAGTCGACCATGCCCACCATCGGCTGATACGTGACCACGTGCTCCAAGGCGTCCGGCCGCCAACCAGTCTCTTCCTCGACCTCACGCAGCGCCGTCTGCAAGGGATCCTCCCCCGCGTCGACGATGCCTCCCGGGAGCTCCCACCCGAACGACTGGGGTACGAAGCGATAGCGCCACATCATCAGGACGCGGTCCTGGTCGTCGATGACGGCCGCGATGGCGACGTGGTGCAGCTTCACTACGTGGTGCTCGAAGCGGTCGACTCCCGGCGGCTCAACGTCGACGAGGCTCAGCTTCACCCAACGGTTGTCGTACAGAGTCCGCTCACCATGGATCTGCCACGGCTCCACATCCGTCGGTGCCTGGGTAGTTGCGGACCGATCCGGCACGCGATAGGAGCTGCGGCCGTGGACCTCGATGGCACCTTCAGCGACGAGCTTAGCCAGCACCTGGCGCAGAGCCGTACGGCCAATGCCCAGCTCTTCGGACAGGGTCCGCTCTGATGGGATCTTGGAGCCAGGCAGGTACTTCCCCGTCGAGATCCACTCGCGGATCGTGCGGTAGACCCGCTCTGACTTCGGTCCCATTCGGTGAGCTCTCCTCCGTACCGCGCTAGACATGGCAGTGCAATGTCCAAGCTTAGGGGGCGGGAGCGACAGCCGTCAGGGGCGATCAGCAGAGCCTGCGGTAGAACTTTCCCTACTTCATCAAGGCCCGCGCACGGCGCGGGCGCGCGCCGCCTCTGCGGCGCGGCCTGCCTCCTGTCTGCGCCCCGGCTGGCCGCGCCCGGCGGCGCGCTGGCGAGCTGCGGGCATGAAGCGGGAGACACCCTCCGTGGCTGGGGCGGTCGGCTCCACGGCTTTAGGCAGCCACCATGGGGCGAGCCTCGAAGATCATGGCCCCAACGTCGTGCTTTACCGGGCAGGTCCACAGACTGCCCGACGCGCCGGAAGCTTACGGGGCCATGATCACTCGCCCCATGGCAGCTCCAGCCCAAAGCCGCTCCACCGACCTTCGGGACATGCGCAGGGACGTCGGACTTCTCAGGCTCACGGTCAACCTCAGCAACCATGCAACCAACGAGATTTCGGTCGTCAGTTTGTAGGCATCCAAGTGTTAAAGATCAAAAGGGAAAGTCCCAGGCTGCGCGCCCTTTGTGGCGCATCCATGACGTCATGCCAGATGTCATGTTCGTCTTGATACTCAGATGTTCTACGGCACTTGCTGTACCGCACATCGCCCCCGGTGCTCCCTTCCGGCCCAACCGACGCACGCCGAGGCATGCACGGTCCAACATGGGGTCATGCCATCCGAACCTCGGCTCAGCCAAAGCGAAACCATCGATGAGTTGCTCCGCGGATCCCGCAGGCTCGGCCAAGCCGTACCCATCAGGAGATCCTTTGTGCAAGTTCCACTGCGCCCCCGGAACGGCAAGAAAAGGAGCAGGCCGGGGCCCTTGGCTGACCTTGTCGCGAACCGACAAGAAAAAGCCCTCGACCTCCTTCTGCTCGTATATGCCGTAACCGTACGTGAGAGTTTCGACACCGCCCATTGGTCTACAACGTGGGCGAGGGCAATCAATGGCTCATATGACACTCAAAGCGCCTCTGCGCAGGTATCTCGCCTTTGGCGTCAGCTTGAAGAACATCAACTAATCGTTCGCAATCAGTCCGGTCGTAAAGTAAGTGTCACAAAACTTAGGGAAGATGGGGCCGGGCGACCCTACACTCGCCCAACGGGCAGCGAGACTGGCCGCTTGGGCGAAATCTACTTCAGGCTCCCCTATGATTACTGGCGCGATGGCTGGAATAATCGCCTCACCTTGCCCGCAAAGGCTCTACTTCTCATTGCCATGAGCCGACGAGACCCCAAAGAATTTACCTTGGCTGAGCACTGGACCTCCCAGTGGTATGGGATATCAGAGGCCACGGTCACCCGCGGGCGGATGAAGCTTGAGGCAGAGGGGATCATCTCCGTAGCCCGAGAAGAGCAAGTCCCAGACCTGAGGGCAATGCACGGATTCGGTAAGCGGGTCTACTGCAAGCTTGAAGCCCCCTTTGACAAGAACGTTCGAAAGAGGAATGGAGTCACAGAAGGGGAGTCGTCACAGAAGCCGAAAGATCCAATTCGCATGCGACGAGTAATCATTAGGAAGTAGCAGGCGGCGGCCCCCTGCGTCACCAGGGAGCCGCCGAATTGACAACGATCACCGGACGGGAGATCACCATCAACGCAACCGAGGATACGGCTGCCTCTGGGCCCCACGACAGCCCAAGCGCGGATCCGCCACCAAGCACCACGCGAATGTCTGGACTGGCGCCCACCATGGGAGGCGCCGTGGGAGGTAGCGTCACAGCTGGCGCCATCTCTGCAGCCACTGGGTCTCCCGATGCTTTGCTTGCCGTGATCGGCGTCCTGACGTTCCTGGTCCTGGTCGTTCTCGGCCCGGCAGTATGGTCAAGACGCCGCGAACGGAGAGAAGCAGCACTGGCCGTACTTGACCGAATCTTCGGTCCGAGGCAACACGATCCAGGCGCACCAAGCTAACGCAACGGCTTGATGCCACTGCGGCTACTGGCAGTCGGCTGCGGTACAGCAACGAAGTACAGCAACCGCAGCGACCGCACGTGTCCGTCAACCACCCTGCAGGTTGTGGCTGCGACCGCTATGACCGCCAACGACCGATCCACATTGAGCTACGGATCAGAAGGTTGCAGGTTCGAATCCTGCCGAGTGCACACAGATCAAAGGCCCCCTGGGATCAACCCAGGGGGCCTTTGGCGTCAGCCATTGACATCAACGCGTACAGGTGAAATGCCGACGACGTCATCGGAGCGTCCGGCTACAGGATGGTGTCAGCGCACGTCGGGGGAGGGAGACCCTCGCGTGACGTCCAGCGGTGCGGTGCCCCGTCGGGACAACCGGTCCACGTCCGACGGCTCCTCGGCCGTTCTCTAACTCCGCGACTGGCGACACCAGTTCGCATTACGATCACGTGGCCGCTGTTGGGCAGGACATCGCGAGGGGGACGTGGGCGTGAGGCGAACAGAGGGCCATGGAGGCAGCCGTTGGCGGGGCGGCGGCAGGGCCGTGCTGGCCGTCGCCGCGGTGCTGCTTCCGCTCGTCGCGGGGTGTGGTGGGGGCCATGAGGACGCCGACCCCGGCGCCAAGGGTGCCAAGGCGACTGCCGGGCAGCAGGGCGGGGGGAAGAACGCAGGCCAGGGGAGCGGGGCCTTCCCGGACAAGGGTGTGCTCGTCACCGCCTCGTGTACCGTGCCCGCGAGCAAGCCGGCCAGCGTGACGGTCACGGGCTGGGATCCCATCACGTGGAAACAGACCGTCTCCCGGACCTTCACCGTCCCGGCCGAGGCCGTGGTCGCGGAGGCCGATGACGTCGCCTCCCCGCTCGTGGAGCTGTGCGCGGACAACTTCCCCGGTGCCGGCACGTCCGAGGACGGGCCGCGCGCCGTCGCCGCCACCCGGTTGCGGCAACTCTTCGACAAGGACTTCTCCCGGATGGCCGTCGTCCTCATCGATCGGGAGACCGAGGCGACCGGGGTGGGCTACGTCGACACCAGCGGCAAGCTGACCAAGCTGTCCGGTGAACAGGGCGAGGACTTCGGCGACACGCCCAAGGAGGAGAACGCCGTCTTCGCCCAGGACGGCAGTGCCGTCTGGTTCACCGAGACCGACTCCTCGGATCGTGTGCGGATCGCCAGCCGTTCCGTCGCCGGAGATCACGCGGTGACCGAACAGGCGGGCGGTGACGGCGAATACATGGACGGGGCCGGCCTGGCGCTCGCGGGTGACCCGGTGCGCGGGCTCTTCGGCAAGGAAGTCCGGATCAGTCCCGACGGGCGCAAGGCGACCGCCTTCATCACCTGGCAGGGCTACAACGTGGTCGACGTGCCACAGCGCGGCGCTGCGCTGCTCAAGGCCAAGCGCGTCAAGGCAACCGCCATTCCGTTCGACGCCGACTGCTACCCCTACGGCTGGGTCGACGACCGGACGGTGCTGTGCGGCCCCCGACTCGGCAAGGCCGATGACCCGAAGCGGAACAACTCCTTCTGGACGCTCGACGCTTCCCGGCTGGACGGCACGGCGGACGCCCCGAAGGGCGCCCTGGGCGGCCCGATCATCCCGGCGACGGACCGGAAGAACACCGTGCGGGCCATCGCGCGGGAGGGCAAGCAGATGATCTTCGCCTCGCTCCAGGGCACCCGGCTCGAGTTCTTCGTCTCCGCCATCGCTCCCGGCGCAACTCCGAAGAAGATCACCGCGGGGAGCGCGGAGAGGGCGCTGAGCGTGGGGGATGTCCTGGAGTGGCGGTGACGGCCGCGCTGCCGTGGCGGGGTGTGTCGAGGAAGGGGACGCTGGAGGCAGGGTGATGTGAGGGAGAGGTGCCTCATGGCTCAGACCAGCCCGGACCACAAGTCGCGCCCGTCGTTCCTCGCCCGGCCCGGCGTGCGCCGCTTCCTGCCGTTCGTTCTGATCACCGCGGTCGCTCTGGTCTTCATCTTCGAGAACCGCTCCGACGTCGAGATCCGCCTGCTCGTGCCGATCGTGACCATGCCGCTGTGGGGAGCCCTCCTGATCGCCTGGGCGCTCGGCATGCTCGCCTGTGTCTTCACCGTGCGCCGACGGGCGAGCCGGCACTCTCGGCAGACCCGGTAGGTCCGTCAGTCGGGGCGGCAGTGTTCTTCCAGGTAGGTCGCGGCCAGGGTGCTCGCGCGGGTGAACCAGTCGTGCAGGACCGCGATCTCGTCCGGTGAGTAGTCGGCGAAGAGGTGCGTGAGGCGGGCGTAGTACGGCTCGTAGACCTCTCGGACCCGGGCGACCGCGTCGGGCAGGGCCGCGACGCGGATGCGGCGGCGGTCCTCCGGGTCGGGGCGGCGGGTGATGTAGCCGGCGCGCTCCAGGCGGTTCAGGATGCCGGTGACCGCGCCCGTGGTGACGTGGACCCGGGCCGCCAGGTCGCCTGCCGTCGGCAGGTTCTCGCCGGCCTCGATGACGTAGGCGAAGCACGTGAGGTCGGTCACACTCAGGCCCACCTGTTGGGCGATCTCATGCTGTCCGACCAGGTGAGTCGCGATGAGCTGGTCCATGGCCGACAGCGCCTGCTCCGGTGTGGCGGCCGGACGAGGCTTCGCTTGCATTCCCAGATCCCTTAGTTCGTGAGATGTTTGTGCTGTAAAAGTCTTAGCAGGTGAGGGATTCGATGGGTCGGAGTCCTCAGGCGCGGGCGCGAGGGAGTGACACGTGAGTGCACATCAGTATGACCACGGGCACACGGTCGCGGGATGGATCGGATGCGCCATCGCCTCGGTCGGGGCCGGTGTGGCGGGGCTGGGGATCGTCAGGGTCTCCGGTGTGCTGATCGCCGGCGGGCTGGCGATCGGGGTCGTGGCTCTGCTCGTCACCTGGGCCCTGCACCTCGCCGGGTGGGGCAAGGGGCCGGGGGTGCGGCCCCGGGCCGAGTGGAGCTGGCGCGTGCGGGACTCGGCGGCGCCGGGCGGGCACGAGGAGTGCCTGGGGTGCCGGCTGGCCGGGCGTGGACGCCGGGCGGCGGGTGCGGGTACGGGCGCCGTGCAGCCGGTCATGCCGGTGCAGCGTACGGGCGAGCCGGAGACCGTCGCCGCCGCGGGGACCGACTCCGGGCGGTAAGGCGGCGCCGGCCTCCGCCAGGCAGTTCGTCATCGGCCGTTCGCCATCTGTCCTCCTCCGTCGGCCACCCCCCTACCTCCGCACCTCCTACCTCCGCACCCCCTACCTCCGTGCCCTCTGCCTCCCCGTCCACCTCTGCTTCCCCGCCGCCCTGCCTCCCCGTCCACCTCTGCCTCCCCGCCCTTTCTGCTTCCCCCCGCCGGTCCGCCCGCTGTCAGTGGTCCCCCCTACCCTCGGCAGAGATGGCACAGGCATGGAGATGCTCGGGGCTGCGATGGTCGGCGGACGGTCCCGTGCTGGTGTGGGACGGCGGGCGGCGCAGCGCGCTGACCTGGGGGAAGCGGGTGGCCTTCGGGGTGGCCGAGGGCGGCGTGCGCGGCTGCGTGGGAGCCCGGGGGCACGCGTGTCCGCTGGGTGCCACCGTGCCGGGGCGCAGTACGGGGGCGCGGTGCGAGGAGTGTGCGCGGCTGGACCGTGCGCACTCGGTGGCGGCGGACACCTTCGCCGACGATCCACGGCCGTATCGCGTGTATCTGGCGTGGTTCGGACCCGGCATGGTCAAGGTGGGGATCACCGCGCGGGAGCGGGGCACCGCCCGGCTGCTCGAGCAGGGGGCCGTCTGTTTCACCTGGCTCGGCGTCGGTCCGCTCATGGCCGCGCGGCGTACGGAGGAACTGCTCAGGGCCGCCCTGCGGGTGCCCGACCGGATTCCGTACGCCGAGAAGCGGGCCGTGCGGGCCGCGCTGCCCGGGGACGCCGCCGACCGGGCCCGTGAGGTCGCCGCGCTGTACGAGCGGGCGGTCGCGCTCCCCGCGTGGCCGGAGTCGCTCGTGCGGGAGCCGCTGCGGGTCGTCGACCACGTCGGGGTGTTCGGGCTCGCCGGTGCGCCCGTCGCCGTCGGGGACGTGAGCGAGCTCGTCGCCGGGGGCGCGGTCGGCGGGGAGCTGGTCGCGGCCGCCGGACCCGATCTGCACCTGGCCACCGGAGGCGGGGTCGTGGTGCTCGACACGCGGCTGATGCCCGGATGGGGGCTCGTGCCCGCCACGGGAGACGAACTGACCGTTCCGGTGAGGCGGCACCGGGAAGCCCAAACCCCCGGCGTGCAGGACGGCTTGTTCTGACCCCTGTCGCCCCCAGGTGTCCCCTGAGAAGCACCTGTGCGTTTCTCAGGGAAAACACAGGTTGCCGAAAGCACGCTCTCAGAGGTGCCCGACATCGTGTTCCCATGACCACGACCTCGCCCCAGGGGCGCACCGAACTGCTCAGGCCGGACGGGAGCCCCGTCCGCGTGCTGGTGGTGGACGACGAGCTGTCGATCACGGAGCTGCTGTCCATGGCCCTGCGCTACGAGGGATGGCAGATCCGCAGTGCCGGTGACGGCACCGGCGCGATCCGGACCGCCCGCGACTTCCGGCCCGACGCCGTCGTTCTCGACATGATGCTGCCCGACATGGACGGGCTGGCCGTCCTCGGGCGGCTGCGCCGGGAACTGCCGGACGTGCCGGTGCTGTTCCTGACCGCCAAGGACGCCGTCGAGGACCGGATCGCGGGGCTGACGGCGGGCGGGGACGACTACGTCACCAAGCCGTTCAGCCTGGAGGAGGTCGTCGCCCGGCTGCGCGGGCTGATACGCCGCTCCGGCGCCGCCGACCGGCGCTCGGAATCCCTGCTGGTCGTCGGTGACCTCACCCTCGACGAGGACAGCCACGAGGTGACCCGGGCCGGGGACGACATCCATCTCACCGCGACCGAGTTCGAGCTGCTGCGGTTCCTGATGCGCAACCCGCGGCGCGTGCTCAGCAAGGCGCAGATCCTCGACCGCGTGTGGTCGTACGACTTCGGCGGCCAGGCCAACGTCGTCGAGCTCTACATCTCCTACCTGCGGCGGAAGATCGACGTCGGGCGGGAGCCGATGATCCACACCCGGCGTGGTGCCGGATATCTGATCAAGCCCGCGGCGTCGTGAGCGGACGGCGGCGGCTGCACACGCGGCAGCGGGCGGGCGGGCCACGAGCCGGCAGGCCGCGCACCCTGCGGACGCGGCTCGTCGTCGCGTCCGTCGTGCTGATCGCCGTGGTGTGCGCGGTGATCGGGACGGTGACGACCCTGGCGCTGCGCTCGCACCTGTACGAGCAACTGGACGCGCAGGTCGACGACTCCGGCAAGCGACTGTCGGGACCCGTGAAACCCGGCGGGAAGGGCATCGACGCGAAGGAGATCGACGCGAAGGACAGGATCACCGGTTTCATCAGCGGGCCGGCGCGGCCCAAGACCGTCGCCGCCGCGGTCGGCCCCGACGGCAACATCACCGGAGGGGCCTTCGCCGACCCCGAGGACAACGGCCCCTACCAGGGCAACACGCCCGTGGACCTCACCGGCGAGCAGAAGGCCGCCCTCGCCCGCGTGCCGACCACGGGCCTGCACACCGTCGATCTCCCCGGCCTCGGCGAGTACCGCGTGCAGTACGTCGACGGACTGGACGGCGGCACCTATTACATGGCCCTGCCCACCGAGTCCGTCACCACCACCATCAGCACCCTCGTCCTCGTCGAGGTGAGCGTCACCGGGGCCGGCCTGGTCGCCGCCGCCATCGCCGGTTCGGTCCTCATCGGCGTGGCCACCCGCCCGCTCCGCCGAGTCGCCGCCACCGCCACCCGGGTCTCCGAACTGCCCCTGCACACCGGTGAGGTGGCCCTCAACGAGCGCGTGCCCGACTCCGAGACCGACCCGCACACCGAGGTCGGACAGGTCGGAGCCGCGCTCAACCGGATGCTCGACCACGTCCACAGCGCCCTGCACGCGCGCCAGCAGAGCGAGACACGGGTCCGGCAGTTCGTGGCCGACGCCAGTCACGAGCTGCGCACCCCGCTCGCCTCCATCCGCGGATACGCCGAACTGACCAGACGCGGCAGGGAGGACGTCGGCCCCGACACCCGGCACGCCCTCGGCAGGATCGAGTCCGAGGCCGGCCGTATGACCCTCCTCGTCGAGGATCTGCTGCTGCTCGCCCGCCTCGACGCCGGACGGCCGCTGCAGTTCGAGCAGACCGACCTCGTGCCGCTCGTCGTGGACACCATCAGCGATGCCCGTGCGGCCGGCCAGGGCCACAACTGGCGGCTCGATCTGCCCGACGAACCGGCGCCGGTGTCGGCCGACGCGGCCCGGCTCCAGCAGGTCCTGGTCAACCTGCTGGGCAACGCGCGCACCCACACACCCCCCGGCACCACCGTCACCGCCCGCGTCCAGCGGCGCGGCCACTGGCTGTGCGTCGACGTCGAGGACAACGGCCCGGGCATTCCCGCCGAGTTGCTCCCGCACGTCTTCGAGCGGTTCGCCCGCGGAGACTCGGCCCGCTCCCGCGCCAACGGCTCCACCGGCCTGGGCCTCGCCATCGTGCAGGCCGTGGCGAGCGCGCACGGTGGTGCCGTGACCGTCGACAGCGCGCCCGGGCGGACCGTGTTCACCGTGCACCTGCCCGCCCCCGCGCCCCCGCCGCGGCAGGAAACGAACCGGCAGCCGCACTCACAGGCACGCCACAGCCTCACCACACGGGCACAACAGGGCGTCTGACGAGAGTCGGTCCCATGCGAACCGACTCTTCTCCCGGCACCCTGCCGGCGCGGGAGCACCTCCCGGCCGCACCAGCCGGTACGCCTGTCCTGGACGTAGTGATCCCCGTCCACAACGAGGAGAAGGACCTCCGGCCGTGCGTCCGCAGACTGCACGGGCACCTCGACAGGACGTTCCCGTACGCCTTCCGCATCACGATCGCGGACAACGCCTCCACGGACACCACCCCGCAGGTGGCGCGGCAACTGGCCGCGCAGATACCCGAGGTCACCACTCTCCGGCTGGAGCAGAAGGGGCGCGGCCGGGCTCTGCGGGCCGTCTGGTCGGCCTCGGACGCCCCGGTCCTCGCCTACATGGACGTGGACCTGTCCACCGACCTCAACGCGCTGCTCCCGCTGGTGGCGCCGCTGATTTCCGGCCACTCGGACCTCGCCATCGGCTCCCGGCTCGCCCGCAGTTCACGCGTGGTGCGCGGACCCAAGCGGGAGTTCATCAGCCGGGCCTACAACCTCATCCTGCGCGGCTCGTTGCAGGCGCGGTTCTCGGACGCCCAGTGCGGTTTCAAGGCGATCCGCCGGGACGTGGCCCAGGTGCTGCTGCCGCTCGTCGAGGACACCGGCTGGTTCTTCGACACCGAGATGCTGGTGCTCGCCGAGCGCGCGGGTCTGAGGATCCACGAGGTGCCGGTCGACTGGGTCGACGACCCCGACTCGACCGTGCACATCGTCCGCACCGCGACCGACGACCTCAAGGGCGTGTGGCGGGTCGGCAGGGCCCTGGCCACCGGCTCGCTGCCGCTGGACCGGCTCGCCCGGCCTTTCGGCGACGACCCGCGCGACCGTGACCTCGAGGACGTGCCGAAGGGACTGGCCCGCCAGCTCGTCGGGTTCTGCGTGGTCGGCGCCCTGTCCACCCTCTTCTACCTGCTGCTCTACAGCGGCTTCCGGGCCTTCACCGGCTCCCAGGTCGCCAACGCCCTCGCCCTGCTGGTCTCGGCGGTCGCCAACACCGCGGCCAACCGGCGGCTCACCTTCGGGGTGCGCGGGCGCGGCGGGGCCGTACGGCACCAGGCGCAGGGCCTGGTCGTCCTCGGCATCGGACTCGCACTGACCAGCGGCTCGCTGGCGGCGCTGAACGCGGCGGCCTCCGAACCCGCGCACTCCACCGAACTGGCCGTCCTCGTCGCGGCCAACCTCGCGGCGACCGTCCTGCGCTTCCTGCTCTTCCGGGCGTGGGTGTTCCCGGACCGGCGCCACGACGACCCGCCGCGGGCCGCCCCGTACGACGCGAAGTGTGCCGCCCAGCACGATGCGGTCGGCCCGTACGACGCGCCGCGGGCCGCCCCGTACGAAGCGCCGCGTGGCGCCCCGTACGACACCGCCCCCTTCCGCGCCGGTGAAGCCGCGGAGCCCTGGCGGGACACCACCGTGCAGTCGCTGCCGGTGCGCCCGCACGACACCGATGCGAGGGACTCGCGATGACCGTCCACTTCGACCGGCAGACCACCGGCAGAGCCACGAGCCCCGGGCACCGGACAGGGCCCCCGGAACCCGCACCGGCATCGCACGCCGGCGCTCCCCGGCTGCCCTTCCCGCAGCGGATGTGGCGCGGCCGTCCGGAGGACCCCCGGTGGGCCCGACCGGCCTTCCTCGCCCTGCTGCTGGCGACGGCCGTGCTCTACTTCTGGAACCTGAGCGCCTCCGGCTACGCCAACTCCTTCTACTCCGCGGCCGTGCAGGCCGGCAGCCAGTCCTGGAAGGCGTTCTTCTTCGGCTCGCTCGACGCTGCCAACGCCATCACCGTCGACAAGCCCCCGGCCGCCCTGTGGCCGATGGCCCTGTCCGTGCGGCTCTTCGGCCTCGGTTCCTGGGCGATCCTCGCGCCCGAGGTCCTCATGGGCGTCGGCACGGTGGCCGTCGTGTACGCGGCCGTGCGCCGCCGGTTCAGCCCCGCGGCCGGTCTGATCGCGGGCGCCGTGCTCGCGCTCACCCCCGTCGCGGCGCTGATATTCCGCTTCAACAACCCCGACGCGCTGTTGGCACTGCTGATGGCGACGGCCTGCTGGTTCGTCATCCGCGCCCTGGAGGACGGCCGGACGAAGTGGCTGCTGTGGGCCGGTGCGGTGGTCGGCTTCGCCTTCCTCGCCAAGACCCTCCAGGCCTTCCTGATCCTGCCGCCGCTCGCCCTCGTGTACGGCGTCTGCGCCCCGGTGACGGTGCGGAAGCGGATCGGACAGCTCGCCGCGGCTCTCGGCGCGATCGTCGCCTCCGGCGGCTGGTGGGTCGCGATCGTCGAACTCCGGCCCGCGTCCTCCCGCCCGTACATCGGCGGCTCGCAGAACAACAGCTTCCTGGAACTGACCTTCGGCTACAACGGCCTGGGGCGCCTCAACGGCGACGAGACCGGCAGCGTCGGAGGCGGCGGCGGAGGCGGCAACGGGGGCGGTGCCTGGGGCGAGACCGGCTGGGACCGGCTGTTCAGCTCCTCCGTCGGGGGCCAGATCTCCTGGCTGATCCCGGCTGCGCTGATCCTGCTCGTCGCGGGGCTGGTGGCCACCCGCAGGGCCGGGCGCACCTCGGTGACCCGCGCTTCCTTCCTCGTCTGGGGCGGCGCGCTGCTCATCACGGTGCTGGTCTTCAGCTACATGCAGGGCATCTTCCACGAGTACTACACGGTGGCCCTCGCGCCCTACGTCGCGCCGCTGGTCGGCATGGGCGCGGCGCTGCTGTGGGAGAGGCGCGACCGGGCGTGGGCCTCGCTGACCCTGGCCGCCGCGATGACGGCGACCGCGGCCTGGGGGTACGTCCTGCTCAACCGCTCCTCCGACTACCTGCCCTGGCTGAAGTGGCTCGTCCTGGTCGGCGGTCTGACGGCGGCCCTCGGCCTGCTCTTCGCCGGCCGGCTGGGACGCCGACTGGCGCTGGGGGCGGCCGGGCTGGGCCTCGTCGCAGCGCTGGCCGGTCCGGCGGCGTACACGCTCACCACCGTGAACGAGGGGCACACTGGCTCGATCGTCACGGCGGGCCCGGCGGTCGCGGGCGGCCGCGGCGGCCCGGGCGGTGGCGGTCCGGGCGATGGCGGCCCCGGCGGGGGCGGCTTCCCGGGCGGCGGCCAGAACCAGCAGGGCCAGAACCAGCAGGGCCAGAACCAGCAGGGGCCGGGCAACGGCTTCCCCGGCGGCGGCTTCCCGGGCGGCCAGAACCAGCAAGGCCAGGGCCGGAATCAGCAGAACGGCGACGGCATGGGCCGTACGGGCGGGATGGGCGGCGGCGGTGGCGGCGTCGGCGGGCTGCTCGGCGGCGCCGGCGTCAGCGCGGAGGCCAAGAAGCTGCTGGAGACCGACGCCGACCGGTACACGTGGGCCGCCGCGGCCATCGGCGCCCAGAACGCGGCGAGTTACCAGCTGTCCACCGGCGCCCCGGTGATGGCCGTCGGCGGCTTCAACGGCACCGACCCGTCCCCGACCCTCGCCCAGTTCCAGCAGTACGTGGCGGACGGCGAGATCCACTACTTCGTCGCCTCGGGCGGCATGCCCGGTGGCATGGGCGGCGGCAGCGACGGCACGTCGTCCCGGATCACGTCCTGGGTGGAGGCCAACTTCAAGAAGGTCACGGTCGGTTCGAGCACCTTCTACGACCTCACGCAGAAGGCGAGCAACTGACTCCTCCCCGAGGGACTCGAAGGGCGGTGGCCGAAAGTCACCGCCCTTCGCCGTCCCCACCGGAACTCCGTTGTACGCCGTATAGGGACTGTTCTACGGTGTACAGCATGACGACGTCCCCCCAGGAAAAGGCCCCCTCGGAAAAAACACCGTCGGCCCCCACGCCGGGTGGTCACCCACAGCGCTGGCTGATCCTCGGTGTCATCTGCCTCGCGCAGCTCACCGTGCTGCTCGACAACACGATCCTGAACGTGGCCATCCCCTCGCTCACCCGCGAGATGGACGCCTCGACCGCCGACGTCCAGTGGATGATGAACGCCTACTCCCTGGTGCAGTCCGGTCTGCTCCTGACCGCGGGCAACTCCGCCGACCGCTACGGCCGCAAGCTGATGCTGATGTCCGGACTCGCGATCTTCGGCGTGGGATCGCTCGCGGCGGGGCTGTCCCAGAGCCCCGGCCAACTCATCGCGGCCCGTGCGGGCATGGGCGTCGGCGGCGCGCTGCTGATGACCACGACCCTGGCCGTCGTCGTGCAGATCTTCGACGACCAGGAGCGGGTGAAGGCCATCGCGCTGTGGTCGACGGTCAGTTCGCTCGGATTCGCCGCCGGGCCGCTGATCGGCGGTGTGATGCTGAACCACTTCTGGTGGGGCGCGATCTTCCTCATCAACATCCCGGTCGCGGTGCTCGGCCTAGTCGCGGTCGCCGCGCTGGTGCCGGAGTCGAAGCACAAGGCCGGTGACCGGCCCGACCTGGTCGGCGCGGTGCTGTCGACCATCGGCATGACGGCCGTGGTGTACGCGATCATCACCGGCCCCGAGCACGGCTGGACCTCCGCGCAGGTGCTGGTCTCCGCGCTGATCGGCGTGGTCGTCCTCGGCCTCTTCGTGACGTGGGAGCTGCGCACCGAGCACCCGATGCTCGACATGCACTTCTTCCGCAACCAGAAGTTCGTGGGCGCGGTCGCGGGCGCGATCCTCGTGGCGTTCGGTATGACGGGGTCGCTGTTCCTGCTCACGCAGCACCTGCAGTTCGTCCTCGGTTACGAGCCGCTGGACGCCGGGCTGCGGACGGCGCCGCTGGCGTTGACCGTCGTCGCGCTCAACTTCACGGGCGTCGGGGCCAAGCTGGTGCTGAAGGCCGGGACGCCGGCGGCCATCGCGCTCGGCATGACCCTGGTGTCCGCGGGGCTCGCGGCGATCGCGCTGCTCGGCGGGCACGGGTACGGCGGGATGCTGCTCGGGCTGGTCGTGATGGGGGCGGGGGTGGCGCTGTCCATGCCGGCCATGGCCAACGCGATCATGGGGGCGATCCCGCCGGAGAAGGCGGGGGTGGGAGCGGGGATCAACGGAACCCTCGCCGAGTTCGGCAACGGGCTGGGTGTCGCCGTGCTCGGCGCGGTGCTCAACTCGCGCTTCGCGTCGCTGGTCGCCGTGTCGGCGGCGTCGTTGCCGGCGGCGCTGGCCTCCGCCGACTCGGCCGCGGAGAAGGCCCGGATCTCCGACGCGTTCGCCTCCGGCCTGGAGACGAGTCAGTTGGTCGGGGCGGTCGCCGTGCTGGCGGGCGGGTTGGTCGCGGCCGCGTTGCTGCGGCGGGCCGAGCGGGCAGAGTCCGCCTAGGGGGCCGCGGGGCCGGGGTGGTCGGGCGGCTGCGGACCCGTTGTGGCTGGTCGCGCAGTTCCCCGCGCCCCTGAGGGCGCCTAGCATGATCGGCAGCAAGAGGTCGAGGAAGGTGCGCCATGGCGAAAGCCGCCCGGGAGGGTCAGCCGCGGTCCAGTGTCTGGCTGGAAGGCAAGGCGCACCGGCGGCGCGGGGGCGGGCAGCCGTCGGGCCTGGACCGGGCGCGCATCACCGGGGCCACCGTGCGGCTGCTGGACGCCGATGGGCTGGCGAAGTTCTCCATGCGGCGGCTGGCCGGTGAGCTGAACGTCACCGCGATGTCCGTCTACTGGTACGTCGACACCAAGGACGATCTGCTCGAACTCGCCCTGGACGAGGTCATGGGCGGGATGCGGCTGCCCGACCCGGACGGCGGGGAGGACTGGCGGGACCAGGTGCGGGCGCTGGCCCGGGAGTACCGGACGCTGCTGGTGCGGCACCCCTGGGTGTCCGCGCTGGTCGGCGTCTTCCTCAACATCGGCCCCAACAGCCTGGCGTTCTCCCGGGTGGTCCAGCGCGTCGTGCGCAGGACGGGGCTGCCCGCGAAGCGCATGACCAGCACGATCTCGGCCGTCTTCCAGTTCGTCTACGGCTACGGCACCCTGGAGGGGCACCTCGCCTCCCGGGCCGCGGCCGGCGGGATGAGCGTGGACGAGTACTTCCAGCAGGCCCTCGACACCGTGACCGCGGCTCCGCAGGCGGCCGACGTCCTGCGGGAGTCCCGGGAGATCATGGAGGCGCGCGGCGGCGACACGGTCGCCGAGATGCTGGAGCGCGACTTCGAGTTCGCGCTGGAGCTGCTGATCGCGGGCATCGAGGCGATGGTCGCGCGCGAGCGCGGCACTCCCTCGGACTAGTCCCCGCGAGCGCGGCGCTTCCTCGGACTAGTCCCCGCGAGCGCGGCGCTTCCTCGGACTAGTCCCCTTCCACCAGGCGCGCCGGGAACCCCCCGGTCGCCACCGGACCCCACCGCTCCGGCGTGATCCGGATGATCGACTTGCCCTGCTTGAGCATGGCCGCGCGGTACTCGTCCCAGTCGGGGTGCTCACCGGCGATGTTCCGGTAGTACTCCACGAGCGGTTCGACGGAGTCGGGGGCGTCGACGACCTCCGCCGTGCCGTCGATCTGCACCCAGGGGCCGTTCCAGTCGTCGCTGAGCACGAGCAGGCTCACGCGGGGATCCCGCTTGGCGTTGCGGGTCTTGGCGCGCTCGGGGTAGGTGGAGATGACGATCCGGCCGGAGTCGTCGACGCCGCAGGTCAGCGGGGAGCCCTGCGGGGCGCCGTCGGCCCGCCGGGTCAGCAGGATCGCGTGGTGCCGGGGGCGTACGAAGTCGAGCAACTCGTCCCGGGAGACGCGGGTGTTCGTCGCGATGTTCGGTGCCATGGGCCGCAGCCTACGACGCCAGGGCCTCGGGGAGGTTGTCGTACACGGGCACGTCCCGGCGCATCCCGGTCAGCTCCAGGACCCGGCTCGTGATCCCCTCGGGCCGGGCTGCCAGACGCAGCGTCGCGCCGGGGCGCAGCCGCCGCCGTACGTCGTTGATGAGGCGGATGCCCTGGGAGTCCATGAAGGAGGTCGCGGTCAGGTCCAGCACGAGGACGTCCAGCCGCTCGCCCCGGGCCCGGGCCGCGGACAGGACGAGCGGCAGCAGCTCGGCGGCGTTGCAGTGGTCGATCTCGGCGGGCAGGGTGAGGTGGAGGCGGCCGGGAAGGTCGCGCGGTTCTGTGGGATTCGTGAAGAAGGTCACGGCTCACCTGGCAGACGTTCGTCCTGATTCCGGTAAGGCCGCTTCCTGACCCGTCGGGCCATTCCACCATGCGAGGGGTGGCTGGTGGAAGCGCCTGGGGGCGGCGTCGGCCGGACGTCACTTGGAGGCAACCGAGCAGTTAGAGTGCTGTCCGTCCTGTGCTCGCAGTCGGGAATGTGCTGCGGAGCTCTCCTGCGCACGGTCGTTGACCGTGCATGCCGAAGAGGTTCGTGGTGGCTGCGTCCGAGTTTCCTGATTTGCCCCATTTTCCGGCTGGCGTCGAGCTGGCCGAAGCGCTGACGGTGGCGTCTCAGCAGCTGCACGAAACCCTCACGCCGCACAGTGCGCTGCGCACGGCGGTCCGGCTGGCCGTGCACCTCATGCCGGGGGCCGATCACGCCGGCATCTCCGTGATCGAGCGCGGCAACAAGCTCCGCACGCTGGCCTGGACCGACGAGGTCGTGCGCTCCGCCGAGGCCCGGCACTCCGGCCGCGAACAGCACGGGCTGTGGGAGCAGTTGTGGAACAACCCCATCGCGCGGATAACGGACAGCGAGGGGGACGACGGCTGGGACGTGCTGGCGGACCTGGGGCTGCGCTCGGCGCTGTCCCTGCGGCTGCGCGCCGACCGCCGCCGGCTGACCGTGCTCACGGCGTACGCGCGCAAACCAGGCGCCTTCGACGAGGAGGCGACGCGCGTCGGCCGGCTGTTCAGCGCGCACGTCAGCATCGCCCTGGACTCCGCCACCGTGCGCGAGCAGCTCACCGAGGCCATGCACACCCGGGACCTGATCGGCCAGGCCACCGGCATCCTCATGGAACGCCAGGGCATCGACGCGGCTGCGGCCTTCGAGAGCCTGGTGCGGGCCTCCCAGCGGGAGAACGTGAAACTGCGCGACCTCGCCCGCCGGATCGTGGGCGGCAACACCCCCTGAATGAGGGGGAATCATGTCGGAGGCGTGTTCGTGTGGTGACGGGATACCCGTACGGTCATGAGCTCCGAGACGTCCGAGACGCTGGACCAGGCGATGGTGCGCAGCAGCGGTCTCGACACCCTGCTGCGGGATCTGACCGACCGGGCGGTGCGGGACGTGCCCGGCGCCGACGCGTGCAGCATCACCGTGCGCCGCGCCGGTCGGCTGCTCACCCTGGCCGGCAGTGACGGCATGCCCAGCGGCCTGGACCTGCGCCAGTACGAGAACGGCTCGGGTCCCTGTGTCGACGCGGCCGGCACCGGTGAGGAGCAGTACGCCCCGGACCTCGCCGAGGAGTCCCGCTGGCCGGCGTACCGGGAGTACGCGCTGGGCGTGGGCGTGCGCTGTGTGCTGGCGGTGCCCGTCGTCGTGGAGAGCGAGAACGACAAGGGCGCCGCGCTCAACTTCTACGGGGTGGGGGCGCATGCCCTGGACCCGGGCCGGGACGCGGCCCGTGCCTTCGCGGCCCGGGCCGGGGACGCCATCGACGTGGCGCTGCGCATCGAGCGCCGGCGCCAGTCGGCGGCCGATGTGCGCACCGCGCTGCTCTCCCGCAGCGTCATCGACCAGGCGATCGGCATCCTGATGGCCCGGGAGCGGATCGACGCGCGGATCGCGCTGGAGCGGCTGCGCCGGGCCTCGCAGGACCGGAACGTCAAACTCCGGGATCTGTGCGGCCAGTTGGTGGCGCGGGTGTCCGCGCCGGACTCACGCCGTCGGAAGTGACTCGCCCCGCACGGCCTGGATGTCCAGCTCCACCTTCAGCGTGGTGCCGATGGCGGCGATGCCGGCCTGCAGCACCTGGTTGTAGTTCATCGCGAAGTCCTGGCGGTGCAGTTCGGTCGTCGCGCGGAACGCCGCCCGGGTCCCGCCCCACGGGTCCGGACCCGTGCCGAGGTAGGCCAGGTCCAGGTCCACGGGCCGTACGACCCCGTGCATGCCCAGCTCGCCGTGGACGGTCCACCGGTCGGAGCCGGTCGCCGTCAGCCCCGTCGACCGGAAGGTGATCTCCGGGAACCGCTCGACGTCCAGGAAGTCCGGCGACTTCAGGTGCCCGTCGCGCATACCGTTGCCGGTGTCGATCGAGGCGGCCAGGATCACCGCCTCCACCCGCGACTTGGTGACGTCGTCCGGGGCGATCTCGATCGCCCCGGAGAACTCCGTGAACCGGCCGTGCACGCTGGAGATGCCCAGGTGCCGGGCCACGGCGGCCACGCTGGAGTGCACCGGGTCGACGGTCCACGGTCCGGGCGGCGGCAGCTCGGTGCCGCCCTGCCGGGCCAGCGTCACCGTGCCGACCTCGGCCCGCCCCCTCGCGGTGACGATGACGCTGGAGGCCGCGGGCGCGTAGCCCACAGCCGTGACGATGACGGTGTACGCCCCCGCCTCCATCGGCGTCGCGTCCCGCACGGCGCCCTCCGCGTCGGCCTCGGCCCGCAGTACCTGCGCGCCGGTCATGTCCGCCACCGTGACGACCGCGTGCGACACGGCCCATCCGTCGCGGGTACGGATCCTCGCCGTCAGTCCCATCTCTGCTGCTCCTCAGAAGGAAACCGGCCCGTGACAGGGGGCGCACCTCCGCTCAGAGCGCGCCCACCTGTCACGGGCCGGGGTCATGGCTACTCGCCGGGGTGGGCGAGTTCGATGTCGTGGGCGTCGGTGCCGGCACCCGTGACCGTCAGGGCGGTGGCCACCGGCGGGTAGCCCGTGGCGATCACGGTGTACTCACCGCCGTCCAGGTCGGTGAAGGCGTACGCCCCGTCCGTCCCGGTCGTGGCCGAGCCGACGACGTTGCCCGCCTGGTCGACCAGCGTCACCCGGGCGTCGGCCAGCGGGCCGTGCGGGGCGCGGACGACACCCTGGACACGGGCGCCCGCGTCCAGGTCGATCTCGACCCGGGTGACCCCGGTGCCGCCCACCTCGACGGGCAGGGCGCGCGGCCGGTACCCGGCGGCGTTCACCGCGACGGTCACCGGCCCCGGCACCAGCTCGGCGAAGGAGAACTCGCCCTGCTCACCCGTGGTGCCGTTGGCCAGCAGGTCCCCGCGCACATCCGTCAGGATGACCATGGCGTCCCTGACCGGCTGCCCGCCCTCGGCGGAACGCACCAGGCCGGTCAGCCCGCTGGTGCCGCTGAGCAGAAGGTCGTAGTCGACCGGCTCGCCGTTCACCACGACCGTGGAGGCCTGCGGCTGGAAGCCGTCGGCGGAGGCGATCAGGACGTACGAGCCGGCGCCGGGGGCGTCCACCGCGTACGAGCCGTCGGCCTGCGCCACGGACCGGCCCAACTGGCGCCCGGCCAGCGAGATCAGCGTGACGGCGGCCTGCGGCACGGGCGCGGACTCGTTCCCCCGGACGAAACCGCGGACGGGGACGCCGGGGACACCACCGGAGGTCTCCTGCGGACGCTCCGCCGTGGCGACGGCGGCGAGCCGCTGCGTGCCCTCGGGTCCGGTGCCGTCGGCGGCCTCGGTGTCGGCCACGGCCCAGCTCGGCGCGGCCTTCTGCGCGGCGGGCGTCTCGACGGCGACCGCCTCGGCGGGAGCCACGGCAGAGGTCTCGGGCTCGGCGGCCTGCGCCAGTCCGCCCTTCGTCTTCAACGGGACTTCCTTGATGAACAGCGACACCAGCAGGGCGAGCAGCGCCATCGGGGCCGAGTAGAGGAAGACGTCCGCGACACCGTGGCCGTAGGCGCTCTCCACGATGGTGCGGATCGGCGCGGGCATCGCGTCGAGGTCGGGGATGCCGCCACCGCCGGTACCGGCGTGACCGAGGGCCGCGCCCTTGGCGCCGAGGTCGGCCAGGCCGTCCTTGACGTAGTCGGTGATCTTGTTGCCCAGGACAGCGCCGAGCGCCGAGACGCCCACGGCACCGCCCAGGGACCGGAAGAAGGTCACCGTGGAGCTGGCGGCGCCCAGGTCGCCCGGCTCCACCTGGTTCTGCGTGCAGAGCACCAGGTTCTGCATCATCATGCCGATGCCGAGGCCCATCAGCGCCATGAAGATCGCTATGTGCCAGTACTCGGTGTCGTACCGGATTGTGCCCAGCAGCCCGAGCCCGGCCGTCACCAGCACACCGCCGGCCAGCAGCCAGCCCTTCCAGCGGCCGGTCCGGGTGATGATCTGCCCGGAGAGGGTGGAGGAGACGAAGAGACCCGCGATCATCGGGATCGTCATGACGCCGGACATCGTCGGGGACTTGTCCCGCGCCAGCTGGAAGTACTGGCTGAAGAAGACGGTGCCGGAGAACATCGCGACGCCGACGAACAGGGAGGCCACGGAGGCCAGCGTGATGGTGCGGTTGCGGAACAGCCGCAGCGGGATGATCGGCTCGCTGGCCTTCGCCTCGACGAGGACGAACAGCGCCAGCAGCACCACGGACCCGCCGACCATCGCGTAGGTCTGCCAGGAGATCCAGTCGTACTTGTCACCGGCGAAGGTCACCCAGATGAGCAGCAGGCAGACGGCAGCGGTGATGAAGAAGGCGCCGGCCCAGTCGACCTTGACCTTCCGCTTGACGACGGGCAGGTGCAGGGTCTTCTGCAGCACGATCAGGGCGATCACGGCGAAGGGCACGCCGACGTAGAAGCACCAGCGCCAGCCGAGCCAGTCGGTGTCGGTGATGACACCGCCGACCAGCGGACCGCCGACCATGGCGGTGGCGAAGACGGCACCGAGGTAGCCGTTGTAACGCCCGCGCTCACGCGGCGAGATCATCGCCGCCATGATGATCTGGGCCAGCGCGGACAGACCGCCCATGCCGATGCCCTGGACGGCGCGGAACGTGATGAGCATGCCCGGGTTCTGCGACATGCCGGCCGCCGCCGACCCCAGCACGAACACGATCAGTGCGAGCTGGATCAGCAGCTTCTTGGAGAACAGGTCCGCGAGCTTGCCCCACAGCGGGGTGGTGGCGGTCATCGTCAGCAGGGACGCGGTCACGACCCAGGTGTAGGCGCTCTGGCCGCCACCGAGGTCGCCGATGATCCGGGGCAGGGCGTTGGAGACGATCGTCGACGACAGGATCGCGACGAACATGCCGAGCAGCAGGCCGGTGAGGGCCTCCATGATCTGGCGGTGTGTCATCGGAGCGTCGCCGGAGGAGCCGTGGGAGCCTCCCCCGTGCTTGGCATGAGCCCGCACACCGGCTGGTGTGGTCGTTGCCATGGGCTTCCTTTTCTTACGTGCTTGCGGGTGTACGGGTGGTCTGGTCGAAAGCGGCGGGCGCGGCCCGGGTCCCGGGCCGGCAGTCGAAGCTCTGCCGCAGCCGCGCCATGAGGTCCGTGAGCCGGCCGACCTCCTCGTCGGTCCAGTCGCTCAGGCGCTCGGCGAGGACTTCGGTGGTCCGCCGGGACAGCTCGTCGAGCTGTGCGTGGCCCGCGGGCGTGAGGCGCAGGATGCGTGAGCGTTTGTCCGCCGGGTCGGGGGAGCGTTCGATCCAGCCCCGGTCCACGACGTGCGCGACGTGGCGGCTGGTGACCGACATGTCCACCGCCAGGAGTTCGGCGAGCTTGCTCATGCGCATGTCGCCGTGGCGGCCCAGCAGCGTCAGAACGGCTGCCGACCCGCCGGGGCACTCGGCGGGCATGATCCGGCCGAGCTCCCGCTTTACGGCACCGAAGGCGCTGAACTGGCGGACCAGCTCTTCGTACTGCGCCTTTTCGGCCATGACACCTCCCGCTTTCGTTGCTTAGGGCAACCATATGAGCTGTTAGTTGCCGCAGGCAAATAAAAGCGGGCGGTGCGGCATAAAAACTTGGCAAAGGCAAGTATTGCGGGAGTAAACGTGCTGGTGGCGAGCTCGGCGGTAGGGGTCACTCGGTCCCAACCGGAACCCCAACCCCCACTTGGGGAGCCCCGCCGTTTTCGCTAGGGTCTCGGGCCATGGCTAACAACCAGGCCCCGCAGGGCAATCACGACCCCGCCGGCAGCACCCAGATGTTCCGCGCGTTCGTCGACGAGGCCCCGCAGGGCCGTCAGGCGGCGGCATCCACCAACAGCGGCCCGCGCATCGGCGTCATCCTCGGCGTGGTCGTCGCCGTGGCGATCGTCGCGGCGGTGGCGTGGCTGGCGCTGTCGTAAGACGTACTGCAGGTCAGCCGGGGTGGGCCCGCCACCCGGCGGAGCGGGATACCGCTGCGCCCGCAGCGGTTGGCGCGTCAACGCCGGTCCGTCGGTAAGGGGGTCCATCGCGCCGTTCCGAGGACGGACACCCCCGACGCGGTCCCGACCCCCCACCCGGCGCACGGCGCAAGCACGCCCAGCCACAGGCAAACGGCGCGGCCCGACGGGCCGCGCCCCAGCCCTGCGTCAGGACCGCTCAGTCCGAGATCAGCCCTTCCCGCAACTGCGCCAGCGTCCGCGTCAGCAGCCGGGAGACGTGCATCTGCGAGATGCCGACCTCCTCGCCGATCTGCGACTGCGTCATGTTCGCGAAGAACCGCAGCATGATGATCCGCCGCTCCCGCGGCGGCAGCTTCGCCAGCAGCGGCTTCAGGGACTCCCGGTACTCCACACCCTCCAGCGCGGTGTCCTCGTACCCCAGCCGGTCCGCCAGCGACCCCTCGCCACCGTCGTCCTCCGGCGCCGGCGAGTCCAGCGAGGACGCCGTGTACGCGTTCCCCACCGCCAGCCCGTCGACGACGTCCTCCTCGGACACCCCGAGCACGGCGGCCAGTTCGGTGACCGTAGGCGACCGGTCCAGCTTCTGTGACAGCTCGTCACTCGCCTTGGTCAGCGCCAGCCGCAGCTCCTGCAGCCGCCGCGGCACCCGCACCGACCACGACGTGTCCCGGAAGAACCGCTTGATCTCCCCGACCACCGTCGGCATCGCGAACGTCGGGAACTCCACGCCCCGTTCGCAGTCGAACCGGTCGATCGCCTTGATCAGCCCGATCGTGCCGACCTGGACGATGTCCTCCATCGGCTCGTTCCGCGACCGGAACCGCGCGGCGGCGTACCGCACCAGCGGCAGGTTCAGCTCGATCAGCGTGTCACGGACGTACGCACGCTCGGGGCTGTCCTCGCCGAGCGCGGCCAGCCGCAGGAACAGGGAGCGGGACAGGGTGCGGGTGTCGATGGCGCCCGCAGCCGGAAGGACCGGAACGGGCTCGGCCGCGAGGGCCGGCACGTCATCGATGGAGCCGAGTGAGTCGAGAGCATGGGGAGCTGTCTCGCTCTCCGCGAGCGTGAGCACCTTCGAGCTGCCCTGTTCTGCGGACATGCCACCCCCTTTGGGTCGCGGGACGGTCGCGGCGAACGCCCCCGCTTGAGGAACGCAGCCTTCACCTGAATACCGGCGCCGAAGCTCCGGCAAACGCGCTTCCCGCAGAATGTCACATGTCGGCAACACGCTGTAGTGACATGTCGACATCTGAGACGCGAATACGCCCTGCAAACAAGGGGTCTGACGGCTTTTCGGCTCTCAACTGTCGGCAACCGCCCTGATGAGCGATTCCCTCCCGACGGTGACCTCTCGCCCGTGTTTGCGATTATGCGTCGATGCGGTTCGCAGACCGCAACCGCTGGAAGCTACGCGCCAGTAGCCGCGACACGTGCATCTGCGAGACACCGAGCTCCGCGGAGATCTGGGACTGCGTGAGATTGCTGTAGTACCGCAGCAGCAGGATCCGCTGCTCCCGCTCGGGCAGCTGGACGAGCAGATGCCGTACCAGGTCGCGGTGCTCCACGCCGTCCAGCGCGGGGTCCTCGTAGCCGAGCCGGTCCAGCAGCCCCGGCAGGCCGTCGCCCTCCTGCGCGGCCTCCAGGGAGGTCGCGTGGTACGACCGCCCGGCCTCGATGCAGGACAGCACCTCGTCCTCGGTGATGCGCAGCCGCTCGGCGATCTCCGCGGTCGTCGGGGTGCGCCCGAAGGAGGTCGTCAGGTCCTCCGTCGCGCTGTTGACCTGTACCCACAGCTCGTGCAGCCGGCGCGGCACGTGCACCGTGCGGACGTTGTCCCGGAAGTACCGCTTGATCTCGCCGACGACGGTCGGCATCGCGAACGTCGGGAACTGCACGCCCCGGTCCGGGTCGAAGCGGTCGATGGCGTTGATGAGCCCGATCGTGCCGACCTGGACGACGTCCTCCATCGGCTCGTTGCGGGAGCGGAACCGGGCGGCCGCGTAGCGCACGAGCGGGAGGTTCGCCTCGATGAGCGCCCCGCGTACGCGGTCGTGCTCCGGCGTGCCCGGCTGGAGCTCCTTGAGCTGCGCGAAGAGGACCTGGGTGAGGGCCCGGGTGTCGGCGCCGCGACTGCTCCGCTGCGGCCCGGCCGGAGCGGTTTCCGCGGAGGCGGCCTGGGCGGGGGTCACTTGAGGGGCCGACGCCTGAGGAGTCGGTGCTTGAGGAGCTGGTGCTTGAGGAGCCGGTGCCTGCGGAACCGGCGCTTGAGCAGACGGTGCCTGAGGTGCAGTACTGGCCAGCACGGTCAACTCCACCTCGTCGTCGTCAACTCATCCGTCAACTCTTCCATCAAAAGCGGTCATAGCATCACAAGACATGTGCACTGTGTGCAAGCACCCCATAACTACGTGTTGAGGGATGAAAGCCGCACAAATCGCCCCGGGCAACGGAAGAGCCCCCTGTCGAAGCGACAGGGGGCCGGGACGGCCGGCGGCGGCCGGTGTCAGAACTCGTAGTCCGCGATCACCCACGTGGCGAACTCCCGCCACAGCGCGACCCCCGCCTGGTGGTCCGGGTGCTCCACGTACCGCCGCAGCGCGTCCGCGTCGTCGCAGGCCGAGTTGATGGCGAAGTCGTACGCGATGGGACGGTCGCTGACGTTCCAGCCGAGCTCCCAGTGGCGCAGCTCCGGGATGGTGTCGCCGAGCGCGCGGAAGGCCTCGACGCCCTTCACGACGCGGGGGTCGTCGCGCTCGACACCCTCGTTGAGCTTGAAGAGCACCAGATGGCGGATCATCACTTTCCTCCGTTGGCGACCCACGTGGCGAAGTCGCCGAGGGCCTTGGCGGCGTCCGAAATGCCCTGGAAGCCTATCTGCACGTAGTCGGCGGCCTTGGCCGGGTCCGTGATGATCACGTACAGCGCGAAGACCGCGACGGCGTAGACGGCGACTTTCTTGGCGTTCACCGCCATCGCGGCCTCCCCTGTCACTGGTGTCCCATGCAGCGCACATGATCGCACGAAGGGCGGATCACCCGAAGAGGCAGATCGCACGAAGGGCCCCGCCTGACGACGGGGCCCTTCCGAAGCGGTAGCGGAGGGATTTGAACCCTCGGTGACTTGCGCCACACTCGCTTTCGAGGCGAGCTCCTTCGGCCGCTCGGACACGCTACCGAGGGAGACCTTACAGCAAGGGGCCGCGTGCTCTGAAATCGGTATTCAGCGACCGCGGAAGAACGCCGTGAGCAGCTCGGCGCACTCCTCGGCGAGCACGCCCTCGATCACCTCGGGCCGGTGGTTGAGCCGCCGGTCGCGGACGAGGTCCCAGAGGGAACCGGCCGCGCCGGCCTTCTCGTCGCGGGCGCCGTAGACGAGCCGGTCGACGCGGGACTGCTGGACCGCGCCCGCGCACATCGTGCAGGGCTCCAGCGTGACCACGAGGGTGCAGCCGGCAAGCCGCCACGTGCCGAGGGCGGCCGCGGCCCGCCGCAGCGCGAGGAGCTCCGCGTGCGCCGTCGGGTCACCGCCGGCCTCGCGTTCGTTGTGCCCGGCCGCGAGCACGGTCGTGCCGTCCGGGGCCAGGACGACGGCGCCGACGGGGACGTCCCCTCCCCGGACGGCCTCGGCGGCCTCGTCCAGGGCGCGTCGCATCACGGGCCGCCAGGGGTCCCGGACCGGATCCGGGACTCCCGAGGCCGCGCCGGTACGACCGGTCAGCGGACGGTCTCCAGGGTCTCCGAGGCGCCCAGGGACTCGGCGATCTCGGTGACCGCGTCCGTCGACATCAGCCGCAGCTCCTTCTCGCTGACGCCGAGGTCGTCGAGGATCTGCGCGTCGCCGACCGGGCCGTGCGGCACGGACTCGGCGGAGCCGGCGGCCCCGGCACCGCCCTCGGCGTCGTCGTCCTCGTCGGACTCACCGTCCTCGGTGCCGTCGAGGTCGAGGGCGTCGAGATCGGCGGAGCCGTCGTCGCCCGGATCCCGCCCGAGCAGCTCGTCGGTGAGCAGGATCTCGCCGTAGCTGCTGCGGGCAGCGGCGGCGGCGTCCGACACATAGATGCGAGGGTCTTCCTCGCCGTCCACGCGGACGACGCCGAACCAGGCGTCCTCCTGCTCGATGAGCACGAGCACCGTGTCCTCGTCGGGGGAGGCTTCACGGGCCAGGTCGGCGAGATCCGACAGGGTTTCCACATCGTCGAGCTCTGTGTCGCTCGCTTCCCACCCGTCTTCGGTGCGCGCGAGCAGTGCGGCGAAGTACACCGTGACTCTCCCACTGGTCATAGGCGTGCCGGTTGGGGGTCCCCCCGGCGGAGGTTACGGGCGGGGAGTGCTCGTCCGAGCCCCACCCACTCGGAATCGTGGCAGAAACAAGGCGTTCAGGGGACGTCTTCGGCTCCCTGTGTCCGGCAGTTCTGCCCGCACGCTCGTTGCTGCCACCTGCGGATCGTACGCGGATTTGCCCTGTTGCACGCACGGTCACCCGCGACAAACTCCGCGCGGTTCGTGATCTTTGCCGGAGGTTTCCTCCCCCGTTTCCTACCAGCGGAAGGTGCGCATGCGCATCGCGTGCCGCAGTCGGGCCGTTTTGGCGCGGCGCGGCTGGACGCGGTCGCGCAGCGCCCGGGCCTCGGCGAGATCGCGCAGGAAGCGGGCGCGACGGCGGCGCCGCTCGGCGTCGGACTCGTCGGTCCCGTCCGGCCGGTCGGGCGTCGGGCCCGTCCCTGGCCAGGTGCGCGGCAACGGATCGTCTCGGAATTTCCGGTCGGGCATCAGGTTCACCACCCCCAGTCCGTCCTTCCCACCTTCCCCCGGACGGACGGTTTGACGCCAGCGTCCGGGTGACGGCCGTACGGCGGGCTTGCCGTGCGGGCCGGGGCACCCCGCCCGGTTACTGTGGTGGACATGCGTCTCCACGTCGTCGACCACCCTCTGGTCGCCCACAAGCTCACCACGCTGCGCGACCAGCGCACCGACTCCGCGACCTTCCGCCGTCTCGCCGACGAGCTGGTCACCCTGCTCGCCTACGAGGCCACGCGGGACGTGCGCACCGAACAGGTCGACATCCAGACGCCGGTCGCGCAGACCACGGGCGTCAAGCTCTCCCACCCGCGCCCGCTGGTGGTGCCGATCCTGCGGGCCGGGCTCGGCATGCTGGACGGCATGGTGCGGCTGCTGCCGACCGCCGAGGTGGGCTTCCTCGGCATGATCCGCAACGAGGAGACCCTGGAGGCCTCCACGTACGCTACGCGGATGCCGGAGGACCTGTCGGGGCGTCAGGTGTACGTGCTCGACCCGATGCTCGCCACCGGCGGCACGCTGGTCGCTGCGATCCGGGAGCTGATCCGGCGCGGCGCCGACGACGTGACCGCCGTGGTGCTGCTGGCCGCCCCGGAGGGCGTCGAGATCATGGAGCGGGAGCTGGCGGGCACGCCGGTGACGGTCGTGACCGCGTCGGTCGACGAGCGGCTCAACGAGCACGGCTACATCGTGCCGGGCCTCGGGGACGCGGGGGACCGGATGTACGGGGCCGCCGAGTAGGCCGGACGGGCCCCTCAGCACCCCTTCTTCGACTTGGGCGTCGGCTCGGGCCTGGCCAGTTCGGTCAGTGCCCGGTCGGCGTCCGGCTTCTTCGCCAGCTCCTTGAAGCCGTCCCCGATGACGAGGTCGACGGCAGCGCCCTTGCGGGCCGCCTCGGTACGCCGTTCCGCGCCGGGGAGCTGGGTGCCGAGCACGGGCAGCGAGGTGTCGAGCGCGGCGGCGGGGCCGAGCAGCAGGCCGGTGCCCTTGACCTTCTTGTCGTACTGCTTGGTCGCGTTGCCCACGTCGCCGATCTTGAAGCCGCGCTTCTTGAGCTCGTCGGCGGTCTTCTTCGCCAGGCCGCCGCGCGTGGTCGCGTTGAGCACGTTGACGGTGATCGTGCGCGGCTGCGGCAGGGGCTTGGCGCTGGGGGAGGGGCTCGCCTTGGTCGTGACGCCGCAGTCCGTCCCGTCACCGGCCGCCGAAGCCTTTCTGCCGCCGCCGGTGAAGACGTCGATGAGCTGCAGCGTGCCCCAGCCGCCCACGCCGAGGACGACGACGGACGCGACGGTTAGGACGACGAGCCTGCCGCGCCGACGGGGCCGGCGCATCTTGGGGTACTTGTTGCCCGTGATGCGGTACTTGCCGCCCATGCCGGGGGGAGTCAGCATGCTCATGAGCGCAGCGTAGTGCGCCCGGGCGACGATGCCTACTAGATGATCATTCGACGTCGCCCGGCGGAACCCGAAAGGGTCAACCCGCGGCCGCCGGGGATCAGTCGAGTTCGAGCACGCGGGCGTGGAGCACCTGGCGCTGCTGGAGTGCCGCCCGCACCGCGCGGTGCAGTCCGTCCTCCAGATACAGGTCGCCCTGCCACTTCACGACGTGCGCGAAGAGGTCGCCGTAGAACGTCGAGTCCTCGGCGAGCAGTGTTTCCAGATCGAGCTGACCCTTGGTCGTCACGAGCTGATCGAGGCGGACCGGGCGCGGCGCGACGTCCGCCCACTGCCGGGTGCTTTCCCGGCCGTGGTCGGGGTACGGCCGGCCGTTTCCGATGCGCTTGAAGATCACACGGAAAGCCTACCGGTCAAGACCTTCCGGGCGCAGCCATGGCGCCGAGGTGCGGCGCTGAAAAAAACCACACAAGGCGGTATGAACCCGGAACAGGGGCGTGAACATGCCGGACCGCGGGACCCTGCCGTCGGCCGCCGCCCCGGAGGTGTCCGGGCGTGCCGCCGCCCTTCCCCGGGAGGCCCTGCGGATCGCCTCCGGCTACGCCTTCTCAGGTCCGGCCCTGCATCTGGGCGCCCTGCTGTGGGACGGGCAGTGCCTGCTGGACGTGCAAGTCCGGGTTCCGCAGGCCCGGGGACGGGCCGGGTGGCGGGTGCGTTCGTCGGTGGGGACGGGTCAGGTGGCGGGCGCCCCCCGGTGAGAACGGCCCACGCGGCTGACGCCCCGTCGGCGGGTAGCGGCCGCTCGGGTTTCTCGTCCGGGGCGGGTCTACTTGTCGGCTGCCTTCGCTGCCTTCGCCGCTGCCTTCATCTCCTGCTTGTGCGCGCGGACCTTGACCAGGGATTCCGGGCCCGTGATGTCGGCGACCGAGCGGAAGGAGTCCGGCTCGCCGTAGGAGCCCGCGGCCTCTCGCCAGCCCGTGGGGCGCACTCCGAGCTGCTTGCCCAGCAGGGCCAGGAAGATCTGGGCCTTCTGCTTGCCGAAGCCGGGCAGTTCGGCGAGGCGCTTCAGCAGCTCCTTGCCGGTGCCGACGTCCTTCCAGACGGCCTCGGCGTCACCGTCGTAGTGCTCGACGAGGTACTGGCACAGCTGTTGGATCCGCTTGGCCATGGAGCCCGGGTAGCGGTGCACCGCGGGCTTCTCGGACAGGAGCGCGGCGAAGGCCTCCGGCTCGTGCGCGGCGATCTCGTGCGCGTCCAGGTCGTCCGTGCCGAGCCGCCGGGCGATCGTCGCCGGGCCCTTGAACGCCCACTCCATGGGCACCTGCTGGTCCAGCAGCATGCCGACCAGCGCGGCGAGCGGACTGCGGCCGAGCAGCGCGTCGGCCTCGGGATCCTGGGCGAGGTGAAGGGTGACGTCCATGCCCCGATCATCCCCCGGGGCGGGCCCGGCCGCTGCTCAGGTCGCCCGCCAGTAGCCGAGCGCGTGCACCCGCTGCTTGGGCAGCCCCAGCTCCTTGCGGACGTACGCCGCGAGGGTCCGGGTCGTCGCGGTGTCGCAGGCGATCCAGACGTAGGGGTCGGCCGTGCCCTCGAGCAGGCCGGGCAGGTCCGACTTCACCCGGTCGACCAGGTGAGCGCCGGAGTCCCGCCGCGGCACCGTGCGCAGCTCGTGCCGGTCCGGGTCGGTGCGGAACGGCAGCGCGTCGTCGCCGCCCTCGAACCAGACGGTGGCCGGTGCGGAGCCCAGGGCGTCCAGGAGGGAGTTGATGGCCGGGAGCGAGGCCGGGTCGCCGACGGCGAAGACGTGCGAGGGGGCGGGGCTCGGGTGCTCGAAGCCGGTGCCCTGGACGGTCGCCTCGATCGTGTCGCCCGGCTTCGCCGCCCTGGCCCAGTCGCTGGCGCGGCCCTCGTGCAGGGCGAACTCCAGGCCGAAGGTGCCGGCCTCGGCGTCGGGGTCGACCAGGGTGTAGGCCCGCTGGTGCGGCTTGCCCGCGTTGTCGAACCACAGCCGTACCCACATGGTGGGATGCACGCCGGTCGCGGCCAGCAGACCGCCGTCGGTGAAACGGAGCCGCCGGTACTCCGGGGTGACGTCCTCGACGTCCGTCACCGTGAACTCGAAGTCCTTGCCGCGCAGCAGTTTGAGGACCGCGCCCTCCCAACCCCGCCCCTGCCCCATCGCGTTTCAGCCTTTCGCGTACGATTCCGGCCACAGCTTGACTTAGGCAAGGCTAACCTAAAGGTTACAGGGGGTACAGCGTGACCGTCGAGATCTACCGTGACGGTTGGGGCATCCCGCATCTGCGTGCGGACAGTGCGGCCGAACTCGCCCGGGCGCAGGGCCTCGTGACCGCCCGCGACCGGGCCTGGCAGCTGGAGGTCGAGCGCCACCGGGCGCGGGGCACCTCGGCGTCCTTCCTCGGCGGGAGCGCCCTGGCCTGGGACCGGTTCGCGCGACGGGCCCGGCTCGACGACACCGCCAGACGCTGCTTCGCGGACCTGGAGAGACGGGACCCCGGGACGGCGCGCTGGGTGCGGGCGTACGTCGACGGGGTCAACGAGGGGCTCGCGGACGCCACCGCCCCGGAGTTCGCCCGCACCGGTCTCGCCCCCGGCCGCTGGGAGCCCTGGACCCCCCTCGGCGTCTGGCTCGCCACCCACATCCTGTTCGCCGGGTTCCCGGCCAAGCTCTGGCGTGAGCAGGTCGCCGCACACCTGGACGCGGACGCCGTCGGCCTCTTCGCCGCCGACGGCCCCGGCACCTCCGGCAGCAACGGCTGGCTGGTCGGCGGCGAGCGGACCGTCACCGGGCAGGCCGTCATCGCCGGCGACCCCCATCGCTGGATCGAGGACCCGGGCGTCTACCAGCAGATCCACCTGTCCTGCCCCGAGTTCGACGTCGTGGGCCTGGCCGTCCCCGGCGTCCCCGGCATCGCCCACTTCGGGCACACCGGCACGGTCGCCTGGGCCATCACCAACGCCATGGCCGACTACCAGGACCTCTACCGGGAGCGGTTGCGCCGTACCGGCGCCGGGGTGGAGGCCCTCGGCCCGGACGGGGTCTGGCGGCGGGCGTCCCGGCACACCGAGACGATCGAGGTGGCGGGCGAGGAGCCGGTCGAGGTCGAGGTGATCGAGACCGACCGGGGTCCATTGATCATCGGCGGCCCCGAGGGCCTCGACGGCGATCCGGCGGACCCGGCGCGCGAGGACGGTCCGCCGGAGTCGGCGGCTCCGCGAGACCCGGCAGCCCTGCGGCAACCGAGCGGCGCCCCGGCGGGCCCACCGCTCCCGGCCCATTCCGACCACTCGGCCGACTGGGACTATTCGGTCGACTGGGACCGCTCGGTCGACTCGGGCCGCTCGGCCGACTCCAGCCACCCGGCCGACTCGGACCGCTCGGCCGACTCCGGCCACAGGGCCGACTCCGGCCACAGGGCCGACTCCGGCCACAGGGCCGACTCCGGCCACCCGGCCGACCCTGCCGGCGTGCCCGTGGCGGTCAGTCTGCGCTATCCGCCCCGGGTCACCGGCGACCTCGGCTTCAGCGCTCTGCTGCCGCTGCTGCGGGCCCGGCGGGTCGGCGACGTGGACCGGGCCTTCGACCGCTGGGCCGAGCCGGTCAACGTCGTGCAGGCCGCCGACACCGAGGGCGGTGTCCTGCACCGCGTGGCCGGGCGGGTGCCGCTGCGCGCCGAGGCCAACCGGCTGCGCCTGGTGCCCGCGTGGGAGCCCGGCCACGAATGGCAGGGCTGGCACGTGTCACCGCGCGCCGGGCTCACCGACGGCGTCGCCGTCATGGCCAACCAGCGCGGCCCGGCCGAACCCCTCGGCGTCGAGTTCGCCCCGCCGCACCGCGCCGACCGCATCGCCGCGCTGCTCGCGCGCAAGGAGCGCTGGTCCGCCGCCGACATGCCCGCCCTGCACACCGACACCCACCTGGCCTCCGCGTCCGCCCTCCTGGACCGCCTCGACGCCCTCGACGGCCTCACCCCCGAGGCCGCAGCCCTCCGGGACCGGCTCCTGCGCTGGGACCGCCGTATGGACGCCGGCAGCGCCGACGCGGCCCTCTACGCCGCCGTGCGCGGAGCGGTCGTACGGCGGCTCGCGGCGCACCCGGCGTTCGCCGCGCTCACCACCCCGCCGGCGTACCCGGAGGTGTTCCAGCCCTGGCTCGCTCTCGTCCCCCGGGTCGGCTTCGCCCTCGAACACCTGCTGCGGGCCGGGGAGCTGTACGGCATCGACCGCCCGGCGGCCGTCCGCGCGGCGATCGAGGAGATGGCGCTGCGGCCGCCGGCCGGGGTCTGGGGCGACACCCACCGCCTCGCCCCCTGGCGGGCCCTGGAGCCGGAGCAGCCCTACGACGAACCGGGGCTGTCCGGCGACCACGACTGCGTGCTGTGCACCTCGGGCGTGCCGGGCCTCACCGACCGCGCGGCCCGGGGCCCGGCCGCCCGGTACGTCTGGGACCTGGCCCGGCGGGAGGACAGCCGCTGGGTGGTCCCGCTCGGCGCCTCGGGCGTCCCCGGCTCACCCCACCACCGCGACCAGCTCCCGCTGTGGCTCGCGGGAGACCTCGTCCCGGTCGTCACCGACTGGGCCCTGCTGAAGAAGGAAACCGATGTCTGACCCGTATGCCTCCCGCGCCTGCGTCCACGAGGAGGTGACCGACGGCTTCGGCACCGTCCGCGTCCTGCCGCTGGACCCCGGCGCCGACGCCGCCGTGATCCACCGCTGGGTGAGTGAGGACCGGGCCGCCTTCTGGGGCATGACCGAGCTGACCGAACGCCAGGTCGCGGACGTCTACGCCCACATGGCCACGCTCGACACCCACCACGCTTTCCTCGTCGTCCGGGACGGCGAGCCGGTCGCGCTGCTGCAGACCTACGAGCCGGAGGCCGACCGCGTCAGCGAGTGCTACGAGGTCCGCCCCGGCGACATCGGCGTCCACCTGCTCCTCGCCCCCGCGGGCCCGGGCGGCGGACAGCGCGGCTGGACCGCCCGGCTGGTGACGGCCATCACCGCGTACGTCCTGCCCAGCCTGGACCGCCGGCGGATCGTGGTCGACCCGGACCTGCGCAACGAGAAGGCGATCGCCCGTTTCCTCCGGCTCGGCTTCACCCCCGGCCCGGTGGTGGTCCTGCCCGAGATCGACCTGCCGGACGTGTACCTGCCGCAGAAGCAGGCCCAGCTCGCCTTCCTGGAACGGGAGATACCGTTCCCCGGGTGACCCCCGATGACCTCATCGCCCACTACGGACTGGAACCGATCCCGAGCGAAGGCGGCCTGTTCCGCCAGACCTGGGCCGGTCCCGAACGCCCCGACGGCAGGCCGGATGGCACGGCGATCGTCGCGCTGCTGACGGCGGACGACTTCTCCGCCCTCCACCGCCTTCCGACGGACGAGATCTGGCATTTCTACGGGGGCGACCCCCTGGAGCTTTTGCTGCTCGCCCCGGACGGCACGGCGAGGACGGTCGTGCTCGGGCCGGACGTCCTGCACGGACAGCACGTCCAGTTCACGGTCCCGGCGGGCACGTGGATGGGCGGCAGGGTGCGCGGGGCCGGGCGGTGGACCCTGTTCGGCTGCACGATGGCACCCGGCTTCACCTTCGACGGCTACGAGCACGGGGACGCCGCGGAGCTGACGGCGCGCTACCCGGCGGTGGCCGACGAGATCGCGGGACTGTCCCGCTCTGCCTCCTGAGCCCGTTGAGCACTGCACCGATCCCGTCCGTACTCAACCCGGAGCCGTCCAGCCCGACCCCGGAGAACCACGTGGACCAACGGCGGAACGAGGATCGCAATGTCGGACGCCCCCGGCGATTCCAGGCCCTGGTGCTGCTCGGCACCGTGCTGGTACTGCTCCTCGCCGGAGCAGCTCCCGCCTCCGCCCACGCCGCGCTCCGCGGCACCGACCCCGATGACGGATCCCTCGTCCGGAAGGCCCCCCGTCACGTCACCCTGACCTTCACCGAGTCCGTGGGCCTGCTCGACGACTCCTTCCGGGTCTTCGGCCCCGATCAGCGGCGGGTCCACACCGGCGAGGCCACACACGCGGACGGCCGCTCCGACACCGCCCGGATCGGTCTGCCCCGCAAGCTCGCCCAGGGCACGTACACGGTGGCCTGGCGGGTGGTATCCGCCGACAGCCACCCCGTCTCCGGCGCCTTCTCCTTCTCGGTGGGGAAGCGTTCCGCGACGACCTCCCCGATCGACACGGGCCCGACCGAGGACCCGCTCACCGGCGGTCTCAACGACGCCGCCCGCTACCTCGCCTACCTCGCCGGCGCGCTGCTCGTCGGCCTGGCCGCGTTCGCCCTGCTCTGCCGGCCCGCGGACACCTCCGCCCTGCGCCGGCCGCTGGTGGCGGCCTGGTGGACGCTGCTGGGCTCGACGGTCGTCCTGCTCCTGCTGCGCGCCCCGTACGAGGCGGGCACCGGCCCGGCCGCCGCGTTCGACGCCGCCGCCCTCGGCCGTACCGTGGCCGGCCGCCCGGGGCAGGCCCTGCTCGCCCGGCTCGCCGTCCTCCTGCTGACCGCGGCCTTCCTGGTGTGGCTGTCCCGGCGCCGTGACGCCGGGCAGCGGCCCCTCACCCTGGCGACCGGCACCGCCCTGGCCGCCGCCCTGGCCCTGACCTGGGCGGCGGCGGAGCACGCCTCCGCCGGGATCCAGGTGCCGCTGGCGATGACGTCGTCGGTGCTGCACCTGCTGGCGACGGGCGTCTGGCTCGGCGGCCTGGTGGCGCTGCTGCTGACGCTGCGCCGCTCGTCCGGCGACGGCGTGGCGGACGACATGGCCGCGGTCGTCCCCCGCTTCTCCCGGATCGCCTTCGCGGCGGTGACCGTGCTGGCCGTCACGGGCGTCTACCAGTCCTGGCGCGGCCTCGGCTCCCTGTCCGCGCTGTCCGGCACGTCGTACGGCCGTCTGCTGCTCGCCAAACTGGCCGGGGTGGCCGTGCTGCTGCTGGCGGCCCGGTACTCACGGCGCTGGACGGCGCGGATCGCGGCCCCGGCGACGACCGTGCCCCGGCCGGCCTCCGTCCGCAAGCGCGTCCCCCAGCCGGTGGGGGCACCGGCGGAGGGCCGGGGCACCGGGGAACCCGAGACCCCCGACGACGACAAGGGGCCGGAGGAGCCTGCCGCGGAGACGGGAGCACAGGAGCCGCCCGCGCCCGGAGCCGGTCCGGACGCCCGGCGCCTGCTGCGCCGGTCCGTCCTGGTGGAGGTCGCCGTCGCGGCGGTGGTGCTGCTGATCACCACCGTGCTCACGGGGACCCTCCCGGCTCGTGCCCAGGCCGAGGCGGCCCGGCAGGCCCCGGCGGGCGCGCTGCCACCCACCACCCTGGTCACCGTGCCCTACGACACCGGCACGGCGTCCGTGAGCGGACGCGGCACGGTCCAGGTCACCCTGGACCCGGCCCGCGTCGGCGAGAACGGCGTCCAGGCCGTGGTCGCCGGCTCCGACAAGGGCCTGATCGTCGTCCCCGAGGTGCGCATCACCTTCAGCCTGCCCTCCCGGAAGGTCGGCCCGGTCGACGCCGAACTCGTCGACCGGGGCGGCTACTGGAGCACCAACTCCGTCAACCTGCCGCTCGCCGGGAACTGGACGATGAAGACGACCGTGCGGGTGTCGGACGTGGACCAGGTGTCGGTGGAGCGCCGGGTGCGGATCGCGCCCTAGGGAGCCGTGCCGCCGGCGGTTCCCGGTCGAGGAGCCGGGTCATGGCCTCGGCGGCGCGGACGGCCGCGTCACCGCAGCAGTTGTTGAACAGGACGTGGACCTGCTCGGTCCGCTCGGCCAGCCGCCGCACGCGGGGCAGCCACTCGGCGAGTTCCTCCTCGCCGTACGCGTACCGGAACCGGTCCTCCTTGCTGCCGGTCCCCCAGGCGGTGCTGCGGCCGTGGAACCGGACGACGGACAGCCGGGGAGAGGTCACCGGGGTGACGGGCGGCACGGAGGACGCGAGCGTCTGCGTCATGTCGACGGCGACCGCGGCCATGCCGTGCCCGGCGAGCAGCGCACCCGTCGCGTCGGCCTGTCCCGGCTCCCACCAGGAGGGGTGCCGGAACTCCACGGCGAGCGGCCAGCCCGCGGTCCGCTCGGCGCACTCCCGCAGGAACGTCTTGGCCCGCTGCCCTGGCCGGAACCAGGGCGGGAACTGGAACAGCACGCTGCCGAGCCGCCCGGCCGCCCGCAGCGGCTCGATCCCGGCCGTGAACCGGTCCCACACCCGGTCGAGCACCGCCGGGTCCCGGTGCTCGGCCGGCCATCCCTCGGGCATCACCGCCTGCCGGGTGGGATGCCCGGTGAGCAGCGAGAACGCCTTCACGTCGAAGACGAACCCGTCCGGTGTCCGCTCGGCCCACAACCGGCTGTTCCGCTCGCCCGGCAACGCGTAGTAGGAGGCGTCCACCTCGACGACACCGAACCGCTCGGCGTAGTGCCGTAACCGGCCCTCGGCGTCCCGCCGGCCCGGGGGATACCAGCCGCTGCCGACCAGCGCCCGGTCGGTCCAGGAACACGTGCCCACCAGGATCTGACCCATGGGGGAGCGGTTACCCCGGCGGGGCGGCGGCAGGCTCGGGTTCTCGACGGGCGGTGGGAAGCTCGGCTTCGCGACGGGGCGCGGCCTTCTGGACCGGCGGCGCGGTGAGACCTCGCGCAATCGGGGTAATCAGGTTCATATCTGTGCATATCCGGGGTTACGGCTGATTCCCCCGAGAGTGAGATGACCGATCATGGAACAGCCCGTCACCGCCGGCCGGGCCACCCGGTCGTCCGGAGCAGAACCGGAAGCCCTCGAAGCCCTCGTCGGCGCATCGCTCACGGCCCGTGTCACCCTCGACGAACGCGGCCTCGTGACCGGCTGGAACGAGGGCGCCGAGCGGCTCCTCGGCTACACGGCGGGGCAGTTGACCGGTCGCCGGGCCGCGGACCTGCTGGCCGAGCCGATCCCGGTGCGCGGCGGTCTGCCGACGCTGGCCGGACTGCCCCGCTGGAACGGCGACGTCGCGCTGCGGCACCGGGACGGCCGGACGCTGACGGTCGGGATCCTCGCCCACCACCGGCCCCCCGGCGCCGACGGCCCGGCCTGGCTCGTCCTCTCCGCCCTGACCGGCCGGCAGCCACCGACCGGTCTCGACGAATCCCTCGTGAGCTGGAGCTTCGCCCAGTCCCCGTGCTGCGCCCAGGCGATCTACGACACCCGGTTGCGGCTGCGCAGGGCCAACGCCGACATGGAACGCGCCACGGCACTCACCGAGGAGGAGATGCGGGGCCTGCGCGTGTCCGAGATCGTCGACGACGACGCCGGCCGGCGGGCGGAACTCGGCATGGCCCACGTGCTGCGCACCGGCGAGCCGCAGTACGAGGAGCCCTACCTGCGCGCCCCCGGCGAGAGCCACGAGCACGCGTGGTCGATCTTCCTGTCCGCGCTGCGCGACCACGAGGGCACCATCCGGGGCGTCTGCCTGTCGGCGCACGACATGACGGAGCAGTTCTGGGCCCGCAAGCGCCTCCAGCTGATCGCCGAGGCGAGCCGGCGCATCGGCAGCACGCTCGACGTGACGCGCACGGCCCAGGAACTGACGGACGTCACCGTCCCGGTCCTGGCCGACTTCGCCGGCGTCGACCTGCTGGCCGCGCTGGACGACGCACCCGAGCCGCCCGCACGGCCGGTTCCGGCGGACGGGCCGCTGCTGCTGCGCCGGGCTGCCCTGCGGTCGGTGACCCCGGGCGCCCCGGAGTCGGTCGTCGCGGCCGGCGCGGTGGACGCCTACCCGCCGGGCTCGCTGCCCTTCGAGAGCCTGCGCACCGGACGGCCCGCCCTGCAGGAGGTGACCGACCCGGCGTTCACCGCCTGGCTCGCCCGCGACCCGGCGCGTGCGGCCCGGGTCCGCGCGTTCGGCGTCCACTCCGTGATGGCCGTGCCCCTGGCCGCCCGGGGCACCACCCTCGGCGTCGCCTTCTTCGCCCGGCACCGCACCCAGGAGCCCTTCCGGCACGACGACCTGGTCCTGGCCGGGGAGCTGGTGGCCCGGGCCGCGGTCAGCATCGACAACGCCCGCCGCTACACGCGCGAACGCGCCACCGCGGTCACGCTCCAGCGCAGCCTGCTGCCGCGGCGGCTGCCCCGGCAGGCCGCCGTCGAGGTGGCCTCCCGCTACCTCCCGGCGGGCGGGCACGCCGGGGTGGGCGGTGACTGGTTCGACGTCATCCCGCTCTCGGGGGCCCGGGTCGCGCTGGTCGTCGGGGACGTGGTCGGCCACGGGCTGGTCGCGTCGGCGACCATGGGGCGGCTGCGGACGGCGGTCCGCACGCTGGCCGACATCGACCTGCCCTGCGACGAGCTGCTGACCCACCTCGACGACCTGGTCGCCCGCCTGAACACGGAGGAGGACAGCGACACCGAGCGGCGGACGAGGGGCTCCACGAGGGGCTCCGCGGCCACCGCCGCCGGCACCGGCATCGCCGAAAGCGCCGGCACGGGTTCAGCCGAAACCGCCGGCATGGATTCCGCGGGTTCCGCCGAAGCCGCCGGTGACCTTGGGGCCACCTGTCTGTACGCCGTCTACGACCCCGTGACCCGGCGCTGCTGCTTCGCCGGGGCCGGGCATCCCCTGCCCGCCGTGGTGAGCCCGCAGGGCACCGTGGACTTCGTCGGGCTCCCCACCTCGCCGCCGCTCGGCGTGGGCGGCCTGCCGTACGAGGCGACCGAGGTCGTCGTCCCCGAGGGCAGCCTGCTCGCCCTGTACACCAACGGCCTGATCGAGACCCCCGACCGGGACGTCGACACCGGCGTCGACCGGCTGCGGGAGGCCCTGGCCCGTCCGGCCGCCTCGCTGGACGCGCTGTGCGACACGGTCCTCGCCGACCTGCTGCCGCCGCGCTCGGCCGACGACGTGGCCCTGCTCATCGCCCGTACCCGCGTGCTCGACGAACGGCAGGTCGCCACCTGGTCGGTGCCCTCGGACCCCTCCGCGGTCGCGCAGACCCGCAAGGACGTGGTGGCACAACTGGAGCGGTGGGGCCTGTCCGACACCGTGTTCGTCACCGAACTGGTCGTCAGCGAGCTCGTCACCAACGCCATCCGGCACGCCCAGCCACCGGTGCAACTGCGCCTGATCCACGACTCGACCCTGATCTGCGAGGTCTCCGACGGCGGCAGCACCGCTCCCCACCTGCGGCGCGCCCGCACGTACGACGAGGGCGGCCGCGGTCTGCTGCTCGTCGCCCAGCTGACCGAGCGCTGGGGCACCCGCCAGAGCGGCACCGGCAAGACCATCTGGGCGGAACAGGACCTGTCGCCGGCGTGAGGAGCCACCGCCGATGAGCACACCCGCGTCCCACCGGGCCGACCGCGCGCCCGTCCAGCAGGCCGCGCTGCTGGCCGGCCTGGTCTTCCTCGTGGTCGGCGTGCTGGGTTTCGTCCCCGGCGTCACCACGGACTACGGCTCGCTGGAGTTCGCCTCCCACGAGTCGGGCGCCGAGCTGTTCGGCCTGTTCCAGGTGTCCATCCTGCACAACCTCGTGCATCTGATCTACGGACTCGCGGGCCTGATGCTCGCCGGCACGGCCGCCGGGGCGTACTCGTTCCTGCTGGTCGGAGGCGCCGTCTACCTGCTCCTGTGGGTGTACGGCCTGTCCGTGGGCCACGACAGCGACGCCAACTTCGTCCCGCTGAACTCCGCGGACGACTGGCTCCACTTCGCCCTGGGCATCGCCATGATCGGCCTGGCCCTGGCCCTCAGCAGGCGCGACACGCGCACCGACGCACGGTAAGGATCACCGAGGACGGCATGCAGACCTTCCTGCCCTACCCCGACTTCCGCACCACGGCCCAGGCCCTGGACCGTCGCCGGCTCGGCAAGCAACGGGTCGAGGCGCTGCAGGTCCTGCGCGGCCTGGTCGTCCCCGGCTACGGGTGGCGCCATCACCCGGCCGTGCGGATGTGGGTCGGCTACGAGGAGGCCCTGGTGCGCTACGGCCTGGAGGTCTGCCGCGTCTGGCGCGAACACGGCCACCAGGACACCTGCGCGGCGACACTCGTGGCCGACCTGGCGGCGCCCCGCCCGCACGCCCCGATCCGCGACCAGCGGCAACTGGCCGCCGACGGCGAACTGCCGCCTTGGCTCGGCGACGACCCCTTCCACGAGAGTCATCGCTCGGCCCTGGTGCGCAAGGACCCGACGACCTACGGGGCCCTCTTCCCGGGGGTCCCCGACGACCTGCCGTACGTCTGGCCGATGTCGGACCGCGCGGCCGAGGAGACGTCCCGGGACTGACGACAGCCCTGCGGGAGGGCGCCGGGACGGGGCCCCGGTGCGTCTGCCGCGGGGCTAGGCCGCCCTGCGGCGCGCCGGGCGCTTGGACGCGGAGGGCTGTTCCGTCAGCTCCTCCGGCGTGAAGATCTCGTCCTCCCCGAAGTCCGGGGCCTGGAAGGGGTTGGTCGCCGGGGGCGGCGAGGCCGCGCCGGAACGGCTGGGTTGCCCTTCCACGGCGGAGAACAGCGAAGTCGGTTCGATGAGACGTCTCTTTTCCGGTATTGGCCCGGTTCGGGCCAGGTGTGCCCCGACCGGGCACGGAGGTCCTACAACTTGGTCATCTTGGCGTACGGGCTGGGGATCCGCATGTGCGCCGAACCGAAGTCCACGAGCGCGGCGATCCCTTCCTCCATGCCGATGACCCGGCCGAGCCCGTACATGTCGTGCGTGACCTGGTCACCCACGGCGAAGTGCTTGGGAGCGGGAGCGACCGGCGCCTTGAAGGGGCTGGTGGGCAAGTGACGCTTGGGAGCAGCAGGCTTTGTCATCGGCCTCAGTATGCGCCTCCTGGTGGCATTCGCGCTGCGGCTGTCCATGCCCGGTGTGGAACCGGGTGCCCGGAGGGGGCGGCGGCGATGCGCTCCGCTGGCCGAAAAAATCGAACACATGCTTGAATTCGACCATGCGAACGTTTCCCGACGACCTCGTCCGGGCGCAGTGCGAGTGGAGCGCCACCTACCGGCAGCTCGCCGACCGGCCCGGCCGCACCGAGCTGCGCCGGCGTCTGCACCGGCTGTCGGTACGGGCGTACTTCCACCCCTACTGGCAGCAGCGGCGGCCGAGCCCGGCGGCGTGGTGGGAGCTGCGGGAGCTGGGGCGGGCGGCGGGGGACGCGTCCGAGCGGCTCCACCGGTGACGCCCCGGCCTGCGGGACCGTACGTTCCGGATGATCCTGAAGGCATGTCCGGACCGATACGCGTGATCGTGCACCCACCGTCGCCCTCGGGCGGCCGCCGCGTGCGCGTGGACGGCGAGATCCTCGGACTCGCCCACAATGTGACCGACGTCGCGGAGTTCCTCCGCCGTGCGGGCCTGGAGATCGACCCGTCGGACGTGGCGGAGGCGCCGTGGATCGACTGGCGCGGAGTGGGGCCCGAGCACTGGGGTCCGGAGGCGGGCGGCTGACGCGCGCGCCCACGCGGCACGCCACTATGGACATATCCACCCTTTCTGCGACATCACCGGAGGGCCCCATGAAGGACCTCAAGTTCGAGCAGAAGCGCTCGCTGTCGCGCCAGGAGGCCGCCGACCAGCTCACCGCGCTCGCGGACGCGCTGCGGGAAGGCGGGGACGCGGAGCTGGAGTTCGGCCCCGGAACGCTGGGCGTACGGATCCCCGACGACCTGCACAGCGAGTTGGAGGTGGAGATCGGGGACGGGGAGATCGAGCTCGAGATCGAACTGAAGTGGGCGACGGCACGGCCGCGGGCGACGCGACCGGACACCGAGGCGCCCGCGGACAAGCCCCGCCGGAAGAACACACCGAAATCACCGGCCGGCTCGGGCACGGGCAGCGGCAGCGGCAGCGGCAGGAGCAGGGGCACGAAGCGGACTGCGGCGAAGTCGGCCTGAGCGACGGTCCGCGGGCGGCCCGCGGGGCTGCCCGAGGCCGCCGGGGGCGCCGGGGGCCGCCCGGGCGACTGCCCTGAGGCTGCCTGAGCGGCGGCTGTACGTGCGCGAGGGGTCCGGTTCCGGCGCGGGATTCCGCCGCGGCCTCCGGCGCGGTACCGGGAGCCGGTTCAGCTGCGGCCTCCGGCGGAATTTCGGCGCGGTACTGGGAGCCGGTTCAGCCGCGGCCTCCGGCGGGCCTCCGGCGCGGTACCGGGAGCCGGTTCAGCTGCGGCCTCCGGCGGAATTTCGGCGCGGTACTGGGAGCCGGCTCAGCCGCGGCCTCCGGCGGGCCTCCGGCGCGGTACCGGGAGCCGGTTCAGCCGCTGCTCCTCGTACGCTGTCCGGGTGCCGTCCTCCCGCCTGCACCGCGTGGCCGTTCTCGTCCTCCCCGGTGCGAAACCGCTCGACGTCGGCATCCCCGCGCAGGTGTTCACGACCCGCGCGAGCATGCCGTACGAGGTGCGCGTGTGCGGGGCGGCGCCCGGCCTGGTGACCGGCGGCGACGGCCTGTCGTACGCCGTCGCCCACGGCCTGGACGCGCTGGCCTGGGCCGACATCGTCTTCCTTCCCGGCTACCGGTTCCCGGACCGCGACGACCCGCCGCGGGCCGTCGTCGACGCGCTGCTCGCGGCGCACGCCCGGGGCGCGCGGCTCGCCGCGATCTCGACGGGCGCCTTCGCCCTGGCCGCCACAGGCCTGCTCGACGGCAGACGCGCCACGACGCACTGGCACTACACCCGGGCGCTCGCGGCGAAGCACCCGCTCGTCCGGGTCGACGAGAACGTCCTGTTCGTCGACGAAGGCAGCGTGCTGACGTCGGCGGGCGCCGCCTCCGGCATCGACCTGTGCCTGCACATCCTGCGCGGCGACCTGGGAGTGGCCGCGTCGAACCACGCGGCCCGGCGTCTGGTAGCCGCGCCCTACCGCAGCGGCGGCCAGGCGCAGTACGTGCCGCGCAGCGTGCCCGAACCCCTCGGCGAGCGGTTCGCCGCCACCCGCGAGTGGGCACTGCACCGGCTCGGCGAGCCCCTCACCCTCGACGGACTGGCACGGCACGCGGGGGTCTCGGCGCGCACGCTGTCGCGGCGCTTCGTCGAGGACACGGGGTACACGCCGATGCAGTGGGTCATGCGCGCCCGCATCGACGTGGCCCGTGAGCTGCTCGAACGTTCGGAACTGAGCGTGGAGCAGATCGCCGCCGACGTCGGCCTCGGCACCGGCGCGAATCTGCGACTGCACTTCCAGCGCATCCTCGGCACGACCCCGAGCGAATACCGCCACACCTTCGCCCGAGGCGAGTGACCCACGGGCAGGGGCACGGGCACGCCCAGGCGTGGGCTGGCTGGCGCGATCCTTTTGAACCCTGGCGATCCCGCCGCTGTCCCGCGCGGACGCCGGGCGCGACGCTGGTGGCGAACCGCAGAGACCGAAAGGGACACCACTCATGACGCGCATCGCGATCAACGGATTCGGCCGCATCGGACGCAATGTGCTGCGCGCCCTGCTCGAACGCGGCAGCGACTTCGAGGTCGTCGCCGTCAACGACCTGACGGAGCCCACCACCCTCGCCCGGCTGCTCGCCTACGACTCGACGGCCGGCCGGCTCGGCCGCCCGGTGACCGCCGACGGGGACGCACTCGTCGTCGACGGCCGGCGGATCAAGGTGCTGGCCGAGCGCGAACCGGCACAGCTGCCCTGGGCCGAACTCGGCGTCGACATCGTCCTGGAGGCCACCGGCCGCTTCACCTCGGCCAAGGCGGCCCGCGCCCACCTCGACGCGGGCGCGAAGAAGGTGCTCGTGAGCGCGCCGTCGGACGGCGCCGACGTCACGCTGGCGTACGGGGTCAACACCGAGGCCTACGACCCGGACGTGCACACGATCGTGTCGAACGCCTCCTGCACCACCAACGCCCTCGCGCCTCTGGCCGCGGTCCTCGACGAGCTCGCGGGCATCGAGCACGGCTTCATGACGACGGTGCACGCCTACACGCAGGAGCAGAACCTCCAGGACGGCCCGCACCGCGACGCCCGCCGCGCCCGCGCCGCCGGCGTCAACATCGTGCCGACCACGACGGGCGCCGCCAAGGCCATCGGCCTGGTCCTGCCGAACCTGGACGGCAAGCTGTCCGGCGACTCGATCAGGGTCCCCGTCCCGGTCGGCTCGATCGTCGAACTCAACACGACCGTCGCCCGCGACGTGACGCGCGAGGACGTGCTGGAGGCGTACCGCAAGGCGGCGCAGGGGCCGCTCGCCGGCGTCCTCGAGTACTCGGAGGACCCGCTCGTGTCGTCCGACATCGTCGGTAACCCGGCCTCGTCGATCTTCGACTCGGCCCTCACCCGCGTCGACGGCCGCCACGTCAAGGTGGTCGCCTGGTACGACAACGAGTGGGGCTTCTCGAACCGCGTGATCGACACGCTCGAACTGCTCGCCGGCCGCTGACGGCACGCCCCGATCCGGCCATGGCCGACTCGCGCCCTACTCCCCCCGCCACCGGCTGCTGAGACTGCCGTACACGGACGGCTGGGGGGAGGAGCGTCGATCATGGCTGGACGTGGACGTGGAGCGGCTGCCCGCAGAAGGCGAACGACCCGCCTGAAGGCACTGACGGCGGCCGCTGCGTCATCGGTGGTTCTGCTGATGCTGTTCCGGTCGACCGTGTGGCCCTACATCACCGGTGCGCTGGTGGTGGGCGGCATCGGAGCGGCGAGCTGGTGGCTGTGGCGGACGGACCGGCTCGTGCGCGGCCGGGACAGCGTCTGGCGGCAGGAGGAGGCGGTGAAGGCGGGGCACCGGACACTCGCCGAGGTGGACGCGATGACCGGCACGGAGTTCGAGGAACTGGTCGCACACCTGTGCCGCAGGGACGGGTGCACGGAGGTCCGGCGGGTGGGCGGAGCCAACGACAACGGCGCCGACGTCCTGGGCCGCCTCCCGGACGGCCGGAGCGTGGTGATTCAGTGCAAGCGCTACACGCCGACCAGCACGATCGCGAGCCGTGAACTACGCGACCTGCTGGGAGCGAAGGTGCACTTCGGAGCGGACGTCGCCGTCTTCGTCACGACGACCCGCTTCAGCCGCCCCTCCGAGAAGTTCGCCGTGCAGCACGACATCCTCGCCATCCACCGCGACCACCTGGGCCTGTGGAACAACGGCACCTCCCTGCTGTCCTTGACGGAGGTGAACGGCCGGGGCCAGGGCGATCCCCACCACCGAGCACGCTGGAAGCAGGCGTACGGCGGGTGACCGGCCCCCTGTCGAGCGGCAGGACGGGTGGTGCAACCCGCTTGTTCAGCCCGTCTGCACCTCGTCCACCGACGCCGCGAGACCGGCCATGTCCTCGGAGGGCGGGGCCTCGACGGTCACCGGCTGGTCGACGTCGAGGAAGGTGAAGGTCAAGTCGAAACGGTCGCCGTCGATGAACTCGAGTGGTTGGCCGTCGGTGCCAGCCCGAGTCGCGCGCGTAGCAGCGGCGAGCGACACGAGGCATGCGGGTGATCAGCCACTGCCTGACCATCGGAGTCGGTGCACCTGATCCCAGGAGAACGACGCACAGCCGACTGAGACGGAAAGCGCGGCGGACAACGTCGAAGCGCCCCACCGCAAGCGGTGGGGCCCTTCGACATCGTGCCCGGTGAGGCACTGGCGGAGGATACGAGATTCGAACTCGTGAGGGGTTGCCCCCAACACGCTTTCCAAGCGTGCGCCCTAGGCCTCTAGGCGAATCCTCCGCCGGAAACATTACATGACCGAGAGGAGTGCTCGCGAACTCGTTCCCCGGCCCGGACATCAGGTAGCCTTGGCGCAGCCCCTCACGCGGCGCTATCTGACTGAACTCCCCCAGGGCCGGAAGGCAGCAAGGGTAGGTTGGCTCTGGCGGGTGCGTGAGGGGCGTCTGCGTTCCCGGACCGACCTCGCGGACGGATGCCCCGGGCGGTCTGCCGGGCGGGTGTCCCGATTGGTCTGGCGGGCGGATGTCCCGTGGTCTGGCGGGCGGATGCCCCGGGTGGATGTCCAGACGGATCTTCCGCGCCGGGTCGGGGCCGGGCCCGATGTCAGTGGGCGCCTATAACCTCGTATGCGTGTCGTCTCTCGCTCTGTACCGCCGCTACCGCCCCGAGACCTTCGCCGAGGTCATCGGGCAGGAGCATGTCACCGACCCGCTGCAGCAGGCGCTGCGGAACAACCGGGTCAACCACGCGTACCTGTTCAGCGGGCCGCGCGGCTGTGGCAAGACGACCAGCGCGCGGATCCTGGCCCGGTGCCTGAACTGCGAGCAGGGGCCCACACCCACACCGTGCGGCGAGTGCCAGTCCTGTCAGGACCTCGCCCGCAACGGCCCCGGTTCCATCGACGTCATCGAGATCGACGCCGCATCCCACGGTGGCGTGGACGATGCCCGTGACCTGCGCGAGAAGGCTTTCTTCGGTCCGGCCCGCAGTCGGTACAAGATCTACATCATCGACGAGGCCCACATGGTCACGTCGGCCGGCTTCAACGCGCTGCTGAAGGTCGTCGAGGAGCCGCCGGAGCATCTCAAGTTCATCTTCGCGACCACCGAGCCCGAGAAGGTCATCGGGACGATCCGGTCCCGGACCCACCACTACCCCTTCCGGCTCGTGCCCCCCGGCACCCTCCGGGAGTACCTCGGGCAGGTCTGCCAGAAGGAGGCCATCCCCGTCGAGGACGGCGTGCTCCCGCTCGTCGTGCGGGCGGGCGGCGGGTCCGTGCGTGACTCCATGTCCGTCATGGACCAGCTCCTCGCGGGCGCCGCGGCCGACGGTGTGACATACGCCATGGCCACCGCCCTCCTCGGGTACACCGAAGGTTCTCTCCTCGACTCCGTCGTCGAGGCCTTCGCCACCGGTGACGGCGCCGCGGCGTTCGAGGTCGTCGACCGCGTCATCGAGGGCGGGAACGACCCCCGCCGCTTCGTCGCCGACCTCCTGGAGCGGCTGCGCGACCTGGTGATCCTCGCCGCCGTGCCGGACGCCGCGGAGAAGGGGCTCATCGACGCCCCCGCCGATGTGATCGAGCGTATGCAGGCCCAGGCCGGCACCTTCGGCCCCGCCGAGCTGAGCCGTGCGGCCGACCTCGTCAACGAGGGCCTGACCGAGATGCGCGGCGCCAACTCGCCCCGTCTCCAGCTGGAACTGATCTGCGCACGCGTCCTGCTCCCCGCCGCCTACGGAGACGAGCGCTCCGTCATGGCCCGCCTCGACCGCATCGAGCGCGGGGTGAACTTCTCCGCGGGACCCGCCGGCATGCCCGCCATGGGATACGTACCCGGGCCCGAGGGGCACGGGGGAGCGGCGGCCGCTCCGGGCCAGGCGGGCAGCCCCGCCCATGCCCAAGCGGGCGGCCCCGCCCATGCCCAAGCGGGCGGCCCCGCCCATGCCCAAGCGGGCGGCCCCGCCCATACCCAGGCGGGCGGTGGCGTTCCCGTGCCGCCGGGCGGCGGCCCGGCCGCGGCCCGCGCGGCGGTCCGCGCCTCCGGAGCACCGGGCAACGGCGGTAGCGGTGCGGGCGTGGGCGGCCCTGCCGCCGCCGCGACCGGCTCCGCCCCCGCGGCGGCGGGCCAGGGCCTTGCCGCGTCGCCGCAAAGCCCGTCCGCGTCTCCGGCTCCCGCAGCCGGTGCCCATGCCCACGGCGGGCCCTCCGCCCCCGAGGGGCCGGGCGCCCCCGCGACCCCCGCCGAAGCCCCGGCCGCCTCCCCTCCCGCTCACGCCGGGCCCGCCCAGCCGTCCCCGGCCCAGGCCGCCCCGCCCGCCCCCGGCGCCTGGCCCACCGCCGCCTCCGCAGGAAGCGGCGCCCGCCGCCCCGGCGGCTGGCCCACGGCTGCCTCGGGCACCCCCGCCCCGAGCACCCCCCCGGCGCACGCCCCCGGGCCCGCCAACCCGTCGGCGTCTCCGCCCCCCGCTCCGGCCCAGACCACCCCGGCCCCGGCGCCGGCACCCGCTCCCGCGGGTGGTGGCGGTCTCGACCCCCGCATGCTCTGGCCGAACATCCTGGACGCGGTCAAGAACCGCCGACGCTTCACCTGGATCCTGCTCAGCCAGAACGCCCAGGTGGCAGGCTTCGACGGCACGACCCTGCAGCTCGGCTTCGTCAACGCGGGCGCGCGGGACAACTTCCTGAGCAGCGGCAGCGAGGACGTGCTGCGGCAGGCGCTGGGCGAGCAGTTCAACGTCCAGTGGAAGATCGAGGCGATCGTCGACCCGTCGGGCGGCTCCGCGCCCCCCGCAGCGGGCGGCCCCTCCGGCTTCGGCGGCGGCGGCGTCCACAGCACCGGCGGCGGCCAGGGCACCGGCGGTGGCTACAACACCGGCGGCCCCAGCGCCGGCGGTGGCTACAACTCCGGCGGCGGCTACAACGCGAGTGGCGGCACGGCGACGGCCCAGCGCCCCGCCCCGTCCGCGTCGGCCTCTCCGGCTCCTCCCGCGCAGCAGTCGAGCAGCTCCGGCTCCGCCGCGACCTCCACCCCGGCTTCCCCGCCGACCGCCGCGTCCGTCCCCCAGCCGTCCGCCCCACCGCGGCGGCACGTCTCCGTCGAGGAGGACATCCCCGAGGACGACGACCCCGACCTCGACGAGTCGGCCCTCTCCGGCCAGGAGCTGATCGTCCGGGAGCTGGGGGCGACGGTGGTGGAGGAGTTCACGAACGAGTAGAGCCGGGAGGCCGGGCCTTCTTGGAGGAACCTCCAGCTCAAGATCCGCCCTCCCTTCGGCAGCCCGCACAAGGAGAACCCGGCGTCTCCCGTTAGGCTGACCCCCGTGAAGGTCCTCGTCATCGGCAGTGGCGCCCGCGAACACGCCCTGTGCCACTCCTTGTCCCACGACCCCGACGTCACGGCGCTGCACTGCGCCCCCGGCAACGCCGGCATCGCCGAGGTCGCCGAGCTGCACCAGGTCGACGCCCTCGACGGCGCCGCCGTCACCGCGCTGGCCACCCGCCTCGGCGCGGAGCTCGTGGTCGTCGGCCCGGAGGCCCCGCTGGTCGCCGGGGTAGCCGACGCCGTGCGCGACGCGGGCATCCCGGTCTTCGGCCCGTCCGGCCGGGCCGCGCAGCTCGAGGGCTCCAAGGCCTTCGCGAAGGACGTCATGGCGGCGGCCGAGGTGCCCACGGCCCGGTCGTACGTCTGCACCACGCCGGAAGAGGTCGACACGGCCCTCGACGCCTTCGGCGCGCCGTACGTCGTGAAGGACGACGGGCTCGCCGCGGGCAAGGGTGTCGTCGTCACCGACGATCTCGAAGCGGCCCGGGCTCATGCGGCGGCCTGCGAGCGCGTGGTCATCGAGGAGTTCCTCGACGGCCCCGAGGTCTCCCTCTTCGCCGTGACGGACGGCGAGACGGTCGTACCGCTCCAGCCCGCCCAGGACTTCAAGCGCGCGCTGGACGGCGACGAGGGCCCCAACACCGGCGGCATGGGCGCGTACTCCCCGCTGCCGTGGGCCGACCCGAAGCTGGTCGACGAGGTGCAGCAGACCGTGCTGCAGCCGACCGTGGACGAGATGCAGCGGCGCGGCACGCCGTTCTCCGGCCTGCTCTACGCCGGTCTCGCGATCACCTCCCGGGGTGTCCGCGTGATCGAGTTCAACGCCCGGTTCGGAGACCCCGAGACGCAGGTCGTCCTGGCCCGGCTGAAGACGCCGCTGGCCGGTGTGCTGATGGCCGCCGCCACCGGCAACCTCGCCCACCTGGAGCCGCTGCGCTGGAGCGAGGACGCGGCCGTGACCGTGGTCGTCGCCTCGCACAACTACCCCGGCACCCCGCGCACCGGCGACCCGATCACCGGTCTGGACGAGGTGGCCGCGCAGGACGCCCCGCACGCGTACGTGCTGCACGCCGGCACCCGCCAGGAGGGGGACGCCGTCGTCAGCGCGGGCGGCCGCGTCCTGTCCGTGACGGCCACCGGCAAGGACCTCACCGAGGCCCGCGACCGCGCCTACACGGCCGTCGGCCGCATCCGTCTCGACGGCTCCCAGCACCGCACGGACATCGCGGCGAAGGCGGCAGGCGCGTAACCGACCCCTAAGCGCCGACGACGCCCACGCACCCGCGGCAGGGAAACCACCCGCGGCAGCCGCAGCAGGGACATCACCCCGCCGCCGATGAACCCCACAGGCCCCGGATCCGTCTCAGGATCCGGGGCCTGACGTGTGCGGGAGGCGGGGACCGATGCCCGCCGACCGTCATCCACCTCTCCCCTGAGCCATTCCATCGAGTGACCGATGCCCTATCCGGCTGACGGGGGGCGGAGCCCCAACTAGGGTGCGGCGCAAGCGTTCCGGCACTTGGCCCACCGGCATTGCGATGTCAGTGACGGGTGCCACAGTGGGGGAGTGAGCAAGGGAAGCGTCGGGTCAACGGGGAGGGGGTGAGGTCGGTCGTGACCGGAACGGGTGTGGAAGCAGGCGCGCAGATCGCGCGGGCGCGAGCACTGGCCGTGCTGCGCATCCGCAGCCGTGCCCTGGCCGTTGCCCTGCTGCCGGCCGCCGTCGCCGTGATCCTGCTCGCCGGCACCGCCGGTGACCGCCTGGAAGGTCCCGGCTGGGACACGGCCCGGGCGGTTCTGACGCCGCTCGCCGCCCTGGTGCTGCTCGCCGCCGCCGGGATCGCCCTGGTCGTCGCCCGGGCCCGGCCCGCGATGAGCCCGACCGTGCCGGTCGCCGAGGAGGCGGCCCCCGACCTGTACCGAATGGTGCGCGACCTGGCCGACCGCCTCGACGTCCCCGCGCCCTCCGCGATAGCGCTCACCCCGGACTGCGACAGCTGGCTGGAGGACCGCACCCACCGGTCCCACGCACCGCCCCCGGCCGAGGAGCACCACGACATAGCGGGGGCGGGCAAGCAGGCACAACGCCGGCAGCCCGTCCCGCCGGTCCTCGTCATCGGCTCCCCGTTCCTGTGGTGGATGCGGGTCGGCGAGCTGCGTGCGGTCCTCGCCCCGGTGATCGCCGGCACGGGACCCTCGGCCCACCCGGACATAGCCGCCGCCCGGCGCTTCGTCCGGGGCTTGGACGCCGCGGTGGCCGTGGCGTCGGCGCCCCGCCGCGACCCGGTGTCGCGGATCGTGCTCGCCGGGGCCGGCCGGGTCGCCCGGCTTCTGCTGCGCAGCTGCCGGATCCACGCCGCCGAGTTGGAGCGGGGCGTGGCGGCCGCCGCCGCGGAGCGTGCACAGGCTGTGGATTACGGACTGCGGATCGTCGCCCAGGAGCAGGTGGGTCTGGCCTACGCGGGCTGGGACCGGCTGCTGACCAGGGTGGCGCTGCCCGCGTGGCGGATGGGCCGCTGGCCGTCCCGGCTGGACGCGGGTGTGGTCGCGGCGCTCACGGAGCTGTCCCGGCGGGACCGCCTGGCCGAGGGCTTCGCGTCCCGGCTGGGCGAGCGGCCGGCCTGCGATCTGCTGGAGGAGCCCGGCGCGGTCGACGAAGCCGCGTCCCTGCTCGCCGCCCGCCTCTTCCACGGCGGCCCCGCCGGACCCGGGCCCGACTGGTCGCCGGTGGACTGGAGCGAGTATCCGGACGAGGTCGTGGACCGCAAGTGGCGCCTGGACGCGGCCCGCCTCCACCGCGTCCTGGACACGATGGGCGTCCGGCCCGCCACTGGCCCCACCACCGCCGCCACCCACGCCCCGACCCTCTCCCGCGTCCTCGACCACCTGACGAACACGCCTCCCTCGGACACCACCGCGCCCACCGGAGCCGACACCCCCTCAGCAGGCCCGACCGCCCCGACCGCGCATCCCACAGCGCACCCGCCCGGCTCCGGAGCGGACACGGATCCCCTCGACGACGAGGACCTCTCCGGTACGACGGCTCCCAGTGCCACGCTCGCGGCCCGGCTCAGCGCCGAACTGGCCCGTGAGGAGGCCGCCCCCACCCCGGCCAACCCCTCACCGGCCGCACAGCCCCCCGCCACCGCTCCGGCCCCCGCACCCGACCCCACGGCCCTGTGGGACGACCGGGCGCTCCCTCTCTTCCCCCTCCAGCCCCCGCGCACCGCCAGGGAGCTGCTCGCGGACCACCTCACCGCGATGGTCTGCTGCGCCGCGATGGACACCGCCGGTGCCACACCCGGCCTGGACTGGCTGGACGGCCCGACCCTCCTCGTCCAAGGCGAGCGCACGGCCGATCTGGCACCCATGGTCCTCACGCTCATCGAGGACGGCGACGCCACGCCTCTGCGCCTCTGGCTGTCCCAGCTCGGCATACGCCCCGAGAAGCCGGTCCGCCTCGGCTGACCCACCGGAGCACCCACTTCCGGTTCTGGCCAATTCAAAACGAACAGTGACGAAGTGCGCGCGTTATGTGATGTGCTTGGACCGTTCGCGTGCATGGCAAGCGCGTGCGACATACGACAAACACATACGCGTGACCGCGTCGCACGCACCACACCGGCAGGCACCACCACGGGGGCGAAGGGGAGGGGAGACGACCATGGGTTCGGAGCAGATCCGCCGCTGGGAGTCGGGGGCGCTGGCGCACGCCGTGACGGACCCCTTCGGCCAGGGCCCCGTTCCGTGGCTGCGCGGCACCGTGACGTACTTCGACGACTCGGGCCAGGTGGTCCCCTGGTACGTGGACCAGGACCAGCCCCAAGCGTCGAGGAAGGGCAGCCGCTCGGGCGGCCCCCGCGCGGCCGACGACGTGCACCGCCAGATCAAGGGCTTCACCTCCACCGGCGCGGTGGCGCCCGGCGAGGCCATCGACTTCCACATCACGGTCGACCCGCCGCAGCAGTTCGCCGTCGACATCTACCGCATCGGCCACTACGGCGGTGACGGCGCCGCGAAGATCACCACCAGCCCGCGGCTGTCCGGCATCGTCCAGTCCCCGCCGCTCACCGCGGACCGTACGGTCTCATGCCACCACTGGTGGCTGTCCTGGCGGCTGCAGGTCCCCTCGTACTGGAACATCGGCGCGTACGTCGCCGTCCTCACCACCGCCGACGGCTACCGCTCCCACGTCCCGTTCACGGTCCGCCACGACCAGCCCGCCGACCTGCTGCTCGTGCTGCCCGACGTCACCTGGCAGGCGTACAACCTCTACCCGGAGGACGGCCGCACCGGCGCGAGCCTCTACCACGCGTGGGACGAGGAGGGCCGGCTGCTGGGCGAGTCCGAGGCGGCCACGACGGTGTCGTTCGACCGCCCCTACGCGGGCGCGGGCCTCCCGCTCCACGTCGGTCACGCCTACGACTTCATCCGCTGGGCCGAGCGCTACGGCTACGACGTCGCCTACGCCACCGCCAGTGATCTGCACGCGGGCCGGGTCGACCCCACCCGCTACCGCGGCCTGGTCTTCCCGGGCCACGACGAGTACTGGTCGGCCGCCATGCGCACCACCGTGGAGGTCGCCCGCGACGCCGGCACCTCACTGGTCTTCCTCTCCGCCAACTCCCTGTACTGGCGGGTGGAGCTCGGCCCTTCCCCTTCCGGCGTCCCCGACCGGCTGCTGACCTGCCGCAAGCGCAGGGGCCCGGGCAAGCCGGTGCTGTGGCGGGAGATCGACCGGGCGGAACAGCAGCTCCTGGGCATCCAGTACGCCGGGCCCGTCCCCGTGCCGCACCCGCTGATCGTGCGCAACGCCGGGCACTGGATGTGGGAGGCCACCGGGGCGCACGAGGGCGACGCGATCGAGGACCTGGTGGCGGGCGAGGCCGACCGCTACTTCCCGCGCACCTCGCTGCCCGAGCACGAGGAGCGGATCCTGCTCGCCCACTCCCCGTACACCGACAAGGAGGGCACGCTCCGCCACCAGGAGACGTCCCTGTACCGCGCGCCCTCCGGTGCCTGGGTCTTCGCAGCAGGAACGTTCGCCTGGTCCCCGGCCCTGGACCGCCCCGGCCACGTCGACCCGCGCATCCAGCGCGCCACCGCGAATCTGCTGGACCGCATCTGCAAACGCGACTGACCCCCTGTCCGGGATCCGGCTCGGATACGGGAGAATCGAGCCACTTGGACAGAACCACGGGGAGGAACCGTGTCCGGATTCGTCGAAAAGCCCGAACCGATTCAGGTTCCGGGCCTGGTGCATCTGCACACCGGCAAGGTGCGCGAGCTGTACCGGAACGAGGCGGGCGACCTCGTGATGGTCGCCAGCGACCGCATCTCCGCCTACGACTGGGTGCTGCCGACCGAGATCCCCGACAAGGGCCGGATCCTCACGCAGCTCTCCCTGTGGTGGTTCGAGCGGCTCGCCGACCTCGCCCCGAACCACGTCCTGAGCACGGATCTGCCCGAGGGCGCCCCCGCCGACTGGGCGGGCCGCACGCTGATCTGCAAGTCGCTGCAGATGGTCCCCGTGGAGTGCGTGGCTCGCGGCTACCTCACCGGCTCGGGTCTCGCCGAGTACAACGAGACGCGCACGGTCTGCGGCCTCGCCCTGCCGGAGGGCCTGACCGACGGCAGTGAACTGCCCGCCCCGATCTTCACCCCGGCCACCAAGGCCGCTGTCGGCGAGCACGACGAGAACGTCTCCTACGAGGAGGTCGCCCGCCAGGTCGGCGCGGACACCGCGGCCCGGCTGCGCCAGGCGACCCTCGCGGTCTACTCCCGGGGCCGGGGCATCGCCCGGGAGCGGGGCATCATCCTCGCGGACACGAAGTTCGAGTTCGGCTTCGACGGTGACGACCTGGTCCTCGCGGACGAGGTCCTCACCGCGGACTCCTCCCGTTTCTGGCCGGCCGACCAGTGGCAGCCGGGCCGGGCACAGCCGTCGTACGACAAGCAGTTCGTCCGGGACTGGCTGACCTCGCCGGAGTCCGGCTGGGACCGCAAGAGCGAGCAGCCCCCGCCCGCCCTGCCGCAGCAGGTCGTCGACGCCACCCGCGCCAAGTACGTCGAGGCGTACGAGCGCCTGACCGGCACGAGCTGGTCGTAGGGCACGAAGAAGCCCCCCGGCGGAACCGGGGGGCTTCTCGATGGAGCGAACGACGAGGTTCGAACTCGCGACCTCAACCTTGGCAAGGTTGCGCTCTACCAACTGAGCTACGTTCGCATGCGCCGTGGCGCGAGAACCACTATACCCAACCTCGCTCCCGCGCGAGCCGCACCGCCGCATGCCGGTTCTCCGCACCGAGTTTCGACACGGCCGACGACAGATAGTTCCGCACGGTGCCCTGCGACAGCGCGGCCCGCTCGGCGATCTCCGCGACGGGTGCCCCGTCGGCGGCGAGTTCCAGCACCTCGGCCTCCCGCGCGGTCAGCGGCGAGTCTCCGGCGGCGATCGCGTCGGCGGCCAACTCCGGGTCGACGTAGCGGTTCCCGGCGTGCACGGTCCGGATGAGCTCAGCGAGCCGCTGCGCGCTCACGGTCTTCGGCACGAACCCCCGCACTCCGGCCGCCAGCGCCCGCTTCAGATGGCCGGGCCGCCCGTGACTGGTGACGATGAGCACCTTGCAGCCGGGCAGTTCGGTCCGCAGGGATGTGGCGACCTTCACACCGTCGGCCCCGGGCATCTGGAGATCCAGCACGGCGACGTGCGGCTTGTGGGCCCGGGCCATGGCCAGCGCCTCGGGGCCGGTGGCGGCCTCGGCGACGACGAGGAGGTCGTCCTCCAGCGACAGCAGGGCGGCGAGCGCCCCCCGGATGAGGTGTTCGTCGTCGGCGAGGAGCAGCCGGACGGGCTCCATGGCCGTCATGAGGTGACCTCGCTCACAGGCCGCTGGGGGGCAGCGGCCGGCACGGCGCCGTACGGGGTGGACTGCGACGGCAGCGGAATCTCCGCCGTCAACCGGAACAGCCCCCGCCCCACGGGCCCGGCCTCCAGCGTCCCGTCGATCACCGACAGCCGCTCCCGCAGCCCTGCGAGCCCCGAGCCGGCCGGTCCGGACCCGGACTCCTCCGCCGCCTCTCTCACCCCGTCGTTCTCCACGGACAACACCACCAGCCCCTCCAGCACGCGTAGTCGCACGGTGCACCGCCGCGCGTCCCCGTGCCGCAGCACGTTGGTCGCGGCCTCCCGCACCACCCACCCCAGCGCGGACTGCACCGCGGGCGGCAGGCCGGCGGCCGGCGACCCGCCGATCGTGCACGCGATGCCGGCGGCCTCCAGCACCCCTTGCGCACCGGCGAGTTCCGCGCCCAGGTCGGCCTTCCGATAGCCGCGCACGACCTCCCGCACCTCCCGCTGCGACTCCTGCGCGAGCCGCTGCACCTCGACCATCTGCGACACGGCCTCGGGGCGTCCCCGCTGCGCCAGCTGCACGGCCAGCTCGCTCTTCAGGGCGATCACGGCGAGGTTGCGCCCCATGACGTCGTGCAGATCCCGCCCGAACCGCAGCCGCTCCTCGGCGACGGCGAGCCTGGTCCGGGTCTCGCGGGCTTCGTCGAGTTCGTAGACGGAGTTCAGCAGCCACACCGAGAAGACCGCCGTGAACGCGATGAACACGCCGCCGATCAGCACGATCAGCGCCGTGAACAGCGCCGTGAGGGCGGGGGCGCCGAGCGCCAGGGCCACCACCAGGGTGCCCGCCGCGAATCCGCCCGAGATGCCGAACGCGCGCCGGCGTGAGCGGACGCCGAGCGCGATGATGCCGGGACCGAAGATCAGGATCACTCCGAAGACGCCACCAGCGGCGGTGTCGACCTCCTCGCGGTGGGGCCCGTGCTCGGCGAGGACGAGCGCGGCGGCGGCGATCGCGGCGGTGGCGGCGCCCAGTGTCCACAGCAGTGCGGTGGGCTGGGGCCTGCGCCCGCGCGTCCAGTCGACCGACCGTGACACGGTGACGAAGCACAGGGCGGCGTGCACGGCGACCACCAGCATGACGGCACCGCCCAGCCGCGCCCCGAGCGGCGCCACGGACGTGAGCCCGACGGAGAAGAACTCCATCACCGCGAAGAAGTGGAACGACCACCGCGTGTACGTCTCGACCTTCTCCGGCGTGCTCTTGTGCCGCCACCACCTGCCCGGCATGCGCATCGGCCCGTCACTCCCCCTCGGTCAGCGGCGCGGTTCCCAGCGGAACCACCGCCGTACAGCAAACACCGCGAGGAGGATCCAGGCCACGGCGGTCGCGAGAGCGCCCAGTGCCTCGTACGCGGAAAGGTCTCCGGTCCAGCCGCCGCGCACCAGTGTGACGACCGGCGTCAGGGGCAGCAGCTCGCAGACGGAGGCCACGCGGTCCGGCATGAGCTCCAGCGGCAGGAACATGCCGGAGCCGATCATCGAGATCAGCAGCAGCGGCATGGGCGTGGCCTGGGCGCTCTCGCCGGTCCGGGTGAAGCTCGCGGTGGCCGCGGCGAGGGCGGCACACATCACGAGACCCAACAGAAGGCCGAGCACGACCAGATGGGGTGCCGACGGCACGGACAGGTCCAGCAGGGCGGCGCAGCCCGCCGTCAGCAACAGGCACTGCGCCAACCCGGTGAGGGCGGCCGGCAGCGAGGCACCGGCCAGGATCTCGACGTCCCGCAGCTCGCCGGTGCGCAGCCGCTTGAGGACGAGCTCCTCACGCCGGACGACGAACACGCCGACGAGCACCGGGTACACGGCGAACAGCAGGGAGAAGCCGACCGCGGCGGGCAGCACCAGCGTGCCGGTGCTCAGCCCCGCCCCGGCGAGGTCCATCTCCTCCGCCGCCGAGCGCACGCTGACCGGCATCACCAGCGGCACGAACAGCGCGGCGACGAGCGCGCCGCTGGTCCGCCCGAGCAGGGTCAGTTCGGCGCGGGCGAGCGCGGTCATCCGGCTCAGCGGGGTCGTCGCCGCCGCTGCCGGGCGGGGCGTGGTGCGGTTGGCGCTCATGCCGCGTACTCCTTCGTCGTCATGCCGCCGGCCTGCTCGGCGGAGACGTTCTTGGCGATGTTGAGGAACGCCTCCTCCAGGGAGGCCGAGCGCACGTCCAGGCGGTGGAGCTCGACCCGGGCCCGCTCGGCCCACACCAGCAGCGCGGTGGCCGTGCGCTGCAGTTCGCGGGTGCGCAGCCGGACGGTCCGGCCGTCGGTCTCGTGGCCGGTCACGCCCAGGTCGCCGAGCGGGGGCAGATCGCCGACGAAGTAGCCGTCGGGCAGTTCGAAGGAGATCCGCGACGGCTCGGTGGCGGTCACCTCGGCCGGAGTCCCGGTGGTGGCGATCCGGCCCTCGTGCATGATCGCGAGCCGGTCGGCGAGGTTCTCGGCCTCCTCCAGATAGTGCGTGGTCAGCAGCACCGTCGTCCCGCCGTCGCGCAGCGCGCTCACCAACTCCCAGGTGGCCCGGCGGCCTTCGGCGTCCAGGCCGGTGGAGGGCTCGTCGAGGAAGAGCACCTCGGGGTCGCCGAGCAGGGCGAGCGCCAGGTCGAGGCGGCGCCGCTGGCCGCCGGACAGCTGCTTGACCCGGGTGCCGGCCTTGGATTCCAGGCCGACCAGCGCCAGGACCTCCGCCGGTGGCCGGGCGCCGCTCACGCATCCCGCCCACATCCGGGCGGTCTCGGCGACGGTGAGCTCGGAGGGGAAGCCGCCTTCCTGGAGCATCACGCCGGTGCGGGGCCGTACCGCGGCCCGGTCGGTGTACGGATCGTGTCCGAGGACGCGCACCCGCCCGCCGGCCGGCTGCGCGAGCCCTTCCAGGAGTTCGACGGTGGACGTCTTGCCCGCGCCGTTGGTGCCGAGCAGCGCGAAGATCTCTCCCGGTCGGACGGAAAAGCTGATGCCGCGTACCGCCTCGAACCCGCCCCCGTACACACGCCGCAGGTCAGTGACCTCAATCACGTGTTCGTGTCCGCTGGTTTCCATGCGTCCAGCGTCCCGGCCGGGCGGGGCCGGAGGCAGTGCGCGCTGTCATCACTCGGCATGACAAATGTCAGAAGCGGGAGCAGCACACGAAGAAGCCCCGGTCCTGAAGGACCGGGGCTTCTTTCCCGAGCGGACGACGAGGTTCGAACTCGCGACCTCAACCTTGGCAAGGTTGCGCTCTACCAACTGAGCTACGTCCGCATATGCTCCCGATCGGCTCTCACCGACCGGTGCGGCACCAGCCTACCTGATCCTCCCCCAAGCTCTCGACAAGCTCGAGCAGGGGGTACCCCCATCAGAGACCGGTACGGCGATGCAGAGCGGGTGACAGGAATCGCACACTGCGCCTTCCCCCTGGAAGGGGGATGTTCTACTACTGAACTACACCCGCATGTTTCCGTGAGCTGGGCCTTTCGGCCTCGCCCCTCGGCGTGCTCCAGACTCTAGCTGATCAGCGGGGGTGCTGCGCAAGTCGGCTGCCGCGAGGGGCGGGTGACCGGGCATCGGTGGGCCACGACGGGCCGTCACTGCGCTGCGGTGAACGCCTCGTAGACCTTCTTGGGGATGCGCCCGCGCGCGGGGACCTCCATCTTGTTGGCCTGCGCCCAGGCGCGCACGGCCGAGGGGTCGGGGGCGACCTCCGTCTGCCGGTACGCCTTGCCGGAGCGGGACCGCTTGCGGCCGGCCTCCACGTAGGGCGCGAGTGCCTTCCGCAGTTCTCCGGCGTTGCCTTCGCTCAGGTCGATCTCGTACGACTTGCCGTCCAGTCCGAAGGCGATCGTTTCCGCCGCTTCCGAGCCGTCGATGTCGTCAAAGAGAGTGACCACGACCTTCTGCGCCACGAATATCGGTCCCTTCATGCGGCACTTTGCCAATTCATTTGTACAGTGCCTGGCATTGCATTGTGAAGCCCGACTAAATCCTTCCGCGTGTCAGAAGGCAATAGGTGCCGGGTGTCGATCCGGAATCTTTCCCGAAAATTTCGTGTGTGGGTCCGACGATGCCGGATCGTGATGACGGTCACGTAGTTTCCTACAAGTCAACGCGCGTAGAAATTTTGTGCGGGTAGTCTGAAGGAACCTGCTCAGCACCACACACCGGGAGTGCCAGTGGCACGCGTCGTAGTCGACGTCATGCTCAAGCCGGAGATCCTCGACCCCCAGGGCCAGGCGGTGCAGCGCGCACTGCCGCGGCTGGGTTTCGACGGGATCTCGGACGTCCGCCAGGGAAAGCGTTTCGAACTGGAAGTTGACGGGCCGGTCGACGAGGCCGCCCTCGCCCGCATTCATGATCTTGCGGAGTCCTTCCTCGCGAACACCGTGATCGAGGACTTCACGATCCGGGTCGAGGAAGTCGCGGAGGCCGCGAAGTGACCGCTCGTATTGGCGTCGTCACTTTTCCCGGCAGCCTGGACGACCGTGACACCCAGCGCGCGATCCGCGTCGCGGGCGCCGAACCCGTCGCCCTGTGGCACAAGGACAAGGACCTCAAGCAGGTCGACGCCGTGGTGCTGTGCGGTGGTTTCTCCTACGGCGACTATCTGCGCGCCGGGGCCATCGCCCGTTTCTCGCCGGTGATGGAGCCCCTGCTGGAGCAGGCGAAGGCCGGTCTGCCGGTGCTCGGCATCTGCAACGGCTTCCAGATCCTCACCGAGGCCCACCTGCTGCCGGGCACGATGCTGCGCAACGACCACCTGCACTTCATCTGCCGTGACCAGAAGCTGCGGGTGGAGAACGCCGAGACCGCCTGGACCACCGACTACTCGGCCGGCCAGGAGATCCACATCCCGCTGAAGAACAACGACGGGCAGTATGTCGCCGACGCGTACACGCTGGACAAGCTGGAGGCCGAGGGCCGCGTCGCCTTCCGCTACCTGGACTTCAACCCCAACGGCTCGCAGCGCGACATCGCCGGCGTCACCAACGAGGCCGGGAACGTGGTCGGTCTCATGCCGCACCCCGAGCACGCCGTCGAGCCGCTGATCGGCACCGGCCGCACCGACGGCCTCCCGTTCTTCACCTCGATCCTCAAGAAGCTGGTCAACGCATGAGCCGGACGCCTCTGGACACGGTCGAGCACGCGGCCGCGACCCCCGACGTCGAGCTGCCCTGGGCCGAACTGGGCCTGAAGAAGGACGAGTACGAGCGCGTGGTCGAGATCCTCGGCCGTCGGCCCACCGGCGCCGAGCTCGCCATGTACTCGGTGATGTGGTCGGAGCACTGCTCGTACAAGAGCAGCAAGGTCCACCTGCGCCAGTTCGGCGAGAAGGCCCCCGAGTCCGACGCGATGCTCGTCGGCATCGGCGAGAACGCCGGTGTCGTCGACGTCGGCCAGGGCTACGCGGTCACCTTCAAGGTCGAGTCGCACAACCACCCGTCGTACGTCGAGCCCTACCAGGGCGCGGCCACCGGTGTCGGCGGCATCGTGCGCGACATCATCGCCATGGGCGCCCGCCCGGTCGCGGTCGTCGACCCGCTGCGCTTCGGCGCGGCCGACCACCCCGACACCAAGCGCGTGCTGCCGGGTGTCGTCGCGGGCATCGGCGGCTACGGCAACTGCCTGGGCCTGCCCAACATCGGCGGCGAGGTCGTCTTCGACGCCTGCTACCAGGGCAACCCGCTGGTCAACGCCGGTGCCATCGGCGTCATGCGGCACGAGGACATCCACCTCGCGAAGGCGTCCGGCGCGGGCAACAAGGTCATCCTGTACGGGGCCCGGACCGGCGGCGACGGCATCGGCGGCGCCTCGATCCTGGCCTCCGAGACCTTCGACGACGCCAAGCCCTCGAAGCGCCCGGCCGTGCAGGTGGGCGACCCCTTCCAGGAGAAGCTCCTCATCGAGTGCACCCTGGAGGCCTTCGCCGAGAAGCTCGTCGTCGGCATCCAGGACCTCGGCGCGGCCGGACTGTCCTGCGCCACCTCCGAGCTCGCCTCGAACGGCTCCGGCGGCATGCGCGTCACCCTGGACGACGTTCCGCTGCGCGACTCCACGCTCTCGCCCGAGGAGATCCTCATGAGCGAGTCGCAGGAGCGCATGTGCGCGGTCGTCGAGCCGGAGAAGGTCGACCGCTTCCTGGAGATCTGCGAGAAGTGGGACGTCATCGCCACCGTCATCGGTGAGGTGACCGACGGCGACCGCCTGGAGATCTACTGGCACGGCGGCAAGATCGTCGACGTCGACCCGCGCACGGTCGCGCACGAGGGCCCGGTCTACGAGCGCCCGTACGCCCGTCCCGACTGGCAGGACACCCTCCAGGCGGACGACGCGAACAAGCTGCCCCGCCCGGAGACCTCCGAGGAGCTGAAGGACCAGGTCCTGAAGCTGGTCGCCTCCCCGAACCAGGCCTCCAAGTCCTGGATCACCAGCCAGTACGACCACTTCGTGCAGGGCAACACCGTCCTCGCCCAGCCCGAGGACTCCGGCATGATCCGGATCGACGAGGAGACCGGGCTCGGCGTGGCCATCGCCACGGACGGCAACGGCCGGTACGCCAAGCTCGACCCGTACCACGGTGCCCAGCTGGCCCTGGCGGAGGCGTACCGCAACGTCGCCACCACCGGCGCCAAGCCGCTGGCCGTCTCCGACTGCCTGAACTTCGGCTCGCCCGAGGACCCGGCGGTGATGTGGCAGTTCGCGGAGGCCGTGCGCGGTCTGGCGGACGCCTGCCAGCAGCTCGGCACCCCGGTCACCGGCGGCAACGTCTCGCTCTACAACCAGACGGGTGAGGCCGCCATCCACCCGACCCCGGTGGTCGCGGTCCTCGGCGTCATCGACGACGTGGCCCGCCGCACGCCGGTCGCCTTCCAGGAGGAGGGCCAGCTGCTGTACCTCCTCGGCGACACGCGTGAGGAGTTCGGCGGCTCGGCCTGGTCGCAGGTCGTGCACGACCACCTCGGTGGTCTGCCGCCCAGGGTCGACCTGGAGCGTGAGCGCCTGCTCGCCGAGATCCTGATCTCCGCCTCCCGCGACGGCATGATCGACTCCGCGCACGACCTGTCCGACGGCGGTCTGATCCAGGCGGTCGTCGAGTCGGCGCTGCTCGGGGGGAAGGGCGCCCGCCTGATCGTCCCGGACGGTCTGGACGCCTTCACCTTCCTCTTCTCCGAGTCGGCGGGCCGCGCTGTCGTGGCCGTGCCGCGCTCCGAGGAGGTCCGCTTCAACGACATGTGCGGTGCCCGCGGCCTGCCGGTCACCCGCATCGGCGTCGTCGACGGCGACACCGTGGACGTCCAGGGCGAGTTCGCCCTGCCCCTGTCCGAGCTGCGCGAGGCGCACGAGGGCACGATCCCGGCGCTGCTGAAGTAGGCACACACCGAAGCCCCCGCCCGGTCCGCCGGGCGGGGGCTTCGGTGTGCCCGGACGGAAATGAGGGTCCCGATGCTTGCGCGAGATTACGTAGTTACGTAATCTCAGATAAATGGACCTGGAGCAACGCGTCGCAGAACTCGAACGCCGTCTGGCGGCCCTGGAAGGCACCCGGAGCACCGGCCCCCGCGTCGTCGGGGGCGACTTCTGGGCGCTGAACGGGCTGCAGGAGCAGCTGTCCGGGGCGGAGGCGGCCGACGGCGGTGTCCTCTACACGGGCTCCGTCGGCCTGCCATCGGGCGAGGAGTACTCCTGGCAGATGACCGTCCTCACGGAGGACCTGCTGGAGGGCGACTGGACGACGGCCGCCGAGTCGTTCGCGGCCCTCGGCCACCCGGTCCGTCTCCGGCTGCTGCGCGAGATCCTCGGCGGCCGTCGCACCGCCGCCGAACTCGCCGAGATGGACGACGTCGGCACGACCGGCCAGATCTACCACCACCTGCGCCAGCTGACCGCCACGGGCTGGCTGCACACGACCGGCCGCGGCCGCCACGAGGTGCCACCGGCCCGGGTCGTACCGCTGCTGGTGGCCCTGGCGACGACCCGCCCGTAGCGGCGACGCAACCAGACGGAACTAGGGGGGACGGACATGTCCGCACGCAAGCTCGGCACGACAGCCTTCCGAGGGCTCCACCTGGCCTTCGTCGGCATGGTGACCGTCCATGTCCTGACCGGCTGGGACTACCCGGTGTGGTGGGACTTCCTGCCTCTGGTCCTGGCGTACGCCGTGGTCGCCGTCACCGACCGCCGGGGCGGCACACCGGACGGCCAGGGCGTCGCCCGCGAGCCCGTCGAGGTCGCCGTGCCCGTCACCGGGCGCTGGTCCGCGCTGAACAGCCCGGCAGACCGCACACCGAGCCACGGGGTGCACGCCCACGGGCAGACGTACGCCATCGACGTCCTCGCCGAACCCGAACCGGGCGCCCGCCCCGCTTTCGCCCGGTTCCGGCCGCTCGCCCGACGGCCCCGGGACTTCCCGGCGTTCGATGCCCCCGTCCTCGCGGTGGCCGACGCCACGGTCGTACGGGCCGTCGACGGGCAGCGCGACCACCTCAGCCGCACCTCCCTGCCCGGACTGCTGTACCTGACGCTCGTCGAGGGCCCGATACGCGAGATGTCGGGCGTCCACCGCCTCCTCGGCAACCACGTCGTCCTCGACCTCGGCGACGGCACCTACGCCGCCTACGCCCACCTCCGGCACGGTTCCCTCACCGTCCGGGAGGGCGACCGAGTGCGGGCCGGGCAGCCGATCGCCCGCTGCGGCAACTCCGGCAACTCCTCCGAACCGCACCTGCACTTCCAGCTGATGGACGCCCCGGACCCGGACGCCGCTCGAGGCGTCCCCTTCACCTGGCGGGGCATCGGGGTGCCCCGGAACGGGGAGACCTTCGAGGCGGCTCCCCCTGTCACCGCCCGCACCTAGGCTGGCCCCCATGCCACCGGCCAGGAAACGCACCCGCAGCTACGACCCCGCCAGGATCCGCGCGGCGGTGCTCGCACAGTTCGGGCACGTACGGGACGCCGTCGCCGGTCTCACCCCCGAGCAGTTCGCCCTGCCCACCCGGCTGGGCGACTGGACCGTACGGGACCTGACGGCGCACGTCGGGATGAGCCTCGGGGCGGTCTCCCGGCTGACCGGACTGCCGGAACCGGCCAAGCAGGACGGCACACTCCTCGACTGGCCCGCCGCGATCGCGGCCGACGCGCCGGACATCGCCGCCCACGCCCGCGAGCTCGCCGAGACCCACCCGGATCCCGTCGCCCACCTCGCGGCCGTCGAGGAGCGCTACACCGCCGACCTCGCCGCCCACCCCGGCACCCGGCTCCTCGCCACCAGCGCCGGAGCACTGCCCCTGGCCGACTACCTCGTCACCCGCACCGTCGAACTCGTCGTCCACACCGACGACCTCAACGCCGCAGTCCCCGGCCTGGACATCCCCTACGACCGCCAGGCCCTGGCCGCCTGCACCCGGCTCCTGGCCGACGCGCTCGCCGCGAAGGCGCCCGGCGGATCGACGGAGGTGCGGGTGCCGCCGTACGCGGTGGTGCAGTGCCTGGAGGGACCGCGGCACACCCGGGGCACCCCGCCCAACGTCGTCGAGACGGACCCGCTGACCTGGATCCGGCTCGCGACCGGACGCGTCTCCTGGGCGGCGGCGCTCCAGGACGCCAAGGTCAGCGCCAGCGGGGAGCGGGCGGACCTGTCGGCCTGCCTGCCCCTGCTGCGCTAAGGGGAACCGATCCCCCCGGGTCCCCCGTCGAAGCGGCATGGACAGGCAGAAGCAGCGCATGACCCTGACGGCCGCCGCCATGCTCGTCCCGCTCATGGCGGCCTGTGGCAGTGAGCAGGCGGACGGCGGCAGCGGCTCGGCCGGTGCCGGCAAGCCGGTCACCGGGGTGCGGTGGAGTGTGGACAGCGTCACCGCGGACGGCAGGACGCAGAAGGCCCCGGCCGGCGCCCACGTGACCTTCGACCGGGGCCGGGCCGAAGGCAGCCTCGGCTGCAACAACTTCAGCGCCGAGGCCACCGTCGACGGCGACCGCGTCCGGCTCGGCAAGACCAGGGCCACCGAGATGGCCTGCGAGAACAAGCCGATGGAGTTCGAGACGACCCTCGCGCGCGCCCTCTCCGACCGGGAGCTGAAGGCGACGGTGGACGACGGCCGTCTCACCCTCACCAGCCCCCGGGGCGACACCGTCCGTCTGAGCGAGGCGAAGGACGCCCCGCTGGCCGGCACCAAGTGGACCGTCACGACCCCCGACACGGACGGCCGGGCCCACCTCACCTTCGACGAGAAGAAGGGCACCGTCTCCGGCAGCCTCGGCTGCAACAAGGTGCAGGCCGAGGCCACGGTCCGCGACGGCCATATCACCCTCGGCCCTCCCGCCACGACCCGAATGATGTGCGAAGACTCACTCATGGCCGACGAGAAGACGCTCCTGCGACTTTTCGACGGAAAGCCGAGGTACCGAGTCGATCACCAAACCCTCACGCTGACCAGCGAAAACGGTACGAGCGTGCGAGCGGTCGCGGAGCGGTGATCCACCGGAAAGTCCGGTATCCCCAATTCGGACCAGTGGTCGACCTCGCCTACACTCGGTGGCGTGCCACGTGGTGACGGACGACTCAACCACGACCTGCTCCCCGGTGAGAAGGGCCCCCAGGACGCTTGTGGCGTCTTCGGTGTCTGGGCTCCGGGCGAAGAGGTCGCCAAGCTCACGTACTTCGGGCTCTACGCCCTCCAGCATCGAGGCCAGGAATCCGCGGGAATCGCGGTCAGCAACGGCTCACAGATCCTCGTCTTCAAGGACATGGGCCTGGTTTCCCAGGTCTTCGACGAAACCTCCCTCGGTTCGCTCCAGGGTCACATCGCGGTCGGACACGCCCGCTACTCGACCACCGGTGCCTCCGTCTGGGAGAACGCCCAGCCGACCTTCCGCGCGACCGGACACGGATCCATCGCGCTCGGCCACAACGGCAATCTCGTCAACACCGCCCAGCTCGCCGAGATGGTCGCCGACCTGCCCAAGCAGGACGGCGGACGCACCCCGCGCGTCGCGGCGACCAACGACACCGACCTGCTCACCGCGCTCCTCGCGGCCCAGGTCGACGAGGACGGCAAACCGCTGACCATCGAGGAGGCCGCCCACACGGTCCTCCCACAGGTCAGAGGCGCCTTCTCGCTCGTCTTCATGGACGAGCACACCCTGTACGCGGCCCGCGACCCGCAGGGCATCCGCCCGCTGGTCCTCGGCCGGCTGGAGCGCGGCTGGGTCGTCGCCTCCGAGTCCGCCGCCCTCGACATCTGCGGCGCCAGCTACGTCCGCGAGATCGAGCCGGGCGAGTTCGTCGCCATCGACGAGAACGGCCTCAGGACCTCCCGATTCGCGGACGCGAAGCCCAAGGGCTGTGTCTTCGAGTACGTGTACCTGGCCCGCCCCGACACCGACATCGCCGGCCGGAACGTGTACCTCTCCCGCGTGGAGATGGGCCGCAAGCTGGCGAAGGAAGCCCCGGTCGAGGCCGACCTGGTCATAGCGACGCCGGAGTCCGGCACCCCCGCCGCCATCGGCTACGCGGAGGCCTCCGGCATCCCCTTCGGCAACGGCCTGGTGAAGAACGCCTACGTCGGGCGCACCTTCATCCAGCCCTCGCAGACCATCCGCCAGCTGGGCATCCGTCTGAAGCTGAACCCGCTGAAGGAAGTCATCAAGGGCAAGCGCCTGGTCGTCGTCGACGACTCGATCGTGCGCGGCAACACCCAGCGGGCCCTGGTCCGCATGCTGCGCGAGGCGGGCGCCGCCGAGGTCCACATCCGGATCTCCTCGCCGCCCGTGAAGTGGCCCTGCTTCTTCGGCATCGACTTCGCGACCCGCGCCGAGCTCATCGCCAACGGCATGACGATCGACGAGATCGGCACGTCCCTGGGCGCCGACTCCCTGGCCTACATCTCCATCGACGGCATGATCGAGGCGACCACCATCGCCAAGCCGAACCTGTGCCGCGCCTGCTTCGACGGCGAGTACCCGATGGAGCTCCCGGACCCCGAGCTGCTCGGCAAGCAGCTGCTGGAAACGGAGCTGGCCGCCGGCCCGGCCGCCACGGCCGCCGCCGACGCGATCCGCCGCCCGTAGACGGCCCGTAACACCTGCCGTACGACACGAAGGTTCTCATCGTCATGCCTGACACAACTGGTGCCAGCTACGCAGCCGCGGGCGTCGACATCGAAGCGGGCGACCGCGCCGTCGAACTGATGAAGGAGTGGGTGAAGAAGGCCCAGCGCCCCGAGGTCCTCGGCGGCCTCGGCGGCTTCGCCGGCCTCTTCGACGCCTCCGCCCTGAAGAACTACGAGCGGCCCCTGCTCGCCTCCGCCACGGACGGCGTCGGCACCAAGGTCGACATCGCCCGGCAGCTGGGCGTCTACGACTCCATCGGCCACGACCTGGTCGCCATGGTCATGGACGACATCGTGGTCTGCGGCGCAGAGCCGCTGTTCATGACCGACTACATCTGCGTGGGCAAGGTCCACCCCGAGCGGGTCGCCGCCATCGTCAAGGGCATCGCCGAGGGCTGTGTGCTGGCCGGCTGCGCCCTGGTCGGCGGCGAGACGGCCGAGCACCCGGGCCTGCTGGGCGAGGACGACTTCGACGTCGCCGGCGCCGGTACGGGCGTCGTGGAGGCCGACCGGCTGCTCGGCGCCGATCGCATCCGGACGGGTGACGCGGTGATCGCCATGGCGTCCTCCGGGCTTCACTCGAACGGGTACTCCCTCGTTCGCCACGTCCTGCTCAACCAGGCCGGTCTGGCCCTGGACGCGCACGTCGAGGAGCTCGGCCGCACCCTCGGCGAGGAGCTGCTGGAGCCGACGAAGATCTACTCGCTGGACTGCCTGGCCCTGATGCGCACCACCGAGGTGCACGCCTTCAGCCACATCACCGGCGGCGGGCTCGCGGCCAACCTCGCCCGGGTCATCCCGGACGAGCTGCACGCGATCGTGGACCGCTCCACCTGGACCCCGGCCCCGATCTTCGACCTCGTCGGCCGTACGGGCAGCGTCGAACGCCTGGAGCTCGAGAAGACCCTGAACATGGGCGTCGGCATGATCGCGATCGTGCCCCAGGAGTCCGTGGACGTGGCCCTGGCGACCCTCGCCGACCGCGGCGTGGACGCCTGGGTGGCCGGAGAGATCACGGACCGGGGCGAGCACACCACCGGTGCCGCCCTGATCGGTGACTACGCGAGCTGAGTCACGGGGTCATGACCGTGCAGGCAGCACAGAACCCGGTCGGTGACCGTCGGTCACCGACCGGGTGAGTGCGTCAGTGCAGGGTCAAGCGCCGCGACGATGCTGCGAGGACTGGCCGTCCTCGTCGTCGTCGTCCTCGTAGAGGTCGGCGTACCGTGCGTACAGGTCGTCGTCCTCATCGTCTTCGAACGGCTCGCCGTTAGGCGGCTGCGGATTCGAAGGCGATGCACCCAGCTCCTCGGCCAGGCGTGAGAGGTCAGTCCCACCGCTGTTGTACTTCAGCTGGCGGGCGACCTTCGTCTGCTTGGCCTTGGCCCGGCCGCGCCCCATGGCTCGACCCCCTCAACGACGGGGCTCGACGGCCCCAGAGTCTTGACACGCGTTCATGGTCCGGCACGGACTCTCCGCGGAGAGACCGGTCCGTAGGGCTTCCACGGTACCTGAGCCCGCGCCCATACGGTACGTCGCCCGCATGACGTGCCCGCGCCCAGGACCTTCGAGGCGCCCCGTCCTCGCTGGTCAACCGCGATTTTAACCACTTATCGACGGTCGACCCGCCGGTAGAAGTGAGAGTTCTCTCTAACTGCCCACCGACGGGTACCGGCCAAACGTACGAGACGCCGCCGATCGGGCCCGCGGCGCCCCGGGGTCAGTGCGCCCGGCGGGCCAGGGCCGCGTCGTGCATCCGCTGCTCGGCGATCCGGTCGGCCGCCGCGGCCGGCGGAATGCCGTCCTCCTTCGCACGCGCGAATATGGCCAGCGTGGTGTCGAAGATCTTCGACGCCTTCGCCTTGCACCGGTCGAAGTCGAATCCGTGCAGCTCGTCGGCGACCTGGATGACCCCGCCCGCGTTCACCACGTAGTCCGGCGCGTAGAGGATCCCGCGGTCGGCGAGGTCCTTCTCCACGCCCGGGTGGGCGAGCTGGTTGTTGGCGGCGCCGCAGACCACCTTGGCGGTGAGCGCCGGCACGGTGTCGTCGTTCAGGGCCCCGCCGAGCGCGCAGGGGGCGTAGATGTCGAGGCCCTCGGCGCGGATCAGGGTGGCGGTGTCGGCGACGGCCGTCACACCCGTCGGGTGCGCCGCGAGGATCCGGCCCACGGCCTCCTCGCGCACGTCGGTGATGACGACCTCGGCGCCCTCCGCGCGCAGGTGCTCGACCAGGTGGTGGCCGACCTTGCCGACACCGGCGATGCCGACCCGCTTGCCCCGCAGCGAGGGGTCGCCCCACAGGTGCTGAGCGGAGGCGCGCATGCCCTGGTAGACGCCGTAGGCGGTGAGGACGGAGGAGTCGCCGGCGCCGCCGTTCTCGGGGGAGCGGCCGGTCGTCCAGCGGCACTCGCGGGCCACGACGTCCATGTCGGCGACATACGTGCCGACGTCGCAGGCGGTGACGTAGCGGCCGCCGAGCGAGGCGACGAACCGGCCGTAGGCGAGGAGCAGCTCCTCGCTCTTGATCGTGTCCGGGTCGCCGATGATCACGGCCTTGCCGCCGCCGTGGTCCAGACCGGCCATGGCGTTCTTGTACGACATCCCGCGGGCGAGGTTCAGCGCGTCGGCGACGGCCTCGGCCTCGGTCGCGTACGGGTAGAAGCGCGTACCGCCGAGCGCCGGGCCGAGAGCGGTGGAGTGGAGGGCGATGACGGCCTTGAGGCCGCTCGCGCGGTCCTGGCAGAGCACGACTTGCTCATGTCCGCCCTGGTCCGAGTGGAACAGGGTGTGCAGTACATCAGCAGGTGCGCCGGTTACGTCGGTCACTGTGGTGACTCCTGAGTAAATTGCGGCGGGTGGAGAGCAGGCCCCGTGCGGGTGGCGGGGACTGTTGAGCATGAGATTAGAGCCTGGCGGCCCCGCCGACCGCACCGTGCACAGGATCCCCTCCGACCGGAGTACACCGTGCGACGATTTGCATAGATTTCCCGTGCCATCGTGAGCGGGTCCGGCAGGTTTTCGCGGCGGAGCGCGGGGGAGGGAGCAGGCGTGCCCAAGGTGACCTCGGTGATCGTCCCCTACGCGACCTACCTGCGCGTGTACGAACCGCTGGCCGCCTTCCCCGAGCCGGAGCGCAGCCAGTGGGCCCGCTACGCCCGTCGCACGGACCGTCCCTCGTACCAGGACGAACTCCGCCGCGCTCTGACCGACTTGGCGCCCACCCCGCCGATCCCGGTGCCGGTGCACGAGAGCGAGGACGCCTTCGTGCTGGAGGTCGACGGCGTCGTCTGCGTCTGCCCCTGGCGCACCCGGCTGCGCGGCTGGCTGGCCCTGGACGAGCTGTCCGAGGAGCTGCCCCCGCCGGTCCTGGACGCGGTCCTGCCGCCCGTCCTGCGGCGGCAGGCGGCCCAGGACTACGAGCGCTGGCTGGCGATCAACCCGGACGCCCGGCCGTGGATCCGTACGGCCACCTGGCAGGTGCCGATCAACTGGTTCGTGCTGGTCTCCGACGAGGAGCGCGAGTACGCCAAGGGCGCGTCGGCCGACAGCCCGCCCGTGCTGCGTTACCGCACCCCCATGGTCCAGGCCCGGCGGCGGGTGGCTCGGGGCCTGCGTGCCCTGAGGGAGGCCATGGACGAAGGGCCGCTGATCGACGGTCTGACGGACGTCGGTCGCTGGCTGGAGGAGTTCCACCCGCGTTCGCTCGTGGAACTGGACTACGGCGGCCTGGTGCACGCGGTGCCGCCCGGGGCGCTGGAGGACGACCATTCGGCCGCGGACGTGGCCGAGGGAATCGCCGCGCTGCGCAGGGGCGACGGGGAGGCCGCGGGGAAGGCGTACGCCCGGCTCGTGGAGCGCTGGCGTTCCGTACGGGATCTGCGGTCGGCCAACTGACCCCTGACCTTGATGTCCGTACACACCGCTCGCATTCGGTCACGAACTGACGTTTGACGAACCGCCCGATTTGGGGTTTCGTCCTCGCACCGAGTTCCTGAAGCGGGCCGTGTTCTTCCTGAGGCTGCGTCAACAAGGGACGTAGGACCCGATCCGGGCAGACCTCTCAAGTAGGCCAAGCGTGACGGAGTACACGTACGAGGCTCTTGCGTCCCTTGCCCCTCCTCATGCCAAAATAGGACAAGGAGTCCGGGGAGGGCTCCTTCCGTCCCATGGTGCTGCACTATGGGCGGAATCTCAGCATTGCACGCTTTGGGGGGCCTGGTGACTTCCTGATCACCCTGTGACTGATCGTCACAGCGGTGTGACTGTCCGCTATGGCATGGTCCATCGGCTTCCGTCGCTGATGGACACCTGGAGGGGCAATTCCATCGGTTTGGCCGACGCGGCTGGACAGATGGTGTAGTTGTAGTGCCGAGGACAAGCCGTTCGTCCTATAACCGACTCGACTCGCGTCCGCCATTTCGGGCAACGCGGGTCAAGGTGCAGAATTTAGAGGAAAGAACCGAGAAGGTTCGGTTCTCCCGAGGAGGCCGCTCATGACCGCTCGCACCCCTGATGCCGAGCCGCTGCTGACCCCGGCTGAGGTCGCCACCATGTTCCGTGTGGACCCGAAGACGGTCACGCGGTGGGCGAAGGCCGGCAAGCTCACGTCGATCCGCACGCTCGGCGGGCATCGGCGCTACCGCGAGGCTGAGGTCCGCGCTCTGCTCGCGGGCATCCCGCAGCAGCGCAGCGAGGCCTGAACAACTGAATAACCGGGCAAAACCGGCTGGTCCCCCACTGGCCGCGGCGCCCGGAACCGCAGCTCCAAGCGACGCGGGTCCTGCCCCAACAGGCCCCCCGCCCAAGCCACTCAGAGCTCTCCAGGCATACAACAGGGTGCGTCGTCGATCGCGCTGGACTCCGCCGGGTCCAGCGCGATCTTTTTTGTGCGGCCTCGGTGGTCTGCCGAGCCTGCCGTGCGCGGGCTTGTAGGAGCCTGGGGAGGGGTGTCGGATCCTCTGTGCGAGACACCCCGGGCAGGGTGCAATTGCACATATTAAATTGACCGTTTGTAGGTGGGGCGTAAGTACCGCACTTTCCAAAACTCATGCGGTGACACCCGTCACATACCAGGCGGCTTGTTGGCTCCGACCGGGGTGCGGTAAAGAAGCCGCCCCTGTCAGCAGCCCCCGTTCGCACGGGTGTTGGGGCCGCTCGGGGGTCATGCCGGCGTCGGGCTCTCGTCCTCCTGGGGCGGGGCCGCGGTCCGGGCGGTACGCGGTGCGGACTCCATCGCCAGCCGCAGCAGGCGGTGGCATATCGGGCAGTGCCGTGTGAGGTGCCGGTACGAGGACGCGGCCGACAGGTGCGCGCGGAGCAGAGCCCGCGTCTCGTGCCTGGCCACTGCCGCCATACGCCACCTCCAGAGGCCGTACGGAGAACGGCCCTGGTTCTGGGGTACCGAGGGAATGAAAGACCGTCAAGACGGCGTGTACGGCCCCGGAGAGGGGCGCGGAGGCCAGGACACCTGAAAGAGCCGTGAGGGAGATCGGCGTTGAAGCTCCGGGAACAACGCGAAGAAGCCCGGATCCGAAGGTCCGGGCTCCTTGGCTGCGGTCCTGACGGGATGTGCTGCGTCTGATTGCGGCTGCGCCGCGGGCGCGGCCTCCACCTGGCCAGGGCGCACAGGGACGACAAAGAGCCCGGATCCGAAGATCCGGGCTCGTTCGCTGCGGTCCTGACGGGATTTGAACCCGCGGCCTCCACCTTGACAGGGTGGCGAGCACTCCAAACTGCTCCACAGGACCAGGTTTCGCGGCGCCATTCGTGCGTTGCGCTGCGAGAAGAGACTGTACAGGAGGGTGAGCCCCTGGTCGAACTCACCCTGCGTGCTGTTCCGGTTACGGCACCGCCGCGTCGATCGCCTTCACGATCCGCTTGTCGGAGACGGGGTACGCCGTGCCCAGCGCGTGGGCGAAATAGCTGACCCGGAGTTCCTCGATCATCCAGCGGATGTCCAGCACCGACGACGGAACGGGCCGGCCCTGCGGCAGCTGCTCCAGCAGCCAGGCGTACTCGTCCTGCATCTCGTGGACCTTCTGCATCCGCGTGGTGTCCCGCTGGACGTTCGTCGGCATCTGCTGCAGACGCCGGTCCGCGGCCACCAGATAGCGCATCAGGTCCGGCATCCGGCGCAGGCCCGCCTCCGTCACGAAGCCCGGCTTCACCAGGGCGTCCAGCTGCCTGCGCACGTCCTGCAGATTCGGCAGCAGCGCGGGGCTGTGCACGGCCTTCAGGCGGCGCTCACAGGCCTGCCAGCCGGCCAGGACCTGCTGCACCTGCCCCACCGTACGGACGGTGGTGTCGACGATCTCGGCACGCACCTTGTCGTACAGCTTCCGGTACGACTCCTCGTCCCACGCCGGCCCGCCGAAGTCCCCGATCAGCTTGTCGGCGGCGGCCATCGCGCAGTCGTCGAACAGGCCCTGGATCGAGCCGTGCGGATTGGCGGACAGCGCCAGCTTCTGCGCGTTCGTCAGCTTCTCGGACGCGAACTTCGCCGGGTTGACCGGGATGTTGCGCAGGATCAGCCGCCGCGTGCCCTTCCACATGGCCTGCGCCTGCTCCGCCTCCGTGTCGAAGAGGCGTACGGAGACCGTGTCGCCGTCGTCGACCAGCGCCGGGTACGCCTTCACCGGCTGACCGGCCCGGCGGGTCTCGAAGACGCGGGTGAGCGTGCCGATCGTCCAGTCGGTCAGGCCCGAGCGTTCCAGGGACTCACCGCCGGAGCGCTCCGCGGTCGCCGCAGCGGCCTGGGAGAGGGCCTTGCGGGCCTTCGGGCGCAGCTTGAGCTTCAGCGCCTCCAGGTCCTTGTCCTCGGCCAGTTTGCGGCGCCGCTCGTCAACGATCCGGAACGTGATCTTGAGGTGGTCGGGGACCTTGGACAGGTCGAAGTCGTCCGCCTCGAAGGGCACGCCGACCATGAGCCGCAGCTCGCGGGTCATGGTCGCGGTGAGGGGCTCCTGGAGGGGGACGGCCCGGTCCAGGAACGCCTTGGCGAAGTTGGGCGCGGGGACGTAGTTCCGGCGGATCGGCTTGGGCAGGGACCGGATCAGCTCCGTCACCAGTTCCTCGCGCAGGCCCGGGATCTGCCAGTCGAAGCCCTCGTCCGTGACCTGGTTGAGCACCTGGAGGGGGATGTGCACGGTCACGCCGTCGGCGTCCGCCCCCGGCTCGAACTGGTACGTCACCCGGAACTTCAGGTTCCGCTGGCGCCACGTGTCGGGGTAGTCGGCCTTGGTGACCTCGCCCGCCTTCTCGTTGATGAGCATCTCGCGCTCGAAGTCGAGGAAGTCGGGCTGCTCGTGCCGCTTGTGCTTCCACCAGGAGTCGAAGTGGGCTCCGGAGACGACGTGTTCGGGGATCCGCTGGTCGTAGAAGTCGTACAGCGTCTCGTCGTCGACCAGGATGTCCCGGCGCCGGGCGCGGTGCTCCAGCTCCTCGACCTCGGTGAGCAGGCGGCGGTTGTCCGAGAAGAACTTGTGGTGCGTGCGCCAATCGCCCTCGACCAGCGCGTTCCGGATGAACAGCTCACGGCTGATCTCGGGGTCGATCCGCCCGTAGTTGACCTTCCGCTGGGCGACGATCGGCACGCCGTAGAGCGTGACCTTCTCGTACGCCATCACCGCGGCCTGGTCCTTCTCCCAGTGCGGTTCGCTGTAGGTGCGCTTGACGAGGTGTGCGGCGAGGGGCTCGACCCACTCGGGTTCGATCTTCGCGTTGACGCGGGCCCAGAGGCGGGACGTCTCGACGAGCTCGGCGGACATCACGAAACGCGGCGGCTTCTTGAAGAGGGCCGACCCCGGGAAGACCGCGAACTTGGCGTTGCGCGCGCCCAGATACTCGTTCTTCGCGCCCTCCTTCACGTCCTTCATGCCGATGTGCGACAGAAGGCCGGCCAGGAGGGAGAGGTGGATGCGGTCGGCCGGGGCGTCGTCCTCGTTGAGGTGGATGCCCATCTGCTTCGCGACCGTGCGCAACTGCGAGTAGATGTCCTGCCATTCACGAATGCGAAGGAAGTTGAGGTACTCCTGCTTGCACATCCGGCGGAAGGAGGACGACCCGCGCTCCTTCTGCTGCTCGCGGAGATAGCGCCAGAGGTTGAGATAGGCGAGGAAGTCGCTGGTCTCGTCCTTGAAGCGGGCGTGCTGCTGATCGGCCTGGGTCTGCTTGTCGGCCGGGCGCTCACGCGGGTCCTGGATGGACAGCGCGGCGGCTATGACCATGACCTCGCGCACGCAGCCGTTCCTGTCGGCCTCCAGGACCATGCGGGCCAGCCGGGGGTCGACGGGCAGCTGGGCCAGTTTGCGGCCGGTGTCCGTCAGCCTCTTGCGGGGGTCCTTCTGCGCCGGGTCGAGGGCGTTCAGCTCTTGGAGCAGCTGGACGCCGTCGCGGATGTTGCGGTGGTCCGGCGGGTCGATGAAGGGGAACTTCTCGATGTCGCCGAGGCCGGCCGCGGTCATCTGCAGGATGACGGAGGCCAGGTTGGTGCGGAGGATCTCCGCGTCCGTGAACTCCGGCCGGGCGTTGAAGTCGTCCTCGCTGTACAGCCGGATGCAGATGCCGTCGGACGTACGGCCGCAGCGGCCCTTGCGCTGGTTGGCGCTGGCCTGCGAGACCGGCTCGATGGGCAGCCGCTGGACCTTGGTGCGATGGCTGTATCGGGAGATCCGCGCGAAGCCGGGGTCGATGACGTACTTGATGCCCGGGACGGTCAGCGAGGTCTCGGCGACGTTCGTGGCCAGAACGATCCTGCGACCGGTGTGCGGCTGGAAGACGCGGTGCTGCTCGGCGTGGGAGAGCCGGGCGTAGAGGGGCAGGATCTCGGTGAATCTGTACTGCTTCTTCGTGAGGGCGTCGGCCGTGTCCCGGATCTCCCGCTCGCCGGAGAGGAAGACGAGGATGTCGCCCTTGCCCTCCTTCTGGAGCTCCTCCACGGCATCGGTGATCGCCGTGATCTGATCGCGGTCGGCGTCCTCGCCGTCCTCCTCCAGCAGCGGCCGGTAGCGGACCTCCACCGGGTACGTACGGCCGCTGACCTCGATGATCGGGGCGTCGCCGAAGTGCCGTGAGAAGCGCTCGGGGTCGATCGTGGCCGAGGTGATGACGACCTTGAGGTCGGGGCGCTTGGGCAGCAGCTGGGCGAGGTAGCCCAGCAGGAAGTCGATGTTGAGGGACCGCTCGTGGGCCTCGTCGATGATGATGGTGTCGTAGGCGCGCAGCTCGCGGTCGGTCTGGATCTCGGCGAGCAGGATGCCGTCGGTCATGAGCTTGACGAACGTGGCGTCCGGGTCAACCTGATCGGTGAAGCGGACCTTCCAGCCGACGGCTTCGCCCAGCGGGGTGTCCAGCTCCTCGGCGACGCGCTCGGCGACGGTGCGGGCCGCGATCCGGCGCGGCTGCGTGTGCCCGATCATGCCGCGCACGCCGCGCCCCAGCTCGAGACAGATCTTCGGGATCTGCGTCGTCTTGCCGGAGCCGGTCTCACCCGCCACGATCACGATCTGGTGGTCGCGGATGGCCTCGGCGATCGCGTCCTTCTTCTGGCTGACCGGCAGCTGCTCGGGGTACGTGACCTCGGGCACGAGGGCGCGCCGGCCGGCCATCCGTTCCTCGGCCTTGGCGACCTCCGCCTCGATCTCGGCGAGCACGGCAGCCCGCGCCTCCGGCTTGCGGATCTTGCGCGCGCCTTCGAGCCTGCGCCCGAGCCGGTGCGCGTCGCGCAGGGAGAGCTCGGTCAGGCGGGGGGCGAGGGCGCCGAGGGCGGGGGCGGGGTGCGTAGACATACGCGATCCAGGATCTCATCCCGGCGAATTTCATGGCTAACGCTTTTGCCGCCGGCCGTGGGAGAGGGCCTGTCGGTGCGGGCGGCCGACCGTTCGAGATCATCGGAACCGGTCGGCGGGGTGCATGCATGAAGCACGAAAGAGCCCCTCTCCGGAATCCCGGAGAGGGGCTCAGGCCCTGGTGAGGGCGGTTGTGGCTGGGGCCGGGGTCGAACCGGCGACCTTCCGCTTTTCAGGCGGACGCTCGTACCAACTGAGCTACCCAGCCACGAGGTTTCACGTGAAACCTCAGCGGTCCTGACGGGATTTGAACCCGCGGCCTCCACCTTGACAGGGTGGCGAGCACTCCAAACTGCTCCACAGGACCAAGCTTCGTACGACAGTGTCGCACAGGGTGGTGCGTGCCCCCAACGGGATTCGAACCCGTGCTACCGCCTTGAAAGGGCGGCGTCCTAGGCCGCTAGACGATGAGGGCTATCGGCCCGCCTGCGCGCTTCTCAGCGCGTCGGGGACGTGAGAAGCATATGGGATGGCGGTAGCTATCGCCAAAACGGTTCAGGGCGAGGTCGGCGGGGTGCCCTCCGTGGGGGTGCCGGGCGAGGGGGTCGCGCCGGGCTGGTTCTCCTCCGGGAGGTGGCGGCTGACCTCCGCCGTCGTGAGGCCGAGGCCGCCCAGTTCGATCTCGTCCCAGGCCTGGAGGCGGCGGGTGTCCCGGTCGAAGTACAGGATCGACGCCTCGATGGGATCGGGATGCCTGCCCTCGATGGCGCGCAGTCCGCTGCCGCCCGTGGAGCCCTCGATGCGCAGCCGGGTGCCGTACGGCAGCATCTCCATCTCGTCGTGGTGCAGGTGGCCCGACAGGGCCAGGGGCACCTCGCCGTCGACCTCGCGGGCGGCGGAGGGCTCGTGGACGACGGCGACGTCCACCGGAGTGCCGGCCGTGCTCTGGTCGCGCAGGGCCGTGGCCAGCCGGGCACCGGCCAGTTCCTGGGACTGCCGGGCGCCGGTCTGCTGCGAGCGGTCGGGGGTGAACTGCGGATCGCCGATGCCCGCGAAGCGCAGGCCCTTGATCGTCTGTGCCGTGCCGTCGTCCAGGACGTGGACGTTCTTCAGGTCCTGCATATAGCGCTGGGTGATCATCGAGTCGTGGTTGCCGCGGACCCAGACGTAGGGGGCCCCGAGGTCCTCGATGGGGTCAAGGAAGCCGTTCTCGGCCGCGGTGCCGTGGTCCATCGTGTCGCCCGAGTCGACGATCACGTCGACCTCGTACTGCTCCACGAGCGAGGCGATGATCTTCCAGCTCGCCGGGTTCAGATGGATGTCGGAGACGTGCAGGACCCGGATCGTGGAGGGGTCGGGCGCGTAGGCGGGGAGCGTCGAGGTGGCGTCGTAGAGCTTGGTCACGTTGGTGACCAGGCGGGCCAACTCCTTCTGGTAGACGTCGAATTCCGTGACGATGCTGCGCGCGTTGCCGACCAGGGAGGGGGCCGAGGTGAGCAGGCCGGAGAACTTGGGCTCCAGAACGGAGTCGGGGCGCCAGGTGGCGTACGCCGTGCCGCCCGAGGCGGCGAGGAGAGTGAGGGCCAGGCCGCCGGCGGCCAGGGCGCGGCGCGGGCGGCGGTAGACGGCCAGACCGAGGGCGGTGGCCCCGGCGACGACGGCGACACCGGAGCGCACGGCCAGGTCGAGGGTGCCGCGGCCGACGTCCTGGGTGACCTCGTCCTGGAGGCCGGAGAGGCGTTCGGGGTGGTCCACGAGGGCCTGGGAGCGGTCGGGATCGAGCTGGTCGACGTTCACGTCCAGACGGACGGGCGCGATGTGGCTGTCCAGTTGCAGGGCACCGAGGGGCGAGATGTTGATCCGGGTGCCGCCGGTGAACGACGGGCGCAGCGTCATCGTGGTGTCCATGGGGCCGACCGGGACCCGGACGTTGCCCACGACCAGCAGTCCCAGCCACGCGCCGCACAGCACGACGGCCACGAGTCCCACGGCACGCGTCCACGGGTGCGGCTGCGCCACGAGTTCGATCGTGGTGGGCGCCTGGCGGGAGCGATAGCGGCGGGCGAGGCTGTGGGGGGCCTTGCGGATCGGGTTCAGGACACTCAGGACTGCGGCGGGGACGCGGGCCATTGGTCCCGTATGCCCAAGTCGGCGGCGGGATATGCGGCGCCGGGAGGCTCTCGTCCGGCGGGGTCGTGGCCGACAATGGGCCTGTGCTGGAGATGACGCGCGAGGAGTTCGAGGAGCTGGTCGCCGAGGCGCTCGACCGGATCCCGCCGGAGTTGACGCGACTGATGGACAACGTCGCGGTGTTCGTCGAGGACGAACCGCCCGCGGACGATCCCGAGCTGCTCGGGCTGTACGAGGGGACTCCGCTGACCGATCGGGGCGAGTGGTACGCGGGTGTGCTGCCGGACCGCATCACCGTGTACCGGAACCCGACGCTGCGGATGTGCGAGTCGCGGGAGGACGTGGTCGCGGAGACGGAGATCACCGTGGTGCATGAGATCGCGCACCACTTCGGCATCGACGACGAGCGCCTTCACGCCCTGGGCTACGGCTGACCGGGTTGTGAATACGGGGCGCGTGTCCTCTTGTGGGCGGCGGGAGTTGGACATGTTGACTCCCTCACCCCTTCCGGAGGTGGCACCGTGCGCCCCTTGTACGTACCCGTCCGACTGGCCGCCACGGTCGTGGCGGTCGCCGCTGCCGCCGGCTGCATGAGTGTCGGCGACGACGACGCGGGCGGGAGCGTCAAGCCGTCGCACTCCGCCGGGCAGCGGGCCGGCGACGCGCCCGACGGCGGGCCGGGGGTGTCCGGGGGCGGCGCCGGGCCGGGCGCGGCCGGGCCCGACGGCGAGCGGGGGCACGGCAAGGGCAGGAAAGGCAAGAAGGGCGGCAAGGGCAAGGGCGGTGGCGGGGAGTCGGCGGCTCCCGAGACGTCGCCGAGCGCCGAGGCGAGCCCGGCCGCGCCGGGGCGTGACACGCCGGGGAACACGGCCCGGCCGACGCCGAAGCCGCCGGCGCAGTCGACGCCCACCCGGACCGCCGACCCCGAGCCCACTCCCACTCCGCAGCAGCCGACGTCGTCTCCCGAGCCGACGCCGGAGCCGTCGTCGTCGGCCCACGAGCCGCCGGGACCGCAGCTCGCGCAGCGGGAACCGGCACCGGAGGCGGGGGCACCGGCCTAGGCCCGTCATCCGGAGCGGATAGCGGGCGCGAGGTGCCGGTGCTTCCCCACGACCGACGCGAACGACCGGCCAGAGGCCCAGGGGGTGCGCGGGTGGCGCGGGACACATTTCTTCCGGGGTGGGAACATCCCTCGCCGGAAGGCGGTTGCACCGTGACGGAAGCCGCCCGGCCGTCGGGCGGTGGCCCGCTGTCGCCTGCACAGTCCGGTTTGCCTTACGGGGCCCGGAGTGCGTATGGTGGCAGATCGTTTGATCCCATCTTGCCCGGCGCCACAGCAGAGCGCGCCGTGTGGCGCGTACTCTCCCTTGCCGTGGTGGACCGCATTGAGGCGGTCGTATTGCGAATCGCGAATCACGGAGTTGACGGGCGCGTGCCGACTGAGACTCCGGAAGGTTTCGCATTCGCATGTCCATTACCAGTACTGATCACGTCGTCGTGCCCGAGAACGAGGCGGCCGAGGACGCTCCCGAGGTCACCTTCGCGGACCTCGGTCTGCCCGAGGGCGTCGTGCGCAAGCTCGCCCAGAACGGCGTGACCACCCCCTTCCCGATCCAGGCCGCGACCATCCCGGACGCCCTGGCCGGCAAGGACATCCTCGGCCGTGGCCGCACCGGCTCCGGCAAGACCCTGTCGTTCGGTCTGCCCACCCTGGCCACGCTGGCCGGCGGCCGGACCGAGAAGCACAAGCCGCGCGCCGTCATCCTGACCCCCACGCGTGAGCTCGCCATGCAGGTCGCCGACGCGCTCCAGCCCTACGGCGACGTCCTCGGCCTGAAGATGAAGGTCGTCTGCGGCGGTACGTCCATGGGCAACCAGATCTACGCCCTGGAGAAGGGCGTCGACATCCTGGTCGCCACCCCGGGCCGCCTGCGCGACATCATCAACCGCGGCGCCTGCTCGCTGGAGAACGTGCAGATCGCCGTGCTCGACGAGGCCGACCAGATGTCCGACCTGGGCTTCATGCCCGAGGTGACGGAGCTGCTCGACCAGATCCCCGCGGGCGGTCAGCGGATGCTCTTCTCCGCGACCATGGAGAACGAGATCAAGACTCTCGTCGACCGGTACCTGAACGAGCCGGTCAGCCACCAGGTCGACGCCGCCCAGGGTGCCGTGACGACCATGTCGCACCACATCCTCATCGTGAAGCCCAAGGACAAGGCGCCGGTCACCGCCGCGATCGCCTCCCGCAAGGGCCGCACGATCATCTTCGTCCGCACCCAGCTGGGCGCCGACCGCGTCGCCGAGCAGCTGCGCGACGCCGGGGTGAAGGCCGACGCGCTGCACGGCGGCATGACCCAGGGCGCGCGGACGCGGACCCTGGCCGACTTCAAGGACGGGTACGTCAACGTGCTCGTCGCCACCGACGTCGCCGCGCGCGGCATCCACGTCGACGGCATCGACCTGGTGCTGAACGTCGACCCGGCCGGCGACCACAAGGACTACCTGCACCGCTCCGGCCGTACCGCTCGCGCGGGCCGCTCCGGCACGGTCGTGTCCCTGTCGCTGCCGCACCAGCGGCGTCAGATCTTCCGGCTGATGGAGGACGCGGGCGTCGACGCCTCGCGCCACATCATCCAGGGCGCCGGCGCCTTCGACCCGGAGGTCGCCGAGATCACCGGTGCCCGGTCGATGACCGAGGTGCAGGCCGAGTCCGTGGGCAACGCCGCGCAGCAGGCCGAGCGCGAGGTCGCCCAGCTCACCAAGGAGCTGGAGCGGGCGCAGCGGCGTGCGAACGAGCTGCGCGAGGAGTCCGACCGGCTGCTGGCGCGGGTGGCGCGCGAGCGGGGCGAGGAGCCCGCGGCCGTGGCGGCCGGGGAGAGCGGCGAGGCCGTGGCCGCCGTCGAGGTGTCGGTGCCCGAGCAGCCGACCGCGAAGGACGTGGAGCGCGAGGAGCGCCCCGAGTCCTCCGCCCCGTACGAGCGCCGGGAGCGGCGCGACGAGCGCGGTGGCTTCCGCCGCGACGACCGAGGCGACCGTGGTGACCGGGGTGGCCGTTCGTTCGAGCGTCGTGACGACCGTGGCGGCCGTTCCTTCGAGCGTCGTGACGACCGGGGCGGCTTCAACCGCGACCGTGACCGCGACCGCGGTGGCCGTTCCTTCGACCGCGACCGCGACCGTGACCGCGGTGGCTTCCGCCGGGACGACCGGGCCGACCGTGGCGACCGGGGCGATCGCGGTGGCTTCCGCCGCGACGACCGGGGTGACCGGGGTGGCCGTTCGTTCGAGCGTCGTGACGACCGTGGCGGCCGTTCGTTCGAGCGCCGTGACGACCGGGGCGGCTTCAACCGCGACCGTGACCGCGGCGGCTTCCGCCGGGACGAGCGCGGTGGGCACCGGGGCAGCGACCGCCCCTTCAACCGTGACCGCCGTGACGACCGTCCGGGCTTCCGCTCCGGCGGACACGACCGCCCGGGCCACGACCGCCCGGGCCACGACCGCCCCTACGGCCGTCGTGACGACCACCGCGGCGGCGGCTCGTTCCAGCGCCGCGAGGACAAGCCGCGCTGGAAGCGCAACGGCTGACATCAGCGCATGAGGAGCGCCGTGGCCCCCTCCCAACGGGCGGGCCACGGCGCTCTGTCGTAGGGGCACGGACTCCGCCGGGGCGGCGCGGACCCACCCGAACCGGTCGTTCCACGGCCCTGATCGGCCCTGTTCGTCACTTCGCCACGGCCGGGAGGGATACCCGATCGGGAACGCGGCGTCGTCCGGCTATGCTCGTGGGGGCAACATCGCCTGGGCCCTTAGCTCAATTGGCAGAGCAGTGGACTTTTAATCCATTGGTTGTGGGTTCGAGTCCCACAGGGCCTACGGGAAAGCCCCGGTCCGGAGATCATCCGGACCGGGGCTCTTGTCGTTGTGGGGGCCGGGTCAGCCGGTGGTGAGCATCCCCGAGCGCAGCCGAGCCACCGTGCGCGAGATCAGCCGGGAGACGTGCATCTGCGAGATGCCGAGTCGGGCGCCGATCTCCGCCTGGGTCAGCTCCTCCACGAAGCGCAGGTGGAGGATGAGGCGCTGGCGCTCGTCGAGTTCGGCGACCAGGGGGGCCAGGGCGTGGAAGTCCTCGACGAGTTCGAGGGCGGGGTCCTCCTCGCCGATGAACTCCGACAGGGTCGTCTCGCTCTCGTCCGGGTCGCCGGTGACCGTAGCGTCGAGCGAGGAGGACACGTAGCCGTTGGCGGCGATCTGAGCCTCGACGACCTGCTCCTCGGACAGGTTCATCAGGGCGGCCAGTTCGGAGACTCTCGGCGCGCGGCCGAGGCGGGAGGCCAGTTCCTCGGTGGCCTTGGCGAGTTCCGTGCGGGCCTCCTGCAGCCGGCGCGGCACGTGCACGGCCCAGGACGTGTCCCGGAAGAACCGCTTGATCTCGCCGATGATGTACGGCACCGCGAAACTGGTGAACTGCACCTCGCGGGAGACCTCGAAGCGGTCGATGGCCTTGATCAGCCCGATGACGCCCACCTGGACGACGTCTTCCATCGACTGGCCACTGCTGCGGAACCGGCGGGCCGCGAAACGCACCAGCGACATGTTCATCTCGATGAGCGTGTTGCGGGTGTACTGGTATTCGGGCGTGCCTTCCTCGAGCACGGCGAGCCGGTCGAGGAACTGCCCGGTCAGCTCGCGCGCGTCCTGCGGGGCCAGCTTCTGAGGCTCGGCGATCTGCGGCAGCTCCTCACCGGTGTAGGTGGCGGAATCCGTCGTCGTGTCGATGCGCATGGTCGCCGTCACGGGCCCTCCCTGTCAGTCCGGCCCGCTCCGATCCCCCGACAGGCCACCTCAAGCGCCGTTACCCGCCCTCGCCGCGGTCATGCCCTGCATATGCCCCGGCGAGACGTTGACCACAGTCGGCGCAGGTCGAGGCGGTGGCGGGGTACCCGGACCGGTACTGCAAAGGTACGGGCAGGGAGGGTGGGCGGTGGAGTGCGCGAGAGAGGACCGGGAAGCGCGCGGAGCGGACAGTTGTCGTTTGACAACTATAGGTGGAGGGCAACAGCCTAGGCGTGCCGAGCGCGCGCAGGGAAGAGGCCGGAAGGTCCGATTCCGTGCGGCGGCGGCACGTAGGTCAGGCAGTCCGGGTGCCGGACGATCGGGAGTCTTCGGAGTCGTCGTGTATCTGGGCCGCCGCCGCGTCGCAGAACGCCTCCAGCCCCTGCAGCAGCGCCGCCCGCTTCGCCGCGGGCATCTGGTCGAGCACCGCGCGCAGCGCCTGCTCCCGGCGCAGGCGCAGGTCGTCCAGGAAGGCGCGGCCCCGGCCGCTGAGGTGCAGGCGCACCTCGCGCCGGTCGGCCGGACTGACCTCGCGCTCGACGAACCCGGCCGCCTGCAGCCGGTCGCACAGCCGGCTGGTCGAGGGCGGTGTGGAGGCGAGGGAGTCGGCGAGCGTACGCAGATTGATGCCCTCGTGGTGCTCGAGGATGAGCAGCAGCCGCAGCTGGGACGCGGAGGCGGGCGCGGTCGAGGCCCGGCCCCACAGGACTTCCAGCAACTCCGCCGCCGTGGAGGTCACACGGGCGACCTCGGTCGGCTCAGGGCGGGGTCGGAGGGAAGTCACAGTCACACTCTCGCAGGCACCGGGATGGCCGTCAGCGTACTAGGCGCGGAGTGAACCGCCCGGGACCAGACCCGCTTCCCGGCCCCTCCCGGCCCCTCCCGGCCCCCATGGACAAGAACCCGTTTCCACGGACGCGTCGGCGTCCTGTCGAGGATGGTGAAGGACCACCGTGAGCACGATCACGAGCAGATTCGTGGCCGCTGAGCGCGCCCTGCGCACGGCGGCGCCCCATCGACTGCTGGACGCGGTCCGTCGTGTACTGACCGATCAGTACGCGGCGGACTCCGTCGAGCTTTTCCTGGCCGACTACGGACTGACGGTGCTTCAGCCGGTCTCCGAGCTCCCGCACACACTGCAGCCGGTGTCCGTGCACAACAGCCCGGCGGGCCGGGCCTTCGGCGCGCAGCAGCCGTACCTGGAGATCCCGTCGGGTGATCTCGTACGGGCGCACCTGCCCGTCACCGTGCGCGGCGACCGCCTAGGCGTGCTGACGGTGACCCTGCCGGGCGCGGAGCATGCCGAGAACTGTCTGGACGAGCTGGCCGAGATCGCCGAAGTGCTCGGGCACGAGGTCGTCGTGGCCGAGCGGGACACCGACCTGTACCTCCAGGCGCGCCGCCGGGACCGGCTCACGCTGGCCGCCGAGATGCAGTGGCAGCTGCTGCCCGGTCGCTCCTGCGCCCGCCCGGAGTACGAGCTGGGCGCACAACTGGAGCCGGCGTACGCGATCTTCGGTGACAACTTCGACTGGTCCGCCTCCGCCGACCGGCTCAGCCTCTACGTCACCAACGGCATGGGTGAGGGCATAGAGGCCTCCCTCTTGACGAACCTGGCGATCAACGCGCTGCGCAACGCCCGCCGGGCCGGGCTGTCCATCGACGACCAGGCGGCCCTGGCCGACCAGGCGGTGTACGCCCACTACCGGGGCCGCTGCTACCTGTCCGTGCTGATGCTCGACTTCGACCTGGCCACCGGGCGGGTGCGCGCGGTGGACGCCGGGTCGCCGCAGATGCTGCGGCTGCGCCGGGGCACGGTGGAGCGGGTGCCGTTCGACGCCCAGCTGCCGCTCGGCATGTTCGAGGAGACCGACTACGTGATCCAGGAGTTCCGGGTCGAGCCGGGCGACCGGCTGGTCTTCGTCAGCGACGGGGTCTACGGCGTGGCCTCCCCGGGCGGCGAGGCCTACGGGGACGCCGCCCTGGCCCGGGCGATCCAGTCGACCCGGCTGCTGCCGGCGGCCGAGGTGCCCCGGGCCGTCCTGCGCGAACTGACGGGCCACCGCGGCCGGTCCACCCCGGACGACGACGCCCTCGTGGTGTGTCTGGACTGGCGTGGGCGGTAAGGGATGGGGCAGGCGCAGGTCAGGGGCAGCGGAGAGCGGTTGTTTGATGGTGCCGTCGGTCGGCACTAATGTTTGTCATACGGCAAGTAACGGCTGAGGCGCCTCGCGTGACCTCGGTCCGGCCCGTGCAAGGGAGCGATACAAGTGTCGGTGTCGGAAGAGAACGCGGAACGGGAGCCGGTCGCGTACCAGGTGAGCGCCTTCCTGGAACGGCGCCGGGAGCAGATCGCCCAACGGTGGGCGGACGCCGCGCTGTTCCGCACGGTCTTCACCGTGTCCCGGGACGAGGCGGTGGAGGCGGGCCGGGCCGTGGCCGCGGCGCTGGCGGCCGTGGCGGCGTCCGGGCGGCTGGACGACATCCGCGCGTCCGGATTCGAGGCCGTGCGCGACCAGTTGGGGCGCATGGCCGCGTCCCGTGCCCGCACGGGCACCGACCCGGACGGGGTCGCCAACGAGGTCGCCGCGCTGCGCGAGCCGGCGACCGAGCTGCTGCGCGCCGAGTTCGCGGAACCGGACGCCCCCGAGGCGCACGAGGCGGTGCTGGCGCTGACCGTGCTCATGGGCACCCTGCGCCTGGTCGTGATGGAGACCACGGTCAGCGCGGGCGAGGAGCTGATCGCCCGGCAGCGCGAGCAGCTGCACGAGGTGGCCACCCCGGTGATCAAGCTCTGGGAGAGCACCGTCGCCGTACCGCTGATCGGCACCCTGGACAGCGCGCGCAGCCAGGTCGTCATGGAGAGCCTGCTGGACGCGATCGTCGCCGAGCGCGCCCGGTACGCCATCCTCGACATCACCGGCGTGCCCACGGTCGACTCGCTGGTCGCCCAGCACCTGATGAAGACCGTCGCGGCGGCGCGACTGATGGGCGCCGAGTGCATCGTCTCCGGCATCCGGCCTGCGATCGCGCAGACCATCGTCCACCTGGGCATCGATCTCGGCACGGTGCTCACCCGCTCCAGCCTGGCCGACGCGCTCGCCTACGCGCTCAGCCAGCAGGGGGTCGAGATCGCACCACTGAGGGCGGTCGGCGCGGCGGCGGACGCGGGCACGCGGTGACCGGGATCGCGGGCCACGGGCCCGTGGGCGGACACGGCTTCACCGTGCCGGTCCTCCAGCTGGGCGACGTCCTGCTGGTCACCCTCCAGGGGGAGCTGCACGACGGGATGGCCGAGCAGCTCCAGCAGGACATCACGGCCCGGATCTCGCACAGCCGGGTGACCGGCGTGGTGATCGACATCTCCGGTGTGGAGATCGTCGACTCGTTCCTGGGCCGGGTCCTGGCCGAGATCGCCGCCGGAGCCAAGCTGCTGGCGGCCCGTACGGTACTGGCCGGGATGCGCCCGGCCGTGGCCATCACCCTGGTCGAGCTGGGGCTCACCCTGCCCGGTCTGTGGACGGCCCTGGACGTCGAACGTGCGATGGAGCTCCTCGGCGTCACCACGCGCCGGGGTGAGGGGAGTCCATGATGCAGGCTTCCCGCCATGCCGGTCCGGCCAGCCTGCCGATCGGCTCGGACGCCGATCTGGCGTGGGTACGGCAGCAGGTCCGGCAGGCCGCAGCCGAGCTCGGCTTCGGGCTCGTGCAGCAGACGAAGCTCGTCACGGCGGCGAGCGAACTGGCCCGCAACACCCTCGTCCACGGCGGGGGCGGCCATGTGCAGATCACCCCGCTGGACGCCGGGTCGTCGCGCGGACTGCGGCTGGCCTTCGTCGACACCGGGCCCGGCATCCGCGACCTGGACCAGGCGCTCACCGACGGCTACACCAGCGGCGGCGGCCTCGGGCTCGGCCTGAGCGGCGCCAAGCGGCTGGTGCAGGAGTTCGAGGTGGACAGCCGGCCCGGTGAGGGGACCACCGTCACCGTCACCGCCTGGGCCACCGTCGTGCCGCCCTCCCGGACGGTGCCGTGATGAGCAGGGTCTGGGACGTGCCGGTGGAGGACGACTCGACGCGGGTGCGGGACGTGCGGGTGGCGGCCGAGGAGGCCAGCGCCTGCGCCGGCCTGCCCGCAAGCCGGACCGCGACCGCCGCGCTCGTGGCGACGGAACTGGCGACCAACCTGCTGCGGCACGCCGAGGGCGGGCGGGTGCTGATCAACCTCGTCGAGCGCGCGCACGACGGTGACCGCCGGCCGGTCGTGCAGCTCGTCTCGCTCGACCACGGACCCGGCATCCCGGACGTCGCGGCGGCGATGCGCGACGGCTACACCACGACCGTCGCCGCCTCGCTGGGCGCCGGGCTCGGGACGTGCCGGCGCATAGCGAACGACTTCGACCTGCACAGCGCGCCGGGCCGGGGCACCGTCGTGATGGCCCGGATCGGGCACGAGCCGGCCGTCCGCAACCAGGGGCCGCCCCCGCCGGGGCCGCGTGCCGGGGGCGTCAACGTCCCCCTGGGCAGGGCCGAGCACTCCGGGGACGCCTGGGGCCGGGTGCGCCGCGGCGATCGTCTGACCCTGCTGCTCGCCGACGGGCTCGGCCACGGGGTGAAGGCCGCCGAGGCCTCCACCGCGGCAGTGCGGGAGCTGCGCGACCTGGCCGAGTTGCCGCCGGTGGAGATCCTTCGGAGTCTGGGCCGGGCCCTGCGCCCGACCCGGGGCGCGGCCGTCGCCGTGGCCCAACTGGAGCTGCGGGAAGAGCGGTTGAGCTTCGCCGGGATCGGCAACATCGGTGCCCGGCTGCGGACCGACGGCGCGTGGAAGCCGCTGCTGTCCCACCCCGGCATCGTGGGCGCGCAGACGCCGGCGTCCGTGCCCGTGCAGCGCGTGCCGTGGCACCCGGGCAGTCTGCTGGTGCTGCACAGCGATGGCCTGCCCAGCCGCTGGACGCCGCCCGACGACGGGGTCCTGCCCGGCTGCGACCCGGCGGTGGCGGCCGCGGTGGTACTCCGTGACGCGGGCAGCGCGGCCCGCCCGGTCCGGGACGACACCTGCGTGGCGGTCCTCACCGCAGGAGGAGAAAGCCGCCACGGCTCAGGCACGTGACGCCTGTCCGGGACGGGAGTGACGAGGGGCCCCACTCCCACGGGCACCCCACCGGCGCCGACTCGGGGCATGACCGCCCCTAACCGGCAGGTTTCTTCAGCTGTCCTCGGGGCTTCCGGTCTCGGGCGGCAACGTGGCCCGGGCCGACAGGAAGCCCCGCAACCCCCTGCTCAGCGCCGCCCGTTCGGCAGGCTTCATGGCCGCCAGTGCCGCGGTCAGGGCCTGGGCGCGGCGGACGGCGACGTCGTCCAGGACCCGCTGTCCGTGTGTCGTGAGCCACAGTTGCACTTCGCGGCGGGTGACGGGATGCGGGACCCGTTCCAGCAGACCGGCCGCGGCCAGACGGTCGCAGAGGCGGCTGGCCGTGGGGAGGCCGATGTCCAGGCCGTCCGCCAGGGCCGTCAGGTTCAGCCCGGGCGCCGCCTGCACGGTGCGCAGCGCCCGCAACTGGTGCGGTGACAGCCGCAGGGACGCCTCCTGGGCGGCGACCGACCACAGCGCCACCAGGCTCTCCACAGCGTCGGTGATCTGCGCTGCGACGGCCTCCGGGCCCTCGCCCGGTCCCTTCGCCCGGTGGTGGCCGGGGCCGTCGAGATCGGTCACGAAACGGTCACTTCCATAAAAGCGCGGGTACTGATGAGGTCGCCCTCTTGCAAAGGCTGTACCCGATGAACCGAAGGGCAAGCAGCCCGGTTCAGCACCCGTCCGGACCGGCGTCCGGTCAGCCCGCGTTGAGCTCCGCCAGCGCCGCGAGCGGCAGCGTGTGCTGGGTCTGGAGGACTTTCGCGCGCAGGTAGCGGACGTTGTGGGCGGTGGTGAAGACGCCGGTGGGGACCCGGTCGCGGACGTCGATGCCCAGAGACCGCAACTGGTCGGCTTTGTCGGGGTTGTTGGAGAGCAGCTCCAGTTCACCGATGCCCAGGGCCCGGAGCATCTGGGACGCTGCCGTGTAGTCGCGGGCGTCCTCCGGCAGCCCCAGCGCCGCGTTCGCCTCGTACGTGTCGAGCCCCTCGTCCTGGAGGGCGTACGCGTCGAGCTTGTTGTAGAGGCCGATGCCGCGGCCCTCCTGGCGCAGGTAGAGCAGGACACCGCCGCGCTCGGCGATGCGCTCGACCGCCTCGCGCAGCTGCGGGCCGCAGTCGCAGCGGGCGCTGCCGAACACGTCCCCGGTCAGGCACTCGGAGTGCAGCCGCACCAGCGGGACCGGGCCGGGCTCTCCGAGGATCACGGCCACGTGCTCCTGGCCGTCGGCCAGCCCGTGGAAGGTGACGACCTCGGCGTCCGCCTCGTAGCCGTCGTGGAAGCGCAGCGGGACCCGGACGCGTGAGCGCGGGGTGGCGACGACGGCGGGGGTGTCGGGCATGCGGGGCCTCCGGGGTCCGTTTCCTGTTCGGCTGCACAGCCGTACTGCTTCAGATTTGAAGCAGATCCACGGTCGGAACCCTACTCGTGCTTTAAATTTGAAGCAATGACGAAGCCGGACGCTGTGACGCGGGTCACGAACAGGTGGGTGAGGACCTCCGCCGCCACGGCACGTCGTCCGCCGCCGCCCGCGGCCCGTCCTCCTCCTGGAGCCCCCGCGCGATCGCCGCGGAGATCTCCTCCAGCTGGCCCACCTGCTCCTCGCTGAGCCGGTCGAACAGGGAGCTGCGCACGGTCTCGACATGCCCGGGCGCCGCGCGCTCCAGCACGGCGAACCCCTCGTCGGTCAGCACCGCGATGCTGCCGCGCTTGTCGTACCGGCAGGCCTCGCGCCGCAGCATGCCGTCCTTCTCCAGCCGCGTGACCGCGTACGTCAGCCGGCTGCGGGTGATCTTCAGCCGCTCGGCGAGATCGGTCATGCGCAGCCGCCGTTCCGGGGACTCCGACAGGACGGACAGGATGGAGTAGTACAGGTGCGGCATGCCGGCGTCCTGCTGGAGCTGCCGGTCGATCGCGTCCTCCAGGAGCAGCGAGGCTGCCATGTAGGCGCGCCAGGCGCGCTGCTCCTCGGGGGTGAGCCAGCGAGTCGTCATGCCGCCAGTGTAGGTTTGTTTCAAACTTGAACCAAGCCCTGTCCGTCCCGCCGTCCCGACCAGCCGCGGAGCACCGATGCCTCACCCGTACGTCCTGCTGTCCGCCGCCGTCTCCCTCGACGGCTACCTGGACGACACCGGGCCCGACCGCCTGCTGCTGTCCAGCCCGGCCGACTTCGACCGGGTCGACGAGGTCCGGGCCGGCGTCGACGCGATCCTGATCGGCGCCGGCACCATCCGCGCCGACAACCCCCGCCTGCTGGTGAACTCGGAGCGGCGCCGGGCCGCCCGCACGGCCGCGGGCAAGCCCGAGTACCCCCTCAAGGTCACGGTCAGCGGCTCGGGTGACCTCGACCCGGACGCCCGCTTCTGGCACACCGGCGGCGAGAAGCTCCTCTACACGACCGACCAGGGCGCCGAACGCGCCCGTGCGCTCGGCCTCGCCGCCGACGTCGTCCCGCTCGGCACCGAACTGGACTGGCGGCGGCTGCTCACGCACCTGCACGACGTGCGGGGCGTGGGACGGCTCATGGTCGAGGGTGGCGGCCTGATCCACACCCAGCTCCTCACCCAGGGCCTGGCCGACGAGCTCCAGCTGGTCCTCGCCCCGCTCTTCGTGGGCGACCCCCGGGCGCCCCGGCTCTTCGGCCCGGGCGGCTACCAGGGCGGCCGGCTCCGGCTGCTGGAGTCGCGGCGGATCGAGGACGTCGTCCTGATGCGCTACGAGCCGACCGCCCCGGGAACCGGCCCCCTGCCCGCCGCCGCCGACCACCATTGGCTGGCCCTCGCCTGTGAACTGGCCGAGCGCTGCCCCCCGTCGGACACGGCGTTCAGCGTGGGTGCGGTCGTGGTCGCCGCCGACGGCACGGAACTGGCCCGCGGCCACTCCCGTGAGGGCGGCGACGCGGTGGTGCACGCCGAGGAGGCGGCCCTCGCGAAGCTCGACCCGGCCGACCCGCGCCTGCCCGGCGCGACGGTGTACAGCAGCCTGGAGCCGTGCGCCCGCCGCGCCTCCCGGCCCGCGCCCTGCGCCCGGCTGATCCTCGACGCGGGCGTACGGCGGGTCGTCACGGCCTGGCGCGAGCCGGACACCTTCGTGACGGACGCCGACGGCAGCGGCCTGCTGGCGGCCCGGGGGGTGGAGGTCCTCGTCCTGCCGGAACACGAGGAGCGGGCCAAGGCCCCGAACCGCCACCTGACGCGCTGAGCACGGGCCGGACGGAGGGTGTGCGCGAGCGGTCCCGCGGATGGCGTACACTGGTGAACACAACGACGCGGGGTGGAGCAGCTCGGTAGCTCGCTGGGCTCATAACCCAGAGGTCGCAGGTTCAAATCCTGTCCCCGCTACTGAAGGCCGAGGGCCGGAATCCGAAAGGGTTCCGGCCCTCGGTGCTTTCCCGGTGTCCACCCCGTGGCTCGCTACGGTCGGTGAGCGAACCGTCCCGTTCCGCATAACATCTGACACACCGTCAAAAACGTTCAGTCACCTGCATGATGGTCAACTCGCCCGATTTGAACCGGTCATGGCAGGTAAGTCCGCGCGAAAAAGGCTAATGATCAAGCGGAACCGCTGGAATACCCCCCGCGCCTCCATTAACGTTCGATAACGCAGCGCGGTCGTCCCAGCCGTCACAGAAGGCGGCTCCGTGCGCACGCGCCGAATCCCGCAAGGGAACCGGGGAACCACCACTTGGGGTGAATCGGGCGGATACCACCGTGGAAGCACGGCAGGTATACGCGCGTAGGAGACCTTCCTGCTCCGAACCCGTCAGCTAACCCGGTAGGCGAGAAGGAAGGAAAGGAGTACGCCCACGTGGCGTCCAACCGGCCTGCCCCCACGGCCCCGTACGCGCCGAAGCGCGACACCGACACCTTCGGCTACGGCGGTCAGCGCACCGACGAGGGCCCGTTCCAGGAGTGGAACCCCACCGAGGAGTCCATCCGTCCCGTCCGCGGCCGGCATCGCGTCACCAAGCAGCGCGGCGGAGGTCTCGCCCGCAGCTCCACCGTCCTGGGCGTCGGCGTCATAGCTGCCGTGGGTGCCGGCGGCATCGCCAGTGCCCAGACCGGCAAGCCCCCGGTGTCCATCTCCGTTCCGGACCTGCCCTCGGTGGGTTCCCTCATTTCGGACGACGACACCCCCGAAGGTTCCGCCACCCCGCTCAGCAGCCTCGGCACCGCCACGGCGGACACCGCGCAGGACACGTCCGGCGCCCGTGCCGGGGCCGGTGACGCGCTGCGCGCTCGGATCATGGCGCAGGTCGAGCACCAGCAGGAGCAGATCGAGACCAAGGCCGCCGAGGACGCCGCGGCCGCCGCCGAGAAGGCGGCCAAGGAGGCGGTCGCCAAGGCGGAGCAGGAAGCCAAGGCCAAGGCCGCCGAGGCGAAGAGGAAGGCGGAGGAGGAGGCCAGGAAGAAGGCCGAGGCCGAGCGGCTCGCCGCCCTCGCCAAGCAGTTCACGCTGCCGATCTCCTCGTACACCCTCACCTCGACGTTCGGCCAGGCCGGCGCCTACTGGTCCTCCGGCTACCACACCGGCCTCGACTTCGCCGCCCCCACGGGCACGCCGATCAAGGCCGTGCACAGCGGCACGATCACCGAGGCGGGCTGGAACGGCTCGTACGGCTACAAGACCGTCCTCACCCTCGATGACGGCACCGAGATCTGGTACGCGCACCAGTCCTCCATCGGCGTCAGCGTCGGCCAGAAGGTCAGCACCGGCGACGTGATCGGCCGCGTGGGCGCCACCGGCAACGTCACCGGCGCGCACCTGCACCTCGAAGTCCACTCCGGCGGATCCGCGAGCGGCATCGACCCGATGGCGTGGCTGCGCGGCAAGGGACTGAACCCGTAAGCGGTACGCCCCCTTTGCAGCACCCCGACCGAAAACCGGCGGCCCTGACGACGACCCCCCGACGTCAGGGCCGCCGGTCTTCGGTCGCGGTGTTCACGGGAGTTCTGCGTCCGTAGCGGCTACGGCGTCAGCTGCCAGGCCGTGGTCAGGGCAGGCCCTGGAACCGGTAGGGGCTGTACGCGGGCTACGGCGTCGACCGCCGGGCCTCCCTCCGGGGTTGCCCTAGGAGCGGTACGGGTTGTACGCCGGGTACGGCGTCGGTCGGGTCGGCTGGTGGGCGTAGCCGTAGCCGTAGCCGTGTCCGTACACGCCGTGGACCGGCCAGGGCGGGGCCACCACCGGGACCGGAGGGGCGGTGATCCGCGCCGCGTGGTCCAGCGCGGGGCGGGACACCTCCCGGCGCCGCCACAGTTCGCCGAGCAGCTCCCCCTCCCGTACGGCGAAGTCCGGCCGGACGCCGCCCCGCCGGGCCCGGTGCCGCAGGAACGCCAGGGACGTCGCGTACGCCTCGTAGCGGGCCACCTCCCGGGCCGCCGCCCTGCCGAGGTGGCGGCGGGCGTACTGGCGGGCGATCCGCCGGGCCCGCATGGAGCCGAGCGCGTACGGCTCGGCCGGGGTCAGCCAGCCGGCCACGGCGTAGGCGGGCAGTTCCGCCCGGACGGTCTTCAGCTCCCGCTGCCGCGTCCAGATCACCAGCCACGTCAGCAGCCCGAAGATGGGCACCATGAACGCCGCGTACACGGCGAAGAAGCCGTACTCGCCGAACGCCGACGAGCCGTTCCACATCGCGTGCATGCCCATTGCGAGCAGCAACCCGGACAGCGGGAAGACGATCCGGCGCACGGGCCGGCGGGCCGTCGAGAGCGCGGAGATGCCGAAGCCGATGCCGGTGAGGACCGTGAACAGCGGATGCGCGAACGGCGACATGATGATGCGCACGAAGAAGGTCGCCGCCGTGACGGAGGCGATGCCGCTGTGGCCGGTCAGCTGGTCGGTGCCGAAGGCGGTGCCCAGATAGAGGATGTTCTCGGTGAAGGCGAAGCCGGTGGCGGTCACGCCGGCTACGACGACGCCGTCGACGATGCCGGTGAAGTCGCGACGCCGGAAGAGGAAGACCAGGAGCACGGCCGCCGCCTTGGCCGACTCCTCGACCACCGGCGCTATCACCGTCGCGCCGAGGGTGTCCGCGCTGGACGGGTCCGCCGTCGCCGTCGCTATCCATCTCGTCGCGAAGCTGTTGGCGACGATCGCTATCAGCGCCGCCGCGCAGGCGCCCCAGGCGAAGCAGAACACCAGGTTCCGCCAGGGGCCGGGTTCGACCCTGTCCAGCCAGCGGAACGCGGCTATCAGCAGGGGCACCGGCAGGACGGCCAGCCCCAGCCCGACCAGGAACCCCTCCGTGCCGGTCTCCTCACGGACCAGGGCGAGGATGACCAGGCCGGACATCGCGAGGAGCGTGCTCAGCGCGCCGTAGCGCACCCACGTGCGCTGCCACCAGTGGGCGTGTCGCAGGGAGCCGGGTGTGCCCGGGCCGGCGAAGGGGACGCCGTCGGCGGGACCGCTCGGGTACGACGGGTGCGGGAGGCTGGTGGCCACGGGATTGACCCTAACGACGGATGGGCGCTGTCCGCAGGCGGGAGAGGTGCCAGGGGTGGTCAGGCGCCGGAGGGGGGCTGGTCCACGTGCTGTACGCGGCGGAAGAGGAGGTCGTTCACGACATGTCCCTTGTCCAGTCCCTGGCCCTCGAAACGGGTCAGCGGACGGAAGTCGGGACGCGGCGCGAAACCACCGTCCGCCTGTGTGTTCTCGAAGTCGGGGTGGGCGGTGAGGACCTCGAGCATCTGCTCCGCGTACGGCTCCCAGTCGGTGGCGCAGTGGAGGAGCGCGCCGGGCCGGAGGCGGGGGGCGGCCAGGGTGAGGAAGTCCGGCTGGATGATCCGGCGCTTGTGGTGCCGCTTCTTGGGCCAGGGGTCGGGGAAGTAGACGCGCAGGCCGTCGAGGGCGTCCGGGGCGAGCATCTCGCGCAGCAGGATGATCGCGTCGCCGTTGCCGACGCGGATGTTGGACAGGCCGTTGCGGTCGGCGAGATTGAGCAGGTTGCCCTGGCCGGGGGTGTGGACGTCGACGGCGAGGATGTTCGTGGCGGGGTCGGCGGCGGCCATCTGGGCGGTGGCCTCGCCCATGCCGAAGCCGATCTCCAGGACGACGGGGTTGTCGTTGCCGAACAGCTCGTGCAGGTCGAGGATCCGGCCGCCGTCGATGTCGAGGCCCCACTTGGGCCACAGGCGCTGCAGCGCGTCCGCCTGACCGGCGGTGACACGGCTGCGCCGCGGCTGGAAACTCCGGATCCGCCGCTCGAAGTGCGAACCGGCGGGGTCGGCCTTCGGACCGTCGGGGAAGCGCGGCTCTCCCTTGGCCCGGGTACCGCGGACGGAGGCACCGGGGGCGTGCGGGTGCGGGCTCTGGACGTCGGGGGTGTTGGCGGACTCAGACACAGTGCCTCTGATTTTACGGCTGAGGTGTGACACGGACGCGGCGGTGGTGGGTCGCGGGTGCGATCCACCTCGAGCGAAGCCGAGAGCTCGGGGGAGGGTGGGCGCAGCGGCACCCCGCTCCGCCGGGTTGCTGACCCACCCGGCATCGGCACCGCCGCCGGTTCCGACGGCTCACAGCGCGCTCAACGCCCTCCGTGCCACCTCCCGCCCGATCGGCAGAGAAGCCGTGGCCGCGGGCGACGGCGCATTGAGGACATGGACGGTCCTGGCGCCCTCGCGGATCAGGAAGTCGTCGACCAGGGTTCCGTCCCGCAGAACCGCCTGTGCGCGCACCCCCGCCGCCGTCGGCACCAGATCGTCCTCGGACACCCCGGGCAGCAGCCTGCCCACCGCCTGGGTGAACGCCCTCTTGGAGAGGGATCGCCGCAGCTCACCCGCCCCGTACCGCCAGTGCCTGCGGGCTATCCGCCAGGAGCCGGGCCAGGTCAGGGTCGAGCCCAGCTCGCGCGGTCTCACCGTGCTCCACCGGTATCCCTCGCGGGCCAGGGCCGGCACCGCGTTGGGCCCGACGTGGACACCCCCGTCGATGCCCCGCGTGAGATGCACGCCGAGGAACGGGAACGCCGGGTCGGGCACGGGGTAGACCAGGCCGCGCACCAGCTCCGGCCGGGCCAGTTCGTAGTACTCGCCCCGGAACGGCACGATCCGGACGTCGGGGTCGTCCCCGGTGAGCCGGGCGATCTCGTCGCACTGCAGCCCCGCGCAGTTCACCAGGACCCGCCCGCGTACGACGTCCCCCGCGGCCGTGAGCACGGCGACCCCGCGCTCGGGGCGCCGGTCGACCCGCACCACCCGGGTGCCGTAGCGGATCTCCGCGCCCGAGCCGTGGGCCAGCCGGCGGGCGACCGCGACGAAGTCGCAGATGCCGGTCGTGCCGACGTGGATCGCGGCCAGGCCGCGGACCTCCGGCTCGTACTCGGCGATCTGGGACGCGCCCAGTTCTCGGACGGGGATGCCGTTCTCCCGGCCGCGCTGCACGAGCGCGTGCAGGCGGGGCAGCTCCGCGCGGTCGGTGGCGACGATCAGCTTGCCGGTGACCGCGTGCGGGATGCCGTACTCGGCGCAGAACTTGACCATCTCCGCCGCGCCCCGGACCGCGTAGCGCGCCTTGAGGGAGCCGGGGCGGTAGTAGATGCCGCTGTGGATGACGCCGCTGTTGCGGCCGGTCTGGTGGCGGGCCGGGCCCGGTTCCTTCTCCAGGACGGTGACACGTGTGCCCGGGGCGGCGCGGGTGATCGCGTAGGCCGTCGACAGACCGACGATGCCGCCGCCGATCACCAGCACGTCGCAGTCGTACGCCGTCCGCACCTGCACCACCTCCCGCTACCGATAGTGCACTGCGCCACTGACAGCACCCTCAAACGCCGGGAGCACCATCGTCTCCGGGGGCGCGGGGAACCGCGCGATCAGCCACGACCGGCCCGCGGGCACGGGATCCCGGCGACCCGGCACCCGCTCAGGCCGGAGCCATCAGCAGCGGTCGCGCACGCTCACGGAGCTCGACCACCCGTGGCTCGTCGCCGTACGGCTCCAGCCGGTGCAGGAGATCCTTCACGTACTCGGTGGTGCGGGCCGAGGAGATCCGCCCGGCGACCTCCACCGCCCGCACCCCCTGCTCGCACGCCGCGTCGAGGTTTCCCGACTCCAGTTCGGCGACCGCGGAGACGACCAGGCGCAGGCCGTGCGAGCGGACGAACTCCTCGGTCGGCTTCGACAGGGCCTGTTCGGTGAAGCGGCGCACCTGGCGGGGTGCCTTGAGGTCGCGGTAGCACTCGGCCGCGTCGGCGGCGAACCGGTCGTAGGAGTAGAAGCCGAGCCAGCTCGGGTCGTTGTCACCGGGCCGGGCCCGCTCCAGCCAGCTCTCGGCCGCCTTCAGGGCGCCGCCGGCCGCCTGGGCGTCGTTCGCGCGGGCGTGCGCGCGTGCCTCGACGAGGCGGAAGAAGCTCATGGTGCGGGCCGTCGCCAGTCCGCGGTTGCGTTCCAGGGCGGCCTGCGCGAGGTCCACGCCCTCGTCGCCGAAGCCGCGGTAGGTGGCCTGGAGGGACATGGTGGCCAGAACGTAGCCCCCGAGGGGGACGTCCGCCGCCGCCCGGGCCAGTCGCAGGGCCTGGATGTAGTAGCGCTGGGCCGCTTCCTGCTGGCCCGTGTCGAAGGCCATCCAGCCGGCGAGGCGGGTGAGTTCCGCGGAGGCGCCGAAGAGGGCCCGGCCTACCTCGTCGGAGTAGGAGCCGAGCAGCAGGGGGGCCGCCTCCACCCTTAAGCACTCGGGGACCATGGACGAACGCCAGTCCCCGCCGCCGTACTTGGAGTCCCAGCGCCGCGCGTCCTCGGCGGCCTCGCGCAGCTTCTGCACGTCGCTGTGGCCGACTTTGAGCGGTGCGCCGGAGCCCTCGCCGGGGCCCACGTCACGCGCGACCGAACTGTCGGCCGGGGTTATCAGCCACCGTGAGGCGGGCGTTGCGTATGCGCTCACTGCGAACGATCCGGCGAGCGACTGCCAGATGCCGCCGGAGCCGGCCCGGCGGCCTGCGAGGTCGAGGCGGTACAGGTCGGTCGCGGAGCGCACCGCCTGGCCCACGTCCCGGGGGAAGGCGAGGCCGACCTCGGGTGCGGGGTCCGCGTCCGCGAGGCCGATCTCGTGCAGCGGCACCGGGCGGCCGAGCTTCTGGCCGATGGCGGCGGCGATGAGGTGCGGGGCGGCGCCCTGCGGCACCATGCCCTTCGACACCCAGCGCGCCACCGACGTCTTGTCGTAGCGAAGCGTCAGGCCGCGCTGGGCGCCAAGGTCGTTGACGCGCCGGGCGAGGCCCGCGTTGGAAATTCCCGCGAGGGCGAGAACGGCGCCGAGTTTTTCGTTCGGCCCGCGTTGCTCCCTGGACATGCGCCACCCCTCGACACAGACGGCTGCCGCACTGGCATAACCACGCGGCATTCGTAAACCCAGCGTAGTTCGCCGCATCCCAAGCGTTAAGGGGCATTGTTCCGGTTGGCGGGATTGTGGTCCGTACTGAAGTGCGGTTCAGATACGGGCTGTTGCGACGTGCTCCCGGTGTGTGGCCGTGCGCCTGCCCGTGCGCTCTTCTCCGGCCATCGCGGGAGCGGTTCCATGGTCGTTGCGTGGGTCGGCCCGCTGTACTGGATCCAGTGGGCTGGGGGACACCGCCGCCTACATCCCCGCGGGCGGCGGAACGGTCCGGGAGGCGTGCTCCGTCTCCCGGACTGCGCGACCGGGTGACAAGGTGCCGATCCTGTACGGAGCGTGTTCGAAGCTGCGTGCGTGACAGCGATTTGACTGAAAACCGACCCTGCCGGTCGCCGGGTATCAGCACTCCGACCACGGCAGTTGAGGGCGCTCAGGGCGCGATCGGGGCGCGTTGCGGGGGCGCATTCGTGTCGCAGTCGTACTGCAGACATGTCGCTGGCGTGCCTTGATTCTTCGCCGCTTCTCGGTTTTCCCGCGACTCGCCTTTCGTGCGGGTGGTTCGGTGGCTTCGCCGGCCGGTCGTGCGTGCGGTCGCCCGTGCGGTCCCCTTCGGCCCCCTTCGGTCCTCCGTGTGCGGTCTTCCGTGCGGTCTTTCGTCCGGTCTTCCGGTGTGCGTCGTGGATTCGTACGGCTTTCCGCCCGGATCTTCTTGTGGCAAGCGGGTGTTCGGGGTGTTCGCGGCGGTGCGGACGGCTCCGCCGGGGCGCATTCAGCGGAGCGCAAGCGGCGTCGGCAGCCTCTGGAACGCTTCCTTCATGGCAGCATGGTGAACCGGTTCGTGCGGTGCACTGGTTGTCCACAGCCTGTGGAGGCGGCGATGCGGTGGTTGGTGGGATGGAGCAGCACCGCCGCGGGAGCCGTCGCTGCCGGTTCGGCGGGGGCCACCGGCAGCGAGGGTGAGACGTTGCACCCGGTGGGGTCCCAACTCCTGTGGGGCGACCCCGATCCCCTGTGGGCGGTCGGCGACTGGCGCCCCGATGAGGTGCGCGTCGTGAAGGCCGACGACCGGACCAGGATCGCCGTCCTCGGCATCTGCGGCGCCACCGACGAGCAGTTGCGCGTCGCGCTGTTCGCCGCGCGCGGCGGCGCGCTTCGGCATCTGACCGCCTGGCCGGGCAGCTACACCGCGATCGTCCAGGTCGGCAGGCGGATCACCGTCTGCGGTGATCTCGCGGGCGCGCGGCCGGTGTTCCACACGCCCTGGGCGGGCGGCACGGCGTACGCGACCGCCGCGCTGCCGCTGGCCGACCTCATCGAGGCCAACCTCGACTTCGGGCACCTGGCCGCGCTGCTGGCGGCGCCCGATGTGCCTGCCGCGCTGCACGACTCCACCCCGTACGACGGCGTGAAGCGCATTCCGCCCGGGCATGCCCTCATCCTGCGCGCCGGGGCGCGCGAGATCGCCGGGTACGAGCCGGTCGCCTCGCTGGCCGTGGCGGCGCCCCCGGCCGATCCCGACAGCGCTGTCGACGCGGTGCGCGACGCGCTCGTGGAAGCCGTGCGGACGCGGCTGTCCGCGCCGCGGCACGTCCCCGGTGCTGACATAGACCCCGGGCCCGTCCCCGGGATGGGACCCGCCGAGCGGCGTGCCGCGCGCGGGATGCCGGTGCCGGGGATCGGCGCGGACCTGTCCGGCGGGCCCGCCTCCGGGGCGCTGGCGCTGCTGGCCGCGGGCCTGCCCGGGATGCCCGGCACCGTGCTGGGGCACGGCACGGGCGCGGGGGAGCGGCTGCTGGCCGTCACGTTCAACGACCTCGCCGTCCCGGGCCGCGAGGCCGAACTGGAGCGGGCGGGCGCCCTGGCCGCGAACCCGCGGCTGCACCACGTCGTCGTGGCGGGCGACGAGGGGACCCTGCCGTACGCCGACCTGGACGGACCCCTGACGGACGAACCCGGGCCGTGCCTGGTGTCCGCGGCGCGCCATCGGGCCCGGCTGGCGGCGGGCAGTGCCGACCATTTCACGGGTTACGGCGCGCGCCAGGTCCTGGACGCCCATCCCGCACGCCTGGCCGACCTTCTGATGGACCGCCGGCGGCGGCATCTCGTGCGGCCGGTCGCGGCGCTGGCCAAGGCCGACGGGTCGGTGCTGGTGCCCGCGCGCGTGTACGCGGCGGCGCGGCGGTTGTCCCGCATGCCGTACCGGTCGGGCCTGGAGACCCTCGCCGAGCGTCTGCTCGACCCCCGCAACGACGACGGGCTCGACGCGCCCGGGGGTGCGCTGGACGCCTCGCTCGCCGCGCTGACCTGGGGAAGACCCGGGCCGGCGGCGCGCTGGCTGACCGGTGAGGCACTGGCTGAAGTATCGGTTCGTCTTCAGGCGTCGACCCACCGGTCGGAGCTGGTCGGGCCGGGACAGCGGCCGGGAGACTTCCGCGCGCGTGCGTCGCTGGCGCGGCACGCAGCGGACCTGCGGGTGCTGGAACAGGCGGCGGAGGTCCGTTTCCAGCGGCTGCACGCGCCGTTCCTCGACAACCAGGTCGTCCGCGCGGCCCGCGCCCTGCCCGAGGCGCTGCGCGTGCGGCCCGGGGCGCGGGCGGCGATCCTGCGCACGGTGCTGGAAGGGGCCGGGGTCCGGGAACTGCCGCCCGGCTGGGGCGCCCCGACCCAGGCGACGGCGGCGGCCGCGGAGCGTACGGGGCTGCGCGTGGCGGCGGACTCCCTGGTCGCCCTGTTCGACACCCCGCTGCTGGCGGAGGCGGGGCTGGTCGAGGCCCGCGTGGTCCGCAAGGCGCTGCGCGGCGCGGCGGCGGGCGAACCCCTCCCCCTGGACGGCCTCGCGGACCTGGTCTCCCTGGAACTGTGGCTGCGCCGCCTTCTCGCCCGCCGCGGCACCTGCTGGACCGGCACACCGGCCCGCCAACGCGCCGTCCCGTCGGGCATCGCCCCACAGCGCGGCGCGTTGGGGGCGGGGGCCGGTGGGGGGCGTCGCGTGTAGCGGTTGTGGGTTGTGCGGGTGCCTGCGCTTGACGCCGGGGGTGGGTCGCGGTCGCGTCGCGTGTAGCGGTTGTGGGTTGTCCGGGTGCCTGCGCTTGACACCGGGGGTGGGTCGCGGTCGCGTCGCGTGTAGCGGTTATGGGTTGTGCGGGTGCCTGCGCCTGACACCGGGTGGTGGGTCCCTGCCGCGCCGTACGTCTGCGCCTGACGCCGGGTGCGGGTCGGGGCCGCGTCGGGGGGTGTCCGTCCTCGGAACGGCGCGATGGGCTTGCACACCGACTGACTGTTCGTTGACGCGCCAACCGCTGCGGGCGGACACCCCCCGACACGTCCCCTTGCGTACGACGGCGGCTGCGGGTGCGTCGTGGCTCGCCCTGGCTGCGGGCATGTGTGCCGCTGGGGGAGCGGACCCACCCGGCCCCAGCAATACCGCCGAGAACCTGCCCACAAGGCCCCGGGCAGCCCCCGCACCGAAAACCCTCCGACCCTCGACCCCACCCCGGCGACAATGACCCGGTGCGGTACAGAATTCTGGGCGTCACCACGGCAGAGGACGAGCACGGCACGGTCGTACCCGTCGGCGGCCCCCGGCTCCGCGCGCTGCTCACCGCCCTCGCCCTGCGCCCCTCCCGGATCGTCACCCCCAGGACGCTGATCGACGAGGTCTGGGCGGAGGACCCGCCCCAGGACGCCCTGGCCGCGCTCCAGGCCCTCGTCGGCCGGCTCCGCAGGGCCCTCGGCAAGGACGCCGTCACCTCCGAGACCGGCGGCTACCGACTCGCCGCCACCGGGGACGACATCGACCTCCACGTCTTCGAACGGCTGGTCCGGCAGGGCACCGACGCCCTCGCCGGCGACGACCCCGCGCGAGCGGAACGGCACCTCGATGCCGCCCTCGCCCTCTGGCACGGCCCCGCCCTCGCCGATCTCCCCGACCGCTCCGCCGCCGCCCGCCCGGAGGCCAGGCGTCTGGAGGCGAGCCGGGCCAGGGCGGAGGCCCGGCTACGGCTCGGCCGCGCCCCGGACGTCGTACCGGAACTGCGGGAACTGACCGCCGTACATCCCTACGACGAGCCGCTGCACGCCCTCCTCATCCGCGCCCTGCGCGACAGCGGGCGGGACGCCGACGCGCTCGCCGCGTACGAGAGCGTGCGCCGGGCCCTGGCCGAAGGCCTCGGGACCGACCCCGGGCCAGACCTGCGCGCCCTGCACGCCGACCTGCTCGACTCCGCCCCGAGGCAGGAGAAACCGCCGCCCGCTCGGCCGCAGCGCGAGCGCACCCGCCCCGGGACCATCCGCCCCCGGCTGACCTCCTTCGTCGGCCGGGAACCCGAGATCGACGCCATCCGTTCCGACCTGCACAGGGCCCGCCTCGTCACCCTCACCGGACCGGGCGGCTCCGGAAAGACCCGCCTCGCCGAGGAAGCCGCCGCCGGGCTCCCGCAGGCACGGCTGGCCGAGCTCGCCCCGCTCGACCGGCCGGAGGCGGTGCCGGGAGCGGTGGTCAGTGCGCTCGGTCTGCGCGAGACCGTGCTGATGACCAGCGAGCTCACCGCCGTGCAGGACGACCCCGTCGGGCTGCTCGTCGAGTTCTGTGCGTCGCGCGACCTCCTGCTGATCCTTGACAACTGCGAACACGTCATCGGTGCCGCCGCCCACCTGGCGGAGACCCTGCTGACCCGCTGCCCGGCGCTGACGATCCTGGCCACCAGCCGTGAACCCCTGGCTGTGCCGGGCGAGGTGGTCCGTCCGGTCGAGCCCCTGCGCCCCGACCACGCCCGCCGGCTGTTCGCAGAGCGCGCCGCCGCCGTCCGTCCCGACGCGCAGGCCGTGCTCCGCGACGAGCAGGCGGTGGCGGAGATCTGCCGACGGCTGGACGGGCTGCCGCTCGCCATCGAGCTGGCGGCGGCCAGGCTGCGGCTGCTCACCCCCCGGCAGATCGCCGACCGCCTCGACGACCGCTTCCGCCTCCTCACCTCCGGCAGCCGTACGGTCCTCCCCCGCCAGCAGACCCTGCGTGCCGTCGTCGACTGGTCGTGGGACCTGCTCGACGACGCCGAGCGGACGATGCTGCGCGAGGTGTCCGTGTTCGCGGGCGGCTGGGACCTCGGGGCGGCCGAGGCCGTGTGCTCCGGGCCCGCCGCCGAGCTGATCGGGGCCCTCGTCGACAAGTCCCTCGTCGTGGCGACGCCCGGCGCGGACGACGACGCCCCCGGCATGCGGTACCGGATGCTGGAGACCATCCACGAGTACGCCGTCGAGCGCGCCGCCGACGACCCGCAGCTGCGCGCCGCCGCCGAGCGACGGCACCGCGCGTGGGCGCGTGCGCTCGCCGAGCGGGCCGATCCGCAGCTGCGCTCCGCCGCGCAATTGCCCTGGATCTCCCGCCTGGAGACCGAGCTGGACAACATCCGTGCGGCCCTCGACCGGGCCCTCGCCGCCGGGGACGAGGCGGAGGCCGCCGCCCTCGCCGTGGCCATGGGCTGGTTCTGGTGGCTGCGCAACTATCGCCACGAGGGCGTGGAGTGGCTCGAACGGACGCTGAAGCTGGGCGCGACCCCGGACACGACGGGCCGTGTGACGCCCGGCGGCCGGCCGGAATCGCCCGGCCACGTCGACCCCTTCCTCACACCGCCGGACGGGGAGGCGGGACATCCGCTGCACGCCCTGCGGATGGACGTGCGCCTGCTGCATCTGTTCTTCATGACCGAAGTGGCCCCCATGGAGACGTTCGTCGCCGAAAGGCTGCCGTACATGGAGCGGGTGTGGGCCCACTACACGGAAGGCGGCCCGCACGCGGCCCGCATCCCGGGGCTCGTCTGCCCGATCCTCTCCTCCTACCTGGGCGACCAGCGCGAGGTCCGGACCGTCCTGGACGCGGCCGTCGCCAACTGCCGTGCGTACGGCGGTGACTGGGAGGTCTCCGTCGCCCTGATGTTCCGCGCGCACACGGTCGTCGACGGGCCCGGAAGCCTGGAGGGCGTCGACGACGACCTCGCGGAACTGCGGGTCCTCAGCCGCCGCGCCGGTGACCGCTGGCTGCGCGCCCAGGTGTGCAGCGCGGCCGGCGAGGCCGCCATGGTGCGCAGCCGTTTCGAGGAGGCCAAGGGGGAGTACGAGGAGGCGCTCCGGCTCGCCTACGAGGTGGGCGCCCACGCCGAATCGCCGTTCCTCATCGCCCGGCTCGCCGAGATCGCCTACCGTGCGGGCGACCGGCCGGCCGCACGGTCCGCGCTGGACGAGGCCACCGCCGCCGCCGAGCGGTACGGCGTACGGGACTCCAAGGCGTACATCCTGCTGATGCGCACCCAGATGGCCTTCGAGGACGGGCACACCGGCCGGGCGCGCGCGTGGTGGGAGGAGGCGCTCGCCAACACCGCGCCCGGTACACCGCCCCCGCAGTTCATGGTGATGCTGCGCCTGCTGGACGCGGCGATCAGCGCGAAGGAGTCCGGGCCGCGCTCCGGCTTGGCCAAGGCCACCGAAGCCCTGCGCGAGGCGGTGGAGAAGCGGTGCTCGGACGTCGTCCGGGCGACGGTCGTGGACGGCGCGGCGGGGCTGCTGGCCGACCTCGGCGACTTCCCGCGCGCGGCCCGGCTGCTCGGCACCGGTGACCACTGGCGGTCCGGCCGCCCGCGCTCCGTCCCGGAGATCCCCCCGGCGGAACGCGCCGAGGCCGCTGCCCGTGCCGCCCTGGGCCGTGCCCGCTGGGAGGCGGAGCGTGCCCGGGGCGCGGCCCTCACCGCGGACGACGTCCTGCGCGAGCTGGACGAGGCGTGCGTCGTGTACGCCGTCGACCGGGTGACGTGAACCGCCCTGCGGTCAGCCGCAGGTGAACCCGGACTCCGCCCACTCCACCGGCATCAGGTTGTCGAGGACGCTGCGCGGCTCCGCCACGAGCCGGACCGTGCCGCGTCCGGTGAGGTTCACGTGGACGGGCACGGCCGCGTCGCCGCCCTCCATCAGCGGGGACCGCCACAGCCTGGTCCCGTCGGCGTACACGGAGAAGCGCACCGCGCCGAGTTTCGGCGTCATGTCGTCCACTGCCACGCGTGCGTCGTACGACGAGCAGGAGCGGTTGAGGTCGATGGTGACGGACGAGCGGCCGTGCACGGTGACGCCGTGGACGTACCGCTCGCCACCGACCCGCAGGCCGGACCGCTTCCCGACCCAGCTGCTCGACCCGATCCGCATCTCGGGCTTCGTGCCGTCGCCGTTGACGTCGTACGACAGCCCGCTCCACCGGTAGACGGCCGGGGCGGGCGGGGACGGAGAGGGAGTGGGTGTAGGTGTGCCGTCGGGCGACGGTGTCGGCTCGGGGGACGCGGGCGGACCGGACGTCCGGGTGGGAGCCGGGGAGGGTGTCGTCGGGTCCGGGCCCTTGCTCGGCGTGGTGACGGTCGCCCGTGTCGGTGTCGGTGTCGGTGTGGGCGTGAGTGTGGGTGTTCCGGCGCGCGGCGGCACGAGCCCCGCGGGGCCCGGGCGCGGCCCGGACGCGGGCGGGGAGGGGGACGGCGTGGGCTTACCGGGGCGCACCACCGACGACGGGGGAGGAGACGCGGGGTCGGCCTTGGCCTCGGCCTTCGGCTTGTCGTTGCCGGCCAGTGCCATCACCACCGCGGCTACGACCCCGACGGCGACCACCCCGGCCGCGATACCGGCCTTCACCGGCGCCCCGATCCCCTCGGAGGCCACCGCACCGCCCCCGCCTCCGGCCGCACCGCCGCCCGCCGCACCACTACCGGCCGCACTGCCACTCGCGGCGGCCGTTCCACCGGACGTTGCACCGGCCGCCCCAGCGGCCGAGCCCCCGGAAGCCGCTGCCGCCCCCGCCGCACCGGCCGCTCCCGTGCCCCCGGCGACGAGCCCGGCGACCTTGGCGTAACCGGCGGCGCCGAACCAGCCGATGACGGCGACCGGCACGACGGCCGGGATACCGCCGGCGACCTCTTCGATCTGCAGCGCCGCCAGACGGCACTTCGCGCATTCCTCCAGGTGCTTGCGCAGCCCCCGCTCGGCCCGGGTGCGCAGCCGCCCGCGGGCGTACGTGCCGAGTTGGTCGGCGTAGCGGGCGCACTCCTCGTCACCGGTGAGCGTGGCGCTGACGTGGGCCTGGAGGTAGGCCTGCTTGAGGCCCTCGCGGGCCCGGCTGGCGAGGACGCGTGTGCCGTTGGCGTCCAGACCGAACAGCGTGGCGACCTCGCTCGGGGACTCGTCCTCGACCTCGGTGTGCCACAGCACGGCCTGCCAGCGCTCCGGCAGCGACCGGAACGCCCGCATGGCCATGGACTGCTCGGCCTCGTGCATCGCCCGTACGTCCGCGCCCTGTTCGCGTGTGTCGTCGCCGGACACGTCGGGCCCGTGCGCGGACTGGGCGGCGAACACGGCGAAGTCGTCGACGAGCTGTTCGCGCCGTGCCGACCTCGTCCAGGCAGCGGCGATGCGCCGGACGGAGGTGAGCAGGTAGGCGCGGACGGCGTGCGTGGGACCGGCGCCGCCGCGCACGGCCTGGAGCATCCGGGCGAAGACCTCGGCGGTCAGGTCGTCCGCGGTGTGGGCGTCGCGGCAGCAGGTGCGCGCGTAACGGCGCACGGCTTGCGCATGGCGCCGGTACAGCTCCTCGTACGCCGTGTCGTCCCCCGCGCGCATCCGGTCGATGAGGCCGGCGTCGGAGGGTGGCGGCTCGGACGGCGGGGCGCCGTCCTCACGTCCGTTGCGCTGGGCCGGGACCGAAACGTCGGCCGGGTGCCCGGCGGGCGGCACGCTCGCACGTCCGCCCTGAGGCGGCACCTGCGGCGGGGCCGGGTCGCCGGCCGCGGCGTCGCGGTGTCCTCCGCCGCTCGACTCGTCCTGCCCGTCAACGCTCATCGCGGCAAGCCCCCGGCAGCCGCTCCATCCGTCCAAACCACCGGGTCAGCGTGCCATAGGGATTTCCGGTCAGAACCCCTGAAGTTCGGATGATCACTCATCCGTGGGGACTTGCCGCACGGCAGTACTGGCCGTCACCCGTTCGGGGAAGGCTCGAAGGAACCTTTCTCTCCAGGAGGCGGTAGCCCGGACCGGGCCCGGACGTCCCGTCCGAGCCCGGAAACCTCTCCGGCCAGGGCTCGCCCGCCCCGGATCACGGCCCCGACGGCTCACGCCGGTCGCGAGCGCAGCCCCTCCAGCAGGATGTCCAGCAGCCGTGCCGACGCGGCCGCCTGGTGGGCCGCGTCCGGCAGCGAGGGCGCGGCCGTGGCGATCACGAGCAGCACGTCCGACACCGACACGTCGGCCCGCAGTTCACCGGCCGCACGCGCCCGCTCCACGAGCCGGCCCACGACCTCCAGCAGCGCCGCCGTCCCGGCGTCGTCCTCGGCCGCGACCGCCGGCACCGAGGCGACCGCGACGGGCTGGTCGGGCACCAGTCGCAGCTCCGTCGTGGCCGGCTGGGTCCGCTGCTGCGGCACCCGCGGTTCACCGGCGCCGTCCTCGACCGAGACCCGCAGCACCTGCGGCGGCAGCAGCCGCCCCGCGCCGGAGGCCACCGACGTCCGCAGGAAGCGCGACAGCGCCGACCACGGCTCGTCCTCCTGCCCGAGCGCCGCCCGCGCCTGGTCGGTGAGCCGGGAGGTCTCCTCCTCGGCTATCCGCCGCACCAGGACGTCCTTGCTCGGGAACCGCCGGTACACCGTGCCCACGCCGACCCGCGCGCGCCGCGCCACGTCCTCCATCGGCGCGCCGTACCCCAGCTCGCCGAAGACCTCACGCGCCGCGCGCAGCACGTGCTCCAGATTGCGCTGAGCGTCCACGCGCAGCGGCGTCGTCCGCGATCCGTCGCGTCCGCCGCCCGTCGTCGCACTCATCGTCATGCCGCCCGCCGCCACTGCGGACGCGGGCGACCAATGAGAGTCCTGAACATGCATAAGCATTCCCCCGGTAATGACGTCTCCCCCCGGAGACTCCCCGCCATTCGATGCCGGGACGCGGGAACCGGCCCGCCCGAGGCCCGCCCGTCGCGGACCCGGTGAGCGCTTCCCCCTACACCCCGTCGACACACGAACATAGTTGAGAGGGAGTCAATTCAGAAGGGGCAGGTTCCGCACGGAGCGCCCACCGATCGGAGTACGGGCCGCATACGTCCCGAATGTGCCCCCGCGCGCCCCCTGCGCCGCCCCTTCTGACCTGCGCGAATGCCTCGCAGGTCGTGAATCCGGCCAACTCCGCGCGCTCTCCCGCTCCGGTCACACAATTCGTCGAGGCTGTGGACAAACGCAAGCGACGGGTGCGTCATGGGATGGTGAAGGAACGTGCGCGCATTCTCGTTGTCGGTGGCGGCTACGTCGGGATGTACACGGCCCTGCGCCTGCAGCGCAGACTGAAACGGGAGCTGGACCGGGGCGAGGTGGAGATCACCGTCGTCACCCCCGACCCGTACATGACCTACCAGCCGTTCCTCCCCGAGGCCGCCGCGGGCGCGATCTCCCCCCGGCACGTCGTCGTACCGCTGCGCCGCGTCCTCGACCGGTGCCGGATCCTGATCGGCGAGGCAACCGCCGTCGACCACGCGAAACGCACCGCCACCGTCACCACCCTCGCCACGGAGGAGGAGGGCACGGGCGGGCAGCGGCTGTCCTACGACGAGCTCGTCCTCGCCCTCGGTTCGGTCTCGCGCACCCTGCCGGTCCCGGGCCTGGCCGACCACGGCATCGGCTTCAAGACGGTCGAGGAGGCCATCGGCCTGCGCAACCACGTCATCGAGCAGATGGACATCGCCTCCTCCACCCGCGACCCTGCGATCCGCGACGCGGCCCTCACCTTCGTCTTCGTCGGCGGCGGCTTCGCGGGCGTGGAGGCACTCGGCGAACTGGAGGACATGGCCCGCTACGCCACGCGGTACTACCACAACGTCCAGCCCGAGGACATGAAGTGGATCCTCGTCGAGGCCTCCGAGCGGATCCTGCCCGAGGTCGGCGAGGAGATGGGCCGCTACACCGTCACCGAGCTGCGCCGCCGCAACATCGACGTCCGCCTCGAGACCCGCCTGGAGTCCTGCGCCGACCGGGTCGCCGTCCTCAGCGACGGCGCCCGCTTCCCCACCCGTACGGTCGTCTGGACGGCGGGCGTGAAACCCCACCCGGTGCTCGCCGCGTCCGACCTGCCCCGCAACGGCCGCGGTCGCCTGACGTGCACGGCGGAACTGTCGGTCGACGGCGCACCACATGCGTGGGCCGCGGGAGACGCCGCCGCAGTCCCCGACGTCACAGCCGGAGAGCCGGGCCGTGAGTGCGCCCCCAACGCCCAGCACGCGGTCCGCCAGGCCAAGGTCCTCGCCGACAACATCGTGCACTCCCTGCGCGGCGAACCGCTGGAGACGTACGAGCACGCCTACGCCGGCTCGGTCGCCTCCCTGGGCCTGCACAAGGGGGTCGCCCACGTCTACGGACGCAAACTCAAGGGTTACCCCGCCTGGTTCATGCACCGCGCCTACCACCTCAGCCGCGTGCCCACCTTCAACCGCAAGGCGCGGGTGCTGGCCGAATGGACCCTGGCCGGCCTGTTCAAACGGGAGATCGTCTCCCTGGGTTCACTCGAACACCCCCGGGCGGAGTTCGAACTCGCGGCCGGTGGAAAGCCTTCTCTCGACCCCCCGCCGAACCCGAAGGGGTCGTCCTGACCGGACCCAGGAACTCCTGCGGTCGGCCCGGCGTCTGACGGATGTCGGTCCGGTCCGCGCCCTGCCAGACTGGTCCACCACCGCGGGCTCGCCACCACGCGCCCCGGTGCGGGCCCCTCGGGGCCCCGGCCGGTTCCGGTGCCGGCCGCCGCCCACTACACGAGGCAAGGATTCGTGAACTTCACGCGCTGGAGCGCCCGGCTCCCCGGAACGCAGCGCCGCGCCGCAGCGCGGACCGAGCAGACGGCCTCCCCGGATTGGCGGGGGGACGGCTCCGTACCCGCCGCCCGCGCCGAACAACTGACCGACGAGGCACCGTCCGTTCCCGCCGTCGACGACCTGCGGGTGCGCGAGGTCCTCGACCGCGTCCCCTCCCTCGTCGCCCTGGTCCACGGCCCCGAGCACCGCATCGCCTACGTCAACGACGCCTACACGAGCGCCTTCGGCATCCGCCCTCTGGGCGAACGCGCCCGCGAGGCCCTCCCCGAGCTGGACGCCCTCGGCCTGTTCCCCCTCCTGGACCAGGTCCAGCGCAGCGGCAAGCCGCGTACGGTCAAGTCCCGCAAGGCCCCCGACGGCCGCTCCTACACCTTCACCTGCACCCCGGTCGCCCAGGGCGACGGCAAGGGCGGCAGCGACGGCCGCGGCGTCCTCGTCTTCGCCACCGACGTCACCGACCACGCCGAAGCCGCCGAGCGCCTGCGCGCCAGCGAGCGCCGCCAGCGCGAAACGGCCGTCACCCTCCAGCGCTCCCTGCTTCCCCAGGAGCTCGAACAGCCGGACGACCTGCGCATCGCCGCCACCTACCACCCCGGCGGCACGGAAGCCGCGGTCGGCGGCGACTGGTACGACGTCATCACTCTGGGCGGCGGCCGCACGGCCCTGGTGATCGGAGACGTCATGGGCAGGGGCGTCCGGGCGGCGGCCGTCATGGGCCAGCTCCGCACGGCGGTCCGCGCCTACGCCCGCCTCGACCTCCCCCCGCACGAGGTCCTCCAGCTCCTGGACGGCCTGGCCGCCGAGATCGACGCCAACCAGATCGCCACGTGCGCGTACGCCATCCACGACCCCAACGAGGGCAAGCTGATCTACTCCTCGGCGGGCCACCTCCCGATCCTCGTCCGGGACGAGAAGGGCACGGTCCTGCGCGCCGAGGAACCCACCGGCCCCCCGCTCGGCACCGGCGGCTGGATGCACGCCTCGGGCTCGATCCCCCTCGCCCCCGGCTCCACGGCCGTCCTCTACACGGACGGCCTGGTCGAGCGGCGCGACGCGGACCTGGACGAGGGCATCGCCGCCCTGGAACGCGCCCTGGCCGGCGCCACCGGAACTCCCCAGGTCGTCTGCGACCGCCTGGTCCGCTCCGCGGGAGTGACCCCCGACCATGACGACGACGTGGCCGTCCTGGTCCTCCAGCACCCCGCCCGCACCGGCCCGGACAGCGAGCTCTTCCGCAACGCCGCCCTTGAACTGCTGGGCGGTGTCGAAGCGGCCCCCCGCGCGCGTGCCTTCGCCTCCGGTGTCCTGACCAGCTGGCGCTTCCCCGCCGACCTGCACGACCTGGGCGTCCTGGCCACCAGCGAACTGGTCGCCAACTCCCTCCAGCACGGCACCCCGCCGATGCGTCTGCGCCTGCGCCGCACGGACAGACGGCTGATCATCGAGGTCACCGACGGCGACGACCACCTTCCCAGACGCCGCCGCGCGGAACCGGGCGACGAATCGGGCCGTGGCATCGCCATCGTCGCCACGATCGCGTCGAACTGGGGCTGCCGCCGTACTCCCGGCGGCGGCAAGGCGGTCTGGTGTGAGTTCGCCCTGCCGCGCACGCAGGTCACATAAGAAGGGACCGGGATCAGACGTCCGTGGAAACGGGTGCCCCACCCCGCGCCACGACCCGGCTCTTCGCGAGCCACGGCTGGTCCTGCACCTCGGTCAGCCGCCGCCCCAACCGCACGGCCAGGACGGTGATCCCCAGCGAGAACACCAGGAACGCCACGATGTACGGCGCGTGCAGTGAGGCACCCAGCGGCCCGCCCACCGCAGGCCCGACGGCCAGCGCCAGCTGCTTGACCAGGGCGAACGCGGAGTTGTACTGCCCGGCCATGCCCTCCGGCGCGAGATCCGCGACCAGCGGCGCCACGGTCGGCGACAGCATCGCCTCACCCAGCCCGAACAGCGCGTACGTCGAGACGAACGCGGCCGTCGCCATCTCCTGGCTCCCGTGCCCGAGCCCCGCGTACCCGGCGACGGCCCACGCCACGGCCCAGATCAGCCCGACAGCGGCGATCACCCGCGAGCGACGGCGCCGCTCCACGAACCGCAGCACGGCGAACTGCGCGACGACGATCATCAGCGTGTTGGCGGCCAGCGCGGTCCCGAGCGCGGACGTCGAGATACCGGCGGCCTCGACCCCGTACGCGCTCAGCCCCGACTCGAACTGCCCGTAGCAGGCGAAGAACAGCACGAAGCCCAGCACGCACAGCTGCACCATGGCCCGGTTGCCCAGCAACTGCTTCCAGCTGCCCCGCCCGGCCGCGGGCGCGTCCTCGATCCGCGGCGCGTGCGGCATCCGCACGGTCGTCATCACCACGGCCAGCAGCAGGAACATCGCCGCCTCGATCGCGAACAGCAGAGTGAAGGACGCGGCGCTGGTGGTGTCGACCAGATGCCCGCCGATGAGGCCGCCGACGCCGAGCCCCAGGTTCTGCAGGAAGAACTGCATGGCGAAGGCACGCGACCGCGTCTCCGCGGACGAGCAGTCGACGATCATCGTCGCGAGCGCCGGCTGCATCACTGCCTGCCCGGCCCCCAGCAGGGAGGCCGACACCAGCACGGCCGCCGCGCTGCCGGCGATCCCCAGACTGAGCGCACCCAGAGCGGCGGTGACCAGGGCGGCGAGCAGCACCGGCAGCGGGCCGCGCCGGACGATGGCCCGCCCGGCGAACGGCAGCACGATCAGCGCGGCCACAGCGAAGACGGCGAGTACGAGACCCGCCGTCATGGCTCCCAGCCCTCGCACCTGCGCCACGTAGACGTACAGGTACGGGACCGTGAAGCCGAGCCCGAACGCGCTGAGTGCGTTCCCCACGTGAATCCGGCGCATCGCTGCGCCCATCGCCCTGGTCACGTTCACCTCTCTCACAAGTTAGGAGTGAAGACTTCGAAACTAAAGTTCGAAGCTAAAGAGTACATACCCAAGGACTTCAAGGCAAAGAAGGGGCGTGCGATACTGCGCACATGGGCGACACCGCCGGCCCCAGCGAGCCGACCCTCGAAGAGCAGATCGCCGCGTACCAGCGCGAGTTCCAGGACCTCGACCCCCAGGTCGAGCAGATCGTCTCGGCGCTCTCCCGTCTGAACCGCCGTATGAACGTCGCCTACGGACGGCAGACCTCGGCCCTCGGCATCAGCAACGCGGAGTGGGAGGTCCTCAAGGCCCTCGTCCTCTCCGGAGCTCCCTACCGCCTGGGCCCCAGCGACCTCGCCAAGCGCCTCGGCCTCACCCCGGCCGCGATGACCCACCGGATCGACCGCATGGTCGCCGAATCCCTGGTGACCCGTGAGCGAGACGAGTCGAACCGCGTACGCGTCATCGTGGAACTGACATCCGAGGGGCGAGAGAAGTGGCTGGAGGCGATGCGCATGGCGACGGTCTTCGAGGAGGACCTCCTCCAGGACCTGTCACCGGACGAGCGCACGGCGCTGGGCGAGGTGCTCACGCGCCTGCTGCGCAGGGTCGAGCACGCACAGCCGGACGCCGGCGGTCGCCTCACCGACCTGGACTGACACCCGGTCCGAAAAGATCTTGACAGGGGCGCTTGACACCCCCCTGGCGGATCCGTAGAGTTCTTCGGGTTGCCGCCGAGCCGTAACGGTTCTTCGGCAACACTTCCGCCGCAGCAGCGGCACTCCAACCACCAGCTCGACCTCCCGACAGGGTTGATTTCGGCACGCCCGAATTCAATTCGAATTGGGACTCGATGATCTGATCGACTCCAACGGCGTCGATTTGGGAATCGCCGAGAGGACGCGCTAAGGTTGGGCACGTCGGAACGGCCCAACAGCCGCAAAGACAAACCCCGCTGACCGGGGATCAGGCCCGAAAGGATCTGATAGAGTCGGAACCGCCGGAAAGGGAAACGCGGAAGCGGGAACCTGGAAAGCACCGAGGAAATCGGATCGGAAAGATCTGATAGAGTCGGAAACGCAAGACCGAAGGGAAGCGCCCGGAGGAAAGCCCGAGAGGGTGAGTACAAAGGAAGCGGCCGTTCCTTGAGAACTCAACAGCGTGCCAAAAGTCAACGCCAGATATGTTGATACCCCGTCCATCGGACAACCGATGGTCGAGGTTCCTTTGAAATAACACAGCGAGGACGCTGTGAACGGTCGGGCCTATTCCGCCTGACTGTTCCGCTCTCGTGGTGTTCATCCCGATTACG
>NZ_JBIBKR010000006.1:0-593471 GCF_042959365.1 Streptomyces sp. NPDC007907
GGCACGCTGTTGAGTTCTCAAGGAACGGTCGCTTCCTTTGTACTCACCCTCTCGGGCTTTCCTCCGGGCGCTTCCCTTCGGTCTTGCGTTTCCGATTCTATCAGATCTTTCCGATCCGATTTCCTCGGTGCTTTCCAGGTTCCCGCTTTCGCGTTTCCCTTTCCGGCGCTCCCGACTTTATCAGAAGTTTCGGGCCGGACTGACCGGCCGCTCATTTCCGATTCATCGGGAGTGGCTTCATTGAAATCAGCGTTTCAAGAAGCAGATAGATGTTCACTCTGGCTGGTCCGGGACTAGAGCCCATCTCCAGGCAACTGTTCGAATCTACCTCCCCGCACTTGCCGTGTCAACGGCTCCTGTGGGGCGAAGAGGAGACTAGCAGTTGAACGGACGTGGTCGCACATCCGCCGGTCGGCGCGACGATCAGGCGGCTGTCGGGACGGTCGCGCTGCGCTCCGCCGCCTCGACGTCACCGGTCTCTCCCGCACGTGCGGCACGGCCACCCACGACGTAGACGTAGGCCAGGAAGGCCACTTCAGCGGCGATTCCGATGGTGATGCGGGCCCAGGTGGGGAGGCCGGAGGGGGTGACGAAACCTTCGATGGCGCCCGAGACGAAGAGGACGAGGGCCAGGCCTATGGCCATGCCGATGGCGGCACGGCCTTCCTCCGCGAGCGCCGTGCGCCGCGTCCGGGGTCCGGGGTCGATGAGGGTCCAGCCCAGGCGCAGACCGGTGCCGGCTGCGACGAAGACGGCGGTCAGTTCCAGGAGGCCGTGCGGGAGGACCAGGCCGAGGAACGTGTCGAGGCGGCCGGCCGAGGACATCAGGCCTACTCCGATACCGAGGTTGAGCATGTTCTGGAAGAGGATCCAGAGGACCGGGAGCCCGAGGAAGACCCCCAGGATGAGGCAGAGGGCGGCAGCCCAGGCGTTGTTCGTCCACACCTGGGCGGCGAAGCTGGCGGCCGGGTGGCTGGAGTAGTACGTCTCGTACTGGCCGCCGGGGCGGGTGAGCTCGCGGAGTTCGCCGGGTGCCGCGATCGAGGCCTGGACCTCGGGGTGGGTGCCGATCCACCAGCCCAGCAGGGCCGCGACCGCCGTGGACAGGAGTGCGGTGGGCACCCACCAGTGCCGTGCCTTGTAGACGGCGGCCGGGAAGCCGTGGGCGAGGAAGCGCGTCACGTCGCGCCAGGAGGCGCGCCGGGTGCCGGTCACGGCACTGCGGGCGCGTGCGACGAGTTGGCTCAGCCGACCGGTGAGCTGCGGGTCGGGAGCACTGGTCTGAATCAGGGAGAGGTGCGTGGCGGTGCGCTGGTAGAGGGTGACGAGTTCGTCGGCCTCAGCGCCGTCGAGGCGGCGCTGGCGGCGGAGGAGGGCTTCGAGGCGGTCCCACTCCGCTCGGTGGGCGGAGACGAAGACGTCGAGGTCCATCGGTGTGCCTGCTCCTCGGCTGGTCGTCGGAGGCTCGTCGTGGATCAGCTTGTCGTACTACGGTGCGATGCGCCCTCAGCTTGGCAGACTGGGCCTGTCGTGGGCAGGGCAGGGGAAGGACGGCAGGCGTGAGTGAGCTGGTGACGGGCGAGGCTGTGGCGTTGGAGCTGCGCCCCGCGAGGCTGCCCAGCAGGGCGCTGGCCGTGCTGCTCGATCTGGTGGCGGCCATGGCCGTCTACGTCGCGGTGACCATCGTGCTGGTCACGTCCACGGCCTCCCTGGACGAGGCGGCGCAGACGGCTCTGTCGATCGCGTCGTTCGTTCTCGTGCTGGTCGGCGGCCCGATCGCGGTGGAGACCCTCAGTCATGGGCGCTCGCTCGGGAAGCTGGCGTGCGGTCTGCGGGTGGTGCGGGACGACGGGGGACCCATCCGGTTCCGGCACGCGCTGGTGCGGGGCTTGATCGGGGTGATCGAGATCCTCATGACCTTCGGGATCGTGGCCTGCATCGCCTCGTTCGTGTCGGCGCGTGGGCGGCGGCTGGGAGACGTGTTCGCGGGGACGCTCGTCGTGCGGGAGCGGATTCCGGTCACCCGGACCGGATTCGTACCGCCTCCTCCGCCCTGGCTGGCGGGGCGGTTCTCCGAGCTGGACCTGTCGGCGGTGCCCGACGGATTGTGGCTCGCCGTCCGGCAGTACCTGACGCGCATGCAGCAGCTGGATCCGCAGGTGGGCCGGTCGATGGCAGAGCGGCTGGCGACGGATCTGGCGGAGCGTACGGGGGCTCCGGTGCCGCCGGGGGTGCCGCCTGCGGCCTATCTGGCGGCGGTCGTGCAGGAGCGGCAGGTTCGGGAGACCCGGCGGGCTTTCGCGGGCGATGCGGCCCGGGCGGCCACGTCCGTCGCTGCTCCGGCGCCGGCCGGCCCCTCGGAGAGCGGGCGGCGTCCCGGGCAGCCGGAGGATTCGGTGAGCGAGCGGCGTCCCGAGCGGCCGGGAGCTGCTGCGGGCGAGCGGCCCGGCACCGGGTTCGTGCCACCGGCGTAGTGGCGGGCGAAGCCCCCGACGTGTCAGGGGAACGTCGACGGCGGTGATTCCAGGTCTTCGAGCTCGACGCCGGGGGCCGCGAGCACGACGTCCCCGGCGATGTGGACGGTGTGCTGCTCGCCCGTGTCCAGGGCTGTGACCTGGTATTCGTCCACGGTCAAGGGGCCGTTGTCAGTGGCGTGTGCTTCGCTACTCAGCAAGGCCCAGGACTGGTCCACGGTGCGCGGTGCGAGGACCGGTTCCGTGAAGGCGACCAGGCGTACGCGGGTGGCTGCCGTGGAGGGGGTGAGGCGCAGGAGACGGGCGGTGGCGACGAGGAACGCCGGGGACGTGCCGGTGAAGGCATGGGCGCGCACATTCCCTTCGGTGGCCTCGGTCCCGGTGGGGTCGGTACGGACCCAGGTGACGCCGTCGAGCGCGGCGCCGCGGACCTGCCAGGCGGCGGCGTGGAGTTCGAGGCGGAGGGGGCGGCCGAGTTCGTCGAGGGTGAGGTCGACGGAGCCGTGGTGATCGCCGGTGGGGGTGGTCAGCTGGGAGACGTAGCGCCAGCCGGAGGGACCGGGGGCGCACTGGAAGTGTTCGTCCGCGAGGGGGGTGTGATCGTGCGGATCGTGGAGCGAATAGCGGCCGCGGGGCATGGGGGTCCTGGGTCCTGATGGGCTGGGCCGGTCTCGGCCGGTCGAGAACGGGGCAGGCCCCCGGCACGGGGGTGCGGGGGCCTGCCTCGGTGATTCGACCGGTGCGGATCAACCGGTGGTGACTCGACCGGTGGCGAACCAACCGGTGCGGATCGACCGGTGGTGAACCGGGCGGCAGCGGTGCTGCCGGGGCTCAGTAGCGGTAGTGGTCCGGCTTGAACGGGCCCCCGACCTTCACGCCGATGTACTCGGCCTGCTCGGGGCGGAGCGTGGTCAGCTTCACGCCGAGCGCGTCGAGGTGGAGGCGGGCGACCTTCTCGTCGAGGTGCTTGGGCAGCACGTAGACGCCGGTCGGGTACTCGTCGGGCTTGGTGAACAGCTCGATCTGGGCCAGGGTCTGGTCCGCGAAGGAGTTGGACATCACGAACGACGGGTGGCCGGTGGCGTTGCCCAGGTTCAGCAGGCGGCCCTCGGACAGGACGATGATCACCTTGCCGTCGGGGAAGGTCCAGGTGTGGACCTGCGGCTTGACCTCGTCCTTGACGATGCCGGGGACCTTGGCGAGGCCGGCCATGTCGATCTCGTTGTCGAAGTGGCCGATGTTGCCGACGATAGCCTGGTGCTTCATCTTGGCCATGTCCGAGGCCATGATGATGTCCTTGTTGCCGGTCGTGGTGATGAAGATGTCGGCCTGCTCGACCACGTCGTCGAGGGTCGCGACCTGGTAGCCGTCCATCGCGGCCTGCAGCGCGCAGATCGGGTCGATCTCGGTGACGATCACTCGGGCGCCCTGGCCGCGCAGCGACTCCGCGCAGCCCTTGCCGACGTCGCCGTAGCCGAAGACGACGGCGGTCTTGCCGCCGATGAGGACGTCCGTGGCGCGGTTGATGCCGTCGATCAGGGAGTGGCGGCAGCCGTACTTGTTGTCGAACTTCGACTTGGTGACGGCGTCGTTGACGTTGATCGCCGGGAACAGCAGGGTGCCGTCGCGCTGCATCTCGTACAGGCGGTGGACACCGGTGGTGGTCTCCTCGGTCACGCCGCGGATCTCCGAGGACAGCTGGGTCCACTTCTGGGGGTTCTCACCCAGGGTGCGGGTGAGCAGCTCCAGGATGACGCGGTGCTCGTCGGACTCGGCCGTGTCGGGCGAGGGGACCTTGCCGTCCTTCTCGTACTCGACGCCCTTGTGGACGAGGAGGGTGGCGTCGCCGCCGTCGTCGAGGATCATGTTGGGGCCGCCGGTGGGGCTGTCCGGCCAGGTCAGGGCCTGCTCGGTGCACCACCAGTACTCCTCCAGCGTCTCGCCCTTCCAGGCGAAGACGGGGACGCCCTGCGGGTTGTCGGGCGTGCCGTCGGGGCCGACGGCGATGGCGGCGGCCGCGTGGTCCTGGGTGGAGAAGATGTTGCAGGAGGCCCAGCGGACCTGCGCGCCGAGGGCGACGAGGGTCTCGATGAGCACGGCGGTCTGCACGGTCATGTGCAGGGAGCCGGTGACGCGGGCGCCGGCCAGGGGCTGCGCCTCGGCGTACTCCTTGCGGATCGCCATCAGGCCCGGCATCTCGTGCTCGGCGAGGGTGATCTCCTTGCGGCCGAAGGCGGCCAGGGAGAGGTCGGCGACCTTGAAGTCCTGTCGGTTCTCGACAGTCGTCATTGCGAGCTGCTCCTCGGAGTGTGGGTCGAGGGTGGGTACGGCTGGTCTGCGCGGCGGCGGACACAGGGGTGCCCGAAAGAGGACACAGGCATGCCCGCGTACGCGCAGCGCAGTCCGTCGGAGGCCCTCTCTCCCTCGGCCGGTCCGCTGGGGACCGCCCGACCGCCATCAGCAGCGACGTCTGGCTCCGTCCCAAGCTACACCGGGCGCGGGGGCGATCCCCAGTCCGTCGGCGAACACATCGAGCCGATCATGTGACGGACCGGGGGACGTGCGGGTGGCCGGAGGGAATGCGGGACGGGGCCCGCCGAGTGGTTTCGGCGGGCCCCGTGGGCCGAAGGGGGAAGGTCAGTGCTCGTCGGCGGGGTGGGGGGCGGGGCCGCCCGGGGAGGCCTCGGGGTCAGGGCCCTTGGCCGCCTCCTTCTCGCTGTAGATGTCCGGCTCGAGGTAGATGACGCGGGCGATCGGGACGGCGTCACGGATGCGGGCCTCGGCGGCGTCGATGGCGGTGGCGATCTCGGTGGCCGTGTCGTCGTGCCGGACCGCGATCTTGGCGGCGACGAGGAGCTCTTCGGGGCCGAGGTGGAGCGTGCGCATGTGGATGATGCGGGTGACGGTGTCGCCGTCGACGATCGCGGCCTCGATCTTCCGGGTCTCCTCCGCGCCGGCGGACTCGCCGAGCAGCAGCGACTTGGTCTCGGCGGCGAGGACCAGGGCGATGAGGATGAGCAGGACGCCGATGCAGAGGGTGCCGATGCCGTCCCAGACGCTCTCGCCGGTCAGGAGGGCGAGGCCGACACCGCCGAGCGCGAGGACCAGACCGACGAGGGCGCCGAGGTCCTCCAGGAGGACGACCGGGAGCTCGGGGGCCTTGGCGTGGCGGACGAAGTCCTTCCAGGAGCGCTGGCCGCGCAGGGTGTTGGACTCCTTGATGGCCGTGCGGAAGGAGAAGCCCTCGGCGATGATCGCGAAGACGAGGACGCCGACGGGCCAGTACCAGTGCGTCAGCTCGTGCGGGTGCTTGATCTTCTCGTAGCCCTCGTACAGGGCGAACATGCCGCCGACCGAGAAGAGGACGATGGAGACGAGGAAGGCGTAGATGTAGCGCTCGCGGCCGTAGCCGAAGGGGTGTTCGGGGGTGGCTTCGCGCTTCGCCTTCTTGCCGCCGACCAGGAGCAGTGCCTGGTTGCCGGAGTCGGCGACGGAGTGCACGGACTCGGCGAGCATCGACGACGAGCCGCTGAAGAGGAACGCCACGAACTTCGCCACCGCGATCGCCAGGTTGGCGCCCAGTGCCGCCACGATCGCCTTGGTACCGCCTGACGCGCTCATATGTTCGCGTTGTCCCTTCGTACGCCGTTCCAGGGCCCGGGCTCGCCGTGGTGCGCGCCCGTGGCTTTGCCCGTGCTTTACGGTGGGCCATTGTTGCAGCCCGCCGTCGGAGAGGTGAGTCAGGTCACCAGCACGGGGTTCTCGAAACGGTCAGGCGACGACGGTGGCGCGGAAAAGCGTTCCCGTACCGGACACTTCGGCCTTTTCGCCGGCCGGGACGAACACGGACCGGCCCGGGGGCAGGTCGTGCTCGCCCGCCCGGACCGTGCCGGCCGTGCAGAGCAGGATCTGCGGGGTGGGGCGGGTCAGGTCGTGGGCGGCGCCCGCCTCGGGCAGGACGTAGCGGGAGAGGCGGAACTCGTCGATGGGGGTCTCGTAGACCTCCTCGCCGTCCGGGGAGGCCTCGGGGCGCAGGACTCCGGGGTCGCTGGGGCGGAAGCGGACGATGCGCAGGAGCTCGGGGACGTCGACGTGCTTGGGGGTCAGTCCGCAGCGCAGGACGTTGTCGGAGTTGGCCATGATCTCCACGCCGAGGCCGTTCAGGTAGGCGTGCGGGATGCCGGCGCCGAGGTAGAGGGCCTCGCCGGGCTGGAGCCGGACGTGGTTCAGCAGGATCGCGGCGAGGACGCCGGGGTCGCCCGGGTAGTGGTGGGCGATGTCGGCGTAGGGGGCGTAGGCGCCGCCGAGGCGGGTGCAGGCGGTGGCCGCTTCCGCGACGGTGCGGGACATCTCGTCGGGGTCGGCGGTGAGGATGGCGGTGAGGACCTCGCGGAGGGCGGCGTCCTCGGGGTGGGCGTGCAGCAGGTCGACGTAGGGCTTGAGGGAGTCGACTCCGAGGTCGTCGAGGAGGGCGGCGGCCTCCAGGGGGTCGCGGAAGCCGCACAGGCCGTCGAATTCAGTGAGGGCGCAGATCAGTTCGGGCTTGTGGTTGGCGTCCTTGTAGTTGCGGTGCGGGGCGTCCACGGGGATGCCGCGCCGCTCCTCGTCGGCATAGCCCTCCTGTGCCTGGGCGAGGTCGGGGTGGACCTGGAGGGAGAGCGGGCCGCCCGCGGCGAGGATCTTGAGGAGGAAGGGCAGCCGGGGGCCGAACCTGGCGACGGCGGCGGGCCCGAGTTCCTTCTCGGGGTCGGCGTCGACGACCTCCACGAGGGTGCCCCGGTCGGTGCGCGAGGGTGCGCCGGGGTGGGCGCCCATCCACATCTCCGCCTGCGGTTCGCCGGTCGGTTCGACGCCGAGCAGCTGCGGGATCGCGGTCGTGGAACCCCAGGCGTAGGGGCGGATGGTGTTGTCGAGGCGGTCCATGGGGTTCTCTCTGCGTGGGGCGGGGCGGGCGCGTCAGGGTGTCCCGGGCAAGATCAGGCCCTCGAAGCGAGCGCCAGGTAAACGGCGGCGAAATCCGTGATGGCGATCAGTTCTGCGAGGGTTTCCAGTTCGCCGCCGGCCTCCGGTTCGAGCTCGCTGATGGGGGTGTCGTGGCTGAGGGCGAGGTCGCGGGCGCCGGGGGCGGCGGTGAGGCCGCCGATGGGGCGGTCGCGCAGCAGGACCACGCGCGCGTGCAGGGCGGGGGGTTCCTCGACGCGGTCGCGGAAGAAGTCGTCGGGGTCGGCGCTGGCGGCCAGCGGGCCGGCGAGCAGGGCGCCGTGGGCGGCGAGGGCCTCGGGGAGTTCGGCGACGACCGCGGGGGTGCCGGACAGCTCGGCGAGGGCGGCGGCGAAGCGGCGGCCGGCGGGGCCTGCCGAGGTGCCCTCGGTCCAGACGACCGGGAGGGCGTCGGCGAGCTCGGCGGCGAGGGTCTTGGCGGCGTTGCTGTACGTGGCGATGGCCGGGCCGCAGCGTTCGGCGACGTGGTCGAGCCGGTCGGCGACCTTGCCGAGGGCGTCCGGCGGGGCGGCGAGCACGCCGGTGCGGTCCAGGAGGGCGAGGAGCGGGGTGAGCAGGGCCCACAGGACGCCGGGGGCGGACGCGGCGAGCGGCTCGTCCTGGTCGTAGGGGGCGGTCGCCACGGGGACGAACAGGCCGTGCGCGCCCGCGACGGCTTCGGCGAGCGGGGTGCGGGCGGGGGCCACGGCGACGACGGTGCAGCCGCGGCGGTAGGCCTGCTCGGCGAGCAGCGACAGGCCGGGTTCGGTGCCGTCGGGGGTGGTGATCAGCAGGAGGTCCACGGAGCCGACCCAGCCGGGCAGTTCCCAGCGCAGGGCACCCGCGGCCGGGGCGACGCCGGTGGGGGCGAGGCGGGTGACCGGGCTGCCGGCACCGGCGAGGGTGCCGATGAGGTCGGCGGCGTGGGTGGCGGCGGCACCGGGGCCGGCGATGAGGACCGCGCGGGGGCGGCCGTCCGGCTTCAGGTCGTTGACGCCCGCCTCGGCGGCATGGCGGGCGGCGGTGCGTACGCGGGCGCCGGCTTCCGCGGCGCCGCGGAGCAGCCCGCGGTGGTCGGCCTCGGCGAGGCCCTCCGGTGAGTCGAGCAGCGATTCGTCGAGCATGGGCGGCAGCTTCCCATCGCCGGGGTCCGTTGTGACGTGTCCTGGATCGTGCCCGCTGTGCCGGGGGCCATGTGCGCCGAGGATCACGACGGCGGCATGGCCCCCTGCCGGTCACGCGGGCAGTGGGGGCCATGTGCGTCGAGGGTCGCGCGGCCGGTGCGCCCCCTGCCGGTCACGCGGGGCGGCGGGCCTCGTCGACGAGCAGGACGGGGATGCCGTCGCGCACGGGGTAGGCCAGGCCGCAGTCGGCGCCGGTGCAGACCAACTCGGTGTCCTGCTCCGTGAGCGCGGAGTGGCAGGCCGGGCAGGCGAGGATCTCGAGGAGGCCGGATTCGAGGGGCATGGAGGTTCCTCCGGAGTGCGGGCGCTTGGGGTCGTGCCTGGTCAGGTTACCGCCGGTGGCGGTCGGGCCTCAGCCTCTGATGATCCCCAGCACTTCGTCGCGCACCCGGGCCATCGTGTCGGCGTCCCTCGCCTCCGCGTTCAGGCGCAGCAGCGGCTCCGTGTTGGACGGGCGGACGTTGAACCACCAGTCGGCGGCGGAGACGGTGAGGCCGTCGAGCTCGTCGAGGGTGACGCCCTCGCGGGTGCCGTACGCGGAGCGGATGGCGGCGAGACTGGCCTGCTGGTCGGCGACCGTGGAGTTGATCTCGCCGGAACCGGCGTAGCGGTCGTACTGGGCGACGAGGGAGGACAGGGTCCCGTCCTGGCCGCCGAGGGCCGCGAGGACGTGCAGGGCGGCCAGCATGCCCGTGTCGGCGTTCCAGAAGTCGCGGAAGTAGTAGTGCGCGGAGTGCTCGCCGCCGAAGATCGCGCCGGTGCGGGCCATCTCGGCCTTGATGAAGGAATGGCCCACGCGCGTGCGGACCGGGCTGCCGCCGTTCTCCTCGACGACCTCGGGCACGGACCAGGACGTGATCAGGTTGTGGATGACGGTGCCCTTGCCGCCGTGCCGGGCCAGTTCGCGGGAGGCGACCAGGGCGGTGATCGCCGACGGGGAGACCGGCTCGCCGCGTTCGTCGACGACGAAGCAGCGGTCGGCGTCGCCGTCGAAGGCGAGGCCCAGGTCGGCGCCTTCCTCGCGGACCCGCTTCTGCAGGTCGACGAGGTTGGCCGGGTCGAGGGGGTTGGCCTCGTGATGGGGGAAGGTGCCGTCGAGCTCGAAGTACATCGGGACCAGCGTCAGGGGCAGGCCGGCGAAGACCGAGGGGACGGTGTGCCCGCCCATGCCGTTGCCCGCGTCGACGACGACCTTCAGGGGGCGGACGGACGTCAGGTCGACCAGGGAGCGCAGGTGGGCCGCGTAGTCCGACAACGTGTCACGGGCGCTGATGGTGCCCGTCGTCGCGGCCGCCTCGGGGGCGCCCGACTCGCTCCAGTCCTCGACGAGTTCGCGGATGTCCGCCAGGCCGGTGTCCTGACCGACCGGGGCGGCGCCGGAGCGGCACAGCTTGATGCCGTTGTACTGCGCCGGGTTGTGGGAGGCGGTGAACATGGCGCCCGGCAGGTTCAGCGCGCCCGAGGCGTAGTACAGCTGGTCCGTCGAGCAGAGGCCGATCTCCGTCACGTCGGCGCCCTGGGCCGCCGCCCCGCGCGCGAAGGCACGCGACAGGCCCGGTGAGGAGGGCCGCATGTCGTGCCCGGTCGTGATGGCGCTCGCGCCGGTGACCCGCACGAAGGCCGCTCCGAAGAGCTCGGCCAGGGACTCGTCCCACTGGTCGGGGACGACTCCGCGTACGTCGTACGCCTTCACGACCTGCGACAGATCAGCCACGGCCAACCTTCCTGGAAAAGTACTGTCGGTCCGCACAAACTACCCCCGCCCACCGACAGCGCGCCGGGCGGATGCCAAGACGGCTGCCGGCCGTCACCTCTGGTCAGGGCAGTGTCCAGCCCAGCACCGGCATGCTCCGACCGACCACGATCAGGCACATCACCAGCAGCAGGCCCAGGCTCCAGGGCAGCCCCTTGCGCAGCAGGTCGCCCTCGCAGCCCGCCAGAACGACGGCCGCGCAGGCGATGGTGAGGTTCTGCGGGAGATCATCTTGCCGAGGGCGCCGCCGGGGCCGGACACGGCGACCCCGAACCAGCCGAGGACGGGTGGCGGGAAGGCGAGACCGGCTCCGGCCGCCGCGACGCAGCGCCGATGGTCGCGGCCCGCCCGGAGAGGTTCATGACGTAGGCGAGGGCCGGGACGGACGTCACGGTGAGGATCGCGAAGCGCAGTTCGTGGACGGTGACGAGGCGCTCCCTGAACGCCACGCGCGCGGACGCCGATGACGTTCCGTCATGCGAAAGCGATTTCTCGCCCCCTCACCGAAATGGTCATGCGTCCGCGCCAAGCTCGCGTCATTGGGTGCGCGCGTGAAGGAAGTCGGGGGGCCGGCTCAGTTGTCGGGCGACCGCAGGACCCGCAGGTGCCCGCGCCGCGCGACCTCGCGCGGGTCGGCACCGCGGCCTCCGCCGCCGGCCTCGGCCGCCCGCCCCTGGGGACGGGCCGCCTCACGCACGGCGTTCGCAAGCGCTTCCAGGTCGTCGCCACTGGGGCGGGCCGGGGCCGAACCGTCGAGGAGCCGGACGACCTCCCACCCGCGCGGGGCGGTGAGGCGCTCGGAGTGCTCGGCGCACAGGTCGTAGCAGTGGGGTTCGGCGTAGGTGGCGAGCGGGCCGAGGACCGCGGTCGAGTCGGCGTAGACGTACGTCAGCGTCGCGACGGCGGGACGGCCGCAGGCGGTGCGCGAACAGCGACGTACAGGGCTCACGATGTTGGACGGTACCGCACTCTTGAGCGGGCCGCGACGACTCTCCACCAGGTCACTCCCCCGTGTCGTGCTGTGTAACGCCGCACACACTCTTTCAGGCGTACCTTTCTGACCTGCCAGGACATCGACGCCCGAGATGTCGAACAGCCCGTCAAGCGATCAAGAGTCATCATAAAACCCTCAAATACCGTGAGGTCACCGGTCTCGGCGGGATACGGATTTGAGCCCGACTTTGGCTTGAATGGTCATGTAACGACATGCCGCGCGGGGGCGGCCGGAAGCCGCCCCCGCCGCCGTGCGGTGCCGGGCACGGGGGCACGGCGGGGACTACCCTTCCCCAGTGATGGACAAGCCCGTAACGCCTCGTGCCGCCGCCCCCGGCCCCCGCCGTCGTGATCGCCACGGACGGGGCATGCGCGGCCCGATCGCACCGCCGCAGGTGCCGCTGGCCGCGAGTCGCGCGGACGTGTTCGCCGATCTGGTGCAGGACTCGGTGGAGCGACTGGAGCGGCGCTGGCCCCAGCTCGCCGACATCGACTTCCTGGTCCTCGAGGTGCCGCGGCTGGACGGGCCCGGCCAGGCCTGGAACGACGAGGCCGTGCCGCTCGGCGGCACGATCAGCGCGCTTGAGGGCCGCCCCGCCCGCGTGGTCGTCTACCGGCGGCCGGTCGAGATCCGCACCAAGGGGCGCGACGAGCGGGCGGCGCTGGTGCACGAGGTCGTCGTCGAGCAGGTCGCCGAGCTCCTCGGACTGACGCCGGAGACGGTGGACCCGAGGTACGGCGAGGACCAGGGCTGACACGGACGCCCCCGGCCGCCGGCTGATGCGGACGGCCGCCCGCCCGCGGACTCGGACGAGCGCCCGCCCGCGGGCCTACTTCTGGAGCACCGACAGGTCCTCGTCCGCCTCCGGTACCGCCACCGTCCCGCGGTCGTCGGGCAGTGTCTGGACCGTGAAGGCGGGGACGCCGCCCTCGTTCGCCGCCAGGGTGCGGGCGCCGTGGACCGGACCGCCGGAGACCGGCTCGACCGTGAGCGCGTAGGTGCCCTTGAGGCCGCCGGGGACCGGGGGCTCGATGTCCTGGGTCGTGCCGGCCTTGATGGTGTACGTCTTCGACACCGGCGTGCCGCCCTCACTGCCGGCCGAGGCGGTGACCTTGACCGTGGCCGCGGCGTCCGGGGCCGTCAGGGACAGGGTGCCGCCCTTGCCGCTGTTGCCGGCGGACGTCGCGCGCGTGCCGACGGGGCGGGTGGCCGGGATGAACGCCGTCTCCTGCTTGTCGCCCTTGCCGCGCACGACCTTCAGGGCCGCCACGACCGGCACGGACCGGTCCGTCGGGGTCAGCACCAGGGAGCCCGCCTCGCCGCGGGTGACGTCGCCCAGGTCGACCGCGGTCGTCATGCCGCCCTTGACGTGGACCGTCTCGTGCCCGGCCGGGGTGATCGGCCCGGAGGGGGAGGCGAGGCGCACCTTAAGGTCGGCGTCCGCGTCGCCGGGGGTGAAGGCGACCAGGCGCACGGAGGTGGCGTCCTTGGGGATGCCCGGCAGGACCAGACTGCCCGACGGGTCCGTGGACGCCGGCAGCCAGTCGCCGCCGATCTTGTCGTCCAGGGCCTGTACGGCCGCGCCGACGCGTCCGCTGCGGACGTTGACGTGCACGGTGAGGTCGGTCTGCCGCTCGTCGGTGAGAGTGGACAGCAGGACCGGCTCGCTGGAGTGCGGCGGGACGGTGATGCCCTCCCCCACCGCGGACTTCAGGGCGCCGTCCTTGCCGTAGAGCTCAAGGTCGACCACGGCGGCCGAGTCGTCCGGGTTCGTCAGGTGGACGTAGTCGGTGCGGTCGGTGTCCGTACTGGCGCCGGGGAACCAGAAGTCGGTGTCCGGGGCGGTGCAGTTGACGCCCTGCAGTCCGCGCCCGGTGCCCGCGGCGACCTCGGTGGTCTCCTGGACGGTCCAGCCGGGCGCGAACCTGCCGTCGGCCGTTCCGACGAGGGCGGGTGCGTCGCCGCCGGAGCTGTCGCCGGTGACCGGCTTGCCGGGCTCCTTGGGAGTCAGCACGGGCTTCGCGGGCGTGTCCTCACCGGACTTACCGTCGTCCTCGCCCTTGGCGTCGCCCTTGCCTTTGTCCTCGCCGGCGGCCGGGGCACCGGCCGATTCCGCTACGGCCTCCCGGAGTTCGGCTTTGCCGCCGCTCCCGGTGCCCTTCGTGACGGGTGTGAAGGACGTGTAGGACGTCTCGGCGAGGTCGGACGTGCTGGGCGCCGGGCAGAGCAGGCTGGTGCGCTCCACGGGCAGTTGGGCGGCCGCCTTGGTGGTGTCCGTGCCCGGCGCGTCCGGCTGGGACAGCGCGGCGAAGCCGGTGACGGCGGCGAGCGCGGTCGTGCCGGCGATCAGGGACAGGGTGGTGCGGTTCACTGCTGGCTCCCGTCGGGACGCTCACTGCCCGTGCCGTGGGGGTGGTGCTGCTGCGCCGGGTCGTACGGCGTGCCGTAGCCCTGGCCCTGTCCCTGGCCGTAGGACTGGTCGTAACCCTGCTGGTCGTAGGACGGGTTCTGGCCCTGGCCGCCGTAGGCGTACGGGTCGTACTGGCCGCCCTGGTACGGGTCCGCCTGGTACTGCTGTCCGTAGGCGTCCGCCGGGTACGGGGCGTTCTGGTACTGGTCGCCGTAACCGGCGTACGCGCCGCTCTGGTAGTCGGCGTTGTCCCACTCGCCGTAGTTCTGCTGCCGGGGCACCGCCGCCGGCGGCTGCTGGGGATGCGGGGGCGGGAACTCCTCGGGGACGGCGGCCTCTTCCGCCTCGGCCTCCGCCTGGGCGCGCAGGCGGCGGGCCCGGCGGCCCTCACCCGCGACGGCCTCGGCCGGGACGGCCGGCTCGTCGGGGAGGTCGTCGTCGATGTCGCGACGCCGGCCGGGCAGGGCGAGCACCACGAGGACGACGGCGAGCAGGCCCTGGGCCCACAGCCAGGCCGTGTGACCGATCGGGTCGTCGTAGGTGACGTCCAGCGTGCCGCCGGACGCCGGGAGCCGGAAGCCCTGGGCCCAGCCGTCGACCGTGGTGCGGGTCAGCGGCTTGCCGTCGAGCGTGGCCGTCCAGCCGTCGGCCGCGGAGTCGGCCAGGCGCAGCACGCGTCCGCCGGAGCCGGCCGGGATCGTGGTGTGGATGTCGACCGGCCCGGCGGCGACGGGCTGCGGGGTGCCGGAGGCGGGGACGATCGTGGCGCGCGCGACCTCCCGGTTGACGCGCCACAGGGCGCCGCCGGCCTGCTGGCTGAGCCGGGTCAGGCCGGGCGTGGCGTCCAGGACGCGGGTGACCTCGCGGGGCGCGCCCTGGTGGACCAGGACGTAGCGCACGGCGAAGCCGCCGAGCTGGTCGGCCTGGTCGGCGCCGGAGCCGGCGACCAGGTGGGCGACGACCTTGTCGAGCCGGCCGTTCTCCCCGTCGGCCCCGGCGATCTCGCCGTCGCCGAGACGGACGCCGGAGCCGCGGACGAGCATGTAGCCGACGTGGGCGCCGGATTCGCTGTCGAGGACGAGGGTGCGGGCCTGGTCGCGGGTGCTGCTCTCCTCGGCGACGAACGCGGGGACCTGCGTCGGGTCGCGTCGCTCCAGGGGGTCGCCGGCGCCGCGGATCATCCAGCCGGCGGCGATGAGCAGCGGGCCTGCGGCCGAGGCGAAGGCGATCAGCACGGCGACCGGCTGGCGCCAGCCGAAGCTCTGCTCGGCCACGCGCGCGCGTGCCCCGTCGGCGCCGAGCACGGCGGCCGCCAGGAGGGCCATGCCGTAGACCAGGGTCGCCGGTCCGGCCCAGGTGGAGCTGTTGGACAGGACGGCGAAGACGAAGCCGGTCAGGGCGACGGCCCAGGCGGTCCAGATGCCCGACCGGCGCTCCGAGCGGACCAGCGCGGCGAGGGCGGCCAGCACGATGCCGATGAGCATGAAACCGCTGACGGTGCCCGGGCCGCCCGGGCTGGCGCCCAGCAGGTCGAGGGCGGAGGCGGACGAGGGGCCGTACGCGAGGCCCGCTTCCTTGAGGAAGCCGAACGGGAGCAGCGTCAGCGACCAGGGCGCGAGGAGCAGCAGGGGGGTGCCGAGCTGGGCGAGGAACCGCAGCCCGTAGGCCGTGATGTCGCCGCGGCGCAGCACGAGCAGCCCGATGCCGAGGAGCAGCGCGAGGGGCCACACGATCGGCGTGAAGGCGGTGGTGATGGTCAGCAGCAACGCGTACGCCCAGGTGGCGCGCCAGCTGCCGCGCGCTCCGCCGGTCCGCGTCAGGCCGCCGGCGGCGACGGCCGCGCGGGCGATGAGCGGCAGCAGCGCGGCGAGGACGGCGGTGCCGATGCGGCCGCCGGCGAGGGCGCCGGTGGCGGCGGGCAGGAAGGCGTAGACGACGGCCGCCCAGGCGCGCAGCAGCCGGGACTCGACGAGCGGGCGGGAGGCGAAGTAGGCGGCGACACCGGCCAGCGGCACCGAGCCGACGAGCAGGACGGTGACGGCGAGGCCGGTCGAGCCGAACAGCAGGGACGCCAGCATCGCCACGAGCGCGACGTACGGCGGCGCGGACGAGGTACCGCCGGCGCCGACCGGGTGCCAGGCGTCGAGGTAGCGCGACCACAGCTCGCCGGAGTCGGCCGGGGCGGGCAGCAGGGCGCCGCCCGCGAGCGCGCCGCCGCCGAGGAGCTGGCGGCAGGCGACCAGGGAGACGAGGAGCAGGACGAGGAAGAGCACCGGGCCGGGCTTGCGCGCGATGCGCTTGAGCCGGGCGAACTGCTCGATCTCCAGGAAGTCGGCGTCGTCGCCGCCGGGGCCCGACTCGACGGCGCTGCCGTGCCGTCCGGCGCCGGCCGCGGCCTCCGGGTCGGAGCGGCCGACGAGGCTGCTCGCGACCTGCTCGACGGTGACGCGGACGGTCGCGCCGGGCGGCGGGAACAGCGCCCGCAGCTCGGCCTTGTCGATCCGGGGTGCGCCTCTGCCGCGCCGCCCGGCGAGGATCCGCTCGGGCCGGAGCAGGGTGCCCATCAGGCCGCGGATCTCGTCGACGGCCTGTCCGGGGACCTTGCCGACGAGGTAGGCGACGGTGCGCAGCAGGGTGCCGAGCACGATCCGCACGAACACCCAGGGGAGCACGGCGGTACGCGAGTTGACGAGCAGGGTGTAGACGGCGCCGGCCTTGTCGACCTTGTGCGGGGAGGCCGCCGTGCGGCCCACGCAGTCGACCGTGCGGCGCTCGCGGCTGGACGCCTCGGCGTGCCGGACGACCGCCTCGGGGGCGACCAGGACGCGGTAGCCGGCCGCGTGTGCCCGCCAGCACAGGTCGACGTCGTCGCGCATGAGGGGCAGATGCCGGTCGAAGCCGCCGAGCTGCTCGAAGACGTCGCGGCGCACCAGCATGCCGGCGGTGGACACCGACAGCACGGGCCGGACGTGGTCGTGCTGGCCCTGGTCCTGCTCACGGCGGTCCAGGCCGGTCCAGCGGCGGCCGGAGTTGGCGATGGAGACGCCGACTTCCAGCAGCTGCCGCCGGTCGTACCAGCCGCGGAGCTTGGGGCCCACGACGGCCACGTCCTCGCGGCCGAGCTCGTACTCGGTGTCCACGACCCGCAGCAGCTGGGCCAGGGCGTCCGGGTCGGGGGCGCAGTCGTCGTGCAGCAGCCACAGCCACTGGACCGGCTCGCCGTGCGGGAGTTCGGGCAGGTCGTAGGCGTCGTCGCGCCACGAGCGGGTGACCGGGTCCCAGCCGCTGGGGCGCTTCAGGTACGGCAGCTCGTCGGGGGTGAGGACCGGGGCGGAGCGGCCGCACTCCTCGACGGCCTGGCCGAAGCCGGTGCGGCGGGCGAGGTGCAGCACCCGGTCGGCGCCGAGCGCGTCGGTGACCAGCTGCGCGGAGGCGTCCGAGCTGCCGGTGTCGGCGCCCATCGCGTACTGGACGGGCCGCTCCTGGCCGAGCAGTCCGGCGAGCGCGTCGGGCAGCCAGCGGGCGCCGTCGTGCGAGACGAGGACCGCGGTCACCACATGACGCGGGAACTCAGGTGCGGCAGCGGTGTCGTGGTGGGCTGCCGGGTGGCTGTGCACGGACATCGAGGTACGGGCCCCGGTTCGGTGGACTGCGGTGGACGCCCGCACCCGGTGGGGGCGGCGGGCGTCTCGGACGAGCGACCACACTATCGGCTGCACAGCGGACGGCCCGCCGCCTGTGGATGACCCACGGGCGACGGGCCGTTCACGCACGGAGGGGTGGGGGTCAGACGGCCGCCTTCTTCAGCCGGCGGCGCTCCCGCTCGGACAGGCCGCCCCAGATGCCGAATCGCTCGTCGTTGGCGAGGGCGTACTCGAGGCACTCGGAGCGGACCTCACAGGCGAGGCAGACCTTCTTGGCCTCCCTCGTGGAGCCGCCCTTCTCGGGGAAGAAGGACTCGGGGTCGGTCTGGGCGCACAGCGCGCGCTCCTGCCAGCCGAGTTCCTCGTCCGCGTCGTCGACCAGCAGTTGCTGCACCGTCTCGGTCATGTGCGCCCCTCGTCTGTCTTTCGCGTCCCCGTGATCTAGCCGTTACCGATTCCGGCTGAACGACACGAGTGAAATTACAAGTGTGCTGCTCCGGGCGAGTCAAGCCGAGATCTGCTATTGAGCCCCTTATTCACTCTGCGGAACCAAGCCCATGCGGAAAGTGTTCAAATCACCATAAACCCTGACACACAGACGGAGCCCGCGAGGGCTCACACCTTCCGCCGGACCCCGCGCAGACCTGTACGGACAAGGACGCCCAGAGGTTCGATCTCGTTCCGACACGCACGTCGAAGCGAAACGGATCACAGTCGGATCACGAGTACGCAACGGGGTTTGTGCGCCCGGTTGGACGCCATGTGTCCCGGCCGGGGCATGAACAAACCTTTCATCTGAGCGATCGACCGGATGAGGTGAAACACATCCCACGTACCGGGTGTCGAGTTGACAGTGAAGGTGTGAACCGGTGTCCTTGTGGGCATGCTCGCGAACTTGGCATTCACCTCGACCCGCACCGCCGGGTCCCACGGTGCTGCCCGCGCTCGCTGTCGCTGTCGTTGTTCCAGCTGTTGAGCCCCACCCGCTCCAGCTGAAGGCCGAGCCCCACCCGTCTCTCGGCTCTCGTTCCCTCTGACCTTCTTTCACTGAGGAACCACGCACCCCATGAACAGCGACAGCGACCTCCAGATCGCCGGCGACATCCTCGAAGTCACCCACCTCCTCCAGACCCCGCGCGAGCACCCGGCCACCGTCGCCGAGTTCGTCGGACTGGCCCGCTCCCTCGCCGAGGACCGCTCCCAGTGGGAGCACCTCGTCCGCTACGACGCGTCCAGCCGCTGGTACCACCGGCTGCGCACCGGACCGGGCTACGAGGTGTGGCTGCTGTCCTGGGTGCCCGGGCAGGGCAGTGGGCTGCACGGCCACGGCCGCTCCTCCGGAGTGCTGACCGTCCTCGAGGGCACGCTGACCGAGCGCACGGAGCGGGGCACACGCGCCTTGCGGGCGGGCGCGCAGCGCGTTTTCGCGCCGGGGTACGTACACGAGGTCGTCAACGACGCGCTGGAGCCGGCGGTGAGCCTGCACGTGTACTACCCGGGCCTCACCGAGATGCCGATGCACACCGCACAGCACTGCGAGGCCAGGGACGTACCGGGTGTGGTGACTGCCTGACCGGTTGTCGCAGGGGCCTGCAAGACTGTCCCACCCGGCGCCCGACCACCACCCCTCAACGAGTCAGCCTGACGGCTGACACACTGTTCCAATGCGCATTGTGGTTCTGGCAGGAGGCATCGGCGGTGCCCGGTTCCTGCGTGGTCTGAAGCGGGCCGTCCCGGACGCGGACATCACCGTCATCGGCAACACCGGGGACGACATCCACCTCTTCGGGCTGAAGGTCTGCCCGGACCTCGACACGGTGATGTACACGCTCGGCGGCGGCATCAACGAGGAGCAGGGCTGGGGCCGCACCGACGAGACCTTCCACCTCAAGGAGGAGCTCGCGGCGTACGGCGTCGGGCCCGAATGGTTCGGCCTGGGCGACCGGGACTTCGCCACGCACATCGTGCGGACGCAGATGATCGGCGCCGGATACCCGCTGAGCGCGGTGACGGAGGCGCTGTGCGACCGCTGGAAGCCGGGCGTGCGGCTGATCCCCATGTCCGACGACCGCGTCGAGACGCATGTGGCCGTCGAGATGGACGGCGAGACCAAGGCGATCCACTTCCAGGAGTACTGGGTGCGGCTGCGCGCCTCGGTGCCCGCCCGGGCCGTGGTGCCGGTGGGCGCCGACCAGGCGAAGCCCGCTCCCGGTGTCCTGGAGGCCATCGCCGAGGCGGACGTGATCCTCTTCCCGCCGTCCAACCCGGTCGTGTCGATCGGCACGATCCTCGCCGTGCCCGGCATCCGGGAGGCGATCGCCGACGCCGGGGTGCCGGTGATCGGCCTCTCCCCCATCGTCGGTGACGCGCCCGTGCGGGGCATGGCCGACAAGGTGCTCGCCGCGGTGGGCGTCGAGTCGACGGCCACGGCGGTGGCTGAGCACTACGGCTCGGGCCTGCTGGACGGCTGGCTCGTCGACACCGTCGACGCGGACGCGGTGGAACGGGTCGAGGCGGCCGGGATCCGCTGCCGTGCCGTGCCGCTGATGATGAGCGACACCGACGCGACCGCCCGGATGGCCCAGGAGGCGCTGGCGCTGGCCGAGGAGGTGCGGGGCGCGTGAGCGGCGAGGTCACCGGCGCGCAGCCGGGTGCCGCCGGGTACCGGGTGTGGGCCGTGGACGGGCTGCCCGAGATCGCGGCCGGGGACGACCTGGCGAAGCTGATCGCCGCCGCCGAGCCCGGCCTGGCCGACGGGGACGTGCTGCTCGTCACCTCGAAGATCGTGTCCAAGGCGGAGGGCCGGGTCGTCCGGGCCGCCGACCGGGAAGCGGCGATCGACGCGGAGACGGTCCGGGTGGTGGCCCGACGCGGCGCCCTGCGGATCGTGGAGAACCGGCAGGGCCTGGTGATGGCCGCGGCCGGGGTCGACGCCTCCAACACCCCCTCCGGGACGGTGCTGTTGCTGCCCGAGGACCCGGACGCCTCCGCCCGCGCCGTGCGGGACGGGCTGCGCGACGCCCTCGGCGTCGAGGTCGGGGTCCTGGTCACCGACACGTTCGGCCGGCCCTGGCGCTCCGGGCTCACGGACGTCGCGATCGGCGCCGCCGGAGTGCGTGTGCTCGACGACCTGCGCGGCGAAACGGACGCGTACGGCAATCCGCTCAGCGCCACCGTCGTCGCCACCGCCGACGAACTCGCCGCCGCGGCCGACCTGGTCAAGGGCAAGGCCGCGGGGCTGCCCGTCGCCGTGGTGCGCGGGCTCGGGCACCTGGTCGCGCGGGGCGACGACGGCGAAGGAGCGCGGGCCATGGTCCGCGGCGCCCGCGACGACATGTTCCGCCTCGGCACCTCGGAGGCGGTCCGGCTGGCCGTGACCCAGCGGCGCACGGTCCGGTCCTTCACGGACGAGCCCGTCGACGCCGGTGCCGTACGGCGGGCCGTGGCCGCGGCCGTGACCGCCCCGGCGCCGCACCACACGACGCCGTGGCGGTTCGTGCTGCTGGAGTCGCGGGAGTCACGGACGCGGCTGCTCGACGCCATGCGGGAGGCGTGGATCGCCGACCTGCGGCGGGACGGCAAGAGCGAGGAGTCCGTCGCCAAGCGGATCCGGCGCGGGGACGTTCTGCGCAACGCGCCGTACCTCGTCGTCCCCTGCCTGGTCATGGACGGTTCGCACACGTACGGCGACCCGCGCAGGGACGCCGCCGAGCGGGAGATGTTCGTGGTCGCCACCGGTGCCGGCGTGCAGAACTTCCTGGTCGCGCTGGCCGGGGAGCGGCTGGGTTCGGCCTGGGTGTCGTCGACGATGTTCTGCCGGGACGTGGTGCGCGAGGTGCTGGACCTGCCGGCGGACTGGGACCCGATGGGGGCGGTGGCCGTCGGCCACGCGGCCGAGGAGCCGCGGCCGCGGCCCGAGCGGGACGCGGGCGCGTTCATCGAGGTGCGGTGACAGGAGCCGGGCGGCGCCTACGCTCGTAGGGCCACTCCTCACGGATCCCAGGGACGTCATTCATGGCAGGACGGTTCGCTCAGCGGCCCACTCGTACGACAGTGCGCGGTGGGCATGTCGCCGTGCCCCCGGGTGTGCCGCGGCAGGCGACGGGGCCGGGCCGGGTGCGGGAGTGGGTGCCGGACGGACCGCTGGACCTCGGCCTGGTGCTCGGGCCGTTGCGGCGCGGGCCCGGCGACCCGACGTTCCGGGCGACACCGGACGGGTCCGTGTGGCGCACCAGTCTCACCCCGGCCGGGCCGGGGACGCTCCGGGTGTGCGCGTACGGCGGCGGGGTGCGCGGCGAGGCCTGGGGGCCCGGGGCGGGCTGGCTGCTGGAGGGGTTGCCGGAGCTGCTCGGGGCGGCGGACGATCCGTCGGCGTTCGTGCCGCGGCACCGGCTGCTGGCGTCGGCCCGGCACCGGCGGCCTGGGCTGCGGCTGACGCGCAGCGGGCTCGTGCTGGAGTCGCTGATCCCGTCGATCCTGGAGCAGAAGGTCACGGCCGACGAGGCGTACCGGGCGTGGCGGCTGCTGGTGCGGAAGTTCGGGGAGCCGGCGCCGGGGCCCGCGCCCGCGCGGATGTACGTGATGCCGGACCCGCGGACGTGGGCGCTGATCCCGTCGTGGGAGTGGCACCGGGCCGGGGTCGACAACAAGCGGGCGTCGACGATCCTGCGTGCGGTGCGGGTCGCTGCGCGGCTGGAGCAGGCCGTGGGGATGGAGCCCGGGGCGGCTCGGGCGCGGCTGGAGCTGGTGCCCGGGGTCGGGCCGTGGACCTCGACGGAGACGGTGCAGCGCAGTCATGGGGCGGCGGACGAGGTGACGGTGGGGGATCTGCATCTGCCCGGGATCGTGGGGTGGGCGCTGGCCGGGGACCGGGACGCGGATGACGCGGCGATGCTGGAGCTGCTGGAGCCGTATGCGGGGCAGCGGCATCGGGCGGCTCGGTTGATTCTGCTGAGCGGGAGGGTGCCGGCTCGGCGGGCGCCGAAGATGCCTCGGTGGGACATAGGGCAGTTGTGAGCTGTGGGCTTCTGATGCTCGGCGTTGGTGCTGGGCGCGGGGGGTTTCGCAGCCCGGCGTAGCGGGGTGCCTCCCCCAAGCTCTCGGCTTCGCTCGAGCACAGCTCGGGGGGAGGCTGGGCTCCAGCGGCTCGCATGCCCGCGGTGGGGGAGGGTGGGGTCCAGCCGGCACGCATGCCCGCGGCTGGACCCCTGTGTGTCTTCTACTGGTCCGATGAGAAGCGGACCGCTCCTGCCGGGATGCGGGCGTCGCACCATATGCGGGCGCCCTCCAGGAGTTCGTTGTCGGGGCCGATCACCGCGCCGTCGCCTATGACCGTGCCCGTGAGGACCGAACGTTGGCCGACGCGGGCCCTCGTGCCGATCAGGGAGTCGGTGATGACCGCGCCCGGCTCGATGACCGCGCCCGGCAGGATCGTGCTGCCGAAGATCCGCGCGCCCTCGGCGACGAACGCGCCCTCGCCCACCACCGTGCCACCCGCCAGCTTCGCGTCGGACGCGACCTGGGCCGTGGGCAGGACCAGACGGTCGCCACAGCGGCCGGGGACCGCGGGCGACGGGGCCCGGCCGAGGACCAGGTCCGCGGAGCCCCGTACGAAGGCCGCCGGCGTGCCCAGGTCCAGCCAGTACGTGGAGTCGACCATGCCCTGGAGGTGCGCGCCGGCCGCGAGCAGGCCGGGGAAGGTCTCCCGTTCCACCGACACCGGCCTGCCCAGCGGGATCGAGTCGATGACCGAGCGGCGGAAGACGTACGCCCCGGCGTTGATCTGGTCGGTGACGATCTCCTCGGGGGTCTGCGGCTTCTCCAGGAACGCCAGGACCCTGCCCGTGTCGTCGGTGGGAACCAGGCCGTAGGCCCTCGGGTCCGTGACCTTGGTGAGGTGCAGGGAGACGTCCGCGCCCGTCGTCTCGTGGGTGTCGACCAGGGCACGGATGTCCAGGCCCGTCAGGATGTCGCCGTTGAAGATCAGGACCGGGTCGTCGGGGCCGGAGTGCAGCCGGGAGGCCACGTTGCGGATGGCACCGCCCGTGCCGAGCGGCTCCTCCTCCGTGACGTACTCGAGGTGGAGTCCCAGCGCGGAGCCGTCCCCGAAGTACGGCTCGAAGACCTCGGCCAGATAGGAGGTGGCCAGGACGATGTGCTCGACACCGGCGGCTCTCGCTCTCGCCAGCTGGTGCGTGAGGAAGGGCACCCCGGCCGCCGGGACCATGGGCTTGGGCGTGTGCACCGTGAGCGGGCGCAGCCGGGTGCCCTTGCCGCCGACCAGGAGGATCGCTTCTGTCACGTGTCGTCTCTGCTTCCTGCCGGGACCGGCCGAACTTTCTTTCGGCCGGTCAGTGTATGCAGACCGTTCCGTGGCGCCTTCGCTGGCCGTGCGGCATTCCGTCCCGCTGCCCCCCGACGGCGGTGAACGTGTCCTCAGCGGCCCTGGTACTGGGCCGCCTTGGAGCGGGCGGAGCCGAGCTTCCCGTAGAGCTTCCCGCCGGGGCACTCCGTCTTGAAGCCGTCCCGGTGCCCCGAGATCACGTTCAGTCGTACGTTCGTACCTTTGCTGTAGAGGTTGCTGCCGGCCGACTTCAGCGTGGTCTTCTTCTTCGGGTTCATCCCGTACAGCCCCAGCTTCCAGGCGCTGAGCCGGGCGATGGCATTGACCGCGGCCTTCGACGGTTTCTTCGAGCCGTACGTCCCGAGGACGGCGATCCCCATGCTGTTGCTGTTGAAACCAAGGGTGTGCGCGCCGAGGACCGGTTTCGCCACGCCCCCGGCGCGGCCCTCGTAGATCTTTCCGCACTTGTCGATGAGGAAGTTGTAGCCGATGTCCCGCCAGCCCATGCTCTTGACGTGGTAGCGGTAGATACTGCGGATGAGTGAGGGGACCTGCGAGCAGGCGTAGTTGTTGCCGCTTGCCGTGTGGTGCACGAAGGCCGCCTTGACCTTCTTCGTGTACCGGAATCCGCTCTCCCGCAACCCCTCGTCCGCCCCCCAGCCGCGCCGCGTGACGATACTCGGGCGCGGGCCGATGTACGGCTTGGCCTGCCGCTGCCGCTCCGTCAGCGCCCTTGGCCCGAGGGCGGGGTGCTCCTGCTCGTTCTCGGCGCGGCTCAGTGCCGCGATCTCGGTGGCGCCGAACGGGGCGAGGTCGGCGTTGGCCGCCAGGGCCTCGGCGAGCGCGGACGACTCGGCGTTCACGGCGTCGACGGCGCGCGGCACCTCCTCCATTCCGTGCAGGGTGTCCTCCTCGCCGGGGTCGACGAGTTCGAGGCGGAGACCGGTGGGCAGCGGGGGTGCGGCGGGCAGGTCGCGGGAGCCGGAAGGCTCGGGGGAGCCGGCCTCCGACCCGCCGGACTCGGAGCTGACGCGGAGTTCCACGCCGTCGGAGTCGCCCACCCACAGCGGTGCGGTCGCGCCGCGGACGCGGCCCGAGGCGCGCTCGGTGGTGTCCCGGTCGGCGGCGTGTTCGGCGTTGTGGGTCTCCACGTCCTGCCAGTGGGACCAGGCGCCGGTGCCGGCGGCGCGCGTGCGGACCTGGACCCGGCCGTGCAGTTCGGAGTCCGGGTCGTCCCAGACGACACCGACGAGGGAGAAATGGCGTACGGCACGGGGGGACAGGCCCTGCTCGGTGGCCGGGGCGGAGGGGGTGGCGCGGGTGCGGGTGAGGGGTTCGAGGGGCAGGGACTGGGTGCTGCCGGCCGCGCTCGGCTTGGCCGCGCTCCGGGCGCTCGGGCTCGTGGCCCGGGCCCCCGCATGGGGTGCGGGTCTCGCCGTCGTCGCGGCGTCCGTGGCCGGCACCGGTCTCGCCGTCGCCGCGAGGGCGGGAGGGGTGAGGGGGAGGGCCAGAGCGGCCGCACAGGTGACACCGATCGAGGAAGCAAGGAATCCACGCATGCCCCTGATCTTGGACATAATCGTATAAGTCTGTCCATTTGGGATTTGACGGGCCGTCGGCCGGGATTCGGCCGAACCGGTGGCGGAATCGGGGTACGGCGGTGGGCGGGCCGTTGGGCGGGGACCCGTGCGCCGCGTACGCTTGCGCCGATGAACGCCACCGATCGCACCCCCGCCGACCTGCTGGGTTCCGCGCTCGCCGCGGATCCGGGACGTCCCCTGGTGACCTTCTACGACGACGCCACGGGCGAACGCGTCGAACTGTCCGTGGCCACCTTCGCCAACTGGGTGGCCAAGACCGCGAACCTCCTCCAGGACGAACTGTCCGTCGAGCCCGGGGACCGGGTGGCGCTGCTGCTGCCCGCGCACTGGCAGACGGCGGTGTGGCTGCTGGCGTGCGCGTCGGTGGGAGTCGTCGCGGACGTGTCCGGGGACGCCCGTGCGGCCGACGTCGTGGTGAGCGGGCCGGACCGGCTGGAGGAGGCACGGGCCTGCTCCGGGACCCGGATCGCGATGGCGCTGCGGCCGCTCGGCGGGCGGTTCCCGCAGGTGCCCGAGGGGTTCGTCGACTACGCGGTGGAGGTGCCGGGGCAGGGCGACCGGTTCGTGCCGTACGCGCCCGTGGATCCGGACGGGCCCGCGCTGGTCGTGGCCGGGCGGGAGTTCAGCGGGGCCGAGGTGGTCGAGCGGGCCCGGGCCGAGGCGACCGCACTGGGCCTGATCGGGCCCGGGTCGCGGATCCTGTCGGGGCTGCCGTACGACACGTGGGACGGCCTGAACGCCGGGCTGTTCGGGCCCCTGGCCACCGGTGGTTCCGTGGTGCTGTGCCGGCACCTGGAGCAGGCCGGGGACGGGGTGCTGGACAAGCGGGTGGAGAGCGAACGCGTCACGGTGATCGCCCGGGGCACGGCGGGCCGGTAACCCATCCCCTCCCCCCCGTTCGGCCCATCCCCACCCGCCCCCGGTCCTCCCTCCGCGTCATGGTCGTAGGAGCAGTGCGCGCGGGGCGTTCCTACGTCAGGAGGGAGGGGTGCCGCCGTGGGCTACAGGGTCGGGCCGGGCGCGGGGGCGTCCGCCAGTGGGCGGGGGCTGGTGCGGCGGCGCCGACGGCGGTGGGTGCGCATCACGGCGTTCGGGGTCACGGGTCTCCTCGTGGCGGCCGGCGGGGTCGGCTGGGCCCTCTACGCGAAGCTCAGCGGAAACATCACCCCCGACGAGGCGGCCGCGGCCGAGCTCGCGCGCTACGACAAGGAGCGGCCCACCTCCCTGGTCAAGGACGCCCGGAACATCCTGCTGATCGGGTCGGACTCACGGGAGGGGCGTGACAACGCCCGCTACGGGCGGGACTCCGGGACCGAGCGGTCGGACACCACGATCCTGCTGCACCTGTCGGCGGGCCGGCGCAGTGCGACCGCCGTCTCCCTCCCCCGGGACCTCATGGTGAACCTGCCGGGCTGCCGGCGCCCGGACGGCTCCCGCAGCGCGCCCCGGTTCGCGATGTTCAACCAGGCCTTCCAGATCGGCGGTTCGGCCTGCACCATCCGGACCGTGGAGAAGCTGACCGACGTCCGCGTCGACCACCACGTCGTCGTCGACTTCCACGGCTTCAAGGAGATGGTCGACGCGGTCGACGGCGTCCAGGTGTGCCTGCGGGCGCCGATCGACGACCGGGCCGCCAAGCTGCGGCTGCCCGCCGGGCGCGTGACGCTGAACGGCGAGCAGGCCCTCGGCTACGTCCGCGCCCGCAAGACCCTCGGCGACGGCAGCGACACCGAGCGGATGGAGCGGCAGCAGCGATTTCTCGGGGCACTCGTCAACAAGGTGCGCAGCAATGACGTCCTGCTGAATCCGGCGAAGCTGTATCCCGTGCTGGACGCCGCCACGTCGTCGCTCACCACCGACCCGGAACTGGCCAGCTTGCGTGGTTTGTACGAACTCGTGCGCGGTCTGCGCGACATCCCCATGGAACAAGTGCAATTCCTGACCGTCCCCCGGGAGTCGTATGCGTACGACGCCAATCGCGACCAGCTCGTGGAGCCCGCGGCGGAGCGGTTGTTCGAGCGGCTGCGCACGGACTCTCCGCTGGTCGTGGAGGGGAACGGCCCGCGGAATGCGGCCCCGCCGAGGCTCACCGGCACGCGTGAGGGGTCGCACGGGGATGCGTATCCGGGCCCTTACCGGGAGCGCGCCGTCACCGTTTCTCCTCCACCGACGTTTCGGGGGAACACGGCAGCCGAGGACACCTGCGAGTAAAGCGGGCACCAAGACGACTCCAAAGCAATGGCTCCCCACCAGGGAAATGGGCGGATTGCCCAGGTGTAGGGGCGTGGAATGGGTCACCGTCGTCGCCCGTCGGCGAAAGGGACGGTTAGTGTGAGCGATCCGGTGCGCCCGGCTCTGAGGGACGGTCCTGAGGTCGCGCACTGTGTGACCGAGACCCGGGCGCCTTGGAGGGGGAAGGCGCCGCGTCCCCCGACGGAGGAATCAGGCAACTGTGGACGCGCAAGGCCGTGGGCGGGCGGAGGACGTCGATCCCGCAGACCAGTGGGTGCTCAACCCGAGCACCGGTGAATACGAACTGCGACTGGGGCCTTCCGCACCGCAGTCGGGCATCCCCTCGCCGCGCAGACCACGCTCCTCCGAGGCGGCCCCGGCGCGCAGCCGTACGGAGGCACCCGGCCGGTCGCGGTCCGAGGCGCCGAGCCGGTCGCGGCCCGAGATACCCGGCCGTGCGGTGCCGTCACCGCGCAGGCGCCGCGGGGCGCCGGAGGAGCCGCTGCCGGGACGGCGCGGCCGGCGTCCGGCGAAGAAGGCCTCGAAGGGCAAGAAGGTCCTGCTGTGGACCGGCGGCACGATGGCGTTCGTGCTGGTCGCGGGCGCGGGTGCGGCGTACTTCTACATCGAGCACCTGAACGACAACATCGCGTCCGTCTCCGACGACGGCGCGAGCACCGGTGGCTTCAGCAAGGACAAGGCCATCAACATCCTGCTGATCGGCACCGACAAGCGCACCGGCAAGGGCAACGGCAGCTACGGCGACGCGGGCAGTGTCGGGCACGCCGACACCACGATCCTGCTGCACGTCTCCAAGGACCGGTCGAACGCGACCGCGTTGAGCATCCCGCGCGACCTGATCACCGACGTCCCGGACTGCCCGACGACGCAGGAGGACGGCACGCAGAAGGTCATCCCCGGTACGCGGCAGGTCCGTTTCAACACGAGCCTCGGCCAGGACGGCCGCACGCCCAGCTGCACGATGCGGACCGTGACCGAGCTCACCGGGGTCAAGCCCGACAACTTCATGGTCGCCGACTTCAACGCGGTCAAGACGCTGACCAGCGCGGTGGGCGGGGTCGAGGTCTGCGTGGGCAAGGACCTTGACGACCCGGACTCGCACCTGAAGCTGTCCAAGGGCATGCACACCATCGAGGGCGAGCAGGCGCTGGCGTTCGTGCGCACCCGGCACGCCGTCGGTTTCGGGGGTGACCTGAGCCGGATCGGGCTGCAGCAGCAGTTCCTGAGCGCGCTGATGCGCAAGCTGAAGTCCAACGACACCCTCACCAGCCCGTCCAAGATGCTCGACCTGGCCGAGGCGGGCACGAAGGCGCTGACCGTCGACTCGCAGCTGGACAGCATAGGCAAGCTGAAGGACCTCGGTCTGGAGCTGGGCAAGCTCAACACCGAGAACCTGACGTTCACCACCACCCCGGTGATCGACAATCCGGCGGAGAAGGTCAAGGCCACCGTCGTGCTGAACAAGTCGTCGGCCCCGCAGGTCTTCGACATGATCAGGAACGACGTCTCTTTCACCGCCGTGAAGGAGAAGAAGAAAAAGGAGGCCGCCGCGGTCGCCGCCCGGCTGAAGGGCACCAAGGCCCCGGCCTCCGAGGTGCGGGTGCGCGTCCTCAACGGCGGCGCCGTCGCCGGCAGCGCCCAGGAGACGCTGAGCTGGCTGCAGAACGAGGAGGGCGTGACCAGGTCGGAGAACGGGGGCAACGCGCCCGCCTCCCTGGCGAAGACCACGCTCGAGTACTCCCCCGACCAGGCCGACCAGGCCCGCCGCCTCGCCGACATCATGGGCCTGGCCGGATCCGCGATGAAGCCCGGCGAGAGCGTGACCAACTCCCAGGGGCTGCCCGCCATGACCCTGACCCTCGGCAAGGACTTCGAAGGGGCGGGGGTCTCCCTCACCACCCCCACAAAGGCACCGGAGGGAGTGCAGAAGTCCACCGCCGACAAGGTGGAGTGCGCCAAGTGAGATGACATTCCTTCGCGTTCGCCGAAGTTCCTCCAAACAAATGGGCGGGATTGCCCAGTTGTGAGCAGGTGCAATTTCTCACCCACGTCGCTTGACGCCGAAGTGTGCGGATAGTGTGTGCGATCCAGTGCTCTCCCCCATAAGGTCCGTCCTGGGGGCGTGCACTGCTAGACCAGCACCGTGCGCCTTCCGGGGGAGGGCGCCGCGTGGCCATACGGAGGAACAGGCAACCGTGGACGCGCAAGGCCGTGGGCGGGCGGACGACGTCGATCCCGCAGACCAGTGGGTACTCAACCCGAACACCGGCGAATACGAACTGCGACTGGCCCCTTCCGCAGCGCAGCCGTCCGTTCCCGGTCCCCGTGGTGCCGGTGGCCGTGGTGCCGGTGGGCGCGGCCCGGGCGGAACGGGCGGTGCGGCCCGTGCCCGCCGTCCCGAACCGTCCCGGCGTCCCGGGGCCGCCGCCCCCGACGGTGAGGCCCCCTCCCCCCGCAGACGCACCGCCGCCCCGGCCGAGACGGCCGCGGGGCGGCGCGGACGCCGTCCGGCGCAGAAGAAGGGGAAGGGCAAGAAGGTCCTGATGTGGACCGGCGGGTCGCTGGCCTTCGTGCTGGTCGGGACGAGCGCGGCCGCGTACCTCTACTACGAGCACCTCAACGACAACATCACGTCCGTCTCCGACGACGGCGCCGGCACCGGCGGGTTCAGCAAGGACCGCGCGATCAACATCCTGCTGGTCGGCACCGACAAGCGCACCGGCAAGGGAAACGAGGGCTACGGCGACAAGAACAGTGCCGGGCACGCGGACACCACGCTCGTACTGCACGTCTCCAAGGACCGCACGAACGCGACGGTGCTGAGCATCCCGCGTGACCTGATCACCGACATCCCGGACTGCCCGACGACGCAGGAGGACGGCTCGGAGAAGGTCATCCCGGGCCAGCAGCGCACCCGCTTCAACAACAGCCTCGGGCAGGAGGACCGTACGCCGAGCTGCACCATGCGGACGATCACCGAGCTCACCGGGCTGAAGATGGACCACTTCATGGTGGCCGACTTCAACGCGGTCAAGACGCTGACCAGCGCGGTCGGTGGCGTCGACGTGTGCCTGGCCAAGGACATCAAGGACAAGGACTCCAAGCTCGACCTGCCCAAGGGCGAGCACACGATCGAGGGCGAGGAGGCGCTCGCCTTCGTCCGCACGCGGCACTCCGTGGGCTTCGGCGGCGACCTGAGCCGGATCGAGCTGCAACAGCAGTTCCTGGGCTCGATGATGCGCAAGCTGAAGTCCAACGACACCCTGACCAGCCCCACGAAGATGATCAAGCTGGCGGAGGCGGGCACCAAGGCGCTGACCGTCGACTCCCAGATCAGCACGATCAAGAAGCTGGCCGATCTCGGGGCGGAGCTGGGCAAGTTCGACACGAAGAACCTCACGTTCGCCACCGTGCCCGTCGTCGACAACCCCGCCGAGAAGGTCAAGGCCACGGTGGTCCTGAAGGAGCCCCAGGCCCAGCAGCTGTTCGCGATGGTCAGGGACGACGTGTCGCTGACCGCCGTGAAGCAGGAGAAGAAGAAGGAGAAGGCCGCCGAGGCCGCCCGGCTGAAGGGCACCAAGGCCCCGGCCTCCGAGGTGCGGGTGCGCGTCCTCAACGGCGGCGCCGTCGCCGGCAGCGCCCAGGAGACCCTCAGCTGGCTGCAGGTCCAGGAGGGCGTGACCCGGTCCGAGAACGCCGGCAACGCCGAACGGCCGCTGGCCAGGACCACGTTGGAGTACGCGCCCGACCAGGCCGACCAGGCCCGCCGGCTCGCCGCCATCATGGGCCTGTCCGGTGCCGCGCTGAAGCCGGGCAAGAGCGTGACCAACTCCCAGGGGGTGCCCGCGATGACGCTGACCCTGGGCAAGGACTTCAAGGGGGCGGGCGTGCCCCTCACCACTCCGGCGAAGATCCCGGACGACGTCCAGAAGGCCACGGCCGACAAGGTCGAGTGCGCGAAGTGACCTGACCGTCCCTTCCTGCGTCTAACAGGTGGACGGAGCAAGCCCGGACGAATCGGCCGGGTGTACATCCGACCGGGCATGTCAGAGGTCCAACCAGAAGCGGGGACGACCGTGCTCCGGCGGAGCAGTGGGGGAACCCGTGGTCCGGACGGACACGGGTCACCCGTGATCCGAACACGACGCGGGGCGTGCCCCGGGGTCGGCCAGTGGGTGGGGAGGCAGGGGTATGGCGCAGAGTGACGTGCGCGGAAGCGGCACGCGGCACGATTCGGGGGGCCTGGCCCAGGACGAGCGTCCGGGGACGGCGGCGCCCGCCACGGGCGGTGGCGAGGGGGGCGGAGGCGGCCACGGCCGTCGGCGCGGCCGGCGGCGCGGCGGCGGACGCCGGATATTGCGCTGGTCCGCGATCGTGCTGGCGGTGCTGATACTCGGGACGGCCGGCGCCGGATACCTCTACTACCGCCACCTCAACGGCAACATCGACAAGGGCAAGCGCAACGCCGGCGAGTCCGACGTCAAGAGGACCGGGCCCAACGCGGCCGGTCAGACCCCGCTCAACATCCTGCTGATCGGCTCCGACAGCCGGAACTCCGCGGAGAACGTCAAGCTCGGCGGCGGCCGGGACAACATCGGCAGCAAGCCCCTTGCGGACGTGCAGATGCTCCTGCACGTCTCGGCGGACCGCGAGAGCGCCTCCGTGGTGAGCATCCCGCGGGACACCCGGGTGGACATCCCCAAGTGCGTCGACCCCGACACCGGGGAGAAGTACCCGGCGAAGAACACCATCATCAACGAGTCTCTCCAGCGCGGCGGCCCGGGTTGCACGCTCGCCACCTGGCAGAACCTGACCGGGGTGTACATCGACCACTGGATGATGGTCGACTTCGCCGGAGTGGTGGACATGGCGGACGCCATCGGCGGCGTCCCGGTCTGCGTCAACCAGAACGTGTGGGACCGGCCGCTGCCCGGCCAGGGCGGCGGCTCCGGACTGAAGATGAAGTCCGGCACGCACAAGGTGCAGGGCAAGCAGGCGCTGCAGTGGCTGCGCACCCGCCACGCCTGGGGCAGTGACCCGCTGCGCGCCAAGGCGCAGCACATGTACATGAACTCGATGATCCGGACGCTGAAGCAGCAGAACGTCTTCACCGACACCGGCCGCCTGATGGGCCTGGCCGAGGCGGGCACGAAGGCACTGACGGTGTCCGAGGAGATCGGCACGGTCAAGGAGCTGTACGACGTCGGCATGCAGCTGAAGTCGGTCCCGACCAACCGCATCACGATGACGACGATGCCGTGGATCGAGGACCCCCTCAACCGCAACCACCTGGTGCCCAAGCCGGAAGACGCCGACACGATGTGGGCGATGCTCCGCGACGACGTCTCCTTCGACAAGGCAGGCAAGGGCGGCAAGGCGAGTGCGGCGTCGGCCTCGGGTCCGTCCCCGGCGTCGGTGAAGGCGACCGGGCCCGCCGCCGCGCCGGCCGCGGGGCTGTCGGTCACCGTCGTCAACGGAACGGCCAGTGACGAGCAGGCCGCCGTTCCCCAGCGGGCCGCCGCGATCGTGGCCGCGCTGCAGCAGGAGGGCTTCACCCGGGCCGTCGCCTCCGGGCAGCAGGACCCGCACGCCCGGACCCAGGTGACGTACCCGAGGAGCACCGGGGAGCAGGGCCGGGCCAACGCCCTGTCGGTGGCGAAGGCGGTCGGCGTCCCGAGCAGCCAGGTGCGGGCCACGGACGACGTGACCACCACGCTGACCATCGGCAGCGACTGGCGGGAGGGCACGACCTACCCGAAGCAGAAGGCTCCCGAGGCGGGCGACCTGCCCGAGACCGCGGACGCGCTGAGCGCGGACAAGACGGAGTGCATGGACGTGTACAAGCCCTACCAGTGGTGAGCAGGACCACGCCGTAGGTCACGCGCCATAGGACACACGCCAGGGGCCCCTCCCCGTCCGGGAAGGGGCCCCTGGCCGCGTCGGGTCAGCTCGCGGTGGCGTCCGCACGCACCGCGGGGCGCCGGGAGGCGATGACCTTCTTCGCCAGCGCCCGCGGGCTGGTCAGGAAGCCCCAGCCCCACGACATGTGCATCGTGGCCAGCGCCACGGGGATCTGCAGCCGCGCCTTCAGCGGCAGGCCCTTGCCCGCCGGTATCGAGCCGAGCAGGATCGCCGCGAGGTAACCGCCGGGCACCACGAAGCCCCACGGCGTCAGCAGCGCGCCCACCAGGACGCCGGCGCCGATCGCGCACACGGCGGTCGGCGGGGCGAGGTAGCGCAGGTTGATCGAGCCCTCGTGGAAACGGGCGACCACGTGCCGCCAACGGCCGTAGTCCTTGTACTGCTTGGCGAGCGCCTTCACGCTCGGCCGCGGCCGGTACGACACCTTCAGCTCGGGCGAGAACCAGACGAGGCCGCCCGCCTCACGGATGCGGAAGTTCAGCTCCCAGTCCTGGGCGCGGATGAACTCCACGTTGTAGCCGCCCTGCTGTTCCAGCGCCTCGCGCCGGAACACACCGAGGTAGACGGTCTCGGCCGGACCGGCCTGGCCACCGGTGTGGAAGGCGGCGTTGCCGACCCCGATCTTCGAGGTCATCGCGGCGGCGACGGCGTGCTCCCAGTCGTTCTCGCCCTCGGCGTGCATGATGCCGCCGACGTTCTGCGCGCCGGTCTCCTCCAGGAGCCGTACCGCGGTCGCGATGTAGTTCGGCGAGAGCATGCCGTGCCCGTCGACACGGACGACGATCGGGTGCCGCGAGGCGTTGATCGCCGCGTTCAGCGCCGCGGGCGTACGGCCGGTGGGGTTGGGGACGGTGTGGATACGCGCGTCTTCTGCCACGAGCTCGGCGGCGATCTCGTCCGTGCGGTCCGTGGACGGACCGAGGGCGATCACGACCTCCATCTCGCCGGCGTACTCCTGCGCGAGGATCGCTTGGACTGCTCCCCGCAGATGCCGCTCCTCGTTGAGGACGGGCATGATCACGGAAACGGCGGGGTGCCGCACGTCGGGATTGGCGTTCATAGGGGGCTCACGTTACCGCGAACGGGGGACACCGGTGCGCGCCGCCGGGGCGCTGCCGCGGGCCGCAGATCGTATCGGCCTACGGTTTCACGGATCCCACGTACGGCCGTCGTCCGGAGGTGTTCCCATGCCCACGCCCCCGCGGTCCCCCCGGTCCACCGCCGGTCCCCAGCGTCGCCCGCAGCCCCCCGCCCCCCGCCGAACCCCCCGCCGAACCCCGCGCAGGCCCGCGCAGGCCGCGCGCACGTCGCGCTGGGTGATGCGCGCGGTCACCACGCTGTCCGTGGTGGTCCTCGCCTCCGCGGGCATCGGGCACGGGGTGATGACCAGCCTGGACGCGGACATCGCCCGGGTCGACCCCTTCAAGGACATGAAGAACCGCCCGCAGGCGGGCGATGGCATGAACGTCCTGCTCGTCGGCACCGACGGCCGGGAGAAGATCAGCGCGGAGGAGCGCCGCAAGTACCGGCTGGGCGGCGCACCCTGCCACTGCACCGACACGATGATGATCGTGCACATCTCCGAGGACCGGGAGCGGGCCAGTGTGGTGAGCCTGCCGCGCGACTCGTACGCGGTCACCCCGGAGCATGTCGACCATACGTCGGGCAAGCGGCACCGCGGACACCCCATCAAGCTGAACGCCGCGTACGCCGAGGGCGGCCCACAGCTGACCGTGCGCACCGTCGAGAACATGACGAAGGTGAAGATCGACCACTACCTGGAGGTCGACTTCACCAGCTTCATGAAGACGGTGGACGTGGTCGGGGGCGTGCAGATCTGCACGGCCGACCCCATGAAGGACAGCTACACCGGCCTGAACCTCCCGGCCGGCCGGCACACACTGGCGGGCGGGCAGGCGCTGCAGTTCGTGCGTGCCCGCCATGTCGACGGGGCCTCCGACCTGAGCCGCATGAAGCGGCAGCAGCGCTTCCTGGCGGCACTGGTGGAGCGCCTCACCTCCTCCGGGATCCTGCTCAACCCCATGAAGTTCCGGGACGTGACCCGGGCCGTGCTGGGCTCGGTACGCGCCGACAAGGGCTTCGGCACCGACGCGATGCTGGACCTGGGCCGCGCCATGCGGAACTTCTCCCCCTCCTCCTCCGAGTTCACGACCGTCCCCATCGGGCGGATGGGGTACGCCGTGAAGGGCGTCGGCTCCACGCTGAAGTGGGACCCCGTGAAGTCGGAGCGCCTCTTCCACGCCCTGCGCAAGGACCAGCCGCTGTCCGGGCACCGGTCGCGCGGCGCCGCCCGGGTCGTCTCGGTCGCCCCGCAGCAGATCCGCGTCCAGGTGGAGAACGGCACCCGCACGCCCGGCCTCGGCCGCAGGGTGGACGCGGCCCTCGCGTCCACGGGGTTCCGTACGACGCACGCGCCTGTGAACTCCGCCACCCGTGACGTGAAGCGCACGGTCGTCGCCTACGACCCCCGCTGGGACCGCTCGGCCAAGTCCCTGGCGACCGCCCTGCCGGGCAGCGAACTGCGCGCGGTCAAGGGCCTGGGCGCGACCCTGAAGGTGATCGCGGGCGCGGACTTCGAACGCGTCCGCAAGGTACGGGCCGAGGACCCGGGCCGGGGCGAGTTCGGCGTGGTACGCGGCGACGAGGTGTCCTGCGGCTAGAGCTGCGGCTGGAGGCCCGGGCACTGCGGATCGGGCGGGAGACCACGTGGCCCGCCGCCGGCAGACCGCGCGACGCAGGTCGGGCCGGGGACCACGTGGCCCGCGGCCGGCAGACCGGGCGACGCAGGTCGGGCCGGGGACCACGTGGCCCGCCGCCGGCAGACCGCGCGACGCAGGTCGGGCCGGGGACCACGTGGCCCGCGGCCGGCAGACCGGGCGACGTGGGCCGGGCGGGCCCCATGTGCCGCGCGGCTGACAGCCTGGGCGGCGCGGGTCGGGCCGGAGAGCCATGTGCCACGCCGCCGGCGGTCCCGGCGCGGCGAGGGGGGCGGGGCGGGGTGTGAGGCTCGGCGCCCGGCCTGGGCCCGTCAGTCCTCGAAGCCCTCTGCCGCTCGCTTCTCGCGCAGGTCCATGATCGCGCGGCGGCGGGCCAGGCGGTGGGTGCGGCGGATCTGGGCCTCCTGGTAGCGGCGCTTGTCCCGCTCCGTCTCCGGCAGGACCGGCGGGACCCGGCGGGGCTTGCCGTCGGCGTCGACCGCGGCGAAGACGAGGCACGCGGAGCCGACCTGCGTGGCCGGGGCGGACTCGTTCCAGCGTTCGGCCAGGACCCGGACACCGACCTCCATGGACGTCCGGCCGGTCCAGTTGACCTGCGCCTTCACGTGCACCAGGTCGCCGACACGCACCGGCTCCAGGAACGCCATCTCGTCCATGGACGCGGTGACCGCCGGACCGCCGGAGTGCCGCCCGGCCACGGCCCCCGCCGCGTCGTCGACCAGCTTCATGATCACCCCACCGTGCACGGTCCCCAGAAGGTTCGTGTCGTTGTGGGTCATGATGTGGCTGAGGGTGGTGCGGGACGCCGAAGTCGGCTTGCCCGGGATGTCCGGACTACCGGAATCCGCAGCTGGGGCCTGGTCTGTCATGGCCCCCACCTTATGCCGAGCCCGCGCGTGGGGGTTTTGTGTCAGCTTCGCCACAGCCGTGCTCTGATTTTCCGACGACTCTTGTATGGCGCACCACCGGGACCTGCACACTGGGGCGCATGAATGACTGGCCCGAGGGATTCTCCGCCGACAACCGCGGCAACCGCTACGGACGCGGCAGCTCGAGCGCACAGCCCGAGAGCGCCCGTGTCATGCGGCAGGTCCGCCGCGGCCCGGCGGCATCGCCCGGGCAGGCGGCATACGGCGGCGCCCCGCCGTACGGCGGCGGCGTGCCGCAGCAGCCGTCCTACGTGGACGGCGGCGGCCACGGCCCCGGTGACGGATACGACAGCGGCTACAACACCGGCCAGGTGTACGGCTCCCCCGGTGGCCGGGGCCCCGGTGGCCCGGGCGACGGCATGTACGAGCCGCGTCCCGCGCCGGACTGGCGCCGCCGCATCAAGGTGACGACCATCACGCTGGTGACCCTGCTGGTGGTCACGAGCGTCGGCACGTACTTCTGGGCCGACTCCAAACTCAACCGCGACGTCGACCTGTCGAAGGTCATCGACCGGCCGGAGGGGGGCGAGGGCACGAACTTCCTGATCGTCGGCTCCGACAGCCGCAAGGGCATGTCGGCCGAGGAGAAGAAGAAGCTGCACACCGGCTCCGCCGAGGGCAAGCGCACGGACTCGATGATGATCCTGCACACCGGCGACGGCGCCCCGACACTGATCTCGCTGCCCCGCGACTCGAACGTCACCATCCCCTCGTACAAGGGCTCCGAGTCCGGCAAGCTCTACCCGGCCACGGGCCGCCAGACGAAGCTGAACGCGGCCTACGCCGAGGACGGCCCGGAGCTGCTGGTCCGCACCGTGGAGGCCAACACGGGCCTGCACATCGACCACTACGTGGAGATCGGCTTCGCCGGCTTCGCGAACATCGTGGACGCGGTCGGCGGCGTGGAGATGGACATCCCGCAGGACATCAAGGACACCAAGTCGGGCGCCGACTTCAAGAAGGGCAAGCAGACGCTCAACGGCGAGCAGGCCCTCGCCTTCGTCCGCACCCGCTACGCGCTCGCCGGCTCCGACCTGGACCGCACGAAGAACCAGCAGAAGTTCCTCTCGGCCCTGGCCAACCAGGTCGCCACCCCGGGCACGGTCCTGAACCCCTTCAAGCTGTACCCGACCATGAGCGCCGGCCTCGACACCCTCGTGGTCGACAAGGACATGAGCCTGTTCGACCTGGCGTCCATGTTCTGGGCGATGAAGGGCGTCAGCGGCGGCGAGGGCAAGTCGATGAACATGCCGATCTCCGGCAACACCCCCAACGGCAACCTCCAGTGGGACTCCGCGAAGGTGAAGACGCTGGTGAGCCAGCTGAAGAACGACGAGAAGGTCACCGTCTCCGGCAACTGAGCGGGCAGGCGAGGCGAAGGGGGCACCCGGGCGGGTGCCCCCTTCGCCGTGCGGCGGTTCTCACATCGAGGCGCCCGCCATGGAGCGGCACGACTCGGCGCAGCGGTGACAGGCCTCGGCGCAGCGCATCATCTGCGCGTCCTCCGGCATGGACATACACGCCTCGGCGCACATGTCACAGGCCCGGGCACACATCGCGCACATCTCGGCCATCAGGGGCGAACGACGCATCATCATGTCGGCGCACATGCGCGTCATCTCGGCACAGTCCATGACCGCGCGCATGATCTGCATCTGGGCCTGGCCGCCCATCTGCAGGCAGGAGCTCATGGTCTCCTCGCACACGCTGTGGCAGGTCATGCAGGTCTGGACGCAGTCCTGCATCTCCTTGCTGAGCGGGGTGGTGGTGGCGGGCTGCTGGGTCATGACGTCCTCCCAGGGGGTGGCGGGAGCCGCGGATCGACGCCCGCACCTCTCGTCCTACGCCTTCGGCCCCATGAGCACCACAGGGCGGGGCCTCCCGGCTGTGACCGGCTCCGCCTGTGAGGCACGACTCAGCGGGCTCTGCGTGAAAGCGCCGGCAGCGGCAAAAAGGGTTTCCAGGCGTGCCGGGGCCCGGCACGGCGAGGGCGGGGCGGCGAGCAACCGTGCAGGGGGGAGACCCACACATGACACAGCAGACGTACGACGAGCGGCGGGCGCAGGAGCCGGAGCGCGAGCCGAAGGCCAGAGGGCCGGAGGAACAGAAGCTGCGGCTGCGCAGACGGCTGGAGCGGCTGATCGGCATCGCCGCGACCGAGGGCAACGAACTGGTGCCGCTGCGCAACGGCGACGAGATCTTCCCCGCCATGCTGGCCGCCATCCGGGCCGCCGAGCACACCGTCGACATGATGACGTTCGTGTACTGGCGCGGTGACGTCGCCCACGAGTTCGCCGCCGCCCTGGCGGAGCGGGCCCGGGCGGGTGTCCGGGTGCGGCTGCTGCTGGACGGGTTCGGCGCCAAGGAGATAGAGCAGGACCTGCTGGACGCCATGGACGAGGCAGGCGTCCAGGTGGCCTGGTTCCGCAGACCCACGCGCCAGTCCCCGATGCGGCAGAACCACCGCTGCCACCGCAAGGTGCTGGTCACCGACGAGCACACGGCCTTCACCGGCGGCGTGGGCATCGCGCAGGAGTGGTGCGGCTCCGCGCGGAACCCGGACGAGTGGCGCGACACCCACGTACAGGTCCGCGGGCCCGCCGTGGACGGCATCGCCGCGGCCTTCGCCCAGAACTGGGCCGAGTGCCACGACGACCTCTACGACGAGCACGACCGCTTCACCGCCCAGGAGCAGCCGGGACAGGCCACGGTCCAGGTCGTGCGGGGCTCGGCCTCCTTCGGCTGGCAGGACATGCAGACGATCCTGCGGGTCCTGATCACCTCGGCGCAGGAGCGCCTGCGGCTGGCCACGGCCTACTTCGCCCCGGACGCCTACTTCGTCGACCTGCTGGCGGCGGCGGCCCGGCGCGGGGTGACGGTAGAGATCCTGCTGCCCGGACCCCACACCGACCAGCGGGCCTGTCTGCTGGCCGGGCGGCAGCACTACCAGACGCTCGTCGACGCGGGTGTGGAGGTGCGGGAGTACCAGCCGACGATGCTCCACACGAAGATCATGACGGTGGACGGGGTCTGTTCCCTCATCGGCTCCACGAACTTCAACCGCCGCTCCATGGAGCACGACGAGGAGGTCGTCCTGGCGGTCCTCGACGAGGACTTCACCGCCCGGCTCGACGCCGACTTCGAGGCCGACCGCGAGCGCAGTGAGCCCATCGACGCCACCCGCTGGAAGCGCCGCCCCTTCACCGAGCGCCTGGCCGAGGCGGCGGTCACCCCGATCCGGCGGTTCCTGTGAGCGCATCCGGGGGCCGGTGGTGCCCGGCCCCCGGGGGACGGGTCACGGCAGGTTGCGCGCCATGACGATGCGCTGGACCTGATTCGTGCCTTCATAAATCTGCGTGATCTTGGCGTCGCGCATCATGCGCTCCACCGGGTAGTCGCGCGTGTAGCCGTAGCCGCCGAGGAGCTGGACGGCGTCGGTGGTGACCTCCATCGCCACGTCCGAGGCGAAGCACTTGGCGGCGGCGCCCAGGTAGGTGAGGTCGGCGTCGACGCGCTGGGAGGCGGCGGCGGCCTGGTAGGTCAGGGCGCGGGCGGCCGAGATCTTCATGGACATGTCGGCGAGCATGAACTGGATGCCCTGGAAGTCGGCGATCGGCTTGCCGAACTGCTTGCGCTCCTGGACGTAGCCCTTGGCGTAGTCGAGGGCGCCCTGGGCGATGCCGAGCGCCTGCGCGGCGATGGTGATGCGGGTGTGGTCCAGGGTCTTCATCGCCGTGGCGAAGCCGGTGCCCTCCTCGCCGATCATGCGGTCGGCGGGGATGCGGACGTTGTCGAGGTACACCTCGCGGGTCGGGGAGCCCTTGATGCCGAGCTTCTTCTCGGGGGCGCCGAAGGAGACGCCCTCGTCCGACTTCTCGACGACGAAGGCCGAGATGCCCTTGGAGCGCTTGGCCGGGTCGGTGACGGCCATCACCGTGTAGTACTCGGACTCGCCGGCGTTGGTGATCCAGCGCTTCACGCCGTTGAGGACCCAGTAGTCGCCATCGCGGACGGCCTTGGTCTTCATGCCGGCGGCGTCGGAGCCGGCGTCCGGCTCGGAGAGGCAGTAGGAGAACATGCCCTCGCCCTTGGCCAGCGGGGTCATGTACTTCTTCTTCAGGTCCTCGGAGCCGGAGAGGATCACCGGGAGCGAGCCCAGCTTGTTCACCGCGGGGATGAGGGAGGAGGAGGCGCACACGCGGGCGACCTCCTCGATCACTATGACGGTGGCGAGCGCGTCCGCGCCGGAGCCGCCGTACTCCTCGGGTACGTGCACGGCGTGCAGGTCGTTCGCGACAAGCGCCTGGAGGGCCTCGCGGGGGAAGCGGGCCTCCTCGTCCACCGCGGCGGCGTGCGGCGCGATCTTCGCCTCGGCCAGCGAGCGGACGGCGTCACGGAGCATGTCGTGCTCCTCGGACGGGCGGTACAGGTCGAAGTCAGCCGATCCGGCCAAGGTCTCTCACGCTCCAAAACGCTGCGATGGTGGCGCTAACTACCGTTAAGTAATCAAAAGTTTATGGGGTCGCCCACCCGAGTGATACGTGAGCTAGGCGACAGCGGAGAAGTTGCCCGTGAAGGCGCGCAGTCATGCCCCGGCTATGCTCGGGCGCGCACCGCATGCCGTAGACCCCTGGAGCACCCCATGGCCCTGAAGATCACCGTGATCGGCACCGGTTATCTCGGCGCGACACACGCGGCGGCCATGGCCGAGCTGGGCTTCGAGGTGCTCGCCCTCGACGTCGTGCGCGAGAAGATCGAGAAGCTGGAGCGCGCCGAGGCCCCGATGTACGAGCCGGGTCTCGAGGAGCTGCTGCGCAAGCACGTCGCCGGCATCGAGGGCTCCAGCGGCCGGCTGCGCTTCACCCAGGACTGGGCCGAGGTCGGCGCGTTCGGCGATGTGCACTTCGTCTGTGTGAACACCCCGCAGCGGCACGGCGAGTACGCCTGCGACATGAGTTACGTCGACTCCGCGATCGCTTCGCTCGCGCCGCATCTGCACGGCCCGGCGTTGGTGGTCGGCAAGTCGACCGTGCCGGTCGGCTCCGCGGACCGCCTCGCGGCCTACCTGGCCGCGCACGCGCCCGCCGGTCAGGACGCCGAGCTGGCGTGGAACCCGGAGTTCCTGCGCGAGGGCTTCGCCGTCGACGACACGCTGCACCCCGACCGTCTCGTGGTGGGCGTGCGCAGCGAGCGGGCCGAGAAGCTGCTGCGGGAGGTCTACGCGACGCCGATCGCCGAGGGCTCGCCGTTCGTGGCGACGGACTTCCCGACCTCGGAGCTGGTGAAGACCTCCGCGAACTCCTTCCTCGCCACGAAGATCTCGTTCATCAACGCGATGGCGGAGGTCTGCGAGGCCGCGGGCGGGGACGTCGCCAAGCTGGCGGAGGCCATCGGCTACGACGACCGGATCGGCAAGAAGTTCCTGCGGGCCGGGATCGGTTTCGGCGGCGGGTGCCTGCCGAAGGACATCCGGGCGTTCATGGCGCGCGCGGGTGAGCTGGGCGCGGACCAGGCGCTGACGTTCCTGCGGGAGATCGACTCGATCAACATGCGCCAGCGCGGGCAGATGGTGGAGCTGGCCCGGCAGGCGCTGGGCGGCGGGCCGTTCCTGGGCAAGCGGGTGGCCGTGCTGGGCGCGACCTTCAAGCCCGACTCGGACGACGTCCGGGACTCCCCCGCGCTGAACGTGGCCGGGCAGATCCACCTCCAGGGCGGGCAGGTGACGGTCTACGACCCGAAGGGCATGGACAACGCCCGCGGGGTGTTCCCGACGCTCGGCTACGCCGACTCGGCGCTGGAGGCCGTGCGCGGTGCCGACATCGTGCTGCATCTGACGGAGTGGCGGGAGTTCCGGGAGCTGGACGCCGAGGCCCTCGGCGAGGTCGCGGCGGCGCGGGTCATCCTGGACGGGCGCAACGCCCTGGACCCGGAGCGCTGGCGCAAGGCCGGCTGGACGTACCGGGCGATGGGGCGGCCCAGGGCCTGAGTGGGGGAGACCTCACCGCGCGAGGAAGGTGACGCCGGTTCGGCCGAGGCTCAGTCGGCCGAACCGGCGTCTTCGTGCATTCTGCCCCACCCGGACGGGCGGCGGGGCGGCTAGCGGGCTTCTGGGCGGAGCGGGCCGGGCGTCGCGACGCCGCGGAGAGCCGCCACAGGCCCGCTACGCCTCCTTGGCCCGGTAGCGGCGCATCTTCGCGCGCGCCCCGCAGACCTGCATGGAGCACCAGCGGCCACGGCCGGCCGGGCTGCGGTCGTAGTAGGCCCAGTGGCAGTCGGCGGCCTCGCAGGCCTTGAGGCGGATCCAGGTGCCGGCGACCAGGGCCTCGGCGACGGCGGCGGCCACGCGTGCGTGCAGGGAGCCGTCGCGGGCAGGGGCGAGGGCGGCCGAGCCGTCCGCCGCGTCGACGGTGACGAGGAGCGGGGCCTCGGCCAGGAGCTCGCCGAGCGGGACGACCGCGCGGTGCGGCGGGTGCCCGGCGTGGGCCAGGAGGATCGCGCGCAGCGACTCGCGCAGGGTGCGGGCCCGGTCGGCCTCGTCCGCGGTGATGCCGAGGCGCTCGCGGACCTCGGGCCTGTCCAGCGCGTCGGCGCCGGACTCGATGTCCAGCGTGTTCACCAGGGCCTCGACCAGGGCCAGGCCGCCGGGCGCGGGCGCTCTCTCCGTCATGGCTGGACCGTACCTCTCGCGCATCCCCTTGCGAGGTTACCGCCCATGGGGGAGCATGCAGTAACGGTTACTGGTTACCCGCCTTTGCGGGTAACGCCGACTTCGAGGAGGAAGTCATGGCTCTCGCCAAGCTGGGTGTCGTCGTCCTGGACTGTCCCGACCCGCGCGCACTGGCCGGTTTCTACGCCGAGGTGCTCGGCGGCACACCGACGGTGGAGACCGACGGGGAGGACGAGTGGGTCGACCTGAACGTGCCGGGCGGCACCCCACTGGCCTTCCAGGCCTCGCCCGGGTACGTGGCGCCGCAGTGGCCGTCCGCCGACGGCTCGCAGCAGTTCCACCTCGACCTGGTGGTGGACGACCTGGACACGGCGGAGAAGGGCGTGCTGGCGCTCGGCGCGAAGCCGCTGGACGCCGACGACCGGGAGCGCACGTTCCGGGTTTACGCCGATCCGGCCGGGCACCCGTTCTGCCTCTGCGCCAGCTGATCTCTGGAGGCCCCATGTCCGGCGTGGCACGTTTCCGTTCCGTGGTCGTCGACTGCCCCGACCCCCGCGCGCTGGCCCGCTTCTACGCGCAGGTCGGTGGAGGAACTCCGGAGGACGACGACCCCGACTGGGTGGTGCTGCCCGTCCCCGGCGGTCCCCGGCTCGCCTTCCAGCGCTCCCCGGACCACACCCCGCCGGAGTGGCCGCGGGCCGACCGCAACGCCCAGCAGTTCCACCTGGACTTCGACGGCGGCTCGACGTGGGACGAGATCGACGCGGCCGAGGAGCGGGTGCTGGCGCTGGGCGCCCGGGTGCTGGACAAGGAGGACTACGAGAAGAAGGACTTCCGCGTCTACGCCGACCCGGCCGGACACCCGTTCTGCCTGTGCCGGATCGAACACGGCTGAGCCTCAGGGCCCGGCCGGACCGGCACGGCCGGGCCCGCGGCTACCCGTCCAGCTCCGAGATCGTCGCCGTCGACGGCTCCCGGCGCTGCTGGGCGGCCCGGGCCGTGAAGTCGGCGCCGCGCAGGACGCGCTGGACGTTGCCCCAGGTCAGCAGGGCCACGTCCGGCTCGTCCCAGCCGCGCCGCAGCAGCTCGGCCACCAGCCGCGGATAGCAGGAGGTGTCGCCGAGCTCCTGCGGGTGGGCGGCCCCGGAGTCGTACGTGCCGGACAGGCCGACGCAGTGGGCTCCGGCCACGGCACGGATGTGGTCGAGGTGGTCGGCGACGTCGCGCACGGTCGGGCCGGTCTGCTCGGCGGTCAGCGGCACCAGGCACAGCCCCTTGGCCGCGCCCAGCTCCGCCAGCAGGTCGTCGGGCAGGTTGGCGGGGTGGGGGCGCAGGCTCCGGGCCGCGGAGCGGCTGCACAGCACGGGTGCCCGGGAGAGGCTCAGGACCCGCCGCAGGGTCTGCGTGGAGGCACCCGAGAGGTCCGCGATGACGCCGAGGCGGTTCATCTCGCGCACGACCTCCTCGCCGAACCGGGTCAGTCCCTCCTCGCTCGCCCAGGACACCCCGGTCAGCGTCAGCACCCGCAGGCCGAGCAGGTTCAGCTGGCGCAGGATGCCGAGCGAGTCCCCCAGGGCCGGGGCTCCGGCGGGACCGAGGAGCACGGCGACCCGGCCGCGGTTGCGGGCGTCCGCGACCTGCCCGGCCGTGCTGGCCGGCCGCAGGCCCTCCTCGCAGGCCCGGGCAACGCTCTTCGCCAGGTCGAGCTGCTCCAGGGTGGCGCCCACGGCCCGGTCGCCGTCGAGGCCCTCGGGCAGGTGCAATGACCAGAAGAGCGCGCCCACATGACCGCTGCGCAGCCGGGGCACGTCCGTGTCCACGGTGCTCTCGCCGTCCTCCAGGTCGTACCAGGGCAGGCGCTTGAGTGCCCAGGGCAGCCCGTTGTAGCCGTCGGCGACGGGGTGTGCCGCGAGGATGGCGCGGGCCCGGGTCAAGGGCGCGTCGTCCGGGTCGGAGACGGGCTCGTAGGACTCCGCCGTGACGACGCCCTCGTCGGGGTACGGCTCGGTCCGCTCGTCGAACTCGCCGGCGGCCGCGGCGTCGGTACGCAGGTCGTCCTGGAGGTCTGCCATGGCGGCTCCGTACGGTCGTTCGTGAGGTACGGTCACCGTCGCACGGAGCGGGACGTGGTTCCTGGTGGGCGGGGCGTTCGGAGTACGACGCGGGCCTCGTCGGCGGGGCGACCGGCTACACCGGCTACCCCGCCCTCGACGCTCAGCCGGCGGGTGTGTCCAGGGACCCGATCGTGGCGTTGGACGGCGAGCGCGTCGCCTGAAGACCCCGGGCCACGTCCTCCGCCGCGTCCAGCACCCGGACCGCGTTCTTCCAGGTCAGCTTGGCCAGGTCGGCCTTCGACCAGCCGCGGTCGAGCAGCTCCGCGAGGAGGTTCGGGTAGCCGGAGACGTCGGCGAGGCCGTCGGGGGTGAAGGCCGTGCCGTCGTAGTCGCCGCCGATGCCGAGGTGGTCGATGCCGGCCGCCTCGCGCATGTGGTCCAGGTGGTCGGCGACCGTCGACACCGTCGCGACCGGGCGCGGGTGCCGCTCCTCGAAGGCGCGGTGCACCTTCATGGCCTCCGCGGTGGTGTCGAGGGGGTGGAAGCCGTGGACGCGCATGTTCTCGTCGGCCGCCGCGGTCCAGTCGACGGCCGCCTGGAGCACGAACTTCGGCACGAACGTCACCATCGCCACGCCGCCGTTGGCGGGCAGCCGCTCCAGGACGTCGTCGGGGACGTTGCGCGGGTGGTCGCAGACGGCCCGGGCGGAGGAGTGGGAGAAGATCACCGGAGCGGAGCTCGCGTCGAGCGCGTCCCGCATGGTCGTCGCCGCCACGTGGGAGAGGTCGACGAGCATGCCGAGCCGGTTCATCTCCCGGACGACCTCGCGGCCGAACGCGGTCAGGCCGCCGGCCCTCGGTTGATCGGTCGCGGAGTCCGCCCAGTCGACGTTGTCGTTGTGGGTGAGGGTCATGTACCGCACGCCGAGGCCGTACAAGCCGCGCAGGGTGCCCAGGGAGTTGGCGATGGAGTGGCCGCCCTCCGCCCCCATGAGCGAGGCGATACGTCCCTCCCCGCGCGCGGCCTCCATGTCGGCGGCGGTGAGCGCGGGGCGCAGGTCCTCGGGGTGGCGGGTCAGCAACTGCCGTACGCAGTCGATCTGTTCGAGGGTGGCGGCCACCGGGTCGGGCGCGTCCGTGCGGACGTACACCGACCAGTACTGGGCGCCGACCCCGCCCGCGCGCAGCCGGGGGATGTCGGTATGCAGATGGGCGCTCTGGTCGGTGGCGATGTCACGGGCGTCGAGGTCGTAGCGGACCTGTTCGCGCAGCGCCCAGGGCAGGTCGTTGTGGCCGTCGACGACCGGGAACTCGCGCAGGAGCTCCCGGACCGCCTCCTGGGACGTCACCGCCGTCACTTCCTCGCGCCGAAGCCGAAGCCGCCCGCGCCCTCGACCTTGGAGCGCAGCCGCTTGCCCTTCTCGGTGGCCTGGTCGTTCAGCTCCTGCTGGAAGTCGCGCATCCGGCCGCGCAGTTCCTCGTCGTGCGCGGCGAGGATGCGGGCCGCGAGCAGCCCGGCGTTGCGGGCGCCGGCGACGGAGACCGTGGCGACCGGGACACCGGCCGGCATCTGCACGATCGACAGGAGGCTGTCCATGCCGTCGAGGTACTTCAGCGGCACCGGCACGCCGATGACCGGCAGGGGGGTCACGGAGGCAAGCATGCCGGGCAGGTGGGCGGCGCCGCCCGCACCGGCGATGATCACCTTGAGCCCGCGGGCGTCGGCCTGCTCGCCGTAGGCGACCATCTCGCGCGGCATGCGGTGCGCGGAGACGACGTCGACCTCGTAGGCGATCTCGAACTCGTCGAGGGCCTTGGCGGCGGCCTCCATGACGGGCCAGTCGGAGTCCGACCCCATGACGATGCCAACAACAGGGCTCATTCGGTGATGGTGCCTCTCAGGTAGCCGGCTGCGTGACGCGCGCGCTCCAGCACGTCGTCCAGGTCGTCGCCGTAGGTGTTGACGTGTCCGACCTTGCGGCCGGGCTTCACGTCCTTGCCGTACATGTGGATCTTGAGCTGGGGGTCGCGGGCCATGCAGTGCAGGTACGCGGAGTACATGTCCGGGAAGTCGCCGCCGAGGACGTTGACCATCACGGTCCACTTCGCGCGCGGGCGCGGGTCGCCCAGGGGCAGGTCCAGGACCGCGCGGACATGGTTGGCGAACTGGCTGGTGACGGCACCGTCCATGGACCAGTGGCCGGAGTTGTGCGGGCGCATCGCCAGTTCGTTGACGAGGATGCGGCCGTCGCGGGTCTGGAACAGCTCGACCGCGAGGTGCCCGACGACGCCGAGCTCCTTGGCGATGTTCAGCGCCATCTCGGAGGCCTCCAGGGCGAGGGCCTCGTCGAGGTCGGGCGCGGGGGCGACGACCGTGTCGCAGACGCCGTTCACCTGCTGCGACTCCACCACCGGGTAGGCCACGGCCTGGCCGTGCGGCGAGCGGACGACGTTGGCGGCCAGCTCACGGACGTAGTCGACCTTCTCCTCGGCGAGCACGGGGACACCGGCCTTGAACGGGTCGGCGGCCTCCTCGACGGAGTCGACGACCCACACGCCCTTGCCGTCGTAGCCGCCGCGGACGGTCTTGAGGACGACCGGGAATCCCTCGCCCTCGGCCGCGAAGGCGGCCACGTCCTGCGGGTCGCTCACGATCCGGTGCCGGGGGCACGGCACGCCGATCGCGTCGAGCTTCGCGCGCATCACCCCCTTGTCCTGGGCGTGCACGAGCGCGTCCGGGCCGGGGCGGACGGGGATGCCGTCCGCTTCGAGGGCCCTGAGGTGCTCGGTGGGTACGTGTTCGTGATCGAAGGTGATCACATCGCACCCCCGGGCGAACTCGCGCAGCGTGTCGAGGTCGCGATAGTCGCCGATGACGACATCGCTCACGACCTGCGCAGCGGAGTCCTGCGGGGTGTCACTGAGGAGCTTGAACCTGATGCCCAGCGGGATGCCCGCCTCGTGTGTCATACGAGCGAGCTGGCCACCGCCGACCATGCCGACTACCGGGAACGTCACGCCCCCAGGGTATCGGCCGCGCCAGGGTGGCCGGTTTCCTGTCCCCCACCTGCCCCGCCCGGAGCATCTCCGGGCGTCGACCGGTATCCGCAGGAAGATCGCACGGGAGGGTGGTTAGCATGGCTGGATCGACGCCGACGAACGGACGGGGGCCTGCACGACCATGGGACATGGTGCCTCCCGGCTCCGACGGGTCGTACGTGAAGTCGCCAAGTTCGGCGCGGTGGGCGGTGCCGGGGTGCTGGTCAACCTCGCCGTCTTCAACCTCGTACGCCACACCACCGACCTCCAGGTGGTCCGGGCGAGCGTCATCGCGACCGTCGTCGCGATCGTGTTCAACTACGTCGGCTTCCGCTACTTCACATACCGCGACCGCGACAAGAGCCGCCGTACGCGTGAGATGACTCTCTTCCTGCTGTTCAGCGCGATCGGCCTGGTCATCGAGAACGGCGTCCTGTACGCGGCCACGTATGGCTTCGGCTGGAACACCCCGCTCCAGAACAACGTCTTCAAGTTCCTGGGCATCGGCATCGCGACCCTGTTCCGCTTCTGGTCCTACCGCTCCTGGGTCTTCCGCGCGCTGCCCGCCCGCGAGCCCGCGCCGGACCCGGCCCCGCGGTCGGAGCCCGCCGCACTCCCGAAGACCAGGCAGCAGGTGCCGTAGCCCGCACGCGGCGTGGCACAACTAGGTCGCGGACACGACCTAGCGGACCGTCGGCTCCCCGTCGTCGTCCGCGGGCTTCTGCAGCGGGGTGCGGGACAGGAACAGGCCGAAGACCGGGGGCTTGGTCTGGAGCATCTCCAGACGGCCGCCGTCGGCCTCCGCGAGGTCGCGGGCGACCGCCAGGCCGATGCCGGTGGAGTTGCGGCCGCTGATCGCCCTTTCGAAGATGCGGGCGCCCAGGTCGGCGGGGATGCCGGGCCCCTCGTCGGTGACCTCGATGACCGCCTGGTTGCCGGTGACGCGGGTGCGCAGGGCGACCGTGCCGCCGCCGTGCATGAGGGAGTTCTCGATCAGGGCGGCCAGGACCTGCGCGACCGCGCCGGGTGTGCCGACCGCCCGCAGATGCCGCTTGCCGGAGCTGACGATCGCCCGGCCCGCGCTGCGGTACGCCGGCCGCCACTCGGCGAGCTGCTGCTGGATGACCTCGTCGAGGTCGAAAGAGACGGCGGAGCCGGTGCGCGGATCGCGGGAGTTCGTCAGCAGCCGCTCCACGACGTCCGTGAGCCGCTCGACCTGCGTCAGCGCGATCGTCGCCTCCTCCTTCACCGTGTCCGGGTCGTCGGTGAGGGTGATCTCCTCCAGCCGCATCGACAGCGCCGTGAGCGGGGTGCGCAGCTGGTGGGAGGCGTCCGCGGCCAGCCGGCGTTCGGCGGTCAGCATGCGGGCGATGCGCTCGGCGGAGCCGTCCAGCACGTCCGCCACCCGGTCCAGCTCGGGCACCCCGTACCGCTTGTGCCGGGGCCGCGGGTCGCCCGAGCCGAGCCGCTCGGCCGTCTCCGCGAGGTCGGTCAGCGGGGACGCCAGCCGGTTCGCCTGGCGGACGGCCAGCAGGACCGCTGCCACCACCGCCAGCAGCGCGACCAGCCCGATGATCAGCAGCGTCCGGCCGACCTCACGGGTGACCGAGGAGCGCGGTTCCTGGACGGTGACCGTCTCGCCCTCCTCGCCGGGCGCGGTCGCGCTGATGACGTCACCGTCCGGCCTGTCGCCGACCTCGATGGGCGCCTCGCCGGGGATGCGGATCATCGCGTAGTAGCGGTCCTGCGTGACCTGCTCGCGCAGCACCTCCGCGTCGACCTGCTGGGCACCGAAGAGCCGGCTGTCGACGATGCTGGCCAGCCGGACCGCCTCGGACTCGACCCGCTCCTGGGCGCTGTTGCTGATCGTCCGGGTCTCGACGATGACGAGGGAGACGCCGAAGACGGCGATCACGACGAGCACCACGGCGAGCGTGGACTGGATCAGTCGGCGACGCATGTCCTGTTACCCGAGCCCGCCTCGCGGCTCAGCTCTTCTCGAAACGGAAACCCACACCGCGCACGGTGGCGATGTAGCGGGGGTTGGCCGCGTCGTCGCCGAGCTTCTTGCGCAGCCAGGAGATGTGCATGTCGAGGGTCTTGGTCGACGACCACCACGTCGTGTCCCAGACCTCGCGCATCAGCTGGTCGCGGGTGACGACCCGGCCCGCGTCGCGCACCAGCACCCGCAGCAGGTCGAACTCCTTGGCGGTGAGCTGGAGCTCCTCCTCGCCCATCCAGGCGCGGTGCGACTCGACGTCGATGCGCACGCCGTGCGTGGCGGGCGGCTGCTGCGGCTCGGAGGCACCGCGCCGGAGCAGCGCCCGCACCCGGGCGAGCAGCTCGGCGAGCCGGAACGGCTTGGTGACGTAGTCGTCGGCGCCCGCGTCGAGCCCGACGACGGTGTCCACCTCGTCTGCGCGCGCGGTCAGGATGAGGATCGGGATGGCGTGCCCCTCGCCCCGCAGGCGGCGGGCCACCTCCAGACCGTCCATGCCGGGCAGCCCGAGGTCGAGCACGACCAGGTCCACGCCACCCTGCAGTCCGGCGTCGAGAGCGGTGGGCCCGTCCTCACGGACCTCGACCTCGTAGCCCTCCCGGCGCAGAGCACGGGCCAGCGGCTCCGAGATGGACGCATCGTCCTCGGCGAGCAGTACACGGGTCATGAGGTGATGGTAGACCGGCGACGCCCTGAGCTGGGGTGTGACCGGAGTCCTTGATTCTTACCGTCGGCAGAGGCGGCTCTTACGTGTCACGTGTATGGATACAGACCTCTGCCTCCGGGGTGGGATCCTGGTAAGGACCTTGGAAACGGGCGTGCGGTTCCGTTGGAGCCTGTGATCCGTGTCTCAAGTCCTTCCATATGGGTCGGTGTCCTGCCGTATGGTGAATCAACGCCTGTAGCACCACGGCGACCTTCGGAGGCTTTTGCCCTGGAGGTCTCTTTTGTGTGCGGGCCGGTTCCCGCCGGCCCCCGATGTGTAACGACCTGTGGCCGGGCCTCATACGTGTGGTGACGCGCGTAGAGGCGTGGATCCCGGTGGCGACCGCCCACCGCTTCGTGACCCGGAGCGAACCCCCGTAGGCGTCGGGCGGACGGCCGTACCCGCCGGTGCCGGCAGCCCCCACCGGGCGCACCACCGCTGCTCGCGGGGCGCGTCCCGAGCAGCAAGGAACGACCATGGCGTCCAGCCTGACGAAGGACTCGGCCCGACCGGTAACCCCCGGTTCCGAGAAGACCTTCTTCGGCCACCCCCGCGGACTGGCCACTCTGTTCATGACCGAGATGTGGGAGCGCTTCTCCTACTACGGCATGAGGGCCCTGCTCCCGCTGTACCTGGTGGCCCCGGGTGGCCTGCATCTGCCCGCGGGCACGGCGACGGCGATCTACGCCGTGTACGTGTCGCTGGTGTACCTGCTCACCCTGCCCGGCGGCTGGTTCGCCGACCGTGTGCTCGGCCCCCGCAAGACGGTCGCCGCCGCCGGCGTGGTCATCATGATCGGCCACCTGTGCCTGGCGCTGCCCGCCGCCGCGAGCTTCTACGTCGGCCTGGGTCTGGTCGCCGTCGGCTCCGGTCTGCTGAAGGCCAACATCTCCACGATGGTCGGCCACCTCTACGACGGCCCGGAGGACCCGCGCCGCGACGGTGGCTTCACGGTCTTCTACATCGGCATCAACCTCGGCGCCTTCATCGCGCCGCTGGTCATCGGCACCGTCGGTGAGAACGTCAACTGGCACCTGGGCTTCGCCCTGGCCGCGCTCGGCATGGCACTGGGCCTCGTCCAGTTCCTGCTCGGCAGCCGCCACCTGGACGCGAAGAGCAACGTGGTCCCGACCCCGCTGACGCCCGCCGAGAAGGCGTCCACCCTGCGCAAGGGCCTGATCTGGCTGGCCATCGCCGTGGTCTTCTACGGCCTCGTCGGCGGCACCGGCCACTTCACCCTCAACTGGGCGCTGATCCCGCTCACGCTCCTCGGCCTGATCGTGCCGATCCTGGTCATCTCGCGCATCATGCGCGACAAGGACCTGGACTCCGGCGAGCGGTCGAAGGTGTCGGCGTACATCTGGTTCTTCGTCGCCGCCGCCGTGTTCTGGATGATCTACGACCAGGGCGGCTCGACCCTGTCGCTCTTCGCCAGCGACAAGGCCGACAACACCGTCTTCGGCTGGGAGTTCCCGGTCTCCTGGTACCAGTCGGTCAACCCGGTCCTGATCATGGCCCTGGCACCCGTGTTCGCCTGGCTGTGGCTGTGGCTGAACCGGCGCGGCAAGGAGCCGAGCACCATCGTGAAGTTCGCCTCCGGTCTGGTGCTGGTGGGTGCGTCCTTCTTCCTCTTCCTCGCCCCGCTGTCGATCGCCGAGGGCGGTCACAAGGCCGCGGCGATGTGGCTGGTCGCGATCTACTTCGTGCAGACCGTCGGCGAGCTGACGCTGTCCCCGGTGGGTCTGTCCGTGACGACGAAGATGGCGCCGGCGAAGTACGCCTCGCAGATGATGGGCGTCTGGTTCCTCGCGGTCACCGCGGGCGACTCCGTCACCGCACTGCTGTCGAACCCGGCCGTCGGCGGGGTCAACCTCGACAAGACGGGCTTCGTGGCGCTGGAGGCGGCGCTCGCCGTGGTCGCCGGCTTCGCGGTGTACATGTACCGCAAGAAGGTCAAGGCCATGATGGGCGACGTCCGCTGATCACCGCCGCCTGACTCCTGGAGGAGGGCCGTCGCACCCCGGTGCGGCGGCCCTTCCTCATGTCCCGGACGATCGCGGAGGGTCGGCGTCCGGGGCGAACCAGGGCTCGGCGGAGGCCCGGCGGGCCACCGGCATCCGCACCCGGCGGGCCGGGCGGGCCGCGTGGCCGGGACGGCGGGGCCGTACGTGGTCGATCACAGCCAGCCCCGCGCGGAACAGCGCCGCCGGTACGACCAGCAGGACGAGGCCCCAGAACAGGGTCACGCCCCAGGGGCGGCCCACGCCCCAGGGGTGCTCGGCGAGCACCTTGCCGCCGTACTTCAGGGACACCGTGTAGTCGCCGTGCGCCCCGGCCCCGAGTTCCACGGGCAGCTCGATGCGGGCCGTGCCGCCGGGCCGGATCGTGCCGCGCCAGCGCTGGTCCTGCCACTCGGGGGCGTACACACCGTGCGCGGTGCCGACCTGGAAGACCGGGTTCTTCACCGGGGACGTGCCGACGTTGCCGACGGTGACCACGAGGGTCCGGGCAGGCGGGGAGCCGAACCAGGTGAGCAGGCCGCCGGAGCCGCGCAGCCGCGTGTCGGCGAGCAGGGACAGCCGTCCGCCGGCCGCTTCCGCGGGGAGCGGCTCGACCGCGTGCCCGGCGACCTGAAGGGCCGCGTCGGCCTCGGCGGCGGCTCCCGTCACGGTCGCCACGTGCACCACGCAGGGGCACGGCACGGGCGGCTCCACGACGGGCAGTGCGCGGCGGAAACGCCCGTCGGCGCCGGTGGTGACGGCCCGGCCGTCGGCGTTGGCGCAGGTGTTGGTGCCGCCGGTCACCCCCCGCTTCGGCTCGGCCTGCCCGCACACGAGCAGGGTCAGCAGGGTCCGGGGCCGCCAGCCGCTGCCGCGGACGGTGACCGAACCGCCCGTGCCCGCCTGGGTCTTGGACAGCTCGACGACGGGCCGGTCCACGGCCCCGGCGGGCCCGGAACCCCCGAGGACCAGCAGCAGCGCCAGCAGAAACGGCAGTGCGAGACGGACGGAGGGAAGAGAGGGATTCGGGACGCGGACGGCGAGCGGCATGGGCGGCTCCAGCGGTCGTGCGCTCGGCGGTGTGCGTGCCGGAAGGGGCGCTTCCGTGGCGGCTTTGGCGGTCACGCGCTCGGCTGTGTGCCTGCCAGGAGGGGCGCGCGTTCCTGTCAACGGCCGGCCTGCGTCGCCCGGTGACGCCGGGTCAGCCACAGAGTGCCCGCCGCTCCGGCGAGCAGGACCGTGCCGCCGAGGGTGCCGAGAGCGATGGCCGAGTCCTCCGGGCCGGTCTGCGGAAGGCCGCCGCCGGTGTCCGCGCCGGAACCGCCGCTGCCGCCGCCCGGGGCGGATCCCGAGGTGCCGCCGCCGCTCGCGGCCGTGACGTCGAGGGTGAGGGACGGGCCCGGATCGTTCGTCGGGGTGCAGGTGGTCGTCGTGCCGAGCGCCTTGATGGTGAGCACGCCGGCCGTGAAGGTGACCTCGCCGCTCTTCTTCGGCACGTAGGTGCCGCTCAGGTCGCTGATCTTGATGGGCGTGTTGGCCGGGATCGCGGCGTCGTTGGCGGGGCCGGTGACCGAGAGTGTGCCGCTGTCGGCGCCGCCCAGGGCGACGGTGGCGCTCGGGGTCATCGCGCCCTTGCCCAGTTCGACCGGGCTGGAGGAGACGCCCTTCTGCCAGGACATGGTGATCCGGTAGCCGTCGCCGCGCTTGGTGCTCTTGATGTCGATGGGGGAGACGGCACTCTTGTCGCCGATCGGCGTCTTGCACTGGTAGTTCACGTCGACGACCTCGGCCCGGGCGACGGGGGCGGCCATCCACACCGCCGAGCCGGCCAGGGCCGCGGCGGACGCGAGCGCGGCGGTTCGTTTCCGGTACGACACGGTGCCGCTCCCCTTCCTGTTCCTGACGGCGTATCAGATAGGGCCGTCAAGGTACGCCCGGGGCCTTGAGGAGGGAAGAGACGGCGCACGCCGGATCTGTGCGGAGCCGCGGTGCGGCGAGTGAGGCATGGAAGGAAGACGCGGGGCGGAGCCCGAGGGAGGGCGTCACCCGTTCGGACGCATCCCGGACCGGCCGAACAGAGCCGGGTACGCCGAGATCATCCGGGCGCGCCAAGATCAGCAGTACGCCGAGATCACCGGGGGGCGTCAAGAATAAGACGGATACGCCGAGGTCAGATCAGCACGCCGAGATGACCGGGGCGCGTCAAGATCAGACCGGTACGCGCGGATCCCGGGGTGCACCCGGATCAGGCCGGGTACTCCGCGGTCAGGCCGGTCGCCCCGATCGCACACGGACCCCCGGAATCACGCAGGCGCGCCCAGTTCCGCCCACACCGTCTTGCCGGAGAGTCCCGGCGTGCGGACGACGCCCCAGTCCAGACACAGCCGCTGGACGATGAACATGCCATGGCCGCCCGGACGCCCCGCGCGGTGCGGATTGCGGGGTGCCGGCTGGCCGGTGCCCTTGTCGGTGACCTCCACGCGGATGACCTTGTTGTCGCAGCTGATCCGCAGCTGGTCCGGTCCCCCGGCATGCAGGCAGGCGTTGGTGACCAGCTCGGAGACGACGAGGAGCACGTCCTCGGCGGCGGCCCGCTGATCGGCGGAGGCGGCGGGCAGCCAGCCCCACGCGTACAGCGCCTGGCGGGTGAAGTCGCGGGCCAGCGGAACGACACCGCTCTCGTCCTCGAAGCTCAGCCGGCGCACCTGCGGGCCCCCCGGCGGCGCCGCGGCCCCGGACGACGCTCCCGCGCCCTCACCGGACGCGCCGGCCGCCGCTACGCCACCCTCGGACGCCCCGGAAGCGCCGCTGGGCTCCGGCCCGCGGTCGCCCGGCGGGTAGGGCCGGGTGGTGCTCATCAGCGCTTCACCTCACCGATTCACCAGTTCACGATTCAAAGAAATCACTACACCGTCCGTCACGCAGTGCGCGGCATGTCGGTTTCGCGGCACCTCTGCCACCGCGGTGCCCGACGGGTTCAGGATGTCTCCTGCCCTGGGGGACCGGGTGAACACCCATGCATTCCGCACGAAAGACGTGACGGAACCGCGACACCGGTCACAGAGGGGCCGCCGAGGCACCGCGCGCCGACGCACCGCCGGTCAGCCCGACTCGTCGGCCAGGGCCGCCTCGAGCGAATCATGGACGCTGAAGACCGCATCCGCACCCGTGATCTCGAACACGCGCGCCACCACCGGCTGCATACCGGCGAGGGCGACGCCGCCACCGGCGGCCTCCGCCTTCAGCCGTGCCCCGAGGAGCACGTTGAGGCCCGTGGAGTCACAGAACTCCAGGCGCGTGCAATCGATGACCAGGCGCTTGAATCCCTTGGCGAGGCAGTCCTCGAGTGGCTCACGCAACAGATCGGCGGTGTGGTGATCCAACTCACCCGCCGGGGTCACGACGGCGCTAGAGCCCTCTTCCCGCACCTCCACCAGAAGCCGGCCAGACTGTGCGCTGCCGACCGTCCCGCGGTCCATGCCGTCTCTCTCTCCCGACGTCGAGGTGGTTGCTGACGCACTCGAACACTACGCCTTCCCCACACGGTCCGACACCCGAACAACTACACACAAACGGACATATGACCACAGAACGCACTTGCGGTGGGCTCCGGAAAGCGGGTAGGCCTAGTAAGGACACGTACCCGACACGGCCGGCTTTGGAGGCGCCGCACACCGCAGTGCACCTAACGGCTCCGGCAGCCTTATGCCGAGAACGATGGAGGACATCATGTCACCCCGGCTCGACGAATCGCGTACCCACAAAGCGACGTCGACACCCCCTCCGGAACATCTAGATCCCATCGAGCAGGTCGAGATGCTCGTCACACAGGACGGCCTTCTCTCCGGACTTCCGGACATCCCCCCGTACGAGGAAGTCGACGCGGTCGACGCCCGGGCGCTGTCCCGGACCCTCTTCGAGCGTCTGGAGACGCTGGAGGAAGGCACGCACGAGTACTCGTACGTCCGCAACACTCTCGTCGAACTGAACCTCGCACTGGTCAAGTTCGCCGCCTCCCGGTTCCGCTCCCGCAGCGAGCCGATGGAGGACATCATCCAGGTCGGCACCATCGGCCTGATCAAGGCGATCGACCGCTTCGAGCTGAGCCGCGGTGTGGAATTCCCCACGTTCGCGATGCCGACCATCGTCGGCGAGATCAAGCGCTTCTTCCGCGACACCTCGTGGTCCGTGCGCGTTCCGCGGCGGCTCCAGGAGCTGCGGCTCGACCTGGCCAAGGCCGGTGACGAGCTGGCCCAGAAGCTCGACCGCGCCCCCACGGTGGCCGAGCTGGCCGAGCGCCTCGGCATCTCCAACGACGAGGTCGTCGAGGGCATGGCGGCGTCGAACGCCTACACCGCCTCCTCGCTGGACGCCCAGCCGGAGGAGGACGACTCCGAGGGCGCGCTCGCGGACCGCATCGGCTACGAGGACCACGGGCTCGAAGGCATCGAGTACGTCGAGTCGTTGAAGCCGCTGATCGCCGAACTGCCGCCGCGCGACCGGAAGATCCTGTCCCTGCGGTTCGTCGCGGGCATGACCCAGTCGGAGATCGGCGAGGAGCTCGGCATCTCGCAGATGCACGTCTCGCGTCTGCTGTCGCGGACGCTGGTACGGCTGCGCAAGGGGCTGACCGTCGAGGAGTGATCCTCACCCCGGGTGAACGTGTCCCTCGGGGGCGGGCCGCACGGCCCGCCCCCGGGCGCGTGCCACCGTGACCGGCGGCGGTCCTTCACAAAGTTGAGGACCGGCTCAGGAGTTGAGGATCGGCGCCGCCCAGCCGACCACGAGGTGCCACAGCAGCCGGAACGGCACCACGCCCGGTATTCCGAGAAGCACGTTCACCACGAGTGGTGCCGGCCAGTGCCTCAACATCCGCCCCGCCCTCCGGTGACGCCCGTCGACCGCCGGCGCGGCACCCCGTTCTCACCGGACGGTGATCACACCACGCGTACTCCGCGTCGCCACACCCCGCTGACCAGGGGGACGCCGGGCCGGTAGGCCAGGTGGACGTGGCTCGGGGCGTCGAGGAGCGTCAGGTCCGCGTACGCGCCCGGGGTGAGGCGGCCGACGTCGTCCCGCCGCAGGGCCGCCGCGCCGCCCGCCGTGGCGGACCACACGGCCTCGTCCGGGGTCATCCCCATGTCCCGTACGGCCAGCGCGACGCAGAACGGGACCGACGAGGTGAAGGACGAGCCGGGGTTGCAGTCCGTGGACAGCGCGACGGTGACGCCCGCGTCCAGCAGCCGCCGCGCGTCCGGCCACTGGGCCCGCGTGGAGAACTCGGCGCCGGGCAGCAGGGTGGCGACCGTGCGGCCGGCGGCCAGGGCGTCCACGTCCGCGTCGGTGAGGTGGGTGCAGTGGTCGGCGCTGGCCGCGTCGAGCTCGACCGCGAGCTGCACGCCGGGGCCGTAGGACAGCTGGTTGGCGTGGATGCGGGGGTGCAGGCCCTTCGCCTTGCCCGCGGTGAGGATCGCGCGGGCCTGGTCGCCGTCGAAGGCGCCCTTCTCGCAGAAGACGTCGATCCAGCGGGCGTGCGGGGCGCAGGCGTCGAGCATCTCGCCGGTGACGAGGGCGACATAGCCGGCCGGGTCCTCGGCGTGGTCCGGCGGGACGATGTGGGCGCCGAGGTAGGTGACCTCGTCGGTGTGGGCGGCGGCGATGCGCAGGGCGCGGGCCTCGTCCTCGACGGTCAGGCCGTAGCCGGACTTGGTCTCGAAGGTCGTGGTGCCCTGGCGGAGGGCTTCGGCGAGGTAACGGGTGACGTTGGCCTCGAGTTCCGCGTCGCTCGCCGCCCGCGTCGCCGCGACCGTGGTGCGGATGCCGCCCGCGCTGTAGGGACGCCCGGACATGCGGGCGTTGAACTCCTGCGTCCGGTCGCCCGCGAAGACGAGGTGGGAGTGGGAGTCCACGAAGCCGGGCAGGACCGCCCGGCCTTCGGCGTCGACCCGATTGTCAGTGGCGGGTGCTTTGCTTTGATCACCGGTCCACACGACGCGGTCGCCTTCGATGACGACGGCCGCGTCCCGGACCAGTCCGAGGGGGGAACCGTCACCGAGGGAGGGGTCGTTGGTGACCAGGCTGGCGATGTTGGTGATGAGCGTGCTGGCGGTGCTCGCGGAGTGGGCGGGGCTGACGGTAGTCGCGTTGCTCATGGCGTCCTTGGTGGCCTGGTCGGCGGTGTGGGCGGGTTCGGGGGCGGAGGCGGGCCGCCCGTGCGGGCGGCCCGCGGTCATCCGCGCAGGTCTTCGACGGCGTCCGCGAGGGCTCGCGGCACGTCCGGCACGAGGCGGTGGGCCCCGTCCCGTACGACGTGCCGCCCTGCCACGACCGTATGCGACACGTCCGCTGCCGACGCGGCGAATACGGCCGTCTCGGCCCCGAGCCGCGGAAGCGGCCCTGCCGTCCTGACCGAGTCGAGGGCGAGGGTGGTGAAGTCGGCGAGCGCGCCGGCCTCCAGGGTGCCCGCCTCGTCCCAGCCGAGGGCTGAGTGGCCGTCCTCCGAGGCCGCCCGCAGGAGGGCCGCCGCCGTCCAGTGACCTCGGGTACGGGTGCGCAGCCGCTCGTTCAGCTCCATGGCCCGGGCCTCTTCGAGCAGGTCGATCACGGCGTGGCTGTCGGAGCCGAGGCTGAGCGGCGAGCCTTCGTTCTGCAGGGCGACGGCCGGACCGATGCCGTCCGCGAGGTCCCGCTCGGTGGTCGGGCACATGCAGGTGCCGGTGCCGCTGCCGCCGATGAGGGAGATGTCCTCGGCGGTGAGGTGGGTGTTGTGGACACCGGTGGTGCGCGGTCCGAGGACGCCGTGCAGGGCGAGGAGCTGGGCCGGGGTGCAGCCGTGGATCTCCCGGCAGGCCTCGTTCTCCGCGGTCTGTTCGGACAGGTGCACATGGAGCGGTGCCCGCCGCTCCTCGGCCCACTGCGCGACGGTCGCCAACTGGTCGGCGGGCACGGCCCGTACGGAGTGGATCGCCGCGCCGATCCGTGCGTGATCCCGTTCCTTGAGAAGTGAAGAGCGTGCGGCCCAGGCCTCGGCGTCCCCGTCGGAGAAGCGGAGCTGGTGGGTGGTGGGCGGTTGCCCGAAGCCGGAGGAGAGGTAGGCGGTGTCGAGAAGGGTGATGCGGATCCCGGCTTCGGCGGCGGCGGCGATGAGGGCCTCGCCCATGGCGTTGGGGTCGGCGTAGGGGGTGCCGCCGGGGGCGTGGTGGACGTAGTGGAACTCGCCGACGGCCGTGATGCCGGCCAGGGCCATCTCGGCGTACACCGCGCGGGCGAGGGCGTGGTAGCGGTCCGGGGTGAGGCGGGCGGCCGTGGCGTACATGACCTCGCGCCAGGTCCAGAAGGTGCCGGAGCCGACCTGGACGGTGCCGCGCAGGGCGCGGTGGAAGGCGTGGCTGTGGGCGTTGGCCAGGCCGGGCAGGGTAAGTCCGCGCAGGACCTCGGCGCCGGGCGGCGGGGCGGGGACGCCGGTGCGGACGGCGGTGATGCGGCCGTCGGCGACCTCCAGCACCACTCCCGGTTCCACCTGGGTACCGAGCCAGGCGTGCTCCAGCCAGTACGTCCGCGGGGCTGCTGTCGTCACCTGCACGCCAGTCCTTCCAGTACGTCGGCGAGTGCGAGTACCCCGGCCACGCAGTCGTCCTCGCTCGCGGACTCGGCCGGTGAGTGGGAGACGCCGGTGGGGTTGCGCACGAACAGCATGGCGGTCGGGATGCTCCCGGACAGGATCCCGGCGTCGTGGCCGGCGCCGGTGCCGAGGACGGGGACCCTGAGGCCGGTGTCCGTGCCGAGGATGCGGGCCAGTTCGTCGCGCAGGGCATGGTCGAACTCGACGACGGGCGTGAAGGACTCACGGACGATGTCGAGGTCGACGCCGTGCGCGTCCGCGTAGCTGCGGGCCGCCTTCTCGATACCGCCGACGACGGTGTCGAGGCTCGCCTGGTCCTCGGCCCGGGAGTCGAGCCAGCCGCGCACCAGGGAGGGGATGGCGTTGACGCCGTTGGGCTCGACGGCGATCTTGCCGAAGGTGGCGACGGCCCCGGCGAGTTCGGCCTCGCGGCGGGCGGCGAGGACGGTCTCGGCGTAGGACAGCATGGGGTCGTGGCGGTCGGCGAGACGGGTGGTGCCGGCGTGGTTGGCCTCGCCGCGGAAGTCGAACCGCCAGCGGCCGTGCGGCCAGATGGCGCTGGCGATGCCGACCCGGTCGCCGGACAGGTCGAGGGCGCGGCCCTGCTCGACGTGCAGTTCGACGAAGGCACCGATGCGGGCGAGCCGTTCGGGGTCCGGGCCGATGGCGTCCGGGTCGTATCCGGCCGCCTCCATGGCCCGGGGCAGGGTCACGCCGTCGCCGTCGGTGAGCCGGTGCGCCTGTTCGCGGGTGAGCTGGCCGGCGGTGAGCCGGGACCCGACGCAGGCGAGCCCGAACCGGGCGCCCTCCTCGTCACCGAAGTTCACGATGGCGAGGGGCCGCTCGAAGCGGGCGTCCCTGCCGCGCAGCTCGTCCAGGGCGGCGAAGGCGGACACGACGCCGAGGGGGCCGTCGAAGGCGCCGCCGTCGGGCACGGAGTCCAGGTGTGATCCGGTGACGACGGCGTCGCCCTCGACGGGGTCCCCGAGCCAGGCCCACTGGTTGCCGTTCCGGTCGAGCTCGTAGCGCAGCCCGCGGGCGGTGGCCTGGTCCTCGAACCAGGCCCGGCAGTCGCCGTCGACGCCGCTCCAGGCGAACCGGCGGTAGCCGCCGGAGTCGGGGTGCCGGCCGAGGGGGAGCAGCTCGCGCCACATCTGGTGGAAGGAGCCGCCGGTGTCCTGGGTCACGCCGGGTCACCCTCGCGCATGGGGACGCGGACGCCCCGCTCCCCCGCCACCGACTCGGCGATGTCGTACCCGGCGTCGACGTGCCGGATGACGCCCATGCCGGGGTCGTTGGTGAGCACCCGGCGGATCTTCTCGCCCGCGAGTGCCGTGCCGTCGGCCACCGTGACCTGCCCGGCGTGGATGGAGCGGCCCATGCCGACGCCGCCGCCGTGGTGGATCGACACCCAGGACGCGCCGGAGGCGACGTTCACCATGGCGTTCAGCAGCGGCCAGTCGGCGATCGCGTCGGATCCGTCGAGCATGGCCTCGGTCTCCCGGTAGGGGGACGCGACGGAACCGCAGTCGAGGTGGTCGCGGCCGATGACGACCGGCGCGGCCAGCTCCCCGCTCGCGACCATGTCGTTGAACCGCTCACCGGCCTTGTCGCGCTCGCCATAGCCGAGCCAGCAGATGCGGGCGGGCAGGCCCTGGAAGTGGACGCGTTCGCCGGCCATCTTGATCCAGCGGGCCAGGGACTCGTTCTCCGGGAAGAGGTCGAGGATCGCCTTGTCGGTCTTGGCGATGTCGGAGGCCTCGCCGGACAGGGCGGCCCAGCGGAAGGGCCCCTTGCCCTCGCAGAACAGCGGGCGGATGTAGGCGGGGACGAAGCCGGGGAAGGCGAAGGCCCGGTCGTACCCGGCGAGCTGGGCCTCACCGCGGATGGAGTTGCCGTAGTCGAAGACCTCGGCGCCGGCGTCCATGAAGCCGACCATGGCCTCCACGTGCCGGGCCATGGACTCGCGCGCCCGGGTGGTGAAGCCGGCCGGGTCCTTGGCGGCGGCGTCGGCCATGTCCTCGAAGGCGGTGCCCAGCGGCAGGTAGGCCAGGGGGTCGTGGGCGGAGGTCTGGTCGGTGACGATGTCGATGGGCGCGCCCATGGCGAGCAGCTGCGGGACCAGTTCGGCGGCGTTGCCGAGGACGCCGATGGACAGGGGGCGGCGGGCGTCGCGCGCCTCGGTCGCCAGCTTGAGGGCGTGGTCGAGGGAGTCGGCCTTCACGTCGAGGTAGCGGTGCTCGATGCGGCGCTCGATGGCGCGCGGGTCGCAGTCGATGCAGATCGCCACACCGTCGTTCATCGTGACGGCGAGCGGCTGGGCGCCGCCCATGCCGCCGAGACCGGCGGTCAGGGTGATGGTGCCGGCCAGGGTCCCGCCGAACTTCTTCGCGGCGACGGCGGCGAAGGTCTCGTAGGTGCCCTGGAGGATGCCCTGGGTGCCGATGTAGATCCAGGAGCCGGCCGTCATCTGGCCGTACATGGTCAGGCCGAGGTGTTCCAGGCGGCGGAACTCCTCCCAGTTGGCCCAGTCGCCGACGAGGTTGGAGTTGGCGATGAGGACGCGCGGGGCCCACTCGTGGGTCTGCATGACCCCGACCGGGCGGCCGGACTGGACCAGCATGGTCTCGTCCTGCTTGAGGCCCTTCAGGGTGCGCACCATGGCGTCGAAGGAGCGCCAGTCGCGGGCGGCCTTGCCGGTGCCGCCGTAGACGACGAGCTTGTCGGGGTGCTCGGCGACCTCGGGGTCGAGGTTGTTCTGCAGCATCCGCAGGGCGGCTTCCTGCTGCCATCCCAGGGCGCTCGGTTCCGTGCCGCGCGGCGCTCGGACGGGGCGGGGTCCTGACATGGTCTGCCTCCTGGTGGGTGCTCCCGGCGGAATGTTGCTGCTTCTATTCACATCCTGGACTGATGAATAGAGCTAGTCAATACGTCGGGGCTTCGGCGCGGCGGTGCCGGGGATGTTTGGCTGGATGCATGGGCGCACACATCGAGGCGGCAGCGGCGGGCGACACCGGGGCCGGGCGGGCGGCCCGGCGGGACGAGGCGGTGCGGGCCGCCGTCGAGCAGGGGCTGCTCGGGCCGGACAGTCCCGTCGTCGGACTGCTGGACGTCACCGGCATCCGGGAGTCGGCGGCGGAGCTGCGGGCGGCGTTCGAGGCGGTGGTGGCGCCGGGCACGCCCGTGCTGCACGCCTTCGCGGTGAAGGCGACCCCGCTGGTGCCGGTCCTGCGGCTGCTGCGCGAGGAGGGCGTGGGCGCGGAGGTCGCGAGCCCGGGTGAGCTGGCGCTGGCGCGGGCCGCGGGGGTGCCCTCGGCCATGACGGTGCTGGACTCGCCCGCGAAGACGCCGGCCGAACTGCGCGAGGCGCTGGCCCTGGGCATCGCCGTCAACGCGGACAATCCGCAGGAGCTGGACCGCATCGACGCCCTGATCGGGCCGGGGACGAGCCGCTCGCCTCTGGGAATCCGGGTGAATCCGCAGGTGGGCGGCGGCTCCATCGAGGCGTTGTCCACGGCGACGGCCACCTCGAAGTTCGGGGTGGCGCTGCGCGACGAGGGCGCCCGGGAGTGGGTCGTCCAGGCGTATCTGGACCGGCCGTGGCTGACCCGGCTGCACGCGCACACCGGGTCCCAGGGCGTCCCGCCGGCCCTGATGGCACGGGGCGTGGCGGAGATCTACGCCCTGGCGGAGGAGATCAACCGGCGGGCCGGGCGGCAGCAGGTCGACACGCTCGACATCGGCGGCGGCCTGCCGGTGAACTTCGCGTCCGAGGAGACGACCCCGACGTACGCGCGGTACGCGCGGCTGCTGGCCGATCAGGTGCCGGGGCTGTTCGACGGAAGGTACGGGCTGGTCACCGAGTTCGGGCGGTCACTGCTGGCGAAGCACGGGACGGTGGTGGCGCGGGTCGAGTACGCGAAGGCCTCCGGCGGGCGGGCGGTGGCGGTGACGCACGCCGGGGTGCAGGTGGCCGCGCGGACGGTGTACGCGCCGGAGAGCTGGCCGTTGCGGATCTCCGCGTACGACGCGAAGGGGCGGCCGAAGGACGGGCCGGTGGTGGTGCAGGACGTCGCGGGGCCGGCCTGTTTCGCGGGGGACCTGCTGGCGCAGGGGCGGTCCATGCCGCTGCTGGAGCAGGGGGACTACGCGGCGGCGCTGGACACCGGGGCGTACTACTTCGCACACCACTACGGGTACAACTCGCTGGTCCGGCCAGGGGTGTACGGGTTCGGGCCGGGCGGGAGGTTCGCGGTGGTGCGGCGGGCGCAGACATTGGAGGAGGTCGTAGCCGAGTCGGGTGGGGCGGAGGCCGATGCACTGACGCGAGCACCGTGGGAGGTTCCGTAGGTTCCCGGCCTCGGGTGCGTCGCGGCCGGTCGCGCAGTTCCCCGCGCCCCTCGGGGCGGGCCCACCACTGCCGATTCACACCAGCGCAGAGGGTTGGCCCACGGTGCCGGCCGCGGTGCGTCGCGGCCGGTCGCGCGGTTCTCCGCGCCTCTGGGGCATTGCGCCGCTGCTCGATCACACGAGCGTCGGCGTTTTCCTCCGTGCGCCTCCCGGTGCCGCGTCGCCGGCCGCGATGCCCGTGCTGCGGTACGCCTTCACCTGCTTGCCGGCCGGGTGGGCCGCTCCCCCGCGCAGCCAGTCCACGCGGACCCACAGCAGCGCGTCGCCGTCCCGCTCCCGGCGGCCCAGCCAGGCCGACTTCAGCCACAGGCCCACGCCGCAGCCGGCCAGGAGCATCCCCCCGGCCGCAGGGGTGGCGAAGGCGCTGCCCAGGGCGGCGAGGAAGGCGAGGAGGAGCCACCAGCGGTGTTCGCGACGCCAGTTGCGCACGGTGACCGCGCGGTCCTGGAGAACGTCGTGCTTCCCGGCCCGGGACGCGGAGGCGGCCAGGGCCACGTAGCGCTTGCGGCGGACGGCGCCCACGACGGCCACCGCCAGGACGAAGAGGGCCGCTCCGGCCAGGACCCCGATCCGGCGTCCCGTCAGGCCCGGTGCGAGCAGGCCGATGCCCGTCGCGAGCACGCCCAGCCACCACAGCGGGGCCGCCCCCGCCCGTACGACGACGGCCACCCGGGCCAGTCCCTGTCCTCCACGCGTCACGTCCAGCCTCCGTCCGGTCTCCGAAGCCTTGGGGAGCCGTAGGGTAGCGACGCAATGTGAGACGAATCTGAGAAGCCGCGCGGCGTGCCGTCAGTCGACGAACAGGCCCCGCGCCGCCGCCTTCGCGTCGAACTCCTCCAGACGGGACTGCGCCTGTGGCAGGTCGTCGCACATCGCCTCCAGCAGGACCCGGCCGAGCAGCATCGGCGCACAGGCCGTGTCGAAGGCGAGGCCGGTGCCGACGGCGGCGGGCAGCAGCAGGTCGGAGACCTTGGCGACGGGTGCGAACGCGGAGTCGGCGACCGTGACGACGGTCAGCCCGGCCTCCCGGGCGTAGCCGAGGGTGTCGACGACCTCGCGGGGGTGCCGGGGCAGGGCGAAACAGAGCAGTGCGCTCGCCCCGGCCCGGACGGCGGCGTCGATGCGGTCCTGGAGCATGGTGCCGCCCTCGCCGAGCAGCCGTACGTCGGGGTGGACCTTGGCGGCGAAGTAGGCGAAGCCGTGTGCCTGGGCGGCGGCGGCCCGCAGGCCCAGGACGAGGAGCGGGCGGGAGGCCGCCAGGAGGCGTCCCGCGCGCTGCACGGGCGCGGGGTCGGCCAGTGCCTCCGCCAGGTGCCGCAGGTTCGCGATCTCGGCCTCGACGGCCTGCTGGTACTCGTTGTGGACCCCGGCCTCCTCGGCCGGTTCGGCGGGGGCGACCTCGCGCAGGTGGCGACGCAGGGCGGGGTAGCCGTCGAAGCCGAGGGCGACGGCGAAGCGGGTGACGGACGGCTGGCTGACCCCGGCCAGTTCGGCGAGCTCCACGCTCGACAGGAACGGCACGTCGGCGGCGCGCCGCACCATGCTGTGCGCGATGCGCCGCTGGGTCGGCGTCAGCCGGTGGCCCTCGAACAGGGCCTGCAGCCGCGCGGCAGGGCTGTCGGTCACGCTCATGACGTGCTCCCCCTCGCCTATTCAGTAGCTGAGGATTCTGCATGAGCATATGCAGAGCGGCAAGCCGGACCGGTGGGCGGCGGGGGCCCGGACCGGCAGACCCCTGGGGGAACAGGGGGGCTAACCCCAGTGCGGCCCGCGGCGGCGCTTTCTACGGTGGGGCGCATGACGGGAATGGACGCGCGGGACACCGAACTGAAGAAGGAACTCGACGCCACCCTGCACGCCCGCAGGGACCTCGGCGAGGAGTACGAGTCGGCGCTGGTCGAGTCGTTCCTGGAGAAGGTCGACCAGCGCATCGACAGCGCGGTGGAACGCCGGGTGCGGCGCCAGCTCGCCGAGCAGCAGATGCAGACGGCCCGGGACTCGCGGGCGCCGCGGGCCACCGACTCCTGGGGCGAGCGGTTCGGGTTCGGGATCGTCTCCCTGGTCCTCGCGGTGCCGCTGTCCGCGATCGGCGGCGGCGTGGCCCGGCTGCCCGGCATGCTGGTCGCCTGGGCGGGCATCGTCGGCGTCAACCTCGTCCAGGCGGCCCGCAGCAACCCGGACCTCTTCGGACGCCGGCGTGCGTCCTCCCGGAGCGGTGAGTGGGAGGACTGAGCGCCCCGCCCCGCCCGTCTCAGACCTGCCGGGTGGGCAGCGCGACGATCTGGCGCAGATTGACCCGGCGGGGCCGGCTCGTCACGTAGGCCACCAGGTCGGCCAGCTCCTCGGCGGACAGCGCGCCCACCGCGTCGAGCATGCCCTCGACCTGCCGGGACAGTTCCGCGTCGGCGATGTGGGTGCGCAGCTCGCTCTCGACGAAGCCGGGTTCGATGTTGGTGACCCGGACGTCCCGGGGCCCGAACTCCCCGCGCAGGGCTTCCGACAGATAGGTGACGGCCGCCTTGGTCGCGCCGTACACCGCGTAGTTCGGGAAGCTGACGTGCGCGGCGATGGACGAGATGTTGACGATGTCGGCCGCACGGCCGCTCGCTGCGGCGTCCACCAGGTCGCCGGTGAAGGCGCCGATCATGCGCAGCACCCCGGCGACGTTGGTGTCGAGCATCCGCTGCCACTCGTCGGCGCGCCGGGCGTCGACGGGGTGCGGCAGCATCACGCCGGCGCAGTTCACGACGAGGTCGACGGTCCCGTACTCGGCGTGGACGCGGTCGGCGGCGTCCGCGACGGACGTCTCGTCGGTGACGTCGGCGGCGACGGCCAGGGCCTGTCCGCCGTCGGCCCGGATCTTCCCGGCGATCGCCGTCAGCCGTTCCGCACGCCGGGCCACCAGCGCCACCCGGGCTCCCCGAGCGGCCAGCAGTACGGCGACGGCCTCGCCGATCCCGCTCGCGGCTCCGGTGACGACGGCAGTGCGGCCGGCCAGGTTGTCGTACGACATGGGATACCCCCTCGGTGGCGGCCGGGGCGTCTCCCCGGCCTCGGACACCACCCTCGGCGGCTTCGGCCGCCCTACCCAGGGCAGCGCTTTTCCTGGGTCTGCCGGTACCAGGTTCGCCGGGCCCGGACGGCCTAGGCTCGGGGCCCATGGACGGAGAACTGGGAGACTTCCTGCGCTCGCGCCGCGCCCGGATCCGGCCGGAGGAGGTGGGGCTGCCGTCGTACGGCCGCCGCCGCGTCCCGGGTCTGCGCCGTGAGGAGGTGGCGCAGCTGGCCGGGGTCAGCGTCGACTACTACGTCCGCCTCGAACAGTCCCGGGGTCCCGGGGACCCGTCCCGGACCAGGTCCGGGGGCGTGTCGGACGCCGTGCTGGACGCGATCGCGCGGGTGCTGCGGCTGGACGAGGCCGAGCAGGCGTATCTGAGGGCGGTGGCCCGGCCCCGGCGGCAGGACGGGCCCGGGCCGGCCGCGTCCCGGGTGCGGCCGGGTGTGCGGCTGCTGCTGGACGGCATGGACCGCAGCCCGGCCTACGTCCTGGACCACCGTATGGAGGTGCTCGCCTGGAACGCCCTCGCCGACGCCGTGCTCGGCTTCGGCGGCCCGGGCGACCTCAGCCTGCCGCGGCGTCTGTTCCTCGACCCGGAGGCGCGCGAGCTCTACCCGGACTGGGACGACGTCACCGCCCAGATGGTCGCGCATCTGCGGCTGCAGGCGGGCCACCACCCGGGCGACCCCGCCACGGCGGAGCTCGTCGCGCAACTGTCCCGGGCCAGCGAGCGGTTCCGCCATCTGTGGGCCGACCACCTGGTCAAGCCCTGCGACCACGGCGTGAAGCTCCTGCGGCACCCGGTCGCGGGTCTGCTGACCCTCCCCTACGAGACCCTGACGATCCCGGCCGCCCCGGACCAGACGATCGTGGCGTACACGCCGGAGCCGGGTTCGCAGACGGCGGAGCGCCTGGCGCTGCTGGGGAGCTGGGCGACGAGCGGGACGGGCTGACGCCGTGTGAGTGAGGTGCGCGGGGACCGCCGCACCCCCGTGAACGGGGGGCGGGACGACGGCGGTCCCCGCGAAGGACGCGGGCCCGGTCAGGGCCGGGCGTACGCGTCCATGGCGTCCGTGGAGGTCCGGGAGCCGCTCCGGAGGTCCTTGACGCCGTTCGGCGCCGGTTCGGACGGGGAGCCGCTCCCGCCCTTGCCGACATCCACCAATGTGCAGGACGCGTGTTAAGCGGGTGCTGCGCGAACGTGACACCCGCGTACCGGTTGCGCGAAGTCCGCGAAGATCACGGACGTCGCAAGTCGGCCCGGTTCACGGGCGGTTCAGCGGGGGTCGGCCGTCACTTCCCCGTGCGGGCGAGGAAGGACAGCAGGTCCTGCCGGCTGACCACACCGGTCGGCTTGCCCTCGACGAGGACGATCGCCGCGTCCGCCTTGCCCAGCACGGCCATCAGGTCCGCGACCGGCTCGCCGGAGCCGACCTGGGGCAGCGGCGCGGACATGTGCTTCTCCAGCGGGTCGTCGAGCGAGGCGTTCTTGCTGAACAGCGCGTCCAGCAGCTCGCGTTCCACGACCGAGCCGACGACCTCGGCGGCCATCACGTCGGGGTGGCCGGCGCCCGGCTTGACGACGGGCATCTGCGAGACGCCGTACTCGCGCAGCACGTCGATGGCCTGACCGACCGTCTCCTCCGGGTGCATGTGGACGAGGGAGGGCATGCGGTCGCCCTCCTTGTCGTTCAGGACGTCGGCGACGCGGGCGCTCGGTCCGGTGTCCTCCAGGAAGCCGTAGTCGGCCATCCACTCGTCGTTGAAGATCTTGCTGAGGTAGCCGCGGCCGCTGTCCGGCAGCAGGACCACCACGACGTCGTCCGGGCCGAGCCGCTCGGCGACCTCCAGCGCGGCGACGACCGCCATGCCGCAGGAGCCGCCGACCAGCAGGCCCTCCTCCTTGGCGAGGCGGCGGGTCATCTGGAAGGAGTCCTTGTCGGACACGGCGACGATCTCGTCCGCGACGGTGCGGTCGTAGGCGGTCGGCCAGAAGTCCTCACCGACGCCCTCGACGAGGTACGGACGGCCGGAGCCGCCGGAGTAGACGGAGCCCTCGGGGTCCGCGCCGACGACCCTCACGGAGCCGTCGCTGATCTCCTTGAGGTAGCGGCCGGTCCCGGAGATGGTGCCGCCGGTGCCCACGCCCGCCACGAAGTGGGTGATCTTCCCCTCCGTCTGCTCCCACAGCTCCGGGCCGGTCGAGTGGTAGTGGGAGAGCGGGTTGTTGGGGTTGGAGTACTGGTCGGGCTTCCAGGCGCCCGGCGTCTCACGGACCAGCCGGTCGGAGACGTTGTAGTACGAGTCCGGGTGCTCGGGGTCGACGGCCGTCGGGCAGACCACGACCTCGGCACCGTAGGCGCGCAGCACGTTGATCTTGTCGGTGCTCACCTTGTCGGGGCACACGAAGATGCACTTGTACCCCTTCTGCTGCGCCACGATGGCGAGCCCGACGCCGGTGTTGCCGCTGGTCGGCTCGACGATCGTGCCGCCGGGCTTGAGCGCGCCGCTCTCCTCCGCCGCCTCGATCATGCGCAGGGCGATGCGGTCCTTCACCGAACCGCCGGGGTTGAAGTACTCCACCTTGGCCAGGACGGTCGCCCTGATGCCCTTGGTCACGCTGTTGAGCTTCACCAGCGGGGTGTTGCCGACGAGGCTGATCATCGAGTCGTGGAATTGCACCGTTGTCTCCGGATGCCGCAAAGAAGTGATCCTGATGGTGCCGCCAGCCTATGACCTCCCCGTGGTCCGTGACGGTCGTTCACTCCCGGTTGCGATTGGACGACGGGCTGTACGGGGCAAGCACTGGGTGTACGGGTTCGAGGAGGTGGCGGCGACGCATGACGAGCATGTCGAGGGCGAGGGTGGCCCGGCGGATCGCGGCCGGCGCGGCTTATGGCGGCGGCGGGGTCGGTCTGGCCGGGGCGGCGGCACTGGGGCTGGTGCTGGCCGAGGTGCAGCTGGCGCGGCGCCGGGTGGGCAACGGCACGTCCCCTCGTGTGCCGCACGCGGACGGGCTGTACGGCCGTACGTACACCGGTCCGGGCGGGACCGCGCTGAGGCTGACGATGCTGGGTGACTCCACGGCCGCGGGCCAGGGCGTGCACCGGGGCGGGCAGACACCGGGGGCGCTGCTGGCGTCGGGGCTCGCGGCGCTGGCGGAGCGCCCGGTGGAGCTGCGCACGGTGGCGACCCCAGGGGCATGCTCGGACGACCTGGACCGGCAGGTGGCCCTGGTGCTGGCCGGTCCCGGCCCCGTGCCCGACATCTGCGTGATCATGGTCGGGGCGAACGACGTCACCCACCGCATGCCGGCGACCCGCTCGGTGCGCTGTCTGTCCTCGGCGGTCCGGCGGCTGCGCACGGCCGGCGCGGAGGTCGTGGTCGGCACCTGCCCCGACCTGGGCACGATCGAGCCGGTGCGGCAGCCGTTGCGCTGGCTGGCCCGGCGGGCCTCACGCCAGCTGGCGGCCGCCCAGACGATCGGAGTCGTCGAGCAGGGCGGCCGCACCGTGTCGCTGGGCGACCTGCTGGGCCCGGAGTTCGCCGAGAACCCGCGCGAGCTGTTCGGCCCGGACAGCTACCACCCGTCGGCCGAGGGCTACGCGACGGCGGCGATGGCGGTCCTGCCGACCGTCTGCGCCTCCCTGGGGCTGTGGCCCGCCGAGGAGGAGCGCCCGGACGCCTCGCGCCGCGAGGGCTTCCTGCCGGTGGCACGGGCGGCGGCGGAGGCCGCCTCGGAGGCGGGCACGGAGGTCGCGGCGGCGATGCCGAGCGGGCCGCGCGGCCCCTGGGCCCTGCTGAAGCGGCGGCGGCGCCGGCGGGTACCCGAGCAGGAGCCGGCCCCCGCGACGCCGTCGAGCTGAGGAGAGCCGAGAAGAGCTGAGGAGGGAGCCGGGCAGCCGGCCGGGCAGCGAGAAAAAGCAAGCGCTTGGAAACTGCGGTCAGGGTCACACCGCGACACCCGTGACCCAGCCCCTACGTACGGGTAACTTCCCAGTGAGCCCGCCAGACCACCCGGTACGTCAATGGAGCCGTGATGCCCGAAGCCGTGATCGTCTCAGCCGCCCGCTCCCCCATCGGCCGCGCCTTCAAGGGCTCCCTGAAGGACATGCGGCCGGACGACCTGACCGCCACGATCATCCAGGCCGCCCTGGCCAAGGTCCCCGAGCTGGACCCGAGGGACATCGACGACCTGATGCTCGGCTGCGGTCTGCCCGGCGGCGAGCAGGGCCACAACCTCGGCCGCGTCGTCGCCGTGCAGATGGGCATGGACCACCTGCCGGGCTGCACCGTCACCCGGTACTGCTCCTCCTCTCTCCAGACCTCCCGGATGGCCCTGCACGCCATCAAGGCCGGTGAGGGCGACGTCTTCATCTCGGCCGGCGTCGAGACGGTCTCCCGTTACGTCAAGGGCAACTCCGACAGCCTCCCGGACACGCACAACCCGCTGTTCGCGGACGCCGAGGCCCGTACCGCCGCGGTCGCCGAGTCCGAGGGCTCGACCTGGCACGACCCGCGCGAGGACGGCCTGCTGCCCGACCCGTACATCGCGATGGGCCAGACCGCCGAGAACCTGGCGCGCCTCAAGGGCGTCACCCGCCAGGACATGGACGAGTTCGGCGTCCGCTCGCAGAACCTCGCCGAGGAAGCCATCAAGAACGGCTTCTGGGAGCGCGAGATCACCCCGGTGACCCTGCCCGACGGCACGGTCGTCACCAAGGACGACGGCCCCCGCGCCGGCGTCACCCTGGAGGGCGTGCAGGGCCTGAAGCCCGTGTTCCGCCCCGACGGCATGGTCACGGCCGCCAACTGCTGCCCGCTGAACGACGGCGCCGCCGCCCTCGTGATCATGTCCGACACCAAGGCCCGCGAGCTGGGCCTCACCCCGCTCGCCCGCATCGTGTCGACGGGAGTCTCCGGCCTCTCCCCCGAGATCATGGGCCTCGGCCCGGTCGAGGCGAGCAACCAGGCCCTCAAGCGCGCCGGCCTGACCATCGGCGACATCGACCTGGTCGAGATCAACGAGGCCTTCGCCGCGCAGGTGATCCCCTCCTACCGCGACCTGGGCATCCCGCTGGAGAAGCTGAACGTCAACGGCGGCGCCATCGCCGTCGGCCACCCCTTCGGCATGACCGGCGCCCGCATCGCCACCACGCTCATCAACTCCCTCCAGTTCCACGACAAGCAGTTCGGTCTGGAGACGATGTGCGTCGGCGGCGGCCAGGGCATGGCCATGGTCATCGAGCGCCTCAGCTGAGCGGCAGGCCGTAGCCGCCATAGCACCCGCTGTGAGCTCCCGGCCCGGAACCCTGGAAACAACAGGGTTCCGGGCTGCTTTGTGATCCAATCTCCCCCAGGATGTGACCTATCTCCCTGCGCCAGGCAAGAAGAGCAGGTCACAGTAGCCACACCGCCTCCCCCGACACCGAAGCCCTGTCCGTTTCGTGACGTTACGCACTGACAGCTGGTTAGTCCGCCCTTCAAGCTGATGTAGGAAGTCGGGGGTCGACTTTGAACCGGGAGTACGTCAGTGAGCGCCATGCCGATCGCGTTGCTGGTCACCACGGCCGCCACGGGAGCCGTGGGCGTCGCCGTCCTGCGCACCGTCCTGCAGCTGCGCCGCCAGGTGGCGGCCCTGCACACCGCGCTGGCCGAGAGCCGCGCCGCCACCACCCGTGCGCTGCTGCCCGCCGCCCGCACCACTGCCGACACCGATGAGATACGTGCCGCCGTGGCGGCGGCGCTCGCCGAGGAGCGGGAGCGCGAACTCGCCGAGGCGCGGGCGTTCTGGGCCGCCCAGGAGGCCCGTGACGCCTCCGAGGCGCCCCCGATGCTGGGCCTGCCCGACCACGACCTGTTCCTGCCCCGGCAGGCCGATTTCGCGGGTCTGGAGCCGGTGTCCGAGCACGGCGCGGACACCGAGGAGCCGCTCGGGGAGTCCCCGGAGCTGGCCGCGGCCCGCCGTCGCCACCCCTCCCACCCGGACTTCGTGCCGGCCCAGTCGCCGGCCGTGAACGACCACGAGCGCACGGTCGCCACCCTGGAGGAGCTGGCCTCCGCCCGCGTGGAGCTGACGGACGTCCGTCCCGGCCCGCTGGGCACCCTGGACGTCTACGTCTTCGCCGACGGCACGACCCTGTGCATGACCCCGGGCCACCGGGAGACGGCGGAGCACCTCGCGGCGGCCCTCCGCGCCGGCGCCACGCCGGTCCTCCTGGGCGGCTCCGGCATCTCGGGCGCGTACACCCTCACGTTCGAATGCGGCGAGGAGAACGTCTACATCCTGGCGGACCGGGTCATCGCGTCCCTGTAGTGGAACGCCCCGCCAGGGGCGCGGGGCTGTGTCGACATGCGGCTCCGCCGCGTGGGCGCGAGCAACCGATGACGGCCCGCACCCGGGCAGGAAGCTCAGACACCCGCCCGCTTCTGCGCTTCTTCCACCAACTGCACCGCTTCAGCGACGTCCGCATCACCGGACAGCACAACCTCCAGATCGTGCCCCGCCACGGTGATCTGATCTGCGGCCGCAAACATCCCCGCATCCGGCATCTCCCGAGGCTCCACGCCCGGCTCCTCGAGAGCCTGCGCCCTCCGGGCCAACTCCCGGGCCAGCTCCAGGGCCTCGGCGGCAGCACCCCGCTGCAACCGGCTCTGGGGGGCGGCCCTCAATCGATCGGCGAAGTGCTCCACCGCACGGCTCAGAGGCGTCGTATCAACCACGCCGCGAGCGTACGCGTCGCACCGGGACTGTTGCCAACGGGCGAACACTCAGGCACCGTGACCTCAAGGACCGGCTTACATCCCAGCGTCCGGAGGCGCCGATGTCCCAAGTCTTCTCCGAAGAGACCCATCGCAACATGCTCGCCCGCATCCCGCACTGCACCGGTCGTGAGATCTCCGACTGGTTGCGCACCGTCGACGAAGGCCCGGCGCTCTTCCGCTTCGAGGAAAAGGTCAGCTGGCTCCGGCACGAACACAACCTCGCTTACGGTCACGCCAAGGCGATCGTCCACGAGTACGACCTGAGGAGGGCCGCGCGCAAACTCGTCTAGCGCGCGTCCTCCCCCCGACGACGAAGGGCCCCGGCCGAAGCCGGGGCCCTTCGCGCTACGACCGTCGAAAACTAGTCGCTGCTGTTGAGGATCGAAAGGAGCCTCAGGAACTCCAGGTAGATCCACACCAGCGTCAGCGTGAGGCCGAAGGCCGCGAGCCAGGCCTCCTCGCGCGGGGCACCGTAGGCGATGCCGTCCTCGACCTGCTTGAAGTCCAGGGCGAGGAAGCAGGCGCCGAGGATGATGCCGATGACGCCGAAGACGACGCCGAGGGCACCACTGCGGAAGCCGAGGCCGTCACCGCCGCCGAACACCGCGAACAGCAGGTTCACGGTCATCAGCAGGATGAAGCCGAGCGCGGCCGCCATCACGAAGCCGTAGAAGCGGCGGTTGACGCGGATCCAGCCGGCCTTGTACGCGATCAGCACACCGGCGAAGACCGCCATGGTGCCGATCACGGCCTGCATGGCCGCACCGTCGGCGATGCGGCTGTCGACGATGTTGGAGACGACGCCGAGGAACACACCCTCGAACGCGGCGTACGTCAGGATCAGCGCCGGCGAGGCCTTGCGCTTGAAGGACTGCACGAACGCCAGGACCATGCCGATCAGGGCGGCGCCGATACCGATGCCGTAGCTACGGCTGATGTTGGCGTCGTCGACCGGCAGCAGGGCCCAGGAGAGCGCTGCGGTGAGGATGAGCACACCGAGCGTGCTCGCCGTGCGCAGGACGACGTCGTCGATGGTCATCCGGCCGGTGGTGGCCGGGGCCTGCGGCGGCGCGCCGTACTGCAGGTCCTGCTGCTGGGCGTAAGGGTTCTGCGCGTACGGGTTCTGCGCGTACGGGTTGCCCGTCGGCTGGGCGTACGGGTTGCCCTGGGTGGCGACAGCGGGACCCCCGGCCTGCGGCGCGGTGTTGAAGCCCGCGTAGCCGTTGTCGCGGCTGAACCCCCGTCGCGAGAAGACCGGGTTTCTGCTCCTCATTTCACTCCTCCATGGCCACCAGGCGTGGCCTTGGCTCAAGAGTAATAGGTAGGCAAAGGAATGACCCTACTGCTTGGGGAGGATCTTTCCCTCGTCATGCTGCGCAACACGCTACGTGGCGGGGTGATTCCCCTCACCGGAGGGGGGCGTCGCGGGTTCAGCCGAACGGGAAGCCCGTGTACGCCTCCGCCAGGTCCGTCCCGGCGGCGCGGGAGGTCGCGATCCGCTCCAGCCGGGCGAGCTGGAGCCGGTCCTCGAAGGGCGTCGCGCCGGGTGCGCGGTGCAGCAGGGTCGTCATGTCGTAGGAGAACCGCTCGGCCTGCCAGACCCGTCGCAGGCAGGTCGCCGAGTAGGCGTCGAGCAGCTCCGCCGATCCGGTCTCCTGCTGGTGCGTCAAGGCCCGTGCGAAGGTCACGACGTCACCGACGGCGAGGTTGAGGCCCTTGGCGCCGGTCGGCGGGACGATGTGCGCCGCGTCGCCGGCGAGGAAGAGACGGCCGTGACGCATGGGCTCGTGGACGTAGGAGCGCATGGGGGTGACCGACTTCTGGGTGACCGGGCCGCGCTCCAGGCGCCAGTCGTCGGCGGTTTCGACCCGGCGTTCCAGCTCGTCCCAGATCTCCTCGTCGGCCCACGCCCCGGCGTCGGTGCCGTCGGGCACCTGGAGGTAGAGGCGGGAGACGAAGGATTCGACGGGGAGCGCGGCGACTTCCTCGGAAGGGTGGCGGCGGGTGACGCGTGGGCGCATGGAGAGCAGGGCGAAGCCGCGGTCGTGGCGGGCGTAGACGAGCTCGTCGTGGGAGGGCGGCACGTCGGCGAGGATGCCGAGCCATCCGAAGGGGTACGTCCGCTCGAAGACCCGGCTCAGCCCGGCGGGGATCGCCTTGCGGGCCACGCCCCGGAAGCCGTCGCAGCCGACGACGTAGGAGCACTCCAGGACGTCCTCGCGGCCCTCGTGCCGGAAGCGGACCCGCGGGGCGTCGGTGCCGGCGTCCTCCACGGCCAGTGCCTCGGCCCCGAAGAGCAGGGGTCCGCCCTGGCGCAACTGGAGGGCGATGAGGTCCTTGCAGACCTCGGTCTGGGCGTAGACCGTCACGGACCGCCCGCCGGTGAGGGCGGGGAAGTCGACGCGGTGGCGCCTGCGGTCGAAGCGGAGCTCGATGCCGTCGTGGCGCAGTCCCTCGCGGTCCATGCGCTCCCCGGCACCGGCCGTCCGCAGCACGTCCGCCGTGCCCTGCTCCAGGATCCCGGCGCGCTGGCGCCGTTCGACGTAGGAGCGGTCGCGGCTCTCCAGGACGACCGAATCGATGCCGGCGTTGTGGAGCAGCCGGGCGAGGAGGAGGCCGGCGGGGCCCGCTCCGATGATGCCGACGGTGGTGCGCATCGGACGACCTCTTCTCATCCACGCTCGACGGTGTCCGTCATGCTCGGCAGGTTCGCCATGTCCGTACGTTCGTCAGGTGAAATTTCTTTCACCAGGTGCGTGTGAGTCTCCGACGGCACGGTGCCGCTGTCAACGGGCGCGTCGTGAACTCTTCAATGGACCACACAGGGATCGGATGGTGCCCGGAGCCGGACTCGAACCGGCACGCCCGCGAAGGGGCAGCGAGGTTTAAGCTCGCCGTGTCTGCATTCCACCATCCGGGCAGGCCGTGGGCTCCGCATCGAGGTTCCGAGACTATCCGGACGGGTCCCCCGAACAGCGGAAGCGTGGACCGATGTTGTCTTATTTTATTGACGTCTGAGGGTGCATCAGCACACGGAGCACGCCATCCGCACTTGCCAGTAGCCTTGCGTGCGGCGGTCGGCCGCGTATGCGGAATGACGGAATTTCACCGCCCGAACAAGGGCACTCCACCTGTTCTCGACACCCGGACGCATCCCTTCCCGACACCGGGGCCCCTCAGGGGTGTTCGTCATCCCCAGGTATGAGACGCCCCCGTACGGTCAGACTGGAGTCGGCCTTCGGAACCGGAACAACGGGTGACTACACGGCGGCGAGGGACCCGGACGATGGAACACGTCCTTCCCCCTCACCGTCGTCCGACAGGAGAGCCATCCCGTGACCACCGCCCCCCTCACCGACCGGGCCACCGCAGCGGCCGCGCGCGCCACGGATCTGTCGAAGATCTACGGGCAGGGTGAGACCCAGGTGGTCGCCCTGGACCGCGTCTCCGTCGACTTCCGGCAGGCCGAGTTCACCGCGATCATGGGCCCGTCCGGCTCCGGCAAGTCCACCCTGATGCACTGCGTGGCCGGCCTCGACACCTTCTCCTCCGGGTCGGTGCGCATCGGTGACACCGAGCTCGGCTCGCTGAAGGACAAGCAGCTGACCAAGCTGCGCCGGGACAAGATCGGCTTCATCTTCCAGGCGTTCAACCTGCTGCCGACCCTCACGGCCCTGGAGAACATCACCCTTCCGATGGACATCGCCGGTCGCAAGCCGGACAAGCAGTGGCTGGACTCCGTCATCAAGATGATCGGCCTGGCGGACCGGCTGGGCCACCGGCCGTCCCAGCTGTCCGGCGGTCAGCAGCAACGCGTCGCCGTGGCCCGGGCGCTGGCGTCCCGGCCCGAGATCATCTTCGGGGACGAGCCCACCGGAAACCTCGACTCGCGCTCGGGCGCCGAGGTGCTGGGCTTCCTGCGCAACTCCGTGCGGGAGCTGGGCCAGACGGTGGTCATGGTGACGCACGACCCGGTCGCCGCGGCCTACGCGGACCGGGTGATCTTCCTGGCGGACGGCCGGGTCGTCGACGAGATGCACGGCCCGACGGCCGACTCCGTGCTCGACCGCATGAAGGCGTTCGACGCCAAGGGCCGCACCAGCTGATCCCCCGTCAGGACCGACAGGACTGAGAAGAAGAACCCATGTTCCGTACCGCCTTGCGCAATGTGCTCGCACACAAGGCCCGGCTCCTGATGACCGTGCTCGCCGTAATGCTCGGCGTCGCATTCGTCTCCGGCACCCTGGTCTTCGCCGACACCCTCTCCAACGCCTTCCGCAGCCAGTCGGCGAAGAGCTACGACGACGTCGCCGTCTCCGTCTCCTCGTACGCCGACCCGGACGACCCCGAGCAGGAGCCGGGCCTGCCCGGCAAGGTCCTCGACAGGATCTCCGCGGTGGACGGCGTGGCAGGGGTGTACGGCCGTGTCGAGGGCTTCGCCGGTGTCGCCGACCCCGACGGGAAGCTGATCGGCGTCGGCTGGTCCAACAAGGGCTCCAACTTCGCCCCCGGCAAGGACGGCAAGGACGCCGCCTACACGTTCACCGGCGGCTCCGGCCCGGTGAAGGACGACCAGATCGCCCTGGACGAGGAGTCCGCCGCCAAGGGCGAGTACAAGGTCGGCGACCGGGTGCGCGTCGCGACCAACGGGCCGGTGAAGGAGTACACCCTCAGCGGTGTGTTCACCACCGAGGACGGTGCCGTCAACGCCGGCGGCAGCCTCGTCCTCTTCGACACCGCCGTCGCCCAGAAGCAGTACCTCGAGCCGGGCTACTTCGAGAGCGTCACCGTCACCGCCGCCCCCGGGGCGAACGACACGAGGATCCTGGAGGCGGTCAAGCCGCTGCTGCCGGAGGCCGCCGAGGCGCGGACCGGCAAGGCGCTCGCCGACGAGCAGGCCGAGCAGATCGAGCAGGGCATGGGCAACCTCAAGCAGGTCCTGCTCGGCTTCGCGGGCATCGCGCTCTTCGTGGGGATCTTCCTGATCTCCAACACGTTCACGATGCTGGTCGCCCAGCGCACCAAGGAGATCGCCCTGATGCGCGCCGTCGGCGCGTCCCGCAAGCAGATCACCCGCTCGGTGCTCGCCGAGGCCGCGCTGGTGGGGTTGGCCGCCTCGGCCGTCGGTTTCGTTCTCGGCATCGGCCTGGCCGTCGGACTGCGCTCCGGCATGGCCGCGTTCGACATGAAGATGCCGGACGGTCCGCTGATCCTGTCCGCCACGCCGGTGATCGCGGCGCTCGCGGTGGGCGTGCTGATCACGACGTTCGCCGCCTGGCTGCCCGGCCGCCGGGCCGCGAAGATCCCGCCGGTGGCGGCCATGAACAGCGTCCACGCGGTGGCCACCACCAAGTCGCTGGTGCTGCGCAACTCCATCGGCGCGGTCGTCACCGCCCTCGGTGCCATGGGGATCGTGGCGGGCGCCTCGACCGGCGGCGACGACGGCCGCATGTACATCGGGGCGGGCGCCTTCTTCGCGCTGATCGGCGTGATCATCCTGATTCCGCTGCTGTCCCGGCCCGTGATCGCGCTCGTCCGTCCGCTGCTCGTCGGCCCCTTCGGGGTGGCCGGCAAGCTGGCCGGGCAGAACGCGGTCCGCAACCCGCGCCGTACCGGCGCCACCGCCTCGGCGCTGGCCATCGGACTGACGCTGGTGACCGGCCTGTCGGTGCTCGGCATCACGGTCGGCACGGCCATCGACAAGATGACCACCGACAACATCAAGGCCGACTACATGGTCTCGATGGCCAACGGCGGTGACCTCGACGGCTCGGCCCTGACCGCGCTGGAGAAGGCCAAGGGCGTGTCCGCGGTCTCGCCGCAGCAGGACGCCTACTTGCAGGTCGACGGCGACGACTTCGTCTCCGCCTCGGCCGTCACCCCCGGCGACATCGGGAAGGTCCTGACCGTCGACGTCGTCAGCGGCAGCGCGGACTCCCTCGCCGAGGGCCGGATCGCGGTCGCCGAGAAGACGGCGAAGAGCAGGGGCTGGAAGACCGGCGACACCGTCCGCGTCACCTTCGGCGACGAGAAGAAGGCCGAACTGACGGTCGGCGCCGTCTACAAGGACACCGAGTTCCTCTCCCCCGTCCTCGTGGACCGGAAGATCGTGGACCGGCACGAGACGAAGCCGTCCATCCGGCAGATCTTCGTGAAGGTCGACGGCGGCCAGTCGGCGGCGAACGAGAAGGTCCTCGTCGACGCGCTGGGCGACAACCCCGCGATCACCGTGATGGACCGGCAGGACATCCGCAACGAGTTCGGCGGCGCCATCAACACCCTGCTGAACGTCATGTACGGCCTGCTGGCGATGGCCCTGATCATCGCGGTGCTGGGCGTGGTCAACACCCTCGCCATGTCGGTCTTCGAGCGGCAGCAGGAGATCGGCATGCTGCGCGCCATCGGCCTGGACCGGCGCCGGGTGAAGCGGATGGTCCGGCTGGAGGCCGTCGTCATCTCGGTGTTCGGCGCGGTGGTCGGCATCGGTCTCGGGGCGTTCCTCGGCTGGGCGATCGGCGAGACCTTCGCCGACCAGATCCCGGGGTACGCGCTGGTCCTGCCCTGGGACCGGATCGGGATCTTCCTGGTGCTGGCCGGTCTGGTCGGCGTCCTGGCCGCGATGTGGCCGGCCCGCAACGCCGCGCGGCTGAACATGCTGAACGCGATCAAGGCGGAGTGACCTCGCCGCCGCGCGGTACGCCGAAGGGCCGGGTTCCCCGTCACGGGGAGCCCGGCCCTTCCGGTCGTGCCCGGGTCAGTCCTGGTCGGGCGCGCCCCAGGTGCGGGCCCGCAACGGCATCCCGGAGATGCCCGGTTCCGGGGTGCGGACGGCCAGGACCTGGTTGACGCCGATGCGGTTGCGTTCGAAGGCCAGGGCGGAGGCCGCCATGTACAGGCGCCAGACGCGGGCGCGGCCGGGGGAGGTCAGCCGCACGGCCCGCTCCCAGTCGGCTTCCAGGCGGGACACCCACCGGCGCAGCGTGAGGGCGTAGTGCTCGCGGATCGCCTCGACGTCGCGCACCTCGAACCCGGCGCGCTCCAGTTGGGCCACGGTGGCGCCGATCGGCTGGAGCTCGCCGTCGGGGAAGACGTAGGAGTCGATGAAGGCGTCGACGCTGTACGCCGTCTCGTCGCGCTGCGGGCGGCGGGCGATCTGGTGGTTCAGCAGCCGCCCGCCGGGCTTGAGGAGGTCGTACAGGTCGGCGGCGTACTCCAGGTACCGCTCGGCGCCGACGTGTTCGGCCATGCCGATGGAGGAGATGGCGTCATAGGGGCCGTCCCGGACGTCGCGGTAGTCCTGGACGCGGATCTCGACCTTGTCGGTGAGGCCCTCGTCGGCGACGCGCTTGCGGGCGTAGGCGGCCTGCTCCTGGGAGAGGGTGACGCCGACGACGCTCACACCGTGCTCGCGGGCGGCGTGGACGGCCATGGAGCCCCAGCCGCAGCCGACGTCCAGCAGCCGCCCGCCGGGTCTCAGGCCGAGCTTGCGGCAGACGAGTTCGAGCTTGTCCCGCTGGGCCTGTTCGAGGGTGCTGTCCGGGCTGGGCCAGTAGGCGCAGGAGTACACCATCGACGGGCCGAGGACGATCTCGTAGAAGTCGTTGCCGACGTCGTAGTGGTGGCTGATGGCGCGTCGGTCGGTGCGTTTGGTGTGCAGGTGGCGGCGGGCGCTGCGGATCTCCTCGCGGGGCGGGGCGGGCGGCAGCGGGGGCCCGGCGAGCTTGACGAGTCCGCGGACGGCGGCGCGGACCTCGGGATCGCGCAGGGCCTGGACGAGGGTGCGGGCGTCCTCGCCGCGCTCCCAGATGAGACCGGCCAGCAGATCGAGGGTCGTGTAGAGGTCGCCCCCGATGTCGAGGTCTCCCGCCACCCAGGCGCGGGCCAGGCCCAGTTCGCCCGGCTTCCACAGCAGGCGGCGCAGCGCGCGGCGGTTGCGTACGACCAGGGTCGGCGCACCCGGCGGGCCGGACTGCGAACCGTCCCAGGCGCGGATGCGCACCGGGAGCGGCGCTCCCAGCAACTGTGTGAACAGGCCCTGCAGCCGCGACGCGGCGTCTGCCATGGTGTACACCTCCGTGACGGGGAATCCCGGAATGTCCGACACCACGTAAACACCTGCGGGGCTCAGTCGCAGTCCCCGGCACGCGTCATGTCTGGGCAAAAACGCCCCTTCGCCCGGCCGGACGCGGCGCCCTGACGCGCCGAAGGACTGCGGGGACAGCCGGGGACACCCCGGCACACCGAAGGGCCCGGCGGCACGTCGAAGGGCCTTGGGGCGCCGAAAGGGTTCCGGGCACGCCGAAGGGCCTCCCGCACCACGGATGGCGGGAGGCCCTTCGTCAGACGGATGACCGACGGGAGGTCAGGAGGCCTTGGCCTTCTCCTCGGTCTTCTCCTTCGGCGCGGCGGCGACCGGGGCCGGCTTGGCGGCCTCGTAGAACTCCTCGCGCGGCGTCTCGATGGCGCCGAGCGAGACGACCTCGCGCTTGAGGAACATGCCGAGGGTCCAGTCGGCGAAGACGCGGATCTTGCGGTTCCAGGTCGGCATCGCCAGACCGTGGTAGCCACGGTGCATGTACCAGGCGAGACGGCCCTTGAGCTTGATCTTCATCTTGCCCATGACGATCATCGCGACGCCCTTGTGGAGGCCGAGGCCGGCCACGGCGCCCTTGTTGGCGTGGCTGTACTCCTTCTGCGGGAAGCCCCGCATGCCGGAGACCACGTTGTCGCCGAGGACCTTGGCCTGGCGCAGCGCGTGCTGGGCGTTCGGCGGGCACCAGGCGTTCTCGTTGCCCGCCTTGCGGCCGACGAGGTCCGGGACCTGGGCGTTGTCGCCGGCGGCCCAGATGTAGTCGGTGCCCTTGACCTGGAGGGTCGGCTCGCAGTCGACGTGACCGCGGGGGCCCAGCGGCAGGCCGTAGCGGGCCAGGGCCGGGTTGGGCTTGACGCCGGCGGTCCACACGATGGTGTTGGAGTCGACCTCGAGGCCGTTCTTCAGCACCACGTGGCCGTCGACGCAGGAGTCCATGGAGGTGGACAGGTAGACCTCGACACCGCGGCCCTCGAGGTGCTCCTTGCCGTACTTGCCGAGCTTGGGTCCGACCTCGGGGAGGATCTTGTCGGCGGCGTCGACCAGGATGAAGCGCATGTCCTCACGGGACACGTTCTTGTAGTACTGCGCCGCGTCGCGGGCCATGTCCTCGACCTCGCCGATGGTCTCGGCACCGGCGAACCCGCCGCCCACGAAGACGAAGGTGAGCGCCTTGCGGCGGATCTCCTCGTCGGTGGTGGAGTCGGCCTTGTCGAGCTGCTCGAGGACGTGGTTGCGCAGGCCGATGGCCTCCTCGACGCCCTTCATGCCGATGCCCTGCTCGGCGAGGCCGGGGATCGGGAAGGTGCGGGAGACCGCGCCGAGCGCGATCACCAGGTAGTCGAAGGGCAGCTCGTAGGCCTCGCCGACCAGCGGGGAGACCGTGGCGACCTTGCGGTCCTGGTCGATGGTGGTGACCCGGCCGGTCAGCACCTCCGCCTTGGGCAGCACGCGTCGCAGCGGGACGACGACGTGGCGCGGGGAGATGTTGCCGGCGGCGGCTTCGGGGAGGAAGGGCTGGTAGGTCATGTACGACCGGGGGTCGACGACCGTGACGGTCGCCTCGCCGTAGCGCATCTTCTTCTGGATGCGCCGAGCTGCGTACAGGCCTACGTACCCACCGCCTACTACGAGGATCCTGGGACGCTCCGTGGTGCTCATGGCATCGAGTATCCACCCGCCTCAGGGGGGTGGCTCGTGCGCCCCTTCACAAGCTTGGGTGGGGTGTGTGCTATCCTCCGCGGCCCGCGTGATCCACGTCATGGTGACAACCGGGCTTCTTTATGCACCCCGGAGCGTTGTCAATGCCGCGTGAGCTGCCTCTCTGTGCCGCGGAAGCCTCCGTGAGGTGCTCCGCGGGCACCGCCCGGAGCACCCTCCCGGACACCTCCATACCATGCTTCTGAACATGTTCAAAGGGCCGTTCAGCCCCCGGACGGGTCAACGAGGCCCTTCTCGTCGCCCGGGAGGGCCGAATTCCTTGTGAAGAACTTCACGAACTTTTCCGACGGGCTGTCGCCGGGGGGCCCGTCGGGACCCCCGGCGACGCTCATTCGTGATCCATGCCTGCTCAGAAGCGGGCTACGCCACCGACCATGCAATGCCGTCGAGGATGTCGTGCTCGCTCACCACGACCTCCTGCGCCCCGATCCGCTCCATGATCGCCAGCAGGACGAGGGCGCCCGCCCCGATCACGTCGACCCGGCCCGGATGCATGGAGGGCACGGCCGCCCGCTCGGCGTGCGTGGAGCGCAGCAGCCACTCGGTGATCTCGCGGACCCGGTCGTAGGAGACGCGGGAGTGGTGGATGGCCTCCGAGTCGTACCCCGGCAGCCCCTGCGCGATCGCCGACACCGTCGTCACGGAGCCGGCCAGGCCGACCAGGGTGCGCGCCTCGCGCAGCGGAACCGTCTGCTCGGCGAGGTCCAGCGCGGCCTCGATGTCGGCCCGCATCGCCGCGATCCGCTCCTCGGACGGCGGGTCGCTCACCACGCCGTCCCGGACCAGGTGCCGCTCGGTCATGCGGACGCAGCCGACGTCCACCGAGCGGGCCGCCCGGACGTGGTCGTCACCCACGACGAACTCGGTCGAGCCGCCGCCGATGTCGACGACCAGGTAGGGCTTGGGGAGGCGGTCGTCCCCGGCGAGCTCCTTGGTGGCGCCGGTGAAGGAGAACTCGGCCTCCTGGTCCCCGGTGATCACCTCGGGCTCCACGCCCAGGATGTCCAGCACGCCGCGCACGAACTCGTCCCGGTTCTCGGCGTCCCGGGACGCGGACGTCGCCACGAACCGCAGCCGCTCGGCGCCGTGCTCCTTGATGATCCCGGCGTACTCGCGGCACGCCGCGAAGGTCCGCTCGAGCGCCTCGGGAGCGAGCCGGCCGGTGCGGTCGACACCCTGCCCGAGCCGCACGACCATCATCCGGCGGTCCAGATCGGTCAGCTCCCCGGTCTCCGGGTCGGCCTCGGCGACCAGCAGCCGGATGGAGTTCGTACCGCAGTCCACGGCGGCGACACGGGTCACTGGGCGGCCTCCTCGGCGGTCGTCACACAGGTGCCCTTGCGCCACCACTCCGGCAGCATCGCCAGCGCCTCGTCGCCCAGCGGGTTCACCCCCGGCCCCGCGGCCAGCGAGTGCGCCACCAGGACGTGCAGGCACTTCACCCGGTCCGGCATGCCGCCCGCGCTCGGGAAGTTCTTCAGCTCCTCGATCTCGTCACGGCGCCGGATGTAGTCCTCGTGCGCGGCACGGTAGGCGGCGGCCAGCTCCGGGTCCGACGCCAGCCGCTCGGTCATCTCCTTCATCACGCCGTTGGCCTCCAGCGTGCCGATGGCCGAGTTCGCCTTCGGGCACGTCAGGTAGTACAGCGTGGGGAAGGGCGTGCCGTCTGGCAGGCGGGGGGCCGTCTCGACGACGTCGGGCTGTCCGCACGGGCAGCGGTGCGCGATCGCGCGCAGACCGCGCGGGGGCCGACCGAGCTGCTGCTTGAAGGCCTCGACGTCGGCGTCGGTCGGCTCGGTGCGCGGGGTGGTCGGCGGGGGCGTTTCCATGACTGTCTTCAGGCTGTCTTTCTCTGGGTTCAGGTCACTGGCTGGGGCTCGGGTCACCGGTCGGAGGCGTCGGCCTTGTCGACCCCGTCCCAGACGTTGGAGTACCAGGGGCGGTCGGCCGCCCCCAGGTCGGTGCGCGACTGCTTCGCCGCGTGCGGGTCGACGACGATGAAGCCCGTCTCCCCCGGCATCACGTAGTGCAACCGCTGCCGGATCTGCTGCTCGGCGTACGCGTCGTCCTGCCAGCGCGCCTTCAGGTCGCGCAGCCGCTCGACGCGCTCGCGGGCCTGCCGCTGTTCGCGCTGCAGGTCGTCGATCTCGGCCCGCTGCGAGACGTACTCCCGCATCGGGTAGGCCAGGGCCACGATCAGCGAGCACATCACCAGGGCGAGCAGCGCGGCCCGGCCGGTCAGCCGCGAGCGGCGGGCCTGGCGCCTGGTCTGGGAACGGTAGACCCGGGCCGCGGTCTGCTCGCCGAGCAACCGGATCCTGGTCGCGGTGGAGAACCGGTCCCGGTCCTTCACGGCCATCTGTCCGCCTCCCGCTCCACCGTCCTACGCGCGTACGTCCCCGGACACGGTACGGGACCGGGTACGGGGACGTACGTACGACTGGCTCAGGCCCGACCCGGTGGGTCGTTCAGCCCTTGCCGTGCTTAATGGTTCGCAGAGCGAAACCGCGGGAAGGCGCTGCGGCCGGCGTAGACCGCGGCGTCGTCGAGGATCTCCTCGATGCGCAGCAGCTGGTTGTACTTGGCGACGCGCTCGGAGCGGGCCGGGGCGCCGGTCTTGATCTGGCCGCAGTTGGTGGCGACGGCCAGGTCGGCGATGGTGACGTCCTCGGTCTCGCCGGAGCGGTGGGACATCATGCACTTGAAGCCGTTGCGCTGAGCCAGCTCGACGGCGTCCAGGGTCTCGGTGAGCGAACCGATCTGGTTCACCTTCACGAGCAGCGCGTTGGCCGCGCCCTCCTCGATGCCGCGGGCGAGGCGCTCCGGGTTGGTGACGAACAGGTCGTCGCCGACGAGCTGGACCTTGTCACCGAGCTTGGCGGTGATGGTCTTCCAGCCCTCCCAGTCGTCCTCGAACAGCGGGTCCTCGATGGAGACGAGCGGGTACGCGTCGACGAGCTCCGCGTAGTACTCGGTCATCTCGGCGGCCGAGCGGGTCTTGCCCTCGAAGGTGTAGGAGCCGTCCTTGTAGAACTCGGAGGCGGCGACGTCGAGGGCCAGGGCGATCTGCTCGCCCGGGGTGTAGCCGGCTTCCTTGATGGCCTCGAGGATGAGGTCGAGGGCCTCGCGGTTGGAGCCGAGGTTCGGGGCGAAGCCGCCCTCGTCGCCGAGGCCGGTGGCCAGGCCCTTGCTCTTCAGGACCTTCTTCAGCGTGTGGTAGACCTCGGCACCCCAGCGCAGCGCCTCGGAGAAGGACTCCGCGCCGATCGGGGCGATCATGAACTCCTGGATGTCCACGTTGGAGTCGGCGTGCGAGCCGCCGTTCAGGATGTTCATCATCGGCACCGGCAGCAGGTGCGCGTTGGGGCCGCCCAGGTAGCGGAACAGCGGCAGGTCGCTGGCCTCGGAGGCGGCGTGGGCGACGGCGAGCGAGACGCCGAGGATGGCGTTGGCGCCGAGGGAGCCCTTGTTGTCGGTGGCGTCCAGGTCGAACATCGCCTGGTCGATCAGGCGCTGCTCCGTGGCGTCATAGCCGACCAGCTCCGGGCCGATCTGCTCGATGACGGCGAGGACGGCCTTCTCCACGCCCTTGCCGAGGTAGCGGTTCGAGTCGCCGTCGCGGAGCTCGATGGCCTCGAAGGCGCCCGTGGAGGCGCCGGACGGGACGGCGGCACGACCGGTGCTGCCGTCGTCGAGGCCGACCTCGACCTCGACCGTGGGGTTGCCTCGGGAGTCCAGGATTTCCCGGGCTACGACGACGTCGATGGACGGCACGAGCATCTCCTTCTTGATGTGACGCGGTACGCGGGTCGCGCGGACCCGGCGAGGTGCGGGCCCGGTGGCTCGCGACATGAGCCTAACCGGCCCGGGGCGATCGGCCACCGGGTCGCCCACCTCATGGACAGAACCGAGCGTAAATTGTTTCCGAACGGAACAAAGCGCGTTGCCGAAAAAACCCCGCCCCGGTGCGTACGGGGGGTGACGCACCGGGGCGGGGAGCCCGTGGACCCCGGAAGATCCGGGTGGGGGGCCGGACCCCGGAGGGTCCGGGGGGGCCGCTGCTTACTTCAGGTGCAGCTGCTGGCCCGGGTAGATGAGGTTGGCGTCCTCGACGATGTCCTTGTTCAGCTCGAAGAGCTTCTCCCAGCCGCCCTTGACCTTCTTGTCCGCGGCGATCGAGCTGAGGGTGTCACCCTTGACGACCTTGTACTCGCCGTCGCCCTTCTTGACCTTCTTGCCGGTCGGGGTGGTGACGGTCTTCTTGGCCGCCGGGCGCTCGTCGGAGCGGGAGGCCGGCTGCTGCTGGGTCTCGCGGGACTCGGTGCTCTGCTGGCTCTGCTGCGTGGAGCTGCCGGAGTCGCTCGAGGAGCCGCCGGTGTAGCCGGCGCTCGACAGGCCCTTGCCGCAGACCGGCCAGGCGCCCTTGCCCTGGCTCGCCAGGACCTTCTCGGCGACCTGGATCTGCTGGTCCTTGCTGGCCTTGTCGGCGGTGGAGGCGTACTGGGTGCCGCCGTACGCGGCCCAGGTGGAGGCGGAGAACTGCAGACCGCCGTAGTAGCCGTTGCCGGTGTTGATGGACCAGTTGCCGCCGGACTCGCACTGGGCGACCGCGTCCCACTCGGAGGCGGTGGCGGCGGAGGCGTTGCCGGCCGCCATCAGCGGGGCGGCGATGGCGACACCGGTGACGCCGGCGAGCGCGGCGGCACGGGTGGTCTTGGACGGACGACGGTGCTTGCCCTTGCCGGAAAACAGCATGGATGGATCCCCTCACCGACGCCTGCGAGGTGAGCTGTCGGGTTCGGGCCGGTTGAGTTGCCCGGCCGTGTCCCTCCCGGGACACGGCTTCACCCCAAGCCCTTCCGGCACAAACTGCCGGTCGGGCACCTACCTTGGGTCCCCCGCTCCTGCCTACGGCGCTTGACGCGACGACTGTTCCCGTGCGGCCGCTGGCAGGATTCGGCGTTGCGGCAGCCGGGGCTCGCGGTGGCGAGCGGTCACGACCGTAGACACGCGATCGACGGAATTTCAAAGACGATCAGGGCTTCTGAGATCTATCTCTCACGGGACCCAAACGGGACATCAGCCGCGAATCGGGGCGCTAACTCGCGCGGTTTCGGGGCGACTTCCACCCCGGTTTCCGCACTGCCCGAACCGCTACTTCTCGTCCGCTTCGCCCTCGACCGTGAGCTTCTCACCGGGGAGGATGAGGTCCGGGTCGGAACCGACGGCCTTCTCGTTGCCCTCGTAGAGCGCGTGCCATCCGCCGCTGACCTCAAGGGAGTCGGCGATGGACCAGAGGCTGTCGCCGACGCCCACGATGTAGGCGCCCTCGGAGGCGTCCCGGGAGCTGTCGTCACCGCGCGAGGCGTGACGGCCCGTGGATTCACCCGTACGGCCGTCCCCGGGCGCCTGCGTCTCGTCGGCGCTGGGTCCGCGGTGACGGCCGGAGCCGGCGTCGGCCGACTCCGAGGAGCCGTCCGCGGACTGCGAGCTGTCGGACTTGTCACTCTTCGAGGGGGTCGACGAGGAGTCGTCGGACGGCCGACCCTGGGACGAGCCGGTGGATTCGGGCGACTTGTCCGGATCGGCGTTTTTATCCTTCGAGGTCGACGACCCGTCAGGCGACGCCGAGGGGGAAGGGGATGCGCTCTCCGAAGGGGACGAACCGAGCGAGTCGAGCAAACCGGACGAATCCACTTCTTCATCGGACGAGTCTGATGATCCCGAGGATTCGGATGAATCCGATCCCTTGCCCTGCTCCAGGCCGGAGAGCAGGCCACAGGTGCGCCACGCGCCGACCCCCTGGTCGGCGAGGATTCTCTCGGCCACGGCTATCTGCTGGGAGCGGCTGGCCAGGTCGGCGCTCGCGGCGTAGTCGAGGCCGCCGTGGTTCTCCCAGTCCTCCTGGGACAACTGCAGGCCGCCGTAGTAGCCGTTGCCACTGTTCTGGCTCCAGGCGCCGCCGGTCTCGCAGTCCGCGACCCGGTCCCAGGTCGTGCCGTCGGCCGCGCTGGCGCCGGAGGCCCCGAGGAGGGGGATGGCGATGGCGGAGCCGGTCACTCCGGCCGCCACGAGGAGAGCCGGAGCCTGGCGGGGGCGACGGTGCCGACCGTTCCCGGAGAGCATACGGAGACCTTTCGCGCGACAGCAGTGACCGACGCGGCGTGATTCCCCGCCGCGTTGATGGGTGAACGTATCGGCAGTCGATCACTTGTCACAAGTTCATGCCGCGTAGATCACGTGAAGATCACAGGTCTGATGTTTCGTCACCTTCGGCCGGTGCTGCCGGGTACGAACTCCACCGGCAGGGTGCGCAGCCCCCGCATGATGAGGCCGCCGCGCCACCTCAAATCGGACGGATCCACGGCGAGCCGGAGGTCCGGGAGCCGGGTGAGGAGCGTGGCGAGCGCGGTCTGGCCCTCCAGGCGGGCGAGCGGGGCGCCGAGGCAGTAGTGGATGCCGTGGCCGTACCCGAGGTGCTGGTTGTCACGGCGGGAGAGGTCCAGGACCTCCGGATCGGCGAACCGCTCCGGGTCCCGGTCTGCGGCGGCCAGGACGACGAGGACGGGGTCGCCCTCCTCGATGCGCTGCCCGCCGAGGGTGAGGGACTGCGTGGCGAAGCGCCAGGTGGCGAGCTCGACGGGGCCGTCGTAGCGGAGGAGTTCCTCGACGCCGGTCTCCAGGAGGGCGCTCTCCCCGGCGGCGAGGGACGCCTGGAGCCGGGCGCGCTGCCCGGGGTGCGTGAGCAGCGCGTACGTGCCGTTCCCGATGAGGTTGACGGTGGTCTCGAAACCGGCGAACAGCAGGATGAAGGCCATGGCCGCCGCCTCGTTCTCGGTGAGGTGCTCGCCGTGGTCGGAGGCGCGGATCAGACCGGAGATGAGGTCCTCGCCGGGGGAGGGCTCGGCCGGGAGCGCCTCGCGCTTGCGGTGGATGAGGTCGGCGAGGTAGCCGCGCATCTTCTTCACCGACCGCGCCACACCGCCCCTGGGCCCGCCCTGGTGACGGATCATCATGCCCGCCCAGTCACGGAAGTCGTCCTGGTCCTCGCGCGGGACGCCGAGCAGGTCGCAGATGGCGTAGATGGGCAGCGGGAAGGCGAACTCGTGGATCAGGTCGGCGGAGCCCTTCGCCGCGAAGCCGTCGATGAGGGTGTCGGTGAGCTCCTGCACCCGTGGCGCGAACTCGGCGACCCGGCGGGGCGTGAACGCCTTGGACACGAGCCGCCGCAGCCGGGTGTGGTCCGGCGGGTCGATGTTGAGCAGGTGCGTCATCAGCTCGGCCTTGCGCTCGCCGGGGATTCCCGTCTTGCCCTTGGCGTGCGCCGGTTCGTCGTGGTGCGCGGGGTTCTTGGACAGCCGGGGGTCGGCGAGTGTCTGCTTGGCGTCGGCGTACCGCGTGACCAGCCATGCCTCCACCCCGCTCGGGAGCCGCGTCCTGTGGACGGGGCTGTGCTCGCGGAGCCAGGCGTAGGCGGGGTAGGGGTCGCTCGCGAACTCCCAGGTGAAGAGGTCGGGAGCGGGCGGGGGCGGGCTGGGCCTGTGCTGGTCGGTCACGCGTCGACCGTATCCGGCTCCCGGCAGTGCCCCCGCTCGGCGTCGGGGCTCGGCCGAGCGGCCTCCGGCACTGCCCCGCCCCGGTCCGAGCGGCCCCCGGCGTGCCCCAGCCGGGTCGACAGGCCCCGGGGCCCGGGGGCGTCGGCCTGATGCGAACGCCGGGTCCCAGCCCTCGGGACCTGGGGCGCCCGGTCCGGTCCGAGCGACAGGACCTAGCCCTCGGCCTGGCGGATCGCGTCGCGGTAGGCGCGGGCCGCCGCTCTGAGGGCCGCCTCCGGGTCGACGCCCTCCGACTCGGCGCGCGCGGCCAGGGCCAGCAGGTCGTAGCCGATGCCCTCGACGGGCGGGAGCGGTATGTCCAGGCGGGCGGTGCGGACGCGGGAGGCCAGCTTGGCGGCGAGGGCGAGGCCGGGCTGGCCGAGGGGGATGCCCTCGGTGATCGAGGTGCGCTGCTTCTCGACCGCCTTGGTGCGAAGCCAGTGCTCCTTGACCTCCTCGGGGGTGGTCGCCGTCGCGTCGCCGAAGACATGCGGGTGGCGGTGGATCAGCTTGGCGACGATGCCGCCTGCCACGTCGTCGATGGAGAAAGGGTCCTCCCCATCCTCCGGGCGGCCCTCCTCGGCGATGCGGGCGTGGAAGACGACCTGGAGGAGGACGTCACCGAGCTCTTCGCGCAGTTCGTCGCGGTCGCCCTCCTCGATCGCCTCGACGAGCTCGTACGCCTCCTCGATGCCGTACTTGGCCAGGCCCTCGTGGGTCTGCTGCGAGGACCAGGGGCACTCGGCGCGGATGCGGTCCATGACCTGGACGAGATCGAGGAGGCGGGCGCCGGGGAGGTCGTAGGAGGCCGGCAGCAGCTCCAGCTCGGGCATGGCGATGCGGCCGGTGCCGGCGAGGCGTGCCAGGCCGTCGGTCAGGGCCGGTTCCCCCTCGCCCGTCGCCACCACGACCACCGTGTGCCCGCCGGCGCAGGCGTCGACCAGCTCCTGCGCGGTCGGGGACGCCTCGACGACGTCGATGCCGGCCTCGCGCAGATACGGCAGCTGCGGATGCGCGCCGTCCGCGCAGAGCACCCGGTCGGCCTCGTGCAGGGCCTGCCAGGCCGGCCAGGAGAGCAGGCCGGGGGCGACGCGGTGGCTGGTGGTGAGCAGGACGACGCGGCCGGGCGGGGCGGCCGCGTCGGGAGCGGTCCGCTCGGGGCCCGGGGTGGCTTCGGGGCTGTTGGCGTTCACGGTTCGAAGCTATCCCACGTCGCGGACAGCACCCGAAGTTATCCACAGGGGACGGTTGGGGGCCCCGGGAGTGTCCTCCGGGGTGTGCCCCGCGACCGGACTCCGGGGCTACGGGGTTCCGGGGACACGGGGACTTCTGGGGCGTGTGCTTCGGAACGGGCCCCGCCTGTCTACGTCCCCTGCTGCGTCCGGGCCACCGTGACGTCGCGGACCCACGGGGTCTTCGCGTCGGCGCGGCTGCTCTTCTGGACGTCCCAGGTGCCGTAGCGGGGGTTGAGGTCGACGTTCAGGTCCTTGGAGGCGTCGGAGAGGGCCTTCCAGAACTCGGGACGGTCGGTGCTCGTGCCGAGCTTCTCGGCGAGCTTCTGGGCCTCCAGCTGGAAGCGGAGGTTCTCGTCGAGCCGCTGCGGCGGGATGCCGTACTGCTGGAGCCATGTCGTCTCCAGCCCCTTGGCGCCGCCGGCCTGCTGCTCCAGGCCGGACCGCATCGCCTGGACCTCCTTGCGGGAGACGGTCACTCCGGCGTCCTGGGCGGCGCGGTGCAGCACCCGGTCCAGGACCATGGTGTGCAGGGTGTCGCGGGTGAGGGTGCCGGTCCGGGCGATGGCCTGCTGGTACTGGGCCTCGTCCTGGACGGCCGCCCGCTGGGCCGCGCGTACCTCGCCGACCCGCTCGTCCAGCTGGGAGACGGTGATGCGCTGGCCGCCCACCACGGCCGCCGCGCCGGGATGCGCGTCGTTCCCGCAGGCGGTGAGCAGGGGTGCCGCGGCGGCGATCGCGGCGGTGAGGACGAGCGCGGTACGACGGCGGCGGTGCAAGGAGACCTCCTGAGGAGTTTGTGCGACGGTGCACAAGGTCTTGCGGTGATCGATGGTAGGCAGTGACCAGGCTCTGGCCAACCCATTCGACCAACGATTCACCGGGACTTCGGGCACCGCCGCGCCTCAGCCCGGGCGCTGGTCAGCCGCGGACCTGCCCCAGCCAGTGCAGCGTCCGGCGGATCTCCGCGCCGAGCGGGTGCCCGGGGCCGTGGGTGCGCTCCACGTCGTGGAGGAGCCGGGCCAGGGTGTCGTGGGCCGCCCCGCGGTCGCCGAGGGCGAGCAGGAGGTGGCCGATCCTGCGGCGCACGTCGTGCGCCAGCTCCGGGCCCCCGGCGGCGACGTACTGGTTCTCGTAGTAGGGCAGCACCGCGCGGTACTCGGCGAGCGCCGCGGCCGGGTCGCCCAGCTGTTCGAGGCATTGGGCGGCCTCGTAGCGGAAGCGCAGGGCCTGGGGGTCGGCCTGGCCCGCCTCGGCGGCGCGTTCGTCGGCGAGGCGGCGCAGTTCGGGCAGCGCGCGCCGGTACTGGCCGTCGTCCAGGAGGGTCGCCGCGTACTGCTTGCGCAGGGTGCGCACGACCGGGGAGTGCGCGCCGTGCTGTTCCGCCGCGGCGGGCAGGATGCCGCCGAGGATGTCGACGGCCTGGGTGACGCGGCCCTCGCCGAGGAGCCGTTTGACCTCGTCGACGGCGCGGGCGATGTCCGTGTGCCCCGGAGCCTCGGTGACGGGCGTGGCGGGCGCGGGCCGGGGCGCCGGGGTGCGCGCACGATCCGGCCAGGGGGCGTGCGGACGCAGGAAGGGGCGGGTGGGATCGAGGGCCGCGCCGGTGGGTGTCCCGCGCGACGGCAGGAGCAGCTCCAGGTGTTCGTAGACCTCCTGCGCGGAGGCGGGCCGGTGCTGTGGGTCCTTGGCGAGCAGGCGCAGGACGAGGGCCTCCAGGGCCTCGGGCACCTCGGGGCGGATGCGGCGTACGGGCAGCGGCGGCTCGTACAGGTGCCGGTGCAGGACGCCGAGGACCGTGGAGCCGGAGAAGGGCACGTCGCCGCTGAGCAGTTCGTGCAGGACCACACCGAGCGCGTACAGGTCGGTGTACGGGCCGACGGCGCCGCCCATCGCCTGCTCGGGGGCCATGTAGGCCGGCGAGCCGATGGGGGTGCCGGTGTGGGTGAGCCGGGTGGTGTCCGCCTCCATCACGGACGCGACGCCGAGGTCGAGCACGGTGACGGTGCCGTCCTGCTTCACCATCACGTTGCGCGGCTTGAGGTCGCGGTGGACGATCGGCACGGCGTGCACGGCGCTCAGCACGGCGCACAGCTGCGCGGCGACCGCGACCGCCCACTGCCAGGGGTACGGAGTGTGCTCGGCGAGGTGACCGGCGAGGTCGGCCCCGTCGATGTACTGCATGACGAGGAACAGCTCCTCGCCCTCGCTGCCCGCGTCGTGCACGGTGACCAGGCCGGGGTGGTCGACCTGCGCGGTCACCCGGCACTCGCGCACGAAGCGGCGGCGCAGTTCCTCCGCGTCCTGGCCGGCCACCTTGTCGGGGCGCAGCAGCTTCACCGCCACACGGCGGTCGAGCCGCTGGTCGTACGCCGTCCACACCTGGCCCATGCCGCCCTGCCCGAGGACGGTGGACAGTTCGTAGCGGCCGGCGACGACTCGTCCTGCCGCCGCGGTCACCGTCCGTCCTCGTGGTCGCCGTCCCGGTGGCCGTCCCTGTGCCCGTCTCTGTGGCCGTCGCCCTCGTGCCGGCGCAGGTAGTCGCTGAGCTCGTCGAGTTCGGCGCGGACCTGGTCGATGCGGGCGGGGGCGGGTCGCTGGGGGACCGGGGGCGGCTGGATCGCACCCGGGGACGGCGGCGTGTCGTGCGCGGTGGGTGTGTGGGGCGCGGTGGGTGTGTGGGGCGGCGCGGCAGGTGTGTGGGGTGCGGCGGGCCGGGGGACGGGGGTGGACGTCGGGGCGTAGGGCGGCGCGGGGTGCGGGTAGCCGTACGGGGTGTGGGTGACGGTCGCCGCGTGGGGCGAGGCGTATCCGGTGAACCTTTGCCGCTCGGCGTGGTGGCCGATGTCCACGACGAGGAAGTAGATGGCGGCGCCCGCCCCGAGCAGCAGGATGACGGCCAGCGCGATGTCGGTGCGGACGTCGTCCTCCGGCAGGGAGCCGATGACGGCGAAGCAGACGATGGACAGCGGCAGGCTCACCCAGGCCAGCACCCAGTCGAGGGCCCGGCCGCGCAGGACGGCCACGCGGAACAGCGGTACGCAGGCCAGCACGCCGCACGTGAGGAAACCGGCGGCGGCGAACAGCACGCGCAGGGAGATGACCGTTGCCGCGCTGCGGGGAGGCGGCGCCGCGCCGTGGCCGTACATGACTGCTCCTGGACCGGTGTGACCGATGGGGACGGGTGTGCGAGTGACAGACCCTGTTGAGGATCCGAGCGTATAGCCCGACACGGACAAGGGGTCACGGGTTGTACCGAACCGTTGTCATGCTGATCACTTCGTGCGAACGGCCCGCCCCCGGCCCGGTCGTGGGCCGCGGCGCGCGTCACGTCCTACAGGGGGTGCCGCATCCACACGTTGGGCTCGACGTACACCGCGTATCCGCGCTCCGTCTCGCAGCGCACCGGCACCAGAGCGCCCGGCACCTCGATGTCGCCGTCGGTGTCGAAGGGCAGGCCGGTCCAGCGGCGCCAGTCCGCGAGCGGGGCGGCCACCGTCATCGACGCCGGCGCCACCGAGTCGACGGTGGCTCCGGCCCGGGCGTGGACCCGCAGCCAGGGGTCCTGGGGCAGGCCGTCGGGGCGGACGCGGTGGGCGTACTCCGCCATGGGCGTGTGCGGTTCCAGGTGCTTGCCGTTGGGGCGGACCGGTGCGACGACCTCACGGAAGCCGCGGGTCCGGGCGTTGTCGCGCAGGGCCGAGAGCATCACCCCGGACAGGCCGCGTCCCTGGGCGTGCGGGGCGACGGAGACCGAGATCGCGCTGACGGTGTCGGGCCCGACACCGCGCCGGAGGTCGGAGAACGCCCAGACCAGTACCGCGTCCCAGCCGTTGGCCGGCAGCCGGCCGCCGCGGTGTTCGGTGCCGAGGGCGAAGGGCACGCTGTAGGCGTTCGCCACGATCTCGCCCTGCTCGTCCTCGGCGAACAGGACGTACTCCGGGAGTTCGGCGGCGATCCGCGGAAAGTGGGCGGCGCCCACGAGGTCCTGGATCACGAACTCCGGCCAGCTGTCGGCCATCCCGACGACCCGCTCCAGCATGTCCGGGCGGTCGGCGAGGCTCGATATCTTCGGCTGCATGTGATCACGGTAGGCGGGGGCGCCGAACGCACGGAACCGAATTACCCGTCGGGCAGGGCCCGGTCGTCACCGACGGGCCGCCGGACAGCGGCTCGGCCGGGGTGGGCCGAGCGACCGCTGTGCGGGGTCGCTCACCCACCGCACTGTTTCAGCATCATCTCCTTGTCCGGTGCCGTCACGGGCAGTTCGTACTTCAGGGACACCTGGGCGAAGCGCACCGCGTAGGAGCAGCGGATCCGCTTGTCCGGGGGCAGCCAGGACGCCGGGCCGGAGTCCCCCTTCGAGCCGTTGGTCGGGCCGTCCACCGGGACGAGGTTGAGCGGGTCGTTGGCGATGGACTCCCGCTTGTCCTTGCTCCAGCGGGAGGCGCCCATCTGCCAGTCGTACGAGAGCGGCATGACGTGGTCTATCTGCACCTCGATCGCATGGGACTTGGTCCACTCGATGACCTTCCCGGTGTAGGGGTCGTGCAGCGTCATGGACGTGACGACGCAGTCCGATCCCGACCGGAACCGCAGGTCCTCCCCGTCCCGTTTCAACAGGTCGTTCCGCGAGTCACAGCCGTTGTGGGAGAAGGGGACGTCGCGCGGCGCAGAGTCCATCCAGGCGTAGCCGAACTTGTCGCGCTCGTAGCCCGTCCTGGGGCCGCGGCCCTTCGTCGCCACCTTCTCGATCAGGGCCCGCGCCCTCGCCTCGTCCGCGTCGGACGTGATGGCCGCCAGCCCCGGCTTGGTGCCGTCCGGGTTGTCCAGCGGGTTCACGGCCCGTCCGTCACCGGCGGCCGCCGCACCGGAGCCGGAGGGTCCGCCGCCGTCCGCGGGCGGGACCAGACCCTCGCAACCGGCGAGGGCCGAACCGGTGAACACCATCGCGACAGCCAGTGCCGCCCCACCCCTCAGACGCGTCACCCTGCGCCCCTCCTCTGTCTGCCTGTTCCGCTCCGGCCCGGGTTGCCGGTACCCGGTTCCCCGTTCCCCGTTCCACGGTATCCAGGAAGAGGCTCGGACCACATCGGACCTCAAGGCGCATACTTCGCCGTCCGCGGAGGTTCCGACGCATCTGCCGTGGGCGGCTTCCCACGTCCCGGCCGTGCGTCCCCACGTGGGGCGACATCTGGTGCGCACAGGCCGGCCGCTCGTCTGCGGATCGGTGAACTCGCCGCGGCGACCGGCACGTCACCTCGCACCCTGCGCCACTACGAGCAGGCGGGCCTCATCACCTCCGAGCGGGCCGCGAACGGCTACCGCCTGTACGACGCCGGTGCGGCCGTGCGCGTCCGCAACATCCGGCAACTGCTCGACGTGGGGCTGACGCTCGACGACGCACGGGTGTTCCTGCCGTGCCTGGACGGCGACGTCACGGCGGGACCCGCCTCCGGGAAGGGGCTGCGGGTGGCCGCAGACCGTCTGGCGGTACTGGAGGCCCGTATGGCAGCGCAGGTCACGGTCCGCGACCGACTCGCGGAGGCCTTGCGCCGGGCCGACGGCGGCACATCGCACGACCGGTGGCCCGACCGCGGCACACCACAGGACCGGTGGCCCGACCGCGGCACACCCGCCCGACCGGTGGCCTGACGGCCGCTCAGCGAGGCCCCGGGGGGGCGTCGGTGACGCCCCCCGCCCTCCGCCGGGTCACCGAGGGGGCGGCACCGCCCCCCGTCCCTCAGTGCCTCACGACCCCAGCACCGACGTCAGGAACTCCCCGACCCACGCCAGCAGTTCGCGTCCGACCAGCGGCTTGCCGCCCACCTTCGCGGTCTTCGGGCGCGGCACCAGCACCTGGTGGACCGCCGGCTTGATGACCACCCCCGGGTAGAGCCGCTTGAGCCGCAGCTCCTGCGACTCGCGCAACTCCACCGGGGCGAAGCGGATGTTGGTGCCCTGCAACACGATCTCGCCGACCCCGCACGCCCGCGCGAACATCCGCAGACCGGCGACGAGCAGCAGGTTCTCCACCGGCTCGGGCAGCTTGCCGTAGCGGTCGACGAGCTCCTCGCGGACCGCCTTGATGTCCTCCTCCGAGTTGGCGGAGGCGATGGCCCGGTACGCCTGGAGGCGCAGGCGCTCACCCGGCGCGTAGTCGTGCGGGACGTGCGCGTCGACCGGCAGCTCGATCTTCACCTCGAGCGGCGGTTCCTCCTCGATCTCACCGGTCTCCAGCTGGCGCCGGTAGTCCGCCACGGCCTCGCCGACCATCCGCACGTACAGGTCGAAGCCGACGCCCGCGATGTGACCGGACTGCTCGCCGCCGAGCAGGTTGCCCGCGCCGCGGATCTCCAGGTCCTTCATCGCCACGTACATGCCGGCGCCCATCTCCGTGTGCTGGGCGATGGTCGCGAGCCGCTCGTGCGCGGTCTCGGTCAGCGGCTTCTCCGGCGGGTAGAGGAAGTAGGCGTAGCCGCGCTCGCGGCCGCGGCCCACCCGGCCGCGCAGCTGGTGGAGCTGGCTCAGCCCGAAGTTGTCGCCGCGCTCCACGATCAGGGTGTTGGCGTTGGAGATGTCGATGCCGGACTCCACGATCGTCGTGGACACCAGCACGTCGAACTTCTTCTCCCAGAAGTCGACGACGACCTGCTCCAGCGCCTGTTCCGACATCTGCCCGTGGGCGGTGGCGATGCGCGCCTCGGGGACGATCTCGCGCAGCCGGGCCGCCGCGCGGTCGATCGACTCGACGCGGTTGTGGATGTAGAAGACCTGGCCCTCGCGCAGCAGCTCACGGCGGATCGCGGCGCCGATCTGCTTCTCCTCGTAGGGGCCGACGAAGGTGAGCACCGGGTGGCGCTCCTCCGGCGGGGTGGTGATCGTCGACATCTCGCGGATGCCGGTGACCGCCATCTCCAGGGTCCTGGGGATGGGGGTCGCGGACATCGTCAGCACGTCCACGTTCGCGCGGAGCTTCTTCAGCTGCTCCTTGTGCTCGACGCCGAAACGCTGCTCCTCGTCGACGATGACCAGGCCCAGGTCCTTGAACTTCGTCTCGGACGAGAACAGGCGGTGCGTGCCGATGACGATGTCGACGGAGCCCTCGCGCAGGCCCTCCAGGACCGCTTTCGCCTCGGTGTCGGTCTGGAAGCGGGACAGGGCCTTCACGTTGACCGGGAACTGCGCGTAGCGCTCGCTGAACGTCCCGAAGTGCTGCTGCACCAGCAGCGTCGTGGGCACCAGGACGGCCACCTGCTTGCCGTCCTGGACGGCCTTGAAGGCGGCGCGAACCGCGATCTCGGTCTTGCCGTAGCCGACGTCGCCGCAGATCAGGCGGTCCATGGGGACCGTCTTCTCCATGTCTTCCTTGACCTCGGCGATGGTGGTGAGCTGGTCGGGCGTCTCCGCGTAGGGGAAGGCGTCCTCCAGTTCGCGCTGCCAGGGGGTGTCCGCCCCGAAGGCGTGCCCGGGGGCGGCCATGCGCGCGCTGTACAGCTTGATGAGGTCGGCGGCGATCTCCTTGACGGCCTTCTTCGCGCGGGCCTTGGTCTTCGTCCAGTCGGCGCCGCCGAGGCGGTGCAGGGTGGGGGCCTCGCCGCCGACGTACTTGGTGATCTGCTCCAGCTGGTCGGTGGGGATGTAGAGGCGGTCGCCGGGCTGGCCGCGCTTGGCGGGGGCGTACTCGACGACCAGGTACTCGCGGGTGGCGCCCTGCACGGTGCGCTGCACCATCTCGATGTAGCGGCCCACGCCGTGCTGCTCGTGGACGATGTAGTCGCCCGGCTCCAGGGTGAGCGGGTCGATGGTCTTGCGGCGGCGCGCGGGCATGCGGGCGCCCTCGCGGCCGGACGCCTTCTGGCCCGACAGGTCCGTCTCGGTCAGGACGGCGAGTCGGAGGGCGGGGTCGACGAAGCCGTGGTCGATCGAGCCGCACGCCACGTGCACGACGGACGGGGAGATCTCGGCGAGGTCGGAGTCGAGGCGGGCCGCGATGCCCTCGCCGCCCAGCACCTCGACCGTACGGGCCGCCGGGCCGTGGGCCTCGGTGACGAACACGGCGCGCCAGCCGTCGGCGAGCCAGCCCTTGGTGTCGGCGAGGGCCTTGGCGGTGTCGCCGCGGTAGGTCTCCGGGGCGTGCATGCCCAGCTTGAGGGTGTCCCCCGCGGCGTCGGCGCCGTAGCTCTCGGTGAGCTCCTCGTCCGCGGCGAACGGCGAGACCGACCACCACATCATGTCCAGCTCGCGGGCCCGGTCCCGGACGTCCGCGATGGACCACAGGGAGGCCGCGCCGACGTCGATGGGCGCCTCGCCGCCGCCGGCGGTGGCCGCCCAGGAGGCCTGGAGGAACTCCTGCGAGGTGGCCACGAGGTCCGACGCGCGCGTGCGCACCCGCTCCGGGTCGCAGACGACGGCCATGGCGCCCTTGGGCAGCACGTCGAGCAGCAGCTCCATGTCGTCGACGAGGACGGGCGCGAGGGACTCCATGCCCTCGACGGCGATGCCCTCGGCGATCTTGCCGAGCAGTTCGCCGAGCTCGGGGTGCTGTTCGGCCAGGGCGGCCGCGCGGGTGCGGACGTCCTCGGTGAGCAGCAGCTCGCGGCAGGGCGGCGCCCACAGGCCGTGCTCGGCGACCTCCAGGGAGCGCTGGTCGGCGACCTTGAAGTAGCGGATCTCCTCGACGTCGTCGCCCCAGAACTCGACACGCAGGGGGTGTTCCTCGGTGGGCGGGAACACGTCGAGGATGCCGCCGCGCACAGCGAACTCGCCGCGCTTCTCGACGAGCTCCACGCGCGCGTAGGCGGCGGCCGCGAGGGCGTCGACGACCTGCTCCAGGTCGGCGCTCCAGCCCGTCCTCAGGGCGACCGGCTCCAGGTCTCCGAGGCCCTTGACCTGCGGCTGGAGCACGGATCTGACGGGTGCGACGACGACCGAGACGGGGCCGGTCTCGGGGTCGTCGGGGCGCGGGTGGGCCAGTCGGCGCAGCACGGCCAGGCGGCGGCCCACGGTGTCGCTGCGGGGGCTGAGCCGCTCGTGCGGGAGCGTCTCCCAGGACGGGTACTCCACGACCCCCTCGGGGGGCAGCAGGGAGCGCAGGGCCGCGGCCAGGTCCTCCGCCTCACGGCCCGTCGCCGTGACCGCCAGCACCGGGCGGCCGGTCTCCCGGGCCAGGGCGGCGACCGCGAAGGGGCGGGCGGCAGGGGGGCCGACCAGGTCGACGTGCATGCGGTTGCCGTCTGCGGCCGCCCTGATCGCTTCGGCGAGGGCGGCGTCCTTGACTACGGCGTCGAGCAGACCGTGCAGGCTCATTCGGGGGCTTTCCGTCCAGGGGGGTGGGCAACACCACGGGCCCGACGCGCGCCGCGGGCCGGGGGGTCTCCAGCGTACGACGACGCACGGCCGGGCGGCGGGGCTGTGGATGACGCCCCCGGTGTGACATGCCTTCATCGCTCCGCGAAGGCGGCAGCACAGCACCCGGCGCCGGAAAGTCCTGGACCGGACTTCCCGGCGCCGGGTCCCCCGCAACCCCCGTGTGCGGTGGTTCTCGGCGACGGCCCGCTACTCCGTCGCGATGGCGTTGAGGACGTTCATCCGGCCCGCCCGGAACGCCGGGACCAGGGCGGCGAACAGGCCCACGAACGCCGAGCCGATGAAGACGCCGATGATCGTCGGCCAGGGGATGTCCAGGACGCCCATGCCCTCCAGGGCGAGCAGCTGCTGCGCGGTGGCGCCCCAGCCCATGCCCAGACCGAGGCCCAGCAGGGCACCGAAGAGGGCGATGACGACGGACTCCATGCGGATCATGCGGCGCAGCTGGCGGCGGGAGAGGCCGATCGCCCGCATCAGGCCGATCTCCCGGGTGCGCTCCACCACCGACAGGGCCAGGGTGTTCACCACACCGAGGACGGCGACGATGATCGCCAGGGCCAGCAGGCCGTAGATCATGTTGAGCAGCTGGCCGATCTGGTCCTTCAGGGCGTCCTTGTAGTCGGTCTGGTCGCGCACGACGTACTGCGGGTAGTCGTGCAGCGCCGACTTCAGGGACGTGTAGGCGGCGTCCTGCTGCCCCTCCTTGGCGCTGGCGAAGACCAGCGAGTCCAGCGGCATCTTGTCGGCCGGGACGTACTTGGCCATCGTCGAGATGGAGGTGTACATCGCGCCGGCGTCGATCACGACGTCGCTGCTGGTGATCGCCCGTACGGTCAGGTCGGCCGCGGAGCCGTCCTTGAAGGCGACCTTGATCTTGGACCCGAGGGTGATGCCGTGGTCCTTCGCGAACTTCTCGTGGACCGACATCGAGTCGGGCTTGTAGGCGTCGGGGAGCTTGCCGGCGACGGTCTCGGTGCGCAGGTCGGTCGCGTACGACGGGTCGGCCGCGGTGATCGACGTGTCCTTGAGCGTCTTGCCGTCGGGGGTGGTGAAGTCGGCCTCGCCCTGCTTGTACTCGGTGACCCGCTCGACGTCCGGTGCGGACTTGGCGGCCTCGACGGCCTGCGGGGTGATCAGCTGGCCGCGGTCGTGCTGGATGATGAAGTCCGTGCCGACGGTTTTGTCGAGCTGGTCGGTGGCGGACGCCACCATGGAGGAGCCGACCACGGACAGGCACGCCACCAGGGCGAGGCCGATCATCAGGGCGGCGCCGGTCGCGCCGGTGCGGCGCGGGTTGCGCAGGGCGTTGCGCTCGGCCATGCGGCCGACGGGGCCGAACATGCGCAGCAGGACGGCGCCCAGCACGCGGACCACGGCGCCGGCGAGCAGCGGGCCGATGACGACGAAACCGATCAGCGACAGCACCACGCCGAGGCCGAGCCACATCGAGCCGTCCTTGGCCTTGTCGGCAGCGGCCGCGAGGTACAGCGCGAAGCCGCCGGTGCCGGTGAGGACGGTGCCGATCGCGGCCCGGATCCAGCCGGCCTTGGCGTCCGCGGGGGCTCCCGCGTCGCGCAGGGCGGCCATCGGGGAGATCTTGCCGGCGCGCCGGGCGGGCAGGTAGGCGGCCAGGACGGTGACGACCACGCCGAGGACGAGGCCGACCACGGGGGTCGTCCAGGCGACGGTCAGGTCGTCGGTGGACAGTTCCATGCCCACCGTGCCCATGACCTTCATCAGGCCGACGGCGAGGCCGACGCCCGCGGCGACGCCGAGCACCGATCCGACGACGCCGAGCAGCAGCGCCTCGGCCAGCACGGAGCGGTTGACCTGCTTGCGGGAGGAGCCGATGGCCCGCATCAGGCCGATTTCACGGGTGCGCTGGGCGACCAGCATGGAGAAGGTGTTGATGATCAGGAAGATGCCGACGAGGAAGGCGATCCCGGCGAAGCCGAGCATCGCGTACTTCATGACGTTCATGAAGCTCGCGACGCCCTTCTGGTTGGCGTCGGCGGTCTCCTTGGCCGTCTTCACCTGGAATCCGGCGCCGAGTTCGGCTCGGACGTTCTTCTTCAGCTGTGCGTCGCTGACGCCGGCGGCCGCGGTGACGTTCACGTTGGTGTAGACGTCGCTCTCGCCGACCAGGGCCTGCTGGGCGGTCTCGGTGTCGAGGTAGAAGATCGCGGCGCCGGGGTTGGTGACGGTGAAGTCGGCGATGCCGGAGATCTTCGCCTCGTGCGTGCCGACCGCACTGATCACGCCGATCTCGTCGCCGAGCTGCAGCTCGTGCTTGTCGGCGGTGTCGGCGTCGACCATGATCTGGTCGGGGCCCTTGGGCGCCGCACCGGAGGTGATCTTCATGGTGCGGGCGTCGGTGTCGTTCCAGTTGCCCACGATCGTCGGGGCGCCGCTGGAGGGCGACAGGTTGTCCTTGTCGCCGTCGACGACGGTCACGGACGTGGAGAACACCGTGCCCTCGGCCGACTTCACGCCCTGCGCCTTGCGGACCTCGCCCAGCACGGAGGCCGGCATGACCGGCGGCTTGCCGTTGTCGGAGGTCGTCTCCCCGGTGTCGGAGGCGCCCTTGGCGCTCACCGTCACATCGGAGGAGGTCGCCGCGAAGAGCTTGTCGAACGTGGTCGACATGGTGTCCGTGAAGACGAGCGTGCCGCAGACGAAGGCGACCGACAGCAGGACGGCGATCGCGGAGAGCGCCATCCGCCCCTTGTGCGCGACGAAGTTGCGCATCGAGGTCTTCATGACGGTCATGACGTGCGCCCCCGGGCGTCGAAGTCCTTCATGCGGTCGAGCACGGCGTCCGCGGTCGGCTTGAACATCTCGTCGACGATGCGGCCGTCGGCGAGGTACAGCACCCGGTCCGCGTAACTGGCCGCCACCGGGTCGTGGGTGACCATCACGATGGTCTGGCCCAGCTCATCGACGGACCGGCGCAGGAAGCCGAGAACCTCGGCGCCGGCGCGGGAGTCGAGGTTGCCGGTCGGCTCGTCCCCGAAGATGATCTCGGGCCGGGCGGCGAGGGCCCGGGCCACGGCGACGCGCTGCTGCTGGCCGCCGGACAGCTGGGTGGGCCGGTGCTTGAGGCGTTCGGCGAGCCCGACCGTCTCCACGACCCGCGCCAGCCACTGCTTGTCCGGCTTGCGGCCCGCGATGTCCATGGGCAGCGTGATGTTCTCGATCGCGTTCAGCGTCGGCAGCAGGTTGAACGCCTGGAAGATGAACCCGATCCGGTCCCGGCGCAGTTGCGTGAGCTTCTTGTCCTTCAGACCGGTGATCTCGGTGTCGTCGAGGTAGATCTGGCCGCCCGTCACGGTGTCGAGGCCGGCCAGGCAGTGCATGAGGGTGGACTTGCCGGACCCCGAGGGGCCCATGATCGCGGTGAACTGGCCGCGTGCGATGTCCACGTCGACATGATCGAGGGCGACGACCCGGGTCTCACCGGACCCGTACGCCTTCACGACCTGCCGCGCCCGTGCGGCAACGGCCGTACGCCCTCCAGTACCCCCGTGCCTGGGAATGGTCACAGCCGAAGTCACGGTATGTCTCCTATATCGGTCAGCAGATGGTGAAGACGGTCGCCCCATCGGCAGCCGTCGTGTGCGGTGCCGGATCAGGAATCCGTCCGACGTGGGTCAGTCTCTCGGTGGGGAGGGGTCCCGCGCCCTGGTGTGCAGCGCAGTCTTTTGCTGTGGAAAACCCCACCCCCGCCGGTGTCCGTACCGCCCCCCCGGCGGCGTAAAGCCAGGTTAAGGAAGGCGCCCTCGCCGTCTCGTCCTCCGTCGGTACGAACCCTCCCCAGGTCGTAGTACGGAGGTACCCCTAGGGGCACTCCATCGATGGGTGGAGGCCGTCTCAGGGTTCGCTCCACTCGTCGGCCCACTCAGGCTCCACCCTCCCGCCGCGTCAAGGTCAAGTGGGAAGCTGTCCGCGGCAGGTAGGTGCAAGGGGCAGACATACGACGGGACCCATGGCGCGGGCGCGGCCGGGGCCGAGGGGAGGGCACCGGGGTGGGCAGTACCCGTTCCACGGCACGCGAGGCCGCACGTTCCGCCACGGCCGGCCGGCGCGGAGCCGTCGTCGCGGCGCTGATGCTGTCGATGGCGCTGGCGGCGCTCGACGCGACCATCGTCTCGACCGCCGTTCCGCAGATCGTCGGGGACCTCGGCGGCTTCTCCGTCTTCTCCTGGCTGTTCTCCGGCTATCTGCTGGCCGTGACCGTCACCCTGCCGGTGTACGGCAGGCTCTCCGACACCTTCGGCCGCAAACCGGTGCTCATAGCGGGCTCGGTGCTGTTCCTGCTCGGGTCCCTGCTGTGCGCGCTGGCCTGGAACATGGGGGCGCTCATCGCGTTCCGGGTCGTGCAGGGGCTGGGCGGCGGCGCGCTCCAGGGGACCGTGCAGACCCTCGCCGCGGACCTGTATCCGCTGAAGGAGCGGCCCAGGATCCAGTCGAAGCTGTCCACGGTGTGGGCCGTGTCCGCGGTCGCCGGGCCGGGCCTGGGCGGAGTGCTCGCCGCGTACGCGGACTGGCGGTGGATCTTCCTGATCAATCTGCCGATCGGCGCGGTCGCGTTGTGGCTGATCGTCCGTCACCTGCACGAGCCGGAGCGGCAGGCCTCCGGGCACGCGCGCGTGGACTGGGCGGGCGCACTCGCGGTGTTCGCCAGCGGCGGGGTGCTGCTCACGGCGCTGGTGCAGGGCGGAGTGGCGTGGCCGTGGCTGTCGGCGCCCTCCCTGGCGCTGTTCGGCGCGGGGCTCGCCCTGGTGGCGGTCGTGGTGCTGGTGGAGCGCCGGGCCGCGGACCCGATCATCCCGGGCTGGGTGTGGCGGCGCCGTACGATCGCCGCGGTCAACCTGGCCCTGGGCGCGCTGGGTCTGCTGATGGTCGCCCCGTCGGTCTTCCTGCCCACGTACGCCCAGTCGGTGCTGGGTCTCGCGCCCGTGGCCGCCGGATTCGTGCTGTCCGTGTGGACGTTGAGCTGGCCGGTGTCGGCGGCCCTGAGCCAGCATGTGTACCGCAGGATCGGCTTCCGCAACACGGCGATGCTGGGCATCGGCACGGCCGCCCTGATCCTCTTCGCGTTCCCCTTCCTGCCCTACCCCGGGCAGGCGTGGCAGCCGACGCTGCTGATGCTGCTGCTCGGCGCCGCACTGGGCCTGTTCCAGCTGCCGCTCATCGTCGGGGTGCAGTCGACGGTGGGATGGGCGGAGCGCGGCACCACGACGGCGTCCGTGCTGTTCTGCCGCCAGACCGGCCAGACGGTCGGCGCGGCGGTGTTCGGTGCGGTCGCCAACGGGGTGCTGGCCGCACGGCTCGGCGGTGCGGGCGACCTGGACTCGGTGACGCGGGCGCTCGACTCGGGCGGCGCGCCGGAGGCGACCCGGCGGGCCATCGCCGACGCGGTGCACGCGGTCTACCTGGGAGCGGCGTGCGCGGCGGCCCTGGCGTTCCTGGTGCTGCTGTTCCTCGCACCCCGGAAATTCCCCGTGCTGAACGACTGAACGTCCGTATCGTCGCGCCCATGGTTACCTTGGAGCCCCTGGGGGCGGAGCACGCGGAGGCACTGCTGGCCTTCGAGCGGGAGAACCGGGCCTGGTTCGCCCGCACGGTGCCGGACCGCGGGGACGCCTTCTTCACGGCGGCGGGGTTCGCCGCGCGCCTTCGGGCACTCCTCGACGAGCAGCACGCGCGCGTGTGCCGCTTCCACGTGGTCCTGGCGGAGGACGGCGATCTGATCGGCCGCGTGAATCTGATGGACCTGGTGGACGGCAGCGCCGAACTCGGCTACCGCGTCGGGCAGCGGGCCGCCGGCCGGGGCGTGGCGACGGCAGCGGTCGCGCAGGTGTGCCGACTGGCCGTCACCGACTACGGCCTGACGTCCCTGACCGCGGTCACGACACTGGACAACGCGGCGTCCCTGAGGGTCCTGACCCGCAGCGGCTTCACACGGGTGGAGAACACGACGGTGGATGGACGACCGGGGGTCCGCTACGAGCGCCGGCTCCTCGACGCATCCCCCGACGGCCCCTGACATCAACTTCGGTGTGCGTGCGGGCCGTTCGGAACCGCACCGGACCGGTCGGCGACCGGCCTTCCGGGCGGCGCCCGACGACGGCACCGAAGTGCCGGTGTCCGTGACGCCGACCCACCTCGCCCGAAACGCCACGAGCTGCGAGAAGAACGAGTCAACGCGAGTAACACCCGAGGTCGGAAAGGTAAGTGGATACCGACCGATCAGTTTGTCCAAACCCTCGCGCCGGACCCCTGCCCCGAAGTAGCGTGCGTGGCTCCCGCCCCCCACCTCCCTGCGGTCCGCCGCACCGGAAACAACCCTCGCAAGGAGCACCGGGATGTCCTACGACTCGTCCCCGCCCCACCCGTACCGACCACCCGATCCACCCGCGTCCTACGACCCGTACACGTACCACACCTACCCCTGGGCACCGCAGGAGGAGCCCGAAGCGGCCGGCCGGCGTCCCCAGCGGCACGCCGCGCTGGGGCAGCACAGCGACCTGCGGCTCCTGCGCAGCGCCTACCGCTGGCAGCGGCGCGTGGCCACGCTCACCGCCCTCGGCTACTTCGTCCTCTTCCTGATCCTGTCGGCGTTCGCACCGTCGTTCATGACGAGCAGCGTCACCGACGGCCTGCCCACCGGACTGCTGCTCGCGCTCCTCCAGGTCCCCGTGACCTGGCTGGCGATCGCCCTGTACGAGCAGACGGCCCGCCACCGCGTCGACCCGATCGCGGACCGCATACGCCGGCATGCCGAGCTGGACGCGAAGCGGGAGGGCACCCGGTGACCACCGATTTCAGCGGTAACGCCCAGACGATGTCCCTGGTCGGCTTCTCCGCCGTCGCCACGGTCACGCTGCTGCTGTGCGTGATGACGGGCCCGGACCGGGACGACCTGGACGAGTTCTACACCGGCTACAGCTCCCTGTCGCCCATGCGCAACGGCCTGGCGATCGCCGGCGACTACATCTCCGCCGCGACCGTCCTCGGCACCGGCGGCGTCATCGCGCTGTTCGGCTACGACGGTGTCGTGCTGGCGCTGAGCACGGCACTGTCGCTGATGCTCATGATGTTTCTGCTGGCCGAACCACTGCGCAACGCGGGCCGGTTCACCATGGGCGACGCGCTGACCCGCCGGATGCCGGGACGCGGTGTCCGCATCGCGGCCTGCGCGGTGACCCTGGCGGCGCTGCTGCCGCTGATGCTGGTGCAGTTGGCGGGGACCGGGCAGCTGATGGCGTTCATCCTCGGCTTCTCCGGCGAGTCCCTGCAGACCGGCTGCATCATCGGCGTGGGCGTGCTGATGATCAGCTACGCGGCGATCGGCGGGATGAAGGGCACCGCCCTCATCCAGATCCTGAAGATCGTGATGCTGCTCGGCTCCGGCATGGTCGTCGCGGTGCTGATCCTGAACCGGTTCGACTGGGACCCGGGAGCGCTGTTCGGCGCCGCCGCCCGGAACAGCGGCGTGGGCTCGGCGTTCCTCTCCTCGGGCCTGCAGTTCGCCGGCGGCCCCAGCCCCGAACTGGACATGATCACCGCACAGCTGACGGTCGTCCTCGGGGGCGGCGTCCTGCCGCACGTCACCATGCGCATGTACACGGCCTCCAGTGCCCGGCAGGTGCGCCGCTCGATGTCCTGGGCGGTGTCGGGTGTGGCCCTGTTCGTGCTCGTCATCACGGTCGTCGGGTTCGGAGCGACCGCGCTGGTCGGGCGGGAACTGATCGCGCAGGTCGACCCGCAGGGCAACACGGCGTACCTGCTGGGCTCGCAGGCGGCGTTCGGCGCGGACGTGTCGTCGGCGGAGACGTTCCTGTTCACGACCATCACGACGGCGGTCTTCCTCACGCTGCTCGCCTCCGTCGCCGGAATGATCCTGGCCTGCGCCAACTCCCTGGCGCACGACGTGTTCGCGGCCCGGGTGCAGGAGATGTCACCGCGCCGCGAGATGACGGTGGCGCGGCTGTCGGCCCTGGCCGTGGGCCTCCCCGCGGTCCTCCTGGCCACCCAGGTCCAGCACCGCAGCCTGCAGCCGCTGGTGACGCTGTCCTTCTGCCTGGGGGCCTCGGCCATCGCGCCCGCGCTGGTCTACAGCCTGTTCTGGCGCCGCTACACGCGAACGGGCCTGCTCAGCACCCTCATCGGCGGCTCCCTTGCCGTCCTGCTGCTGATGCCGGGCACCAACCTGGTCTCCGGCTCACCCGTCTCGGCCTTCCCCGAGGCCGACTTCAACTGGTTCCCGTTCACCACCACGGGCCTGCTCTCCATCCCTCTGGGCTTCGCCTGCGGCTGGCTGGGCACGGTCGCGTCCGGCCGGCGGAAGTCGGAGGAACAACGCCACCAGTACGAGGCGGTGGAGGGCTGGATCCTGGCGGGAGCGGCACGCAGGGACCACTGACCCGGACGGCACGGCGACCGCCACGATCCGCCGTGCCGCCGAGCGGGGGCGGACGGGCCTGAACCGGCCAACGGCTCGACCTACCTGGCCCCCGCTCCCGACGGTGACGACGGAGGCACGTCCCACCTGGACCGACCCGGCCGCCTGTCGCCCGCGGTGGTGACGGCGGCGGTGGTGACGGCGGCGGCACGTCCGCCTCCGACCGGTCCGGCCACCCGCCGCCCGAGGTGGTGATGGCGGCGGCATCTCCCCGGGCGGCGCGGACTTCGGTCCAGGCGCGCGGCCCGGACCGGTGGCACCTCGGGCGGCGGGCCGAGGCAGGGGGGCATGCCGGCCGGCTGTCCGCGAGGTCGCCCGCTCACCCCCCTTCCCCTCAAGCGGTCGTCGGTGTCACTCCGCCGCCACCCGGCCCACCCACGCCGTCAGGCTGTCGTGGACGTGGGCGATGTGGGCGAGGGTCTCGTCGCGTTGTGCGGTGTGTGCGCGGAGAAGGCGGTCGGTCTCCTTCTCGACCGCTTCCACCTGCTCGTGGGCCCGGGCGACCTGTTCCGCCGCACGGGCCCGGGCTTCCTCCTCCACCTCGCGGGCAGAGTCCCCCGCGTCGGCGAGGGCCTGCTCCGCCTCGGACAGCGCGTCCTGGGCGCCCGACAGCGCCACCTCGTCACGCGCGTCGAGCTCCGCCCCCCGGGCGGTCTCCTCCCGCTCCGTCCGCGCCCACCGCTCGGCGCGCTCCTTGTCCTGCTCGGCCAGCATCCCGGAGGTGCGCTGCCGCATCTCCCGCAACGCGGCCAGGGCCTCGCCCCGCTCCTCCTGCGCCTCGCGCCGGGCCGCGCCCCGGATCTCGTCGGCCTCGGCCTGGGCGGCGAGCAGCCGCTGCCGGGCCCGCTCGTCGGCGTCGGCGCGCACGGCATCGGCCTGCGCCCGGGCGGACTCGCGCACCTCGGCCGCGGACGCCCGCGCCCCGTCGACGAGGTGCCGCGCCTCCCGGCACGCCCCCTCCCGTACGGCGGCGGCCTCCTCCTCGCCGAGTGCGAAGAGCTGCTGCGCCCGTTCCCCGAGGGTCTCGTACGTCTGCGGGGCCAGCCGGGCCACGGCCTCGCGCAGCCGCCCCAGTTCCTCATCCATCCGCCGGGCGAGCACCGTCAGCCGGGCCGCCCTCTCCCAGGCGGCGTCCCGGTCCGCGCAGAGGGTCTCGGCGTACTGGTCGACCTGCTCGGGACGGTAGCCGCGTCCCCGCACGGCCGTGAAACCGTGCGGGGACACCGTCGCGCCGCTCATCCGGACCCCTCTCCACCACAGAACGTGAAGTCGCGCTAGAAATGGGATGGTTTCGCGCACATCTTGGTGGATCAGACGGAAGTGTGCATAACGCGACACTCCGCACGCGGGTCACGGGCCCGGAGAGCAGAGAGTTCCCTCTCGTCGAAGTGGGCGGCCACCTCGGCCCACAGCGCGTCCGGCACCGGCTCCCCTGAGAGGTCGGACAGCCTCGTCATCGCCTCGGTCAGCTTCAGCGCGGCGCGCTCGGCGTCCGAGAAGAAGGGCGCGTTGCCTGCAAGATCTGCCTTCTGGGTCCGCGGTGCTTCGCTGTCCCTGCACTGACGGAACGGCGGGCGGAGATGTGACAGCCCGGCGCGCAGGTTCCTCACGCGGGCACGAAAGAGCCGGGCCCGGTCGCGCGAACGACCGGACCCGGCTCCCCGAGGCACGTCGGCGGCACCGCCTCAGCGGCGACGCATCACAGCAGCCCGTCCCACATCTGCTCCAGCAGGACCGACCACCAGCTCTCCGGCGATCCCAGCGCCGCCGGGTCGAGCGCGGCGAGCTGGGCCTGGAAGTCGACGGTCCAGCGGCCCGCCTGCTCCTGGTTCAGCCCGAACCGCAGCCGCCACATCCGCCCCAGCAGGGCGAGGCAGCGGGCGAATTCCGGCAGCCCGGTGTTCACGAACTGCGGCGGCACCGGCGCCCCGCCCGGCCCGGCCTCCACCGGCACGGCCACGATGTTCGCCGTGCCGTACTGCACGCAGATCGCCTTGCCGAAGTCGCTGCCCATCACCAGGTAGGAGCCCGCGTCCGAGGCCGGCTGCACACCCCGCTCGGCCGCCAGCTCCGCCAGCGTCGGAACGGGCCGCCCCGGCTGGGCCTGCGCCCAGAAGAACGGGCCCATGTCCATCGGCAGTCCGGCCGCCACCAGCGTGTGCGCCACGATCGGCGGCACACCCTGCCGCGACACGGCGGCCTGCTCGAACCGGAACACGCCCGGCCCGAACGCCGCGCCCAGCTCCTGCCCGATGGCCTCCGGCGGAATCGGCGGAGCCGCCTGCACCGGCGGCAGCGGGGCACGCACCGGAGCCGGACGCGCCGGGCCGTCCGCGACCTGGTGCAACTCGCCCTGGTGGGCCAGCAGCTGCTGCATGCCCTGCTGCCGGCTCGCGTGGTCCGTGCCGTACGGCGCGATACTCGTGATGCGCGCCTGCGGCCACTGCTCCCGGATCATCCGTGCGCAGTACGCACCCGGCAGCTCGCACGACTCCAGCTCGGTGTGCAGCTCCAGCACCTGGTCCGGGGGCACGTTCAGGACCCGCAGCTCATGGAAGATCTGCCACTCCGGGTGCGGCGTGCCCGGCGCCGAACGCCGGATCAGCTGCTGCTCGGAACCGTCCTGCGCGCGGTAGCGCAGCACGGCCTGGTAGCCCGGGCCGACGGTCGGCTGCCCGGTGGGCTGCTGCGGATAGCCGTACGCCGGAGGCTGCCCGGGACCGGGCGGCGGCACCGCACCGGGGGGCACGGCACCCGGCGGCATCGCGCCCGGCGGCACACCGGGAGGCACCGCTCCCGGCATCCCGGGCGCCATCCCGGGCGGCATCGGCTGCGCACCGGGCGTACCAGGGGCGCCGGGGGGTGCACCGGGGGCCTGCGGCGGCGGGGGCACGCCGGGGCCGCCCGCCGGGGGCGCGGCCAGCACGGTCTCCGCGTGGTGCACGGGACCGGGACCGCCGGGAGCACCCGGGGCACCAGGAGGGCGCGGACCCCCCGGCGCGCCTGGCGCGTGGGGAGCGCCCGGGCCAGGCGCACCCTGCGGCTGGGGCGCACCGGGCGCACCCGGAGGACCCGGCGGCTGCGGGGCGCCCGGGCCCATGCGACCGGGGTCGGCGAGCATCGTGGCGGCGTGGTGGACACCGCCGGGCGGCGTACCGCCCGGGGCACCCGGAGGCTGCGGCGCGCCCGGAGGACCGGGCTGGTTCGGCGCACCGGACGGCGGCACCCCGGGGCCGCCGGGAACACCCGGGCCTGCCTGCGGAGCCCCCGGAGCACCCGGCGGCGGCAGCGGCGCGCCCGCTCCCGAGGAGTCCCCGGCCGGGCCCGGACCGTCCGGCCCGAGCGCCGACACCATCTGCGTGGGCACGTATCCGCCCGCGGGAGTACCCGGCGCCCCGGGCCCCGACGGCGGGGGCGTACCGCCCCGCTGGGCACCGGGCGTCCCCGGGGCGCCCGGAGGAGGCGGAGTGGAGGGGCCCGTCCCCCGCCGCCCGGGCGGCGGAGCGGCCTTGCTGGTCGCGGCGTCGGCGATGTCCCCGGCGTTCCGAGCGGCCCCCGGCCCGGCCGGCGGCTGCGGCGCGGCGGCCGGCGGCGGCGTGCTGCCCGGCGGCTGCGGATACCCGTACGGCTGCCCACCGGGCACGGGCGGCGGGGTACTGCCCTGCGGCACACCCCCGGGCGGCGTCCCCGGCACGGGCGGAGCGCCCGCCGGGCCCGCCGGACTCCCCGGCCCGCCGTGACCGGCGCCTCCAGGGGCGGGCGCCGCCCCCGAGCCCTGCGCGTTCGGGTCGTCCACCGCCGGCGACAGCGCCGTCGGCGGAAGCCCGCTGCCGCCCGACATCAGCGTCGTCTTGGCCTCGGGCATCGTGGAACGCGGCGGAGCGTCGCCGTCGTCCTCACTCAGCGGCGGCGCGAAGACCGTCGCCGGCAGCGGCACGGAACGGTCCTCGCCCGCGTCCGCGGTGGTGTCCGTACCGGCCCAGGGCGTCGCCCCCTCCGGCACACCCGGCGCGCCCGGAGACCCGGGAGCACCCGCGTCGGCCCCGGAGTCGCCGCCGGCCGCCGGCCACGACGTCCCACTGCCCGACGCCGCAGGCGCACGCTGCGCGTCCCCGCCACCGGCCGAGACCCCGCCGACCGCCGCACCGGAACCAGTACCGGCCCCGTCAGCAGGACCCGAAGAGCCGGCAGCAGAAGCCTCCTGAGCCCCGGCCCCGGCGCCCGCACCCCGCCGGTCAGGAATCCCCAGCTTGTCCGCCGCGTCCTGCAACCACTCCGGCGGAGTCAGCAGGAACGACGTCTGATTCAGATCCACCCGGGCGGCGGGCGCCGCCGGAGCCGGCTCGTCCGCCGCGTCCGGACGGCCGTACTCCTCCTCGTACCGGCGGATCACCTCACCCACCGGCAACCCCGGCCACAGCGTCGCCTCGCCGCTGTCCCGCGCGATCACCAGCCGCTGCGCACCACCGTCCGACCGCGGCCCGTCCGCCCGGTCCTCGGCCCACACCACGAACCCGAGATCGAACTCCCGCACCCGCACCTCACGATGCTGGTACGACGGCACGTCCCCGTTGATCCACTCTTCCGCGCGCTCCTGCGCCTGCGCGAAGGTCACCATCGCCGACCTCACTCCCCCACTGCCGAGGACGACACCGCACCCACCGGCACCACACGCGCGAACCCACCGTCCACCATCAGGTTCGCCACCGTCTCCAACTCCGGCGGATTGCCCGCCAACCGCGACAGAAAGACGTCGAAGTCGTCACCGCACGGCAGCAGCAACCGCTCCACCCGCTCCGCCGGCGGCACCGAGGGGTCCGCGTCCCGCGCGTCGTCGTACGCGCAGAACCACACCGAGCCGATCCGCTCGCCCTTCACCTTCACGGCCAGCAACCCGCCCTGGACGAACGCGATCCCCAGATAGTCCTTGGTCAGATGGTCACGCAGACACTTGTTGACGTAGACGAGGTCGTTGACCGCCGCCTCGTCCCGCACCGTGAAGAACGGCTGATCGACCAGCAGCCCCAACTCCGCGTCCAACGCGGCCCCCACCGGCGCACAACCGCCCGCCGCCTTCAGGAACGACCGGTACGCACCCGGCAGCCGGTAGCCGAGGTCCTCCTCGACACCCTGCACCTGCGACTCGGTCACCGCGACCCCCGACTTCGGCAGCCCGAAGTGCGCCGGACGCGTCTCCTGCAACGGCCGCGTGCCGCGCTTGGCATGGTCCACGCCCGACGTCGCCACACCCCCGTGATGCCGCAGCAGCGCCTTCACCTCGACCGGGACCAGCTCCAGCCGCCGCGTGCCCACCACGTGGTGCCACGTCCAGCCGTGCGGCGTCGCCACCGCCGGCACCGTGTCCCACAACTCGTGCCCGGACGCCGACAACGCCGTGTTCGCCGACACGTAGTCCGTCAGCCGCAACTCGTCGACACCGAAACCCTCCGGCGGCTCCGCGATCTCCGCGGCCGCCCGGGCGTACGCCGAGAAGTCGGGGTAACCACGCTCGTCGACCCGTACCCCTCTCGGGTGACGGGCCGCCCGCACCGGATCCGGGAAATGCACGACCTGCCCGGCGTAGGCCGCGTTCGGCGGCGCGGCTTGCTGCCCGAGCCGACCTGTCGTCATGGCGGTTGCCCCCTGCGGCACTCTGTACGACCCGTATTGACCACCCTTGGCGCACTACGAACCGTATCGACTGTCACGTCTGTTTCGACTTCACTGCACTTCACCGCACGCGCCGACCCGAAGGATCTCCCTCCGGTTCACGGCATCGATCTCCGAACGGATCACCGCATCGCCCGCGGTGCCGACAGCCTATGCGGTGCGACGACACCGGTCACCGGCACCGGTCGGCACCCCCTCCGCTTCCGTGACCAGGCGTCACCCCACCGTGACGACACAACCCGCTACGGGCGTGTCGCCGCGCCCCAGCTTCCGCACAAGCCACGGCATTTGGCAGTCTGTGACCCCCGGGGGGATGCACGGAGGGGAAGACGATCATGAACGCGACGCAGACGGGGCCACACACCGGCAGGTCCGCCGACCCACGAAACGGCGACCCCACCGGCGGCAGCCACGACACCGGCCCCGCAGCCGGCCACCCGCGCATCGGCGACCCCCGCAGCAGGAACCCGCACCACGCCGACCCCCGCACCGGTGACCCCCGCATCGGCTGGAGCACCACCGAAGCCGCCCACGCCCCCGCCCTCCTGCACCGCCGCGACGGCATCCTCCCCACCATCGCCGCCGCCCTCTCCGTCCGCGGCGCCACCCTCACCGGCACCGCCGCCCGCGGCGACACACCCCCCACCCTGCACCCCCTCGTCCAGGACTTCCTCGACACCCTCCCCAGTGCCCAGCGCGACCGCTACACCGGCCGCTGCGCCGAAACGATCCTCATCTCCCGGCACATCGCCGCCGCCGACACCGCACGCAGCAAACGCGCCGCGCGCAAACCCATGACCAACGGCGAAGCGCGCAAAGCCCTCAAGCAGGCCAAACTCACCACCCGACGCATCCGCGAGGACGGCGACCCCCTCCACGGCAGCTTCGCCACCCCCTGCCGCGCCTGCACCGCGCTCAGCGCCCACTTCGGCGTCCGCATAGTCGATCCGGCGTCCCAGAACACCTGACGCCTCCCCACCCCCACACCGCACCACCAGACACCCGGCGTGCGCCCGCGCGCACCCGCCGCCACCCCATGACCTCGACGAGACGAAGGGCAGATGCACACCGACCGCACCTCGACCACCCGCTTCGCCGTACCCGTCGACGCCGCCCTGCGCGCCGCCGGCTGGCAACCCGGACGCTGGGACATCAAACAAGCCGAGATCTGGGCCGACGCCCTGCGCGACCACACCTCCCCCGCGGGCCACCGCCACACCGTCTTCCCCGCAGCCGTCGAAGCCTGGGCCGAATTCGGCGGACTCCACATCACACCCACGGGCCCCGGCCGCCAGGTCGCCCCCGCCACCCTCCACCTCGACCCGCTCCACGGCCTCCACATGGCCCGCACCCTCGGCGACCTCGGCCGCGCCCTCGGCACCGACGTCTGCTCCCTCGGCGCCGAGACCGACAGCCAGGCCCTCCTCGCCATCGACACCGACGGCCGCGTCTACACCCTCGACCACACCGGCGACTGGTACCTCGGCCACGACATCGACCAGGCCCTCGCCACCCTCATCGCCGGCACCGAACCCGTCCGCCTCACCGCCGGCTGACCCCGCCCGACCACACCCGACCACACCCGACCACCGGCCGGTCGCCGCCCCACCCCGGCCGGTCACCGCTCCGAACCGGCTACGACGCCGGAATCACCGCCGACACCCGGAAACCCCCGGCGTCCGTCGGCCCCGACACGAACACCCCGCCCAGCGCCGACACCCGCTCCCTCATCCCCACCAGCCCGTTCCCCCCGGACGGCAACCGCGCCGACGACGCCGCCTCCTCAGGCGGCTCGTTCTCCACCTGCATCGCGATCTCCGACACCCGGTGCGCCAACCGCACATACGTCTTCGCCCCGGCCGCGTGCTTGTGGACGTTCGTCAACGCCTCCTGCACCACCCGGTACGCCGTCTGCTCCACCAACGGCGCGTACGACCGCACGTCCCCCTCCACCGACAACGCCACCACCATCCCCGCCGCAGCCGACTGCCCCACCAGCTCCTCGATCTCCGCCAGACACGGCCCCTCGTCATCCGCCACCCGCGAAGCCGCCGCAGCAGCCGCCACCCCCACCGCCGCCAACGGCACCGACGCCGACGCCGGCACAGCGGGCGACGTCGACACCGACGGCTCACGCGGCGGGCCGTCCCCACCACTGCGCAGCACCCCGAGCATCTCCCGCAGCTCCGTCAGCGCCTGCCGCCCCATGTCCCCCACCAACGCGGCGTTCTTGACGGCCTTCTCCGGATCCTTCCGGGCCACCGCCTGCAACGCGGCGGCATGCACCACCATCAGACTCACCCGATGCGCGACCACGTCGTGCATCTCCCGCGCGATCCGCGTCCGCTCCTCGTTCCGGGCCCACTCGGCCCGCTCCTCCGCCCGCTCCGCCAGCAACTGAAGCTCCCGCTCCAGACTGTCCGCCCGCTCCCGCAGACTCTCCATCAACCGCCGCCGCGCCCCCACGTACAGCCCCAGCAGCACCGGCGGCGCCGTGAAGCCCAGCGACATCGTGATCGCGGCGAAGGGGACGAACCAGTCCCCTATCTCCAGATCCCCCCGGGACATGTCCTGCTGCGTCTTCACGAACGTCACGATCAACGTCCCCACCAGGGACATCCCCGCCAGCGAGCCGATGATCCGCCGGGGCAGCTCGGCAGCGGCCAGCGTGTACAGGCCGACGACGCCCATCAGGAAGCCCATCTCGGCGGGCGTGATGGCGATCGACACCAGCACCACGGCGATCGGCCAGCGGCGCCGCACGAGCAGCACGGAACCGGCCAACAACCCGAAGACGACCCCCGCCGCCACCGGGATCCCGGCATCCCGCGCGAACGGGATCCCCTCCAGGGCGCACTCCAGCGCGGACACCACGGCCAGGCTCACATCGAGCACGGCACTACGCCGCCTGGCCCACCACCACGGCCCTCCCCGGGCCGTCACATGGTCTTCCCCCGTCGCGGTCATGCCTCCCAGCCTACGGGCGGCCCCCATCGGTTTTCCGTCGCATTTCCCGGACTGGCCTACACCACACTCCGTGACCGTTCGGCCGCGATACCACCCGATATCCCTCGAACTGCTGAATCGCGCACCGTTCGACCCCGGAGCCCTCGATTCCGCCCGGACGGTATGCGTATGACACATGCACCGGGCAAGTACTCCGACTTCGAGGGGCTGCGGGAGAAGGCGGTGACACTGCGCCGCGCCGGCCTCAGCCGCCGTCAGATCCGAGACCGGCTGCACGTCGACAACAACGACATCCTCAACCGACTGCTGGAAGGCGAACCGCCACCGGCCTGGACGAAGCGCCCGAACGCGAAGGACGACCTGAGGGAGAAGGCGAGGGAGCTCCGCCTCCAGGGCTGGACGTACGACCGGATCCAGATGGAGCTGGGGTGCTCGAAGAGTTCGATCTCGCTGTGGGTGCGGGATCTGCCGAAGCCGGAGCGGCGGCAGCGGACCCGGGAGGAAGCTTCGGCGATCGCGAAGCGGGGCTGGGAAGCCAAGTTGCGGCTACGCGAGGAGGAGCGCCGGCGAATCAGGGAAGTGGCAACGCGCGAGATCGAGCACATCACCGATCGCGAACTGTTCCTGGTCGGCGTGGGCCTATATTGGGCCGAGGGCGCGAAAAGCAAGCCGTACCGTCGGCAAGAACGCGTGATCTTTGTGAACAGCGACCCTGGCATGATCACGGTCTTCCTGGCCTGGCTCAACCTATTGGGCGTCGAGCCGGAGCGCCTGAGGTTCGCCGTGCACGTCCACGAGAGCGCCGATGTCGCGGCTGTCGAGCAGTTCTGGGCCGACCACGTGGGTATCGACCGAGCCGCGCTCCTCAAGACCACGCTCGAGAAGCACAATCCGAGCACGAACCGGAAGAACAATGGGGAGAGCTACCACGGCTGTCTCCGTGTAGACGTACGAGGCGGAGCAGACCTATACCGTCGCATCGAAGGCTGGTGGTGGGGCATAGTAGGGGAGGCTCAGTCGCGCACTCCGCGAACGGCTGTCTGACTGGGCTTGCTATCCGCCGTGGTGTAAGTGGCAGCACTGGGTCTTTTGGTGTCCTCAGTCCGGGTTCGAGTCCTGGCGGCGGAGCAAAGCTCGGTTCGGGTCCTGACTGGCATGACTGCAGTCGGGACCCGCACCCATGCCCCCCACAAAACCCCCCGGTATCCTGCGGATGTCACCCCACCCCATCCACAGCCGAAGGGCATCCCGTGAGCGCCAACCGCCCGGCAGCCGTCGTCGTTCTCGCAGCGGGTGAGGGCACCCGTATGAAGTCGGCCACACCCAAGGTCCTGCACGAGCTCTGCGGCCGCAGTCTCGTGGGCCACGTCCTCGCCTCCGCCGGCGAGCTGCAGCCCGAGCATCTGGTCGTCGTGGTCGGCCACGCCCGTGAGAAGGTCACCTCGCATCTCGGTGAGATCGCCCCGGACGTCCGTACCGCCGTACAGGCGGAGCAGAACGGCACCGGGCACGCCGTGCGGATGGGTCTGGAGGAGCTGGGCGGGTCCGTGGACGGGACCGTCGTGGTCGTGTGCGGGGACACTCCCCTGCTGACCGGGGCGACCCTGCGGGCCCTCGCCGAGACGCACTCCGCCGACGGCAACGCGGTCACCGTGCTGACCGCCGAGGTGCCGGACGCGACGGGGTACGGGCGGATCGTCCGTGACGACGCCACGGGGGCCGTCAGGGCCATCGTCGAGCACAAGGACGCCACCGACGCCCAGCGGTCGATCCGTGAGATCAACTCGGGTGTGTTCGCGTTCGACGGTCAGCTGCTGGCGGACGCGCTGAAGAAGGTGCGGACGGACAACAGCCAGGGCGAGGAGTACCTGACGGACGTGCTCGGGATCCTGCGTGAGGCGGGGCACCGGGTGGGGGCGTCGGTGGCCGGTGACCACCGTGAGATCGCCGGGATCAACAACCGTGTGCAGCTGTCGGAGGCGCGGCGGATCCTCAACGACCGGCTGCTGACCGAGGCGATGCTGGCCGGTGTGACCGTGATCGATCCGGCGACGACCTTCATCGATGTGACCGTGACGTTCGAGCAGGACGTCGTGGTCCATCCGGGTACGCAGCTGCAGGGCAGCACGCATCTGGCGGAGGGTGCCGAGGTCGGGCCGAACTGCCGGCTGACGGACACCCGGGTGGGTGCGGGTGCGCGGGTGGACAACACGGTGGCGTCGGGTGCCGAGGTGGGCGCGGAGGCGACGGTGGGTCCGTACGCGTACCTGCGGCCGGGGACGCGGCTGGGTGCGAAGGGCAAGATCGGGACGTACGTGGAGACGAAGAACGCGTCGATCGGTGAGGGGACGAAGGTGCCTCACCTGTCGTACGTGGGGGACGCGACGATCGGTGACCAGACGAACATCGGTGCCGCGAGCGTGTTCGTGAACTACGACGGGCAGGAGAAGCACCACACCACCATCGGTTCGCATTGCCGCACGGGCTCGGACAACATGTTTGTGGCGCCTGTCACGGTGGGGGACGGTGCGTACACCGCCGCGGGGTCCGTGATCACGAAGGATGTGCCGGCGGGTTCGTTGGCCGTGGCCCGTGGTCAGCAGCGGAATATCGAGGGTTGGGTGGCTCGTAAGCGTCCGGGGAGCGCGGCCGCGAAGGCGGCGGAGGCGGCTTCCCGGGAGTCGGCCGGTGAGGGCTGACCGGAAACCGATGCCTCAAACACGGCGTACGGTGATAAGTGCACACCCGCACCCCCACCAGCTGAGACGGCCTCCGGCAAGCCGGCTGCGAGGTTTCTCGACCCCATGCTGCGACACCTCTGAGGAGACAGTGCTGTGACCGGGATCAAGACGACCGGCGAGAAGAAGTTGATGTTCTTCTCCGGCCGCGCCCACCCCGAGCTTGCCGAGGAGGTCGCCCAGCAGTTGGGTGTCGGGGTCGTCCCGACGAAGGCCTTCGACTTCGCGAACGGCGAGATCTATGTGCGTTATCAGGAGTCGGCGCGTGGTGCCGACTGCTTTCTGATCCAGAGCCACACGGCTCCGATCAACAAGTGGATCATGGAGCAGTTGATCATGATCGACGCGCTGAAGCGTGCGTCGGCCCGCTCCATCACGGTCATCGTGCCGTTCTACGGTTACGCGCGGCAGGACAAGAAGCACCGTGGACGTGAACCGATCTCGGCGCGTCTGATCGCGGACATGATGAAGACCGCGGGTGCGGACCGGATCCTGACCGTGGATCTGCACACGGACCAGATCCAGGGCTTCTTCGACGGTCCGGTGGACCACCTGTTCGCGCTGCCGCTGCTGGCGGACTACGTGGGCCGGAAGGTGGACCGGGAGAAGCTGACGGTGGTGTCTCCGGACGCGGGCCGTGTGCGGGTGGCGGACCGCTGGTGCGACCGGCTGGGCGCGCCGCTGGCGATCGTGCACAAGCGGCGTGACAAGGACGTCGCGAACCAGGTCACCGTCCACGAGGTCGTGGGTGAGGTGGAGGGTCGCGTGTGTGTCCTGGTGGACGACATGATCGACACCGGTGGGACGATCTGTGCCGCGGCGGACGCGCTGTTCGCGCACGGTGCGGAGGACGTGATCGTGACGGCGACGCACGGTGTGCTGTCGGGTCCGGCCGCGGACCGGCTGAAGAACTCGCGGGTGAGTGAGTTCGTGTTCACGAACACGTTGCCGACGCCGTCGGAGCTGAGCGGTGATCTGGACAAGATCTCGGTGCTGTCGATCGCGCCGACGATCGCGAGTGCGGTGCGTGAGGTGTTCGAGGACGGTTCGGTGACGAGCCTGTTCGACGAGCAGTAGAGATCGTTTTGGGTGCGGCCTCCCTCGCCGAGTAGACTGCTGCAGTTGCTCGGCGAGGGAGGCCGTTCCCGTTGTTCTGCGGGACGCGGTGTCCGTTATCGACGCGCTCTTCGTAGCAGGCCGTTCGTGGCCGGGTGACCACGTCCATGACTGACTATGAGGAGTGATCATGTCCGAGGTGAAGATCGCCGCCGAGACGCGCACCGAGTTCGGCAAGGGTGCCGCGCGCCGTATCCGTCGTGAGGACAAGGTTCCCGGCGTGCTGTACGGGCACGGTTCGGACCCGCTGCACCTGACCCTTCCGGGCCACGCGCTGCTGATGGCGCTGCGTACGCCGAACGTCCTGATCGCGCTGGACATCGACGGCAAGGCGAACGAGCTGGCGATCCCGAAGTCCGTGCAGCGTGACCCGCTGAAGGGTTTCCTGGAGCACGTGGACCTGCTGCTGGTGAAGCGCGGCGAGAAGGTCACGGTCGAGGTCCCGGTGCAGACCGAGGGTGAGCTGGCCCCGGGTGGCTACCTGCTGGAGCACGTGCTGAACGCGCTGCCCGTCGAGGCCGAGGCGACGCACATCCCGGAGTCGGTGACGGTGTCCGTGGAGGGTCTGGAGGCCGGTGCCTCGATCCTGGCGAAGGACATCACGCTGCCCAAGGGCACGACGCTGGCCGTCGAGGAGGACGCTGTCGTCCTGCAGGTCCTGGCCGCGCAGGCCGAGGAGGCCCCGGAGGGCGAGGAGGCCGCTGAGGAAGAGGCCGCCGAGGCCTGATCCTCTGCGTCGTCGTTTCGTCGGCCGCTGTTCCCGTGCGGGGCAGCGGCCGACGCGTATGAAGGAGACATGGACGTGACGACCGATGCGGCCGCTCCGTGGCTGATCGTGGGGCTGGGCAATCCGGGGCCGGAGTATGCGGGCAACCGGCACAACGTGGGTTTCATGGTGGCCGATCTGCTGGCGGACCGGATCGGGGGGAGGTTCAAGCGGGCCGGGCGGGCGCAGGCGCAGGTCGTGGAGGGCCGGATCGGGCCGCCGGGGCCGTTGAACCGGCGGGTGGTGCTGGCGAAGCCGATGTCGTACATGAACCTGTCGGGCGGTCCGGTGAACGCGCTGCGGGATTTCTACAAGGTCCCGGTGGGTCATGTGGTGGCCGTGCATGACGAGTTGGACATCGACTACGGGGTGCTGCGGCTGAAGCTGGGGGGCGGCGACAACGGGCACAACGGGCTGAAGTCGATGACGAAGGCGTTCGGTGCGGAGTATCACCGGGTGCGGTTCGGGATCGGGCGGCCGCCGGGGCGGATGCCGGTGGCGGACTTCGTGCTGAAGGATTTCTCGTCCTCGGAGCGCAAGGAGCTGGACTACTTCGTGGACCGGGCGGCGGATGCGGTGGAGTGTCTGGTGATCGAGGGGTTGGAGCGGGCGCAAAGCACGTACAACTCCTGACTTGTCCCCCGCCGAGGTTGACGGGCCGTTCAGGCATGGCCAATGATCCCGGCCATGCCTGCCACTGCTGCTTCTTCGTCCCAGGCTTCGACTGCCGTGCTGCGGTTCGGGCGGTTCGCGGCGATGGGTTCGGTGGCGGTGCTGATCCTGATCGCGGGTGTGTGGGCGTCGTGGGGTACGGCGCAGCACGTGATGCTGACGAAGGGCCGGGAGCAGGGCACGGTCGATGTGACGCGGTGTGGGCCCGAGGTGTGCTGGGGCCGGTACACGCCGTTGTCGGCGGGTTCGCAGCCGCGGGCGCGGGTGGTGCTGGAGAAGTCGGTCGCGGTGGAGCGGGGCCGGACGTACACGGTGGTCGTGAAGCCCGGTGGTGGTGATGCGGTGCGTTCGGGTCCTGCGGGGGTGCTGTACGCGTGGGTTCCGCTCGGTGGTGCGTTGTTGCTGGCGTCGGTCGTGGTGGCGGGTGGTCTGCTGCGCACGCGGCTCGCGTGGGTGATGGGGTTGTCGGGGGTGGCGTTGTTGACGGCGGCTTTCGTGGCGGTCTGAGGGGTTGCGGTGCCCTCCACATCTGTGGAGGAACGGAGCGTTGTCTGTTCGTGATTGACGGGCGTTCGGGCCAGGCTGGAAGCTGAGCCGCCCCCTCCACATCTTCCCGGTCACTTCTCGAAGACGGACGACCTGCCCATGCGCACCCTCTCTCGCCTCGGCGCTGTCTGCGCCTCCGCTTCCGCGGTCCTTCTGCTCGCTCCGGCCGCCCATGCCACTCCCCCCGGCGACAACGGCACGGTGAAGATCCATGACGCCTCGACGGGTGAGGAGCTGCGGCGCAACGAGCCGCATGTGTGCGCCTTCTACCTGGATGCCTTCGGTTTCGACGGGGGTCAGGAGGTCGAGTGGCGCATCGACGCGATCCCTCCGAGCGAGAACAAGGGGGAGACGGTGGAGTCCGGTGCGCTGACGCTGGACGCCGAGGGTCACGGCCGGACCGAGGATCTGTCGTTGCCCGACGGGCACTACAAGCTGTTCTGGAAGTTCGAGGGCGAGAAGGGGTCCGCCAAGCACAAGGTGTTCTGGTCGGACTGTGAGGACGAGCAGGAGCCGGGTGGTGCGACGCCGTCGGCTTCGGCTTCGGCTTCGCCGACGTCCTCGCCCGGGGCGTCCGAGGCGCCGTCGGGTGCGCCGAGTGCGTCGGCGAGTTCGTCGGCCGGTGGGGCGGTGCCTGCGTCGTCGCCGTCTCCGCAGGGCGGTGCGGACGGTGATCTCGCCGAGACGGGCAACGGCGCCCCGGTGGGTGTGCTGTCGGGGGCCGCGGCTGCGCTGATGGCGGCGGGCGGTTACCTGGTGCTGCGGCGTCGGCGGGCCGGCCGCGGCTGACGTAGGGCATGACCGTGCCCCCGAGCCCGTACGGGCTCGGGGGCACGGTCATGCCCGGGGTGGTTCAGCCGGTGTTGCGCAGGCCGGCTGCCACGCCGTTGACGGTGAGGAGGAGGGCGCGGGCGAGGAGCGGGTCGGGCTGCTCGGCGGCCTCGACGGCGTCGCGCTGCCGCTTGAGGAGGGCGACCTGGAGGTAGGAGATCGGGTCGAGGTAGGCGTCGCGGATGGCGAAGGTCTGCTTCAGGACGGGGGCGGCGTCGAGGAGTTCCTCTTCACCGGTGACGCGCAGGACTTCCCGCACGGTCAGTTCGTGTTCGGCCTTGATGGTGTCGAAGACGTGCTTGAGCTCGTCGGGCACGAGGGTGTCGACGTAGTGCTGGGCGATCCGCAGGTCGGTCTTGGCGAGGGTCATCTCGACGTTGGAGATGAAGTTGCGGAAGAAGTGCCACTGCTGGTGCATCTCGTCGAGGACGGTGTCGAGGCCGGCTTCGCGCAGGGCCTTGAGGCCGGAGCCGACGCCGAACCAGCCGGGGACGATCTGCCGGGACTGGGTCCAGCCGAACACCCAGGGGATGGCGCGCAGGCCGTCGAGCGAGACGCCGGAGCCGGGGCGGCGGGAGGGCCGGGAGCCCAGGTGCAGGTCGGCGAGCTGGTCCACCGGTGTCGACGCGAGGAAGTACGTCGGCAGGTCGGGGTCCTCGACGAGACGGCGGTAGGCGGCGTGGGCGGCGTCGGAGACGACGTCCATCGCGGCGTCCCAGCGGGCGAGGGCCTCGTCGGACTGGCGGGGCGCGGTGTGCAGGGCGGAGGCCTGGAGGGTGGCCGCGACGGTCAGCTCCAGGTTTTCCCGGGCCAGGGACGGGATGAGGTACTTGTCGGAGATGACCTCGCCCTGCTCGGTCACCTTGATCTCGCCTTCGAGGGTGCCCCAGGGCTGGGCGAGGATCGCGTCGTGGGTGGGGCCGCCGCCGCGGCCGACGGTGCCGCCGCGGCCGTGGAAGAGGCGCAGGCGGACGCCGTAGCGGTGGGCGACGTCGCGCAGACGGCGCTGGGCGCGGTGGATCTCCCACTGGCTGGTGGTGATGCCGCCGAACTTGGAGGAGTCGGAGTAGCCGAGCATGACCTCCTGGACGTCGCCCCGCAGCGCGACGAGGCGCCGGTAGGACGGGTCGGAGAGCATGTCCTCGAGGATGGTGTCGGCGGCCTTGAGCTCGTCGGTCGTTTCGAGGAGCGGCACGATGCCGATCTTGGCCCAGCCGGCGTGCAGGTCGATGAGGCCGGCTTCGCGGGCGAGGACGGCGGCGGCGAAGACGTCGTCGGCGCCCTGGCACATGGAGATGATGTAGGACTCGATGACTTCCGGTCCGAAGACTTCCAGGGCGCGCTTGATGGTGCCGAACACGCCGAGGGTCTTCTCGCCGGGGGCGTCGACGGGTGCGGGGGTGGGGGCGAGGGGCCTGCGGGAGCGGAGCTCCTTGGCGAGGAGCTTGGCGCGGTAGTCGCGGGGCATGTCGGCGTAGCGCCAGGATTCCTCGCCGAGCCGGTCGAAGAGCTGGCCGAGGGCGTGGTGGTGGGCGTCGGCGTGTTCGCGGACGTCCATGGTGGCGAGCTGGAGGCCGAAGGCGGCGAGGGTGCGGATGGTGCGGGCGAGGCGGCCGTCGGCGAAGAGTCCGCCGCGGTGTTCGCGCAGGGAGCGCTGGATGATCCGCAGGTCGTCGAGGAGTTCGCTGGTGCCGAGGTAGTCGCGGCCGTCGCGGTGGGCGGTGCCCTTGGCGAGGCGCTTCTTGGTGTTCTCCAGCTTCTGCCGGATGCAGGTGGCCTTGAGCCGGTAGGGCTCCTCGGCGTTGAGGCGCTTGTAGCGGGGGCTGATCTCGGGGAGGTTCTCCAGGTCGGCCTGGAGGGAGGTCAGGAGTTCCTCTGTGGCGCCGGCGTAGCGGATGGAGTTGGAGAGGAAGCCGCGGAGCTCGTCGATGGTCTCCAGGGCGTCGTTGATGCCGTGCTCGTGCTGGAGGATCAGGACGTCCCAGGTGACCTGGGGGGTGACGTTGGGGTTGCCGTCGCGGTCGCCGCCGATCCAGGTGCCGAAGGTGAGGGGGCGGGTGTCGTCGGGGAGCTTCACCCCGGCCCGCTCCAGCTCGGCGGTGAGGTCCTCCAGGACGTCGCCGACGGCGTTGGCGTGCAGCTCGTCGAGGTAGTAGATGGCGTTGCGGGCCTCGTCGGCGGGCTCGGGGCGCACCACGCGCAGTTCGTCGGTCTGCCAGACGAGGTCGATGTTCTCGGCCAGTCGGATGTCCAGGCGGCGCCGGTCTGATTCGATGACCGGGGTCTCCAGCAGGGCGGCGATGCGCCGGAGCTTGTTGAGCACGGAGCGGCGTGCGGCCTCGGTGGGGTGGGCCGTGAAGACGGGGCGGACGTTGAGGTTGCGGACCGTCTCGCGCAGGTGCTCGGGGTCGGCGTCCTTGAGCCGGTCGGCCGTACGGGTGAGGAGTCCGCCCTCGGCGGCGCGGCGGGCGCGCAGCTCGCGGCCGCGGTGGACCTGCTCGGTGACATTGGCGAGGTGGAAGTAGGTGGAGAACGCGCGGACCAGCTTGGCCGCGGTGTCGAGTTCGGTGCCGCGCAGCAGCTCTGCGGCGGCCTCGCCGTCCTCGCGGGTGAGGCGGCGGACCTTTTCGACGAGTTCCAGCAGTTCGGGGCCTTCTTGGCGGACGAGGGTCTCGCCGAGGAGGTCGCCCAGCCGGCGGATGTCGGCTCGCAGCTCGCTGCTCGTCGTCGTGGTCTGGTCGTCGGCACTGCTCACAGGTGCGGCTCCTTGCAGTGTTGAAGCTCGTCTGGGAGGGGAACCCGGACGGCGTCTCGCGCGGCGGGGCGCCGCACATGGATCGGACATCCGGGAGGAAATCAGAGCGGACCGCGCTGTCCGACCGACTCAAGGATAGGTGTCGGCCGGGACGCGCAGGCTCGCGGGCTCTTGCCGCCGGGCGACGCACTGCCATACTTACGATGCCGTAGGTTACGGAACCGTAGGAAGCACGTCACGGTTCACGTGCCCCGGCTACCCCTTCTCCCTCCACATACCCCCCAGGGGACGCGTATGACCAGTAGTTCCGACGTGATCCAGGACGCTTCCGAGGCGCCCGGTCAGGCCACCGACGCCACCCCGGCGACGCTGGGCGGCGAGCAGAAGCGGTCCATCGAGCAGTTCGCCCTCCTCCTCTTCATCACCGTCCCGTTCCTCGCGCTGCTGGCGGCGGTGCCGCTGGCGTGGGGCTGGGGGGTGAGCTGGCTGGACCTCGGTCTGCTGGTCTTCTTCTACTACCTGGGGTGCCACGGCATCACGATCGGCTTCCACCGTCACTTCACCCATGGGTCCTTCAAGGCGAAGCGACCGCTGAAGATCGCGCTGGCGATCGCGGGTTCCATGGCGGTCGAGGGTCCGCTGGTGCGCTGGGTGGCCGACCACCGCAAGCACCACAGGTTCTCCGACGCGGAGGGCGACCCGCACTCGCCGTGGCGTTTCGGTGAGACGCTCCCGGCCCTGATGAAGGGCCTGTGGTGGGCGCACATCGGGTGGATGTTCGACGAGGAGCAGACGTCGCAGGAGAAGTACGCGCCCGACCTGATCAAGGACCCGACGCTGCGCGCCATCTCCCGCCAGTTCGTCCTGTGGACCGTGGTGTCGCTGGCGCTGCCGCCGCTGATCGGCGGTCTGGTGACGATGTCCTGGTGGGGCGCGTTCACCGGGTTCTTCTGGGGTTCGCTCGTCCGGGTGGCCCTGCTGCACCACGTGACGTGGTCGATCAACTCGATCTGCCACGCGGTCGGCAAGCGCCCGTTCAAGTCTCGTGACCGTTCGGGCAACGTGTGGTGGCTGGCGGTCCTGTCGTGCGGTGAGTCGTGGCACAACCTGCACCACGCCGACCCGACGTCCGCCCGGCACGGCGTGATGCGCGGCCAGCTGGATTCGTCCGCCCGGCTGATCCGCTGGTTCGAGAGGGCGGGCTGGGCGTACGACGTGCGGTGGCCGTCACGCTCGCGTATCGATTCGCGCCGTAACACCGGGGAAGGCGGCTCCCCGCGGGGGAAGGAGCCCGTCGAGGCGGCATGATGGTCGCTGTGGCGACCGACTCGAGCAGCACCCCCAGCAATGAGAAGCCGCGGCGAGCGCGCCGCACCCGGATGACCGGTGCCGAGCGACGTCAGCAACTGCTGGAGATCGGTCGCACGCTCTTCGCGGCGAAGGGCTTCGAGGGCACGTCGGTGGAGGAGATCGCGGCGAAGGCCGGGGTGTCCAAGCCGGTGGTGTACGAGCACTTCGGCGGCAAGGAAGGCCTGTACGCGGTCGTGGTGGACCGTGAGATGCGGCGCCTGCTGGACATGGTGACCAGCTCGCTCACGGCCGGTCACCCGCGCGAACTGTGCGAACAGGCCGCGTTCGCGCTGCTGGACTACATCGAGGAGTACACGGACGGGTTCCGCATCCTGGTCCGTGACTCCCCCATCCCCCAGTCGACGGGTTCCTTCGCCTCGCTGATCTCGGACATCGCCACCCAGGTGGAGGACATCCTGGGCCGTGAGTTCAAGAGCCGCGGTTTCGACCCGAAGCTGGCCCCGCTGTACGCACAGGCCCTGGTCGGCATGGTCGCCCTGACCGGCCAGTGGTGGCTGGACGTGCGCCGGCCGAAGAAGGCCGAGGTGGCCGCGCACCTGGTGAACCTGGCGTGGCACGGCCTGGACGGCATAGAGGCCAAGCCGCACCTGATAGGGCGCCGCAAGGCCTGACCGGGTCCGTCCTGGAGGGGCTGGAGGAACTTCAGGCGGTTGCCACGTGGTCGACGGCCGTGATCACCGGTTCTCCTTCCGGGCCACCGCGAACACCCTGCGGAACGGGAACGGCGTGCCGTGCGCACCGGCCGGGTAGGCCTCGCGCAGGGCTGCCCGGTACTCGGCGACGAAGGCGTCCTTCTGCTCGGGCTCGTCGGCGAGGGCGGTCAGCACGGGCCGCAGTCCGGTCCCCCGCACCCAGTCGAGCACCGGGTCCTCGCCTTGGAGCAGGTGGATGTACGTCGTCTCCCACACGTCGGCCGTGCAGCCCAGGGAGGTCAGCCGTTCCAGGTAGGACCCGGGGGTGCCGACGGCGTCGGCGTGGCGCAGGGTGTCGGCGAGCCGGGTGCGCCAGCGCGGTGCACCGGCGAGGTCGCGCATGAGGCGGTGGCTGGGGGCGTCGAAGTTGCCCGGCACCTGGAAGGCGAGGGTGCCGCCGGGTTTCAGTCCGGCCACCCAGTCGGCGAACCGTTCGACGTGTCCGGGCACCCATTGCAGCGTGGCGTTGCTGACGATCAGGTCGTACGGCTCGTCGGGCGTCCAGGTCCTTACGTCGGCGTGCGCGAAGTCGAGACGCCCGCCGCCCGGGGTGGGCCCCTGGTGGTCGACGTGGGCCTTGTCGAGCATCTCGGGCGAGTTGTCGTAGCCGGTGATCAGTGCGGTGGGCCAGCGGGTGGCGAGCAGCGTGGTGACGTTGCCGGGGCCGCAGCCGAGGTCGGCGATGCGGGGGCGGTCCGCGGGCGGCCGGGCGGGCAGGTCGGGGACGCGGGCGAGGAGGTCGGTGAAGGGGCGGGCGCGGTGGTCGGCGTGACGGAGGTACTGGCCGGGGTCCCAGGTGGGGGTGGCTGCGGGCATGGTTCCTCCTGGTGTCCTGGTGTGCCTGGTGGTGACCGTGCGGGGGCGCACACCCAGCGTGATCCCTCATATATCTCGATGTCAAGAAACTGGATGTCAAGAGACTCTACGTCGACACAACCACTACACTGATCGTCATGGAGGACGAGGTCGATCGGCTGGTCGCGGCGTGGCGCCGGGAGCGCCCGGACCTCGACGTGGAACCACTCGAGGTGCTCAGCCGCGTGAGCAGGCTGGCCCGGCACCTGGACCGGGCGCGGCGGCTGGCGTTCTCGGAGCACAACCTGGAGCCGTGGGAGTTCGACGTCCTGACGGCCCTGCGCAGGGCGGGCACGCCGTACCAGCTCTCGCCGGGACAGCTCCTCACCCAGACCCTGGTCACCTCGGGCACGATGACGAACCGCATCGACCGTCTGGCGAAGAAGGGCCTGGTGGAGCGCCTCCCCGACCCCAGTGACCGGCGGGGCGTCCTGGTGCGGCTGACGGTCGAGGGCCGGGACCGCGCGGACCAGGCCCTGGCGGGTCTGCTGGACCAGGAACGCGCGATCCTCGCGGAGCTCTCCCGAGCCCAGCGCGGCGAGCTGGCGGGGCTGCTACGCCAGCTGACCGCCCCGTTCGACAACATCCCCGGTTAGGTCCACCGGCCCGACGCCGGCCCGCCGTGCGAGGGCGACGGCGGCGAGGGTGGAATGCACGCCGAGCTTGCCGAGGACGTTCTGCATGTGGGTCCGCACGGTGTGCGGCGACAGGAACAGGCGCTCGGCGACGGCCTTGCGCCCCAGTCCCGCCACCATGCACCGCAGCACTTCCCGCTCACGCGGAGTGAGGGACTCGACGAGCCGCTCACTCTCGGTGCGGTGCTTGCGGGCGGCGGTGAGCTCGCGCAGCACACCCGTCAGCAGGGCGGGCGGCAGATGGGTCTCCTCCCGCAGCACGCCCCGGATGACCGTGAGCAGCCGGGACAGCGAGCAGTCCTTGGCGACCCAGCCGGAGGCGCCGGCCTGCAGGGCGAGGGCCGCCCGCCGCGGGTCGTCCTTCTCGGCGAGCACGACGATCCGCACGTTCGGCTGCGCGGAGCGCACACCCGTGACGAGCGAGATCCCGTCGACGAGCCCGTCCTCGTTGCCCTCCTGTACGGGGACGGCCGGGCGGGTGCCCGGTACCTTGCCGCCCAGGTCGGCGTCCACGAGCAGCACGTCGAAGCGCCGCCCCTCGGCGACCGCCCGCTCCAGGCTGCGCAGCGCGGCCGGACCGCTGCCGGCCGCGGAGACGTCGACGTCCGGCTCGGCCGCCAGGGCCGCCGCGAGTGACTCCGCGAAGATGCGATGGTCGTCGACGACCAGGACTCGGATGCGAACCACGTAACCCCCTTCCCCAGTGCTCCCGAAGAGCAGGGGATACCCCAACGTCGGAGGTTGACACCGCACGGGTACGACGCCGGAGTGTCCGGATCCGCTGCGTTCCGTCGTCCGTCCTTGCCGCAGCGGCCGGTTCGGGTCGCCGCAGCCGCACGGCCGCCGCCGTGCAGTACCGCCACCCCCACCCCGGGCGTCGTACCCGGCTGTCTCGCCCCCTGATCGGCACCGGCCCCCACCGGTGCTGTTCATCAGGGTACGGACGGGGGCCCGGAGCGGAAGGTTATTTGCAGAACTGACTGTCCGACGCGTTTATGGTGTGCCGCATGTTCCGTCTTGAGACAGAAGTCGACAAGGACCGACGTGATCTGCTCCGCACACGCCTGCGGGACACGAACACCGCCGCCTCTCCGATCCTGCGCGCCCTGCGCGGGACTCCGGACGAAAGGGACGTGCCCTTGCATGTGTGGGCTGTGAACGACGGAACCGACGACCTCGCCGGCGGCCTGGTCGGCCACACCTGGGCGACCTGGCTCCACGTCACCTACCTCTGGGTCGACGAACGCCACCGCGGCAGGGGCCTGGGCGCGCGGCTCCTCGCGGAGGCGGAACACATCGCGACCACGTCCCGCGGCTGCCGCTCGTCCCGCCTGGAAACCTGGGACTTCCAGGCCCCGCGGTTCTACGAGAAGCAGGGGTACGAAGTGGTGTGCGTGGTGCCGGACTATCCGCCGGGGATCACGGAGTATTCGCTGGTGAAGAGGCTGGGGTAGGGGTGGGGGGCGAACCGGGGGCGCGTTGCGGGGGCGAACCCCTCGGTGACAGACGGGTGTCACTCACCGATAGCGTTGGTTCGCTTGAGTAATCCCCCCACATGATCAACGGGAGACCCAGTGAACCGCCCCGCTCGGCTCGTGACGGCCGCGCTCACCGCATCCGCGGCCCTGCTGCTGACCGCCTGTGGCTCGGGGGGAGGTGACGGTTCGTCATCGTCCGACCAGATCCCCGGTGCGGGTTCGGGCGACAAGGCCTCGGCTTCCCCTTCGGCTTCCGCGTCGGCGGACGGGATCGATCGGCCGGAGATCAAGCTGCCCGGGGACATGAAGCTCGTGTTCGAGGGCCGGCAGACCGGCGACTCCGTCAAGGACGCGATTCTGGCGGACAACGAACGGGCAGTGAGCACCGTGTGGCAGGCCGTGGCCTCAGGCGATCTGAAGAAGTCGGGGATGGGCTTCTACTACACCGACTCCGCGCTGAGGGGCGTTTACGCCTACGCCAAGGACAACAACGCCCATCAGACCAGCTGGGCCGGCACCCTGCGCTACTTCGATCGCCGGGTGACGGTGTTCGACAAGACGTCAGGGGCCCTGACGTACTGCGTGGACGAGAGCAAGGCCAACGTCAAGGACCTGAAGACGAAGAAGGTGAAGGTGGTCGCGACCTCGCCTGACAGCTACGTGTACTACAACGCCAGCGTGAAGAAGGACAAGCAAGGCGTCTGGCAGATCTGGAACCTGCACGAGGACCGCGGTTCCCAGAGGTGCCAGCCGTGACACGGCGCGTCGTGCTCGGGACTCTGACCGCCACGATGCTCCTCCTCGGTGTGGACACAGCTGTCGCCGGAGGCATCGGAAGCAACGGAGACCAGGCCGAAGAAACGTCCGGTGACTCCTCAGGACCTGTACTGGAGTCGCGTGTCAGCTTCCACGTGAAGGGCAGCGCCCCCTCGCAAGACAGTGGCCCGATCACGTCCACCGCCGTGGACTGGGAGCCCCCGGCCTGCTGGTACGAGCCCTACTGGAAGGCCAAGGACTTCAAGACCTACACCGAGGCCAACTGGTCGATCTACGACTCGGTCGGTGGTGCGCCCGCAGGCGTCGCGGACGACAAGGCGCGCTACAAGGGAGGCCACCCGTACAAGAATTTCAACGTCGACAAGAACGACGAGGGCATGTGGTGGGTCGCCGTCACGAACCCGAAGATGGAGGACGACCCCGCCGCCGGAAACTGTAGGCGTGACCCCTTCTGGGTCGACAACGGTGAGAACCCCGGTGTTCCTCAAGCCATCGACACCGAGACCCTCGCCGGGCTCGCGCACCAGCGGACCGTCGTGCCGCCGACGAAGATCTCCCTCGCTCCGGAGGCCAGGTCGACGGTGAACGCGCCCACGTGGGTCTGGCTGGACAAGGGCGCCTTCAAGCCGGTCTCCGTCACGGCGAGTCTGCCCGGCGCGGGGCTGTGGGCGACCACCACGGCCAAGCCGGTGATCCTGCACCTCGCTCCGGGAACAGCGGACGCGGAGACCCTCCCGGCGTCGGGTGAGTGCCTGATCGACGACGACGGCTCCATCGGAGAGCCGTACGCCCGGGGCAAGGCGGAGCTGACGCCACCGTGCGGGGTGCGGTACCTGCGCTCCTCGGGGGACGGCACCTACGGCCTCCAGGCGACCCTCACCTGGGAGATCACCTGGGAGGGCGCGGGCGGCACGGGCGGTGACCTGCCCAACGGCACGTTCGCCACCACCACCGAGGTGCCGGTCCAGGAGATCCAGTCCGTCAACCGCTGACAGCGGCTGGTGAAGAGCGGCGCCTTCGGGGGTACCAGGGCGCCGCTTTCAAGTGGCTGGTCAGGGGAGGCGGTGGGCGCCCGGGGACGGGACCGCTTCGAAGACGCGGGGGGTTGTGAAGTCCGCCGAGGCGAAAGCCTCTGTCACCGCCTTGGTGATGGTGTCCACGTCCGCCTCCTCCGCGAGGACGATCGCCGAGCCGCCGAAGCCGCCGCCCGTCATGCGGGCGCCCAGCGCGCCGTTGGCCAGGGCCGTGTCGACGACCAGGTCCAGTTCGGGGCAGGAGATGCGGAAGTCGTCGCGGAGGGAGGCGTGGCCCTCGACGAGGACCGGGCCGATCGCGCGGGTCTCGCCCGACTCGAGGAGGGCGACGACCCGTTCGACGCGTTCGTTCTCCGTGACGATGTGGCGGACCAGGCGGCGGACCTCCTCCTCGTCGCCGAGGCGGGCCAGCGCCGCGTCCAGCTCCGCGTAGGGCACGTCCCGCAGCGCGTCGACGCCCAGCAGGGCCGCACCCTTCTCGCAGCCGGCCCGGCGCTTGCCGTACTCGCCCTCGCTGTGGGAGTGCTTGACCTGCGTGTCGACGACCAGCAGGCGCATGCCCTCGGCCGCCAGGTCGAAGGGGATCTGCTTCTGGGAGAGGTCGCGCGTGTCGAGGAACAGGGCGTGGCCGGTCTCGCAGCACGCCGACGCCGTCTGGTCCATGATGCCGACGGGGGCACCGACGTAGACGTTCTCCGCGCGCTGGCACAGGCGGGCCAGTTGCCAGCCGCGCAGGCCGAGGGAGAAGAGGTCGTCGAGGGCCAGCGCGACCACGACCTCCAGCGCCGCCGACGACGACAGGCCCGCGCCGGAGGGGACCGTCGAGGCGAGGTGGATGTCGGCGCCGATGACCGGGTGACCGGCCTCGCGCAGCGCCCACACCACACCCGACGGGTACGCCGTCCAGCTCCGGTCCGACCCCGGCGCCAGCTCGTCGACGCGCAGCTCGACGACCCCGCCCTCCACGTCCGCCGAGTGCAGGCGCAGCACGCCGTCCGTGCGCCGGGAGACTGCCGCCACGGCGGTGTGCGGCAGCGCGAAGGGCATCACGAAGCCGTCGTTGTAGTCGGTGTGCTCACCGATGAGGTTGACGCGGCCCGGGGCCGCCCAGACGCCCTCGGGGGCGGCTCCGTAGAGCTCCTCGAAACCGTCCCGCACCTGCTGTGCGCCCACTACTGCTCCCTTGTGATGTTCTGCGCGAAGTCCCACGCGTCCGCGACGATGCCCGCCAGATCCGCGCGGGACGGCTTCCAGCCCAGCTTCTCGCGGGCGGTGTCGGCCGAGGCCACCAGGACCGCCGGGTCACCACCCCGGCGGGGGGCCACGACCTCGGGGATGGGGTGGCCGGTGACGCGGCGGACCGTCTCGATGACCTCGCGGACCGAGAAGCCGTTGCCGTTGCCGAGGTTGCAGATCAGGTGCTCGCCGGGGGCGGCGGCCGTCAGGGCCAGCAGATGGGCCTCGGCCAGGTCCGCGACGTGGATGTAGTCGCGCACACAGGTGCCGTCCGGTGTCGGGTAGTCGTCGCCGAAGACCGAGATCGCCTCGCGCCTGCCCTGCGCCACCTGGAGGACCAGCGGGATCAGATGGGACTCGGGGTCGTGGCGTTCGCCGTACGCGCCGTACGCGCCCGCCACGTTGAAGTAGCGCAGGGAGACCGCGCCCAGGCCGTGCGCCGCGGCCTCGCCCGTGATCATGTGGTCGACCGCGAGCTTCGAGGCGCCGTAGGGGTTGGTCGGGGACGTGGGAGCCGACTCGACGATCGGGACCTGCTCGGGCTCGCCGTACGTCGCCGCCGTCGAGGAGAACACCAGCCTGCGCACGCCCGCCTCGCGCATCGCGGCCAGCAGCGCCATGGTGCCGCCGACGTTGTTGTCCCAGTACTTCTCGGGCTTCGCGACCGACTCGCCGACCTGCGAGAACGCGGCGAAGTGCAGCACGCCGTCGAAGGAGGGGTCCAGCCATTTGGCGGCGTCGCGGATGTCGCCCTCGACGAACGACGCGCCCGCGGGGACGCCCTCGCGGAAACCCGTGGAGAGGTTGTCGAGGACGACGACCTCGTGACCGGCTTCCAGCAGGTGCTGGGCGACCACGCTGCCGACGTATCCCGCGCCGCCCGTCACCAGGTACTTCCCGCTCATGAACTCGCTACCTCTCTCAGTCGCTCGGCCGCGCGCTCCGGCGGCACGTCGTTGATGAACACGTTCATGCCGGATTCGGAACCCGCGAGGAACTTCAGCTTGCCGGAAGTGCGGCGGATGGTGAAAAGCTCGAGGTGCAGTGCGAAGTCCTCGCGCACGACGCCGTCGAACTCCTCCAGGGAGCCGAACGGGGCCTGGTGCCAGGCCGCGATGTAGGGCGTGGGAGGTTCACTCTCCCCGAAGATCCGGTCGAAGCGCCTCAAGAGTTCCAGATAGACCTTGGGGAATTCTGTGCGCGCGTCCTCGTCGAGGCCGAGCAGGTCGGGCACGCGGCGCTTGGGGTACAGGTGGACCTCGTAGGGCCAGTGCGCCGCGTAGGGCACGAAGGCCGCCCAGTGCTCGCCCTCCAGGACGAAGCGGTCGCCCGTGCGTTCCCGATCGAGGACCGCGTCGAAGAGGTTCTCCCCGCCGGTCATCTCCTTGTGGGCCGCGGCCGAGCGGAGCATCAGCGCGGTGCGGGGGGTGGTGAAGGGGTAGGCGTAGATCTGGCCGTGCGGATGCCCGAGGGTCACGCCGATCTCGGCGCCCCGGTTCTCGAAGCAGAACACCTGCTCGACGGACGGGAGGTGGGACAGCTCCGAGGTGCGATCCGTCCACGCCTCCAGCACCAGGCCGGCCTGCTCCTCGGTGAGGTCGGCGAAGGAGGCGTTGTGGTCGGAGGTGAAGCAGACGACCTCGCAGCGGCCGGAGTCGCCGGCGAGTGAGGGGAAGCGGTTCTCGAACACGACGACGTCGTAGGACGAGTCGGGGATCTCGCTCAGCCGCTCACCCTCGGAGGGGCACAGGGGGCACTCGTCGGCCGGCGGGTGGTAGGTGCGGCCCTGGCGGTGGGAGGCGATGGCGACGGAGTCACCGAGGAGAGGGTCACGGCGGATCTCGGACGTGGTGACCGTGCGGTCCAGCGGTCGGCGGTCGGTCGCGTCCCGCACGGTGTCGTCGCGCAGGTCGTAATAGATGAGCTCGCGACCGTCGGCCAGCCGGGTCGAGGTCTTCTTCACGCCGGACTCCTTGTCCTTCAAACAGAACCCAACATATAAAAACACAAGCCACCCCAGACCACAACATCACAATCAAACAAAGTGCATCACCAAACGGGTTCAATTGCTGAACGCGGAGAAGAAGATCCCGCGAGGTATCGGTTCGCGCAACGAAGCGAGGGCTCATGCACACCCCCACCTATCTGTCGGCCGAGCTACGACTCCCCACCAACTGGCTCGACTACACGATCCTCGGCATCTACTTCCTCGTCGTCCTGGGCATCGGATTCGCCGCCCGGCGCTCGGTGAAGACCAGTCTCGACTTCTTCCTCTCCGGCCGTTCCCTGCCCGCCTGGGTCACCGGTCTCGCGTTCATCGCGGCCAACCTGGGCGCCACGGAGATCCTGGGCATGGCCGCCAACAGCGCCCAGTACGGCGTCTACACCACGCACTGGTACTGGATCGGCGCCATCCCGGCCATGGTCTTCCTCGGCCTGGTGATGATGCCCTTCTACTACGGCTCCAAGGTGCGCTCGGTCCCCGAGTTCCTGCTGATGCGCTTCGACCGGGCGGCGCACCTGCTCAGCTCGGTCCTCTTCGCCTTCGCCGCGATCCTCATCGCCGGCGTCAACCTCTACGCCCTGGCCATCGTCGTCGAGGCACTGCTGGGCTGGCCGGAGTGGGTGGCCATCGTCGTCGCCGGTTTCTTCGTGCTGGCGTACATCACCCTCGGCGGTCTGTCCTCCGCGATCTACAACGAGGTCCTGCAGTTCTTCGTGATCCTGGCGGCGCTCATCCCCATCACCTTCCTCGGGCTGAAGAAGGTCGGCGGCTGGGACGGCCTGTCCGACTCCCTGACGAAGAGCCACGGCGCCGACTTCATGACCTCTTGGGGCGGCACGGGCATCGGCAGCGACAACCCGCTCGGCGCGAACTGGCTCACGATCGTCCTGGGCCTCGGCTTCGTCCTCTCCTTCGGCTACTGGACGACGAACTTCGCCGAGGTGCAGCGCGCGCTGTCCGCGAAGAACCTCTCGGCGGCGCAGCGCACCCCCCTGATCGCCGCGTTCCCGAAGATCTTCATCGTGTTCCTGGTGATGATCCCGGGCCTGGTCGCCGCCGTGCTGGTGCCGAAGATCGGCACGTCCGGCTCCGACCTCCAGTACAACGACGCGATCCCCTACCTGATGGAGCAGCTGCTGCCCAACGGTGTACTGGGCATCGCCGTCACCGGTCTGCTCGCGGCGTTCATGGCGGGCATGGCGGCCAACGTGTCGTCGTTCAACACCGTGTTCACCACGGACATCTGGGCGAAGTACGTCGTGCGGGGCCGCGAGGACGAGTACTACGTCCGCTTCGGCCGCCTCATCACCGCGATCGGCGTCCTGGCCTCCATCGGCACGGCGTTCCTCGCCCGCTCGTTTTCAACGTGCCGATGTTCGTCGTCTTCATCATCGGCATGTTCTGGAAGCGGGCGTCGATGAAGTCGGGCTTCTGGGGGCTGATCGCGGGCACCACCGCGGCGATGGTCAACTACTTCGTCCTCTACAAGCAGGACATCGTCGACATCCCCTCCGACCAGGGGGCCAACTTCGTCTCGGCGATCGCGGGCTTCGTCGCCGGCGCGGTGGTGATGGTGGCGGTGTCGCTGTTCACGGCGCCCAAGCCGGCCGAGGAGTTGCAGGGGCTGGTCTACGGCACGCGTTCGCCCGGCATGGCCGAGCCGCCCGCGCCCGGGGACGAGGCCTGGTACCGCAAGCCGGCACTGCTGGGCTGGGGCGCGATCGTCCTGGCCGCGGCCTGCTACATCCCGTTCTCGTTCTGACCGACCCCCGACCGAGGAGCGTGATCGCACATGTCCGAGTTCTACTCCGAGAAGGATTTGCAGCGGGAAGTCACCGAACTGCAGGGCAAGTCGGCGACCGCTGCGCGGCTGTTCGACATCCGGCGGATCATCGGCGGGCTGTTCGTGGTCTACGGCGTGATCGTCACGATCGCGGGGTTCACTGCGTCCGACGCGGACATCGACAAGGCCGAGGGAGTGAACATCAATCTGTGGACCGGGTTGGGGATGCTGCTGCTGGGCGTGTTCTTCCTGGTGTGGCTGAAGCTGAGGCCTGCGGCGCCGCCGCCGCCCGGGGTTGAGCCGGAGGACGACGAGCGGGTGGAGTGACCCAGGGGTGTCCGGTGCGCGGCGTCGGGGCTGGGGCCGGGTGGGTGCGCAACTCGGCGCGACGAGGTGCCTCCCCCTAGCTCTCGGCTTCGCTCGAGCACGGGGGACCCCCATCGCCCACCCGTGCCGCCCCAGCGGCACGACTGCCCGCAGCTGAGCGGAGACGCACCCGCAACCGCCGTCGGACGCAAGGGGAGTGTCGGGGGGTGTCGCCGGCAGCGGTTGGCGCGTCAACGCCGGTCAGTCGGTGACGGGGTCCGTCGCGCCGTTCCGAGGACGGACACTCCCCCCGGCGCGGCCCCGACCCACACCCGGCGAACAGGCGAAGCCCCCCTCACGGTTCCCGCTGTACCGGCCCCGCCCTGTCCAGCAACCCCGTCCGCGCCGCCAGCGCCGCCGCCTCCAGACGCGACCCCACGCCCAGTTTCATCAGCACCCGCTGGACATGCGTACGCGCCGTGGACGGGGCGATGCCCATGCCCGCCGCGATCAGGCGGGTGTCCTCGCCGTCGGCGACCCGGACCAGGACCTCCACCTCGCGGGGTGTGAGCATCTGCAGCAACCGCTGGCCCTCGTCGTCCGGTTGGGCCGCCGGGTTCAGCAACTCACCGAACGCACCCTGCAGCAGCTGCGGCGCCACCGCCGCCTCTCCCGCCCGCGCCTTCATGATCGCCCGCTCGACGCCCTCTATGCGCTCGTCGTGCCGCACATAGCCGGACGCCCCCGCCGCGAACGCCGCAGCGATGCCCCGAGGGCTCGGCACCGGCCCCAGCACCAGCACCGCCACCTGCGGCCGCTCCCGCTTGATCCGCACCACCGGGTCGAAGACCCCCGGCTCGGCCGGCGCCGCCGTCCCCAGCAGGCACACCTCCGGCGCCCGCGTGATCACCAGCTCCGCCGCGCCCGCGGCCGGCGCCGCCGCGGCCAGCACCCGGTGCCCCCGCAGCTTCAGCGCCGAAGCCAGTGCCTCGGCCAGCAAACGGTGGTCGTCGACCACCATGAGCCGCACTCCCATCGAGCAACCCCCCAGTCACCCCAGCCCCCCCACGGAAGCCCCCCGGCTCCCCCGCCTTCATGCCCCCGGAAGCTACACGCTTGTTCGACGTTGCGCTCCCCCTACCGGCGAGAATCGCCCCGGATCGCGGAAATTCCTCTCCGTCCTGATTGACCGCGCTCAACAGCTGTGGCCCCGCCCCTGAACAGGGACGGGGCCACATCAGCCACCAGTCGATCAAGAACCGGTCAGTACCCGGTCAGAGCGCGGTCCGAGCCCGGTCGGAACGATCAGCCCGTGCCGAAGCCGACCGCGAGGTACTCCTTGTCCCGAACCGTCGACCGCTTGCTCGCGTACACCTTGGACATGTAAAGGTGCCCGTCGGCGTACAGGAACTCGGAGTACTCCGGCGACATGCTGGTCTCCACGTCGCGGACCGAGTCCGTCGCGGGGTTCTGCAGCAGCGTCGTCTCCTTGAAGCTGCCCCCGGCGATGCTCACGACCTGTCCGCCCTTGTCGTAGGGGGGACGCTTGTACGCGATCAGGTTGCCGCCGTCCATGCGCAGCGGCGAGATCGTGTAGCCGTCGCCCGCGTCGGCCCGCTGCCCGGTCTGCTTGCCGGTGGCGAGGTCGAAGGCGACGATCTCGTTGGTCTGGCTGTACTTGCCGGTGCCGTCGTGCTCCTCGGTGGGCAGGTACAGCCGGTCGTTGCCGACGGCCAGCAGGTTGCACGCCTCGACGCGGGTGATGCCCTCGCAGCGGGCCGCGAACTGCTCGCCCGGCGCGGAGATGCGCGTGCGCAGCTTGCCGGTCTTGCTGTCGATGGAGAAGAAGTCGGAGATGCCGCTGCCGTCGCCCGCGGAGTCGCCGACGTCGGCGGCCACGACCAGCGGGTTGGTCGACACGATGCTCGCGTACTCGATGCCCTCGGTCATCTTGTACTCCGAGATCACCTTCCCGGACTTCGGGTCGATGGTCTGGATGTGCAGCTGCCGCTGGTCGTACGGGCCGCACTTGCGCACCGCGACGAGCTTGTCGCCGCCGCCGTAGCCGGCGTCGTAGCAGGAGTCGGTCGGCTTCGGGCTCCACAGTTGCTTGCCGGAGACGTCGAAGGCGGCGCCGCCGCTGGTGCTGCCAACGGCGATGGTCTTCCCGCTGAGCGTGATGTTGTCGAAGTTGACCAGCTGGTCGCCGCTCTTGACCGTCTTGGTCCACAGCCTCTTGCCGGCGTCCAGGTCGATGAGGGCGATCTGGCTGCACCCGTGCGAGGGGTCGGCCTTGGTGGGCATCGCCGGCTGGTACAGGACGGCCGTGAGGTTGTCGTCGGTGACGTGACGGCTGGCCTGGCAGACCGGGCCGGCCAGCGGCAGCTTCCACAACGCGCTGCCCTTGTCGCGGTCGTAGCCGACGATCTGGGCGATGCCGCTCTTGACGTACGCCTTGTCGGTGAGCCACGAGCCGGAGACGACGACCGTACTGTCGTTCTTCACCTCGGGCGCCGGGACCTGGAAGAGGACCTTGGCGCTGGGGTCGGACGGTGCCTTCTCCTTGCCGGAGGTGGTGCCGCCGTTGTCGTCGTCCGTGCCGCCGGTGCCGCCGGTCTGGCCGGCGGTGTCGTTCTCCCTGCCCTCGTCCTTGCCGGACGAGGCGTACCAGACGCCGCCGCCGATGATCAGGGCGATCGCCACGACCGCGGCGACGATGATCAGCAGCTGCGTGTTGAGCTTCTTGCCACCGGGCTGTCCGGCCTGCGGCTGGTGCGGCATGGTCTGCTGCGGGTAGCCGTAGCCGGGCTGCTGCCCGTAGCCGGGCTGGCCGTAAGGCGCCTGCGGCTGCCCGTACGGCGCCTGCTGCGGCTGCCCGTAGGGCCCCGGCTGCTGGCCGGGGTAGCCGTAACCGGACGGGGCCTGCGGAGGCTGGGGCGCCGGAGCACCCTGCGGATACCCGTAACCCTGTGGGGGCTGGGGCAGGTTCTGCGGAGCGGAGGGCGCAGGCGTCTGCGGGGGCGTCTGCGGTGTGGACGGAGCCTGGGGGTAGCCGTACCCCGGCTCCGGGGCCTTGCCGAGGTTCGGCCCGGCCGCGGGCGGCGGGGTCTGCGGCGGCTGGTCCTCGGGCGGCTGCTCCGGGGGCGGGCCGAAGCCGCCCCCCTGCGGGGGCTGCTGGGGCGGCGGGGGCGGCGGCTGGGTCATGACGTGGGTACCTCGGGGAAGGGGACGGACGACGAACAGGGTGCGGAGGGAGAAGGAGGAGGAGTCACTTGCCGTAGGCGAGCATCAACTTCTCCTTCGTGTCGTCGTTCCCGCTCAGCCGGGTCGTCGAGATGTAGAAGCGCCCGCCGACCCAGTCGACGTCCTTGGAGAAGAAGCTGTCCTCGACGTCCGCGGCACCCTCGGGGTTCTGCAGCAGCCTGGACGGCTTGTGACTGCCGCCGCCGATCGGGATGGACACGATCTGCCCGCCCGCGTCGTACGACGGCTCCACGTAGGCGATGAGCTTGCCGCCCTCGGTCTTCACCGGCAGCATCGATTCGTCGGAGGGCGACTTCACACGCCACTTCTCCTTGCCGTTGGCGAGATCGACCGCGACGATCTCGTTGGCGCCGGAGGTGGCCTCGGTCGGCAGGTACAGCGTGCTGTCGTCGACCGCCACGCCTTCGCAGCCCGTGAGGTCGCGCTCCAGGATGGCCCAGCCGCACTCGGGGGCGAAGTCCTCGTCGAAGCCGACCTGCGAGCGGAACTTGCCGCCGGAGGTGAAGGTGGAGATGTTCCAGGCCTTCTTGTCCTCGTTGGTGCTGTACACGACCAGGGGGCTGACCGAGTAGGTGCGCGCGACCCGCCAGCCCTTGTCGAACGGCTGGGTCCACCTGGCCTTGCCGGTCTTCGGGTCGAGCTCCTGGACCTCGTCGTGCTCCTTGTCGCTGCCGGCCCCGCAGGAGGAGACGGCGATCAGCTTCTCGCCGCCGGCGAACGCGGCGGGGAAGCAGGCGTTGCCGTACTTCTTCTTGTCGAAGAGCTTGTCGCCGTTGGTGACGTCGTACGCCGTGCCCGACTGGGAGCGGCCCACCATCAGGGTCTTGCCGGTGATGGACAGTTCGACGGAGAGCGTGGAGTCGAACAGGGCGCCGTCGGCGACCTTCTCCTTCCAGCCCTTCTCGCCGGTGGCGAGGTCGATCTCCTGCAGCTGGTTGCACTTGGCGCGGTCGCTCGCGCCGCTCATGTACGCGACGACGATCTTGTCGTCGGAGGTCTTCTGCGGAGTCGTCGCGCAGATCTTCTGCGGGAAGGTGATCGCGTCCCAGGTGGGCTTGCCGTCACCGACGTTGTAGGCGAAGAGCTGCTTGTAGGCGGCCTTCACGGCGGTCTTGCCGGTGATCCACATGCCGTCGGCGTCGGCGCCGGAACCGGGCGCGTCGGGTGCCTCCTTGTACCAGAGGACCTTGGCCTCGCCGGCCTGGCGGCCCGCGTTGAGGTCCTCCGGGTCCTCGCCGCCGTCGCCGCTGCCGTCACCGGGGTTGACCGGTGCGGAGGAGCCGGGCTTGGGGTCGTCGGTCTTCTGGGCGACCGGCTTCTTCTTGCCCTTGCCGTCGTCACCGCCGGTGACGGCCCACACGGTGCCGCCGACCACGAGCAGCGCGGCGACCGCGGCAGCGATGATCATCGCGGGCTTGCCCTTGAAGGGGTTGTTCGAGCCGCCCCCGGGCGGGGTGCCCGGCGCGCCGGGGTACTGCGGCTGCTGCGGGTAGCCGTACCCGGGCTGGCCGTACGGGCCCGGCTGCTGCGGCTGGCCGTAGGGGCCGGGGTTGTACGGGCCCGGCTGCTGCGGCTGCCCGTACGGACCGGGCTGGTGCGGGTAGCCGTAGCCGGGCTGCGGCGGGCCCTGCGGGGGCGGCGGCGTCTGGGGCGGGCCCTGGGGCGCCGGCGGAGTCTGCGGTGCCCCGTAACCACCGCCCTGCGGCGGCTGGTTGTGCGGTGCTCCGAAGCCACCGTGCGGTGGCTGACTGGGCGGCTGAGTCATCAGCGGCTCCCCCGTTCGATCACTGATTTTTAGCCACACCCTGAATTACCCATGGGGCTCAGAGATGCTTCATAAAGTTCTAAGACGGCTCTTTCTATCACTCCGTTCCGACAGCGGAGCGGGCCGTCTCATCCCCTGTTCCCAAGGGAGAACCGGCCCGTGATGTCGCCGTTACGCGTCTTCACGCGCCCTTCACGCGTCTTCGGCGAGTTCCAGCCAGCGCATCTCCAGCTCCTCGCGCTGGCCGGCCAACTCCCGCAGCTCCGCATCCAGTTCGGCCACCTTCGCGAAGTCCGTGGCGTTTTCGGCGATTTGGCTGTGGAGCTTGGTCTCTTTCTCGGAGACCTTGTCGAGCTGCCGCTCGATCTTCTGCAGTTCCTTCTTGGCGGCGCGCTGGTCGGCGGCGCTCTTCTCCGGGGCGGCGGACTGCTGTTGCGCGGCGGCGGGGGCCGAGGCGGCCGCGGCCTCCTCCATGCGCTGCCGTCGCTCCAGGTACTCCTCGATACCGCGCGGCAGCATGCGCAGCGCGCCGTCGCCGAGCAGCGCGAAGACGCGGTCGGTGGTGCGCTCGATGAAGAACCGGTCGTGGGAGATGACGATCATCGAGCCGGGCCAGCCGTCGAGGACGTCCTCCAGCTGCGTCAGCGTCTCGATGTCGAGGTCGTTGGTGGGCTCGTCGAGGAAGAGGACGTTGGGCTCGTCCATGAGCAGGCGCAGCAGCTGGAGCCTGCGGCGCTCACCGCCGGACAGGTCGCCGACGGGCGTCCACTGCTTCTCCTTGCCGAAGCCGAACGTCTCGCACAGCTGCCCGGCGGTCATCTCGCGCCCCTTGCCGAGGTCGACGCGCTCGCGCACCTGCTGCACGGCCTCCAGCACGCGCGTGTTCGGGTCGAGTTCGGCGACCTCCTGGGAGAGGTAGGCGAGCTTGACGGTCTTGCCGACGCGGACGCTCCCGCCCGCCGGCTGGGCCTCGCCGTCGGTCCGGGCCGCCTGCGCCATGGCCCGCAGCAGCGACGTCTTCCCCGCGCCGTTGACGCCGACCAGGCCGATCCGGTCGCCGGGCCCGAGCTGCCAGGTGACGTGCTTGAGCAGGACCTTGGGGCCGGCCTGAACGGTGACGTCCTCCAGATCGAACACCGTCTTGCCCAGCCGGGTGGAGGCGAACTTCATCAGCTCGCTGCTGTCCCGGGGCGGCGGTACGTCCGCGATGAGCTCGTTGGCGGCCTCGACGCGGAAGCGCGGCTTGGACGTGCGGGCGGGTGCCCCGCGGCGCAGCCAGGCCAGCTCCTTGCGGACGAGGTTCTGCCGCTTGGCCTCCTCGGTGGCGGCGATGCGCTCGCGCTCGGCCCGGGCGAAGACGTAGTCGGAGTAGCCGCCCTCGTACTCGTAGACCGCGCCGCGCTGGACGTCCCACATGCGTGTGCACACCTGGTCGAGGAACCACCGGTCGTGGGTCACGCAGACGAGGGCCGAGCGGCGCTTCTGCAGATGGCGGGCCAGCCAGGCGATGCCCTCGACGTCGAGGTGGTTGGTGGGCTCGTCCAGGACGAGCAGGTCCTGCTCCTCGATGAGCAGCTTGGCCAGCGCGATGCGGCGTCGCTCACCGCCGGAGAGCGGGCCGATGACGGTGTCCAGGCCCTTGGGGAAGCCCGGCAGGTCGAGCCCGCCGAACAGGCCGGTGAGCACGTCCCTGACCTTGGCGTCGCCGGCCCACTCGTGGTCGGCCATGTCGCCGATGACCTCGTGGCGGACGGTGGCCTCGGGGTCGAGGGAGTCGTGCTGGGTGAGCACGCCGAGACGCAGCCCGCCGGAGTGGGTGACCCGGCCGCTGTCGGCGTCCTCCTGCTTGGCGAGCATGCGGATGAGCGTGGTCTTGCCGTCGCCGTTGCGGCCCACGACACCGACGCGGTCCCCTTCGGAGACGCCGAGGGAGACGCCGTCGAGCAGGGCGCGGGTGCCGTACACCTTGCTGACGTTCTCGACATTGACCAGGTTGACGGCCATTACTCTCCTGCCAAGGGGGATGGATCGACCCTCCAGGGTAGTCGCGCGCGGGGGTGCTCCGGCCGGGGCGGTCAGCCGCCCTCCGCCGCCTCCCGGCGGCGCTGGTAGCGCCACACGTCCATCAGCCTCTCGTCGAAGGGCTGCTGCGGGTCGACGGGGCCGATCCGCTGCTCGGCCTCCACGCAGCGCGGATCGTCGCGACCGGCCAGCCCGGACACGGCGCAGATGCGGATCTCCTGACGCTCGTCATGGGTGAGGGCGACCAGGGCGTCCCCCACCTCGGGCTCGGTCCCCCGGTGGTGCCCGAGCCACCGGCACACGGCCTCGCGCACGCCCGGGTCCTCGTCATGGGCCAGAGTGAGCACGGTGGTGAGGCTCTCGGGCCGGTGCACGGTCTCCGGCACCAGCGCGCGCACCCTCGGATCCGGGTGGGTGAGGTGCGACAGCCCCACGGCCTCGATCTCGGGGGCGCAGTCGTGGGTCATCGCGTGCAGGAGGACCGCCAGCACCTGCGGGTCCTCCTCCTGTTCCGCCCAGGGCACCAGCTCCCGCCCTCGGTCCCAGAACGGCTGGCCGCCCTTGACGACGTCTCCGAGGATCAGCGACAGCAGGAGGTCGGCGGCGAGCAGGCGGTGCAGCCGGTCGGGGTGGTTGAGCAGGTCCCGGCTCCACAGCCAGGTCTCCTCGTCGGTCCGCCGGCCGAGCGTGAACACGACGTCGCACCACACGACGTGGTCCCGGTCGGGGTGGGCGAGGGCCCGGTCGACCAGTTCGTCGAAGGGCGTGCGGATGCCGTACAGGGCCTCCATGGACGTCAGGACGGCCCGGTGCTCGTCGCGCACGGTCACGGGGCCGAGCGTGAGCTGCTCGCACCACCAGCCGATCTCGTCGTCCTCGACCCGGGTCCGCTCGATGGGCCCGGTGAGGCCGGTGAGGCGGCGCAGCTCGGTCTCCGCGCCCGCATCGGCCCACCGCCGGGCCCGGGCCAGCATGTCCGCGCGTGCCGGTGCGGGGAGCGGGATCCGGCTGGTGGCGAGCGCGTGGGTCATCAGGTGCGACCCGCCGTCCACCGCCCGCGTCAGCGGGGTGCTGCCGTCGGGCAGCGGGCGCAGGGGGTCGGCGCCGGCTTGCAGCAGCGCGTCGGCCACGTCGGTGTCGAACGCGGCCACGGCCAGGCAGAGGACCGGGAGGCCCTCCGCGAGGGTGTCGGGGTCGGCCCCGTCGTCCAACAGCGACGTGACCACGTCAGCGTCCCCGCACCGCACGGCCGCGACCAGTTCCTCCATGCCTGCGCTCCCCCTTGTCCGAACAACTGGGGGAGCCTAGGCGGCCGGCCGTCGCAGGGCACGTGATTAACGCGCGGGGACCGTCGCCAGGGCCGGTGAGCGATGCCCGAGGTCTCGTTGCCCAGGCGCGCGGTCTGCCGGGCCGGTGAGCGATGCCCGGGGTCTCGTTGCCCAGGCGCGGAGTCAGCCGGGCCGGTGAGCGATGCCCGAGGTCGTTGCCCAGGCGCGGAGTCAGCCGGGCCGGTGAGCGATGCCCGAGGTCGTTGCCCAGGCGCGGAGTCAGCCGGGCCGCTGAGCGATGCCCGAGGTCGTTGCCCAGGCGGAGTCAGCCTGGCCGGTGAGCGATGCCCGAGGTCGTTGCCCAGGCGCGTGGTCAGCCGGGCCCGGTGAGCGGTGTCCGGGAGCCGCGCCGAGGCGCGTGGTCAGCGCCCGGGGATCGTCTCCGCGGCGTCGACGACCGTCGCCCCGGGCGCCGGGCCCGACGCCGTGCGGACCGTTCGGCACGTTCCCGACGTGAGCAGGGCCTGGGCCACCGCGGCCGCCGACTCCGGGCCCCGGACCAGGAAGGCGGTGGTCGGGCCGGAGCCCGAGACGAGTGCGGTGAGGGCACCGGCGGCCCGGCCCGTGGCCAGGGTGTCGGCCAGTTCCGGGAAGAGGGAGAGGGCCGCGGGCTGGAGGTCGTTGGAGACGGCCGCGGCGAGCGCGTCCGGGTCGCCCTTGGCGAGCGCGGCGAGGAGTTCACCGGAGGCGACGGGAGCGGGGATGTCCGTGCCCTCGCCGAGCCGGTCGAATTCCCGGAACACCGCCGGGGTGGACAGACCCCGCCCGGCCATCGCGAACACCCAGTGGAAGGTGCCGCCGACCTCCAGGGGCGTCAGCTGCTCGCCCCGCCCGATGCCGAGGGCGGCCCCGCCGACCAGGCTGAACGGCACGTCGCTGCCCAGCTCCGCGCAGATGTCGAGCAGTTCGTCCCGGGAGGCGCCGGTCCCCCACAGGGCGTCGCAGGCCACCAGGGCGCCGGCGCCGTCCGCGCTGCCGCCGGCCATGCCGCCGGCGACGGGGATGTCCTTGGCGATGTGGATGTGGACGCCGGGGCTGCGGCCGTACCGTGCGGCCAGCGCCTCGGCGGCCCGCGCCGCCAGGTTCGTACGGTCCAGGGGGACCTGGTCGCAGTCAGGGCCGTCGCAGGTGACGCGCAGTTCGTCGGCCGGGGTGACGGTGATCTCGTCGTGGAGGCCGACCGCGAGGAAGACGTTGGCGAGGTCGTGGTAGCCGTCGGGACGGGCGGCGCCGACCCCCAGCTGGACGTTGACCTTGGCCGGGACGCGGACCGTGACGCTCACGCGGTCTCCTTCTCCTGGTGCCGGTTCGCCTTGTGCTCGGCGATCCGCGCGAACTCCTCCACGGTCAGCGACTCGCCCCGGGCCTGCGGCGAGACCCCGGCGGCGACCAGGGCCTCCTCCGCGGCGGCGGCCGATCCGGCCCAGCCGGAGAGCGCGGCCCGCAGCGTCTTGCGGCGCTGGGCGAAGGCCGCGTCGACGACGGCGAACACCTCCCGCTTCGAGGCCGCCGTCTTCAGCGGCTCGCTCCGGCGGACCAGGGAGACCAGGCCGCTGTCGACGTTGGGCGCGGGCCAGAACACGTTCCGCCCGATGGCACCGGCGCGCTTGACCTCGGCGTACCAGTTGGCCTTGACCGAGGGGACGCCGTAGACCTTCGAGCCGGGCGGGGCGGCGAGCCGGTCGGCGACCTCCGCCTGGACCATGACGAGGGTGCGTTCGATGGTCGGGAAGGTGTCGAGCATGTGCAGCAGCACCGGGACGGCCACGTTGTAGGGGAGGTTGGCGACCAGCGCGGTCGGGGCGGGCCCCGGCAGCTCGGTGACGTGCAGGGCGTCCGAGTGGACCAGGGCGAACCGGTCGGCGCGCTCGGGCATGCGGGCCGTGACGGTCGCGGGCAGCGCGCCGGCGAGCACATCGTCGATCTCCACCGCCGTGACCCGGTCCGCGGCCTCCAGCAGCGCGAGGGTGAGCGACCCGAGCCCCGGGCCGACCTCGACGACCACGTCGTCGGGGCGGACCTGTGCGGTGCGGACGATGCGGCGCACGGTGTTCGCGTCGATCACGAAGTTCTGTCCGCGTTGCTTGGTCGGGCGTACGCCGAGGGCTGCCGCGAGTTCGCGGACGTCGGCGGGGCCCAGGAGGGCGTCGGGGGTGGGGCTGCTGGTCACGGGGACAAGGGTACGGGGGGTTTCCGGGCCGGGTTCCGCTACCCGCGCAGCCGTTCCCCGCAGTGCGGCCACGGGTCGGCGCCGCGGCGCACGTAGAGCTTCTTCGCCCGGTACGTCTGCTCGGCCGCCGGGGCGTCCTGGGGGCGGCCCCGGCCGCCGAGGGCGTGCCAGGTGCGGGTGTCGAACTGGTAGAGGCCGCCATGGGTGCCCGAGGAGTCGACCGCGTCGGGCCGTCCGCCGGACTCGCAGGCCGCGAGGCCCTGCCAGTCGAGGTGGTCGGCGCCCCGCACGGACGCCGGGCGCGGCTTGGTGCCGACCTTCACGATCTGCGGGCGCGGCTCGCGCACCACCTCGGACCCGATCCGGCGCGGCTTCTGCCGGACGCCGTTGACCGTGCGCAGGGAGAACGTGATCCGGCGCAGGCCGGGCTCGCCGGCCCGCTCCACCACCTCGGTGCCGCGGAACAGGGCCGGGTCGTCCGTCCGCCGCACCGGGAACGGGATCTGCTCCTCGCGGACCTCCTTGCCGCCGGTGATGCGCAGCACCGTCACGGTCTGCCCGTCGCGCGGGAAGCTGCCCTGCGGGACCGAGGTGGTGTCCTGGCCGCGCAGGGTGATCCCGGCCTCCTCGACGGCCTCCCGGACGGTCGCCGCGTTGGTGCGGACGGTGCGGGCGCGGCCGTCCGCCATGAGCGTGACCGTGCGCTCGGTGCGCACGTCCAGCGCGAGCCCCTCACGTCCGATGCGCCGCGATCCTGAGGTGGACATGTACGCGCCCTCTTGCCGTACGCCGAGCTGTCGCAGCGCTCCCGCCACCGTGCGGGCGGTCGTCCAGACCTCGCGGCGGTGTCCGTCGAGGGTCAGCCGCACGGGGCGGGCGTAGCGCACGGCGATCTCGTCGCCGCTGCTGATCCGCGTTTCGGGGCCGGGCGCGACCACGTCGTGGGGGCCGATCTCGACGCCCTCCTCGACGAGCAGCTCGGTGACGTCGTCGGCGAAGGTGTGCAGGGTGCGGGCCTTGCCGTCGACGTTGAGCTCGATCGCCTTGTCCTCGGCGACGAACGCCGTGGTGCCGCCGGCCAGGAAGGCGACGACGAGGGCCTGCGGGAGCAGCCGTCGCATGGGGCTGTCCGGGCGCTCGGCGTAGCGCGCCCTGCGCCGGCGCGCGGACCTGCGGTGCGAGCCGGTGCGGGCGGACCCGCCGTACGGGGCGCCCTGCCGGGGCAGTGCGGGCGGGGTCGGCGCCTCGTAGGCGGGCCGGTAGGTGTCCCCGTAGGCGCCGTGCGGCGCGGGCGTCCCGTAGGCGAGGGTCTCGGCGCTGTGCAGATCGGCCGGCGACAGGTCGACCCCGCCGTACACCGGGCCGGCGGCGTAGGCGGGGCCGTACGCCTCATACGCCTCGTACGCCGTCGCATAGGTCTCGCATGCCTCGTACGTTCCGTAGGGCTCGTACGTCTTGTACGTCTCGTACGTCTCGTACCGGGAGTTGCTCACGCCGACGCGCTCCAGGGGCCGGAGGGGGTCCAGAGGGGTCCGGATCGGGCCCCCAGAACCTAGCGGAGCGGTCGTCACTCTCCAAAGCGACGCGACTACGTACAGTCGTACGGTGCCGGTGGGCGGCGGGTGCGCGGGCGGGTCAGTAGCCGAACGCGCGCGCCGTGTTGGCGCCGAGGGCCGTGGACAGCGTGTCCTCGTCGACGCCGCGCACCTCGGCCATGGCCCGCACCGTGATCGGCACGAGGTAGGGGGCGTTGGGCCGCCCGCGGTAGGGGGCGGGGGTGAGGAAGGGCGCGTCCGTCTCCACGAGGAGGAGCTCCGGCGGGGCCACCGCCACCGCGTCCCGCAGGTTCTGGGCGTTCTTGAAGGTGACGTTGCCGGCGAAGGACATGAAGTAACCCGCGCTCGCGCAGATCTCGGCCATCTCGGCGTCGCCGGAGTAGCAGTGGAAGACGGTCCGCTCGGGGGCGCCCTCCTCCTTCAGCACGCGCAGGACGTCCGCGTGGGCCTCGCGGTCGTGGATGATCAGGGCCTTGCCGTGCCGCTTGGCGATCTCGATGTGGGCGCGGAACGACCGCTCCTGCGCCTCCTTGCCCTCGGGCCCGGTGCGGAAGTAGTCGAGGCCCGTCTCGCCGACGCCCTTGACCTGGGGCAACGCGGCGAGCCGGTCGATCTCGGCGAGCGCGTCGTCCAGGGCTGCCTGCCCGCCGGGTGCGCGGGCGCCCTGCCGCGACCACCCGTCGGGGTCGCCGTGCACGATGCGGGGTGCCTCGTTCGGGTGCAGGGCGACCGTGGCGTGGACGGCGTCGTACGCGGCCGCCGTCTCCGCGGCCCACCGCGAGCCCTTGAGGTCGCAGCCGACCTGCACGACCGTCGTCACCCCGACCGACGCCGCCTTCGCCAGTGCCTCCTCGACCGTGCCGGACTGCATGTCCAGGTGGGTGTGGGAGTCGGCGACCGGCACCCGCAGGGGCTCCGGAAGGGGCGGGGCCGCGTTCTTGTCCTGGCGGCCGGAGGCGTTCGAAGGCATGCCCCGATCCTACGAAAGGGGCGACGCCCTCCCGGTGGGGGAGGACCGGGGAGGGCGTCGACAAGGGGAGCCGGACGGGTCAGATCGCCTTGCGCTGGAAGGGGTGCAGCAGATCGGACAGGTGCCAGTGGTGGGGTTCGCGCTGCTCCTGGTCGGCCGTCGCCGCGGCCTCGGCATCGGCGGTGGGCGCCTCCACGGGCCCGGCGGGCGGTGGCACGGGCCGGGGCCGATGGGCCGCGTCGCGCGCCGAGGCGACCCGCCCGGGCCGCATGATCCGCACGACGTGGCTGTCGCAGTTGTGGCACTCGGGCTTGCTCAGTGGGGAGGGGACCACCTTGCCGTCCGCGACGTAGAGGACGAACTCGTGCCCCGCGGCGTCCGTGTGGTGCTCTATCTCGTACGACTGCTCCCAGCCGTGCCCGCATCGCATGCAGGCGAAGGAGTAGGACTCGTTGACGACTGCGGTCGCACCGGCGCGGAGCCCGGTCTGCCCTGCGATCTCACTCATGCCAGCTCCTGTTGGTCCGCTGTGGCGTGAGGACGATGCCGTCCCCGCAACCCAGTGGACTCCTCGGGCGGACCGATGGCAGCCGACCTGTCGACTATTGGCCCCGATTTGGGCGTCCCTTGCCCCTGCGCCCCTTGCGCTTTGCCCCCGCATGGGGCGCCCGCTCAAACGAAAAGCGCCCTGCTCAGAGGGTGTTCAGCGCCCTCGCGGGAAGCGCCTGTCAGGGGCGCGGGTCCGCATCCATGTGCGGCTCCGCCGCGGGCGCGATCAACCCCCATCAACCCGCACCCCGCACCCCGCACCCCGCACCCCGCACCCCGCACCCCGCACCCCGCACCCCGCAAGGCAACCGGAGCCCCATCCCGAACCCGGTCACCCCGCCGCGTTCTTCGCAGCGACCACGGCATCGAACACCACCCGCTTCGGCACCCCGGCCTCCACCGCCACCGCGGCGATCGCCTCCTTGCGCCGCTCCCCCGCCTCCTCCCGCACCCGGACCCGCCGCACGAGTTCCTCCGGACCGATCTCCTCGGGCCCCTTCTCCGGCGCGCCCTCGACCACGACGGTGATCTCCCCGCGGACGCCCTCCGCGGCCCACGCGGCCAGCTCCCCGAGCCCGCCCCGCCGGACCTCCTCGTACGTCTTGGTCAGCTCCCGGCACACCGCCGCCCGCCGCTCGGCCCCGAACACCTCCGCCATGGCCGACAGCGTGTCGTCGAGCCGGTGGGGAGCCTCGAAGTAGACGAGCGTCCGCCGCTCCTCGGCGACCTCCCGCAGCCGCCCCAGCCGCTCCCCCGCCTTGCGCGGCAGGAACCCCTCGAAGCAGAACCGGTCGACGGGGAGCCCGGACAGCGCGAGCGCGGTGAGGACCGCGGACGGCCCGGGCACGGCGGTGACCCGCACGTCCCGCTCGACCGCAGCGGCGACCAGCCGGTACCCCGGGTCGGACACCGAGGGCATGCCCGCGTCCGTGACGAGCAGCACACGGGCGCCGCCCACCAGCTCCTCCACCAGTTCCGGTGTCCGGGCGGACTCGTTGCCCTCGAAGTACGACACCACCCGGCCCTTCGGCGTGACGCCGAGCGCCTGGGTCAGCCGGCGCAGCCGCCGCGTGTCCTCGGCTGCGACGACGTCGGCTCCGGCCAGTTCCTCGGCGAGCCGGGGCGGGGCGTCCGCGATGTCGCCGATGGGGGTGCCTGCGAGTACGAGGGTTCCGATCACGCCCCCATCCTCCCAGGGGCGGCGGGTGCGGACTCCTCCCAGGGGCGGACGATGCGGACGCAAACGGCCATGCACGGGACTCACACAGAACGGTTCCCTACGATGGCGCGGTGACCAGTACCGCATCCTCCACGGACACCCGCCAGGGCCGGACGCCGCTCGACCAGCGGCCGTCCTGGCAGCAGCGGCTGCGCCGCTTCGGCTACCAGGGGCAGCCCGGTAGCGACGCCCGCGACGTCCGTGACCGCCTGGTGCCGCCGTACACCGAGCCCTCCCCGCGCCTGTGGGCGGCGCTCGGCGTCCCGCACCCGCTCGCGGTCCGGCTGGTGCGCTGGTCGGGCTGGATCGGCCCGCTGCTCGTGACCCTGCTCGCGGGGGTGCTGCGGTTCTGGAACCTGGGCAGCCCCAGGGCGGTGATATTCGACGAGACGTACTACGCCAAGGACGCGTGGGCGCTGGTCCACCGCGGGTTCGAGCTCAACTGGGACAAGAACGCCAACGACCTGATCCTGTCGTCGGGCGGCCACGTCACGCTGCCGTCGGACGCGGCGTACGTGGTGCACCCGCCGGTGGGCAAGTACGTCATCGGGCTCGGCGAGCTGATGTTCGGGCTCGACCCCTTCGGCTGGCGGTTCATGACCGCGCTGCTCGGGACGCTGTCCGTGCTGTTGCTGTGCCGGATCGGCCGCCGGCTGTTCCGCTCCACCTTCCTCGGGTGCCTCGCGGGCGCGCTGATGGCGGTGGACGGGCTGCACTTCGTGATGAGCCGCACGGCGCTGCTCGACGGCGTGCTGATGTTCTTCGTGCTGGCCGCGTTCGGCTGTCTGCTGGTCGACCGGGACCGGGCCCGGGCGAGGCTCGCCGCCGCGCTGCCGCTGGACGAGGACGGCCGGGCCCGGCCCGACCGGCACACGGCGGAGACGGCCCGGCTGGGCCGGCGCCCCTGGCGCTGGGCGGCGGGCCTGATGCTGGGCCTGGCCATCGGCACGAAGTGGAACGGCCTCTACATCCTGGCCGCGTTCTGCCTGATGGCGGTGGTGTGGGACGTCGGTTCGCGGCGGGTCGCCGGTGCGCGGCACCCGTACTCGGCGGTCCTCAGGCGGGACACGGGCCTGGCGTTCCTCGCCACGGTCCCGGTCGCCCTGGTCACCTACCTGCTGTCCTGGACCGGCTGGATCCTCTCCGCGACGAACGGCTCCGGCGGCTACTACCGCAACTGGGCCGCGACCAGCGGCAAGGGCGGCAGCTGGACGTTCCTGCCCGACTGGCTGCGCAGCCTGTGGCACTACGAGCACCAGGTGTACGAGTTCCACGTCGGCCTGTCGTCGCCGCACACGTACCAGTCCAACCCGTGGAGCTGGCTCGTCCTGGGCCGCCCGGTGTCGTACTTCTACGAGTCCCCGGCCCCCGGCAAGGACGGCTGCCCCGCCGACGCGGGCGAGAAGTGCGCCCGTGAGGTCCTCGCGCTCGGCACGCCGCTGCTGTGGTGGGTCGCCTGTTTCGCGGTCCTCTACGTGCTGTGGCGCTGGTTCTTCCGCCGCGACTGGCGCGCCGGTGCCATCGCCTGCGGCATCGCGGCCGGCTACCTGCCCTGGTTCATGTACCAGGAGCGCACGATCTTCTTCTTCTACGCCGTCGTCTTCCTGCCGTTCCTGTGTCTGGCGGTGGCGATGCTGCTCGGCGCGATCATCGGCCCGCCCCGCTCCACCGACACCCGCCGCGTCGCGGGCGCCACGGCCGCGGGCGTCCTGGTCCTGCTGATCACCTGGAACTTCATCTATTTCTGGCCGCTGTACACCGGCCAGGCCATCCCGATCGACGACTGGCGGTCGCGGATGTGGCTGGACACGTGGGTCTGATCGGTGTTCGGTCAAAAATCGAAATGCCTGGCCGGTCGGTAACCGCTTGCGCATAAAGTGCTCCCGGGATCGAGCTTTCTGAACGCGTTCAAAGGAGCGCGGAAGGCTCAACGGGGAGGGCCCGATGGGCAAGGGGATCAAGGCCGCCGTCATAGGCGGCGTGTTCGCGGTGATGGTGGGCGGGGCCGGGTACGGCGCCTTCAACATCGTGAGCGCGCTGGGCGGTGACGGGGGCGGCACGGACGGGGTCGCCGCGGGGAAGCGGACGGGACCGCCCGGCAAGGACGAGGTCAAGGAGACCACTACCGCTTTCTTCAAGGCCTGGCAGACGGGCGCGTCCGCGAAGGCCGCGTCGTACACCGACAACGACGCGGCCGCCGAGCGGCTGCTCTCCGCCTTCGCCGACGACGCGCACATCACCGATGTGAAGATCACGCCGGGCCCGGCGAAGGGCACGACCGTGCCGTACGCCGTGAAGGCGAAGGTGGTCTACGACGGGAAGTCCGAGCCGCTGAGCTATCGGAGCGAGCTGAAGGTCGTACGCGGACTGACCACCGGACGGGCGCTGGTCGACTGGCGACCGTCCGTCGTGCATCCCGAGCTGCGGAAGGACGACACCCTCGTCACCGAGCAGTCGGCCACCCCGCCCATCGAGGCGGTCGGCCGCGACGGCTCCGAGCTGACGAAGGAGAAGTACCCCTCGCTCGGCCCGGTCCTGGACGCCCTGCGCGACAAGTACGGCGAGGAGGCCGGCGGCACCCCCGGGATCGAGCTGGTCGTCCGGCACGAAGGCGACGGCGCTCCCGACACCCCGCTGCTGACCCTCGCCAAGGGCAAGCCGGGCAAGCTCACCACCACGATCAGCCCGAGCGCGCAGGCGGCGGCCGAGAAGGCGGTCAAGCGGTTCGCCCAGTCGTCGGTGGTGGCCGTCAAGCCCAGCACCGGCGAGGTCCTGGCCGTGGCCAACCACCGCACGGACGGCTTCAACGCGGCCTTCGAGGGCCAGGCCGCCCCCGGCTCCACGATGAAGATCATCACCGCCGCGATGCTCATCGACAACGGCGTGACCACGATGAACGGCCCGGCGCCCTGCCCCGACACCGCCGTGTGGCAGAGCCAGACGTTCAAGAACCTGACGGGCCTGAAGCCCAACGAGAACGCCACCCTGGCCGACAGCTTCATGCGGTCCTGCAACACCGCCTTCATCAAGCTGATCGACGAGAAGCCGCTCACGGACGCCTCGCTGGCCCGGGAGGCCGAGGACCGCTTCGGGCTGGGGCGGGACGACTGGAAGACGGGCATCGTCTCCTTCGACGGCAGCGTGCCCGCGGTCGACGGCCCGGACCGGGCGGCGGGCGCCATCGGGCAGGGGCAGGTCCAGATGAGCCCGCTGAACATGGCCTCGGTCACCGCGACCGCCATCACCGGCGCCTTCCGCCAGCCCTACCTCGTCTCGCCGAAGCTGGACGGCCGGGAGCTGGCGCAGGCCGAGGGCCTGCGGTCGGGCACCGCCGCCCAGCTCAAGCAGATGATGCGGCTCACGGCCACGCAGGGCACCGCCATGGAGGCCATGCGCGGAATCGGCGGGGACATCGGCGCCAAGACCGGTTCCGCCGAGGTGGACGGCAACGCCAAGTCCAACAGCTGGTTCACCGGCTTCCGGGGCGACGTCGCGGCGGCGGCCATGACCGAGGAGGGCGGCCACGGCGGCGACGCGGCCGGGCCGATTGTCGCAGCCGTGCTACGAACAGGTGGCTGATCTCACCTTCCCGGGACGGGACTCTAGGGTGGTGGCCGTCGTTGGGACGTCTGAGGGCAACGGGGACCCTGGGGATTAGCGGAGGAAAGAACAGCAGTGGGCAACAGAAGGCGCGTCGCCGAGCGACGGAAGACGAGACCCGCCGTGATCGGCGGGATGATCGCCGTGGTCGTCGCGGGCGGCGGCGCCGGTGCCTACGCGCTGTTCGGCGGCGGTGCCGCCGCCGACGACGGGACGCGGGCCGCGGACCACAAGCCCAAGGTCAAGACCGGCCCGTTGTCGGCGACCGAGGTCACCGAGACCGCGCAGGCCTTCCTCACCGCCTGGCAGTCGGGCAAGGTCGCCCGGGCCGCCGCGGTCACCGACGACCCGGCGGCGGCGACGTCCCTGCTCACCGGCTACACCAAGGACGCCCGCATCAAGGACCTCGCCCTCACCGCCGGCATGCCCGAGGGCGACAAGATCCCGTTCCACGCCAGCGCCAAGGTGTCGTACGAGGACACCGAGAAGCCGCTGGCGTACAGCAGTTCCCTGACCATGGTGCGCCGTCCGAGCGACGGAAAGCCGCTGATCGACTGGCACTCCGCCGTCGTCCACCCGGATCTGAAGGACGGCGACACGCTGGTCACCGGCGCGTCGGGCACACCCCCGGTCAAGGCCCTCGACCGGGACGGCGGCGAACTGACCACCAAGAAGTTCCCCTCCCTCGGCCCGGTCCTGGACGGGCTGCGCGAGAAGTACGGCAAGGAGGCCGGCGGCAAGGCCGGTATCGAGCTGCGGGTCGTGCGCGGCAAGGCCGCCAAGGCGAAGGACCTGTCCGACAAGACCCTGGTGGAGCTGAGCGAGGGCACGCCCGGCACGGTGAAGACGACGCTGGACCCCGCTCTGCAGAAGGCGGCCGAGCAGCAGGTCGCGAAGAAGGCCCGGTCGTCGGTGGTCCTGCTGCGGGTGTCGACCGGCGAGATCCTGGCCGCGGCCAACGCCTCCCCCGGCTTCAACACCGCCTTCCAGGGCTCCCTGGCCCCCGGCTCCACGATGAAGGTCATCACCTCCTCGCTGCTGCTGGAGAAGGGCCTGGCCTCGGCGGACAAGAAGCACCCGTGCCCGAAGTACTTCACGTACGGCCACTGGAAGTTCCAGAACGACGACAAGTTCGAGATCAAGAACGGCACCTTCAAGGCGAGCTTCGCCCGGTCCTGCAACACGGCCTTCATCAGCCAGGCCCCGAAGCTGAAGGACGACGACCTGACCAAGGAGGCCCAGCAGGTGTTCGGCCTGGGGCTGAACAACTGGGCGATCGGTGTGCCGTCCTTCGACGGCGCGGTGCCGGTGCAGTCGGCGGCCCAGATGGGCGCCTCGCTGATCGGGCAGGGCGGGGTCCGTATGAACCCGCTGAACATGGCGTCGGTGTCGGCGACGGTCAAGTCCGGCACCTTCCGCCAGCCCTACCTGGTCTCGCCGGACGTGGACGGACGCAAGCTGGCGAAGGCCTCGCGCACCCTGCCGGCGGGCACCCTCTCGCAGCTGCGGGAGCTGATGTCGTATACGGCTGCGTACGGCACGGCCGCCGAGGCGATGGCCGGGGTCGGCGGTGACGTCGGCGCGAAGACCGGGTCCGCGGAGGTCGACGGGCAGAAGAAGCCGAACGGCTGGTTCACGGCCTACCGGGGCGACCTGGCCGCCGCGGGCGTGGTCCAGCAGGGCGGGCACGGCGGCTCGACGGCGGGCCCGATCGTGGCGGCGCTGCTCAAGACGGGCGGCTGAGCACCCGGGTCGGCAGGGCGCCCAGGGCCGCAGGCAGGGGTCAGTGCGTCACGGGTTCCGCGGCGGCCATGTACGTCCGCCGCAGGAACCGCAGCAGCGCCTGCCGCTCGAACTGCACCACCGACACGCCCTGCGCGGAGTGGAACTCCACCACGACCTGCACCCGGCCGCACGGCCACACCCGCACCTCGCCGCTCCCGGTGGGAGCCCGCAAGCCCTCCTCCAGCAGCTCGCGGCCGAAGGTCCACTCGCCTGCGCCGGCGCCGGGCAGCGCCATGCGCATTTTCCGGGGGTCGTGGTCGGGGTCGTAGCGCAGTCTGACCGGAACCGCCTCCAGCTCGTCGACGAGCTGGACGGCCGCGTCCGAGACGATGTGGGCTCTCGCGTACTGCTCGACTACGGACATCGGACAGCCCCTTCACCGTGCGCAATCCGAGTGGAAACCGTGCGTCCACTCCTCTCCAATGTCGCATATTTTCCGGATTGCGCCCGTGGAGGCGCATATATCACGCGTGAGATAAAACGAGCTGCCCGCTCTTGCAAATCGTTCGCATCAAGCCACATCATCGAACGGTGCATGTACCTGACGGATTCATCAACGCGCCCACCTCCGCCGCCACCGGCGTGATCGCCGCGGGCGCCGTCGCCGTGAGCCTGCGCGGGGCGCGCCGCGAACTCGACGAGCGCACGGCGCCGCTGGCCGGACTGGTCGCGGCGTTCATCTTCGCCGTGCAGATGCTGAACTTCCCCGTCGCGGCGGGCACCAGCGGCCATCTGCTCGGCGGGGCGCTGGCGGCGATACTCGTCGGCCCCTGTACGGGCGTCCTGTGCGTCTCCGTCGTCCTGCTGATGCAGGGCATCCTCTTCGCGGACGGCGGGCTGACCGCGCTCGGCGTCAACATCACCAACATGGCGATCGTCACGACGGTCGTCGCCTACGCCCTCTTCCGGGGCCTGGTGAAGGTGCTGCCGCGCACCCGCCGGTCGGTCACCGTGGCCTCCTTCGTCGCCGCCGTGGTCTCCGTCCCGGCCGCCGCGCTGACCTTCACCCTGATGTACGCGATCGGCGGCACCACCGACGTCTCGATCGGCAAGGTCGCCACCGCCATGGTCGGCGTGCACGTCCTGATCGGCATCGGCGAGGCCGTGATCACCGCGCTGACCGTCGGCGCGGTCATCGCCGTGCGCCCGGACCTGGTGTACGGGGCGCGCGGTCTGACACAGAAGCTCAAGCTGCGGGTGAACGGCGAGCTGGTCGACGCGCCCGGCGTACGGCCCGAGCCCGCCCCCGCGGCCGCCCGGACCTCGCAGCGCACGGTGTGGGCGGCGGGTCTGGTCACCTCCCTCGTGCTGGCCGGTTTCGTCAGCTTCTACGCCTCGGCGAGCCCCGACGGCCTGGAGAAGGTCGCCGGCGACCACGGCATCGACAAGAAGGCCGAGGAGCACGCCACGGCCGACTCCCCGCTCGCCGACTACGGCGTCAAGGACGTCGACGACGCCCGTCTGTCCGGGGGGCTGGCGGGTGTCATCGGCGTGGGGGTCACGGTCGTCGCGGGCACCGGTGTGTTCTGGGCGGTGCGCCGTCGCCGCACGGACGACGCCTCCCCGTCGGGCACCACGAGCATGACGAGCGTGTGACGTGGGAGCCGGGCACGCGCACAAGCTGTACCGGCACGGGCACTCGCCCGTGCACGGCCTGCCACCGCACACCAAGCTCGCGGCCGTGTTCGCCTTCGTGGTGGTCGTGGTGTCGACGCCGCGCGAGGCGATGTGGGCGTTCGGGCTGTACGCCGTGCTGCTCGGGGCCGTCGCGTACGCCGCGCGCGTGCCCGCCGGCTTCCTGCTCAGGCGGCTGCTGATCGAGGTGCCGTTCGTCGCGTTCGCGGTGCTCATGCCGTTCGTGGCGGAGGGCGAGCGGGTCGAGGTCCTCGGCCTGTCCCTGAGCGTGAACGGCCTGTGGGGCGCCTGGAACGTGCTCGCCAAGGGCACCCTCGGCGTCGCGGCCTCGGTGCTGCTGGCCGCCACGACCGAGCTGCGCGAACTGCTCCTCGGTCTGCAGCGCCTGAAGCTCCCGCCGCTCCTCGTGCAGATCGCGTCCTTCATGATCCGCTACGGCGACGTCATCACCGACGAGATGCGGCGGATGCGGATCGCCCGGGAGTCGCGCGGCTTCGAGGCGAAGGGCGTCAAGCACTGGGGCGTGCTCGCCCAGTCGGCGGGCGCGCTGTTCATCCGCTCCTACGAGCGCGGCGAGCGCGTGCACCTGGCCATGGTCAGCCGCGGCTACGCCGGCACGATGCCCGTCATCGACGAGGTGACCGCGTCCCGGGCGCAGTGGTCGTACGCCCTCGCCCTCCCCTGCGCCGCGCTGCTCGTCTGTCTGCTGGGATGGACCCTGTGACTGCTTCCCTGGAGGTCTCCGGCCTCGCCTTCGCCTACCCCGACGGACACCAGGCCCTCTTCGGCGTCGACTTCTCGGTCGGGCGCGGCGAGCGGGTCGCGCTGCTCGGGCCGAACGGTGCGGGCAAGACGACGCTGGTGCTGCACCTCAACGGCATCCTGACCGGAGGCGCCGGCACGGTGACGGTGGCCGGGCTGCCCGTGGACAAGCGGAACATGGCCGAGGTCAGGCGCCGGGTCGGCATCGTCTTCCAGGACCCGGACGACCAGCTCTTCATGCCGACGGTCCGCGAGGACGTGGCGTTCGGGCCGGCGGCGGCCGGGCTGAAGGGGCCCGAGCTGGAGGAGCGGGTGGACCGGGCGCTGGAGCGGGTCGGCATGGCGGAGTTCAAGGACCGCCCGCCGCACCACCTGTCCTTCGGGCAGCGCCGCCGGGTGGCCGTCGCGACCGTACTGGCGATGGAGCCGGAGATCCTCGTCCTGGACGAGCCGTCGTCCAACCTCGACCCGGCCTCCCGCCGCGAACTGGCGGACATCCTGCGGTCCCTGGACGTGACCGTGCTGATGGTCACGCACGACCTGCCGTACGCCCTGGAGCTGTGCCCGCGTTCCCTGGTCCTCAGCGACGGGGTGATCGCGGCCGACGGGCCGACCGGCGAGCTGCTCTCGGACGAGGAGCTGATGCGGGCCCACCGTCTGGAGCTGCCGTTCGGTTTCGATCCGCGTTCCGTCCCGGCGGCCGCGGCCCGTCCGTGACAATGGGCTCGTGACGAACGAGGAGAGCGACGGATCGCTGCTGCTGGACGAGCAGCTGTGCTTCGCGCTGTACGCCGCGCAGCGCGCGGTGACGGCGGCCTACCGCCCGCTCCTCGACGAGCTGGGCCTCACCTACCCCCAGTACCTGGTCCTGCTGGTCCTGTGGGAGCGCGGCGAGACCACGGTCAAGGACCTGGCGGCGGCCCTGCATCTGGACTACGGCACGGTCTCGCCGCTGCTGAAGCGGCTGGAGGCGGCCGGTCTGATCCGGCGTGAGCGGTCGGCGCGGGACGAGCGGTCGGTGCTGGTGGCCGTGACCGGACGCGGGGAGGAACTCCGGGAGCGGGCGGCGCGGGTGCCCGGCGCGCTGCTCACGGCGACCGGCTTCGACGGCACGGAGGCCGGGCGGCTGAGGGCGGAGCTGTGGCGGCTGGCCGAGCGGGCGGAGTCGGCGGCGGCCCGGGCCCGCTGAGGGTTACCCCCGGTTGCATACCCCCTAGTATGACAGGTCGGTTACCGGCCAGTACCTTGTGCACGATGTGTTTGTGCGCACTTGGTTCCGGGGGAGGACAGCATGACCGACGGCCCCGACGTCGACACCCGCCCGACGAAGATCATGTTCGTGGCGGAGGCCACCGCCCACGGCGGCCGTGAGGGCTATGTGACCAGCCAGGACGGTCAGCTCGACCTCAAGGTCGCCATGCCCCCGCAGCTCGGCGGCGACGGCAACGGCACCAACCCGGAACAGCTCTTCGCGGCCGGCTACAGCGCCTGCTTCCACAACGCCCTGATCCTCGTCGGCAACCGCGAGGGCTACGACCTGACCGGCTCCACGGTCGCCGCGAAGGTCGGCATCGGCCCGAACCGGCAGCGCGGCTACGGCCTCGCGGTCGCCCTCAGCGTCTCGCTGCCGGTCGTCGACGCGGAGCTGGCGACCCGGCTGGTGGACGCGGCCCACGAGGTGTGCCCGTACTCGAACGCGACCCGCGGGAACATCGACGTGACCATCCTGCTTGGCTAGAGGGGAGCACCACGAGCACAGCGGCGAGACGAGGAGTACGGGCGTGGACGTGCACGGCACAGTGGCCGAGGGCTTCGAGCCGGTGAGGGACGCGTTCGTACGGAACTTCGCGACGCTCGGGGACCGGGGCGCGGCGGTCGCCGTCTACCGGGACGGGCAGAAGGTCGTCGACCTGTGGGGCGGCACCAGGGACGTCGACGGCACGGCTCCGTGGGAACGCGGCACCGCCCAGGTCGTGCGCTCGGCGACGAAGGGTGTCGCCGCGGCCGTCCTCCTGCTGCTGCACCAGCGCGGGCAGCTGGACCTGGACGCGCCGGTGGGGCACTACTGGCCGGAGTTCAAGGCGCAGGGCAAGGAGCGGGTGCTGGTCCGGCACGTGCTGAACCACCGCGCCGGGCTGCCGGTGCTCGACCGGCCGCTCACCCCGCAGGAGGCGCTCGACCCGCTGCGGGGCCCGGAGGCGGTCGCCGCGCAGGCCCCGACGTGGGAGCCCGGCACCGACCACGGCTACCACGCGCTCACCTATGGCTGGCTGGTCGACGAACTGGTGCGGCGCGTGACCGGGCAGAGCACCGGCCAATGGCTCGCCTCGCAGGTCACCGGCCCGCTCGGGCTGGACCTGTGGCTCGGCCTGCCGGAGTCGGAGGCCGGCCGGGTCGGACGTGTGGGCCGCGTCGAGGGAGCCGAGCCGACCGGCGGACTGCGGGCCCGCCCGAAGCGCTCGGTCACCGAGGCCTACGAGGACCCGGCCTCCCTCACGCGCCGGGCGTTCGCCGCGATCTCCCCGTTCCCGGACCAGAACGACCCCGCCTACCGGGCCGCCGCCCTCCCCGCGACGAACGCCATGGCGACGGCGGAGGGACTGGCCCGCTTCTACGCGGCGCTGATCGGCGACACGACCGCCGCCACGCGCCTCTTCACACCGGAGACGGTGGAACTGGCCCGGGCCGAGGAGTCGGCGGGCCCGGACCGGGTCCTGGTGGTCGGCACCCGCTTCGGCCTCGGCTACATGCTGCACGGCAGCGCCTCGCCGTTCCTCACCCCGGGTTCCTTCGGCCACCCCGGCCGCGGGGGCGCCCTCGGGTTCGCCGACCCGGAGACCGGGATCGCCTTCGGCTACGTCACCAACGGCTTCCGCAAGACGGTGACGGCCGACCCGAGGGCGCAGGGACTGGTGCGGGCGGTGCGGGGAGTGCTGGGGCTGCGGTCCGCGGTGGCCTCCGGCAACCGCTAGACGTGGATCGGGTGGGAGGTCCGCCCGGAGGCCTGGTCGATCTCGTCGTGGGCCTTGGTCAGCAGCTGCATGGCGAGTTCGTTCAGCGCCCTCGCGCCGGCGATCTCCTCCCCGACCCGCGGCTGATTCGCGTCGGTCCGGTGCCGGCTGGCGTGCCCGTGCGCCCGTACCTCGCTGCCGTCGGGAAGGCGGACCATCGCGGCCGCGCGCGTGTGCTGGTCGTCCTCCGTGAACTCCATCTCGACGTGCCACCCCACGGTGGTGTGCATCATGACGATCACCTCCGGAACGCTTAGTTCCAGGGTGCTCCTCCCACCGGCCGGACGCACCCGCCTGGCAGGGCCCTATCCGGTGTGCAGCATCAGTCCGATCCCGACGACCAGCAGACCCGCCGCCGCGATCCTCGGCGCCCCGAACCGCTCCTTGAAGAACACGGCCCCGATCGCCGCGCCCACGATGATCGACGACTCGCGCAGCGCCGCGATGGGAGCCAGTTCGGCCCTGGTCTGGGCCCACAGGACGAGGGCGTAGGCGGCGACGGACAGCGCGGCGCCGATCAGCCCGATCCCGGCGAAGGGCCGCAGGAGCGCGACGGTCTCCCCGCGCCGGCGCCAGACGACGTACGCCGGGATCACCACCCCCTGCACCGCCATCAGCCAGGCGATGTACCCGAAGGAGGAGCCGGAGGCCCGCACGCCCAGTCCGTCGACGACCGTGTAGACCGCGATGGTCAGCCCGGTCGCCAGGGCCGCTCCGATCGCCGCCCAGTCGGGCCGCCGCCCGCGCAGCCCCCACAGGGCGACGCCGGTGAGCCCCGCGCAGGACACGGCGATCCCGGCGGCGGCCCACCCGTCGGGCACCTCGTGTGCGAAGAGGGCGGCGAGCAGGGTCACGACGAGCGGCGCGGTGCCCCGGGCGATGGGGTAGGCCTGTCCGAAGTCACCCAGCCGGAAGGACGTCATCAGCAGGGCGTAGTAGGCGATGTGGACGGCGGCGGAGCCGAGCAGGTAGGGCCACGCCCCGCTGGCCGGGAACGCCACGAAGGGCGCCATGGCCAGCCCGATGACCAGGCCGCCGCCCGAGATCAGCGCGAAGCCGGCCGTCTTGTCGGTGATCTTGTGGGCGATGGCGTTCCAGCTGGCGTGGGTGACGGCGGCGAGCAGGACGGCGGCGGTGACCAGCGGGGTCACGAGGTGCGCTCGCGCACGTCCACCAGCGTGGCGTCGGCGTGGGCGACGAGGTCCCGGGGAGCCAGGGGGAACACGGTGTACGGCGTGCCGGCGGCGGCCCAGACGACGTCGTGCCGCAGCAGGGAGCGGTCGGCGAGCACCCGGGTCCTGGTCCTGTGCCCGAAGGGCGGCACGCCGCCGATGGCGTACCCGGTGGTCTCCCGTACGACGTCCACCTTTGCCCGGGTGACCTTGTCGGCGCCGAGCTCCTCGCGGACGAGTTCGAGGTCGACCCGCGAGGCCCCGTCCATCAGGACGAGCACCGGAACGCTGTCCGCCGCGAAGACCAGCGACTTGCAGATCTGGCTGAGCTCGCACCCGACCGCGGCAGCGGCCTCGGTGGCGGTACGGGTGGCGTCGGGGAAGCGGCGGACCTGCGGTACGAGGTGTCCGAGCCCGAGCTCGCGCAGGGCCTCGGCGAACCGGGGGTGGGCTCCGGAGCCCTCGGCGTCAGTGGCGGCTGTCGTCGTCATGAAGGCACCGTAACGGTGCGTGTATCGGCCACGCGAGTGGGTTCCGGCCAGCGCGGGGAGCGGGGAGGCCGGTGAGGGTCCCCGTCCCCACGGAGCCCTCACCGGCCGGTTCTCACGGCGCCCCCGTCAGGCGCGGACCAGCTCCCGGTTCTCGTCGTCGCGGTCGGTGCGGGTGCGCAGGCCCTCGCCCTCCACGTCGACGTTGGGCAGCGCGCGGTCGAGCCACCTGGGCAGCCACCAGGCCTTGCGGCCGAGGAGGGCCAGGACGGCCGGGACGATGGCCATGCGGACGATGAACGCGTCGAAGAACACCGCGATCGCGAGGCCGAAGCCGATCATCTTGACCATGGACTCGGAGGAGCCGATGAAGCCCGCGAAGACGGCCATCATGATGACGGCGGCGGCGGTGACGACCCGGGCGCCGTGCCGGAACCCGGTGACGACGGCCTGGGCCGGCTTCTCACCGTGGACGTAGGCCTCCCGCATCCGGGTCACGAGGAACACCTCGTAGTCCATCGCCAGGCCGAAGACCACACCGACCATGAAGATCGGCATCATCGACATGACCGGCCCGGTCTGCTCGACCCCCATGAGGTCCGACAGCCAGCCCCACTGGAAGACCGCGACGACCGCGCCGAGGGCGGCCATCACCGACAGCAGGAAGCCGAGGGCCGCCTTCAGCGGGACCAGGATCGAGCGGAAGACCACGATCAGCAGCAGGAAGGCCAGGCCGACCACGAGCACCAGGTACGGCACCAGCGCGTCGTTGAGCTTCTCGCTGACGTCGATGTTCATCGCCGTGCTGCCGGTGACCAGGACGCCCGCGTCGGTGTCGGCCTTGATGTCCGTGCCCGCGTCCCGGATGCCGTGCACCAGGTTCTCCGTGGTGACGGAGGAGGGCTTGGAGCCGGGGATGACGGTGATGGTGGCGGTGTCGCCGGCCTTGTTGGGCTGCGCCGGCGTGACCGTGACGACGTCCTTCAGGCCCTTGATCTCGTCGCCGGTCTTGGCGAAGACCGCCTTCGGGTCGTCGCTGTCCTTCGCGTCGACGACGACCATCAGCGGGCCGTTGAAGCCCGGCCCGAAGCCCTCGGACAGCAGGTCGTAGGCACGGCGTTGGGTGGTGGAGGTGGGCTGGGAGCCGTCGTCGGGCAGACCCAGTTCGAGGGAGGTCGCCGGGACGGCAGCCGCGCCGAGGCCGATGACGCCGAGCAGCAGGACCGCGACCGGGCGGCGGACGACGAAGCTCGCCCAGCGGGTGCCCAGGTTCGGCTTGGCCGGCCGGTCCTGCTCCTTCTTCGCGCGGCCGAGGAGCTTGCCCTTCTCCCCCATCGGCTTCACCTTGCGGCCCGCGTGTCCGAGCAGGGCGGGGACCATCGTCAGGGCGATCAGCACCGCGATGGCCACGGTGCCCGCCGCGGCGATGCCCATCTTCGTCAGCATCGGGATGTTGACCACGGACAGGCCCACCAGCGCGATCACCACGGTCAGACCAGCGAAGACCACCGCGGAGCCCGCGGTGCCGACGGCCCGGCCGGCCGCCTCCTCGCGCTCGCGGCCCTCGGCCAGCTCGGCGCGGTAGCGGGAGACGATGAACAGCGCGTAGTCGATGCCGACGGCCAGGCCGATCATCATCGCCAGGGTGGAGGTGGTGGTGCCCAGGTCCAGCGCACTGGCCAGGCCCGTGATCGCGGAGACTCCGATGCCGACGCCGATGAGCGCCGTCAGCAGCGGCAGCCCGGCCGCGACCAGCGAGCCGAAGGTGATGACGAGGACGACCGCGGCGACCGCGATGCCGATGACCTCGCTGGAGCCGGTGTGCGGGACGGCCTGGAGCGCGTCACCGCCGATCTCGACGGTCAGCCCGGCCTCGCGCGCGTCCCGGGCGCTGTCCTCCAGGGCGTCCTTGGCGGCGTCGTCCAGTTCCATGCCGGAGACCTTGTACGACACCTGCGCGTAGGCGATGGTGCCGTCCTTGCTGACGGCCTTCGCCCGGTAGGGGTCGGTGACGCGGACGACCTCGGAACCGTCGGAGAGGTCCTTCACGGTGTCCTGGACCGTCGCCTTGTTGCCGGGGTCGGTCATCTTCTGGCCGTCGGGCGCCTTGAAGACGACGCGGGCGGTGGCGCCGTCGGCGCTGGTGCCGGGGAAGCGCTGTTCCAGCAGGTCGAAGGCTTTCTGGGCCTCGGTGCCGGGTATGGAGAACGAGCTGTTGCCCGCGGTGGGGGCACTGGCGGCGCCGACACCGGCGAGGGTCAGCAGCGCGACCCAGATCAGGGCGACGACGTGCCGCCGCCGGAACGAGAGCCGGCCGAGTCTGTAGAGGAAAGTGGCCACGAGGGCGTACTCCCGGTCAGTCGTGGGTCTTCAGGGCAGGGGTGATCAGCCCGACGACATGAGCGGAGACGTCAGGTAGGTGCTGGCCGAGGGGACTAGTCGGTGGTGGGTACGCCGAGGGCGGGGAGGACCACGGCGTCGATGTACGAGATGAGGAACCGCTGCGTCGGAGGCCGGTCGTCGATCAGCGTGCGCGTCGCGAACGCGCCGATGAGCATGTGGACGACGTATTCCAGCGCCGGGCAGTCGGCACGGACCTCGCCTCTGTCGACGGCCCGCTGCACCACCCGGTGGAACTCCGCCATCTCCGGCTCCACGAGGAGTTCCTTGAACGCCTGGAGGAGGTCCGGGTTGGCGTGCACCGCCATGAACAGGCCCCGCATCAGCGCGGCGTTCTGCTGCATGGTGCAGTCGTCCTCACGGGAGGTGAGGGCGTGCAGGTCGCCCCGCAGGGACCCGGTGTCGATGTCGGCGATGTTGCCCGGCTTGTTGTGCCGGATCGCCTTCGCCACCAGCTCCGGCTTGCCGCCCCACTGGCGGTAGAGCGTGGCCTTGCTGGACCGGGTGCGGGCGGCCACGGCGTCCATGGTGAGGGCGTCGTAGCCGACTTCGCGGAGCAGGTCGAGCACGGCCGCGTAGAGCTCGGCCTCACGCTCGGGGGTGATCCGGCTGCGACGCGCGGCGGCGACCTCGCTCATCCCTCTCACCCTCCTGCTTCCGAACGACACGGTTCCGTACGTCACGAAGGTAGCGCACCCCCTAAGAAAACGAAACCGTTTCGTACGTGTCCTGGGTCACGGCCGGACTTCCGTCCTGAGTTGCCCGGGTACGTCCCCCGGCAAAGCATGAGGACGTGACCTATCTGCGTCTGCCGCACCTCCATGACGGCCTGCTGTGCTTCGTGGCCGAGGACGACCTCTGGCTCGCCCCGCTCGACGCCCCCGGCCGCGCCTGGCGGCTCACCGTCGACCGCACCAAGCTGGGCCACCCCCGCTTCTCGCCCGACGGCCGCCAGCTCGCGTACACGAGCTGGCGCAGCCTGGTGCCCGAGGTCCACGTCGTCCCGGTGGACGGCGGCCCGAGCCGCCAGGTGAGCCACTGGGGCAGCGCCGACACGCGGGTCTGCGGCTGGACCCCGGACGGCGAGATCCTGGCCGTGGCCTCACACGGCGAGCCGTTCTCCTACTTCACCTGGGCCTACAAGGTCACGCCCGGCGGCGACCCGGGCCGCAAACTGCCCTGGGGGCCGGTCTCCGACATCCAGGTCGCCGACGTCGACGGGGAGCGCAAATCCCTCCTCCTCACCGGCACCCCGCCGCACGAACCCGCCTCCTGGAAGCGCTACCGCGGCGGCGCCAGGGGCAGGCTCTGGCTGCACGGCGAACGGCTGCTGGAGGGCATCGGCGGTCATCTGCACTCCCCCCTGTTCGTCGGCGGCCGCATCGCCTTCCTCTCCGACCACGAGGGCGTCGGCAACCTCTACTCCTGCGCCCACGACGGCTCCGATCTGCGCCGGCACACCGACCACGACGCCTTCTACGCCCGGCACGCCGCCAGCGACGGCACCCGGGTGGTGTACCAGTGCGCGGGGGACCTGTGGATCGTCGACGACCTGTCCCCGGACTCCGAGCCGCGTCGGCTGGACGTACGGCTGAGCGGGCCGCGGGCGGGGCGGCGCCCCTACCAGGTGGCCGCGTCCCGGCACGTCGACGGGCTCTCGGTCGACGAGACGGGGCGGGCCAGCGCCGTCGTCGTGCGGGGCAGCCTGTACTGGCTGACCCACCGCGACGGCCCGGCCCGCACCCTCACCGACACCCCGGGCGTCCGGGTCCGGATGCCGGAGATGCTCGGCGGGAGCGGGCGGGTGGCGTACGTGACGGACGCCGAGGGCGACGACGCCGTCGAGATCGCCTTCCTGCCCAGGGCGAGCGGCGACCGCGCGCCCCGGCGGCTGGCCCCGGGTGAGCTGGGCCGGGTGCGCGAGCTGGTCTCGGACCCCGACGGCGAGCGGCTCGCGGTCGCCTCGCACGACGGCCGGCTCCTCCTCGTCGACGTCACCGAGGACTCCGGCGGCGAGGTCACCGAGCTGATCCGGTCGATCAACGGGCCCGTGCGCGACCTCGCCTTCTCCCCGGACGGGGCGTGGCTCACCTGGTCGCACCCGGGCATCGGGCGGACCCTGCGGCAGATCAAGATGGCCCGGCTCGCCGACCGGGTCGTCGTCGACGTGACCAACGGCCGCTTCGAGGACGAGAACCCGGTCTTCACCCGCGACGGCCGCTACCTCGCCTTCCTGTCCTGGCGCGGCTTCGACCCCGTCTACGACGTGCACACCGGCGACCTGTCCTTCCCGCTGGGCTGCCGCCCCTACCTCGTGCCGCTGTCCTCCGCGACGCCCTCCCCGTTCGCGCTGAACCCCGAGGGCCGCCCGGCCGCCGGGGGCCTGGACCCGGTCGAGGACGACGACAACGGGGACCACGGGGCCGTGACCGTCGAGGTGGAGGGGCTGGAGAGCCGCGTCACGCCGTTCCCGGTGGCCGCCTCCAAGTACTCGGCGCTGCACCCGGTCGCCGGCGGCGGGCTGGTGTGGCTGCGCTGGCCGATCTCCGGCGCCCTCGGCGAGACCTTCGCCAACCCGGACGACACCAGCGGCCGCCCCACCCTGGAGCACTTCTCCATCACCAAGGCCAGGAAGTCCGAACTCGCCCAGCACCTCGACTGGTTCGCGGTCAGCGGCGACGGCAGCCGGCTGGTGATCGTCGACGAGGGCGAGCTGCGGGCGGTGCCGGCCAACGAGCCGGGCGACAGCGACTCCACGGTGTGGATCGACGCCCGCCGCATCCTGCACACGGTGGACCCGGCCGCGGAGTGGCGGCAGGCCTACGAGGAGGCGGGGCGGCTGACCCGGGCCTACTTCTGGGAGCCGGGCATGTGCGGCATCGACTGGGACGGGGTGCTGGACCAGTACCGTCCGCTGGTCGAACGGGTCGCCTCCCCCGACGAGTTCGCGGACCTGCTGCGCGAGGTCCTCGGCGAACTGGGCACCTCCCACGCCTACGTCACCGCCGCCCGGCGCAACGAGGGCCCCCCGCACTACCAGCGCCGGCAGGGCCTGCTGGGCGCCAACTTCGTACGCCGGGACGCCGGCTGGACGGTCAAGCGGATCCTGCCCGGCGACTCCTCCGACTCCAAGGCCCGCTCCCCGCTGGCCGGCACGGGCATCCGGGAGGGCGCGGTCCTCACCCATGTCGACGGCCGCCCGGTGGACCCGGACGCGGGCCCGTATCCGCTGCTGGCCGGCGCGGGCGGCACGACGGTGGAGCTGACCTTCACCCCGGCCGAGGACTCGGCGCAGGGCCAGGGGCCGCCGCGCCGGGTCGCCGTCGTACCGCTCGTCGACGAGCGGCCGCTGCGCTACCAGGACTGGGTGGCCAAACGCCGAGCCGTGGTGCGCGAGTTGAGCGGCGGGCGCTGCGGCTACCTGCACATCCCGGACATGGGCGGTTCGGGCTGGGCGCAGTTCAACCGCGACCTGCGCATGGAGGTGTCCCGCCCGGCGCTGATCGTGGACGTGCGCGGCAACGCGGGCGGCCACATCAGCGAGCTGGTCGTCGAGACGCTGAGCCGGACGATCCTGGGCTGGGACCTGACCCGCGACGCCCAGCCGGTGTCCTACCCCTCGAACGCGCCGCGCGGCCCGCTCGTGGCGCTGGCGGACGAGGCGACCTCCTCCGACGGCGACATGATCACCGCCGCGTTCAAGCTGCTGAAGCTCGGCCCGGTCGTCGGGCAGCGCACCTGGGGCGGCGTGGTCGGCATGACCGGCCGCCACGAACTGGGCGACGGCACGGTGATCACCGTGCCGATGAACGCCGCCTGGTTCGACGCCTACGGCTGGTCGGTGGAGAACAAGGGCGTCGACCCGGACATCGACGTCCTCCGCACCCCGCTGGACTGGGCCGAGGGACGCCACGCCCAGCTGACCGACGCGGTGGAGCTGGCGCTCGGGCTGCTGGAGACCGACCCGCCGGCGACACCGCCGACCTACAGCGACGTACCGGACCGCTCCCGCCCGAAGCTGCCACCCAGGACGTGAACGCCCGGGCGGTACAAGGGGAAAGGGGCGCCCCGCTCGGGGACACCCCTTTCCTGCGGCTCGCAACGTCAGGCGTCGTAGTCCTGGTCGAAGCGGTCCTCGTCACGCTCACGGTCGCGCTGCGGCTCCGAGCGCTCACGGTCGCGCTGCGGCTGCGAGGGGTCCATGTCCTCGTCGCGCCGGCGACCGCGGCCCTGCATCTGCTCGCGAGCCTGGTCCGCCTTCTGGCGAGCCTGGTTCTGCCACTGCTCGGACTTCTCCTGGAACTGGTCCTTCATACCCATGTGGGTTCACTCCCGTTGGGGGTGAGGGGATCTGGCTCGATCAGATTCACACGGGCCGTGACCCTGCGCATGTCGATCACTTACGGAGCGTAGTGCGCTGCTGTTCGTCGGCGGCTCCACCGGCCCCGACCAGGCCCGTGCGCATGCCCGTCAGCCGGTCCGCGAACCTCCGCATCTCGCGCTGGCCCACCGTCCCGATGACCGCGGGCAGATAGCCGCGCACCCCCTGCATCCCGCGCAGCCACCACTGCCCGTACACATGGCTCGACCGGCGCTCGATCCCCTCCACGAGCCGGTCCACGGCCGGCCCCAGCGGATACGTCTTGTTGGACGGCCAGGGCAGCCGCTGCCTCAACTCCCGCATCACGTCGTCCTGATCGGCCCCGCGCACCATGTCGGTGTCGGTCCACGACAGGTAGCCGACGCCCACCTTCACGCCCCGGTGCCCGACTTCGGCCCGCAGGCTGTGCGCGTACGCCTCCACGCCCGACTTGGACGCGCAGTACGCGGTCATCATCGGCGCCGGGGTGATCGCGGCGAGGGACGCGATCTGCAGCAGATAGCCCCGGCTGCGCGTCAGCAGCGGCAGGAAGGCGCGGGCGGTGACCGCCGAACCGATCAGGTTGACCTCGATGACCCGCCGCCACGACTCCGGGTCGGAGTCCGCGAACGGACCGCCGGTGGCGACACCGGCGTTGGCGACGACGATGTCGACCCGGCCGAAGCGCTCCTCGACCTCACCCGCCACGCGGACCATCGCCTCGTGGTCGGTGACGTCGGCGTGCCAGTGGTCGCTCTCGCTGTGCAGCCGCGCGGAGACCTGCTTGAGCGCGTCCGGCTCCAGACCGACCAGCGCCACCTTCACCCCGCGCGCGGAGAGCTTGCGGGCCAGCAACTCCCCGACGCCGCGCGCCGCCCCGGTCACGACGGCGACCTTGCCCTCGAGGTTCACCTTGCTCATGCGCTCTCCTCGGTTACGACCTGGATGTGTGCGTGGACGAGTTCCCTGATGGTGCCGCTGACCAGGTCGGGCGCCTCGACGGGCGTCATGTGGCCGATGCCGGGCAGCTCGGTGATCCCGGTGCACCGCGGCAGCGCGGCGGCCAGGGCCCGGGCCTGCACCGGCGGCGTCAGCCGGTCCGCCGTACCGACGATCACGGCGGTGGGCACGTCCAACTCCCGCACGCCGTGGTCGAGGTCCAGCAGGTCCAGCACCTGCGACCAGGAGTGGCGGACCGTGCGGGGGCAGGCGTGCACGATCCGGGCGCACGCCTCGATCATGTGCGGGCCCGAACCGGGGCCCATCGTGCCGTACTTGAGGATCCGGCGGGCCAGCGGCGTGACCGGCCCGAGCGGGGCGCGGGAGCCGAGGATCCGCCGGGTCAGCCAGGTGCGCGCCCGCCCGGCCCGCATCGGCACGACGGTGGAGGCCGCGACCAGCTGCGAACTGCCCGTGCTGCACAGCAGGACGGCGGCCGCGTGCGCCCGGAACGTGGCTCTCGCGGAGGCCGCCATCACCGTCATGCCGCCCATGGAGTGCCCCGCGATCACGGCCTGTTCACCGGGCGCGAGGGTGGCCGTGAGGACGGCTTCCAGGTCGTCGGCGAGCGCGTCGGCACTGCACGCGGGGCTCGCGGGGCTGCGTCCGTGGCCGCGCTGGTCGTAGGCGATGACCCGGTGGTCGGCGGAAAGGTCGCGCAGCTGGGCCGCCCAGAAGGCGGTGGAACACGTCCAGCCGTGGGCCAGGACGACCGCGGGCGCGCCCTCCGGCCCGTGGACCTCGACGTGCAGGCGGGCGCCGTCGGCGGAGACCGCGGTCAGTTCACGCGCGGGGGCGGGCGGGGCGTACGGACCGGAGTCGACGTGCAGGAGGCGGCTCACGCGTCCACCTCGGCCTTCCGCACGGCGCGCTGCTCCGGCACGGGGGCGCGCAGGACCTCGTACTCCGCGAGGTCCACCCGTCGCGTCGCCCGCCGGAACTCACCGGTGGTGCCGGGCCAGATGGTGGTGTTGCGGCCGCTCGCGTCGAGGTACCAGCTGGTGCAGCCACCGGTGTTCCACACGGTGCGCCTCATGCGTTCCTGCACCTTCTCGTTCCAAGTGCGCACGGCGTCCGGGCGGGCGTCCAGGGCGACCCGGCCGCCGAGCACGTCGAGCTGACGGACGTAGTCGGCGAGGTAGTTCAGCTGGGACTCGATCATCAGGATCATCGAGGAGTTCCCGAGGCCGGTGTTGGGTCCGATGATCGTCATCCAGTTGGGGAAGCCGGCCGCGGAGGCGCCGCGCAGGGCCTCCATGCCGCCCTTCCACGTCTCGGCGAGGGTCCGCCCGTCGGCGCCCACCACCCGCTCGGCGATGGGCATGTCGGTGACGTGGAAGCCGGTGCCGAAGACGATCGCGTCCACCTCGGCCTCACTGCCGTCGGCGGCGACGAGGGTCGAGCCGCGGACCTCGGTCAGCCCGCTCGCGACGACGTCCACATTCGGCTGCGCGAGCGCCGGGTAGTAGTCGCTGGACAGCAGGATCCGCTTGCAGCCGATGCGGTAGTCCGGGGTGAGCTTCGCCCGCAGGGCCGGGTCCTTGATGGCGCGGGCCATGTTGCGCCGGGCCAGGTCCTCGATGAACCCGAGCTGCTTGGGATGCTTGGTGAACGCCTGGACCTGCAACTCGCGGATGCCCCACAGCAGTCCGCGCCTGAGCTGCGAGGTGAAGGGCAGCTGCCGGTGCAGCCACCGCTCGGCGCCGCTGATGTTCCGGTCGATGCGGGGCATGACCCAGGGCGGGGTGCGCTGGAACAGGGTGAGCCGCGAGACGTCGGGCTGGATCGCCGGCACGATCTGCGCGGCCGAGGCGCCGGTGCCGACCATCGCCACGCGCTTGCCGCGCAGGTCGTAGTCGTGGTCCCAGCGGGCCGAGTGGAACACCTTGCCCGGGAAGGACTCCAGCCCGGGGATGGCGGGCACCTTCGGGTCGGACAGCGGGCCCGTGGCCGACACGACCAGGTCCGCCGACAGGTTCCCGCTGCTGGTCTCGATGTCCCAGCACAGCCGCTCGCCGTTCCAGGTCATCCGCTTCACCTCCGAGTCGAAGCGGAGGTGCGGCCGCAGCCGGAACACGTCCGTCACGTGCTCCAGATAGGCGCGGATGTGCTCCTGCCCCGAGAAGGTGCGCGGCCAGTCGGGGTGGGGCGCGAAGGAGAAGGAGTAGAGGTGCGACGGCACGTCGCACCGGCATCCCGGGTAGCTGTTGTCCCGCCAGGTGCCGCCGACACTGCTCGCCCGCTCCAGGACGACGAAGTCGGTGACACCCTCGCGGCGCAGCCGCACGGCCGCCCCCAGCCCGCCGAAACCGGACCCGACCACCGCGACCCGCACATGCTCGTGTTCACGCTCGCCCACGCCGACACCTCCACACACCACGAGAACCGTGCCAGTGAACACTGGCGCAGTGGGAGCGTAGGGCAGCGGCGTACTGATGGGTAGGGGGCGGGACAAGGAAGTTACCCGCAGTACGCCTTAAGGTGCCCAGGTGGCCGAGAAGCGTGAATACCGCATGGAAGAGCTGGCCCGCCTCGCCGGGATCACGGTGCGCACCCTGCGCTTCTACCGCGAGCGCAAACTGATCCCACCGCCCCGCCGCGAAGGCCGCATCGCCTGGTACGACGACCACCACCTGGCCCGGCTGCGCACGATCACCGCCCTGCTGGAACGCGGCCACACCCTCAACGGCATCGCGGAACTGGCCGAGGCGTTCGACCACGGCCGGGACGTCGGCGACCTGCTCGGCGTCGGCGGCCCCACCGAGGAGGAGCCGGTCCACCTCACCCCCGAGGAACTCGCCGACCACTTCGCGGGTGAGGCCACACCGGAGAACCTCGCCGCCGCCATGGAACTCGGCTACCTCGGCACCGACGGCGAGGAGATCGTCCACATCAGCCGCCGCCTGCTCGACGTCTCCTCGGCCCTCGTCCACGAGGGCATCCCCCTCGCGGAGGTCCTCCGCGCCGCCGCCCAGGTCCGCACCCACGCCGACGCCCTGGCAGACCTCTTCACCGACCTGGTCACCCGCCACACCACCCCCGAGGACCTCCCCCGCCTACGCCCCCTGGCCCGCAGCGTGGTGGAGGCGGAACTGTCCCTGGCGCTGGACCGGAGGATGCGCAGACCTTAGGGGGTTGTTTCTAGCGGTCGTAGACGACGGTCACGGGCGCATGGTCGGACCACCGCTCGGCGTGCGTGGCGGCCCGCTCCACGAACCCCTTCACCGCACGCTCGGCGAGCCCCGGGGTGGCCCCGTGGTAGTCGATCCTCCACCCGGTGTCGTTGTCGAAGGCCCGCCCCCGGTACGACCACCACGAGTACGGGCCCTCGGTGTCCGGGTGCAGGGCGCGGACGACGTCGACGTATCCGCCGTCGGCCGGGTCGAAGACGCGGGTCAGCCACTCCCGCTCCTCGGGCAGGAAGCCGGAGCTCTTCTGGTTGCCGCGCCAGTTCTTCAGGTCGGCCCGCTGGTGGGCGATGTTCCAGTCGCCGCAGACGAGCACCTCGCGGCCCTCGGCGGCGGCCCGCTCCCGCAGCCCCTTGAGATAGGGGAGAAACTCGCCCATGAAGCGTTCCTTCTCGTCCTGCCGCTCCGTGCCGACCTCGCCGGAGGGCAGGTAGAGGGAAGCGACGGTGACTCCCGGCAGGTCGGTCTCCACGTACCGGCCGCTGCCGTCGAACTCTTCCGACCCGAACCCGATCCGCACCCGGTCGGGCTCGCGGCGGCTGTACAGGGACACCCCCGCCCGCCCCTTGGCGGCGGCCGGCGCGTGCACCACGTGCCACCCCTCGGGCGTGCGGACGTGCTCCGGCAGCTGCTCCGGCTCGGCCCGCACCTCCTGGAGGCACAGCACGTCGGCTTCCGTCCCGGCGAGCCACTCCGCGAAGCCCTTCTTCGCGGCGGCACGCAGCCCGTTCACATTCACAGAGGTCACAGTGAGCACCCCGGCACGATACCGGCACACTGGACGAGGTCCAGTTCCGGATCGAATACGGTAGCGGCCATGCACATACGCCGGGTCTCCTTCGACCACCCCGACGCCATGAAGCTGAACGACCAGGTCCAGGCCGAGTACGCGGTCCGCTACGGCGACGACGGCGACGCCACGCCCATGGCCGCCGCGGACTTCGACCCGCCGAACGGCGTCTACCTGATCGCGTACGACGAGCACGGCACCCCCGTCGCCTCGGGCGGCTGGCGCGCCCAGGACACCAACGGCGAGGGCAACCTCGACGGCGACGCCGAGCTCAAGCGCATGTTCGTGGTCGACGGCATGCGCGGCCGGGGCCTGGCCCGCCGCATCCTGGCCGCCCTGGAGGAGGACGCCCGCTCGGCCGGCCGCCTCCGCATGGTCCTGGAGACCGGCACCAAGCAGCCCGAGGCCATCGCCCTGTACACGTCCAGCGGCTACGCGCCGTGCGCGAAGTTCGGCTACTACCGCTTCCACGAGGCGAGCCGCTGCTTCTCCAAGGATCTGCGGCCGACCGGCTGACGGGCACTCAGCGACGGCTCCGGTTGTGGCCCGCGTCACGAGGCGCGGGCCACAACCGCCCGTCGCGCACCGCCCGGGCCTGAACATACGTCAGAGCCCGGTCGGTTTCCCGACCGGGCTCTGAGCTGCGTGGACCTGAGGGGATTTGAACCCCTGGCCCCCTCGATGCGAACGAGGTGCGCTACCGGACTGCGCCACAGGCCCTTGCAACGAGTGAAACTCTAGCACCCCGATCGGCCTGCTTGGAAATCCGTTCCCCAGGGGCGGTCACCTGCGGCTTCGCGGCGCTACTCGTTGGCCGCCCGGGGGCGCTCCCCGTCCTCGTACTGGTCGAACAGCGGGGTGCGGCCGCGCTCCCGGGCCCGCCGGGCGGAGGCCGCGCGACGGGCGTCGGTGCGGCCGTCACCCTCGCCCTCACCGGTCTCCTGGACGGAGGGGTGCGGCTCGTCCGGGCGGTCGGCGCCGGTGGAGTCGCACTCGGCGTCCGGGGTCACCGTGCTCGACCGGGCAGCGCTCCAGGTGTCGGGGGCGCCGAGGTCCACGTCGCTGGTGGCGCGCGGGGCGACCGGGGCCGTCACATACGTCGGCAGCGGCACCGGCACCGGATCCCAGCTGTCGCCGCCCTGCCCGGGCGGCCGCCGGCGCTCGCGCTGCTGGTCGACCCACTCCGCGTGGTCGGTCTGCTCGACGAGGGCGCGCCGGTCGGCGGCGAGGGCCGACAGGCCGGGGTCGGTCACCGGCTCGGGTGCCTCCTCCGGCTCGTCGCTCCCCTCGTCGGCCAGGGCACGCCGACGGGGCTGGCGCTGCCGCTCGCGCAGGCGCTGGGCCGCCGCCTCGGCCATCCGGCGGTCCATCTGATAGGCGAAGCGGCGGCGCTCCTGGGAGCGCAGATAGGCGATGTAGACGCTGAGCATGATCGCGGGCACGCCGGGGGCCCACAGGAAGGCGAGCCCTCCGACCGCGGCGACGATCGCGCCGAGGGTGAAGGCGAGGAACAGCATGATGGTGGTGCGTCGGCGGCGCGCGAGCACCTTCGAGCGCCGGGCTCGTGCCGCGGCCGCCTGGTTCGCCTGCGCGGAGGCGTTGCGGCGGGCGGCGGGGACCCGTTCCCGGGGGCGCCCGGAGCGCGCCGCGTCGGGTGCGGGCGACTGCCGGGCCTGAGGTTCGGGGCTCGCCGGGCGGGCCGGCTGCTCCGGGGCGGGCGACGGTACGGGTGCCTGGGTCTGCGGACGGGTCTTGGACACGGCGAAGGCCCGGACGTCCACCGAGTCGGTGACGGCATCCGGGTCGTCGGCGTCCTGCTCCCCCTCGTCGGTGGAGCGCGCCCGCAGGTCCTTGGCGTACCGGCGCTCCATTCCCGCCCGTCCGGACAGCAGCCGGATGGCGGTGCTGAAGCGTTCCGTCGGACGGGCCTCGTTCAGCTCGTCCTGCCTACGGAGCCACATCGGCACCAAGTAGGCGGCCCAGGCCCCGACAATGACTGCGTAGATGAGGCCGCTGCTGCTCACGTCTCACACCGTAGAGGGGTTTGTGTGAGGCCATCTGCCAATTGAGCCGGTGTGTCGCACGATCTGGCTGATATTTCGAACTTTTTTTGTGACCGATGCGATCAGCAGGCCACCCGAGCCGGGAATTCATTGCCCCGAGACAGTCACTGCTCGATCAATTTCGAACATACATTCAATTCCCGGGGTGTGGTCGCATTCCCGGATTACTCCGCGACCGCGACCGGTGCCAGCGCCTCAGCAGCCCGTCCGGGACTTCCTCGGCGGTGAGGGCGAAGACGAGATGATCGCGCCATGCTCCGTCGATGTGGAGATAGCGCGGCCGCAGCCCCTCCTCGCGGAATCCGAGTTTCTCCACGACCCGGCGGCTGGGCCCGTTCTCCGGGCGAATGCAGACCTCGATGCGGTGCAGTCCGACGGTGCGGAAACAGTGGTCCACGACGAGCGCCACCGCCGTCGGCATCACCCCGCGGCCGGCCACCGACTCGTCCACCCAGTACCCGACGTGGCCCGAGCACATCGAGCCCCAGGTGATCCCGGCGACGGTCAACTGCCCGACCAGCCGCCCCTCGTACTCGATGACGAAGGGCAGCATCCGGCCCGCGTTCGCCTCCGACCTCAGATGGCGGACCATCTGGCGGAAGGTCGGGCGGTGCGTCATCGGACCGCCCGGTGTGGGCGGCGGGATCGTGGCCTCCCAGGGGCGCAACCAGTCGCGGTTGCGCCGGTTGACCTCGCGCCAGGCCCGCTGGTCGCGCAGCTTTATCGGCCTGAGGACGATGTCGCCGTCCACCAGCTCCACGGGCCAGGATGGGCTGTTCAGCTCGCACCCCCACTGCCGGGTCTGGGGTGGTCGCCGCCCCGGAGCTGTTCGACTGCGTGGACCAGCAGCGGTTCCAGGACGGCGAGGCCGTCCTTCACCCCGCCGCTGGAGCCGGGCAGATTCACGATCAGCGTGCCGCCCGCCACTCCGGCCAGGCCCCGGGAGAGCGCCGCGGTCGGCACCTTCTGGCGGCCGTACGCCCGGATGGCCTCGGCGATGCCCGGCACTTCGTGGCCGATCACGCGACGGGTCGCCTCGGGGGTGCGGTCGGTGGGCGAGATGCCCGTGCCCCCGGTGGTGACGATGACGTCGTAGCCGGCGTCGACCCCGGCGCGCAGAGCGGCCTCCACCGGGTCCCCGTCGGGGACGACCTGCGGGCCGTCGACCTCGAAGCCGAAGCCCTTCAGGCCGTCGGAGACCAGCGGGCCGCCCTTGTCCTCGTAGATCCCTGCGGCGGCCCGGTTCGAGGCCGTGACGACGAGAGCGCGGTACGTCATGACCGGCTCCAGTCGCCCGACTTGCCGCCCGTCTTCTGCTCCACCCGTACGTCCGTGATGACCGCTCCCTTGTCGACCGCCTTGACCATGTCGATCACGGTGAGCGCGGCGACGGAGACCGCGGTGAGGGCCTCCATCTCGACGCCCGTGCGGTCCGTCGTCTTCACGGTGGCCAGGATCTCCACGGCGTCGTCCGCGACCGACAGGTCCAGTTTCACACCGGACACCGACAACGGGTGACAGAGCGGGATCAGGTCGGGGGTGCGTTTGGCGCCCATGATCCCGGCGATGCGCGCGGTCGCGAGGGCGTCGCCCTTGGGTACGCCCTCGCCGCGCAGCAGCTCGATCACACGGGGCGAGACGAGGACGCGCCCGCTGGCCCGTGCGGTGCGCGCGGTCACGTCCTTCTCCGACACGTCGACCATGCGGGCGGCGCCCGCCTCGTCGATGTGCGTCAGCCGTTCCGGCGTACGGCCGTCGTGCGGGGATGGGTCCTGCGTGCTCATGCTGTGTGGCGCTCCCGGTCCGGGCCCGTCGCGGTGCGGCGCATGGGCCTGTTGTGCGCGACACGGTACCCCCAACCAGGGGCTATCGGCCGAGCAGGACCACCTCGACGTCGGTGCCGGGTTCGACGGAGACGGTGTCCTCGGGGACGGCGATCAGGGCGTCCGCGTGGGCGAGGGCCGCGACCAGATGGGACCCGGCGCCGCCGACCGGCGTGACCTTGCCGTCGGCGTAGGTGCCGCGCAGGAACTGCCGACGGCCCTTCGGGCTGGTCAGCGCCTTGTCGGCGGACAGCGTCGCCCGGGTCGTCGGACGGTGGACGTCCTTGAGCCCCATGAGGGTGCGGATCGCGGGGCGGACGAACAGCTCGAAGGAGACGTACGACGACACCGGGTTGCCGGGCAGGGCCAGCAGCGGGGTGTGGTCGGGGCCGATGGAGCCGAAGCCCTGGGGCTTGCCGGGCTGCATGGCGAGCTTGCGGAACTCGATGCCGCTGCCCGCCTCGTCCTCGTCCGCGACGTGGGACAGGGCCTCCTTGACCACGTCGTACGCACCGACGCTCACGCCGCCGGTGGTGACCATCAGGTCCGCGCGGACCAGTTGGTCCTCGATGGTGGAGCGCAGGATCTCGGCGTCGTCGGCGACGGCCCCCACGCGGTAGGCGATGGCCCCGGCGTCGCGGGCGGCGGCGGTGAGGGCGAAGCTGTTGGAGTCGTAGATCTGACCCGTGCCCAGTTCGGTGTCGGGCTGGACGAGTTCGCTGCCGGTGGAGAGCACCACCACCCGCGGGCGCGGGCGCACGCGGACCGTGCCGCGGCCGATGGCAGCGAGCAGGGAGATCTGGGGCGGGCCGAGGACGGTGCCGGCCGCCAGGGCGCGGTCGCCGGCCTTCACGTCGCTGCCCTTGGCGCGCACGTGTGCGCGGGCCTCGGCCGGGCGGTACACCAGGACGTGCCCGGTGGCGCCCTCGGGGGCGAGGCTGCGGGCGCGCATGCCGTGGACCGGGCCCTCGCCGAGACCGCCGTCGGTCCACTCGACGGGCACGACCGTCTCGGCGCCGGCCGGCAGCGGGGCGCCGGTCATGATGCGGGCGGCCTGGCCGGGGCCCACGTGCAGCAGGTCGGCCTGGCCCGCGGCGACGTCCCCGACGACCTCCAGGGCCGCCGGGAACTCCTCGCTCGCGCCCGCGACGTCCGCGACCCGTACCGCGTAGCCGTCCATCGAGCTGTTGTCGAAGGGCGGCAGGGACACCGGCACCGTGATGTCCTCGACGAGGACGCAGCCCTGGGCGTCGAGCAGGTGCAGCTCGATGGGCTCCAGGGGCCGGACGGTGGCGAGGATGTCCTCCAGGTGCTCGTCCACCGACCAGAGGTGGTCGGGGCCGCTGTGGTCCTGGCCGGTGACGTGGGGCGCGGCGCTGCTCAACGTGCTACATCTCCTCGGCTACGTAACTGCGAAGCCAGGTCCGGAAGTCCGGGCCCAGGTCTTCACGTTCGCATGCGAGTCGGACAATGGCACGCAGGTAGTCGCCGCGGTCGCCGGTGTCATAGCGGCGGCCCTTGAAGACGACGCCGTGCACCGGGCCGCCGATCTTCTCGTCCTCGGCGAGCTGCTGGAGGGCGTCGGTGAGCTGGATCTCGCCGCCGCGGCCCGGCTCGGTCCGGCGCAGTATCTCGAAGATGTGCGGGTCGAGGACATAGCGGCCGATGATGGCGTAGTTGGACGGGGCGTCGGCCGGGTCGGGCTTCTCGACGAGGCCGCTGACCCGGACGACGTCGCTGTCCTCGGTGGTCTCCACGGCCGCGCAGCCGTAGAGGTGGATCTGCTCCGGGGCGACCTCCATGAGCGCGATGACGCTGCCGCCGCGCTGCTCCTGGACCTCGACCATGCGCTGCAGCAGCGGGTCGCGGGGGTCGATGAGGTCGTCGCCGAGGAGGACCGCGAAGGGCTCTTCGCCCACGTGCGGGGCGGCGCACAGGACGGCGTGGCCGAGGCCCTTGGGGTCGCCCTGGCGGACGTAGTGCATGGTCGCGAGGTCGCTGGACTCCTGCACCTTGGCGAGACGGCCGGCGTCGCCCTTCTTCTGCAGAGCCGACTCCAGCTCGTAGTTGCGGTCGAAGTGGTCCTCGAGGGGGCGCTTGTTGCGGCCCGTCACCATGAGGACGTCGTCGAGACCCGCCGCGACGGCCTCCTCGACCACGTACTGGATCGCGGGCTTGTCGACGACCGGCAGCATTTCCTTGGGGGTGGCTTTGGTGGCCGGCAGGAACCGGGTGCCGAGGCCTGCTGCGGGAATGACAGCCTTGCTGATCCGAGGGTGCTGAGTCATGTGCGCCACCCTATCCGGTGCCTTTGCATGGAATCTGCGACTCCGGTTCATAGACGCTCATATGAGCGTATTGCCATACTACGGGAGCAACCTTTGAGGCCTATCGCACGTCCGGGCGAGCCTGACAAGCGGAGTTTGCGACGCGAGTTCCTCGCGGTGAGGAACAGGTTGACGGCGGATGACCTGCGGGAAACGTCGGCCGCTCTGGCCAGGCAGGCGCTGGGGCTACCCGAGTTGGCAGAAGCCGACACGGTCGCGGCGTATGTCTCCGTGGGGAGTGAACCCGGCACCCTCGCGCTCCTGGACGCTCTGCGCGCTCGGGGCGTGCGCGTGCTGCTTCCGGCTCTGCTGCCCGACAACGACCTCGACTGGGGCGCGTACGAGGGGCAGGAGTCGCTCGCCCGGATCCGGCACGGCGGCAGGATGGCCCTCTTCGAGCCCGTCGGCGAACGCCTCGGGCCGGACGCCGTGACCACCGCCGACGCCGTGCTGCTGCCGGGGCTCGCGGTGGACGCGCGCGGGATGCGGCTCGGCCGGGGCGGCGGCTCGTACGACCGGGTCCTGGCGCGGCTGGAGCGGGCGGGCGCTCATCCCGCCCTGGTGGTGCTGCTGTACGACTCCGAGGTCGTCGAGCACGTCCCGGAGGAGCCGCACGACCGGCCGGTGCACGCGGTGGTGACCCCGTCCGGCGTACGGCGGTTCCGCCCCGCGCCCTGACGCCGGGGCCCTGGTGCCGCGGGCCCCTGGGCTCCGGAACAGAAGCGGCCCTCCACGCGTGCGTGGAGGGCCGTTCGTCCTGCGGGCGTCGTCGGCTCAGGGTTTGAGCACCAGCTTGTCGGCCGTGTTCTTCTCGACCGCCTGGTCCGAGAAGGCCCACGGCAGCAGTTCACCGTCGGCCCACTTGTCGGTCTGGTCGACGTAGTGCGCGCTGTAGGCGTGCCCCGAGGCGCCGGTGAGGTTGATCCACTTCGACTTGTCGAGGTCGCCGAGGTTCACCACCATCCGCATGGACGGCACCCACACCACCCCGTAGCCGCCGGCCGCGTTCCAGCCGGCTGCGTTGACCGTGGCCTCGCCGCCGCCCAGTTCCCACGGGCCGCGGTTGAGGGCGTACTGGATGAAACCGGGGCCCGCGGTGCCGAGGGTCTGGTTCTTCAGGAACAGGCGGTGCAGCCGGCCCCAGCTCCAGGAGTCGATGTCCTTGCCGAGCTTGGCGGTCAGCTCCCAGCGGGCGTCGATCATGGCCCGCTTGAACAGCTCGTCGCGGTTGACGGCGCCGGGGCGGCCGCTGCTCACCTTGGGCGTCTTCCACCAGTCGCTGTCCGGCTGGTCCATGAGCCCCCGGACCACCTCGAACCAGCGGTCACCGCCGTCCGGCTGCGCCTGGTCGGGGTCGCGCTGGCCGCACTCGCGGACCTTCTCGGCCTCGTCGGCCGGGCCCGTGGTGTTGACCGGCTCGACCCACAGGCACTGCCCCTTGGGCCGCAGCTCCTTGGGCAGCTTGTTGCCGAAGGCCAGCTTGAGGACGTTGCGCCAGACGGCGTTGAAGTAGGCCGCCGCAGCCGAGTCGGCGTCCTGGGTGTAGTCCCAGCCCTCCAGGAGCTTCTGCGCCTCGCGGACGTCCTTGTTCTCCGGGTCGACCTTCAGCAGCGTGGGCACCAGCAGCCGGGCGACCTCGCTGCTGTTGTCCAGCTGCATCTGGCGCATGTCGTCCGTGGAGATCTTGCCGCCGTCCTTGATCTTCGACTGGATCAGGTCGGCGATCCGCTGGCTGCGCGCGCCGTAGCCCCAGTCCGCGGTGAGCGTGTACGGGTACGTGTCCGGATCGATCACGGCCTGGTTGGCGGTGACGATGTAGCCGCGCTCCGGGTCGTACTCGTAGGGCAGCGCGTCCTGCGGGACGTAGCCGGTCCAGCGGTACGCCGGGTCCCAGCCGGGCGCCGGGACCGAGCCGTCGTCCTTCTTCGCGCGCGTGGGAATCTTCCCGGGCAGCGTGTAACCGATGTGGTTCTCGTTGTCGGCGTAGACGAGGTTCTGCGAGGGCACCTCGAACTGCGCGGCCGCCTTGCGGAAGTCGGTCCAGTTCTTCGCCTTGTCCATGGCGAAGACGGCGTCCATGGTGGTGCCGGGCTGCAGCGCGGTCCAGCGCAGCGCGACACCGTAGCCGTCGCCCCGGTCGGGCGCGGCGGTGTCGACGGCGGCCTTCCTGCCGACCTTCACGAGCTCCTCGTCGCGGTCGGACAACAGGGGGCCGTTGTTGGTCTCACGGACGACGATCTTCTTGGGGGAACCCCCGGCGACCTTGATGGTCTCCTCACGCGTCGTGAATGGCTTGATCTTGCCGTCGTAGAGGTAGCCGTCGCCCGTGATCTTCTCCAGGTAGAGGTCCGTGACGTCCACGCCGGAGTTGGTCATGCCCCAGGCGATGTCCTGGTTGTGACCGATGATCACGCCCGGCATACCGGCGAAGGTGTAGCCGCTGACGTCGTACTGGCACGCGCTGGAGACGCTGCGGCAGTGCAGGCCCATCTGGTACCAGACGGACGGCAGGGAGGGCGACAGGTGCGGGTCGTTGGCCAGCAGCGGCTTGCCCGTGATGGTGTACTTCCCTCCGACGACCCAGGAGTTGGAGCCGATGCCGTCGCCGTTGACGCCGACGGCCGGCGGGAGGTCGTCGAGGACCCGGGTCAGGCCGCCGAGCTGACTGTCCAGGCCTGCGGTGCCCGAGGCGGCGCCGCCCGAGCCGGTTCCGGCGCCACCCGTACCGGTTCCGGTGCCGGTGCCGCCGGCGCCGGACGCCGTGCCGGTGGAGGTGCCGCCGGTTCCGTTCGCCCCGGCGGTGCCGCCGGCGCCGGACGCGCCGCCCTGCTCGAACGCCTCGGTCAGTTCGTTGTACTGACCCTCCTGGACGATCGCCTTGTTCCGGCTGTACGGGTACCGCGGGTACAGGTCGGCGATCTGCTTCGGGCCCAGGCGGCTGGTCAGCAGGGCGCGGTCCATCTCGTCCTGCATGTTGCCGCGCAGATCCCAGGCCATCGCCTTCAGCCAGGAGATCGAGTCGACCGGGGTCCACGACTGCGGCTTGTAGTCGTTGGTGAAGCCCAAGGCGGCGTACTCCAGCGAGATGTCCTCGCTGTCCTTGCCCTGGAGGTAGGAGTTGACGCCCTGGGCGTACGCCTGGAGGTACTTCTTGGTGGTGGCCGACAGCTTGGTGTCGTACTCCCGCTCGGCGACCCGGTCCCAGCCGAGGGTGCGCAGGAACTCGTCGTTGTCGACCTGGCTCTTGCCGAACATCTCCGAGAGCCGGCCGGAGGCCATGTGGCGGCGGACGTCCATCTCGTAGAAGCGGTCCTGCGCCTGGACGTAGCCCTGCGCCATGAACAGGTCCGCGTCGGAGGAGGCGTAGATCTGCGGGATGCCGTAGGTGTCGCGCTTGACCTCGACGGGGCCGGTCAGGCCCTTCAGCGTGAGGGTGCCCTCGGTCTGCGGGAAGGAGGCCCGGACGGTACTGATGGACCAGTACGACCCGTACGCCGCGCCCCCGATGAGGGCCAGCACCAGGACGAGCACGATAAGTCGGGCTTTGCGCCCCTTTCTCCTGCCGGACTTGCCGGGCTGCTGACCCGTGGAGGCGGTGGTGTCGGTGGGCATCGCTGTCCTTGCTGTCCTAACGCGAGCGGCAGGTTCGGCTGTGCTTTTAACTGAGCGCTGGAGCAACGATAGGCGCAGGGCCCTGCGCCCCTTGACGCGGAGTCGGGAACCGGCACGGACTGACGTTCGATCCTGCTCCCGGAAGCGTCAAGAAATCGTCAAGAGTTAGGTAAGGTAACGAAGTAGTTGGCGCGCTGCGCCACAGCTTCATGTCCGATGTACGTGAGCCCACGCGCGCGTGCGTGCGGGCCAGGGAAGGATTCGGCCGCTGACTGTTCACCACCTCAACCAGCTCCTGCTCGTCTGCTCGCTCGTCCTGCTCGTCGCCGTCGCAGCGGTACGGATCTCCTCGCGCAGCGGGCTCCCCAGCCTGCTCGTGTATCTGGGGATAGGCGTCGCCATGGGCCAGGACGGCGTGGGCGACATCCACTTCGACAACGCCGAGCTGACCCAGGTCATCGGATACGCGGCCCTGGTCGTGATCCTCGCCGAGGGTGGTCTGGGCACGAAGTGGAAGGAGATCAAGCCGGCCCTGCCGGCCGCCACGGCACTGGCGCTGGCCGGTGTCGCGGTGAGTGTCGGGGTGACGGCGTCGGCCGCGCACTATCTGATCGGGCTGGAGTGGCGGCAGGCACTCATCATCGGGGCGGTCGTCTCCTCGACGGACGCGGCGGCCGTGTTCTCGGTGCTGCGCAAGATCCCCCTGCCCGCGCGCGTGACGGGCACGCTGGAGGCGGAGTCCGGCTTCAACGACGCTCCGGTGGTCATCCTCGTGGTGTCCCTGTCCACGGCGGGTCCCGTCGAGCACTGGTACACGCTGCTGGGCGTGATCATGCTGGAGCTGGCCATCGGCGCGGCCATCGGGCTCGCGGTGGGGTGGCTGGGCTCCTGGGGCCTGCGGCACGTGGCGCTGCCCGCGTCCGGCCTCTATCCGATCGCGGTCATGGCGATCGCCGTGGTGGCGTACGCGGCCGGCGCTCTGGCGCACGGCAGCGGCTTCCTCGCGGTGTACCTCGCCGCGATGGTGATGGGCAACGCGCGGCTGCCGCACTGGCCGGCCACGCGCGGGTTCGCCGACGGGCTCGGCTGGCTGGCCCAGATCGGCATGTTCGTCCTGCTCGGCCTGCTGGTCACCCCGCACGAGCTGGGCGACGACATCGTGCCCGCGCTGGTCATCGGGCTCGTCCTGACCATGGTGGCGCGGCCGCTGAGCGTGGTGCTGTGCCTGTCGCCGTTCCGGGTGTCGTGGCAGGAACAGGTCCTGATGTCCTGGGCGGGGCTGCGCGGAGCCGTGCCCATCATCCTGGCGACCATCCCGATGGTGCAGGGCGTCGAGGCCAGCCGCCGGATCTTCAACATCGTCTTCGTGCTGGTCGTCGTCTACACCCTGGTCCAGGGTCCGACGCTGCCCTGGCTCGCCCGCAAGCTGCGCCTCGGGGACGGTTCGGAGGCGGCCGACCTCGGCATCGAGTCGGCGCCGCTTGAGCGGTTGCGCGGGCATCTGCTGTCCGTGGCGATCCCCGGCGAATCGAAGATGCACGGTGTGGAGGTGGCCGAGCTGCGGCTGCCGCACGGCGCCGCCGTGACGCTCATCGTGCGCGGCGGCGAGTCCTTCGTTCCGCTGCCGACGACGATTCTGCAGCGGGGCGACGAGCTGCTCGTGGTCGCCACGGACCCCGTCCGGGACGCCACCGAGAGCCGGCTCCGGGCCGTGGGCCACGGCGGCAAGCTGGCCGGCTGGCTGGGGACGGGCGGGGCGAACGCCTGAGGGGGACCGGGTGCGGGGCCGCGTGGCGCGCTGACGCCGGGGGCGCTTGGGCGTGAGGCGGGACGGCGCCGGGGGGTGCCGGGGCGTGGGGCGCGCTCGCCGCGTGGGGCGCGCTCGCCGCGTGGGGCACGTTCGGGCGCGGGGCACGGGCGTGGTGGAGACCCACCGGGGCGTTTTGCACCTTTTGTGATTCGCAGGGCGGCAGCTCCATGGTGCTCACTTTCACAGGCGTACCCCCCCCCTTGATCCCTGTACGATGAAGGTGTTACCCAGATCGAACCAACTCTGCCTGACGCAGAGCTGGCGCGACCGTATGGCGGTCGGGACACCCCTCCTCACCGGGCCCCGGCATCTACCGCAGTTCCGCGCAAGAGGACAGCTCTCGGCGCCGCCCGCTACGGGGCCGCGCTACCAGGCGGCAGAAAGGCACGGGCCGTGGAGTCCACGGTCACCTCGAAGGCGTCGGAGAACCCGACGGCTTCCGCCCGCCCGGGATACGGCCGGCTGCTGCGCACCCGCGGCGCCTGGACGTTCCTGCTCCCCGGCTTCGCGGCGCGCCAGCCGTTCGCGATGCTGACGATCTCCATCGTGCTGCTGGTGCAGCACACCACCGGCTCCTACGGAGCGGCGGGCGCCGCCGCGGCCGTCACCGGTGTCTCCATGGCCCTGTTCGCCCCCTACAGCGGCCGCCTCGCCGACCGCTACGGGCAGCGCGCCGTACTGATCCCGGGAGTGCTGCTGCACGCGGTCGCCGGGCTGACGCTCACGGCGCTCGCCCTGCTGGACGCGCCCCTGTGGGCGGTGTTCGCGGCGGCCGTGCCGACCGGCGCCTCGGTGCCGCAGGTCGGCCCCATGGTGCGGGCCCGCTGGGGCGTCAAGCTCAAGGACTCTCCGCTGATGACCACCGCGGCCGCCTTCGAGTCCGTCACGGACGAACTGACCTTCGTGGTCGGCCCCCTGCTGGCCACCGCCCTGTGCACGGCCGTCGACCCGGCCGCCGGACTCGTCACCGAGGCCTCGCTGACCCTGATCGGCGGCCTGTTGTTCGCCGCGCAGAAGAGCACCCAGCCCTCCGTCGCCGGCAGCGGGCACGCGCGCGTGGAGCACGCTTCGGCCCTGCGCGTCCCCGGGGTGCGCGTGCTGATCGTGACCTTCCTGGGCATCGGCACCGTCTTCGGCGGCATGCAGGTCTCCCTGGCGGCGTTCACCGAGTCGATCGGCGAACCGGGCCTGAACGGCGTCCTCTACGGCGTCTTCGCCGCGGGCAACATGCTCTCCGGCGTGGTCTGCGGCGCGGTCGCCTGGAAGGCGGCCCCGCAGCGACGCCTGGTCATCGGCTACACGGCGCTCGCCCTCACCGCCTCGGGCCTGTGGGCCGCCCACTCGGTGCTGGTCCTCGCCGGCCTCGGCCTGCTGGTCGGCATGTGCATCGCGCCCGCGCTGATCACCGGATACACCCTGGTCGAGGGTCTGGTCCCGGCCGGAGCCCGCACGGAGGCCTTCACCTGGCTGACCGGAGCGGTCGCGCTGGGCCAGGCCGCCGCCGTCACGGTCGCCGGACAGCTGGAGGACCGCTTCTGGTCGGGTGCCGGTTTCCTGGTGCCGATGGGCGGCACGGTGCTGGCCCTGGTGACCCTCCTGGCCCTGCGTTCCCGGCTGGTGGCGCGGGGCAACGGCCGGACCGTCGCACGTGGCGTGGGTCACCGCGTGCCGGTGGCAGTGGACTGAGCGGCCGGAATACGTCACTATGGATCGTCGTTAGCACTCATCGAGTGAGAGTGCCAGGAGGAAGACAGTGCCCACCTACCAGTACCAGTGCACCGAGTGCGGCGAGGGCCTCGAGGCGGTGCAGAAGTTCACCGACGACGCCCTGACCGAGTGCCCCAACTGCCAGGGCCGCCTGAAGAAGGTGTTCTCGGCGGTCGGCATTGTCTTCAAGGGCTCCGGCTTCTACCGGAACGACAGCCGCGGCTCCTCGTCGAGCAGCTCCCCGGCGGCGAAGTCGTCGAGCGCCTCGTCCTCGTCCTCGAGCTCGTCGTCCTCCGACTCCGGCTCGTCGAGCTCGTCGTCGAGCACCGGCAGCTCCTCCTCCAGCAGCACCACCGCCGCGTAAGGCCTTTTCTTACGGGACCCTGTCGCCCTGGGGCGACGGGGTCCTCGCCGTTTCCGCGTGCGGTTAGGGTGCGGGCATGGCGAACAAGGCGAACGTGACGGAGCAGGCAGGCGCCGCGATCGGCGTCATCGGCGGCTCGGGGTTCTACTCCTTCCTCGACGACGTGACCGAGATCCAGGTCGACACCCCGTACGGGCCGCCCAGCGACTCCCTCTTCCTCGGCGACGTCGCCGGCCGCCGGGTCGCCTTCCTGCCGCGGCACGGACGGGGCCACCACCTGCCGCCGCACCGGATCAACTACCGCTCCAACCTGTGGGCGCTGCGCTCGGTCGGCGTGCGCCAGGTCCTCGCCCCGTGCGCCGTGGGCGGCCTGCGCCCGGAGTACGGACCGGGCACGCTGCTCGTTCCGGACCAGCTGGTCGACCGCACGAAGTCCCGCGTGGGCACCTACTTCGACGGGCTGCCGCTGCCGGACGGCTCGGTGCCGAACGTGGTGCACGTGTCGCTGGCCGACCCCTACTGCCCCACCGGGCGGGCCGTCGCGCTGAAGGCGGCGCGCGGCCGGGACTGGGAGCCGGTGGACGGCGGCACGCTCGTCGTCGTCGAGGGGCCGCGGTTCTCGACCCGGGCGGAATCCTTGTGGCACCAGGCGCAGGGCTGGTCGGTGGTGGGCATGACCGGCCATCCCGAGGCGGCGCTCGCCCGTGAGCTGGAGCTCTGCTACACGTCCCTGACCCTGGTCACCGACCTCGACGCGGGTGCGGAGACGGGTGAGGGGGTCTCGCACGACGAGGTGCTGCGGGTGTTCGCGGCGAATGTGGAGCGGCTGCGGGGGGTGCTCTTCGATGCGGTGGCCGGGTTGCCCGGGGAGGGCGAGCGGGACTGTCTGTGTGTGAATGCGCTGGGTGGGATGGATCCGGGGTTCGTGCTGCCGTAAGCCCTGGGGGCGGGGGCGCCGTGGGGAACGGGGAGGGGGGAGGGGGGTGGCGGGTCCGTCGGGGCTGGTGGAGCGTCTCGTTCGGGTGAGGGAGTTGTCCACAGGTCGGCGGTGGGTCCACAGGCCGGAGCGGGCGGTGGCGCGAAGCCTCATCGTGGGGAGCGCAAGCCGGTCCCTCGTCGCAGGTGGTGGTCCCCGTGCCGTTCGCTCGTTCCTCGGCCCTGTCTTCTTCCCTTTCTTCCCCTTCTTCCCCGTCTTCTTCTGCATGTGCTCCTTCTTCTCCTTCGCCTCCCTCCTGGTCGCTCGCCTCGGGTCCGCCGGGGGCGGAGGTCCCCGCGACCCGTGAGGTGCCGTGGTTCGACCCGGTGCGGGTGCGCGGCGGTCACCGCTCCGGCCGGCTCGTCCGGCAGCGGCGGCGGGCCATCGCCGTCGGCCTCGCGGTCACCGCGACCGCACTCGTGGCGGCGGGTCCACGCGACAGCGAGGGGGCCCGTGGTCATCCCCGGGCCCGGCCGCCCGCACACACGACGTCGCTGCCCGGTCAGCGCCCCGCGCGGACGCGCCCTGCCGCGGGGTCGGTGACGGCCCCGGTCCGGATCTCCGACGCCGCCACCGTGCGGCTGCTGCGGCCCGGGGACCGGGTCGACGTCATCGCCGCCGAGGGGGCGGTGCCGGGTGGCGATGCCGAGGTGGTGGCGCGCGGGGCCCGGGTGACGAAGGTGCCGGAGCCCGTGGACGACGCGGGCGGGAGCGGGGCGCTGGTGGTGCTGTCGGTGCCGCGGGCCACCGCCGCGCGGCTGGCCGGTGCCGGGGCCACCGGGCGGTTGGCGGTGACATTGTGGTGAAGCAGGAGGGACCCAGGTTCCCGGTCCGGCCCGTCGTTGACGTAGGTTGCGGAGCGTTTTATTCCACAAGCTGCTCGTGTGAGGAGACGCTCCGAGGTGAGCGAGAAGAAGGAACCGAGCGTCCTGCAGGGTTTCAAGGCCTTCCTGATGCGCGGGAACGTCGTCGATCTGGCGGTGGCGGTGGTGATCGGTGCCGCCTTCACCAACATCGTCAACGCCGTGGTGAAGGGGATCATCAACCCGGTCGTCGGAGCCATCGGGACCAAGAACCTCGACCACTACAGCTCGTGCCTGAGCTCGAGCTGCGAGGGCGAGAAGGGCATCCAGATCCTCTGGGGTTCCGTGCTGGGCGCCGCGCTGAGCTTCGTCATCACGGCTGCGGTCGTCTACTTCCTGATGGTCCTGCCCATGGCGAAGTACCTGGCCCGGCAGGAGGCGCGCCGGAAGGCGAAGGAGGGCACGCAGGAGATCATCGAGGTGACCGAGCTGGAGGTCCTGAAGGAGATCCGGGACGCCCTGGTCGCCCAGCGCGGCTCGGGCCACGACCGGCAGTAGCGGCGCTTGGGGCGGCAGCCCGCAACCGGGCCCGGACAGCTCGGAAGCCGTTCCGGGAGGCCGCCCGGCCGTTTCGGAGGTGGTGGGGCGGCTTCTCGTCTCAGATGTGGTGGGGCGGCTTCTCGTCTCAGATGTGGTGGGGCGGCTTTTCGTCCAGGAAGCGCTTGAGGTCCGCCGCGCCGCCGCCGGAGTCGGTGCGCTCGCCCCAGCCGCGGTCGGTGTCGTCGGAGGACTGCTGGTCGAGCGGGTCGTCGAAGACCAGCGCGGGCTTCGGCTCACGCGGCTCGGGGCCGGGGACGGTACTCATGCAACCAGGGTACGTTCGCGGAGAAATTCCCCGTGCCTTCTGCTGTGCTGGGACGCATGACGTCCAGCCCCGCTCCCCCGCCCGTCCCCTCCGGCGCGCCCGGCGGCCGGGGGCCACTGCGCACGCTCCGGGCCCGTGGCCGCGACGAGGCGCATCGCACGGCCTCGCCACTGGAGCTCTTCTTCGACCTGTGCTTTGTCGTGGCCGTCGCCCAGGCGGGCATCGAGCTGGTGCACTCCGTCGCCGAGGGGCACGCGGGCCAGGGGATCCTCGACTACGCGATGGTGTTCTTCGCCCTGTGGTGGGCGTGGATGAACTTCACCTGGTTCGCCTCGGCGTACGACAACGACGACGTGCTGTACCGGGTCGTCACCCTGGTGCAGATCGCGGGTGTGCTGGTCCTCGCGGCGGGGGTCTCGCGGGCGTTCGAGGAGCACGAGTACCTCGTCGTCTGGCTGGGCTACGCGATCATGCGGGTGGCCATGGCGTCGCAGTGGCTGCGGGCGGCCCGCGCCGGTCGGGGCCCGGAGCGCACGACGGCCCTGCGCTACGCCGGCGGCATCCTGGCGTGCCAGGTCGGCTGGCTGGGGCTGCTGTTCCTGCCCGAGGGGGCCCGGCCCTGGTGGTTCCTGGTGATGGCACTGCTGGAGATGTGCGTGCCGCCCCTCGCGGAGAGGGGCCATTCCACTTCCTGGCATCCCCGTCACATCGCGGAGCGGTACGGACTGTTCACCATCATCGTGCTCGGCGAGACGATCGCGGCGGCCACGGTCGCGGTGAAGTCCGGCATCGACGAGAACGACGCGCTGGGCGAGCTCCTCCCCATCGCGGCGGGCGGCCTGCTGATCATCTTCGCCGCCTGGTGGATCTACTTCGTGGTGCCCATCCACGGCCATCTGCGGTCCAACCGCCAGGCGTTCCTGTGGGGCTACGGCCACTACCTGGTGTTCGCCTCCGCGGCGGCGATCGGGGCCGGACTGGAGGTGGCGGTGGAGCAGACGGTCGGCAAGGCGCACATCTCCACGCTGTCAGCGTCGGCGGCCGTGACCCTGCCGACGGCTCTGTACCTGCTCACGGTGTGGGTCCTGCACTCGCGCCACTTCAAGCGGGGCATCACCCAGCAGCTGGTGCTGCCGACGACGGCCCTGCTGGTGATCTGCTGCACGTTCCTGGGCGACTGGGCGGTGTTCGCGGCGGGCCTGGTCTGCGCGCTGTCGGTGGTGGCCGGAGAGACCCTCGCGGCGCGGCCGGCCGCCAGGGAGAGCAGGCCGGTGACCCGCACCGGGTGAGTACGACGGCGATCCGGCCCCGCCGACGGCCTCGGTGCGTCCTGCGGGTCCGACCGCTGGACGACACTGGGACTCATGACAGTTGACGCTCTGACGGATGTCGCCGGCCTGCGGGTCGGGCACGCGACACGCACCGGCGACGGTTGGCTCACCGGCACCACGGTCGTCCTCGCCCCGGAGGGCGGGGCGGTGGCCGCCGTGGACGTGCGGGGCGGCGGGCCCGGCACCAAGGAGACGGACGCGCTGGATCCGCGCAACGTGGTGCGCAAGGTCGAGGCGGTCGTGCTGACCGGTGGCAGTGCCTACGGGCTCGACGCCGCGTCGGGGGTGATGGCCTGGCTGGAGGAGCGGCGGCGCGGGATCCGGGTCGGGACGGATCCGGCGCACGTGGTGCCGGTGGTGCCCGCCGCGTGTGTCTTCGACCTGGGGCGGGGCGGTGACTTCCGGGCCCGGCCCGATGCCGCCACCGGCCGGGCCGCGGTGGAGGCGGCCGCGGCGAGCGAAGCCGGCGCCCAGGTGCCCCAGGGGTGCGTGGGCGCGGGCACGGGAGCCGTGGTCGGGGTGGTGAAGGGCGGTGTCGGCAGCGCGAGCACGGTGCTCGGTTCGGGCATCACGGTGGCCGCGCTGGTGGTGGCCAACGCGGCGGGATCGACGGTGGATCCGGAGACGGGGGTGTTGTACGGGGAGTTGTTCCAGGGGCGGGTGCGGTATCCGGACGCGGAGGTCCACGCGGCGGCGCGGCGGCGTCTCGCCGAGACGGCCGCGAGGAGCGCGACGCCGCCGCTGAACACCACGCTCGCGGTGGTCGCCACGGACGCGGATCTGTCCAAGGCGCAGGCGCAGAAGCTGGCCGGCACGGCGCACGACGGCATCGCCCGTGCGGTGCGTCCGGTGCATCTCCTCAACGACGGGGACACGGTGTTCACACTGGCGACCGGCGACCGCGCCCTGGACGCCGCGGACCCGCTCGCCCTGAACGAGGTCCTGGCGGCGGGCGCGGACGTGGTGACGCGCGCGATCGTGCGGGCCGTGCGGGCCGCCGAGCCGGTCGACGGGCCGGGCGGGGCGTGGCCGTCGTACGGGGAGCTGTACCCGGGCCGTTGAACAGGCCCGCGGCGCACAGCGGATGCACAGCGGTCCCGGAATTTGTCGCGGTTCTGTCACGTGACGGCCTTCATGGGGAACGGACGGAACCCGACCGGTTCCCCGCTCCCTCTTCTCCCACGTACCGGAGCGGATCACGCGACATCACACGAACTGGGAGCAGCCCGTGACAACGCCGAACATTTCAGCGCGGCGCACTCTGGGGGCCTGTGCCGCCCTGATGGTCGGCGCCCTGACGCTCACCGCCTGCGGTGGCAGCGCCAACGCCAAGGACGACGCGAAGGGCGGCAAGGGCGGTGGCAAGACGTCCGTCGCGAAGATCGCCATCTCGGCGAAGGACGGCTCGACCGGCGCGTCCATCAACAAGACGGGCGTGAAGGTCAGCGACGGGAAGCTGACCGACGTGAAGATGACGGTGGCGGGCAGCGGCCAGGCCGTCGAGGGCTCGATTTCCGGTGACGGCAAGGCGTGGAAGCCGAAGGAGCAGCTGGAGCGCGGGACCAAGTACCAGATATCGGCGACCGCCCAGGACGAGGACGGCCGGACGGCCGCGGCCAACTCGATCTTCACCACGGTGTCGTCGTCGAACAGCTTCATCGGGACGTACACGCCGGACAACGGCACGACCGTCGGTGTGGGCATGCCGGTGTCGTTCACCTTCGACAAGGCCATCACCGCCCGCAAGGCCGTGCAGTCGCACATCAAGGTGACGTCCAGCAGCGGACAGCAGGTCGTGGGGCACTGGTTCAACGGGCAGCGGCTGGACTTCCGGCCGGAGGAGTACTGGAAGGCCGGCTCCAAGGTCACGATGAACATCGACCTGGACGGGGTCGAGGGCGCGGACGGCGTCTACGGCGTGCAGAAGAAGACGGTCACCTTCACGGTGGGCCGTTCGCAGGTCTCCACGGTCGACGTCAACACCCAGACGATGACGGTGGTTCGGGACGGCAAGACCGTCAAGTCGGTCCCGATCTCGGCGGGCAGCCCGGAGCACACCACATACAACGGGCAGATGGTGATCTCCGAGAAGTTCGTCCAGACCCGGATGAACAGCCGGACGGTCGGGCTGGGCGGCGAGTACGACATCCCGGACGTGCCGCACGCGATGCGCCTGACGACGTCGGGCACGTTCATCCACGGCAACTACTGGTACAACAAGGGCAACCCGCCCTTCGGTCGTGAGGGCACCAGCCACGGCTGTGTGGGTCTCGCCGACGTCCAGGGCGCGGGGGGCAGCACGTCCGCCAAGTGGTTCTACGACAACTCCCTCATCGGGGACGTGGTGATCGTGAAGAACTCCCCCGACAAGACGGTGACGCCGGACAACGGCCTCAACGGCTGGAACATGGCGTGGAGCCAGTGGACCGCGGACAGCGCTTCCTGACCGGCGCGACGCCCATCTGAACGACCGCCCCAACTGGGGTTTTTGACGGACCGACCGGGCCGCGCGGGAACTTCTCGCGCGGCCCGGGCGTTTCCCCGACGTGCGTTTTCTCGGTTCCCCGGGCATGATGTCCGACCGAGGGGCTACGGTATGCACCCACAAGGTGACATGCAGCAACGCCGGGAGAAACCTTGAGCGTTCCGTACGAGACGGCACCGTACGAACCCCACGACTCGCCCGAGACTCCGGAGGAGCACCTCGCGCGACTCCTCGGCCGCGCCCTGAACTCCTTCGAGCTACCGGACGAGGCGATCAGGCGCCTGGACTGCGCGCTGGCGCACGACGGTTCGCTGCACTCCGCGCACCACAGCGCGGGCCTGCACCGGGAGACCTACCGACACACGTGGCTGCTCGCCGACGGTTCGGCGCTCACCCTGTGGGAGCTCGTCCACAACACCGCGCCTGGCAGCGAACCGCATCACGAGGTGTACGCCGACGAGGAGGAGTTGCGTGCCGCCACCGCGCGGCTGCCGCTGCCGCCGGACACGCCCGACTTCGAACTGCCGGTGACGGTGCAGCTGTCACCGATCCCGGCGCCCCGGCACGCGTACGCCGCGGAGGATTCGGCGGACCACGCGCGCAGGTTACTGCGCCGGGCGGAGAACGCGGACCGGCCGGGCGCGGAGACGGCGGCTCTGCTCGCCACGGCGTCCGGATATCAGATCACGCAGGCTTTCGGCCGGCCGTGCCGTGCGGGCCGGGCGCAACTGGGCTTCTCGCTCTACGAGCACGCGTTCCTGCTGCGCGACGGCGACGAGATCTCCCTCTGGGAGGTCGAGCACACGGCGACGCCGGACGGGCGGCACATGTGTGAGGTGTACACGAGCGAGGACGCGGCGCGCGAGGCGATGGAGCGGCGGGCGGCGCAGCTGTCCTGAGCGCCGCCCCTCGGCCCGCCCCGAAGGGCAGGTCTCAGGCGCGTCCGTCGCCGAACCGACGCGCCAGCGCGGCGAACGCGTCTCTCTCCTCGGCGGTCAGCTCCACGGATTCCGACCGGGAGCCCGTCTGCCGCTGCTGCGGGAGGGCGGGAAGAGGGTGGCCTTCGGGCCATCGGGAGACGTGCTCGGGCATGCGCCCCAGTAGACACCACGGCCCGGGGCCATGGCCCCGGGCCGTGATTTTCGTGATCTATCTCGCAGGTGGCATGAACGGTTCACACACCCCGAATGGGGCGAACCGCAGGGCCCTTCAGGCCGCGACGGGCTGCTTCGTCTCGGCCGTGCGGACCTCGCCGTCCGCGCCGGAGGCCGCCGCGGCGCCCGGGGCCGGCTTGCGCATGCCCTTCAGGACGACGACCAGGGCCGTCGTGACGCAGACACCGGCTGCGATGGCGACCAGGTAGAGCAACGGGTTGCCGATCAGCGGGACCACGAAGATGCCGCCGTGCGGGGCGCGCAGGGTGGCGCCGAAGGCCATCGACAGGGCGCCGGTGACCGCGCCGCCCGCCATGGAGGCCGGGATGACGCGCAGCGGGTCGGCCGCGGCGAAGGGGATCGCGCCCTCGGAGATGAAGGAGGCGCCGAGCACCCAGGCGGCCTTGCCGTTCTCGCGCTCGGTCTGGGTGAAGAGCTTGCCGCGCACGGTCGTGGCCAGGGCCATGGCCAGGGGCGGGACCATGCCGGCCGCCATCACCGAGGCCATGATCTTCATCGCCGAGTCACTGGGGCTGGCCACGGCGATACCGGCCGTGGCGAAGGTGTAGGCGACCTTGTTGACGGGGCCGCCGAGGTCGAAGCACATCATCAGGCCGAGGAGGGTGCCGAGCAGGACGGCGTTGCTGCCGGACAGGCCGTTGAGCCAGTCGGTCATGCCCTTCTGGGCCTCGGCGATGGGCTTGCCGATGACGACGAACATCAGGAACCCGACGATCGCCGAGGAGATCAGCGGGATCACCACCACGGGCATGATGCCGCGCAGCGCTACCGGGACGTTCACCTTCTGGATCGCCATCACGACGCCACCGGCGATCAGACCGGCCGCCAGGCCGCCGAGGAAGCCGGCGTTGATGTTGAACGCGATCATGCCGCCGACGAAGCCGGGCACGATGCCGGGCCGGTCGGCCATGCCGTAGGCGATGTAACCGGCCAGGACCGGGACGAGGAAGCCGAAGGCGACGCCGCCGATCTGGAAGAGCAGGGCCGCCCAGCTGTCGGCCTGCGTCCACAGGAAGTGGTCCATCACCGACGGGGCCTTGTTGATCTTGTAGCCGCCGATCGCGAAGCCGAGGGCGATGAGGAGACCGCCGGCTGCGACGAACGGCACCATGTAACTCACGCCGGACATCAGCCACTTGCGCAGCTTGGTGCCGTAGCCCTCGCCGGACTCCCCCGCGCGCTCCACGGGAGTGGCCGGTGCGGACCCGGAGGTGACTTCGCCGCGTGCGGCCTTCTCGCGGACCTCGGTGATGAGTTCGGCGGCGCGGTTGATGCCCGCCTTCACCCCGACGTCGACGGTGGGCTTGCCGGCGAACCGCTCCTTCTCCCGTACGGGCACGTCATGGGCGAAGATCACGGCGTCCGCCGCGGCGATGACCTGCGGGTCGAGGCGGGTGAAACCGGCCGATCCCTGGGGCTCGACAGTGAGTTCGACGCCCGCCTCGCGGCCGGCGTTCTCCAGTGACTCGGCCGCCATGTAGGTGTGGGCGATGCCGGTGGGACAGGAGGTGACGGCGACGATCCGGAACGGCCGCCCCTCGTCCCCGCCTTCCGTGGTGCCGCCGGCTTCGGCGGTGACCGTGGCGGCGGCGGGAGAGGCCGCTCCCGCCGACGCCACGGGGTCTTCGGAACCCGCGGGTGCGGGGGTGTCCGGCTCGTCGCCGCGGATCAGGGCTGCCGCGGCCGACGCGTCGCCCACCGCGCGCAGGGCGTCGGTGAACTCGCTGTTCATCAGCTGCCGGGCCAGCGAGGACAGGATCGTCAGATGGGCGTCGTCCGCACCGGCCGGCGCGGCGATCAGGAAGATCAGGTCGGCGGGGCCGTCCGGGGCGCCGAAGTCGATGCCCTCGGCGCTGCGGCCGAAGGCGAGCGTCGGTTCGGTGACGTGCTCGCTGCGGCAGTGCGGGATGCCGATGCCGCCGTCGAGGCCGGTCGGCATCTGGGCCTCGCGGGCCGCCACATCGGCGAGGAAGCCCTCCAGGTCGGTCACCCGGCCCAGGGCCACCATGCGCTCGGCGAGCGCACGGGCCGCCGCTTCCTTGGTGTCGGCGGACAGGCCGAGGTCGACCAGGTCCGCCGTGATCATGTCGCTCATCGCGGGCTCCTTAGCACGCGTATCGCCCGGGGGGAGGGGTGGGCGGGGAGGGGGACGGGGGTGCGGTGGGGGGTGACGGGGGTGGCGGCAAGGCCCGTGAGTAACGGGGAGGGGGCCCGCCCGCGCGTGGGTGCGCGCTGCTCCTCGAACGTCATGACACCGGCTCCTTCAGCACACGGTCCGCCGGCACCTCGGCCGTGACGGTGACCGCTGCCGGGTCCAGGTCGCCCGGCGTCGGCATCACACTGCCGGGCAGCTGGACGGCCGCCGCGCCGTGCGCGACCGCGGAGGCCAGGGCCTCGGGGCCGTTGCCGCCGGCGATCAGGAAACCGGCGAGGGAGGAGTCACCGGCGCCCACGTTGCTGCGGACCGCGGCCACCCGCGCGCTGCCGAACCAGGCGCCCTCGTGGGAGACGAACAGCTGCCCGTCGGCGCCGAGGCTGGCGAGGACGGCCCGGGCGCCCATCTCGCGCAGTTCCTCGGCGGCCTTCACGGCGTCACCGACGGTGGCGAGGGGACGGCCCACGGCCTCGGAGAGCTCCTCGGCGTTGGGCTTGACCACGTCGGGCCGCTCGCGCAGGGCCGCGAGCAGCGCGGGCCCGGAGGTGTCCAGGGCGATCCTTGCCCCGGCGGCGTGCGCGCGGGCGACCAGCTCGGCGTACCAGGAGGGGGCGAGTCCGCGCGGGAGGCTGCCGCAGCAGGCGATCCAGGCGGCGTCGCGGGACTGCTGCCGCACGGTCTCCAGCAGCAGTTCGCGCTCGGCGCCGGACAGTTCGGGGCCGGGTGCGTTGATCTTCGTCAGGACGCCGTCCGCCTCGGCCAGGGCGATGTTGGAGCGGGTGGCCCCGGCGACCGGGACGGGCGCGACCTCGATGCCCTGCTGGTCGAGCAGATCGGCGACGAGTGCGCCGGGGGCGCCACCCAGGGGCAGGACCGCCACCGTGCGCTGTCCGGCCGCGGCGACGGCGCGCGAGACGTTCACGCCCTTGCCGCCCGGGTCCATCCGCTCGCCGGTGGCGCGGATGACCTCGCCGCGGTCGAGGGACGGCACCTCGTAGGTGCGGTCCAGGGACGGGTTGGGGGTGACGGTGAGGATCATGCGCGCACTACTTCCGTGCCGCCGCGCTCGATCGCGACGGCGTCTTCGGGGCTCAGCCCGCTGTCGGTGATCAGCAGGTCCACATCGCTCAGGTCGCCGAAGCGGGCGAAGTGCTCCTGGCCGTGCTTGGAGGAGTCGGCGAGCAGCACCACCCGGCGGGCGGCGGCCACGGCCGCCCGCTTCACGGCGGCCTCGGCGAGGTCGGGGGTGGTCAGGCCGTGTTCCGCGGAGAAGCCGTTGGCGGCCACGAACACCACGTCGGCGCGGATCTCGCCGTACGCCCGCAGCGCCCAGGCGTCCACGGCGGCGCGCGTGCGGTGCCGTACGCGCCCCCCGATGAGGTGGAGCTGGATGCCGGGGTGGTCGGCGAGGCGGGCCGCGATGGGCAGGCTGTGCGTGACGACGGTGAGGGAGGCCTCCAGGGGGAGGGCGGCGGCCATCCGGGCGACCGTCGTCCCGGCGTCGAGGATCACCGTGCCCTCGGTCGGCAGTTCCGCGAGGGCCGCCTTGGCGATGCCGTCCTTCTCGTCGGCGGCGGTCGTCTCGCGCTCGGCGAGGTCCGGCTCGAAGTCGAGGCGCCCCGCCGGGATGGCCCCGCCGTGCACCCGGCGGACCAGACCTGCGCGGTCGAGGGCCTTCAGATCCCGGCGGATCGTCTCCGCCGTCACCTGGAACTCCTCGGCCAGCGACACGACATCCACTCGGCCGCCATCACGGGCGAGCCGGAGGATCTCCTGCTGCCGCTCCGGTGCGTACATGTCCGTTCGCCTCCGCCTCATGCCCGAACGTGTGGTTTCAGCGGGAGGCTACGCCGAGATTTCCGCAAAGTAAACAGGTTCGGACCCAATCGGGCATGAGCGGAAAGCGCAAGCGGAGGGTGTGGGGAGCGGGACGCCCTGAGCGCGGAACACGCGCAACGCCCTGAGCGCGGAAACGCGAACGAGCCCGGCACCGAGGTGCCGGGCCCGTCCTGTGCGCTCAGACCAGCGCCGGTTCCTTCTCCCCCACCGGCTCCTGTCCGCCTTCCACATGCTGCGCGGGCCGCTTCGGCAGCGCGAACATCAGCAGGAAGATGGTGCCCATCACCGCGGCGACCCAGCCGAGCGCGTTCTGGAAGGCGTCCGCGAAGGCCGGACCGATCTGCTCGGGCCGCAGGTGGTCGGAGATCGAACCGAAGAACACCACCGACACCAGCCCGAGGCCCAGCGCGTTGCCCATCTGCTGCACCGTGTTGATCAGGCCCGACGCCGAACCGGCGTGCTCACGCGGCACCTCCGAGAGGATCGCGTCGGTCAGCGGCGCGACGATCAGACCCATGCCCACGCCCATGACGACGAGCGGGAGCGCCATCTGCCAGGGAGCTATGTCCAGGCCGTAGTGCCCGGACTCCCAGATGTAGAGCAGCACCCCGGCCGCCATCACCAGCGCACCCGCCTGGAGCACCTTGCGTCCGAAGCGCGGGACCAGCTTCTGCACCGACATCCCGGCCGCCACCGACACGGCGATCGAGAACGGCACCCCGGTCAGCCCCGCCTTCAGCGGGCTCCAGCCCAGCCCGATCTGCATGTACAGCGTCCACACCAGGAAGAACACACCGAGTGCGACACCGAAGACGGTCTGCACGGCGATCCCGGCCGCGAAGCTCTTGACCCTGAACAGGGACAGCTCGACGAGCGGGGAGCCGTCCCGCGCGGTCTTGCGCCTCTCGTAGGCCACCAGCGCCGCGAGGACGACGAGCGAGCCGGCCATCGAGACGTAGCCCCACACCGGCCAGCCCAGCTCACGGCCGCGGGTCAGCGGATAGATCAGCATCAGCAGACCCAGCGTCACCAGCGCGACGCCCACCAGGTCCAGCTTCAGGGCGCGCGGCGCCTTGGACTCGGTGATGAAGCGGCTGCCGAGGATCAGACCGGCGACACCGACGGGCAGGTTGATCAGGAAGATCGACCGCCACTCCCAGCCGAACAGGTTCCACTCGGTCAGCAGCGCGCCGAGCAGCGGACCGGACACGGCCCCGAGGCCGACGACCGCGCCGAACAGCCCGAACACCTTGCCCCGCTCGTGCGCCGGGAAGGTCGCGTGCACGATCGACAGCACCTGCGGCACCATCAGCGCCGCCATGCCGCCCTGGAGGAACCGCGAGGCGACCAGCATCTCCGGGTTCACCGCGAGCCCGCACAGCGCGGAGGCGACCGTGAACCCGCCGATGCCGACGAGGAAGATCCGCTTGCGCCCGTGGATGTCGCCGAGCCGCCCGCCGGTGATGAGACCGGCGGCGAAGGCGAGGGCGTATCCGGCGGTGATCCACTGGATCTGGCTGAAGGACGCGCCCGCCTCGCGCTGGATCGACGGGATGGCGATGTTGACGATGGTCACGTCGACGAGGTCCATGAAGGCCGCGGTCATCACGATCGCGAGGGCGAACCAGCGCCGGCGGTCGGTCCCGCCGCCCGCCGTGCCGAGGGTGGTGTCGGTGGAGTTCATGCGTCGAAGTTAGACCCCCACTAGGTCAGATCGTGTCCTAGTGGTGCGGCATCCTCGTCGGTATGACGACGGATACTCCGGCCCGGCTGCTGACGCTCCTCTCCCTCCTCCAGACGCCCCGCGAATGGCCCGGCGGCGAGCTCTCCGAGCGGCTCGGGGTGTCCCGTCGCACGGTGCGGCGGGACATCGACCGGCTGCGCGAGCTCGGCTACCCCGTGCAGGCGACCAAGGGCGCCGACGGCGGCTACCGGCTGGTCGCGGGCAAGGCCATGCCGCCGCTGGTGCTCGACGACGAGGAGGCCGTTGCCATCGCGGTGGGGCTGCGCGCCGGGGCGGGGCACGCGGTGGAGGGCCTGGACGAGGCCTCGGTGCGGGCGCTGGCCAAGCTGGAGCAGGTCCTGCCGGGCCGGCTGCGCCACCGCGTGACCACCCTCCAGGCCGCGACCACGCCGCTGACCAGTGGTGACGGTCCGAGCATCGCGCCCGAGACCCTGACCGTCATGGCCTCGACGGTGGCCGGTCACGAGCGGCTGCGGTTCGCCTACCGGGCCGCCGACGGCACCGGGTCACGGCGTCTGACGGAGCCCTACCGGCTGGTGTCCACGGGCCGCCGCTGGTACCTGGTGGCGTACGACATCGACCGGGACGACTGGCGCACGTTCCGCGTCGACCGGGTCAGCGAGCCGTTCGCGACCGGGGCGAGGTTCGTACCGCGCGAACTGCCGACGGGGAACGCGGCGGAGTTCCTGCGGCGTTCGATGCAACGTCAGCACCAGTCCTACGAGTTCGAGGTCACGTTCGCCGCACCGGCCGACTTCATCGCCGCCCGGGTGCCCGGCTGGCTGGGCACACCCGAGCCGTTGGACGAGGGCCGTTGCCGGCTGCGGGGGTCCGCCGGGGACGCCGTGCAGTGGGTGGCGTTCCGGCTCGCGATGCTGGAGTGCGACTTCGTGGTGCACCGGCCGGAAGAACTCGTGACGGCGGTCCGGGAATTGGGGGCCCGGTTGAGCAGGGCGGCCGGGGCACCGGATGCGGACGGGGTGTGAGCCGTCGCGTCACCTTCCCTCGGGGCCGCCGCGCACCGTCCGCCGCGGCCGTCACGCCATCGCCCCAGGGACCGTCGCACCATCGTCCCCCCAGGGCCCTCGCGTCACCGCCCCCAGGGGAAGTCCCGCAGGGCCGCGAGATTGCGCAGGGCGAGTTCCGCCGGGCCGTCCGGCCCGTCGACGGGCCCGTCCCCCGCGGCCCAGGCCTCCAGGGCGGCCCGTACGGCGGCGCTGGCCACGGCGGCGGCGAAGCGCAGCTCGGGGGTGAGCGCGGGCGGCTCCCCGGCCACGGCAACGTTGTCGTCACTGCCCGGAGCCACGACCACTGCCCCGCCTACTGCCCCACCGTCTGCCTCGAACACCGCCGTGGTCACCGCCGGCGCTCCCGCACGTGTCACCCGTTCCGCCAGCACCTCCCCCAGACGCCGCTCGGACGCCCGGCACACCTCCGCCCACACCCGGCACAGGGACGGGGTCGCCTCGGCCAGGCGCAGGAGCGTGCGCACCCACTCCCAGGAGGACGCCGAGACGGAGAATCCCGGGGTGAGGGTGTGCCGCACCCCTTCCTCCAGTGCCCGCAGCACACCGGCGTCGGAGGGAGCGGCCCGCACCGCCTCCACCCAGCGCTCGGCGCCGGTCGCGTAGAGCGGGGCGACGGCCTCCTCCTTGGTGGCGAAGTACCGGTAGAAGGTGCGCGGGGCGATACCGGCGGCCTGGGCGATGTCCTCCGCGCGGGTGGCGCGCAGACCGTGCCGTACGAAGAGACCGGCTGCCGCCCGGGCGATCTCCCTACGTGTTTCTGCCTTCCGCCGCTCGGTCAGCGAGGTCGGAGGCGGGGGCGGGGTGGTGCTGCTCACGCCCGGCAGGCTATGCCCATGTGACACAATCTGCCATCTGGCGGGCCACCCCGTGGTTCAGGTACGGGGTGGCCCGCTTTCCAGACGGAACGAGAGCCGGGCCCCGGCGTCCGGGGGGAAGGACGCCGAAGCCCGGCCTCGGGGAAAGTCCCGGCCGCCGGGGGGAGTGCGACGGGACGTGGCTTGTCGGGGGGCCCAGGGGGTGTGGCCCCGGGTCCGAACTGGTGGACCCAGAAGTCTTGTTCCCTGAGTCCGCGGATTGAAGCGGCGTTACATCGCCATGTTTGCGCGGTCTTTCGCCACCCGGCGTACGCGGTGCCCCCCGGGCGCACACGGTCCGTCACCCACTGGGTGTGGGACGCGTCGTACGCCCGGACGCTCACCGGATGGCACCGGTGTCCGCCGCCGGGCCCAGGGGACCCGAAGGGTTACGCCGCCGCGTCGAAGCCGGTGCTGCGGGCCAGCTTCTTCAGCTCCAGCAGCGCGTGCTTCTCGATCTGCCGGATGCGCTCGCGGGTCAGGCCGTGCTCCTTGCCGACCTCGGTCAGCGTGCGCTCCCGGCCGTCCTCGATGCCGTAGCGCATCTTGATGATCGACGCCGTGCGCTGGTCGAGCCGGCCGATCAGGTCGTCCAGCTCCTCGCTGCGCAGCAGCGTGAGCACCGACTGCTCGGGCGACACCGCCGACGTGTCCTCCAGGAGGTCTCCGAACTGGGTCTCGCCCTCGTCATCCACCGACATGTTCAGCGAGACCGGGTCACGCGCCCAGTCGAGCACGTCGGTCACGCGCTCGGGCGTCGAGCCGAGCTCGGCGGCGATCTCCGCGGGCTCCGGTTCCCGGCCGTGCTCGCGGTTGAACTCGCGCTGCACCCGGCGGATCCGGCCGAGCTCCTCCACGAGGTGGACGGGCAGGCGGATCGTGCGGGACTGGTCGGCTATGGACCGGGTGATGGCCTGCCGGATCCACCACGTGGCGTACGTGGAGAACTTGAAACCCTTGCGGTAGTCGAACTTCTCGACCGCGCGCACCAGGCCGGCGTTGCCCTCCTGGATCAGGTCCAGCAGCGGCAGGCCGCTGCGGGGGTAGCGGCGGGCGACGGCGACGACCAGACGCAGATTGGAGCGGATGAAGATGTCCTTCGCGCGCTCGCTCTCGTCGACCAGGGCCTGCAGTTCCTCGGGCGAGGCCCCGGCCTTGTTCTCCTCCAGGCCGTCGAGGATCTGCTGGGCGAACACACCCGCTTCGATGATTTGCGACAGCTCGACCTCCTTGGCGGCGTCGAGCAGCGGCGTACGCGCGATCTCGTCGAGGTACATGCCGACCAGGTCGCGGTCGGCGATCTCGCCGCCATGGGCGCGAACACTGCTTGCCGCGTCGGCCGTCTCGCCGGTGGCGGACTGACGACGGGCGACGGCACGGGTTGCCATGCGAGCTCCCTTGCGATGGTGAGGTCAGCGGGTGGTCCTTCGGACGCTGGACTCCGTCTTCCGGGACTCTCCGGACTCTCCTCGGGTGCCCTGCATCCGATGGAAACAACGACTGGAATCAGGACAGAATTCCCAACCGGGCCCCCGATTTTTCTGATCATGCAGTATCCTGCCCGGCCACATGAGGAGGCCCGATGCCGTCGCAGTCCACAGAGGTGCAGGTCAGGCCGGGAGCCGAGGATGACCTCGAGGCCCTCACGGCCCTCTACAACCACTATGTACGTGAGACGGCGATCACATTCGATACCGCGATCTTCACTCCGGAGGAGCGCCGCCCTTGGCTGCTCTCCCACCCTGAAGACGGGCCGCACCGCCTGATGGTTGCCACGGAGCCGGAGACACAGCACCTCCTGGGCTACTCCACTTCCAGCCCTTTCCGCATGAAGCCCGCTTATGCGACCTCCGTGGAAACGACCGTGTACGTCGCCCCGGGCGCCGGCGGACGCGGCGTCGGCTCGCTCCTCTACACGGCCCTCTTCGAGGCCCTGGCCGGCGAGGATCTGCACCGCGCCTACGCGGGCATCGCACTGCCGAACGAGGCGTCGGCGCGGCTGCACGAGCGCTTCGGATTCCGGCACGCCGGCACGTTCCGGGAGGTCGGCCGCAAGTTCGGCCGGTACTGGGACGTGGCCTGGTACGAGAAGCCGCTGTAGGCGCCCGTCCACGGGCCCGCCCGCCTCAGCCGAACTGGACCGACCGCTTCGCCAGCCCCATCCAGAACCCGTCGATCACGGACTTCTGCGCGTCCAGCTCACCGGTGGCGTCGGCCGCGCCCATGGTCACGAAGAGCGGGGCGAAGTGCTCGGTGCGCGGGTGGGCGAGCTGCCCCGCGGGCGACTTGCGGATGAAGTCCAGCAGCGCGTCCACGTCACGGGCCTCCAGCGCCCGCCGGCCCCAGTCGTCGAACTCGGCCGACCAGGCGGGGATGCCGCCCTGCCGGAGCGCGGCCAGGTTGTGGGTGAAGAAGCCGGAGCCGACGATGAGCACGCCCTCGTCCCGCAGGGGGGCGAGCTTGCGGCCGATCTCCATGAGCCGGACCGGGTCGAGCGTCGGCATGGACACCTGGAGGACCGGGAGGTCGGCTTCCGGGTACATCTCGACCAGCGGGACGTAAGCGCCGTGGTCGAGGCCGCGGTCGGGGACGTCCTGGACGGGGATGCCGGGAGCGCGCAGCAGTTTACGCACGGACTCCGCGAGCTCCGGTGCGCCGGGGGCGTCGTACTTCACCCGGTAGTAGTGCTCGGGGAAGCCCCAGAAGTCGTAGACGAGCGGGACGGTCTCGGTCGCGCCGAGGGCGAGCGGGGCCTCCTCCCAGTGGGCGGAGACGATCAGGACGGCCTTGGGGCGCGGCAGACCGGCGGACCAAGCGGCCAGTTCACCGGGCCAGACCGGGTCGTCGGCCAGGGGCGGCGCTCCGTGACTGAGGTACAGAGCGGGCATGCGCTCCTGGGTGGCGGCGGACATGCTGCGGCTCCTTCCGAAACGTGGTTCCCTGACAAAACTGTACGGGCCATTTGTTTAAAGTTCAAGGAGAGCCCGCGTAGAGTGGAACACATGAAGGCACCCGCATCCGCACCGACGACCGGCTCGCCCGCCAGCCCCCAGGAGCCGCGCTGGCTCACCGACGAGGAGCAGCGCGTCTGGCGCTGGTTCATGGAGGGCGCCACCCTCCTCGACGACCATCTCGACCGTCAGCTGCAGCGTGACGCGGGCATGCCGCACGTCTATTACGGCCTTCTGGTCAAGCTCGCCGAGGCGCCGCGGCGCAGGCTGCGCATGACCGAGCTGGCGATGCTGGCGAAGATCACCCGCTCCCGGCTCTCGCACGCGATCGCGCGCCTGGAGAAGAGCGGCTGGGTGCGCCGGGAGGACTGCCCCGACGACAAGCGGGGCCAGTTCGCCGTCCTCACGGACGAGGGCCTGCACGTGCTGCGGCAGACGGCGCCCGGGCACGTGGAGGCGGTACGGCAGGCCGTCTTCGACCGCCTGTCGGCGGAACAGCAGAAGTCCCTCGGCGAGATCATGCGGATCATCGCCGAGGGACTTCAGCCGGCCGAAGCGGGTGCGGACCTGCCCTGGCTCCGCTGAGCCGGGGCAGGTCCTGGATTCCGTAGGCCCGAGGCGTCCCCTTCCTCGTGCCTACGGGTGGCCCGAAGGGGTGCGGTGCGCGGGCGTCAGTGAGCGACGACCGGGATCTGCACCTCGTCCGCCGCGTCCTCGCCGGAGGACGCCACCGTCGTACCGCCCGGGCGCCCGGCGTTGACGAACGTCAGGGCGATCGCGGCGGCCACCACGAGGATGCCGACGGCGAACCAGATGGCGCTGGTGTAGCCCTGCACCATGGCCTCCAGCTGGACCAGCTGCTGCTGGGACCGGCTGGTCGCCCCGGCGATGTGATCGGCGACGTACGCCGTGGTCGCGGAGGCGGCGATGGTGTTCAGCAGGGCCGTGCCGATCGCGCCGCCCACCTGCTGCGAGGTGTTGACCATCGCGGAGGCGACACCGGCGTCCCGCGCCTCGACGCCCTGGGTGGCCATCGACATGGCCGGCATGAACGCCGTACCCATGCCGAGCCCCAGCAGCAGCATCGCGGGCAGCAGCAGGGCGGCGTACGAGGAGCCGATCTCCAGCTGGGTCAGCAGCAGCATGCCGAGCGCGGCGACCAGGAAGCCGGGGCCCATCAGCAGGCGCGGCGCGACCCGGGTCATCAGGCGGGTGCCGATCTGCGTGGAGCCCGTGATCATGCCCGCGATCATCGGCAGGAAGGCGAACCCGGTCTTGACCGGCGAGTAGCCCTTCACGATCTGCAGGTAGTAGGTCAGGAAGAGGAACAGGCCGAACATCGCGATGATCGCGAGACCGAGGGAGAGGTAGATCCCGCCGCGGTTGCGCTCGGTGACCACGCGCAGCGGCAGCAGCGGGGCCTTGACCTTCGACTCGACGAGCACGAAGGACGCCAGCAGCACGGCCGAGGCGACGAACATGCCGATGGTGACGGAGTCGTCCCAGCCGTTCGACTCGGCGCGCGTGAAGCCGTAGACGAGGGCGACCAGGCCGAGGGTGGACAGGATCACGCCGGGGATGTCGAGCGGGGAGCGGTTGCGGCCGCCCTCCGGCTCACGGATGACGAAGTACGCGCCGGCCGCGGCGACGATGGCGAACGGGATGTTCACGAAGAACGTCCAGCGCCAGTCCAGGTACTCGGTGAGGAAGCCGCCCAGGATCAGACCGACCGCGCCGCCACCGCCGGCGATCGCGCCGTAGATGCCGAACGCCTTGGCGCGCTCCTTGGCGTCGGTGAACATCACCGCGAGCAGGGAGAGCGCGGCGGGCGCGAGCAGCGCTCCGAAGGCGCCCTGGAGCGCACGGGCGCCGAACATCATCGCCTCGTTGGTGGCCGCCCCGCCGAGCGCGGAGGCCGCGGCGAAACCGCCGAGCCCGAGGACGAACGCCCGCTTGCGGCCCCACAGGTCGGCTATCCGGCCGCCGAACAGGAGCAGACCGCCGAAGGCGAGGGCATAGGCGGTGACGACCCACTGCCGGTTGCCGTCGGAGATGCCGAGGTCCTGCTGCGCGGAGGGCAGGGCGATGTTCACGATGGTGGCGTCCAGGACGACCATCAGCTGGGCCAGGGCGATGAAGACGAGCGCTTTCCAGCGGTTGGCGTCCGGTTCTCTGACCGGTGTGCCGAGGGTCTTCGAGGCTGTTTCAGACATGGGGATACCCACTTCGGGACTTCGTGACGGAAGAAGCTGTCGAAAGGTGACGGCCCGTCCACGCCGGACGGCCGCAGGGACTGTGGTGCAGGAACCGCCGTTCAGGGTTCAGACGGGTGGGGCGGCCTGAACTCATCGGGCTGAGGCGACCGGACGTCTTCGAGAGGTCCGGGCGGGTCGGTCAGGGCAGGTGGGTCGGGGCGGGTCGTCAGGGCCGACGCAGATCCTCCAGAGTCACGGCCGCACCCGGCAGGACGGAGCGGGCGGGAGCCCGCAGTCCGTCCAGGAACAGCTGAAGATGGCGGTGGACGAAACGGTCGGCCCGGAAGCAATCCGTGCCGGCCGGGGGCCGGCTGAGCTGGGCCACGGCGATCATGACGTCCCCCACGTCCACGTCGGACCGGAGCTGTCCGGCCGACCTGGCGCGGTCCATGACCTCCGCGATCAGCCGCTCGACCCGTTCGCGAGCGGCCTCCAGATCCGGGTGGTGCTGGTCGAACGTGCTGGAGACCATCGGGCACAGCGCGCTGATCCGCTCGTCGGCGGCGGCGTGCACGAAGCGCTCCAGCGCCTCGAACGCGTCGCCGGTCTCCGTGAGGGCGGCCTCGGCGGCCGCGGCCGTGCGGTCCATGACCGAGCAGACGACCTCGCGGACGAGTGCGTCGCGGTCCGGGAAGTTGCGGTACACCGTGGCGTTGCCGACGCCGGCCCGGCGGGCGATCTCGTCGAGCGGCACCTCGGGGCCGTGCTCGACGAACATCTCCCGGGCGGCGGTGACGATCCGCTCCCGGTTGCGCAGGGCGTCGGCGCGAGGCCGGGGCACCTTGCGCGCTTCGGGGCTGGCGGTCTGCACGGCGTACTCCTGGTGGTGGAAAGCGGCTGGTGCTTCGATCCGGGGAGCGGGTCCCCGTTTCGGTCGGACACATGGCTAAACGGGGAGTAGGTCCCCGGTATTTCCCGCTCCCGCGAAAATTCTTTGTGACCTGTCCCACAAGCCGCTCGCGCCCCGAACCCCGGCCCGCCGCTGACGGCTACTGACGAGAAACCCACGATCGGTCTCCTCCAGCGCGCGTGGCCCCACCCGGCGACGCAGGGTGATCGGAAGGGTGCAGCCGGAGACGGGAGGCTGCCGTGGCGCGGGAGGTCCCTTGCAGGTCCCTTGCATACGGCCGCAGCCCCGGCACCCCCGCCCGGACGGCACGGGGCCGCCCCGTCACCGAATACCCGGGCGGCGCCTGGCCGCGCTGGTCTGCGTGACCGCCCTGACCTTCACGGTCAGCACCTCGGCCGGAACGGGCGGGCTCACCCCGGGCACCAGTACCGCGGGAGCGGGCCCGATCGTCCTGTCCCACACCCCCGCGCACGGCCCCTGCATGATCCGCGGCGCCCGCGAGATCCAGATGTCCGAGGGCATCCCGACCTCCACCGGCTACGCCCGCTCCACCGGCACCGTCCGCGCCCTCACCCTGATGATCGACTTCTCGGACGCCCCCGGCGAGGGCGACGCCCAGGACCGCTTCCGCGAGTTCTTCCCGCAGACCCGCGAGTGGTTCCGCACCAGCTCCTACGGCCGCCTCGACTACCGCCCCGAAACCCCCATTCCCGGCTGGCTGCGGATGCCGAAGTCCTTCCGGGAGTACGGCATAGAGCGCGGGGCTCCGTTCGAACCCGGCTACCGCACCCTCGTCCAGGACCTCATCGCCGAGGCCGACCCGGAGGTGGACTTCCGCGCGTACGACCTGCTGAACGTCCTGGTGAGCCCCAACGCCGGCCCGTCCGCCCTGGACACGGTCCTGTCCGTCACCTTCGCCGGCAACCCGGACGCCCCGGTCGCCGACGGCGTCCCCGTGGCCAACGCCTCGTTCGTCTACTCCCGCCAGGACGACGGCTCCGGCTCCTACGACCGCACCGGCTACCGCGTCCTCCCCCACGAGAACGGCCACGTCTTCGGCCTGCCCGACCTGTACACCGCGGAGGGCGGGGGCGCGGTCGGCCACTGGGACATCATGAGCGAGGACTGGGGCGCCAACAACGACTTCCTCGGCTGGCACAAGTGGAAACTGGGCTGGCTCGACGCCGCCCAGGTCCACTGCGCGTCGTCCCCCGGCACCACGGAGTACACCCTGACGCCCCTGGCGAAGGCCGGTGGTTCCAAACTCGTCTTCGTCCCCCTGGACGGCAGGACCGGCTACGCCGTCGAACTGCGCACCCGCGCCGGCAACGACGAGGCGGTGTGCCGCCCGGGCGTCCTGATCTACAGGGTCGACGCGGAGGTGGACACGGGCATGGGCCCGGTCACCGTCACTGACTCCCGCCGGGACAGCGACGGCTGCACCCGCGCCCCGAACGTCCACGCGGATCTGTCCGACGCGCCGTACATCCCCGGGGAGACGTTCCGGGACGCGGGCCGGGGGATCACGATCGAGGTGGTGGGGGCGGGGGTCGGAGTGGCGGGGGCGGGGGTGGAGGGGGGCGGGGAGTATCGGGTGCGGGTCACGAGGCGGTAGGGGGCGCGGCGTAGGGGTGAGGCGTATGCAGCGGTCCCTCATCCACCTGGCACCGATGTCGGATGGGACGACTCGGATTACGGTGGGCCTGCCGCGACCGTCGCGAGCGCCGTACCGGAGAGCCGATGCCAGCGAAGCCCACGTCCGAGCCCCAGGAGGGCGCCGCCTCGCCGGCCGACGAGGCGGGGCGGAGGGACGCCCCGGGGCACGTCCCGGAGGACGCCCCGAGGCGCGTCCCGGAGGACAGCCCGAGGCACGCCCGGGAGGACTCCCCAGGGCCCGCCCGGGAGGGCACGCCGAGGCACGCCCCGAAGGACACCCCGAGGCACGCCCCGAAGGACGTCCCCGCGGAGGCGGTCACCCCGCTCATCCGCGGTATCGCGGTGCTGCGGGAACTGACGGAGGCGAACGGCACGCTGAGCCTGAGCGGCCTGGAACGGGCCACCGGCCTCGCCCGCTCCACCGTCGACCGCATCACCGCCACGCTCGCCCGCATGGGCTACGTCCGCTTCGACGGCCGGGACGTCCACCTGTCCCCCCGCCTGATGGAACTGGGCAACGCCTACCTGTCCGCCCTGCGTCTGCCCGCGCTGCTCGCCCCGCACGCGGACGCGCTCGCCGACGAACTGGACGAGTCGGTCTCGCTCGCGGTCGCCGACCTCGACGGCATCCGCTTCATCCACCAGGCGACGCGCCGCCGCGCGATGTCCCTCAGCTTCCGGATCGGCGACCTGCTTCCCGCCGAACGCACCGCGCCCGGACCGCTGTTCGCGACGGAGTGGACGGACACGGACTGGCAGCGCTGGCGGCAGCGCAGGGCGGCGGACCCGAGAGACCTGTCCTTCACGGCCGTACCGCCGCGCACGTACGGGGCGGACGAGCGGGATGCCGAGACCTTCGTCCGCCGCACACAGGAGGCGTCGGCGAACGGCTGGTCCCTGGACGACCAGCTGATCGAGCCGGGCCTGGTGGCGATCTCGGTCCCGGTCCGAGCACCTGGCACGGACGGAACACCCGCCAGGGACGGCAGGGTCGCGGCACCTGGAACAAACAGCAAGATCGCATGTGTGGCGAGCGTGGTCAGCCACACGAGCCGCCACAGCGCGCAGCGCCTGCGCACGGCGCTGCTCCCGAGGCTGCGGTCGGCGGTGCGGGCGATGGAACGTGAACTCCGGGCCACCCCGCCCCCCGAGCCCGGCCCGCCCCCGTCGGACCTGGCGCGCTGGACGGGCACGTCCAAGCAGCAACTGGGCCGCGAGTTCGTGGAGTCGCTGGCGCGTGGCCTGACGGTCGTCACGGCGTTCGGCGAGGACAGGCCGGAGCTGACCCTCACGGAGGTGGCCCGGGCGACGGGCCTGGCCAGGGCGACGGCCAGGCGCGCGCTGATCACCTACGAGCACCTGGGCCTGGTGGCGTGGACGGGCCGCACGTTCACCCTGACCCCCCGGATCCTGTCCCTCGGCTTCCCGCCGCTGTCCCGTACGTCCCTCCCGGAGATTGCCCAGCCCCACCTGGCCGACCTGACGTCCCGCATCCACGAGTCGACGTCACTGGCGGTGCTGTCGGAGTCGGGCGAGGAGATCCAGTACACGGCCCGGGTGGCGACGGCCCGGGTGATGAGCGTGAACATCACGGTGGGCACGCGCCTGCCGGCGTACGCGACGGCACTGGGCAGGGTCCTGCTGGCGGACGCGCCCGGGCCCCTGCCGGGGCCTGCGAACCTGCCTGCTCTCACCCCCCACACGATCAAGGACAAGCAGACACTGGAGCAGACCCTGGCCGTGGTCCGCTCGCAGGGCTACGCCCTGGTGGACGAGGAGTTGGAGGAGGGCCTCCGCAGCCTGGCGGTCCCGATCCGCGACCGGTCGGGCCGGGTGGTGGCGGCCCTGAACACGGCGATGCACGCGAGCCGCCGCACGCCGAGGGAGTGCGTGACGGACCTCCTCCCGGAACTGACGGGGACGGCCACCCGCATCCAAACGGACCTCCACACAGCGTCCCGCTACACCCGAGTCCCCCCGACCTGACCCACCCGACCCCGTCCGGTCCTCCGACACCCACCGGGACGCACCGCACCCCCGCCCGCAGCACACACGCACCCACCCCGCGTCCCTGACCTGACCCCCACACCCGCCCGACCCACATCCGGTACGCTGACGCCTGTGGTCCTCCCAGACCACGGGCACGTCGCTGCTTGCGTCACTGCCACTGCCTTCGTAGCTCAGGGGATAGAGCACCGCTCTCCTAAAGCGGGTGTCGCAGGTTCGAATCCTGCCGGGGGCACAGGAAAAGGGCCAGCTCAGGAGGGGTTTCCTTCCAGGCTGGCCCTTCGTCGTTCCGGGGGTCGTGCCACAGGCGTGCCACTACATCCGCTCGGCCCCTGAGCAGGATTAGGGCGCGGTGCTCGCTTCTTCAGTCAGCCGACCGTCCGTGTCCAAGATCCACCTGACGCCGGCGGCGTCCTTGAACTTGCACGTCGGATAGATCTCCTCCAGGCGGTCGATGTGAGTCGACTGGGAAGCGAAGGCGACCACATGCCCCGGACCCACGACACATGGCTGATCCATCAGGATGTGATCAGGGCGCAGTCGTGCCGCCTGTGGCTCCTCCCAGCCGTCGTAATCAACGGTTACATCGGTTACGGCTTCGTCCGACTGGTTCGTGACTTCGGCGGAATACCAGCAGCTCTCCGGCCCATCAGGAAAGTCCTGACCTGGTGTTATCTGAACGCTGAACTTCACCCTCCGCGCCTGGGCGGTGTGCCGGTCTCGGACTTCAGCAGCAAGGGCCTTCTGCTCCAGCCGCAAGTTCTTAAGCTGTTCCTCGTTGAGCTCCTGTTGGGCCCTCAACTGCTTGGTCTGTTGACGCACAGTGAAAGCTGTGAAGCCGAGCGCTGCCGCACCGGCGACGCTTCCGAACCAGGTAGGAGCATCGCCCCAATTAATCGATCCCAGAACCATCCGCTGACCATATGGCGAGCACGTCGTTGCAGGGACCGGTTTCTGCCCATCAAGTCGTCACGTCGTTCGGGCCCTCGTGCGCACGAGTACCGCTACATCCAGTCGGTACCCTCTCCAACTGAGTCCGGGCCCGGTTCCCTACCGTTTCGGATCATGGCACCGAGCCGATCGGCGATGGCCCGGTCACGGTCGCTGGTCATGTGCTGATAGATCAGCGCGGCGCGCGAGCTACTGTGCCCCATCCGCGTCATCAGCTCCCACGTGCTGGCTCCGGCCGTGGAGGCCAGCGTGTTGCCCGTGTGCCGCAGGTCGTGAAAGTGCAGCTCGGCCGTGACGCCAGCTGCCTTCCGGGCCGTGACCCAGTCGTCGCGGAAGTTGCTGCGACGCAACTGCCCGCCCTGAGGTCCGACAAAAACGTGCCCCTCACGACCGGGAGCGGCGAAGTGCTCCAGGTGGTGCGTGACCGCATCCAGGAGTTCGGCCGGGAAGGAAACGGAGCGCACCCCGGCCGCGGACTTCGGTGCCTTGTCGAAGAGCCGACCGTCCTGCAACTCGGCCTGAGCACGGCGCACGGTGACAGTCAGTGCCTCCAAGTCGATGTCCCGGCGCCGCAGGGCCGCCAGCTCCCCGAACCGCAGTGTGGTGAAGGCCGCCAGGAGCACGAGCAGCCGATAGCGCGGCGCCATCGAGTCGGCCACGGCGAAGACCTCGGCCACCGTGAGGACAGGCTGCTCGGGCACGTCGTAGCGGTCCGCGCCCTTGATCCGGCACGGGTTGCGCCGAATCAGCTCGTCGTCCACAGCTGTGTTCATCAGGGCACGCAGCAGCTGGTACGCATTGACCACCGTCGGTTCACCGAGGCCAGCCGCGAGGAGCTTGCCGCGCCAGCATCGAACTACCGCCCTGTGCACAGAACTTCAAGCCTCAGCCGTCCGTCTAATCCCAGGTGAACACGGCCACTGTCAACCGTCAGCTGGGACCGAAGTGTCAAGCATCTACCGGGACCGGACAGACCCTGCGCGCCAAGTGAGTTACAACTTTCTCTACTGGTTCAAGGCGGCTCGCTCCGCTCCCCGCACGCGGCCCGGCCCCCGGCCGGGCCTGCGCTCCTGCCTCCGTCCCGCTCCAGCCCGGCCGGCACCCGTGCCGCGCACACAGCGATCAGCCGCACGGTTCCCCGGCCAGGAGCGCGAACTATGGGCTACAGCGCGCTCACTTGCAAACCCCTCACCGCCTAGAGGAGCAGGCCGAGGGCAATCAAGACGCTCACAGACACGGTCATCGAACCGGTGAAGGTCTTTCCTCCCTGGAAGATCGCAGCAGGGATTGACGCCCCGTCGTGGCGATGCAGAAGCGCACCGCCGACGCCAATCAACACTGACAGCAGGAAGGCGACTCCAACGAGCAGGCATCGGATCGTGAAGGACACAGTCATCGCCCACCCGCCAGCGCCTGTGCACACTCGATGCTGTTGAACGGTGTCGCGGGATACGCGTGCGACTTTCCGTTCCCTGTTTGATTCTGATCGGTGATCACCGAGTCTCCTTTCACCCAGCAGAGGTTGTGGGCCGGCCTCACACCAGCGTGAAGCCCCAGGGGGAGCACACGAGCAGCCCCTGTTCCTATGCCGGGCCGACTTGTTCCCAGGACGCCGAGACATCGTTGACCCCTGACTGGCAGACTGGTCCCCTGACCCAACCTGACAAGAACTGACGGGGAGCTTCGTGGCGGGCATCCGGTTACCGGACGAGCAGCGGCTACCGCCGGGCCCGCACCGGAATCTCGTCATCGCCCTGCATGACATCTATGAAATGGCTGGCAAGCCTGCGGCTCGTACGATTAGCACACACATACGTGAGCGTGATGACCTTCCAGGAACGCTGAGTCACGAAGGCGTCAGCGCAGTGCTGCGCGGCGTCGCGGTGCCACGGTGGAGGAATCTCGAGTCCTTGGTCCGCGTTCTAGTTGAGCACCAACGCGTAGGCCAGCAAAGCGTCACAACGGTTGTCGTCAAGATCCACACGCTCTGGCGCCTGGCGGATGGCGGGTATACCTCCGCAAATAACCATTCACAGGCTCCCGAGTCCACCCCAGGCTTTAGCCTCAGCGCAGTCGACGAAGACTCGGTAATCAACGAGGAAGGCGAAGAGAAAGAAGCCGCCGACCCGCCAGCCCTTGCGCCTGTCATGCGATGGAATCCTCGCCGAAGAACCTTGGACGTATTCGATAGGCAAGTAGCTGTCGAGATTTTCAAAGAGGTGGGAGGGGTCGATGAATAGCTCTGCTGAGGCCCTCTCGGCCTGGAATAAATACAGGGCGACCGGCTCGCCCACAGCTCTGAGCGAGGCGATTGCCGCCACACGAGAAGCTCTGGACTTTACGTCTTCTGCAAGCCGAAGTCGCGTCGCACTCTTGAATAATCTCGGAAGCATGCTTCGAGAACGCTTCGGGATCTCCGGCACTGTCACGGACCTTGAAGAAGCCATCGAAATCATGCAGGAAGCGCTTGATTCAAGTAGTGCAGACGACCCTCGGCGCCCTGCACTGTTGAACAACTTGGGGACGATGCTTGCGGATGTCGGGCGCCGAGAAGAAGCACTCGAAGCAGCAAGCCAGGCCGTAGCCATCCGGCAACGCTTGGCCGCAACAAACCCTGATGCCTACGAGGCAGACCTGGCAATGTCACTCAATAACCTCGGCACAATGCTTGCGGATGTCGGGCGCCGAGAAGAAGCACTCGAAGCAGCAAGCCAGGCCGTAGCCATCCGGCAACGCTTGGCCGCAACAAACCCTGATGCCTACGAGGCAGACCTGGCAATGTCACTCAATAACCTCGGCACAATGCTTGCGGATGTCGGGCGCCGAGAAGAAGCACTCGAAGCAGCAAGCCAGGCCGTAGCCATCCGGCAACGCTTGGCCGCGACAAACCCTGATGCCTACGAGGCAGACCTGGCAATGTCACTCAATAACCTCGGCACAATGCTTGCGGATGTCGGGCGCCGAGAAGAAGCACTCGAAGCAGCAAGCCAGGCCGTAGCCATCCGGCAACGCTTGGCCGCGACAAACCCTGATGCCTACGAGGCAGACCTGGCAATGTCACTCAATAACCTCGGCACAATGCTTGCGGATGTCGGGCGCCGAGAAGAAGCACTCGAAGCAGCAAGCCAGGCCGTAGCCATCCGGCAACGCTTGGCCGCGACAAACCCTGATGCCTACGAGGCAGACCTGGCAATGTCACTCAATAACCTCGGGAATCGGCTTCTGGCTGCGGGTCGCCACAATGAAGCATTGAGTGTGATCCAGGAGGCCCTGAGCGTTTACCGTCGATTGGAAACGCGAAATCTGGCTGGCCACGAGTCAGATTTTGTCGCCTCATTGTCCAACCATGCCGGAGCCTTTATGGCACTGGGTGATACCGAAAAGGCGATCGACCTGTACAGGCAGGCTCTAGACTACAGCATGCAAGTTCTAGGAGAGGATCATCCGCATACCTTCTCCATTCGCGGAAACTTGGCAGAAGCTTACGAGTCCGCAGGAGATTCAGATCGCGCAATCCCTCTATACGAGAAAACACTGGCAGCCAGTATGCGCGTACTGGGGGAACGCCATCCACGCACACTTTCAATTCGAAGCAGCCTGACAGGTGCGGCTATCAGGAGGCGTCTTACTGATACGTACGGCCCCGCGATCGACGCGACGAACGATAAAAGAGGGGAATCGGCTGAACGAGTAGGCGATGCTAGAAATTCTATTAAATTCGTAGCGCCAGAGTCACGCAACCGAATGACAATCGATCAAGAGTTCAGTGACTTCTATAGGCAATCCATTCAAGGCTTGGTTGGCTTTCTTATGTGGCAAGGGGCATCACTGGAGGTGGCGGCTGACATTTCTCAAGATACCATGGCTAGCCTATATCGGAGTTGGGCAACTATTGAACACCCACGAACTTGGGTGAGGCGTACGGCATCTCGTGCACTTGTTCGGCACATTGCAAGCATTGAGGAGATTCCAGCAGGACGCGCCCCAAACATGAATCCCCTACCGGGCAGATCAAATACCCCCGAATGGGAAGAAGGTTACAAGGTGCTTGAACTGTTGTCTCAGCTTCCTCCACGACAACGCCAGATCCTAGCGTGGACTCTTGACGGGTATACACCTGATGAGATCTCGGCTGAGTTGGGAGTAAGTGTCGCATCACTGCGATCTAATCTCCTAAAGGCTCGGCGTCATCTCGCTGCGCTTCTGCAAGAGAAATAGAAACGGTCGGCAAGAACCGCAGCCCATGTCCGTAACCCCGCACCATCTCAACCTCCCAAACTGAGGGCTCAGGCACTGTCGTGACGGGACGGCCGTCGCGGCTTGCTCTGGTCGACGGCAGCGGCAGCGTGGCTGAGGCTGGTGGGGGTGCAGCGAGGCACACGCGCGTCTGGTCGGCCGGCGCACCCGCCACCGTGGCTGGCTGTCGTCGGCTGAGCTCCGTGCCACTGTCGTGCCAGATGCAGCGGTCAGCTACGGTCAACGAAGGCGTTTGGCGGTCGAGTTGCTGGGTATCTCACCAGTCATCGAAGCCCCAGGTCACCGGCACAACCCCCCAGCCTCTCTCCTAAAGCGGGTGTCGCAGGTTCGAATCCTGCCGGGGGCACAACGCATTACCGCTCCGACCTGAGACTTCTCCCCTAGAAAGGCTCCTACTCGGCCTCGGACTCCTCGTCCGGGGCCGTTTGCGTGAGCGGACGGAGAGTTGATCCCCGAAATCTCTCCAGCGGATAAGCATCATCCGGCACGGACTCCGGCCCGGTCTTCTCCGGGCCATCGGGCTCTGGCTCCGCTTCAGGCACCCAAGGAGCGCACGAGCGAGCAGGGAAGAATCGCGTTTCTGCCGAAAGTGGTTACGCCTCTCCGGAGCCCAGGGCGGTTTCCGCGTCGTGGCCGCCCCAACTGTCGGGGGTGCGCCACAGGACCTGAACCCCGAAGACACCGAACACGGTGTCGGCCGACCAGTCCTCGGCGGGCGGTTCGGAGAGCACCAGGTAGAGGCGGTCGGCAGGAGTGGGCAGGGTGTGGTTGATCTCCAGGAGGCGGGTGGCTCCCGCGCGGAGGTCGGCGTAGGTGGAGCGGCCGGCACCGAGGACCTCGTAGAGGAAGTGGCCGTCGTCCGCGATCCGGCTGACGTCGACGACCGGGGAGTCGGTCGGCTGCAGGTCCTCCCAGAGCAGGGCGGCCTTGAGAGCATGCCGTACCGCCTCGTGCTTTCTGCACGTGCGGTCGGCGGTCGCCGCGCTCTCCAGCGAGTGCAGAAGCCCCTGCGCTGGCGCGGGCGTGGCGGGCAGATCTTCGGCGGGGGTCACGGGCTCGGTTTCCTTCTGCTCGGACTGCTGTTCAGCGGTGGAGGGTGCGTCGTCGGTTTCGGGTTCGCCCGTGGCGACCCGGCGCTGGAGGGCCTCCCGGGCTTCGTGCAGGGCCTGGGCCCAGCCGGCGCGTGCCAGGTCCGTCTGGAGGCGGTTCAGGTCCAGGTCGCCGTCCTTGAGCATGCGGTTGGTGTGCGCCGCGAGGTCACGCAGGAGGCTGAGGCGGTGCTTGTCAGGGGATCCGAGCACGCGACGGACGTCCACCCAGTCCGCCTGGTCGCGGCGGAGGACGCGGTTGGCCATGCCCTTGAGCTCGGACAGACGATCACGGGCGTTCTCCGGAACGGTTCCGTCACCGCTGGTCAGTTCGTCGAGAACGCTGAGCGCCGCCAGGTAGCGTTCCGCCATTCTCGGCGAGATGGGCTGGCGGCCACGCTGGTCCGCGGTGAGCAGGCAGTGGTTCGTCTCGTGAGCGAACACCCAGCAGTCCAGTACCGCGCCGGGACGCGGGGGCACCGAGCCATGGCGGACGGTCAGGACCAGAGGGACGTCGATCGCGGGCGACAGGGCCTTGACCCTGTACCGGCCACCGGGTGCCCGGCCGGTCACGCGGACTCGGACGTCCGTACCGATGTCGGGGGCGTCAGCGTCTGCCATGCCTGGTTCGCCTTCGGTGGGTGCTGCTTCGGTACTGCTGCCGTCGGTGTTCGTGAGGGCCTCCGGAAGCGGGGACGTGTGCAGGACGGTCAGGCTCTGGGTGCTGCGGGTGAGCGCGACGTACAGCTGGCGCAGGCCGGCCGGGCCCCGGTCGGCGATGGTGGCGGGTTCGACGACGAGGACGTGGTCGTACTCCATGCCCTTGGCCTGGGCGGCGGCCAGCACGGACACCGCCTCGCGTCCCTGCTGGGTGATGCCCTCGGCCAGGTCCAGCTGGCGGCTGATCTCGTCGAGCCAGCCGGAGTCGTCGGGGACGATGACCGCCACGGAGCGCAGGGTGTGTCCGTCGCTGGTGCCGATGAGGCGGGTGGCTTGGGCCACGGTGTCGCCGAGGAGTTTCCACGGCTCGGTCGCGACCGTCCGTACGGCGTCCTCACCCGCCGCACGCACGGCCTGCGGGTACGGCAGTGTGGGGGCGACGGTACGGGCCAGGGGGGCGACGAACTCCATGATTTCGGCGGGCACGCGGTAGCTGGTGTTCAGCTCGGCCACGCGCCAGTCGCCATGGTCGGACAGGAGGGTGCCGAGGCGGTCCCAGTCGGTGTGGGTGTGAGGGCCGGTGGCCTGGGCGAGATCGCCGAGGATGGTCATGGAGCCCTGCGCGGCGGACCGCCGGCGCAGGGAGCGGGCCTGCATGGGTGTCAGGTCCTGTGCCTCGTCGACCACGATGTGCCCGTACCGCTGCGGGGTCTCCCCGGTGATGAGATACCGCAGTTCTTCGAGGCAGACCCGGTCGTCGAGCGTCCAGGGATCGGCGTCGGCCGTGTCGGCTCGAGGACGGCGCAGAGCGGCCTGCTCCGAGGCGTCGAGAATGCCCTCGGCGCAGGTGCGCAGGAGGTCTTCGGACTCGTAGAGGGTGCGGAGGGCTTCCCTGGCGCCGGGCGAAGGCCAGACACGTTCGATGAGGCGCTCCACCTGACGGTTGCGTTCCAGGTCGCGGCGGATCGTGTCGTCGCGGCTGCGGCGAGGGGCGACGGCGACGAGTTCCCGCAGCAGGCGGTCGACGAGCAGCCCGCGGAAGCGGTCGCGGCGCTCACGGTAGGAGCCGTCGCCCTGGCGCACGTCTTCGAGGAGGGAAAGCATTTCGGAGCGCGGGACGCGCAGGGTCGTGCTGCCGACGGTGACGGTGAGCTCAGGCTTGGCCCCCTCGTAAGAGGCAGTGGTGGTGAACTCGTCGACGGCCTCGGGACGGCACTCGATCTCGACGCGCCGCCGCAGGACGGCCGCCATGCGTTCATCGGACTTCACCATCCGCGCCATGGGGGTGTCGGTGCCGAGGACCTCGCCGTCCCACAGACGGGTCACCTGCACGGCGTTGACGTTCCGGGTGCCGAGCGTGGGCAGCACCTGGCTCACGTAGTCCAGGAACCGCTGATGGGGGCCGACGACGAGGACGTCCTGGGCTTTGAAGTGGCCGTTGTTGACGAGCCAGGTCACGCGGTGCAGGCCGACCGCCGACTTGCCGGTACCCGGGCCGCCCTGGATTACGAGGATGTCGGAGGGCGAGCCGGTGACCAGGGCCATCTGGTCGCGGCGGATGGTCTCGACGATGTCCCGCATGCTGCCGCGGCGAGAGCGCTGAAGCTCGCGGAGGAGGAAGTCGTCGGGCTGCAGCGGCTTCTGGCGCTGGAGGCGGGTGATGTCGGCGGGCGTTGGGACGGGCGGGCTGGGTGCTCCCTCCTTCTGCGTGACGGTGGCCGGCTCCGCGGGCTGGGCCTCCCGCTGCCGTGGCTGCGGGACGGGAGCGGCGGCAGTGATCTCGTCGAAGTAGTCCTCGACGACACGCTGTACACAGCGCAGTCGCCGCCGCAGGAGCACCTCGCCCGGGGCATCGGGCAGCGCCTCATACCACTTCTTGGCCAGCCGACTGGTCCACAGTACGACGACGGTGTCGCGGGTACGGACGTCGGAAACGGCACGCCGGCCGACGTACCAGGTCTTGGGCCCCCTGCCCGGCTCGTCCTCGTCCGGTGCGTCGACGCGGCCGATGACCAGCGACTCGTTGCCGAGCCCGTCGTATGCCGCGGCCCGCTCCTCGGCCACGATCCGGTTGGCGACGCTGTCCTTGCCGCTGGCGGAGGCCATGGCGACCGAGCTCCCGGTCATTTCGGCCAGCCGCGCGGCATAGCAGTCGTAGGCGCGGTCCACCGCCTTCTGCTCGATGGCGATGATCTCGTTGCGGGTGGTGGTGCCCATGTACATATCCCCTCCCCTTGCAGCACCCCGGAGGACGCTGCGACGGGCATACGCCCGGCCCCGCCGAAATAACTATCAGAAACCTGGTGGTAACAAACAGTCAGATGGTCAACGTCCCGACCAGTTCGCCGACCTCCGTCCGCCAGGCGCGAACCTGGTCGTGCGTGGGGCCGATCTCGTACTGGTGGTAGTGGCATCCCAGGCAGAGGTGCGACCAGACAGCGTTGGCGCGGCGAGCGGTCTCCGCCGCGGTGTAGTAGTGGAGGCACAGCATCTTGGCCCGCATCGTGGTGTCGGCGAGCCCTGGCACCGCGGCGTCGAGTACACGGTCGATGGAGAGCTCCAGGGCGGTCCGCAGAGCGAGGGAGGCTCCACGGTGCCGGCCGGCGGCCGTGGCGGCCGTGCGTGCGGCAAGCAGCTGATCCGCCGTCAGCAGGAGCTCATCGACCGAGGTGGTGGGAGTGCTCATCACGCAGTCACCCCCGGCTTGCGCACCTTCTGCGCCATGATCTCGATGTCGTCCACGAAGCGGTGGGGGTCGGTGATCTGCGCTCCTGTGGCGTGGGCGCCGTTCTGGCACTCCTTGAGGAGTTCTACCGCACGGGGTCCGCAAAGAGCGCGCAGTTCACGGTAGACGTCACCGGTCCGGCCGGCGTCGCCGAACAGGGCCAGTGCCGCGACCTTCATGAGCTTGTCGGCGCTGCCGACGGCGGCCTGCAGCTCGTCCTCGGGCGCGCCGGAGCGGTGATGCCGGATCCAGGCGGCTTCGAGGAAGGCATTCTCCAGGGCGATACGGCACAGGCTGGGCAGCACGTGGGTCCGTGCCGCCGACGGCAGGTCACTGGTACTGGCGAGGGCCCGCGCGTCGTGGAGTGCCTGCAGTACCGGGTCGGTCACCGGCTTCACCTTCACCTTGGACGACTTGGCCCGCTCGACCTCGAACACCGTCACGGGCAGACCCTGACTGGTGAACGCCCGCTGGAGCCGGGTGTCGTGGGTGAACACTACGACCTGCCGGTGCTCGCCGAGCTCGTGCAGGACCTGGGCGAGTCCGTTGACCTTGGCGGGGTCCATGGACTGCACGGGGTCGTCGATGACGATGAAGCCGAACGGGCTGTCGGCGGTGGCGGCCCGGGGCAGGAACAGGGACAGCGCGAGGGAGTGCTGCTCGCCCTGGCTCATGACGCTGAGAGCCGAGGCCTCATGGCCGTCGACGGTGACATCCATGACGAGCTTGCGGACGTTCGCCTTCTCGCTGCCCTTCAGGCTCACGGCCTTGAGGTCGATGTTGCTCTCCTGGCGGAGCCGCTCCCAGATGCGCTGCGACTGGTCGGCGAAGCCTTCCATCCGCTGTTCCCTCAACTCGGCGGCCAGCGCCTTGATCCAGGTGCTCGCCTTCCTGATGTCCCTCAGCCGGGGCTTGTTCGCCTCCACGGCACGGGCCGTCTCCGCCCAGCCCGCCAGGCGGGTGACGAGCCCGCGCCAGCGTTCGTCCCGCTTCTCCAGCTCCCTGACGGCGTTCTCCTTGACCGCGGCGCAGGCATCGGCCAGGGTCGCGGCGGCCTCGTGGGCGCGCTGGGCGAGCTCGCCGGGATCACTGATCGTCCGGCAGGCGGTCCAGGCGCGCCACGGGTCGGCCAGGGCGGCGGGAATCTGTCGGGGCGTGTGGACGAGGTCCTGCACGGCCCGCGCGGCCGACCGGAGTTCGCTGCGCGCGCCCGCTGCCGCCTCCGCCTCCTGTCGCAGTGCGGCGATCTGGGCGATGGCGTCTGTGGCCCATGCCGCGTCCAGCATCCCGTCGGTCCCGCACACGGGGCAGGCGGCCGCATCGGGGTGACGGTCGTGGTGCGCCACAGCCCGTTCGAGGAGTTCCGCACGCCGCAGGGCGTCCTCGGCGCCGGTGCCGCGCAGGTCCTCGACATCGGCGAGAGCATTGCGCAGGCGGTCCAGGGCCGCGTGGACCTGCGCCATCTCGGGCCCCTGCACCTCTGCCTCGGCGCGCAGCCCGGCGAGGAGGCCATCGTCCCCGTCGGCGGGCAGACCGGCGACAAGGGCTTCAACAGTCTCGAAGTCGGGCGTTCCCGCCGTGTCGACGGCGACGAGTGCCTGCACCGCGCGCTCGTCGTCCTCCAACTCGTACAGCGCCTCCTTGAGGACCGGCAGCTCTGCCTTCGCCGCCTTGTCCGCGTCTTCGAGCGCCTTGGCCTCCTGGCGGAGCCGGCCGTCGACGGCGCTGAGCTGCCCCAGGCCGAGGATGGTGGCGATGGCGTCGTACATCTCGGAGGGCTTGCCACTGATCATGCGGTCGAGGTCAACGCACGACAGGAAGGACCGGAAGTCCCGCGGGGCCTGCGTCCAGTCCGCCTGGTCGAGGGGGGCGCGGCCGTGCCCGGGGCGCCGGAGCTCGGCCCGGGAGGCGTCGAAGTCGTCACCCTCCCAGGTGCGGGTGAGGGTGCTGCGGCCGGTGTCGCCCTCGATGGCGAGCTTGACCTCGATCTCCGGCCTGCCGTCGGTGTCGTGGAGGTTGCGCCAGTTGCTGCTGCGTATCGCGTGCTGCCCCTGCCAGCGCATGTTCACGCCGGTGAAGGCCGTCTCGATGGCCTCGGCGATGCTCGACTTGCCGGAGCCGTTGCGACCCACGACCAGGTTCACGCCGGGTCTGGGGCTGAGCTTGAGCCAGGCGCGCGGTCCGATGCCACGGAACCGGGCGACGGCGACGGACTCGAGGTAGATCCGGCCGACAGGGGAGGTCCCCCGGGGCTCGCCGTCGCCCAGGGCCTCCTTCAGGAGCACCTTCACGGGCTCGGTGAGCGCCTCCTCCGCCAGGCGGGCCTCCACCAGACCGGCCACGGGCACGGACTGGTCGGCCGGGGCCGGACGGGCGTGGTCGGTGGGGTGGTGTGCGTTCTGCCGGGGCTGTTCCGTCACGGTCATGCGGGTTCCTCCCGTGGGTGCGGTGGGTGGCGACTGCGGTGCGGAATGGACGCGGAGTGGACGGCCCCGAGGTATGGCGTTGCGACGAGAAGGGACCGGTACGGCGCGAGGACGCTTCACGGTGCGGTTGCGGAGGCTGGCACGTGCTTCCATTCGGAAGCTCGATCACATAAGCATGTCCATGAAAGCGCTGTCAATCGACTTGACGGACTTGACGGCTGTTGTAGGGTGTTACCGTCCCTGTCCGACTGGCCCGAGAGGTGCGGAACTCCACGCCATGCCCCAGCAGCCACCAGCCCGACCGGCGCCCTCCGCACACGTGACAGCCGCCGAGATCTCTCGCATCGCAGGGGTCACACGCGCCACCGTCAGCAACTGGCGCCGCCGCCACGACGACTTCCCGGCCCCCAGCGCAGGCACGGAGGCCAGCCCGCTCTACGACCTGTCGGCCGTCCAGGCATGGCTGCGTGGACGCGGTCACACCTCCGCCGCCTCCCCGACCGAGGAGCTGCGTACGGCGCTACGACTGCTGGGACCCGGCTCGGGTGTGGCCGCGCGACTGTTCCCCCTAGTGGCTGCCGCGTCCCGCCGCACGCCGGACGAGCTGGCCGAACTCGCCGCCGTGCCCGACGACCAACTGCTCGCCCGAGCGGAGAAGGCCGCGGGCGAGCTCCCGGGCACCGTGCCCGAGGCCGAGCCGGTCCACTACGGCCCGGACGACGCGGGCGCGGTCCGCGCGCTGCTGGGCTGCGTCCGTGAGGCGGGGGCCCATGCCGCCCTCGACGTCCTCGCCGAACGCGAACTGGACGAGGGCGCCGCCTCCGGCGTCTACCAGACCCCGGAGGGCCTGGCCCGGCTCATGGCACGACTCCTGCCCGCCGGCGCGTCTCGCGTCCTCGACCCCGCCTGCGGCAGCGGAACGCTCCTCGCCGCAGCCGCACGGCAGGGCGCGCGGGAGCTGTTCGGGCAGGATTCGCTCCCCGTCCAGGGTCAACGCACCGCGGTCCGGCTGCTGATCGCCGCACCTGAGGCCGAGACGGCGATCCGCGTCGGCGACAGCCTGCGCGCCGACGCCTTCCCCGACGTCACCGTGGACGCCGTCCTGTGCAACCCGCCGTTCGCCGACCGCGACTGGGGTCACGACGAGCTGGCCTACGACCCGAGGTGGGCGTACGGGGTCCCGCCGCGCTTCGAGTCCGAACTGGCGTGGGTGCAACACGCCCTCTCACACCTGGAGCCCGGCGGCCACGCGGTCATGCTCCTGCCGCCCGCGCTGGCCTTCCGCTCCTCCGGCCGCCGCGTCCGCGCGGAACTCATCCGCGGCGGGGCCCTGCGCGCAGTCGTCTCCCTTCCGGCGCGTGCCGCGTATCCGCTCCACATCGGCCTGCAGATCTGGGTGTTCCAACGCCCCGATCCGGGCGGCACGGACCGTACGACGGTGCTGTTCGTCGACGGGGAGGGCGAGCAGCGGGACGGTGCTACGGGCACGTCGTCCGCCACCGGTACGGCGACGGCGGGTGCCGGCTCCCGCGGCGGCTCGCGCTCCCGCCGGTCCGGCCCTTCCGCTTCCGCCTCTTCGGCCTCCGCCGCCACCTTCGACTGGGAGCGGCTATCGGAGCGGGTCCTCGACCAGTGGGCCGCGTTCACCACCGCCCCCGACACCTACGCCGACGAGCCCGGCGTCGCCCGCGCGGTGCCGCTCGTCGACCTCCTCGACGACGTCGTCGACGTCACCCCGGCCCGCCATGTCCGGGCGACCGCGGCCGACCTCGACCCGGCGGCCCTGGCCCGGCGCGTCCACGACCTGCACGACCAACTGGCGGAGCAGATCGCCGCCCTGGCAGCCGCCTCCGCGTCCGGCCGCTGGCAGCCGTCCGGGGCCTCGGCCCGCGAGTGGCGTACGGCGACCGTCTCCGACCTGGCGCGCGGCGGGGCCCTGACCGTGCTGCGGGCGGCGCCGCCCGGCACCCGCGGCTCCAAGGACTCCGCCGCCCCCGCCGTCGACCGGCCGGTCCTCACCGCCCAGGACATCTCCACAGGAAACCCCCCGTCCGGCGGGGCGGACCTCCGCGCCGACGCCGCACAGCCCGTCGCCACCGGGGACGTCCTGGTACGCGCCGTCGCGAGCGGCGGCAACGAGTCCGCGATGACCCGGGTCGCGGACGACCGGGACGCCGGAGCCCTGCTCGGCCAGCACGTCCATCTCCTGCGCCCGGACCCGGCCCGCCTCGACCCGTGGTTCCTGGCCGGGTTCCTCGGCGCCGACGACAACATCGCCTCCGCGTCCACCGGCTCCACCCTCGTGCACGTCACACCGGGCCGCCTGCGCGTACCGCTACTGCCGCTGGAGGAACAGCGGCGCTACGGGGCGGCGTTCCGCCGCGTGTACGAGCTGCGCGCGGCCGTCCGCCGAACCGCCGACCTGGCCGCCGACACCGGGGCCATGCTGACCACCGGCCTCACTGCCGGCGTCCTCCTGCCACCGGACACCCCGGGCAGCCCGGATACGTCGGGCAGCCCGGACAGCCGTTCTGTCTGAAACGCCCCACGCGTCCCACCGCGTACGGCCACACTGGATCCCTGCCGTCCCCCGCCCGGACGGCGCTCTTCGGAAGGAAGCCGGGACCTCTTGAACAGCAGTAAGCACACGGAGTTGGCGAACCACGCCTGGTCCGTCGCCGATCTCCTGCGCGGCGACTACAAGCAGTCCGACTACGGCAAGGTCATCCTGCCGTTCACGGTGCTGCGCCGCCTGGAGTGCGTCCTTGAGCCGACGCGCGACAAGGTCGTCGAGACCGTCGCCAGGTTCGCGGGCCAGGACATCGACGCCGGCCACTTCCTGCGCAAAGCCTCGGGCCACTCCTTCTACAACAAGAGCGACCTCACGCTGCGGAAGATCGCTGCCGACCCGCAGAACGCGGCGAAGAACCTCCAGATCTACGTCGGCGCCTTCTCCGACAACGCCCGCGAGGTCCTCGACAAGTACGAGTTCAACCAGCAGGTCAGGAAGCTCGACGGCGCGAACCTGCTCTACCGGGTCATCGGCAGGTTCACCGACCTCGACCTGCATCCCGACGTCGTGCCCAACCACAACATGGGTTACATCTTCGAGGAGTTGATCCGGCGCTTCGCCGAGCAGTCGAACGAGACCGCGGGTGAGCACTTCACCCCGCGCGAGGTCATCAAGCTGATGGTCAACCTGCTGGTCGCGCCCGACGCGGACGCCCTCACCGTGCCGGGTGTCGTCCGCACGGTCATGGACCCCGCCTGCGGCACGGGCGGCATGCTCAGCGCCGCCGACGACCGCATCAAGGCCCTCAACCCGGACGCGACGGTCGAGGTGTACGGGCAGGAGCTCAACCCCGAGTCCTGGGCGATCTGCCGGTCCGACCTCATGATCAAGGGCCAGGACCCGGAGAACATCCGCTTCGGCAACTCCTTCTCCGACGACGGCCACGCCCGCCGCAAGTTCGACTACATCCTCGCCAACCCGCCGTTCGGTGTGGAGTGGAAGAAGGTCAAGGAGGAGGTCGAGTACGAGCACAAGTCGCTCGGCGACGCCGGCCGCTTCGGCGCGGGGCTGCCCCGCATCAACGACGGCTCGCTGCTCTTCCTCCAGCACATGATCTCGAAGATGAAGCCGGTGGACATCAACGGCGGGGGCGGCTCCCGCATCGCCATCGTCTTCAACGGCTCCCCACTGTTCACGGGCGCGGCCGAGTCCGGCGAGTCCAACATCCGCCGCTGGATCCTGGAGAACGACTGGCTGGAGGCGATCGTCGCCCTCCCGGACCAGCTCTTCTACAACACGGGCATCTCGACGTACTTCTGGATCCTGACGAACCGCAAGGACAAGGACCACAAGGGCAAGGTCGTGCTGCTGGACGCGCGCGACCAGTGGGTGAAGATGCGCAAGTCGCTCGGCGACAAGCGCAAGGAGCTGGGTGACGGGACGAATGGCCGCCCCGACCACATCGGGGACATCACGCGGCTGTACGCGGAGGCCGTCCAGGTTGCCAAGGACCCCGAGCACCCGCTGCACGGCAAGGTGAAGGTCTTCGCCAACGAGGACTTCGGCTACCAGCGCATCACTGTCGAACGCCCGCTGAAGTTGCGCTTCGAGGTGACTGAGGAGACGTTGGCGGCGCTGGCGGAGGCCAAGCCGGTGGCGAAGCTGGAGTGGAGCGAGGAGTTCGTCGCGGCGGTGCGTACGCTGCTCGGCTCGTCTTGGACGACGAAGTCCGAGGCGTTCATCGCGCTCAAGGACGCGGTGGTCGCGGCCGGGCTTACGTGGCCGGCGGGGACGCCGTTCGCGAAGGCGGTACGGGAGGCTGTCGGGGTACGGGACCCGGAGGGCGAGGTCCAGAAGGTCAAGGGTGCGGCTGAGCCGGATGCGGATCTGCGGGACTACGAGAACGTTCCGCTGGGCGTGGACGTCGAGGAGTACCTCAAGCGCGAGGTGCTGCCGCACGTGCCGGACGCGTGGATCGACCACACGAAGACGAAGATCGGCTACGAGATCCCGTTCACGCGGCATTTCTACGTGTACAAGCCGCCGAGGCCGTTGTCGGAGATCGACGCGGAGTTGAAGTCGCTGGAGGCGGAGATTCAGGCGCTGTTGGGTGAGGTGACGGAATGAGCACCGTACTGGGCATTACCCTTCCCAACTCTTGGTCTGCCGCTCCGCTAAAGCACGTGACATCAATGTTGAATCGCGGGTCTGCTCCGGACTACGTGGATGTCGGACCCGTACGGGCCATCAGTCAGGCATCGAACCAAGCAAGCGGTCTCGACTGGTCGCGCACTCGCTTCCATGACTTCAGCGGAAACCCGAAGAATCTCAAGGGCCACTTGCGCCAGAACGATGTGCTAATCAACTCAACGGGCACAGGCACTCTGGGCCGCGTCGGGTACTTCACCGATTCGCCGGACGGGCTCCCATGCATGGCGGACAGCCATGTCACGATTGCGCGGGCAAAGCCCGACGAATTGGATGCCCGATTCTCCTATTACTGGCTCAGGTCAAGGCCGTTCCAGGAGTACGTATACGCAGCTCTCGTAGTAGGGGCAACAAACCAGATCGAACTTAACCGGGATCGGCTCGGCGACACGCCAGTCCCGTTGCCCCCGCTGGAGGAGCAGCGCCGCATCGCCGACTTCCTCGATACGGAGACCGCCCGCATCGACCGCATGACTGAACTCCGACGCGAGCAATCACGCCTGTGGCGCGCGCGTTATGAAGCATTTCTGTACGAGCAATTCATGGACCGTTCGGCGGTCGAAAACGAAACTCGGGAAACCACTTGGCTGGGCCCCGTGCCGCGCAGGTGGAGTGCTCCCACGATTGGCCGAATTTCGCGCTTCACCATGGGCACCACCTTCCCCCACGAATATCAGGGACTGCGTGAGGGGGACTTTCCTTTCATCAAGGTAGGAGACTTCCAGCTCGCTGATGAGGTGGGGAATCTCGACACAGCCGAGAACTGGATCTCGCGTGAGACCGCTCGACAGCTCGGAGCCCGAATCGTCCCGCCGGGATCAGTCCTGTACGCTCGCGTCGGCGCCGCCCTGCTGCTCAATCGCCGCCGGATCACCACACGTCCATCGGTCGTGGATGACAATGTACGTGCGATCACTTTCACCGACGGTGCCCCACATTACTGGGGAGCTCTTTTGTCCCTCTTGGACATGGGGCAACTGGTCAATCCAGGCCCCGTCCCCTCAATCGGCGAGAGCCAGGTGGCTGCGGTCCGAGTGCCGACCGCGCCAAGGAACGTTCAGACCACGATTGCAGACCGAGTGGTGCAGCATCAGAAGACGTTGCATCGCATCAAGGCTTCCATCGATCGACAGGTGGACCTGCTCGCCGAACGCCGCCAAGCCCTCATCACCGCCGCCGTAACCGGCCAGTTCGACGTCTCGACGGCCAGCGGGCGCAACGTAACGGACGGAGTCACCGCGTAGCCATGAGCCCCATCCACACGGAGTCCGCCTTCGGTGACGCCATCGTCGCCGCCATGGTCGAGCGGGGCTGGCGCGAAGCTCGCCCGCAGGACTACCGGGCCGATCTCGGTCTGGACACCAACGAACTGTTCACCTTCATCGGGGCGACCCAGCCCGACGAGTGGAGCGAGCTGCTCACGGTCTACGGCGGAGATCCGAACGAGGCTCAGCGCGGGTTCGCCAGTCGGCTCGACCAGGCCATCGCCACCAACGGCCTCCTCGACGTTCTCCGCAACGGCGTCAAGGACCGGGGCGTCCTCCTCCGCGTCGCGTACTTCAAGCCGAACCTCGTCGCCCACGACTCCGTGCTGGACGGCTACCGGGCCAACCGCCTCACCGTCGTCCGCGAACTCGAGTACGCGACGAAGCAGGCCGACTGGGGCAACCGGCTCGACCTCGCCCTCTTCCTCAACGGAATCCCGTTCGCCACGGCCGAGTTGAAGAACCCGTTGACCAAGCAGGGGGTGGAGCAGGCCAAGGAGCAGTACCGCACGGACCGCGACCCCACCGAGCTGATCTTCACGCGTCGGGTCGTCGCGAACTTCGCCGTGGACCCGGACCTGGTCTTCGTCGCCACCCAGCTCAAGGGCAAGAACACCCGCTTCCTGCCCTTCAACACCGGCTCCAACGGCCCGGGTCAGCCGGGCGGCGCAGGCAACCCCAACCCCACCGCCTACGGCACGTACGCAACCTCGTACCTCTGGGAGCAGGTCTGGCAGCCGGACAACTGGCTGGACCTGCTCCAGCGCTTCGTGCACCTACACAAGAGCAAGACGCCCGGCGGCGGCACCACCAAGACGATGATCTTCCCCAGGTTCCACCAGTGGGACGTGGTCAAAAAGCTCACCGCGCACGCCGCCACCCACGGCGCCGGACACGACTACCTGGTCATGGCCTCGGCCGGCTCGGGCAAGTCGAACACCATCGGCTGGCTCGCGCACCGCCTCAGCGACCTGCACACCCCCACCGACCCCCGAGAACTCGACGCCGAGGCCATAGCTAAGGGCCTCAAGCCGGGCGTGCCGGTCTTCGACAAGGTCATGGTCATCACCGACCGGCGCAACCTGGACGCGCAACTTCGGGAAACGGTCGGCAACTTCGAGCAGACCGCAGGCCTCGTCGTGAAGATCGACGAGAAGCACGGGGCGAAGGGCGAGCAACTCGCCAAGGCCCTCTCCCGCGACACCGGGAAGATCGTCACGGTCACCCTGCACTCGTTCCCGGCGCTGCTCGACTACCTCCAGCGCAACCCCACCGAGATCCAGGGCGGCCACTTCGCGATCATCGTGGACGAGGCGCACTCCTCGCAGTCCGGCGACGCCGCCACCGCCGTACGGTCCGCCCTGCGTGACCTCGGACTGGACTCCGACTCGGACGAAGCGGGCGCGACCACGGTCAAGGCCGAAGGCGCCACCCTCGACGAGCAGCTCAAGAAGCGGGCCGAGCAGCGTTCTCGCGCCGCGAACCTCTCCTACTTCGCGTTCACGGCCACGCCGAAGGCCAAGACCCTCGAACTCTTCGGCACGCTCCAGGACATCGACGGCAAGGCAAGCTACCGGCCCTTCCACACGTACTCCATGCGGCAGGCGATCGAGGAGGGCTTCATCCTCGACCCGCTGCGCAACTACGTCACGTACAACACGTACTGGAAGCTGGTGAACCAGAACCCCGACGAGCGGGAGGTCGACCCGTCGAAGGCGAACTCCCTGCTCGCCCGGTACGCCCTCACTCATGACTCGACGGTCGCCCAGCACGCCCAGGTGATCGTGGAGCACTTCGTGGCGCACAGCCGGGGCCGTCTCGGCGGGCGGGCCAAGTCCATGGTGGTGACGGCCTCCCGGCAGTCCGCCGTGCAGATGGCGCGCGCGATCAAGAGCTACATCAAGGACCGGGACTACGACACCAAGTACCCCGACCTGGGTGTCCTCGTAGCCTTCTCCGGATCGCTCACCATCGACGGCGAAGAGACCACCGAGCCGAAGGAGAACGGCGGGCTGTCGGAGAGCGCGCTGCCGAAGGCGTTCGCTTACACGCGTGCCGACGACAAGGCCCTCCGGGCCGGCGGTGCGGGCCAGCGCGAGTACAAGATCCTGGTCGTGGCGGAGAAGTACCAGACCGGCTTCGACCAGCCGCTCCTCACGACGATGTACGTCAACAAGTCACTGACCGGAATCTCCGCCGTGCAGACGCTGTCCCGGCTGAACCGCACCGCCGAGCGCAAGACCCAGGCCGACCTGGCGGTCCTCGACTTCGTCAACGACGCCGAGGACATCCAGGAGTCCTTCCGCCCGTACTTCGAGGAGGCGAACACCCTCCCCTCCGACCCCAACCTGCTCTACACCGCACAGAGCCGGGTCATGCAGGCGGCGATCCTGTCCGGGCAGGAAATGGACGAGTTCGCCGCCGCGTACTTCGCCGCCAAGGACAAGGCGGCGGGCTCGCAGTCCAAGTGGGAGAAGCTGCACGCCGAGCTGTACCGGCTGCTCTCCCCCGCCGTCGCCCGCTTCACCGCTCTGCAGGACAGCGACGACGAGGACGACCAGGAGACGGCGGAGGGCTTCCGCGCCGACCTCAACGACTACGTCAGGAAGTACGGCTTCCTCGCGCAGATCGTCCCCTACCGGGACGCCGAGCTGGAACGGCTGCACCTCTACGGTCGCTATCTCCTCAACCGACTGCCGCGCCGCGCGGATGGCGGCGTGGACATAGGCGAGGTCGACCTCAGCCATCTGCGGGTGGAGAAGACCGGCGAGTACGACGTCTCCCTCAGCCCCGAGGGGCCGGCGACGATGCCGGGCTTCGGCGACGGCTCGGGCGGCGCGAAGGAGGCGGAGAAGTCGCTGCTCTCCGAGTTGATCGAGAAGTTCAACGAACGGTTCGGCACCGAGTTCACCGAGCAGGACGTCATCCGCCCGTTCGAGGAGGCCAAGGCCGACCCGAAGGTGCGGGCGGCGGCAGTCGTCAACGACGAGGAGAACTTCGGCCTCGTCTTCGACAACGTCTTCGCGGACAAGATGGCCGACCACATCGACACCATCGCGGGAATGGGCCGCCAGTACTTCGGCCCCGACAAGGGCTTCAAGTCCAGCCTGGACCGCAGCGCCCGCAAGGCGGCCTGGAGGATGATCCGCCGCGAGGAGGGGCTGGACGACGACATCTGACGTGTACGCCCCGGCCGGGGCGTCCTTCGAGGACGTCGCCAGTACAGCCGGAAGTACGGGTTGCCCTCGGCACGAGGTGCAACAAATGGGGAGGGGTAAATGAGCAACGCAGTGGACGAGCCCGAAGGATCTCGGCTCCAGAAGGCCGTCGAGACGATGGTCATGACACCCGTAGCGGCCGCCAAGGTCGTGGACGGTTACCGTGCGACCTTCGAGGACAAGAACGAGCGGAAGCCCGAGAGCCTGGAGGACAAGCGGCGGATCGCGGCCAAGATCATAGGCCGGTACTCCAAGATGTCGGCAGCAGCTGGAGCCGTCACCGCCGCCCCTAGCGTGGTTCCGGGGGTCGGGACCGCGGTCGCGATCCTGGGCGGTGGTGCCACCGACGTCGCCGTGGCGCTCAAGCTGCAGGTCGACATGTGCATGTGCCTGGTCGAGGTGTTCGAGACCGAGCTGAGCACCGAGGACAAGAAGCACCTCGCCTTCACCATCGCCCTGGCGGGTTCGGCGGAACAGATGGCGGCGAAGGGCGGCAAAGCGGCGGTACAGAAGATCGCCCAGAAGCTGGTCTACCAGTACCTCACAGGGCCCGCCCTGGTCACCATCAAGCAGTTGTTCAAGCGGGTGTCCATCACCTTCACCCAGAAGGCGATGGCCAAGGCGATTCCGGCCGGCGTGGGCGTCGCTTTCAGCAGCTCGACCAACTACGTACTGACGAGGGTGGTGGGCAGGGTTGCCGTCGCCGTCCTGGCCAAAGATGTGAAGTAGCAGTGCCGCATCAGGTCCATGACCACCGACTCAGGTGGAGAACGGCGCCCACGTGTGGCCGCCGGAAGGCACACCGGGCAGCTGAACGCGACCGAGCTCGGCTATGCGGAGGGGGCGGGGGTTTCGGGAGAGGGCGGCAGGGGGTCTGCTACGAAAGTCCCCAGCCCGACCTCGCCCCGCGTCCACCCCTGCTCCCGCACATGCCGCATCGCCTTCGCCGCTGTCGCATTCACCACGCCGAACTCTTGGGCGATTTCCAGGGTGGAGGGCACACGACTTCCCGGCGGATACGTGCCGTCCTTGATGCGCCGGATGATCTCCGCTGCGATCTGCCGCCACAGGGGGCGTGTGCGGTCAAGGTCCATGACGTCAGCGTGGGTGACCACGGCATTCCGCGCATCCGCAGTTATCTACGGTTATCCACGCTATTGTAGTTCGCAACACAGAGCGGCCCCGACGGGAAGCGGCTACTTCCCTACCGGGGCCTCAGCCGACTGATTGGGAGTCGACCTATGCGCAGCCTACTGGCCGCGATTCTGGCCCTGTTCCTGCCCGCCCTGGGTGCCCATCGCGCCGCAGCGCCGCTACCACTACCCCGCATCTCCTGTCCGCCCGCTCCGGAATCCCCGCCCGTGATCACGTGTCCGCACCCGGCGGACCTCATCACCGCCGACGGCATGCCCCTGGTCCGGCCGTACGTCGTCGAATGGGAACGCGAGCGGGACGAACATGACCGGCGCCGCCTTCAGCGGGAGCGGCGCCGGGCTGCGGTCCTGGCGACACTGGGGCAGGACTACGTTCCGGTTCCGTGGGAGGTCGCCGCATGAGCACGAGTACGCCGCGTCTGCGCAGTCTCGGCCTCGACCCGGACACCGGCAAGTAGGTCCTGGCGGTCACGCACCCCGGCGGCCGTCTTGAGGAGCTGGCCGACGCGCACGCGCTGAAGGCCGCCGCTGTCCTGGTGACGGTCGTCGGCGCAGTGCTGGAGGTGGGGAAGGCGTCGGACGCGGAGCTCGCCGCCTTCGTATCGCCGTTGCACGCCGCGCTCGAAGAATGCGTGGGCATCATGGCGGCGGACAGGCAGTGACGGCGTAGAGGCAAGTCGGCCGCAGGGCCGGTGGTGCCGTGGGTGCCCGGGGTTCCTCCTGGGCACCCACCATCCACCGACCGCAGCACGAGCCGGTCCTGCGGCGGGAGGCCGGCCGCCGCCCCCTCCTGCCCGTCGTCCACCGCCGGGCCCATGTCCACGTCGCACCGCGAACCCTGGACGGCATCCTGACGCAGCGGTCACACTTGACCCCTGACCGTGACTGTTCATCACGCACACCGGGGGCAAGGTGCCGCAGGAGGCGATCTCCGACCGTTACGAACTCCTGGAGGAGCTCAGCCACGGCGGCATGGGCGACGTGTGGCGCGGCTACGACGCCGTGCTCGACCGGCCCGTCGCCGTGAAGCTCATCCGGCAGGCCTCGGTCACCTCCCCGCAGCTGGCCGAGGAGTTCGCCAAGCGCTTCCGTCGCGAGGCCCGCATCACCGCCCGCATCCAGCACCCCGGTGTGCCGCAGGTGTACGACGCGGTGCTCGACGCGTCGTACGAGCGGCTGTTCCTGGTGATGGAGCTCGTCGACGGCGTACCGCTGTCCGCCTACCTCGACCCCGACCGGCCACTGCCGGTCAGCTGGGCGGCCGCCGTCGCCGCGCAGGTCGCGACCGTGCTGTCGTACGCGCACGACGTGCCGGTGATCCACCGGGACCTCAAACCGGGCAACATCCTCGTCGCCCGCGACGGCACCGTGAAGGTCCTCGACTTCGGCATCGCGGCGATGCTGCGGACCGATGTGACCAAGCTGACCGCCACCGGCAGCCCCATCGGCACCCACCAGTACATGTCGCCCGAGCAGGTCCGTGGCGGACGCATCACCCCGCAGACCGACCTGTATGCGCTCGGCTGTGTGCTGCACGAACTCCTCAGCGGGCGGCTCGTGTTCGCGGCGGAGAGCGAGTACCTGCTGATGTACCAGCACGTCAACGCCGCCCCCACCCCGCTGCGACAGCTGCGGCCCGACGTCCCCGAGGCGCTGGAGGAGCTGGTCCTGCACCTGCTGCGCAAGGCGCCCGAGGCGCGGCCCGCCGACACGCAGGAGGTGTACGCGCGGCTGCTGCCGTTCCTCCCGCCGCCGGGTCAGGAGCCGGGCACGGCGGATACGGGGCCGGCCGGCGCGCCCGACCCCACGGGCGTGTTCCGTCGCCCGTTCGCGCCCCGCGCCCGCGCCCAGGCCCCGGCGCCCGGCGGTCCGGCGCCGACGGCCGTCCTCCCGGGGGCCCCGCCGGTGCCCGTCCCCGCCCGGCTGCGTGAGGACATCAAGGAGGCGTACGCGCATTCCGACGCCCTGCTGGAGGAGCAGCGGTTCGCGCAGGCCGCCGAGGTGCTCGGCGAGGTCGTCGAACCCGCCGCCCTCGCCCTCGGCTCCGAGAGCAAGCAGGTCCTGGCGCTGCGCCGCCAGCGGGCGGCGATCCGCCTCCTCGGCGGCGACTACCGGGCCGCCCTGCCCGAGTTCGACGCCCTCGCCGACGCCTACGCCCGTATCGCCGGGCCCACTGGCGAGCAGGCCCGCGCCTGCCGCGCCCAGGCGGCCCGGTGCCGCGCCGAGCTCGGCCAGGTCACCGACGCGCTGGCCGCGCTCCAGGGTGTGCTGAACGTCGTGCGGGCCGTCGACAGCGACGTGAGCGAGGAAGCCGTGGAACTGCGGCACAACATCGGGATGCTGCTGCTCGCCCAGGGCCGGACCGCCGAGGCGCGGCAGGTCCTCGAACCGCTCCACCAGGACATGTGCATGGTGTTCGGCCCCGACGACGAGATGACCGTCGAGATCGCCGACGCACTCGCCGTGATCCACCTCGACCTCGACGATTCGGCTTCCTGACCCTGTCCTTCAGAAGCAGCATCGACCGAACCCATGCTGCGCGCGGCGAGTTCGAAGCCGCGCCGCATCGCTGCCGGCAACCTCCGGACCGGGCTTCGACCGCCACGATGAGCAGTACACACCACTTCGCCGAAAGGACCCAGCCGTGTCGGATGTCGCACGAGACGACGACGAAAATGACGACCTCGCGGAAGACGAATGGGACTGGGAGGAAGAGGAGGAGGGCGAGGACGCGCAACGCGTCCTGGAGGCGGCAAAACTGGCTGACACGGATCCTGACCGCGGAATCCCCGCGCTTCTGGCCCTGATCGCAGACACTGATCTCGGCACCGTGGACAACGTCGAGTACCGCGCAGAGGCACTCGGCCATCTGCTGAGCAGAGGCGGAAGCGCAGCGACCGCGGCATGGTGGGTGATCAATAACTCGAACCCCTGGCGTGAGATGCAGCGTGTTTACTGGGTGTCGGACCAGTACTCAGGCCCCGCGCAGCCGAAGCTGACCGAGGACGAACAACAGCATGAATACGTCGCCGCTCTCCAGCACCTCGTTGCCTCCTCAGACCTGCAGGACGACCTCCGTTGGCCGGCCATCGGTGAGCTGATCAACAAGGAGGGGCGAAAGGGCTACGAGGCTGTTAAGCGCCTGGCTTCCGACATCAACATCGCAAACCTCGCGACGGGGGCCTGCGGGGTGGACGACGACCACGCCTACGGCACCGCCCGCTGGGTCGCCGCCGACCAGGATCAGCCGGCCGAGGTGCGCGTCGAAGCGGCGGAGTGGCTGCTCGACGAGGGGGCGTGGTGCGCTGACGACGCGGTGGTGGACGCGCTGCGCGGAATGTCCGTCGGCACTGGCGGACGCAGGAAGCTGCTGATCAAGCTGCTGGAGATGGAGAACGCACACCAGGAGGTGGACGATCCGTCCGCATTCGAGTGGCAGCAGGAGAAGGATCGCGCCGACAACGTTCCCGGTGTCGTCCGCCTTGCCGTGCAGGAAGCGGAACGCAATCACCCTGCCGGGCCGCTGGACGGCCTGCTTCAGTCCTGGGTCGATGCCGCGCTTCGCGACCAGTGGGAAAGCGGTTGGCCGTACGCCCGCCGGGTGGCGGACGACGCTGTCGAACAACTGGTGGGCATCGCGTTCCGCCACCGGGAGCTTCGCAAGCGCCTGGCCGCAGACCTCTCCGCGGTAGGCGCCGACGCAGACTGGCACCCGCTGCTGATCCGCGGAGTTGGTCCCCGGCAGAAGCGGGAGAGTCTCTTCCGCTCCACCGCAGAGGATGGATACTTCGCCTTCAAGGCAACGCCTGGGTCCCAGTTTGCCCTGTGCAGGACCGCTGGGGACACTCCTGACCCCATCGACTGGGAGCTGACGGTCTTTCAGGGAAGTGCGGCGTCAGCCACGAGCTTCTCCGGGCGCTTGCTCGTCCAAGGCAACCAGACGTTCATACACTTCCCCGACGACCTGCACGCGCACCCCCACTGGTCCGCAGAGCTCATCGCCGGCTTGTCCGCCATCTCCCGAGCCGGGCTTCCGGACAAGCTTGCAGCCCACACGGCACGTAGCCCCGCAGGCTGCCGTCGCTGACTGCCTACAGATCCCACTCGTCGGCCAGCAGCCCCAGGAGCCGCTGCTGCCGCTTCTGCAGCAGTTCCGGCTTCCACTCCTGATGCTGCAGCACCTGGCTGGTCAGGGCGAACGTGGAGACGCCGTGCCTGCCAGTGAAGTACTTGGCCTTCTTCTCGGTGAAGTCGTAGTTCTGGGCATAGGCATTTTTCGTCCGGTTGAGCAGAACGAGGTTGCCCAACCGGTGCGTCCACTGGCTGCGCTGCTCGTCGGTGAAGTGCCGCAGCCACTGCGATCGCTGCTTCGGGTTCTGCGGCAGCACGTGCTCGACAGTGATCAGAGTGTGGTCGTACGAGACGCCGGGCTTCCCGGCCAGCATCTCGTCCAGCCGCAGCAGCACGTACTTACGGGTCTTGGTAACGAGGTATATGTCACCGTCCAAGCGCGCGAGAGTCTCGGCCTTCTCCGAGTCCGTCAGGGCGAAGGACGTCGCATCCATGCCCTTGCCGGCATTGAGTTCGCGCAAGAGGTCCGCGTAACGCGTGACGCGGGGAGTGGTGTAGACGCGGCGGATGAACATGCTGGCGGCCAGCCGTTCCAGTGCGCCGAAGAATGCGTCGAGCCAGGCCGGGTCGTCACCATGGTTGCGCAGCGCCCACAGGGCCGCGGGGCGCCAGTCGTTGTTGTCGATCTGCTGGAGGCGTTTGAACCAGGCGTTGACCTGCTCCGCTCCAGCGACCGCCGCGTAGCTGGCGTCACGGATCTGCACGTAGGCGTCCGCGTACGGCACGACGACGTCATTGACGAACGACTCGGCTTTGCCGGGCAGATAGTGGCTGAGCACCTGCTCGGGAAACTCTTTGAGCAGTTCCCGCTCCGCCCGCTTCATGGCGAACACCATGCGCAGGTGAAGGAAGAGGTCGGCGAAGTCGTCTCGCCCCAGAGCCTCCTCGGCGTCTTCCCACTTGCGTGCGCACTCCTCCGAGGCCTTCTCGTCCAGAGCACCGATGATGTGCGACTTGAAGATGTCCGTGGGCGAGAGGTCCATGCCGCGGGAGTTCATCACGCTGAAGATGCGGTGCGCGCTGTCCAGGTCAGGGGTGCTGACGACGACCAGGAAGGTGCGATCACCCAGCATCTGCACGAGATCCAGCCGACGATCCTCTGACCAGTCGGTGAGAATCGCGTACAGCGCCCTGGCGTTGCGCAGAACGGCCTTCTGTGCGTCCGTCGGCAGCGTCTCTTCCTTCAGGGTCCGCAGTGCCTCGGTGGCTCCCTTCGTCTGAACGTACTTCTGGAAGAAGCCGGCGTCTCGGAAGCGCAGCGTGAGCCTGGGCTTGGGATCGAGCCGACGGACCTTGTTGCCGGGCTCCGTGACCAGTCTGTCGAGATCGCTGCGGAGGTCGGAGTCCTCCGTCAGGTCGCGAAGGAGGGCGAGCAGGATGGTCAGGGTGGTGAGGCGCTGCTGACCGTCAATGACCTCAGCGGGCGCGTTGCCCTTGGCCTTGACGAGGACGATGGAGCCGAGGAAGTACGGCTCGTCCGTCCCCCTGTCCAGCGACTCCTCCAAGTCGGTGAGCAGCTGAACGGCCTGCTCGACGTCCCAGGCGTAGGGCCGCTGGTAGTCCGGGATCCGGAAGTCGTAGTCGCTGCTGAAAACCTTGTGCAGGGAGACTTCCTGCGCCTCTAGTTGCTGCATGCCCCAAGGATGTACGGGCCACTGACACCGTGTCCCAAGAATCCCGCAAGCCAAATGATGCTTGTGGGTCCTGTCCCGGGCACAGTGCCGTCACGGACACCACAAGGGCTGAGGCTCGGCTACCTCACTGTCACTTGAGTGCGACTACGTCAACTGGTCCGAGATCCGCCCAAGCTCCCTATGTGAGGAGATGATGGGCCTGGCCGCCGACGGGAACGACGGTGAGGAGGGTCGTGGCTCGGGCCCAGTACGGGTTACAGGCGCATCGCCGAATGGGGCGGCGTCACGCTCAGGTCGACGCTCGCCGACACTTTCCCCGCACCGCCGGGCCCACCAGCCAAAAGGCGCGCTCCTGCCGTGTTCAGGTCGCGCACTGCCGCGCCAAACTGGGCCGGGTGACGACGCCAGCCCCCATGAACCTTGCCGGTCACGGCACTAGGCTGCCGAAGGTGTTGCATGGGCGTGAGGACGGGGAGCAGCGCATGGACGACCTATTGGACACACTGAAGCAGTGCGTTGATCGGCTGGTCCGTTATCGCAGCCTCGGACTCCGGGTGGGTGAGCAGAACACGAAAGCCGGCCTCATCGAACCAGTGATCGCCGCCCTGGGCTGGGACGTGCTGGACCCCGAGGAGGTGCACCGCGAGTACCGACGGCGGACGACCGACAACCCCGTCGACTACGCACTGATCCTCATGCGCATGCCCCGGCTGTTCATCGAAGCGAAGGCGATCGGGGAGAACCTCGACGACCCGCGCTGGGCGAACCAGACGATCAGCTACGCAGCAGTCGCAGGTGTGGAATGGGTTGCGCTGACCAACGGGGCGGAATGGCGCGTGTACAACGCTCATGCTCCGGTTCCGGTCGAGCACAAGCTCTTCCGCACCGTGCGGATCGCTGACGACGTCGACGCTGCCTTCGAGCTGTTGTCCTTGCTCAGCAAGGACAACATGCGCGACAACCGCATCCAGGAGTTGTGGCGCAGCTTCTTCGTTGACCGCGAGGTCAACCTCGCCCTCAATAACTTGTTCGCCTCCGGTGAACCGCCCAGAGAACTCATCGCTCTGCTCGCCAAACGCGTGCCGAAGTTGCCCCATGCGGACCTCCGGGCGAGCCTGCAACGGGTACGCGCCACCTTTGACTTCCCCCCGGCCGGGGTCGCTTCAACGATCTCCACGCCTCCGGGGGCACCGGTCCCCACACCTCGATCAGCCGAACCCTCCTCTGCCGAATCCTCCATCCCCAAATCCCGAGCGTCGAGGCAATCACCTTTGACGAGATCGCGAAAGATTGCAGTCAGCGAGGATGAGAGGAATGTGGGCTTCGAGGAAATGATGGCCGCCGGCAGGGTGACCCCTGGGGCGACCTTGCACGGTGACTATATGGGGCAACGACACACCGCGACCGTCTTGACCACTGGCCAGATCCGCTACCAGGAGAAGGTTTACCCCTCGCTGTCGGCTGCCGGGCGAGCGGTCAAGCTCCGCGTCAGAGGCCGCAATACCCCGGAGTCGACCTTGTCCACCGACGGGTGGGACTTCTGGCGTACGAGAGACCCGGTCTGCGGCGACGAAGTATCCCTGAAGACACTACGGCGTCGTGTGGTCCAGGCCCAGCGTGACCAGTGAGAGTCCTACCCTGGGATATGCCCTTCGCGCTTTGCCCAGCTAACTCAGTCGTGGACAGCTGGGCTCGCACGTGCAATGACCTTCATAGTCGACGTACACGCCGAGCTCACGAGCCGGGTGGGCGAGAGAGGGCACGCCCCGGCCCTTCACAGATCAGCTGTTGTGGCCATTTACTGTCGCTACCGCTGTTCGGGTGTCTCCCCCGACGCTCCCGGGAGCACTCCTCCACCGCCTCCGATGAGCCAGGCCGTGTCTTCTCCTGATCAGGCCGGGTGAAGGTCAGACGATGAACGGCCGCCGACGGAGGCACTCGGCATCTACCCGCACGCCGAGTTGGGTCAGGACGATATGTCGCGTCCTCGACTGTGCACCCTTCAGCGAGCTACGGACGCGCAGCGCACGCAGGTTTTCGCCGCCGGGCGAACTTCGAGGCGCTCCGTCGGGATCGGCTCACCGCATTGCTCACAGCGCCCGTAGTCGCCTCTCTCCAACCGTTCCAGGGCGCGATCGAGATCGTTCAGATGCTCGCGCGCCTGGGACAGCAGGGCGGCGACGTGCGCCCGCTCGAAGGCCGTGCTCGCGCCCTCCGGGTCGTGCTCGTCGTCAATGGCCACCAGTGCGTTCGCCTCGACGATCCCGTCGTACTCACGGCTGAGGGCGGATATTTGGTGCAGCGTGCCGACACGGTCGGCCGCGAGCAGCGCGCGCATCGACTCGCCCTGGGGCGCGGCGAAGTTGGCATTGGTGGATTCATCGCTCATATCGGAGGAAACCTCATTGTCTTGCGGCGAATTCCCGGGTGCGCGGGCGACGACGGCTTCAGCGATGACGTGGGCGGCCACGCTGGTACTGCTTCGGCCACGGGACGTCGTCACCGAGCACGTGGGCCACGTGGAGCGGCCAGGTCGGGTTGCGCAGCAGTTCCCGCGAGCATGATCGCGTCGGCCGAGCGGTCCACGAGGATCTGGTCGGCCTGCTCCGGTGCGGTGATCAGGCCGACCGCGGAGACGGGCAGGCCGCGCCCTCGCGGACGGTTCGGGCGAAGGGCACCTGGTAGCTGTGTTGGTTGGACAGCGGTGGCAGGAACTGGTGCGGCAGATAGCCGTGCGCGGCGTGGATCTCCAGGACCTCGAAGCCGCCGGACAGCGCCCGCGCGGCGGCCTCGCCGAAGGCCCGGACCCGAGCGCGGATGTCGTCCGCGCCGAGCTCCCGCGGGGCCGGCCAGTCGCCGAATGGCAGCGGTGACGGTGCGACCGTCTGCCATCCTCCCGCCTCCGGTTCGACGTACACGTCACCCTCCCAGGGCGGTGCCGTCGACGCCTTGCGGCCCGGCATGTCCGCGGCGGCCTGCCCGTCATCCCAGATGCCGGCGTCGGAAGGGGTGATCCGGCCCTCAGGTTCCCTGCCGTGGCCTCCTGCATGACCAGGCCGGACCCGCCGAGCGCCAGGGATCCAAGGTGGACCAGATGCCAGTCCTGCGGACAGCCGTCGACCGAGCTGTACTGGCACATGGGGGCCACCCAGGCCCGGTTTGGGAAGGTCGTGCCGCGGAGGGTGAGCGGCGAGAAGAGACGGCTCATCGGAGGCCTCGCAGGAGGGATGCGGGCGGCCGGGTGCCACGCAGCCGTCGAGCCGTGACGGCCTGGGTTCCTGCGGGGCGCCCCGCACGGTGGGTGCACCCGCGAGTGCCCCGGTCGCTCGTGGCGCACACCACCGGCCAGGCGTGCTCACCCTTGCGGATGTCCGGGCACGTGGCGGTCCCGGGCCGTGGTCGCGTGCGCACCTGGGTCGTCGTCCTGATCGCCCACAACTGTCGCCACTCGACCATGGCACCGTGTCCGTGCTTGGCAGTCACTCAGTAATGGCTTGACACCACGACGAAGAGGCACGCGACGACCGCAACTACACAGAGAACGGCGACGGTGATCAGCACACAGCCGAGCGCGCCCGTGGTGCAGGCGATCGCTGACCAACCGAACCGTGTCGCTCGTTCCGCCCGCTGCACTGCTTCGTGGTAGTCACTGTCGTCGTACCAGCCGCGATCAGCCATCTCTCCCCCTCAGCTGGACCCTACAAGTCCGACCGTCTCGCCGGAGACCGGGCGTGCCCCCTTCGTGTGGGCGGGCGTTTCATTCGCTTTTGCGGATCATGTCCCCAAGCCGGTCCTCACGGCTTCCCAAGCTGAGGTCCCGGCAATATCCCCCCTGCCTGCCGTCCCCAAGGTGGTCTACCGTCCACGCATGTCTCCGATCAGCCCCGAGAACCGCCTGACCCCCGAGGATGCCCAGGCGTTGCTTGCCATGCTCTCTGCCCGCGTCGAGGTGAAGCGAGGCATGAACGAGGGGGAACTTGATCACGTCGAGGAGCGCTGGGGGTTCCGTTTTGCGCCGGAGCACCGAACGCTGCTGAGCGCAGGGCTGCCCACGGGGAGCCGTAGTTGGCCCGATTGGCGGGACGGCGACCCGGAGGACCTGGCGGAGCGGTTGGCCTGGCCCGTGGACGGAATGCTGTTCGACGTGGAGCACAACGCTTTCTGGCATCCGGACTGGGAACCGCGGCCGGCGGGCACTCAGGATGCCGTGGAAGTGGCACGCACGTACTTGGCCAAGGTCCCTGTGATGGTGCCGATCTACTCGCACCGGTACCTGCTGGCCGACCCAGATCGCACCGGTACGCCTGTGTTGTCCATGCACCAGACGGACATCATTTATTACGGCACCGATCTGGTCGACTACTTCCACCACGAGTTCGGTCACTCGGTGCCGACACCCGAAGGCCATCAGTACGCCACGATCCCCTTCTGGTCCTACTTCCTGGACTGAGCGGCCTCCTGGGTCGGGTTCCTGCCGGGGCACAGAGAGAAGGGCCGGCTCGGGAAGGATTCCTCCCAGGGTGGTCCTTCGTCGTCTTCGGGGTCGTGTCACACGCCTGTCGCTGGTGTCCTGTGGATGCCGCATCCCTGAGCCGGGGGACGCGTCGTGGCCCCGTCCGCCGCGGTTGTTCTCAGTTCGGTTCGTCTTGCTGCTGCCAGACGCGCGGCCAGTTGCCCGACGGTGGAGGGGGGCCCGCGATGCCCAGGTCTCGGCGTGCGAGAGCGTAGAAGTCATCACGTGCTCGGCTCATTTGCCCCACTGCTCTCTCCCAGCCGGCAGGGTCCTCCCTCAGGCCGCGAGCGTAGAGTTCGACGTTCCATACGGCTTCATGCCACTTGCGCGCCGCCGCTATCGTCTCGGCATCCCCGACGAGTAGCACCGTCTCCCACTCGGCCGCACGTCGTGCCTCTGCCTCGCTGAGCTGTACCAGGCCCTGCTCCGGATCAAGCGGGTCCACAGCGTGCTGGAAGCCTCTCGCCGCCCCTATGCGCTGAGCGATGTTGATCTGATGCTTCAAGCTGTTGGCGTAGGACGCATAGGTGTCCAGTCTTTTCTGATCCCAGCGTTCCGCTCTTGCCCGTCGCCACCGGCTCCGTTCCGTAAGGCTGGTCGCCACGTAGGAACCTATGGCTCCCACGGCCACGCCGGCCAAAGCAGGCAACTGCTCCCACACTGTCGATCCCCCCATGACTCACGCGGACAGTCGGAGACACGGTGCCGTACCCAGGGGCTTCGGGGTAGGTGGTCTGCCCGCGCTCTCATGGCATGGTGCGCGGACTTCGGCGATTCGTCGTCCAGGCCATCGTTGACCAGCCGGACCGCCCTGCTCGTTCGGCCTGGTGCTGCGGTGTCTACTGGCCGACGATCGCCCGTAGTGCCGCCAGGTGGCCGTGGTAGGCCTTGTGGCCCTGGGGAGTCAGGCGTAGCCAGACGCGTTGACGGGTGTCGCGTACCGCCTTGCGTTGTTCGACGTAGCCGGCCTCGATCAGGGCGCCGGCGTGCTTGCTCAAGGCGGAGGCAGACAGGCCCAGTTGCTTCTGCAGCACCGCGAATTCGGCCTCGCCCGTGGTGTCGAGCAGTGCGCAGACGCGCAGCCGGTTGGGTGCGTGGATGAGGTGGTCGAAGCCGGCCATCGGGTCCGTGGGCCCGGTGCTCATGCGGTCGTCTTCCGGTGCAGCCGCACGAATGTGAGGTGGAAGCCCACAGACACCGCCGCCGCGGCCACTGCCCCGAAGGCGAGCCAACCTGCCTGGCCCGTGGCGCGGAAGGCCCAGGCCGGTCCCATCAGCAGCGCCGGCATGCCGATCGCCAGCGGGACGGTCGCCCGCTTGGGCAGCACGTCAAAGCGGAGTGCCACACCGGTGCGTTGTCTCCAGGAGCGGGCGGCGAGTGCGAACAGCGCCAAGTACGCCGCCGTTGTGGACAACAGCGCTGCCGCCCAGGCCGCCTTCGGCAGCAGCCACCTGTCGTCCGCGAACAACCCACCGTACGCGACCGGGAAGAACGCCACGTACGCGGTGAGGGTGGTGGCGAACCAGGTCGGCCATGGCGTGGCCGACAGGGCGGTGGCCGATGCCCGGATGCGCGCCGCCTCGGCCAGCGTGGCCCGTGCCTCGTCCGACGTGGGCAGGGGGTAGCGGTCAGGGGCGCTCGCACCAGTTTCCATAGCGGAAAGCGTAGGACTCGCTTTCCGGTGTGGCAAGTGTCGGTTTTCCAGTGCGGAAAGGGTGGCTGTCGAGCGTCGGAGCTCCTCAGTGGTGCCAGGCCCGGCCCCCCGTGTTGTGGATGAAGCGCTGCAGCACCTTGAGGGTCGTCAGGTACTCCTCGTCGGAGATGCCCGCGTGGCGTTCCGTCCAGAGGCTCGCCTGGAGGGTCGCTGTCTTGCCGTAGAACGCTCTGCCCTCCGGTGTGAGACCCAGGCGTCCCTCGGGGTCCTCGGTGATCCAGCCGCGGGTGATCGCCGTGTCGATCTCCGACTCCATGGCCTCCGGACCGGTGTCGAGGTAGTTGCGGAGGAGGTGGGAGACCTCTTCTCGGGTCTTGGCGGTGTCGGCGCGTGCGACCTGCGCGAGGACCCACCACTGGGGTTGTGTGATGCCGATTCCGGCGAGAGCGGCCCGCGTGCGGTCGATGACCGCCTTGTACGCCGCCCAGCTCCAGTAACCGATGGGCTGCTTGATCAGGTCTGTGTCGCTGTGCGTGTACTCCATGTCCGGGCCTCCGTCGCCGTGTCCGTCGGTCGATGTGATCGACCGTAGAAGCTCAACCAAAGTTGAGGTCAAGGGACTTCGGGGGCCCAAGGGTCTGCCGTCGGGTCGGAAAAAGGCTTTGTGTGCTCCGGACGGCCGCTGCTACTTTCCCGGTGGACCGTCACATCGTCGTAGGAGGTGAGCCCCGTGCACGCAGTTATCCGTGGGTGCTCCCTCATCCCCTCACGGTCCGGCGGCTGACGTTCGGTGTCCGCCAGGAGCGCCTGAGATCGAGGCACTCCTGGAAGGGAGACTCCGATGGACACAAAGCCTTGTGCATCCGGCCTGAGCGAGAACGCAGTGGTGATCACGCGTGTCGCGGACAGGCAATGGCACGCCCTGCACGACGACCTCGTGGTCGGTCGCGGGCATGCGCAGTACCGGCCCGACGGGCGCCTGTTCCTCAGCATCGACTCCTGGCACGACGTCGTCTTCCACCGGCTCGCCCGGGTGATGGTGGCGGAACTGCCCTCACCGCTGTACACGGTGGTCGATGAAGCGGACGTCGAGCTGACGGCCCGGTGGCGGCGGGCCGGTTTCGCTGTCGGGCGCCGCGAGTGGGAGTACGCCGTACCGACCGATCCCCGGGTCACGGGGCTGGAAGCGGTGCTGCCGCCTTCGGGCGTGACGATCGTGCCCGCCGGGCAGGCGGACGAGGGTCTGCTGCGGGACGTGGACCGCGCGATCCGGGACGAGGTCGAGGCGACCGTCGGGTGGTGGCAGTCGATGCCCGCGGAGGTGTTTCCCCGTACCGAGGGTGACACCGTCGTCGACCCGTCGAAGTACGCGGTCGCCTCGGCGGCGGGCCGCTACCTGGGGCTGATCCGGGTGGTGACCCCGATCCGGCCGCGCATCGGGCTGGTCGCGGTCCGGGCCGGCGAGCAGCGCCGCGGCATCGGGCGGGCCCTGCTGGCCCATGCGCTGGTGACGGCGCACCGCTCCGGGTTCGCCACGGCCTGGACCGAGGTGCACGAGTCCAACCACGCGGCCACCGCGCTGTTCCAGGGCATCGGCGCCCGGCCGATGAGCAGCAACCTGGAGCTGGTGCGATGAGCAGGAACAAGAACGTCATCGAGGTCGAGGGCAGGGTCGTCGAGTGCCTGCGCAGCGCCATGTTCACCGTGGAGCTGGAGAACGGCCATCAGGTGCTGGCGCACATCAGCGGGAAGATCCGCAAGAACTACATCAAGATCATGCTGGAGGACCGGGTGCTGGTGGAGCTCCCGCCGTACGACCTCATGCGGGGGCGGATCGTGTTCCGGTATCGGAACTAGCCGAATTCGCTACTCATGAGCCGCAGTTGACCTTCGTCTGAGGTAGGTGACCCCGGCGTCCCGGACACGGACTGTTCGTGGCCGGGACGTCGGGGCCCAGGGCGGCTCGCGCGGTGGCCTTCGTCAGAACCAGTGCAGGCAGTGCGGTGGGCGCTCCGTGCGGAAGAGTGTGTCGGCGAGAGGCGTCGCCTGCGGGTGGTGGGGCCTGATGTGTCCGGCGCGCACGAGCGTGCTCGGGGTGGTCCCGCCGAGGTAGAGGGAGCCCAGGTCCCTGATGTCGAGGTACAGGTCGGGCTGCCGGTCCGTCGGGGCGCAGTCGGCCTTGCCGTCCCGGACGGTCAGCAGGTAGCGGTCGTGTTCGCCGAGGAACGGGTCGTCCACGTCCAGGACGAGATCGCCGTCCGTGAGCCAGCCTCGCGCGGTCAGTGCGCGGGGGACGTCCAGCAGCCGTACCCAAAGCCAGTCAATGGCGCCGCTCACCTCTCCGGCGCGGAAGTCCACGAGCTGCCAGTGCAGCGGGTGTTCGGGCGGGACGTGCTTGAACACGACCTTGGTGACCAGGTCGTGTCCGAGTGCGAAGCGGGCCAGGGCCGTGAAGACGGCGTCGTCGGTGGTGATGGTCTCGTCGACCGTCAGCGTGCCGGAGTCGATCGAGTAGCTGGCGTACCCGTCGGGGGCGCCCTCCGCGTTCCGGTGCACGGCGACGTAGCGCGGGCCGGTGAGATCGGGGGCTGTCCCGCGCGCTGGGCCCACCAGCGGTGCGGCCGGGAGAGCGCGCCGGGTTGGGCGCGGCGATACCCGTCGTAGACCTCTTCCAGGATCTCGCCGCACTCGGTCCGGGACAGCACCTCGACGGAGCCGCCGTTCGTGCCGCTGTTCGTGCCGGTGGCTGTGCCGCCGTTCGTGCCGGTGGCCGTGCCGCCGTTCGTGCCGGTGGCCGTTTCAGCGGCCGAGTCGGGCGCTGGTGTGCCGGGCGCTCCGCGTACCCCCCGGGGAGTCGCGAGGGCCGACCTGTGGCGTGGCACCTGTAGGTGTCCCGTGTAGGTCGCCGGCCCGTAGCCGAACCTGCCGTAGATCGTGGCCTCGGACGCCAGCAGCACGGAGAGGAACTCTCCCTGCGCGAGCAGGTCGGTGAGCTGGTGCCGCATCATCGCGCTGAGTACGCCTTGGCGTCGGTGCGAGGGCAGGACACCGACGGCGGTCACCCCCGGGGCCGGGACGAAGGTCTGACCGGGCAGGGTGAGCTCGAAGGAGTACGTGGCGGCGGTGCCGACGGGCCGACCGTCCTCCGTCTCCGCCAGCAGGCAACGGTCCGTCTCGAGCGCCGACCACCAGAGTCCGCCGCTCTCGACCGGGGTTTCGGGGAACAAGCCGAACGCGGCGTGGAGCGTGTCGACGAAGACGTCGAAGTCCTTCTCGGTCGTCGCGGGACGGATCTGCATCGCTGCCACTGCCTCCTCGGGACGCCGGCACCACGGCCCCGTGGCGCCCGGCCACAGTGCAGCGTCAACTCACGCTCGCGGCAAGCCAATTATGGCGGCCAGGCCGTGCGGGCCGGCGGTGGTCGATGTCGTTGTGATCCACCGCGCCGCGCGTCTGCGTGTGGCACGATCCACCGCGTGGAATGGGTGACTCTCGGGCGTTCCAGGCTTCCGGGTGACCGCCGAGGTGACAGCGGCGATCGACGCGTCGTATCACTCGCTGCGCCGGATTCTCGAGGAGCTCACAATGTGACCTTTTCCTCCAGCGGCGCCAGTCACGCAGATTCCGTCACCATGGGAATAGCGACTTGCGCAGTACGCCCTTGAGGAAGGATGAAATGCCTGAACATCACTGCGGTCTGTTCGGACAGGCTCTCAATGCCGAGAGGCGAAGACCCTGCTCCTCGATGACGACACCTCGCCTACGCAGCAGTACGGCGGTCTGCCGATCTATTTGAACCTTTCCTGCTCACGTCCGACAGGTTGATCTGAATGATCAGTTGCCAGCATCCAGCACCATTGCGGCATTCACGCACCTCCCATGCTTCGATTAATTTCCCGGACCGCCTGCATGAAGATCGGGTTTAACCCCGACTCCTCCATGTATTTTATCCAGGCATTGGTATCTTTTGGGAGGCAGGCTCCCCCATATAACCCCTTGTCATGGGTACCGTACAACGGATCCCACATACCTTGAGCGCTGCGCACAGTCAGCTGGAATGCCCGAGTGGGGTCTATACCCAAACTCTTAGCCATTTCTCGCATCTCATTGAAGAAAGATATTTTGGTCGCATTGAACAGATTGTTCACGTACTTCTGGAACTCCGCTTCCTCATAGCTGCATCGGTAAACCGCCGCATTAAAAGGACGATAGAGCCCAGTCAGCTTGTGAGCTGCGTCCTCACTACGGTCACCCTGTCCAATGGTGATGATCCTCGGCCGGTCGAAGTCTCCCTGAGCGTGACGTTCCCTCAGATACTCAGGGTTGTAACACACATGCTCACCCACCCGGCCATCACCCGCAGCCTTCTCCAAAAGAGGAATGAGGCGTTTTCTGGTTGTACCGGGAAGTATCGTACTTCGAAAGACGATGACTGGCCTGCTTTGGCATACAGTCAGCGCAGAACCAATATCACGGCATGCTTGATCGAGAGAAGACAGATTTATCCCATCCTCCCCTGTAGGAGTCGAAACGGAAATGAATACCGCCTCGACATCCCCCAGGGTCATCTCCTCCGGGAAGATGACGCTGAAACCGTTGCTGCGAATCCGCTCCACCGTATCGGCATCGACATCAACGAATGTGACATCATGGCCGAGCTTGAGGAACCCTTTTCCTGTTGCCTGTCCGACGACGCCGGCACCGACAACACAGATCTTTGCCATGCCTCCTCCTCTCAAAGGGTGACCGTTCTGCCTCCTCAAGGCACAGCACCTGGGGACCGACGCACGCCTTCGGAAGCACCCAACACCGTCCGGTTCAAGGGAGGCTCAGCAAGGCGAACGAGACCTTGCAGGTCGAGCACCCCATCAGCCGTGAACAGCTTCCGCTGTTGCGAGAAGTGATCACGCCGACTGCCGACGCCCCCTGGATGATCTACTGCTACTGGAACACCTGACGAGGGCCTGCGTGGCCGAGGGAGCCGAGTCGGAGGCGCAGTTTCTGGCGCTAGACCTCGCCCGGCCACCACGGCGTGGACGGAACCTAACCGCGCAGCGCCAAGTGGTACGACGAGGCCCACAACACCATTGCGCTGCCCAGGCCCACCACGATCCGCACGGTCTCGGCCGCGAGACCTGCCGCGATGAGGACGAACCCGGCCACCGCGACGGCCGTCAGCAGCGACGCCGTCCACCGGTACTGCCACTGGTCGTACAGGCGGGCGAGCGGGAAGAAGTGCAGACCCACGACGAGGGCGATGCCCGCCGGGACGACCTGGGGGAGGCCCGCCGCGTTGGACGCGGCGATGACGACGAAGACGGCGACCAGCTCGATCGTGTTGACGATGCCCACACCGCGCGCCCATCGGAGCGGCAGGTTCACCAGCCGGGGCGAGGACGCGGCGTTCTCGCGGTAGCCCAGGTAGATCGCCGCGGCGGTGAGCAGCAGTGCCGCCCCTTCGATGCCGAGCGGCGCGACGTCCGTCGCCGAGCCGGCCCCGGAGGCCGCCGCCACGGCCCACAGCAGCGCGAACACCGAGAGCACCAGCACGCCTCGACGGCGCAGGATGCGGGTGAGCGCCAGGCACTCGGGGTCCTGGGCGGACGGGGCGGCGGGCGTTGCTGCGGAGGTCGACGGCACTCGCGGAGAGTACAGGGGCCCCGTGCGAGGGTCTCGTCGCTTTCTGCGGGGCGGCCGATTCTCGTCGGTCCGGTGGGTGGAGTGAGTGTTTCTCCGGTCCGGAAACCAGTCGAAACATTCGGGTGGAGAAGCTCCTCATTCCGGGTTGGTAGGAGTCGTTCGGGGCTGACTGCTCAGCGTTCCGTAGCCCTCAACACCCGGCTGAACAGCGGAATTCAAGAGGATCTCGCCGCCGTACGAGGCCGAACATTTCGTGAGGGTTGCCGAAACCATTGACAGTTGTCAGGGTCCGGCCAACACTCCGTCGGTGACAGAGCTCCCCCGTCGACCCACCCCACGAGGACGAGGAGGAAGCACCCCCCATGAAGAAGTCACCAGGCCGCTTCCGGCTGCTCATCAGCAGCACCTGCACCATGCTGCTGGTCGCCGCCGCGGCCCTCACGATGCCCGGCACCGCCCACGCCGACACGGTCATCACCTCGAACAAGACGGGCACCGATAACGGCTACTACTACTCGTTCTGGACCGACGCGCCCGGCACGGTCTCCATGACCCTGTCGTCCGGCGGCAGTTACAGCACCTCCTGGCGCAACACCGGGAACTTCGTCGCGGGCAAGGGCTGGAGCACCGGCGCCCGCCGCACCGTGAGTTACTCGGGTTCGTTCAACCCGTCCGGCAACGCCTACCTGACCCTCTACGGCTGGACGGCGAACCCGCTCGTCGAGTACTACATCGTCGACAACTGGGGCACCTACCGGCCCACCGGCACCTACAAGGGCACCGTCACCAGCGACGGCGGCACGTACGACATCTACAAGACGACGCGGTACAACGCCCCGTCCGTGGAGGGCGTACGCACCTTCGACCAGTACTGGAGCGTGCGGCAGTCGAAGCGGACGGGCGGGACCATCACGGCCGGCAACCACTTCGACGCGTGGGCCCGGGCCGGGATGCCGCTGGGCACCTTCAAGTACTACATGATCATGGCGACCGAGGGGTACCAGAGCAGCGGCAGCTCCAGCATCCGGGTGGGGTCGTGAGGACGAGGCGTGTCCCGGCGGTCCTCGTGACAGCGGCGGCCGCGGCTCTCACCGTCACGACCGTCACGGGCTCGACCGCCCCGGCGCGGGCCGCCGTCCCGGCACAGGCCTCTGCCCCGGTGGGGCCGCCGCCTGCAGCGGGTACGTCGGACTCACCTTCGACGACGGCCCGTCCGGCAACACGACGAAGCTGCTCGACGCACTCCGCCAGAACGGGCTGCGGGCCACGATGTTCAACCAGGGCCAGAACGCGGCGGCCAACCCGTCCCTGGTGCGGGCCCAGGTGGCGGCCGGCATGTGGGTCGCCAACCACAGCTACACCCACCCGCACCTCACCCGGCTGAGCCAGGCACAGATCGACTCCGAGATCTCCCGCACGCAGCAGGCCATCGCCAACGCGGGAGGCGGCACACCGAAGTTGTTCCGCCCGCCGTACGGTGAGAGCGACGCGACGGTGAAGTCGGTCGCGGCCCGGTACGGCCTCACCGAGGTCATCTGGCACGTCGACTCGCAGGATTGGAACGGCGCCAGCACCGACGCGATCGTCCGGTCCGTCGCCCGCCTCACCGACGGCCAGGTCGTCCTCATGCACGACTGGCCCGCCAACACCCTCGCCGCCGTCCCCCGGATCGCCCGGACGCTGGCGTCCCGGGGCCTGTGCGCAGGCATGATCTCTCCCCGGTCGGGCCGGGCGGTGGCCCCCTCCTGACCGTGCGGCGCGACGGCACCCACCGCCGTCGCGCCCCTCGGGGTCTTTCTGCCGTCGCGGAAACCACTGGTTCTCCTGCCGTCACGGCTCGAGAGTGGACGCATGACTACGGCATGCATCACGGTGCGGGCACCGCGAACAGGAGTCCTCCGATGAGTGAACGCGTGATCTCCAGCGGCTGGGACGTCCTGGACGCCTCCCACGCAGCACTGCGCACCGCGGTCCGCGCCGTGCCCGACGACGGCTGGCACCTGCCGACACCCTGCGCGGAGTGGACCGTCGCCCAGGTCTTCCAGCACGCCGTCGGCGACCAGATCGGCTACGCCGCCGCCCTGACCGGCGAACCCGGGCCCGACTTCGACCCGTTCGCCCCGTCGGGCGAGATGGAAGGGGTGGACCCGGCGACGTTCCTGGAGGACGCCCTGGCCCGCGCGGCGAAGGCGTGGGCGGGGGTCGACCCGGACACCGCCGAGGTGCCCACGCCGGTGCCACCGCACAAGATGTCCCCGTGGTCGGGCTCGGCGGCGTGCGGCCTGGACGCGGCGGTTCACGCCTGGGACATCGCCCGGGCCACGGGCAGGCCGTCGCCGCTCACACCCGAGCTGGCCCGTCCTCTGCTCAAGGTCGCCAGGGAGATCGTCGAGCCGCTGCGCCCCTACGGCGCATACGCCGCAGCCCTGGCGCCCGAACAGGGCGACGACGACGTGGCGGTCCTGCTGCGTTACCTTGGCCGCGACCCCCGTCGGAGCGTCTCCTAGGGGTCACGGGCGGCTGCGGAAGTGCGCACGCGGGTCGGCGATCTGAGTACGCGTGCTCATGACCGGCCCGTGGCCGCGTCCGATGCTGGGGGTATGAGGAAACGGGGAATCGTGGCGGCCGGAGCCGCACTTGTCGGCGGTGTACCGGTGGCCGCCTGGGGTCTGATGGGGCAGCAGAACTACCAGGGGCTGCCGGCCAGTGAGCTGGACTACGCCTTCCAGCCGTGGGACATCGGGGACGGCGTGGCCGCGGTCGCCTGCGGGCTCGCGCTGGCACTGGCGCTGGCCGGCGCGGCCTGGCTCGTGCGGGCCTCGCTGCGCGGGGCGATGGACCAGCGGTGGTGGGGCGTCCTCGGGCCGCTGGTGGCGCTCGGGCTCATGGCCGGTGTGGGCTGGCGGATCCTGACCGCGGGCGGCATCGGAGCCAACATCGGGGCCGGGCTGCTGATCCTGTTCGGTACGCCGATCGCCGCCGGGCTGCTGCTGTGGTCCCTGGCATGGGCCTTCTGGCTGGTCACCCAGCGCCACGGCACCGAGGGCGGGCTCGGTGGCGGTGACCTGGGCGGTGTCGCCTCCCGCGGGGTGTAGCGGCCGGGCCGTGGCCGAAACACCACGGCGGGCCGGTGTCGGGCGAGACAACGCCGTTGTCCCGTCGGGAGGTTCGCCTAGGTTGGTGGACCGGTCACCCTTCCCCACCCCCCAGGAGGACCCGCCGTGTCCGACGACAGCCTGCGCGACCGCATCGACACGTCCAAGCCGCACTCCGCCCGCTTCTGGAACTACTTCGTCGGCGGCAAGGACAACTACGAGGTCGACCGCGAGATCGGCGACCAGATCAAGTCGATCTTCCCGGGGCTCGTCGACGTGGCGGTCACGAGCCGGCGCTTCCTGGGGCGGGCCGTCACGCATCTGGCCGGTGAGCGGGGGGTACGGCAGTTCCTGGACGTCGGCACCGGGTTGCCGACCGCCGACAACACGCACGAGGTCGCGCAGCGCGTGGCGCCGGAGTCCCGGATCGTGTACGTCGACAACGACCCCATCGTGCTGGCGCACGCCAACGCCCTGCTCAGCAGCACGCCTGAGGGCAGGACGGCGTATCTGGACGCGGACCTGTACGACCCCGAGGCCGTGCTGAAGGCTGCCGCCGGCACATTGGATCTCTCGCGGCCGGTCGGGCTGATGATCCTCAACACGCTCGGGCATGTCGCGGAGTACGCGCGGGCACGTGAGCTGGTGCGGCGGTTGATGGGCGGGCTTGCGTCGGGCAGCTACCTGGTGATCAGTGACAGCACCGCGACGAGTGAGGGCATGATCGCCGCGTCGGAGGCGTACAACTCGAGTGGGGCGGTGCCGTATTACGTCCGGCCGGTGGCCGAGATCGCCGGGTTCTTCGACGGGCTGGAGTTGGTGGAGCCGGGGGTGGTTCGGGTTCCCGAGTGGCGGCCGGAGGGGGACAGTGGGGGTGCCGTGGTGGGGGCGGGGGTTGGGGCTGGGGCTGGGGCTGGCTCTGCGGCTGCTGTGGATGCGTACTGCGGGGTGGGGCGTAAGCCGTAGCGTCCCGCCGTCGTCGAGTGCGGCGCCGTGGGGGCTGGTCGCGCAGTTCCCCGCGCCCCTTGGGGGTGCGGACCCGGCGTTCTTGTGTGCGGCGCCGTGGGGGCTCGTCGCGCAGTTCCCCGCGCCCCTTGGGGGTGCGGACCCGGCGTTCTTGTGTGCGGCGCCGTGGGGGGTCGTCGCGCAGTTCCCCGCGCCCCCGGGGCCGTTTGCTACGGCCTCCTCGTTCTCGTCCTCGCGTCCGCTATTAGTGTTCGGCCGCAGGCGCGTCTTGGGAGGGCAGTCATGGGTGAAGGGTCGGTCGATCTGATCCGTTTGGAGGGGGAGGGCAGCAGCGTCGTTCTTCGGGTTTTGGGGCGGGAGGGGGGCGGCGAGGCCGGTGTGCTGGTCGGGGAGTTTCTGGTCGATACGCCTTTTGTCCGAGGTGCCCTCAAGACCTCGATCCTTCCCGAGGACCTGCGGCAGTGGCAGCAGGCCCTGGACTCGCTCGACGCGGGGCGGGACATCGCCTGGCGTGAGGGGCAACGCGCTCCGTGGCTGTTCATCGACCTCGACGAGGACGACGACCGGTGCGAGGTCACGCTCAAGGACCACTCGATGTCCCTGACGACCGTGACGGTCACCGTCCCCCTGGTCGACGCCTGGTTCGACGACGCGTACCGACGCCTCGACCTGGTCTGGGAGACCTGGCCCACGGAAGTCTGACCTGTCGCCGTCCGTCACCCGTCCGGGTCCGTCGTCTCAGCCGTCGCCCTCCCCCACGCGATAATCAGGGCATGTCCGCCCCTTCCCCGGTACCCGAGCCCGTCGGCCGGCTGCTCGGGGAGCTCGTGGCCGTGGGCGAGGACTACTCGCTCCTGCTCGCCGGGAGCTACGCCGTGCTGGCCCATGGGCTGGTGGAGCGGGTCGGGCGGGACGTGGACGTGGCCACCGGGCATCCGGCGGCGATGGAGGACGTCGCGGACGCCGTGCGGACCGGGCTGGTCGGACGTGGCTGGCTCGTGCAGACCCTGGAGGCCGGGCCGCTGTCCGCCCAGTTCCTGGTGACCGACGCGCCGAGCGGCGCGGAGTGCGAGGTCGCTCTCCGCAAGGAGGTGCTGTGGCGTCCGCCCGTGGTGACGGAGCTGGGGCCGGCACTCGCCCTCGACGACCTGATCGGCACCCGGGTGCGGGACCTGGCCGACCGGGGCCTCGCGCGCGACCTGGTCGACGTGCACGCCGCCGCGGCCCGCTGGAGCCATCCAGAACTCGAGGAGCTCGGCCGCCGCCATGCCCCCGACACCTTCGATCTCACCGACCTCCAGGCCCGGCTCACCGGCACGGACTGGCTCGACGACCGGGCGTTCACCGTCCACGGCCTCGACGCCGCCGATGTCCCCGGGCTGCGCCGCTGGGCCCAGGAATGGGCCGACGACATCGCCGAACGCCTCATCGAGGGCGAGGCCCCGGACGAGGAGTGACCACACCCCCGCACGGCGACTGACCGGTCGGTACCCTGACCCGATGGGGAACGGGGCAGCCGGGCAGATGGGGGTCGTCGCCGCGCTGGTGCGCACGGCGTTCCTCGTCGACGGTGTGTACGCGGAGGCCGCCCGGGTCTACGGACTGACGCCGCAGCAGGGGCAGTTGCTCTGCGTGCTGATGCCGCAGCCGTGCGGGATGGGCGAGTTGGGCGAGACGCTCGGGCTGGCGAAGTCGAGCCTGACCGGGCTGGTGGACCGGACGGTACGGCGCGGACTGGTGCGGCGGGAGGCCGACCCGCGTGACGGTCGGGCCGTGCGGGTGGGGCTGACGGACGAAGGTGCCGTGCTCGCCGGGAAGTTCCATGCCGAGACCTGCCGCCGTATGGAGGCCCTGCCGTCCGGGCTGAGCGGCGCCGAGCGGGACCGGCTCGCCGTCCTGCTGTCACGGGTCGTCGTGGACAACGCCGTACCCGAGGTGTTCGGCACCTCACCGGCCTGAGCCGGTCCCACCTCATCCGCCCGAGCCGGTCCCACTTCATCCGCCCGAGCCGGTCCCACCTCACCGGCCCGAGTCGTTCAGCAGCTCACCGGCCGCAGTTCCTCCCGCTTCTCCGCCCCCATCAGCCACAGCGTCACACCCACCGATCCCACGGCCATCGCCGTCATCGCCCCGGCCGGGGAGGCCAGTTGGGCCATCGATCCGGCGAGCGCCGCCGCCACCCCCTGCATCGTGAGCATCCCCGCCGAGTGCAGTCCCAGCGCGTGCCCCGTGAGCTCGTCGGGGGTGAGGGCCACCAGTCGCTCCTGCTGCACGAGGCTCGCGCCGAATCCCACGGAGGCCAGCGTGACCGCGGCCGCCGCGAGCGGAAGGGCCGGGTGCAGCAGGAACGGCACGTACGGGACGGCCAGGAGCAGTAGGAGCGGGAAGCCCAGGCGGGGGCGGAGGTGCGCGGGGAGCAGGCGGCCCACCAGGACGTCCCCGGCGGTCATGCCCAGCGCGGCGCAGGCGAACAGGGTGCCGGCGGCGTCGGGGGCGTAGGAGACGTAGAGGGATTCGCAGCCGACGACCAGGCCGTTGGGGATCCACAGGGCCAGATAGACCTGGCGGCGGGGCGGGGAGGACCAGAGCAGTGCGTTGGCGCGCCAGGTCGCCGTCGCCGAGGGGCGGCCCGTCGTACGGGGCGGGCGGCGGGTCAGCCCGAGGCGGAGGACGACGGCGGCCATCACGTACAGGGCGGCCGACGCCAGCAGGGACAGTCGCGGGGACAGCAGGGCCACCAGCGCGCCGCCGGTCGCGTAGCCGGTGATCTGCATGAGGCCGCTCATCATGTTGAACACCGAACGGCCGATCAGATAGCCGTCCTTGGAGAGGATCTCGTTGAGCAGGCCCCAGCTCACTCCCCCGCCCACGGACTTCACCAGCCCCTGGGCGAGGACGATCGCGAAGAGCGCCCAGAGGGACAGGCCGGGCAGGGCCAGGGCGGCGGTGGCCGCGGCGAAGAGCAGGGACATGGCCGTCAGGGCGGCGCGCGGGGGCAGCCGGTCGGCGGCGGAGAGCAGGAGGGCCGCGCCCAGCACCTGCACCAGTGACGAGCCGAACATGCTCACCGCGGACAGCAGCGGCGACTCGGTCGCCCGGTAGACGAGGGTGCCCAGGGCGAGTCCGCCCATGGTCTGGGCGACCGTCTGCGCCGACGCGGCCAGGAAGAACGGGCTGAACTCGGGGGTGCGGAACAGATCGCGGTAACTGCGCATACGCGGAGTCTTCGACGCCCTTGGTGGCATGGTTATTGTTTCGCGCAGGCGCGAAACATCGCGGAGGGGGGCGGCCCATGGGCTGGTGGCAGATCAGCGCCGACACCCTGGCCGGGAGCCGGTTCGTGATCTCGCCGTTCGCCGAGGCGTTCGCGAGTCTGCGGCTGCTGCACGCGGCCGAGGCGGCGCATCCCGGCGAGCGGCGGTGGCTCGACGCGCATCTGCCGGCCTACCGACGGCGGCTGGCGGCGGATCCGGTGACCGCGCAGCTGGTCAGTGCCGGGATCGGGCGGGAGTGGACGGCGGACTTCCTCTCCCCTGCCCCGCGCGACGGGGAGACCTTCGAGCAGGGCGTCGCGCGGGTGCGGGCGGCCGAACCGGACGCGGCCCGCGCCGACCTCACCGTCTCCCTGCGCGGCCCGCTCCCGGCCCGGCTGCACCGCGACGACCTCCCGGAGCGTGCCGCGGACCTGCTGACGTACGTCTGGACCACGGCCGTGCTGCCCTCCTGGCCCCGGCGCCGGCGCATCCTGGAGGCCGATGTGGTCGCCCGGACCGCGCAGGTCAGCCGGGGCGGCTGGGCGAGTGCGCTGGACACGCTGCGCCCGGGGACGCAGTGGCTCGGCGAGAACCGGCTCCAGGTGAACGCGCACGAGTACCCGCCGCGCGAGCTGTCCGGCGCGGAGCTGGTGTTCGTGCCGATCACCACGCAGCGCATCGGCTGGGTGGCGTGGGAGGGGACGGACCGGTACGCGCTGGTCTATCCCTGTGCCGGGGCACTCGCCGACCCGGGCGGCAGGCCCGTGCCGGCGAGTCTCGGCGCGCTGCTCGGCACGGCCCGCGCCGGTGTGCTGGTCCGGCTGGGCTCACCCCTGAGCACCAGCCAGCTGGTCGCCGTGACCGGGCAGGGACTCGGGTCGGTGGGGCGGCATCTGCGGGTGCTGCTGGACGCCGGTCTCGTGGAGCGGCGGCGGGCGGGCCGGTCGGTGCTGTACTCGCGGACGGCGGCGGGGCAGGTGCTGGTGGAGGCCGCCGAGGCCCGGAACCGGCCCGGTCACCCGGCGGAGCTAGGGTCTGCTCATGACGACTAGCAACGGTTCCTCTCCCCTCGACGTCGAGATCGGTGCGCTGCAGGGCGGCCCGGCCGACCTGTCCCAGTACGCGGGCAAGGCGGTGCTCGTGGTGAACGTCGCCTCCAAGTGCGGTCTGACCCCGCAGTACACGGGCCTGGAGAAGCTGCACGAGCAGTACGCGGCGCGCGGCTTCACCGTCCTCGGCGTGCCCTGCAACCAGTTCCTGGGCCAGGAGCCCGGCAGCGCCGACGAGATCGCCGAGTTCTGCTCGGCGACGTACGGCGTGACCTTCCCGATGACCGAGAAGGTCGAGGTGAACGGCGAGGGCCGGCACCCGCTGTACGACCGTCTGACGGGCTTCGCGGACGCCGAGGGGCACAGCGGGGACATCCGCTGGAACTTCGAGAAGTTCCTCATCGGCCGGGACGGCCGGGTGGTCGCCCGGTTCTCGCCGCAGACCGAGCCGGACGCGGCGGAGGTCGTGGCGGCGATCGAGGCCCAGCTGTCCTGAGGCGGGCCGTCGGGGCGTTGACCTTGCCCCTGGGGCAGGCCCGAGTGTCCTCGTCGTCGGGCGGAAGAGCCGCCCGATGACGGAGGATGCCATGGTGGACGGACCGGAACGGAACCTGGAGCTGCTCACCATCGGGGCGTTCGCCGCTCGTGCCCGCCTGTCGCCGAAGGCCCTGCGGTTGTACGACCGGCTGGGCCTGCTGGCCCCGGCGCACGTCGACGGGGCGACCGGCTACCGCTACTACCGCGCCGGTCAGGTCGAACGGGCCCGGCTGGTGGCGATGCTGCGGCAGCTGGACATGCCGCTCGCCCGGATCGCCGAGGTGGTCGAGGCCGACGACGGGGCGGCGGCTGCCGCACTGCTCGGCGCGTACTGGGCGGACGTCGAGGCGCGGGTGGCGGGGCAGCGGACGCTCGCCGAGTACCTCCGTGGACGACTGTCGGGGAGGAGCTCCGAGATGTACGGGAAGTTCACGGTCGGGACGGTTCAGGTGCCCGCCCAGGTGGTGATCTCCGAGAAGCGGCACACGCTGGCGGACGAGCTGCCCGCGTGGATCGGGGCGGCGCTGGGCCGGCTGGAGGAGGCGGCCCGTGAGTGCGGGGGCGTGGCCGGGGTGCCGTACGTCGCCTATCACGCGGAAGTGTCGATGGAGAGCGACGGCCCGGCGGAGGCGTGCGTGCCGGTGGCCGACGAGGGAGCGGCCCGGGCCTGGGCCGAGCGGCACGGCAGGGCGTGGGAGACGGCGGTACGGGTGGAGCCGGCCCGGCGGCTGGCGTACACCAGGATCACCAAGGCGCAGGTGGCGCACCCTCAGATCCTGGCCGCGTTCGAGGCGGTGGAGGAGTGGATGGCGGCCCGGGGGCTGACGGCGACCGGGCCGTGCCGGGAGCTGTACTTCGCCGACTGGGAGGCCGCGGGGCCGGGGGACCCGGTGTGTGATGTGGCGTTCCCGGTGAGCTGATCTCCGGCGCGGGCACCTCCGGGCACAAGCGGAGCCCTCTCGGCAAGGACGGCGATGCTGGTCGAGAGGGCTCGGCCGGTGGTGCTTGTGGTGCCGGCGCTCGCGGGGTCAGGCCTTGACCGAGGCCACGAAGGCGTTCCACGCGTCGGCGGGAAATGCCAGCTTGGGGCCCTCGGGAATCTTGGTGTCCCCGAGCTCCAGGGCCTCGGCGACGGTCGACCTGACCATCACGCACGCGCCGTTGTTGTTGGTGTAGGAGGAGGTCGTCCACGTCTGCGTGGCGCCCAGACGAATTGCCATGTTCGCTCCGTTGCGAGTTGCGTTTACGCCAACCCGTGCTGGTGGTTGGCGTGATCGACGCTACTCGCCACCTTCATCGTTCGGAGCAGTCATTCACTCGACCGGATGGCATATTCCAGGGGAGACTTCCAGTCAGGCGTGTCAGGGGGTAGCATCCCGCGCTCGCCCGACGGAAGGTCATCCTCCGGTGGTCGGCTCAGCGCGCGTACTCCTTCGCCACGCGCTCGATGAGCTGCCGGGACTGGTCCACGTTCAGGGACTGGGCGCGCAGGTGCTCGTACATCACCGTGTACTTCTGCACGTCCAGCGGCTTCTCCAGGTACAGGTCGCTGGTGACGCCTTCGATGTAGACGACGCTGGAGTCGGCCGCGTCGGCGAACTCCAGGATCGAGTACTGGCCGTTGATGCCGGCGTGCGCGCCGACCTCGAACGGCAGCACCTGCACGGTGATGTGCGGCAGCTGCGACATCTCGATGAGGTGCTCCAGTTGTTCGCGCATCACCGGCCGGCTGCCGACGACCCGGTGCAGGGACGCCTCGTCCAGGACCACCCACAGGCGCAGCGGATCGGTGTCGGCGGTGATCCGGCCCTGCCGGCGCAGCCGGACCTCCACGCGCTTGTCGTTGTCCGCCTCGGACGCCTCGGGCGAGCCGCCGCGGATGATGGCCTCGGCGTACGCGCGGGTCTGCAGCAGGCCGGTGATGATCTGGGGCTCGTAGACCCGGAGCGACTCGGCGTCCGTCTCCAGGCCGATGTAGACGCTGTAGGGGATGTCCCCGAAGGCGTGCCACCAGCCCTGCTGGCGGGAGTCCTTGGCCATCTGCATGAGCGAGTCGACGATGCGCTGGTCCTCGACCTCGTAGACCCCGCACAGGTCGCGGACGTCGCGCTGGCTGATGCTGCGCCGGCCGTTCTCCAGCCGGCTGATCTTCGACTGCGACACCAGCAGCCGCTCGGCCACCTCTTCGGCCGTCATGCCCTTGAGCTCGCGGAGCCTGCGGAGCTCCTGGCCCAGCCGGCGCCGCCTGACGGTGGGATTGACATTGGACGCCACGGGACGTGCACCTCCGGCTGCGTGCCTCTACTTTGCGTATCTGCTGCTGAGCAGACTGCCACCAAGGTGCTTACTACCGCTGGGAAACGGTGGATATGCGACCGGTACACGCCAGTTCGGACACGGCACGCCGAGCGGGGCGGAGAGAGTGTGCGCTCTCTCCGCCCCGCTCGGACAGCGGCTCCCGTGACCGGGTTCGTGGGTCCCGTGGTGCGTGTGCCGGTCGTAGGCCGTGCGGGCGCGGCGCGGCTCAGTGGGCCACGGCGCGCGCCATGGATCCGTGGCGCGGTTGCATCGGAACGCCTCGGGCGGGCTCCGTTGCGGGCCTGGCTCCGCCGGCGGCCTGACGGCCGGACGGTGCCGGGCTGCGGCGCGGCTGGGCCGCGACGCCGTTCTGGACGTCCATCACCGCGTGCGCGACGAGACCGCCCATGGGGTCGTGCCTGATCAGGTCCCTGAGCCGGGAGCGAGAGGAACGTCCCTCGTTGCCCGGGTACAGGTGCTTGCCGAGGCCGACCGCGTGCGCGAGGGCGGCGAGTGCCGCGGTCCGCGGGTCCGGCGGGACGCCGGTGCGGATCGCGGAGTCCAGCCGGGCCCTGATCTCCCGGCTGATCTCGGTGTCCGTCGCCTGGTAGCGAGTCGTCGGCAGCACTCCGCACATCTGGCCGGCCACGGCGTGCACCATGCCGCACCGCTCCAGATGCGAGAGGTAGGTCTGGCGCAGCCCCAGTCGCGGCCCGCCAATCCAGTTCACTGCCCGCACGGGAGCGCCACGCCTTCGCAGCAACTCCAACGCGCAGTCCAACGTTGGATCTCCAGTCGGCCGTGGTGCCACCACGGCGATACGATCCCCGTCTGGGGCTATCCGTCCGGCCAGCGCCAGCTCCACTAGCTGTGCTCCGGCCAGACCGAGGTCGAGCGACTGCGGCTGTGCAGTGGTACCCGTGGTCGGGTCCAACGCCAGCAGCAGAAGCTCCTCCGGAAGTGTTCTGCGGCTCCTGCCCATCCATGCCTCCCCGCGTGGATGAAAGACAGGGTGACCCCTCTCACATTGGTCTGTCGAGGGTGCGTGACCGGTTCGTAGTGGAACCAGTAGGTATGTCGTTCTCGTCTACCGGATGGGTTTGGCCCGCACACAGGACACTGGTAGATGGTTCGGACAGCGCCGGAGCGGTGTCACGGGCGGCGGTTCACGGTTCGGTACGCGTACGCGGGGAGTGCGGCGCGAGGAGGAGGCATCGGTGGCGGGCGAGTCCCCCGACAGGTCGAAGCAGCGCGAGTCGTCGGCACGAAGGACGTCGGGGAGCGCGAGTCCGGTTCCGGAAGCCAGGAGCGAAGCCGCCGACCCGCGGCTCGCGGTGGCCCGGGACGCGGAGAAGTCCTCTGCGCGGGGCGGTGCCGATACGGCGACCCGCGTGTTTTCCACCCGGACGGCGGAGGAGCCGAAGAACACCGAACGGCCGGAGGCCGACGCGGACGCGGAGCGCACCGAGGACGGCGGGAGCGCCGAGAACTCCGAGAGCGGCTCGGGGGCCGAGGACGCGGCAGCCGGCGCGGGTTCCGGGAAGGGGCCCGACGCCGGGGGCGGTGACGGACGGCTGCGGGACGCCGTGGCCGCGTGGGTCGCGTCGGCGGACGATGAGCAGAAGGATGCCGCCGAGGCCGACGACGAGGCTCCTGAGGCCCGGAAGGCCTACGCGGGCGCCCGGGACGGGCAGTACGGGGCCGAGGGCTCCGGAGCGGACGCGGACGGCGAGGACGGCCGGGAAGCCGCAGGGCCGGCTTCCGAGGGCTCCGAAGCGGACCGGGCCGATGCCGGCGACGCCGAGGCGGACCGTTCCGCCGCGGCGGCCGACGGTGACGGCGAGGACGCCGACGCGAAGCGGAACGAGCGGACCGACGACGCCGAGACGGCGCCCGAGGTGGCCGACGCCGACGCCGAGGACGACACCCCGGCCGACGGCACCCCCAAGAGCGAGTCCGGCCCGGACAAGGCCCCGAAGGCCGCCGCTGCCGGGGTGAGCGGCAATACCGCGCCCAAGGCCGCCGACGCCGACGCCGACGACAACGCTGCCGAGCGGGCCGACGACAAGGGCAGTGCGCCGGCGGACCCGCGCGTCTCCGCCGGCGCCAAGGCCGCGCCCCGGGCCGCCGACGCCGAGACCGAGGCCGCCGCCGAGGACGACACGGACGACACCCCGGCCGGCGGACCCTCCGAGGACAAGCCCGGCTCGGACAAGGCCGCCAAGGCCACCGGCACCCCTGCGGACAAGCCGGGCACGGACAAGACCGGGAAGGCCGACGAGGCCACCGGCGCTGCTGCGGGCAAGTCCGGCTCCGGCAAGGACGCGAAAGCCGACGACGTTCCCGCCGAACCCCCCGTCGACCAGCCCACCGCCGTCTTCAAGGCGCTGCGGCCGCCGGTCGATCAGCCCACCACCATGCTGAAGCTCGGGGGTGCGGCCAAGGACCTCCCGAAGTCGGACCTCCCGAAGCCGGACGCCCGAAAGACCGGCGCCCCGAAGACCGACGCCCAGAGGCCGGACGCGCAGAAGACAGCCGCTCCGAAGAAGGACGGCCCCAAGGACGGCGCTTCGGAGCGGGACGCCGAGCGGACCAGCAAGTTCGTCGCGCTCAAGCACCCGGACGACCCGGCGACCAGGAAGCCGCCCGCCCCGCCGGAGGCCACCGCGCCCGTCCCCACCGTCGGCCCCGAGCGGACCACGCAGCAGCCGCTGCCGCCCAAGCCGCCGCTGGACCTGCTGGCCGAGCTGACGAACACCCCGCCGCCCCCGGAGACCCCCCTCCGCACGGCGGCCCGGCGGGTGAAGATCTGGACGCCGCTGGTGCTGCTGCTGGTGGTCGTCATCGCGGTCGTGCAGGCCGTGCGCCCGCTCCCCTCGCCCACCCTGGAACTCACCGCCGAGGACAGCTACACCTTCGAGGGCGGCAAGGTCGACATCCCCTGGCCCGCCGACGGCCAGGCCGCGCTCGACGTCCAGGGCATCGGCACGTTCGGGTCCTCCGGCGAGCAGAAGCCCGTCCCGATCGCGAGTGTCGCCAAGGTCATGACCGCCTACCTCATCCTGCGCGAGCACCCGCTCAAGAGCGGTGAGAAGGGCCCGAAGATCGGCATCGACCAGGCCGCCCAGGACCAGTCCGACGCCGGCCAGGAGTCCACCGTCGACGTCACCAAGGGCGACAGCATCACCGAGCGGGAGGCCCTGGAGAGCATCCTGATCGCGTCCGCGAACAACATCGCGCGGCTGCTCGCCCGCTGGGACGCCGGTTCCGAGAAGGCGTTCGTGCAGAAGATGAACGACGCCGCCGAGGACCTCGGCATGAAGAACACGACGTACACCGACCCCTCGGGCCTGAACAACACGACCGTCTCCACGGCCGTGGACCAGGTGAAGCTCGCCAGGGCCGCCATGCAGCAGCCCGCGTTCCGCGAGGTCGCGGCGATGATGTCGTACGTCGACTACAAGGGCACGAAGCACGACAACTGGAACCGCCTGGTCGGCTCCAACGACGTCACCGGCATCAAGACCGGCACCACCACCTCGGCGCTCGGCAACCTCGTCTTCGCGGCCAAGAAGGACGTCGACGGCGAGACGCACCGGATCATCGGCGCGGTGGTGCGCCAGCCCGCCGGCGGTCCGGACAACACGATCCTGGGCGCCGCACTGCACGAGGGCGACAAGCTGATCCGGGCGGCGCAGGGCGCGCTGGAGTCGGCGACGATCCTGAAGAAGGGTGACGTCGTCGGGTACGCCGACGACGGTCTCGGCGGCCGCACGCCGGTCGCCGTCACCGAGGACGTCACGGCCGTCGGCTGGGCGGGCCTGTCGGTCAAGCTGACGTTCGCCGGGGGTGACCTCCCGCACACGGCCAAGGCCGGTACCAAGGTGGGCACACTGACCGTCGGGGACGGAACCACCAGTGCCGTGAAGGTCCCGGTGGCCCTCCAGAAGGACCTGGCGGAGCCGGGCTTCGGAGCCAAGCTCACCCGTATCGGCTGACCCGGGGTACGACCCGCACCACCGCACCCCGCCGGTGACGGCCCGTCCGGGCGCCGTCCGGCGGGGTGCGTGCTAGCGTCCCGAATCGGGACATGCCGCCGCTCGCGCCGGCACGGCGGCGAAGCGAGAACAGAAGACGGGACACGGGGAGTGCCTTCGAGTGGCCACTGCGGAGCCGACACGCGCAGACGACGCCGAACCGGGCTCGGTATCAGGCCCGCGAATACGCCTGCCCGAAGCACCGGACGACAGCTCGTCGAACGCCGCGGGGCGTAACGCCACCGCGCGGGACGTCAGCGCACCCGCGGGCGGCTCACCCGAAGCCGGTCCGCCCGGAGCCGGTCCGTCCGAAGCAGGTCCGTCCGAAGCAGGCGCGGCCGAAGGCGGCGCGTCCGCGGAGCGCAAGGCCGGGTTCGAGTGGCCCGCCCCCGTGCTGGCGCTGCGCGAGCGCATGCTGCGGCACCCGGTGCTGTCCGTCACGGGACTCGCCGCGGCCCTGCACATCCTCTGGTTCTTCACGTTCGCGAACAGTGGTGGCGATCTGGCCGCGCAGGACGCGTGGGCCGAGTTCGTCGGCCGGCACCCGGACTCGGCGTACAACCTCGCCTGGTACGGCGGGATGCACCCGGTGTCGTACAGCGTGGTGTCGCCGTATCTGATGTCGGTGCTCGGCGTGCGCACCACGATGATGATCGCGGGGACGGTCTCGGCCGGTCTGCTGACCCTGCTCCTGCTGCGCAGCCGCTCGGTCCTCAACCCGCTGTGGGCGTCGCTGGCGGGCGTGTTCGGGCTGTTCTGCAACGCGGTGTCGGGGCGGGTGACGTTCGGTCTCGGCATGATGTTCGCGCTCGGCGCGGTCGCCGTCGTGTTCTGCTGGCCCTACCGGTGGCGGTACAAGCGCTGGGCGAAGGCGCTGAGCGCGGCGCCGCTGGCCGCGCTGGCGACCATGGCGTCGCCGGTCGCGGGCCTGTTCGTGGGCCTGGTGGCGGTGGCGCTGTTCCTGCAGAAGCGGCGTCCGGGCGCCTGGGCGCTGGGTCTCGCACCGACCGCCGTGGTGGCGGTGTCGGCGTGGCTGTTCCCGTTCTCGGGCACGCAGCCGATGGTGATCGGCTCGGTGCTGCTGCCGCTCGCGTTCTCCGTCCTGGCGTACGTGCTGGTGCCGCAGGAGTGGAAGACGGTCCGGCTCACGGCCGCGGTGTACGGCCTCGGGGTCGTGCTGGTGTGGCTGATCAGCTCCCAGATCGGGTCGAACATCACGCGGCTGGCGATGCTGTTCGCCGGGGTCGCGCTGGTCGCCGCGCTGCCGTTCACGGTGCCGCGCAGCCGCAAGTGGTACGCGGCCGTGGTGGCGCTGTGCGGTTTCGGGGTGTGGATCGGCTTCAAGACGGTCGACGACATCGTGCACACGGCCCCGGCGGCGTCCTGGTCGCGTGAGCTGGCTCCGCTCGTCAACGAACTGCAGGAGGTCGGCGCCGAGAAGGGCCGGGTCGAGGTGGTCCCGGCGCGTTCCCATCGCGAGGCGTCCGCGCTCGCCCCCTACGTCAACCTGGCCCGCGGCTGGAACCGGCAGGCGGACATGGAGCGCAACCCCCTCTTCTACGACGACACGCTCAACTCGGCGAACTACCACGAGTGGCTGAAGCGCTGGGCGGTGCACTACGTGGTGCTGCCGAAGGGCGAGCCGGACGGTGACGGGGGGCAGCGGGAGCGGGCGCTGGTGCGGCGCGGGCTGCCGTATCTGACCCAGATCTGGGGCGACGCCACCTGGCAGCTGTTCAAGGTGACCGCACCGACCCCGCTGGCCGAGCCGAACGCGGTGGTCGACCGGGCCGAGCAGGGGGAAATGACCCTCCAGGTGAAGAAGCCGGGCCGGATCCTGGTGCGCATCCCCTACTCGCCGTGGCTGAGCATCGTCGACGCGGAGGGCAAGAGCCTGAAGCCGCCGCAGGAGACCGAGGAGTCCAGGAACCGTCCCGACGACGAGCCGAAGACGTACGTGAACGTCAACGGCTGCCTCGCCGAGACGGAGGAGGACGCGCAGGGCGACAAGTGGACGGAGCTGCTGGCCCCGAAGGCCGGGACGTACCGGCTGGCGGCGCCGTACCAGCTCCCGCGGGGTACGCCGTGTCCGGAGGAGCTGCGCTGAGCCTCAGCGCAGCAGGTCCACGTACGTGTCCGTGCCGGGCACCGTCGGGATGAACGGGGCCACCAGCTCCACCCTGCCCAGGCCCGACTCGGCCACCGCCCGGTCGAGGCCGGTGAGGAAGGGCTCCCAGCACTCCCTCGGGTCGGTCTGGAGGAACCACAGGAGCGTCAGGCGGGTGTCGACGCCCTCGACCTGTTTGACGTACGTCATGCGGTCGCCGGGCAGGGGTGTGGGGCGGAAGACCGTCACCAGCGCGGCCGGGGAGCCGGCCAGGCGCCGGGGGAGGTGGCGGGTGCGCAGCCACGTGAGGAGCGGGTCGCGTTGCTCGGGGGTGTCCGCCTCGACGACCTGGAGGACCAGGCCCGCGTAAGGGTGGTCGAGGGCATGGACGTCGCGGGGTCCGGCCGCTCCGTCGCGGTACACCGTCGTCTCGTGGTCCTGGAACGCCGTCAGGACGTGCGTGCGGTCGTGGTAGACGCGGGCGTCCCGGTTGAGGCGCTTGTTGACGGCGACGGTCCAGCGCATGTGGTCGTCGTAGCGGCCGTCGGTGATCCAGTAGGTGGAGAGGTAGCAGCCGGCGGTGACGGGCTGGGCGATCGCCGACTTCTCGGGGTAGCGCAGCAGCTGGAGGTCCCGCGTCGCCACCCAGCGGCGGCCCGCCTGCATCCAGGGCATGGCCATCGCCCCGGCGTAGTAGTGGTCGTCCTCGTACCAGCGGTTGTACGCGTACTCGTGGCCGGGATGCGGCTCGACCATGGTGATGAGGGCGTGTCCGGGGTGGGTGCCGTAGGGGCCGACGGCGGCCAGTTCGGCGTACAGCTCGCTGCGGGTGTCCTCGCTCATGCCCTTCCCCTTCGTCGGTGACTGACCCATACTCTGACGCTCCGTCAGATCGAGCGCCAGGGGTCCGGTCCGGGGAGGTCCTGCCATGTCACTGCTCGCGGGGAAGACGGTCGTGGTGTCGGGGGTCGGGGCCGGGCTGGGCCGGCAGGTCGCGGCGGCGGTCGTACGGGACGGCGGGCGGGCCGTGCTCGGGGCCCGTACGGAGGCGAGTCTGGCGAAGACCGCCGTCGAGGTCGATCCCGGCGGGACGCAGACCGCGTACCGGGTCACGGACATCCGCGACGAGGCGCAGTGCGAGGCGCTGGCGGGGCTGGCGCGGGAGCGGTTCGGGGGGATCGACGCGGTGGTCCACGTGGCCGCGCTCGACGGCTACTTCGGCGGGCTGGAGGACGCCGACTTCGAGTCCTGGCGGAAGGTGCTGGACGTGAACCTGCTGGGCACGCTGCGGATGACCCGGGCCTGCCTGCCGTCGCTCCGGCAGGGCGGCGGGTCGGTGGTGTTCATCGGGACGCAGTCGGCGGTGGCTGCTCCCTCGCAGGTGCGGCAGGCGGCGTACGCGGCGTCGAAGGGGGCGCTGACGAGTGCGATGTACTCGCTGGCCCGGGAGCTCGGGCCGCACCGGATCCGGGTGAACACGGTGCTGCCCGGCTGGATGTGGGGGCCGCCGGTGCAGGCGTATGTGCAGTTCGCGGCCCAGTCGGAGGGCGTGCCCGAGGAGGCCGTCCTGGAGCGGCTGACCGAGCGGATGGCGCTGCCGGAGCTGGCCACGGACGCGGACGTGGCCGATGCGGCGGTGTTCCTGGCGTCGGACCGGGCGCGGTCGATCACCGGACAGTCACTGCTGGTCAACGCCGGGGAGCTGATGCGCTGAGTTCACATGCGTGAACCAAGGCCATCACATCGAACATCTTTACCTCCCTTTGACCTCACCCTCACTTGTCGTGTTCACGCGGCAGCGCCCACGATGAGCGCCGGGCCGACCCCTGGGAGGGCGCACATGAACGGTCTCGACTGGGCCGTGCTCATCGGCTACTTCGCCGTGATGGTCGCGATCGGGGTCTGGTCGCACAAGCGCGTCGACAACGTCAGCGACTTCTTCACCGCCGGCGGCAAGATGCCGTGGTGGCTGTCCGGCATCTCGCACCACATGTCGGGCTACAGCGCGGTGATGTTCACCGGGTACGCGGGCATCGCCTACACCTACGGCGTCACGTCGTTCGTCACCTGGTCCTTCCCCATCGCCCTCGGCATCGCCATCGGGTCGAAGCTGTTCGCGCCGCGCATCAACCGGCTGCGCTCCCGGCTCCACGTGGCCTCTCCGCTGGAGTACCTGAAGAACCGCTACGACCTGAAGACGCAGCAGGCACTGGCCTGGTCCGGGATGCTGCTGAAGATCGTGGACGTCGGCGCCAAGTGGGCGGCCATCGCCACCCTGCTGTCCGTCTTCACCGGCATCTCCCTCAACCAGGGCATCCTCATCACCGGCGGCATCACGGCGGTCTACTGCACGATCGGCGGACTCTGGGCGGACGCGCTGACCGAACTCGGCCAGTTCATCATCCAGTTGCTGGCCGGCGTCGCCATGTTCGTGGCGGTCTTCGTACGCCTCGACGACCACGGCGGCTTCTTCGGCGTCTGGGACTCGCCGGAGCTCCAGGGCCACGAGAAACCGCTGGTCGGACCGTACGGCACGGTGTTCCTGCTGGCGTTCCTCTTCATCAAGCTCTTCGAGTACAACGGCGGCATGCTCAACCAGGCGCAGCGCTACATGGCCACGCCCGACGCCAAGGAGGCCGAGCGCTCCGCGCGCCTCTCGGCGATCCTCTGGCTGGTCTGGCCGCTGGTGCTGTTCTTCCCCATGTGGATGTCGCCGCTGCTGGTCGAGTCGCAGAAGCAGGACGGCTCGGACTCCTACGCCCTGATGACCGAACAGCTGCTGCCGCACGGCCTGTTGGGCCTGGTCGTCGTCGGCTTCTTCTCGCACACCATGGCCATGTGCTCCTCCGACGCCAACGCCATCGCGGCCGTCTTCACCCGGGACTGCGCGCCGGTGATCTGGGCGCGGGCCCGGGCGTGGAACCAGAGCCAGGGCCTGCGGGTCGCCCGGATCGCCACGGTCGTCTTCCTCGGCCTGTCCATGGCGGCGGCGACCCAGGTCGACTCCCCCGCGTTCAAGGACATCATCACGGTGGTCATCAAGTGGGTGGCCGGCCTGATGGGCCCGATGGCGATACCCATGATGCTGGGCCTGCTGCGCGCGTTCCGCCGCTCCGGCCCCACGGCGGCCCTGGTCAGCTGGTCGATGGGCCTGCTCGCGTTCTGGCTGGTGAACTACCCGGTCAACTGGAACGTCGAGGGCGGCGTGCCGCTCCAGTACCAGGTGTCGATCCCGCTGGCGGTGTCGCTGGTGCTGTACGTCCTGGTCGGCTACCTCAAGCCGGAGGACACCCCCGGACGTCTCGCACTCATCGAGAAGATCAACACGGACGGGGACGGGACAGCGGCGGCCGCCGTGCCGGCGCCGCCGGGCGGTGTGGAGGACACCGCCGTGCGCACGACCGTGAAGGACTAGCGGCGGCACGGCCGCGACGACGTACGCCCTCCGCCCGAACGGGCTTAGGGCGTACGGCTGTTCAGTCGTCCTCGTCCAGTGCGCCGGTGACCTTGCGCAGGTCGACGAACTTGAAGTCGGTGTTGTCCCGGACCTCTCCGTGCGCGTCCGTCTCGACCGGGGTGTTGTGCCCGTCCTGCGCGACGAGCAGGCCGTTCGGGTAGCGGGAGCCGAGGGGGGCGTTCAGAACCGCGGCGCCATCGCACTCCTGGGAGCCGTCGACGGCCCCGGCGGTGATCCGGAAGCCGCCCTCGTACTCGTTGTCGTCGGACACCTCGCGGTCGTAAGCGGCGAAGGTGTCGTCACCCTGGCTGGAGGCGAGCAGGTAACCGTCACCGCCGCCCTCGTCGAGGATGGTGAGGCCCTCGACGTCGGCGGACAGGTGCGTGCCGCCGTAGCCGGGGTCGGCGCCCGCGACGCACTCCTCGGTCGCCTCGTCGTAGGTGGCGGGGACGCCGTACTCCCGGACCTTGTCGATCAGCTTCGGCTTGCCGGTGAGGTCGGCGGGCAGCCGCCAGATGCCGACGTCCTCCTGGCCGGCGTAGAGCACCTTGGCGGCCGGGGCCACGACCATGCCCTCGACCTGCGGGAGATCGCCGGGGTCGGCGCAAGGAGTCCAGGACGTGCCGTTCGGGAGCATGAAGGAGGCGGGCAGGTCGTAGGTGCGCACCTGCCGGTAGGTGACCGCTCCCGCGGCGGTGGTCCGCAGCTCCAGCAGGGCGAGCCGCGTGCGGCTGCGCCGGCTGACCACGGCGTAGGAGCGGCCGGTGGCCTTGTCCTTCCAGGTGGCCAGGCCGTAGGGGGTGGCCTGGTCCTCCACCTCGTCCTGGGACTTGGAGAAGACGAGCGGGGCGTCGGGGTCGGTGACGTCGGTCAGCGGCCGGGTGGCCCCCGGGGTGATGCGGTAGATCCGCAGGTGGTCGCGGCCGCGGTCGGTGACGACGGCGACGTCGGCGCGACCGGTCGGCAACGGGAACCCGGAGATCAGGTCCACGTTGTTGAAGCGGCCAGGCTTGGCGTCGGGGGTGGGCGCGGACGGCGCCGGGATCGACTGCACCTCCTCGCCGGCCAGGTCGTACACGCGCAGGCCGCCCTCCTTGGCGGTGGTGATCACCAGGCTGGCGTCGGGGTCGGCCGCGTTGCGCCAGATCGCCGGGTCGTCGGCGTCGGCGTTGCCACCGGCGTCGTCGCCGTACAAGGCCGGGGTCTCGGTGGTGGCGGTCACCTCCGGGAGTCCGGGGCCGGCGGCCCGGGCCGGGGTGGGCAGAACCGCCATGGCCGTCAGGATCGCGGCGATCGCGGCCGTCTGTGTCCCGCGCAGGTTGCGCACAGTGCCTCCACGAAGGGGGATGAACGGACGAGGCCCGGTGGAGCAGCAGCGGGAAAGTGAACCCGCGTCGGGCCGTGCAGATCCTGTGGACCGAAAGTGACCGGACGACCACGGTATGGTGACGTGCCCATGCCACGGGAGTGAGCAATGGGAAGGGGCGCGCCCCTACACGGCCCTCGGGTAGCGGGCCAGCCAGCCGGGCGACGATCCGCCCGGGCCGTGCAGGGCCGGGCCCTGGGTCATCTCCATCGCGAAGTCGTCGGCCAGCTCCAGCATCGTGGGACGGCCTTCCAGCTCGGCCAGCCAGGCCGGAGGGAGGGCCGTCTCGCCGTGCAGGGCACCGAGCAGGCCGCCCGTCAGCGCGGCGGTGGCGGCGGACGGGCCGTCCTGGTTCACGGCCAGGCACAGTCCGTGCCGGACGTCGGCCGCGACCAGCGCGCAGTACACGGCGGCGGCGACGAGCCCCTCGGCCGTACCCGCCCCGCTCAGCTCGGCCACCCGCTCCGGGCCGGGCATGCCCTGCCGCACGGCGCCCAGCGCGTGCTGCAGCGCGTCCGACACGGGCTGGTGCCCCGGCCGGGCGGCCAGCAGCGCGAGGGTCCGCTGCACGGCGGCGTCGATGCTCTCGCCCAGGGCCAGCGCATGCACGAGCACGGCGTACGCGCCCGCCGCGAGGGAGGCCGTGGGATGGCCGTGGGTCTGCGCGGCGCACTCGACGGCGAGCTGGGCGACCAGCTGCGGCTCCCAGCCCACCAGCAGCCCGAAGGGGGCGGACCGGGCCGCGGGTTCGGGCCCGGCCTCGCCCGGGTTCTTGGGCGCCTCGGGCGTCCCCATGGTCTCGTCGCCGAGTCCCAGCAGCAGGGCGCGGCTCGGGTCCCGCCGCGCGTACAGCCATTCCTCCCGCGCCAGCCAGCCGTCTTCCTTGCGGCGCTCGTCGGGCCCCCAGTCGCGCTGGGTCGCGGCCCAGCGCAGATACGCCCGGTGCAGGTCGGTAGGCGGGTGCCAGGCGCCGGTGTCCCGTCTGACCTGGGCCCGGATAAGCCCGTCGACGGAGAACAGGGTGAGCTGTGTGAGGTGCGTGACGGCGCCGCGTCTGCCGTAGGCGGGGGCCAGGTCCACCAGGCCCTCCGCCCCGTGCGCCTCCCGAATCCCCTGCATGGTCAGCCCGTCGACCGGCGTCCCGAGGGCGTCCCCCACGGCCACGCCGAGCAGGGTCCCCCGCACCCGGCTGCGGAAGTCCTGCTGCTCCGTACGGCCCCAGACGGCGCCGGCAGTCGCACCCACCTCGACCTCCCTGGGACCGTCCACACGTACGACGCCCAGCACTGTAATCGAACGGGGCCGGTGGACCCCGTCGAGGACCGGCCCCTACGGCACCAGCTCCGCCCACACCGTCTTCGCCCCGGCCGGCGCGTCCCCCACCCCCCAGCGGTCCGCGTACGCCTCGACGATCCGCAGGCCCCTGCCGCCCTCCGCGTCCCCCTCCCCCGGGTCCGGGACGCGCGGGAGCCGGTCACCCCGGGCATCGGTGACCTCGATACGCAGCGTGCGGTCCGCGCCCAGCTTCAGCCGCAGCCGGAAGTCCCTGCCCGGGACACGTCCGTGCCGGACGGCGTTGGACGCCAGCTCCGCGACCACCTGCGCGGCGGACTCATGCGGCTCACCCCACTCGTCGAGCTGGCGTTCGGTGAGCAGACGGGCCAGTCGGGCACCTCTTCGAGTGCTGGACAGCTGCACGGCGAAATGCCGGGTGGGCAGCACGGTTCGCGTGGGGGATTTCTGACTCATGTCACCCAGCGTGCTCGTCCGTCCCTACCCTGAACAGCGACGACCTCGGTACGGAGCGTGACTGTCCGGACGCGTTGCGGGGTCGTACGGCTCGTACGTCAGGAGGGGAACGCGTGGAGGACGAGGAAGCCGCGGCCGTGCTGCGGACGGTCGGGCGGCAGATCAAGATGTGGCGCGAGGCCGCCGGGCTCAAGCAGACGGAGCTGGGCTCGGCCATCGGGTACGGGGAGGAGATGGTCTCGTCCGTCGAACGGGCCCGGCGCATCCCCAAGCCGGACTTTCTCGACAAGGCGGATGAGGTGCTGGGCGCGGGCGGCAAGCTCTCCGCGATGAAGGAGGATGTGGAGAGGGCTCGGTATCCCAAGACCGTCCGGGACCTCGCCAAGCTGGAGGACGATGCCCTCGAACTCGGGGCTTACGACACCCACCAGATCAACGGGATGCTCCAGACACCGGAGTACGCCCACGCGTTGTACGCCATGCGCAGTCCCGCCTACACGGAGGACGAGATCGAGCGTCATGTCGCCGCCCGCATGGCACGCAAGTCCGTCTTCGACCGGCTGCCGCGACCGCTCATCACCTTTGTCCAGGAAGAGTCGACGCTTCGGCGGCCCATCGGGGGCAAAATGGTGCTGCACCGCCAGCTCGAACACCTCCTCGAAGTCGCCGCGTTGCGGCACGTGTCGATCCAGGTCATGCCGATCAACCGGGAGGACCACGCGGGGATGGCGGGTCCGTTCCGGCTCCTGAAGTTCCAGGACGGCAAGACGCTGGGGCACTGCGAAGCCCAGCTGCACAACCGTGTGATCAGCGATCCCAAGGACGCCCAGATCCTCGACATGCGCTATGGAATGATCCGGGCGCAGGCCCTCTCACCCCGAGAGTCCCTGGCCTTCATTGAGAAAGTTCTGGGAGACGAGACGTGACCACTGAACTCGCCTGGTTCAAGAGCAGCTACAGCAGCAATGACGGTCCCGACTGCGTCGAGGTCGCCATATCCTCGCCCTCCGTCCACATCCGCGACTCCAAGAACGAGGACGGCGCCCGGCTGTCGTTCACCGGCGGCGCCTGGGCCGAGTTCCTGGGGTTCACGGCAGAACGCTGACGTCCGCGAACCTCTCCAGCGCCCCGGGATCGAGTTCCCGGACGCGTGCCATGTCCGCCCTGGCCTCCTCCGGGTGTCCCATGGCCGTATGCAGCACGGCCCGGCGGCACAGGGCCCAGACGTAGCCCGGGCGCATCTCCACCGCCCGGTTCAGATCGGCCAGGGCCTCCGCGTGGCGGCCCAGGCGGGCCAGGGACTCGCCCCGGCTCGCGTAGGCCGACGTGTACGCGGGATCCAGGGCCAGCGCGATGTCCAGGTCGGCGACCGCCTCCTCGTCGCGGCCGGCGGCGCGCAGCGCGTCGCCGCGTTCGCAGCGGGCCCACGGCCAGTCCGGGTTCTGCTCCAACGCCCGGCTGAGGTCGTCCAGTTGGCGCCGGGAGTCACCCTGCGCGCGCCACACCCGGGCGCGGCGGGCGAGCGCCCAGGCGTAGTCGGGGTCGAGGCCCAGCGCCCGTTCCAGGTCGGCCAGGGCGGCGTCCAGGTCCCCAGCGCGTTCGTACGTGGCGCCCCGGGAGGCCCGGGCGAACGCGGAGGCGGGGTCGAGCCGTACCGCTTCGGTCAGGTCCCGGATCGCCTCGGCGTCGCGGCCGGCGATGCGGTGGTGCTCCCCGCGCAGTGCGCGGTACCAGGCGTTGTCCGGGTCGAGAGCGACGGCACGGTCCAGGTCGGCGATGGCCCCGTCGTGGTCGCCGAGGTCGCCCCGGATGCCGGAGCGGTGCCGGTAGGCGAGGGCCAGGTCCGGATCGAGCGCGACGGCCTGGTCGTACTCGGCCAGGGCCTGCGGGTACGCGCCCTCGCCGCGCAGTTCGTCGCCCCGGACGAGGCGGGCCCGGGCCTGGGTGGGAGCGTCGAGGACGGCACGGCGCAGGAGCAGCCCGAGCGCCGCGGCGACGCCCTCGGTGTGGAGGGCGGTCGTCAGGTCGGTTCCCCACGCGGCCACGGCCGGGAGGTCCGCGTCCTGCCCGGCGTCCACCAGGACGCGCGCCCACCGCACGGCCATGACCTCACCGGCGCCGCAGGCGGGGACGAAGTCCCCCAACGCCGCGTGCAGCGCCTCCCGTTCACCGGCGCAGAGCAGGTGGTAGGACTCGGCCTGCCGCAGGTCACGCCAGGTGTCGTCGGCCCAGGGGTCGGCCAGGCCCCGCCCGGCCTCCTCCCGCCACTGCCGGAACGTGCCCGCCAGGTGCCGGTGCCGCTGTGCCCACCCCCGGGGCGACCTGCGGCGTTCGGCGCGCAGCATCGGCGCCCGTACGACGTCGTGGTAGCGCAGCCGGCCCCCGCCGCGCTCGCTCACGAACGGCATCCCCCGCAACCACGTGTAGAGGGGCTCCTGTTGCTCCGCGGGGCAGTCGACCGCCGCCCGGAACACGTCCTCGTCCAGCCACCTCGGCAGCGCGCAGGCCAGGGCGGCGGACCGGTGGACCGGGTCGTCCTCCCATTTCAGAAAGCGGTCCACGGCCGTCGCGCTCGGGTCGCCCACGTCGTCCGGGTCGGTGGGGCGCGACTCGGCCAGGGTGGAGACCAGGACGGGCAGGCCGCCGGTGAGGCGCAGCACCTCCTCGACGACCGGTTCGGCCGTGACGCCCTTGGCGGCCAGCAGGCCGCGCGCCTCCGGCTCCGTGAAGGGGGCCAGCGGGAAGTCGGCCACGAAGTCCGCGAGGCCGCCCCAGCGGGCCGGGTCCAGGGGGGCGCGGCCCGCCGAGACCACGACCGTCGTGGCGGGCATCGCGCCGTGGCGGTCGGTCGTCATCGTCTCGTGCAGCCACGGGTCCAGGTACTGGCCTGTCCGCTCGTAGGTGTCCAGGAAGAGGGCGATCCAGGGCGCGTCCGTGTCCGACAGTTCGCGCAGGAGCACCGGAGTGAGCACCTGCTCGGGGGTGAGGACCAGCCGGAGGTCGTCGTGGTTGCGGAAGCGGGCGATGAGGCTCGCACGCAACCGGTCGGCGGCACCGGCGAGTTGCTCCGCGTCGAGCATCCCGGCCAGGGGTCCGACCACCGGCACCATCCCGGCGGCGACCACCCCGGCCCGTGCCGCCATCCGGCCGCCGGTGGACGGGCCGGTCTCCTCCGGCCCGGTGCCCAGGACGGCCAGTGCGGCCAGTTCGGCCTCGTGCCGGCGTTCCCGGTGGGCGGCGAGGAGGCGGTCCAGCTCCTTCAACCGCGTTCCCTGGGCGGCGAACTGGCGGCTGATCTCCGCCAGCACCTCAGGGACGCTGCCCGCGCTGTCGTCTACGTAGGCCGTCAGCGCGCCCTGTTCGCGGGCGGTCTGCTCCAACTCCCGCAGCAGGAAGGTCTTCCCGACGCCAGCGTTGCCGTGCGCGTGGAAGCGGAAGCGGTGGCGTTCGTCGTGGGGCGCGGTGGTGAAGTTGGCCCGGAACGCCGCGCGTTCGGCGGACCGTCCGACGAATCCGGCCCGGCTGCGCTGCCGTATCAGCTCCTGAAGGGACGGTCCGGGCTGCGCCATCGGTACATTCCCCTCGTCTCGCGCGGTCGGGCTCGGTCGTCATTCTCGCCCAACTGCCGTGGGGTACAACGGAAGACCGTGCGCGGGGAGAATGATCGTCATGACCACCCCCACTTCACGCGGCACGCTGTCGCTCGCCGCCACGCTGCTCACCACGACCATCGCCCTCTACATGGCGCTCGTCGCCTTCGGGAACATCACCGACTTCGGGACCAACCAGCAGTTCGTCCGCCATGTGCTGGCCATGGACACCACGTTCAAGGACGAGGACCTGATGTGGCGGGCCGTCACGAGCCGGGGGCTCCAGGACGCCGCCTACGTCGGGATCATCGTCTGGGAGACCCTCACCGCACTGGTCCTCATATACGGCAGCTGGCTGTGGGTCCGCCGCGACGACCTGCGGGCCCGGCGGATGTCCACCTACGGGCTGCTGATGGTGATGCTGCTGTTCGGGGCCGGGTTCATCGCGATCGGCGGCGAGTGGTTCTCGATGTGGCAGTCGGAGAACTGGAACGGGCTGGACGCGGCGACGCGGATCTTCCTGTTCAGCGGGGTCGTGCTGATCGTCAATCAGCTGTCGGGCCCGCGGACGGAGACGTCCGCCACCTGAGCGCCGCTCCCGCGCGACCGGGCCGCTACTTGACGACGGTCACGGTCGTGCCGACCGTGCCGAACGCCCACAGGGCCGTGCCGTCCGCCTTCCGCATCCTGACCCCGCCGGTCCTGGTGCCGGAGGCGGCGGGCGGCGGCGAGGCGCCGTCGACCGCGTTGGAGAAGGCGACGGAGACCCCGTCCTTCGCGGTGAAGTACAGGATGTGCTCGATCCGGACGCCGTCCGAGCCGGTCGTGGCCGGGTTGCGCGAGGAGACCGTGTAGCGGCCGGGGTCGGGGCTGACCGAGCCGGGCCAGACGGTGAACGTCCGGCGGGCCGACTCGCTCGCGTCGACCAGCCACACCCGCTTCTCGCCGAGGGAGTAGACGACGCGCCGGCCGGTGCCGGAGCCGTCGGGCACCCGCTCGGGGGCCGAGGCCGTGGGGGTGGGCTGCGCCGAGGCCGTGCTGCTCGGCTTGGCCGAGGTGGCGGTGGGGTGCGAGCCCTGGTCCGCCCGCACGCCCAGGACCGTCACCGCGGCTATCGCTCCCACGGTCAGCCCGGTCACCCAGGCCCACGAAGGAAGTCGGGCAGGCACCGGCACGCATCTCCTCAGTCACGGGACCCCGCATCCCAGCGGGGTTCCGATCATCGTACTGCGCACCCGCCGCCCCTCGGATCCCTCAGGGGCCCCCGGGGGTCTTGCGGACCGGGACCGGGCCCGTGCCCGCGCCGCGGGCCGCGTAGCGCGGGGTGCGCAGCGGGGCCGCGTAGGAGAGGTGCACCAGACGGGTCTGCTCCTGGCGCATGTGCATGAGGGATTCGAGGATGTAGCCCACGAGCAGGACCAGGGCCGCGATGGTCATGATCGCGGCGGCGAGGATCGCCGTGGGCACCCGGGGCACGGTGCCGGTCTCGACGAAGTCGGCGATGACGGGGATGCCGAGGACGAGCGAGATGAGGGCGAGGACACCCGCGATCACGGTGTGGACCAGTGAGGGGCGCTCGCGCCGGGCCAGGTCGAGGATGACCCGCAGGATGCGCCAGCCGTCCCGGTAGGTGCGCAGCTTGCTCTCGCCGCCGGCGGGCCGGACCCGGTAGTCGGTGAGGACCTCCGCGGTGGGCAGCCGTAGGTGCAGCGCGTGGATCGTCATCTCGGTCTCGGTCTCGAACTCGCGGGCCAGCGCCGGGAAGGACTTCACGAAGCGCCGTGAGAAGACCCGGTAGCCGCTGAGCATGTCGGTGACGTCGTTGCCGAACAGGGCCCGCACGGCCCCGGTGAGCAGCTTGTTGCCGACCGCGTGCCCGGCCCGGTAGGCCCCGTCGACCGTCACCCGGCGGGCGCCGACGACCTGGTCGTAGGGGCCTTCGAAGAGCAGGTTCACCAGGTCCCGGGCGCGGGAGGCGTCGTAGGTGTCGTCGCCGTCGATGAGGAGCAGCGCGTCGGCGTCGACATCGGCGAAGGCGCGGCGGATGACGTTGCCCTTGCCCTTGCGGGTCTCCTGCCGGACGATCGCGCCGGCCGCCCGGGCGACCTCCACGGTCCGGTCGGTGGAGGCGTTGTCGTACACGTAGACGACCGCCTCGGGCAGGGCCGCGCGCAGGTCACGGACGACCTTGCCGACGGCCGCCTCCTCGTTGTGGCACGGCACGACACACGCGATCGTCGGTTCCACGACCACTCCTCACTCGACCGGTTCCTCACACCGCCGGCGCCCCCTGCCTCGGCACCTCATACATCAGCACCTCACATAGTCGGACATCATGCGATATGAGCGCGCCTGACCGGATGGGGCACGCCCGGTCGCTACGCTCGCCGTGTGCCGGTCCTCGAGTCTGTGACGCTGCGTGCGCGTGACGCCATCAAGGGCCTCTGGCGCGAGGCCGCCAAGTTCGGTGTCGTCGGGGTCCTGGCCTTCGTCGTCGACAACGGCGGGTACAACCTGCTCGTCTTCGGCCTGCCCGGCGGCGCGGCGGGCGGGGTGATGCGGACCGCTCCCGTGCAGGCCTCCGTCGTCGCGACGGCCGTCGCCGCGCTCTTCAGCTGGGTCGGGAACCGCTACTGGACCTACCGCGGCCGGCACCGCGAGAAGGTGACCGAGGAGCTGATGCTGTTCCTCGTCGCGAACGGGGCCGGGCTCGCCATCACCGCGGGCACGGTCTTCGCCTCCCGGCAGCTGCTCGGACTGGACTCGGCGCTCAGCGACAACACCGCCCGCATCATCGGCTGGGTCCTCGCGACCCTGTTCCGGTTCTACGCCTACCGGCGCTACGTCTTCGTCGCTCCCCGGCCGGCCGGACCCCACCCAGCCGTTAGCATCCGGCATATGGGACAAACAGGGTGGAGGCGGCGGGGGCGGCAGCACTGGACCTGGGCACTGACCGCCGTCGCCGCGGTCTGCTGGGCGGCCACGGCCCTCGTCTTCGCCCCCGGCTATCTGAGTCCCGACAGCCTCGACCAGTTGCGGCAGGCCCGGGGCATGACGCAGCTGACGGACTGGCACCCGCCCGTGCTCGCCCTGGTGTGGCGGGCCCTCATCGCGGTGACCGGTTCGCTCACGTCCCTGCTGGTCGTGCAGTCCTTCGTCTTCTGGGCGGCGCTGTGGGTGCTGGCCCGCTGCGTGTGGCGGCTCACCGCGAGCCGGGGCGGTTCGCTCGCCGTGCTCGGTCTCGGGCTGCTGCCGTACGTGCTGACGTTCGTCGGGGTGGTGTGGAAGGACGTGCACGCGGCGTTCGCGCTGCTCGCCGCCTGCGCGGTCGCGTTCACCGGCCTGCTGCTGCGGGACCGCGACCCCCGGCCCGCCGTGCGCTGGGGCCTGCTCGCGCTGGGCGTGCTGTTCCTCGCCTACGCCATGCTGGTGCGCAAGAACGCCTTCCTCGCCGCGATCCCCGTCTTCGTCATGCTGGTCCTCGCACTGTGGGGCACCCCCGGCCGCCGTACGTGGGTGACCTGCACGGCGGCCCTCGCGGCGGCGCTCGTCGTCCCCGCCGCCGCCATCTCCCTGTTCGCCGCGCCGTTGCAGACCAAGCAGGGCGCGCAGATCATGCTGGACGACCTCGTCCACGTGCTGACCGTGGACGAACTGCGCTCGGTGGACGTGTCACCCGCGCTGCGGGACCGGCTCGTGGCCTCCGCGCGGGAGTGCGAACGCGTCGGCGCCCTCTCCGACGCCTACTGGGCCTGCTACCGCCGCCCGGCGGACGGGCTGCGCGGCGACGCGGGCGCGATCACGTCCCTGTGGCTGCGGGAGATGAGCGGGCACGTGCCGCAGTACCTCCAGTACCGGCTGCTGCTGTTCACGACCCTGCTGTTCGAGACCGACTACGTGTACAAGGCGGGGATCACCCGCAACGACCTGGGCGTCGAGGTGGCGAACCCGCGTCTGGAGGACCTGCTCGGCACGTACGTCAAGGGCATGGCGCAGGACCTGCCGTGGCTGTTCCGCGGCTGGTTCTGGCTCGCCGTCGCGCTGGTGCTGACGATCCGTCCCGGCCGGGGCGTGTTCGCGATGCCGGTCCGGGCGCTGGGCGTCAGCTCGGCGGCGTACATCCTCGGCTATCTGCCGATCATGCCGGCGACGGACTACCGGTACGTGTACTGGCCGGCGATCGCCTGCTCGCTCGGCCTGCTGCTGCTCCTGCTGGGCCGGGGCAGGCCCGCACCGCCCCCGACGGCCCCCGGCGCCACGGCCGGCCGCACCCTGACGGCACACGAGCCGGCGGACGCCGGGAGCCAGTAGACCACCGGCCGCTCGGGCACCCCGGCCGGTCGGCACCGGCCAGTCGGACACCCGGCCGGTCAGGCACCGGCCGGTCGGGTTTCGGCCGGTCGGGTTTCGGTCAGTCGAGTACCGGCAGCAGCTCCGGCAGATGCCCGTCCGACGCCGTCGCCGCCCGCTGCCGCTCCTCGGGGACCTCGCCGTAGAGGGTGTTCCGGGGCCGGGCCGGGCGGCCCGCCGCGTCCGCCACGGCGATCAGGTCCTTCACCGACTTGTACGAGCCGTACGACGAGCCCGCCATGCGGGAGATGGTCTCCTCCATGAGCGTCCCGCCGAGGTCGTTCGCCCCCGAGCGGAGCATCTCGGCGGCGCCCTCGGTGCCGAGCTTCACCCAGCTCGTCTGGATGTTGGGGATGTACGGGTGCAGCAGCAGCCGGGCCATGGCCGTCACCGCGCGGTTGTCCCGCATGGTCGGGCCCGGACGCGCGATCCCCGCGAGGTACACCGGCGCGTTGGTGTGCACGAACGGCAGCGTCACGAACTCCGTGAACCCGCCCGTGCGCTGCTGGATGCCGGCCAGCGTGCGCAGATGCCCGAGCCAGTGGCGCGGCTGGTCGACATGGCCGTACATCATCGTCGAGGACGAGCGGATGCCCAGCTCGTGGGCCGTCGTGACGACGTCGATCCAGTCGGCGGCGGGCAGCTTGCCCTTGGTGAGGATCCAGCGGACCTCGTCGTCGAGGATCTCGGCGGCCGTGCCCGGGATGGTGTCCAGACCCGCCTCCTTGGCCGCGGTCAGCCACTCACGGACCGACATGCCCGTGCGGGTCGCGCCGTTGACGACCTCCATCGGCGAGAAGGCGTGCACATGCATGCCGGGGACGCGTTCCTTCACGGCCCGCGCGATGTCGAAGTACGCCGTGCCGGGCAGGTCCGGGTGGATGCCGCCCTGCATGCACACCTCCACCGCGCCCACGTCCCACGCCTGCTGGGCCCGGTCGGCGACCTGGTCCAGGGAGAGGGTGTAGGCGTCGGCGTCCGTGCGGCGCTGGGCGAACGCGCAGAAACGGCAGCCGGTGTAGCAGACGTTGGTGAAGTTGATGTTGCGCGTGACGATGTAGGTGACGTCGTCGCCCACGGCCGACTTGCGCACGTCGTCGGCGACCCGGGCGAGGGCGTCCAGCGCCGGGCCGTCCGCGTGCAGCAGGGCCAGGGCCTCGTCGTCGGTGAGCTTCGTCGGATCGTCGGCGGCCGTGCGCAGCGCCTCGCGCACGTCGGTGTCGATGCGCTCGGGGGCCATGCCCGGGGCGGCGGCCTCGCGCAGGGCACCCCAGTCGCCGTACACCTCGTCGAAGTCGTCCCGGCGGTCCGACGTACGGCCCTCGGTGTCGATGGAGCTGTGCAGGTCGGTGCGGCCGGACGCCGTGAAGACCTCCTCCGGCTCCTGCCACGGCAGACCCTGCGGGAGGGCCTCGGGCCGGGCCAGGCCGGTCTCCGGGTCGGCCAGAGCGGCCACGTGCGGGCGCAGCCGCGGGTCCAGCCACGGCTCGCCGCGCTTGACGAACTCCGGGTACACGCACAGCCGTTCACGCAGCTCGAACCCGGCCGCCCGGGACTTCTCGGCGAGCTGCTCGATCTGCGGCCAGGGGCGCTCGGGGTTGACGTGGTCGATGGTGAGCGGGGAGACGCCGCCCCAGTCGTCGATGCCGGCGCGGATCAGCCGCTCGTACTCGTCGTCGACGAGGTTGGGCGGGGCCTGGATGTTGCCGTTCGGGCCCATCAGGAGACGGGCGACGGCCACCGTGGCGACCAGTTCGTCGAGCTCGGCGTCGGGCATGCCGCGCATCGCGGTGTCCGGCTTGGCGCGGAAGTTCTGGATGATCAGTTCCTGCACGCCGTGGTAGGCCCGGGAGACCTTCCGCAGCGCGAACAGCGACTCGGCGCGCTCCTCGTAGGTCTCCCCGATGCCTATGAGGACGCCCGAGGTGAAGGGCACGGAGGACCGCCCGGCGTCCTCCAGCACCCGAAGCCGCACTGCGGGCTCCTTGTCGGGGGAGCCGTGGTGAGGGCCGCCCGGCTCCGACCAGAGGCGGGTCGCGGTGGTCTCCAGCATCATGCCCATGCTCGGCGCGACCGGCTTGAGCCGCTGGAAGTCGCTCCAGCTCATGACGCCCGGGTTGAGGTGGGGAAGCAGGCCGGTCTCCTCCAGGATGCGGACGGAGACGGCACGGACGTAGGCGAGGGTGTCGTCGTAGCCGTGCGCGTCGAGCCACTCGCGCGCCTCCGGCCAGCGGTCCTCGGGCTTGTCGCCGAGGGTGATGAGGGCTTCCTTGCAGCCGCGGGCAGCACCCCTGCGGGCCACGTCCAGCACTTCGTCGGGCGACATGAACATCCCGTGGCCCTCGCGGCGCAGCTTGCCCGGGACGGTGACGAACGTGCAGTAGTGGCACTTGTCCCGGCACAGCCGCGTCAGCGGGATGAAGACGGACTTGGAGTACGTGATGACGCCGGGCCGCCCGGCCGCCTCCAGCCCCGCGTCCCGCACCCGTGCGGCCGAGGCCGACAGGTCCCCCAGCTGCTCACCCCGGGCCTGGAGCAGCACCGCCGCCTCGGCGACGTCGAGCGAGACGCCGTCCCTGGCCCGTTTCAGGGCGCGACGCATGGAGTTCTCGGTGGGGCCGGTTCCGGAGGTCGCGGGAGTCGTCATCCTTCGAGCATACGAGTGCGCTGATCAGGCTCGGAGAAGCCCCGTCAGTGGAAGGCCAGCCACCCGATGCCCAGGGCCGAGGTGAGACCGGCGGCGGCCACGGCGGCCGGCCGGTTGCGGTGCAGGGTCAACCAGACCAGCGCGGCGGTCACCAGCACGGCCGTCGTGCCGATCGCGGCGCGCAGCAGCCCCTGGCTGTAGCCGTACTCCGTGAAGTGCCGCAGGAGCCAGGAAAACCACCAAAGCCTCAAGACGCTCTCCCCCGTGGAATCAGTGAGCCGGGCCGTCACCCGTGTCGTGCGCGGTGGTCGGCCGCGCACCGGTGTGCTCCCGGCCCGGTTGTTGACCCCCAGTTTAGTAGGGAGCGCCAAAGGGCCCGTCCCGTAGGGGAGTTGTCAGAGGTGGTCGGCGAGGCCGTCCAGGGCCTTCAGCACCTCCGTCTCCCCCGCCGGGGGCAGCTGCGCCACGACCTCCTCGAGGCCGAGGTCGGCGTAGTGGGCGAGCTTGCCCGGGGTGGGGTGAATGGCGTAGGGCACGACCTGGAGGGCCTCGGGATCGCGGCCGGCGTCGGCCCACACGGTGCGCAGCAACGGCAGGGCCTCGCCCAGGCCCCGGCCGCCGATCGGCAGCCAGCCGTCGGCGTACTCGCTGATGTGCGCGAACAGCCGGGGTCCGGCGGCCCCGCCGACGAGCGTGCGCGGGCCGATGACCGGGCCGCGCGGCTCGCGCACGGGCTTCGGGAACGCGTGGCTGGCCCGGACGCTGCCGAACTCCCCCTCGTAGGCGGCCGGTTCCCGCGACCACAGGGCCCGCATCAGCGCCATCCGGTCCCTGACCAGCTCGCGCCGGGTGCTCCAGCGCACGCCGTGGTCGGCGGCCTCCTCGACGTTCCAGCCGAAGCCGACGCCGAGGGTGAACCGGCCGCCGGAGAGGTGGTCGAGGGTCGCGACCTGCTTGGCCAGGTCGATCGGGTCGTGCTGCGCGACGAGCGTGATGCCCGTGCCCAGACCGAGCCGCCCGGTGACGGCGGCGGCCTGGCCGAGCGCCACGAACGGGTGGAGGGTACGGCCGTACTCGGGCGGCAGCTCACCGCCCGCCGGGTACGGCGTGGTCCGCTCGACGGGGATGTGGGTGTGCTCGGGCAGGTACAGCCCGGCGAAACCGCGCTCCTCCAGCTCCCGGGCGAGCCGGGTCGGGGTGATCGTCTCGTCGGTGAGGAAGATCGTCACGGCGATGCGCATGACGTATCTGTACCGGAGGTCGGCCGCACTGTCGATACCGACCGGTCGGACGTTCGGATGACCGTCCCCTGTCCGGTGGGCCCCCGGTCGGTACTCCCCGAGCCTCCCCCTGTTTTCCCCGGCCGATTCCCCTGTCTTGCACGCCTGTTCACGGCTGACTACAAGGGTGCACACGCACCACCCCGCACGACCCGTGCCACGTCACCGACGACACCTGGGGAGCAGCAGCATGTGCGAGGACAGCCACGGCGGGCCCGGCCGGCGCGCCCTGTTCGTGACGGGAGCGGCGGCCGCCCTTACGTTGGGAAGCGTGAGCTTCGCTGCAGCGGCCGACGGGGGCCGGGAGAGCAGGACCGTGCGCGGCACGCTGCCGCCCGGCTCCCCGGACTTCGTGTACGTGCCCGTCGAGGTCCCGGCCGGGGTCCGCGAGCTGAAGGTCGCCTACACCTACGACCGGCCGTCCGTCCCGGCCGGCACCGCGGGCAACGCCCTGGACATCGGCGTCTTCGACGAGCGCGGCACCGAGCTCGGCGGCCGGGGCTTCCGGGGCTGGTCGGGCGGGGCGCGCACGGAGTTCTTCGTACGGGCGGACGACGCGACGCCCGGCTACATCCCGGGCCCGGTGCACGAGGGCACCTGGCACATCGCGCTCGGCCCGTACACCGTCGCCCCGCAGGGCCTGTCGTACGAGATCACGATCACGCTGACCTACGGGGAGCCGGGCGAGGCCGCCCGGCCGGTGTATCCGCGGCAGCGGGCGAAGGGCCGGGGGCGGGCCTGGTACCGGGGCGACTGCCATCTGCACTCCTGGCACTCCGACGGCCGCCGCACCCCCGCCGAGATCGGCGACCTGGCCAGGGCCGCCGGGCTGGACTTCATCAACTCCTCCGAGCACAACACCCATGCCGCGCACGCCCACTGGGCCGACGTGGCCGGGGACGACCTGCTGGTCATGCTGGGCGAGGAGATCACCACGCGCAATGGTCACGTGGTGGCTCTGGGCACCGACCCGGGCACCTTCGTCGACTGGCGCTACCGCGCCCGCGACAACCGCTTCGGCCGGTTCGCGCGGCAGATCCGCCGGGCCGGCGGCCTGGTCGTCCCGGCCCACCCGCACGCCACCTGCGTCGGCTGCAACTGGAAGTTCGGCTTCTCCGAGGCGGACGCCGTGGAGGTGTGGAACGGCCCCTACACGCCCGACGACGAGGTGGCGCTGGCCGACTGGGACAGCATGCTCGTGGCGTCGGTGCGGGACGGGCGCGGCTGGCTCCCGGCGATGGGCAGCAGCGACGCCCACCGCTCCCCGGACGCGGTGGGCAGCCCCCAGACGGTCGTCCTGGCCGACGACCTCACCCGGGAGGCGATCCAGGAGGGCATCCGGGCGGGACGGTCCTACATCGCCGAGTCCGCGCGCGTCACGCTGTCGCTGCGGGCGTCCGGCGGGCGCGGCGAGCACGCGGGCATCGGCGAGCGGCTCGCCGTCGGCCGCGACACCCCGGTCACCGTCCGCCTGGAGGTCACCGGCGCCCCGCGCTGCACGGTCCGCTTCGTCACCGACCAGGGCGTCCTGCACACCAGCGCCCCGCTGCCGGTCTCCGGCTCGGGCGTGGTCGAGTGGAGCACCACACCGTCGTACGCGGCGTACGTACGGGCGGAACTCCGGCACGAGGCGGCCGCGGGACCGCTGCCCGGTCCGCTGGCGGCGTTCACCAATCCGATCTTCCTGGGGCGCGACTAGGTCGTGTCCGCCAGGTCGGCGACGACCGCCGCGTGGTCGGAGGGCCACACCCCGTCGACGGGGCCGTCGCAGGCCCGCCGGACGGACCGTACGTGGCCGAGTCCGCCGGGGCCGGGCGGGCCCACGTGGATGTAGTCGATGCGCACGCCGGGCTCCCGGGTGGGTGCCACGTACGGGTTGGCCGCGTCCCAGGTGACGGAGGGGGCGGCCGGGTCGGCGTACTCCCAGGCGTCGAGGAGGACCTGCCCGGGCACGGCCGGGGCGGTCCTGTAGCCGCCGAGGAGGCGGACCTCGTCGGAGTCGGGCCAGGCGTTGAGGTCGCCGGTGACGACGGGCGGGAACGGGGTGTCGCCGCGGTGCCGGGCGACGAACCCGGCGAGCGCGGCGGCCTGCCCGCAGCGGATCGCCGAGCCGTGCAGGACGGAACTGAAGTGGGCGGTGAAGAAGGGCACTTCGTGGCCGGGCGCGGCCAGACGGGCGTAGAGGGCGAGGCGGCCGTCGTCCGTGTCGGCCGGGGCGGGCAGCGGCAGCACGTCCTGGGCGACGACCGGCCATCTGCTCAGCACCGCGTTGCCTATGCCGACCGTGGGGTCCCCGATCCGCCGCTGCCAGCGCTCCGGGGCGGGCGAGGCTCCCCAGGCCCAGTGCAGGCCCAGCTCACCGGCGAGCCACTCGGCGAGGTTCTCGCCGTCGGCCGCCCACACCTCCTGCAGTCCGACGACGTCGGGCCGCAGCTCCCGCAGGGCCGTGACGATCGCCTTCTGCCGCGTCTGCCACGGCCCGAAGCGCCACCACAGGTTCCAGGTCACGATCCGCATCCGCAGCCACCCGCTCTCCTCGTTGCCGCGTGGGGGATCATTGAAGCAGGCCGCGTTGCGGAAATCCGTGAGAGCTTCGTGCGAAAGGAGACCCGCAGACGATGTCCCGCAGCACCGACCTGAGGTTCCGTGCGACGACGGCGTTCCAGCGCCGCCTCAACCCGATCCTGCGCCGCCTCCCCTTCCAGACGGTCCTGGAGACGACGGGCCGCGTCTCCGGGCTGCCCCGCCGCACACCGGTGGGCGGGCGCCTGGTCGGCGGCTCCTTCTGGCTGGTGTCGGAGTTCGGCGAACGGTCGCAGTACGTCCGCAACATCAAGGCCGATCCGCGGGTGCGGGTGCGCATCCGCGGCCGATGGCACCAGGGCACGGCGCATCCGATGCCGCAGGACGACCCGGTGGCACGGCTGCGGGGCCTGCCCCGGGTCAACAGCCTGGGGGTGCGGGCCCTCGGGACGAACCTGCTGACCGTGCGGGTGGACCTGGACGCCTGAGAGGCCTCAGCCCGGCCACACGATCGACTGCACCTCGCTGTAGGTGTGCAGGGCGTACGAGCCGACGTCCCGGCCCACACCGCTCTGCTTGAAGCCGCCGAAGGGCGCCTCCATGTTCCGCCCGACCGTGTTGATCCCGACCCCGCCGGCCCGCAGCCGCCGGGCCACCCGGAAGGCCCGGGCCACGTCGCCCGACCAGACGTAGTCGATCAGCCCGTAGTCGGTGTCGTCGGCGAGCGCGATGCCCTCCTCCTCGTCGTCGAAGGGGATGACGACCACCACCGGCCCGAAGATCTCCTCACGGGCCACGCGCATGCCGCTGCCGCAGTCGGCCAGGAGGGTCGGGGCGACGTAGAAGCCGGCCGGCAGGTCCGGGCGTTGTCCGCCCGCGACCACCACCGCCCCCTCCTTGCGGCCCAGTTCGACGTACGACTCCACGCGGTCGCGGTGCGCCGCCGAGATCACCGGCCCGACCACGGTGTCCGGCTCCCGTGGATCCCCGACCTTCAACCGCGTTGCATAAGACACCAGTTGCTCCACCAGCCGGTCGTGGATCCCTCGCTGGGCCAGCACCCGCGTCGGTGCCGTGCAGATCTGTCCGCTGTAGAAGGAGAAGGTGGTGCCGATCCCGGCCACGGCCGAGGCGAGGTCGGCGTCGTCGAAGACGAGCGCGGCGCCCTTGCCGCCCAGCTCCATCAACTGCCGCTTCATGCCCCGCCCGCACACCTCGGCGATGCTCCGCCCGACCGCCGTGGAGCCGGTGAAGCTCACCATGTCGACGTCCGGCGAGGCGACGGCCGCCTCGCCGACCTCCGTACGTGTGCCGCTGACCACGTTCACCACACCCGGCGGCACGCCGGCCGCCTCCAGCGCCTCGGCCATCCGGTAGACCGACAGCGGATCCTGCGGAGCCGGCTTCACCACGACCGTGTTGCCCATGGCCAGGGCCGGGGCGACCTTGCCGGCCGGGTTGGCCCAGGGGTTGTTGTACGAGGTGATGCAGGTGACCACTCCGACGGGCTGCCGGACGGCCAGGGCGCCCATCACGCCCGCCCTGCCCATCGGACCGGCCTCGTTGATCTGCGGCGGCACCGCCCACTCTGCGGGCTCCACGCGGGCGTAGCGCCGGAAGCGGGCGGCCGCGACCCCGACCTGCAGGGCGCGTGCGGTGCGCAGGGTCGCTCCGGTCTCGGCCGCGGCCAGCTCCGCGTGCTCCTTCAGCCGGGTGGCGATGAGCCCCGCCGCCCGGGCGAGCACCGCGGCCCGTTCCTCCGGCGCCGTGCGCGACCAGGGCCCGAAGGCCTCGCGGGCCGCGGCGCACGCCGCCCGCACCTGGTCCCGCGAGGCTTCCGGCGCCCACCCGACGGGCCGCTCGGTCGCCGGGTCGATCACCTCGTAGTGCCCGCCCTCCGGCTCCACCCAGGAGCCGCCGACGAACAGCGACTGCCGTGCCGTCACCTCGTGCTCACCGTCTCCGTGTCACGCCCCGAGCGGAGCACCCGGCCCGGCACGGCCCCGGTCACCACGTCGTCCCGGATCGCCTCGACCCCGTTGACCCAGACGGCCCGCACGCCCAGCGCCCGGGAGTCCAGCCGCGGACTGCCGCCCGGCAGGTCGTGCACCAGGGTGGCCGGGCCCGCGTCGATCCGCTCCGGGTCGAGCAGCACGAGGTCCGCGTGCAGGCCCTCCTCGATCCGGCCCCGCTCGCGCAGCCCGAAGAGCCGGGCCGGGTCGTCGGTCAGCATCTTCACGGCCTGCTCCAGCCCGACCAGCCTCCGCCCCCGCAGGCAGTCCCCCAGGAACCGGGTCGTGTACGGCGCCCCGCACATCCGGTCCAGGTGGGCGCCCGCGTCGGACCCGCCGAGCAGCACGTCCTCGTGCTGCCAGGTCTCCGCGCGCAGCGCCCAGGACGCCGGGTCGTTGTCGGCCGGCATCGGCCACAGCACCGTGCGCAGGTCGTCCTGGGCGCAGATCTCCACCAGGCACGCGAAGGGCTCCTGCCCGCGCTCCTCGGCGATGTCCCCCACCACGCGCCCGGTCAGCCCGGCGTTGGCCTCGCTGTAGGTGTCGCCGATGACGTACCGCCCGAAGTTCGCGAGCCGCCGGAAGACACCCGCCTCCTTGGAGTCGGCGCGGCGCAGGAGTTCGGCCCGCACGTCCGGGTCGCGCAGCTTCCGGATCCGCTCGGGCACCGGCAGTCCGAGGACCGGCCCCCATCCCGGGATCAGATTGAGGGCGCAGAAGGTCCCCAGCGACATGTTCATCGGCGTGAGGATCGGCATGGTCAGGGCCACGACCCTGCCGCCCGCCTTCCGCGCCTGCTCACTCGCCAGCAGCTGCCGGGGCACCCGCTCGGGAACGGCCGCGTCGATCGTCAGCACGTTCCAGTTCAGCGGCCGCCCGGCCACCGCGCTCATCTCCACGAACAGATCGATCTCGGCGTCGCTGAACTGATCCAGACAGCCGGCGACGATCGCCTCGATCTGCGTGCCCTCACACTCGCCGACGGCCCGCGACAGCGCCAGCAGCTCGGCCGGCCGGGCGTGCCGGGAGGCGACGGGCTGTCCGTCGCCGTCGGAGTGGCTGGTCGACTGGGTGGTGGACAGCCCCCACGCCCCGGCGTCCATGGCCTCCCGCAGCAGCCGCACCATCGCGGCGAGCTGCTCCTGGCTCGGCTGCCCGCCCACCGCCTCCGGTCCCATGACGTGCCGCCGCAGCGCACAGTGCCCCACCATGAACCCGGCGTTGACGGCGATCCGCCCCTCCAGGGCGTCCAGATACTCACCGAAGGAGTGCCAGCTCCACGGCGCCCCTTGCTCCAGCGCCACCAGCGCCATGCCCTCGACCCGGGACATCATCCGCCGCGTGTAGTCGGCGTCCTCGGGCCGCCCGGGATGCAGCGGCGCGAGCGTGAACCCACAGTTGCCGCCGACGACGGTGGTGACCCCGTGGTTGAGCGACGGCGTGGCGTACGGATCCCAGAAGAGCTGGGCGTCGTAGTGGGTGTGCGGGTCGACGAACCCGGGCGTGAGGACGAGCCCGGTGGCGTCCTCGGTGGTGCGGGCTTCCTGGGTGACCTGGCCTATGACGGCGATCCGGCCGTCTCGTACGCCGACGTCGGCGGTGAACGCCGGGGCACCCGTCCCGTCCACGACGGTCGCGCCCTTGATGACGTGATCGAGCATGGGGGGCTTCCTCTCCACTCCGGTGAGATGTCCTGCTCAGGGGCGCGGGGAACTGCGCGACAAGCCACGACGCATCCGCACCCGCCAACGAACGCTCAACCACCCCGACGGAACCGTGAAGTCCGATGCACAGGATCCGTATCGATCTTGGGAATCACGTACTCCCCGACCAGCCGGATCGTCTGCAACGTCTCCTCCTTCGGCACCCCCACCGGCAATCCGAAACTCAACTGGTCCGCCCCGGCCCGCTCCCACCGCTCGCACTGCCGCAGCACCTCGTCCGGATCCCCGCAGATCAGCAACTCCTCCTCGATCAGCACCTCCACGAACTCCTCGGTGTACTCCGGCAACGTCTCCGGCCACACCGGGAACCCCTCGGGCCGCGGGAACGTGTCGTGGTACCGGAACACCAGCGAGGGCAGATAGTGCAACCCCCCGCTCGCCGCGATGCGCACGGCTTCCGCGTGGGTCGGAGCACAGATCGCGGTCGTCGTCACCATGACGTTGTCGTTGACGAAGTCCCCGACCGGCTCCGCGTCCACGATCGCCGTCTTGTACTGCTCCAGCACCCACTCCATGTCGGAGACCTTCTGCACGCTGAAGCCGAGCACGCCGAGGCCCTTCCTCGCGGCCATCGCGTACGACGGCGGCGACCCGGCCGCGTACCACATCGCCGGGTGGGAGCCGCCGTACGGCTTGGGCAGGACCTTGCGCGGCGGGAGTGACCAGTGCTTGCCCTGGAAGCCCTGGTACTCGTCCTGGAGCCACATCCTGGGGAACTCGGCGATGGTCTCCTCCCAGAGTTCCTTGGTGTGGTTCATGTCGGTCACCCCCGGCATGAACCCGAGGATCTCGTGGGACCCGGCGCCCCGGCCGCTGCCGAACTCGAAGCGGTTGCCGCTGAGGTGGTCGAGCATGGCGACCTTCTCTGCGACCTTCACGGGGTGGTTGACCGGGGCGAGCGGGTTGAAGATCCCCGAGCCGAGGTGGATCCGCTCGGTCGCGTGCGCCAGGTAGCCGAGGAACACGTCGTTGGCGGAGAGGTGCGAGTACTCGTCCAGGAAGTGGTGCTCGGACGCCCAGGCGTACTTGAAGCCGGACTTGTCCGCCTGGATGACGTACTCGGTCTCCTCCATCAGCGCCTTGTGCTCGGCGAGCGGGTCGGTCTCGGCCCGTTTGCCGACGTATCCCTGAACGAAGATGCCGAATTCCAAGGAGGTTCACCGCCCCACGGTCAGTTCTGACGATGCGTCAGATGATGGCTCCGACTGTTCCACCGGCCCCTGGGGGCGTCAATAGCTGATGGTCCGTCAGATAACGGTGACCCCGGCCAGCCACCCGCCGTCGATCACGAACGGCTGGCCCGTGATGTACGAGGAGTCCTCCGAGGTCAGGAACAGCGCGAGCCTCGCCACCTCCTCGGGCCGGCCGACCCTGCCCAGCGGCACGAGCTTGCGGTACAGCCGGTCGAGGCCCTTCGCCGTCTCCTCCGGGTCGGCGTCCGGGTCGAGCCGGGCCGGGTTGGCCATCGGGGTGTCGATCGCCCCCGGACAGACGGCGTTGACCCGTATCCCGCGCCCCGCCAGCTCCAGGGCCGCGACCCGGGTCAGACCGACCACGGCGTGCTTGGTCGCCGCGTAGGAACCCACCGCCGCCATCCCGGTCAGGCCCGTGCAGGAGGCGGTGTTCACGATCGTGCCCCCGTCGGTCATCTCCGGGGCGACCGCCTTGATGCCGAGCAGGCAGCCCACCTGGTTGACCTGCACGACCTGCATGAACTCGTCGAGGGGCGTGTCGAGGAGGGAGTTGAAGCGCAGGATCCCGGCGTTGTTGACCAGCCCGTCGACGTGGCCGTAGGCATCCTTGGCGGCGTTGACGGCGGCCCGCCAGTCCTCCTCCCGGCCCACGTCCAGATGGACGTACCGCCCTCCGATCTCCTTCGCGAGGGCCTCGCCCTGGTCGTCGAGGACGTCCCCGAGAATCACCCGGGCGCCCTCGGCCGCGAACAGCCGGGCCTCCTGCTCGCCCTGGCCGCGTGCGGCGCCGGTGACGATGACGACCCGTCCGTCGAGCCTGCCCATGGGGTCTCCTCACAGCTCGGGAGCGACCTCGGCGCCGAACGCCGCGATCTGGTCGATGAGTTCACTGCGGCTCCGGCTGCGGAACCGCACCTGGATCTGGTGCACCCCCATCGCCCGGTACGCCCGCAGCGACTCGGCGAGCTCAAGCGGACCGCCGGTGAGGGTGCAGCGCCCCACCTCCCAGCGGGGCGTGCCCACGTACAGCGGCTCGGTGATGGCGCCCACGGTGAACGCGCCCCTCGCGCCGGCCTGTTCACGCACCTCCCTGATGCGGGCGATCTGCCCGGGCAGCCGGTCCCTGGGATCGCCCTGCGGCAGCCAGCCGTCGCCCTTGAGCGCGGCCCGTCGCACGGCGGCGGGCGAGGAGCCGCCGACCCACAGGGGGACGGGGTCCTGGACGGGGCGGGGCCGCTGTCCGAGCCCCTCGAACGCGTACCGCTTGCCGTGGTGCTCGGGGAACTCGTCGGGTCCGAGGGCGGCGCGCAGCGCGTCGATCGACTCGTCCAGCACGGCCCCGCGCCCGCGGAAGTCGACGCCCAGGGCCTCGAACTCCTCCTGGACGTGGCCGGCGCCGACCCCGAGGACCAGCCGGCCTCCGCTAAGCCGGTCCAGGGTCGCGTACTGCTTGGCCGTGAGCAGGGGGTGCCGCAGACCGACGATCGCGACGTGGCTGAGCAGCCGGATGTGTTCGGTGGCGGCGGCCAGGAAGGCGAGGGTGGCGACGGGGTCGTACCAGACGGTGCTCATCGCGGCGGCGAGCCGGCGGGGGATGCCGACGTGGTCGCAGCTCGCGAGGTAGTCGAACCCGGCCCGGTCGGCGGCGCGGGCGATCTCCAGCAGGTCCTCCGGCCCGGCCGCCGCCTCCCAGCCCTCGGCGTACAGGGTGCTCTGCGACTGGACGGGAAGCTGCATCCCGTACCGCAGGCTCACCGCGCACCCCCGCCGGCGCCCGGCCACAGGCCCTCGGGGGTCAGCCCGAGCAGCTCGATGGCGTTGCCACGCACGATCCGCTCGACCACGTCGGGCGCCAGGTGCCCCATCTGCGCCTCCCCGACCTCCCGGGACTTGGGCCAGGTGGAGTCGGAGTGGGGGTAGTCGGTCTCGTAGAGAACGTTGCCGACGCCGATGGAGTCGATGTTGCGCAGCCCGAAGGCGTCGTCGAAGAAACAGCCGTACACGTGCTCGGCGAAGAGTTGGGACGGCGGCCGGTGCACCTTGTCGGCGACGCCGCCCCAGCCGCGGTTCTCCTCCCACACGACGTCGGCCCGCTCCAGGATGTAGGGGATCCAGCCGATCTGCCCCTCGGCGTACATGACCTTGAGGTTCGGGAAGCGTTCGAACTTGCCGCTCATCAGCCAGTCGACCATGGAGAAGCAGCAGTTGGCGTACGTGATGGTGGAGCCGACGGCGGGCGGGGCGTCCTCGGAGGTGGACGGCATGCGGCTGCTGGAGCCGATGTGCATGGCGACGACCGTGCCGGTCTCGTCGCAGGCTTCGAGGAAGGGGTCCCAGTCGTCGGTGTGGACGGACGGCAGTCCGAGGAAGGGCGGTATCTCGGAGAAGGCGACGGCTCGGACGCCGCGGGCGGCGTTGCGCCGGACCTCCGCCGCGGCCAGCCCGGCGTCCCACAGAGGGACGATGGGCAGGGGGATGAGCCGCCCGTGCGCGTCCGGGCCGCACCACTCCTCCACCATCCAGTCGTTGTAGGCCCGGACGCAGAGCAGGCCCAGCTCGTGGTCCTTCGCCTCGGTGAAGGTCTGGCCGCAGAAGCGCGGGAACGTGGGGAAACACAGGGCGGACTGGACGTGGTTGACGCCCATGTCGGCGAGCCGCGCGGTGACGTCGTAGGAGCCGGGGCGCATCTGCTCGTAGGTGATGACCTCCAGCCGGATCTCGTCCCTGTCGTACCCGACGGCGGTGTCGAGCCGGGTCAGCGGCCGCCGCAGGTCCTCGTAGACCCACCAGTCCCCGACGGGCCCGTCGTCCCCGGGCTGCCCCATGACCGGTTTGAAGCGCCCCCCGAGGAAGGTCATCTCCTTCACGGGAGCCCGCACGATCCGCGGCCCGACGTCCCGGTACTTCCCCGGAAGCCGCTCCTGCCAGACGCCGGCGGGCTCCACGGTGTGGTCGTCCACGGAGATGATCAGCGGAAAGGTGCTGTCGTGGGTGTCCATGGCGTCACGGTAGCGCTGATCTGACGGGGCGTCAGCTGTGTGGGCGGAGGTCGGTTCCGGCCGCGATGGCGTGATGCGCGCGGGTGCGGCCGGGTGCGTGCGAAGAGATGGTGCAGACCCGGTGGACTCCCCGCGTCGCCCTGTGATCGGTGTCTCCCACGGCTGACGTATCCGCCGCCCACAAGGCAAACTGGCCTGGTTGCTCAGGATGTCTAGGGGGACTGCATGGACGGTGTACCGAAGGGTGTGCCGCGCGTACCGGAGCAGCGGCGTCACGACTCCACGCCGGAGCCGGTGACGACGACCGGCCCGGCCGGACCGGCACAGGCCGTGGCGCTGCGTTTCGGAGTGCTCGGCCCCGTGCGCGCCTGGCGCGGCGACGAGCCCGTCAGCACCGGATCCCCCCAGCAACGCGCGCTGCTCGCCGCCCTGCTGCTGCGCGAGGGCCGCACCGCCACGGCGGCGGAACTGATCGACGCCCTGTGGGGCGAGGAACCGCCCTCGCAGGCCCTGGCGGCGGTACGGACCTACGCCTCCCGCCTGCGCAAGGTGCTGGACCCGGGCGGCGAGGCACGCCGGTCGGGCGGCACCGCCTCCGCCGTCCTGGTCAGCGAGTCCGGCGGCTACGCGGTCCGCGACCTCGCCGAGGGCGCCCTGGACCTCACCGTCGCCCAGGACCTGGCGACCGAGGCGGAGAAGGCCCGCTCCGCGGGCGACCTCAGCCACGCCCGCACCACCCTGCGCCGCGCCCTCGCCCTGTGGGACGGGGAGACACTGGCCGGCGTGCCCGGCCCCTACGCGGAGGCCCAGCGTGTCCGTCTGGAGGAGTGGCGGCTCCAACTGCTCGAATCGCGGTTGGACATGGACCTGGAGCAGGGCTCCCACGCCGAGGCGGTCTCCGAACTCACGGCTCTCACCGCCGCCCATCCCCTGCGCGAGCGGCTGCGCGAGCTCCTGATGCTGGCGCTCTACCGCAGCGGCCGCCAGGCCGAGGCACTCGCCGTGTACGCCGACACCCGCCGCCTGCTCGCCGACGAACTCGGCGTGGACCCGCGCCCCGGCCTGAGCGACCTGCAGCAGCGGATCCTCCAGGCGGACCCCTCGCTGGCGGAGCCCTCCTCCCCGGCGCCCGAGCCGGCCGCCGTCCCCGTCCGCCCGGCACAACTGCCGGCCACCGTGCCCGACTTCACCGGCCGCTCCGCGTTCGTCCGTGAACTCGGCGACATCCTCACCTCCGCCGAGGGACGGGTCATGGCGGTCTCGGCCCTCGCGGGCATCGGCGGCGTCGGCAAGACGACCCTCGCGGTGCACGTGGCGCAGCAGGCCCGCACGGCCTTCCCCGACGGGCAGTTGTACGTCGACCTCCAGGGTGCGGGCGCCCGGGCGGCGGAACCGGAGACGGTCCTCGGCTCCTTCCTGCGCGCCCTCGGCACGGCCGACTCGGCGATCCCCGACTCCCTGGAGGAGCGCGCGGCCCTGTACCGCTCGGTCCTGGCGGGGCGCCGGGTGCTGGTCCTGCTGGACAACGCCCGGGACGCCGCCCAGGTGCGCCCCCTGCTTCCCGGCACGGACGGCTGCGCCGCGCTGATCACCTCCCGGGTGCGGATGCTGGACCTGGCGGGCGCCCACCTGATCGACCTCGACGTGATGTCCCCGGACGAGGCGCTGGCACTGTTCACGAAGATCGTGGGCGAGGAGCGGGTGGCGTCCGAGCGGAAGGCCGCGCTGGACGTGGTGGCCGCCTGCGGTTTCCTGCCGCTGGCGATCCGCATCGCGGCGTCCCGCCTGGCGGCCCGCCGCACCTGGACGGTGTCGGTCCTCGCGGCGAAGCTCGCCGACGAGCGCCGCCGCCTGGATGAACTGCAGGCCGGCGACCTGGCCGTCAAGGCGACCTTCGAGCTCGGCTACGGCCAGCTGGAGCCCGCCCAGGCCCGCGCGTTCCGCCTGCTCGGCCTGGCGGACGGCCCCGACATCTCCGTCACCGCCGCGGCGGCGGTTCTGGACCTGCCGGCCGAGGACACGGAGGATCTGCTGGAGTCCCTGGTGGACACCTCCCTCCTCGAATCGGCGGCCCCCGGCCGCTACCGCTTCCACGACCTGGTGCGGCTCTACGCGCGTGCGTGCGCGGAGCGGGACGAACTGCCTCCCAGCGAACGGGGAGCGGCGCTGTCCCGGCTGCTGGACTTCTACCTGGCGTCCGCGGCCGGCGTGTACGCGATCGAGCGGCCGGGCGACCGGCTGGTGGACCATCTGGAGCCCACGTCGTATCCGGGGCTTCGGTTCGACGACCGGCACGCGGCGCAGGACTGGCTGTACGCGGAGGCCATGTGCCTCCTCGCCTGCGCACGGCAGTCCGCGGGGCAGCCGGAGAGCCTGGCCCGGGCCATCGACATGCTGTGGGCCGCGCACGACCTGTCCGAGTCGGGGGCCAACTCCCGGGAGTACGAGGCGACGGCCGAGGCACTCGTGGGAGCGGCCCGCTCGCACGGCCTCGGACGGGCGGAGGCACGGGCCCTGATGACGCTCGTCAACGTCCACCACGTGAGCGGCCGTTTCGAACGGGCCGAGGAGGAGGCGGAGCGGGCCATCCTGCTCGCGCAGGAGTCGTACGACCTGCTCCCGGTGTGCTGGGCCCGCAACGCGCGCGGCATCATCGCGCTGTACCAGAACCGGCACACCGACGGCGAGGAGCACCTCTCCCGGGCCATCGAGCACTTCCGGGCCCTGGGCGACCGCCCCGGCGAGGCCGCCGCCCTCTGCAACCTCTCCCGGATCCATCTCGCGACCGGGCGCACCCAGAGCGCTGTCGCGCTGGCCCGGCAGGGCCTCGACATCTATGACGGCCTGGGCAACTCGATGCGCGGGGCGAACGCCCGCTACGCCCTGGGGCTCGCTCTCACCCAGAGCGGCGAACTGGGCAAGGCGGCCGACCGCCTCCAAGAGGCGCTGGAGGTGTTCCGCGACAGCAGGCAGCGCCTCTGGGAGGGCATGAGCCTGTTCCGGCTGGCCGAGGTGGATCTCGCCGCCCGGCGTGCGGCGCGGGCCGCGGCGAATGCCGAGATGGCGCTCACGGTGCTGCGCGGGATCGGCGGGGAGTGGCGGCGGGGCAATGTCCTCACGGTCCTCGGGCGCGCGCTCAGCGGTATCGGCCAGACCGGCCGGGCTCATGTCTGCTGGCAGGAAGCGGCCGCCATCTACGAGGAGTTGGGCTCGCCCGAGGCCGCCGAGGTGCGGGCGCTGCTGTCCCCGGTGCAGGCGGCCTGAGGGTTCGCCGGGGCGTTCATCATTCGTTTATCGCCCCCCGCCATGATGGACGCAGTCGATCCGTCGCGTCGGGGGGCAGACGGGTCGTCGCACGGGCCTCGCCCTGATGTCCGGGGCGAGGCCCGGGCGGGCCCGCCCGGCCACCCTCGGGGGAGTGACCGGACGGGCCCGCCGACCGCACTGCCTCATTTAAGCCAAGGGGAGTTGACGAACATGGGCGACGAGCTCAAGCCGCAGGACCTGCACGCCACGGACGAGCCGCTGGAGACGAAGGACCTGCACGCGACGGACGGGGGCGCCGTCAAGAAGCAGGACCTGCACGCCACGGACGAGCCGCTGGAGACGAAGGACCTGCACGCCACGTCGGAGCCGTTCAAGCCGACGAAGTAAGCCACCGGAACCGGGGGATCGGCCGCGGCGGCGCGGAGGGGGAGCCGCCGCGGCCGAGGTGTGTCCGCGGGCAGGGGCGTCGCTTCAGAGCGAAACGACCCGCACTCCCGGCCCGCACAGCTTCCCCATGTCGTCCTCGTCGGACGTGAAGAGCACCACGCCCGCGGGCTGCCGGCTCGCGATCACGGCCAGGGCCGCGTCGATCGCGTACTTGTGGCCGTACAGGCCGGTGTCCTGGAGCAGGGCGACCGCCGCGTCGGCGACCTCCTTGGTCACGGGTTCCACGACGACGCGCGACATCGCCCATGCCCAGGCCGCACGCTTCACCCGGCCGTGATACGCCTCGATCAGCGTCATCGAGCCGGTCACGACACGGATGCCGGATCGGTGCGCATCCTTGAGCCGCCCGAGCATCACCCGGTCGCCCAGGACGACCCGCGACAGTGCCTCGCAGTCCAGCACGTAGCAGGACGGAACCACTAGCTCGCCTTCCGGTGCCGCTCGCCGGCCGGCCCCGGGCCCTGCTCCGCGAAGTGGCGCTCGAACTCCCTGCGCTCGGCCTCAGCCGAGGCGAGCTCCTCGTCGGTGACGGGGCCGTGCTCCGCTTCCAGCCAGGTCACCAGCTCTCCCAGCCGGTCCAGCTCGCGTTGGCGCTCTATGGCCCGCGTGACATAGGCGCTGAAGCCGCCGGCACCGACCTCGTGCCGGATCTCCTCGGCGAGCTCCTCCGGCAGCGTCACGGTGTACTTCTTCGTTGCCATACCGCTTACCATACCGGCCGGGAGCGCCGTCGGCCCGGCGACGTGCGTCACGGACCGGAGCGCGCGATAGTGGGTCGGCGCAGATCACCGTCGCTCCACACCTGAAGGCGGCCCCATGCCCGGCGAGCAGCCCCACCTCTACGAGACGCTCGACGAGCGGTTCCGGACCGGCAGGTGCCAGGCGGGGGACTCGCGGCTGGAGACGCTGTACGGGGGGTGCCGGTGGGCGGAGGGGCCGGTGTACGTGCCCGCGGGGCGGTATCTCGTGTGGAGCGACATCCCCAACGACCGGCTGCTGAGGTGGGACGAGACCACCGGGGCCGTCGGCGTCTACCGCTCCCCCGCCGGGTACCCGAACGGCAACACCCTGGACTCCCAGGGCCGCCTCGTCACCTGTGAGCAGGGCAACCGGCGGGTGACCCGGACCGAGCACGACGGGTCGGTCACCGTGATCGCCGAGCGGTTCCGGGGCAAGCGGCTCAACAGCCCGAACGACGCCGTGGTGAGGTCGGACGGGTCGGTGTGGTTCTCCGACCCGGAGTTCGGGATCGCCACCGACTACGAGGGGCACCGCGCCGAGAGCGAGATCGGCGCCCGCAACGTCTACCGCGCCGACCCCGCGAACGGCGAGGTGCGGCTGGTCGCGGACGGTTTCCAGGGGCCCAACGGGCTGGTCTTCTCACCGGACGAGCGGCGGCTGTACGTTTCCGACAGCCTGGCCAACCACATCCGCGTCTTCGACGTCGGCGAGGACGGCACCTCGCTCTGCGGCGGCGAGGTGTTCGCCGCGTGCGCGCACGGCACCTTCGACAACATCCGGTTCGACGACGAGGGACGGCTGTGGGCCGCCGCCATGGGCGGGGGCGTGCACTGCTACGACCCCGACGGCACGCTGCTCGGCCGCATCCTGGTACCCGGCACCGTCGCCAACGTCCGCTTCGGCGGGGCCCGCCGCAACCGCCTGTTCATCGCCGCCGACACCACCCTGTACTCCCTGATGATGTCGGTCACCGGAACCCCGGCCCTGCCGCCCGGCCGTTGACCGCGTCCCGCAGCGCGCCCTTCACCACCTTCCCGCTCGCGTTGCGCGGCAGTTCCGCGACGAACTCGACGCTTCTGGGGACCTTGTAGTTCGCCATCTCCCTGCGGGACCAGGCGATCAGGTCGTCGGCGGTGAGCAGGGCGCCGGGGCGGCGTACGACGTAGGCCCGGCCGACCTCTCCGAGGCGGGTGTCGGGTACGCCGATCACCGCCGCGTCGGCCACGTCCGGGTGGAGGCACAGGAGCTGCTCGATCTCGGCGGGGTAGGCGTTGAAGCCGCCGACGATGAACATGTCCTTCAGGCGGTCGGTGATGCGCAGGTTGCCCGCCTCGTCCAGGACGCCGATGTCGCCGGTGCGCAGCCAGCCGTCGGGGGTCAGCACCTCGGCGGTGGCCTGCTCGTCCTCGTGATAGCCGGTCATGACGTGGAAGCCGCGGACCAGGACCTCGCCGGGAACGCCGGGCGGGAGGGGCCGGCCCTCGGGGTCCGCGACGCGCAGCCGCGTGCCGGGGATGGCCCGGCCCGACGTGGACGCGATCACGGTCGGGGCGTCGCCGCGCCGGCACATCGTGACGACGCCGCTCGCCTCGGAGAGGCCGTACGCGGTGAGGACGGTGCCGATGCCGAGTTCTCTGCGCAGACGTTCCACCAGGCGCAGTGGTACGACGGCCGCTCCCGTCACGACCAGCCGGAGGGACGACAGGTCGTGGGCGGCGCGTGCGGGGTGGTCGAGGAGGGACTGGAGGAGGGTCGGGGGGCCGGGGAGGACGGAGACCCGCTCGGCGGCGATGTTGGCCAGGACGGTGGTCACGTCGAACACCGGCTGGGGGATCATCGTCGCGCCCCGCATGAGGCAGGCGATCACTCCGGCCTTGTAACCGAAGGTGTGGAAGAAGGGGTTGACGATCAGGTAGCGGTCGCCCCGGGTGAGGCCCGCCAGTTCGCTCCAGATGTCGTAGGCGCGCAGGGTCTGCTCGTGGGTGATGACCGCGCCCTTGGGGCGGCCGGTCGTGCCCGAGGTGAAGATGATGTCCGAGGGCCGGGTTCCCTCCACGGCGGCGGAGCGCTCCCGGACGTCCGCCGTCGCCACCCCCTCCCCTGCGGCCAGGAAGTCCTTCCAGGTGAGGAAGCCGGGCGGGGCGTCGTCCGAGAGGACGACCGCGTGGTGCAGGGCGGGCAGGCCGGGCAGGGGGCCGGCGCCCGGGCCGTCGCCGGCCGCCCTGCGCAGGGACGCCACGTACGAGGTGCCGAGGAACGTGCCGGTCACGAACAGCAGCCGGGCGCCGCTGCGGCGCAGTACGTCCGCCGTCTCGGCGCCCTTGAAGCGGGTGTTGAGCGGGACGAGCACCGCCCCGGCCGAGACCGCGCCCAGGGCGCCGACTATCCAGTCGAGGGAGTTCGGGGCCCAGATGCCGACCCGGTCGCCCGGTTCCAGCCCGGTCGCGAGGCAGGCCGCCGCCGCGCGCTCCACGCGCGCGCCCAGTTCCGCGTAGGTGACGCGGGTCCGGCCCTCGACGACGGCTTCGGTGTCGGAGTACCGCTCGGCCGCCGCCCTGACCAGGGCGGGGATGCTCGCCCATGCCGTATCCGCTCGCACAGTGCGCCTCCCGACAACGTAGGAGCTGACTATGCGTCAGATTATCGGTAATCTGACGACCTGTCAGTGACGGTTCGGCCCCGGAGGTGCGCGCAGCATGGCAGCAGGATCGGGAGGCCTCAAGGACGCCACCGCTCTCGTCGGCATAGGCCGGACGCCCTTCGCCAAACGGCTCCCGGAGGACGAACGCACCCTCGCCTGCCGCGCCGTCCTGGCCGCTCTCGACGACGCCGGGATCGCGCCCGGCGAGGTCGACGCCCTCGCCTCCTACACCATGGAGGAGACGGACGAGGTGGAGCTGGCGAAGGCCTGCGGCTTCGGCGATCTGACGTTCTTCAGCAAGGTCGGTTTCGGGGGCGGCGGTTCGTGCGCCACCGTCGCCCATCTCGCCGCCGCCGTCGCCGCCGGGCAGGCGAGCGTCGGGGTGGCGTGGCGCTCCCGCAAGCGGGGCAGCGGGCCCCGGCCCTGGACCAGCACCACCGTCCAGCTCCCGACCCCGGCGCAGTGGACCCGCCCGTACGGACTGCTCAGGCCCGCCGACGAGATCGCGATGCTCACCCGCCGCTACATGCACGAGTACGGCGCCACCCGGGACCACCTGTTCAACGTCGCCCTGGCCTGCCGCAACCGGGCCAACCAGAACCCCGACGCGATCATGTACGACCGGCCCCTGACCCGCGAGATGTACATGACCTCCCGCTGGATCAGCGAGCCGCTCTGCCTCTTCGACAACTGCCTGGAGACCGACGGGGCGCTGGCCTGCGTCGTGGTCTCCGCCGAGCGCGCCCGCGACTGCCGGCACCGGCCCGTGTACGTCCACTCCGCCGCCCAGTCGCTGCCCGCCCAGCACCACGGCATGGTCAACTACTGGAACGACGACCCCCTCACGGGCCCCGCCTGGGCCGCCGCCCGGCACCTGTGGAAGCACTCCGATCTGACCCCCGAGGACGTCGACGTCGCCCAGATCTACGACGCCTTCACGCCCCTGGTGCTGCTCTCTCTGGAGGGCTACGGCTTCTGCGGGCGCGGCGAGGGCGGGGCGTTCACCGAGGGCGGGGCGCTGGAGACCGGCGGGCTGCTGCCGCTGAACACCGGCGGGGGCGGCCTGTCCGAGGCCTACGTCCACGGTTTCAACCTCATCAACGAGGGGGTCAGGCAGCTGCGCGGGACCAGTACCGCGCAGGTGCCGGGCGCCTCCGTATGTCTGGTCACGGCGGGCGAAGGAGTCCCGACCTCCGCGCTGCTTCTGAGGAGTTGAGGAGCCACCGATGCTGCGTCCCGTCCCCGACACCGACGGTGCCCCCTTCTGGGAGTACGCCGCCCAGGGCGAACTGCGCGTCCAGGCGTGCGCGGCGTGCGGCGAGCCGCGCTTCCCGCCCCGGCCCTGCTGTCCGCACTGCCAGTCCTTCGACAGCGAGTGGCGGCCTGTGTCCGGCCGCGGCCGGGTCTGGTCGTACGTCGTCGCCCATCCGCCGCTGCTGCCCGACTACGCGGCGCAGGCGCCGTACAACGTGGTCGTCGTCGAGCTGGACGAGGCGCCCCGCATCCGGCTGGTGGGCAACCTGGTCACCGGAGCCGGACAGCCGCTGGGCTCCTTCCCGGTGGAGAACCTGCGCATCGGGGTGCGGGTGCGGGCCGTCTTCCACGACGGGCTCGTCCAGTGGGTTCCGGAGCGGTCATGAGCAGTGTCCTCGTGAGGACCGACCAGGACAGCGGGGTCGCCGTCGTGACGCTGAACCGGCCCGGGCGGCTCAACGCCGTCGACCTCGCCATGGCCGACGAACTGGCCTCCGCCTGGCAGGAGTTGCGGTTCGACGACTCCGTGCGGGCGATCGTCCTCACCGGGGCCGGTGAGCGCGCCTTCTGCACCGGCATCGACCGGGACGCCGTCGTACCGCAGCCCAACTCGCCCTATGCGCAGGACGATCCGCTGCTCGGCATCGGGCCGAAGGCGAACGACCTGTGGAAGCCGGTCGTCGCCGCCGTGCAGGGCATGGCCTGCGGAGGCGCCTTCTACCTGCTCGGCGAGGCGGAGTTCGTCGTCGCCGACACCACCGCCTCGTTCTTCGACCCGCACACCACGTACGGCATGGTCAGCGCCTACGAGTCCGTGCTCATGGCCCAGCGCATGCCGTACGGGGAGGTCGCCCGGATGGCGTTGATGGGCACGGCGGAGCGGATCTCGGCCCGGCGGGCGTACGAGGTGGGCCTGGTGTCGGAACTCGTCGCGGAGGGCGGGGCGCCGGCCGCGGCGACCGCCTGCGCCACCGTCCTCGCCGGGTATCCGGCCGAGGCCGTGCAGGGCACCGTGCGGGCGCTGTGGGCCGCGAGTGAGGCGGGCCGGGCGCAGGGGTTCGCACAGGCGCCCCATTTGATCGCACTCGGGAACGCGGCGGGTGAGCGGCAGGCCCGGTTGTTCGCAGGACGGTCGCGGCAGTACCGGTTGCGCTAGGAAATCGTTTCCCTCTGCACACCTATGCCCGGGGCGTGGTTGAGCATCGGATGATCCACGTCAAGGGCATACGACCTGCGGGTCTGACGTCCCGTCGCCCGGGCCGGTCAGTCGTCGACGAGGGCCTGGCCGTCGACCTCGCAGTGGTCGACCGAGTCCACCAGGCCCGCTCCGCCCACGCGGACGTCGACGGTGGCCTTGCCGTGCGCGGGGACCGTGACGTCCCCGTACCGGTCGACGACGGTGATGCCGCGCTCGTCCTCGAAGGTCACCGAGACGGAGAAGTCCGCCGCGCGGCCGTTGGGGTTGCTGACCTCGACGGTCGCGTAGGGAGCCGCGGGGCTCGCGCAGCGCACCAGCCGCGCGGTGCCGTCCTTGAGCGCCTTCCCGCTGCCGGAGCCGGAGGAGGACGTCGGCGTGGAGCCGTAGTCGGGCCTGCGGGTGGAGGAGCTGCCACCGGAGCTGCCGGAGCTGCCGCTGTAGTCATCGTCGTCGGAGCCGTAGGAACCGCCGCTGGAGCCGTAGGAGCCATCCGAGCTGGACGAGCTGGAACTGTCGTGGTCCTGGCTGGAGCTGCTGCATCCGCCTCCCCCGCCACCGTGACCGTGGCTTGCGCCCCGGCCCCGGCCGGACGAGAAACCGGTCAGTGCCAGGACCACCATGACCAGCACCGCCGTGAACCTGAGTCTGCTCCCCCGTGTCTGCATGCCGGAGAGCCTAGTGATCGCCTGTCACGGTCATGTCACCGCGTGGCGACCGGAGCGTGCCCGGCGTAGCGTCTGGGGTGGAAGCGGTGAACGGTCCGCTCCCCTGCGAGCGACGGCCGCCGTCCGGAGCCCCTTCCGTACGCCGGTGCGACGGCCGTCCCGGGCCGGTCAGGCGGTGCGCGCCGTGCCCGTGCCCTTCTCCGCGTCGAGCGCGTAGACGCAGCGGTCCTTGCTGCACGCGTACACCACCCCGTCCCGGACGACCGGGGAGCCGGTGATCTCGCCGCCGGTGGCGAGTTTCCAGCGGAGCCGGCCGTCGTCGGCCTTCAGGGTGTAGAGCAGGTGGTCGGTGGAGCCGAAGTGGATCCGGCCCTCGGCGACCGAGGGGGCGCCCACGATGTCGCCGCCCGCCTGGAAGCGCCACTTGGGTGTGCCGGTGACCGCGTCGAGCGTGTACAGGCCCTTGCCGCTGCCCACGTGGACGTGACCGGCGGCGACCAGGACGGGGTCGACGCAGGAGCGGGCCTCGGTGGCGATGCGCCAGCGGTCGCGGCCGTCGGTGGCGTCGAGGGCGTAGACCGTGCCGAGGTAGTCGGCGAGGTAGACGCCGCCGCCGGTGACGGCCGGGCCGGGGACGAAGGTGGGCGGGCAGAGGAACACGGCCGGGGCCTCGAAGTGCCACTTGACGTGCCCGGCGGCCACGTCGAGGGCGAGGACGCGGGTGCCGGCGCAGACGTAGACGTAGCCGTCGGAGGCCTGGGTGAGCCGGACCGGGACGCCGCCGCAGGAGGCCGTGTCGCCGATCGGGTACGACCAGCGCTCGTCGCCCGTGCGGGCGTCCAGGGCGCGCAGCCGGGCGTCCTGCCACACGTAGACCGTGCCGTCGTGCAGGGCGGGTCCGGCCTCGGGGGACTCGAAGTCGGTCTGGCAGCCGGTGATCTCCCACAGCTTCTGGCCGCTCGATGCCTCCCAGCCCTGGACGCCGCCGCCGCGGGTGCCGGTGACGACGGTGCCGCGGCCGGCCTTGAGCGAGTAGACCCAGGCGTCGGTCTGCAGGCGCCACAGGTCGCCGCCCTCGCGGGCGTCCAGGGCGAACAGGGTGGGTCCGTCGGAGGCGTGGATGCGGCCCTCGGCGACCGCCATGGACCAGGCGACGTCCCGGGTCTTGAAGCGGCGACGGCCGGTGGCGACGTCCAGGGCGTGCACCTCGAAGGAGGTGACGTAGACCAGGTCGTCGGCGACCGAGGGGGTGCCCCAGACGTCGTTGGACATGCGGAAGCGCCAGGGCCGCCAGCCGCCGGCCTGCTCCGGTGCCGCGGCGGGGGCCGGTGCGGCGACGGCGGGGCCCACGGCGGGGTCGGTGCCGTTGACGCCCGGGCGGGGCTTGGACCAGGACGCGGCGAGGGCGGCCTCCGGGCGGGGTGCCGCGACGGCGGCGGCGCGCACGTCGGCGACGCGCGGTCCCGGGCCGATGGGCACCTGGGCGCCGGCCAGCCGGACGGGGCCGGTGTCGGGGCCGCCGGCCGGGGCGGCCACCGAACCGGCGGGCACGGGCGCCGGGACGACGGGGTCGTGCGCGGGCGGGGGCGGGAGGGGGGCGGGGCCCGGCGCGGGGCCGGGGCGTCCGCCGCCGCTGCGGCCGGCGCCCGGGGCGGGCTTGCCGGCCGGGCGGCCGTTGCGGCGGGACTCGATCAGGCCGACGGCGCGCTCAGGCAGCCACGCGGAAGCCGTGCCGCTGTCGTCGGAGCCGGAGCCGAAGAGGTGGGGGGCCAGCTGCGCCTGGAGGTCGGCCGGGTTGGGGCGGGCCGTGGGGTCCATCTGCATACAGGACTCGATGAGCGGACGCAGTTCGTCCGGGAGCCCTTCGAGGTCCGGGCCCTCACGCAGCAGCATGAAGACCGTCTCGACGGGGTTGGCGCCGTGGAAGGGCGGGTGTCCGGTGGCGGCGAAGACCAGCATCGAGCCCAGGGAGAAGACGTCGCTGGCGCCGGTGACGCTGCGGGAGTCCTTGGCCTGCTCGGGTGACATGTAGGCGGGGGTGCCGACGGCGACGTTCGTCATCGTCAGACGCGTGTTCGACACGCCCGACGCGATGCCGAAGTCGATCACCCGGGGGCCGTCCTCCACCACGAGGACGTTGGACGGCTTGAGGTCGCGGTGCACCAGGCCCGCGCCGTGGATGGACTGGAGGGCCTCGGCCACGCCCGCCGCCAGCCAGCGCACCGCCTGGGCCGGCATCGGGCCGCAGTCGTTCACTATCTCCTCGAGGGAGGGTGCGGGGACGTAGGCGGTGGCCAGCCAGGGCACGGCGGCGCGCGGGTCGGCGTCCACGACGGCGGCCGTGTAGAAGCCGGAGACGGCGCGGGCCGCCTCCACCTCACGCGTGAAGCGGACCCGGAACAGCTGGTCCTCGGCCAGCTCCGTCCGGACGGTCTTGATCGCCACGCGCCGGCCGGACGCCGAACGCGCGAGATAGACCAGCCCCATGCCGCCGGCACCCAGCCGTCCCAGCACCTCGAACGGCCCGATCCGCCGCGGATCGTGCTGCGTCAGCTGATCCACCACTCTGCCTGCCACCTCCCCGTACGAGCCGCGCCAAGCCACATGTTCCACGCGACCTTCGTGCAGCGTCTCACCACCGCACCGCCATGGCGGCACGCACCCTGATTCTTCCTGGCCGGAGCCCTGGTGGCGAACCCGCTGACAATTGGGGTGTCTCGGCATGGAAGCGATCAAAAGATGACCAAACAATGCCTGCTCAGCGGCGCAACAGCGCGAACGACGCCCCCTGATTGTCGGTGACGACGGCGACCTCTCCGTACGAGGTCTCGAAAGGCGGGGCCTGGACCCGGCCGCCGAGCCGCCGCACGTCCTCCAGGGCGGCCGGTACGTCCTCGACGGCGAAGTGCACGAGGAAGTGGGGCGGCATCCGCTCGGAGAAGACGTCCGTGACGGCGGCCCGGCCGAAGTCGGGCTCGGCGTCCGGCCCGAACAGGGCGTCCCGGAAGAGGTCGCCGTAGAAGGCGTTGGCCGCCTCGGTGTCCCGGGCGTACAGCTCGACCCAGGCGAAGGTGCCCGGCTCGTGCCGTTTGCCGAAGCCGGGGTGGTCCTCCGGCTGCCACAGGGCGAAGACGGCGCCCTCGGGATCGGTGACGAGCGCGGTGACGCCCAGCTCACCGGCCGGCACCGGTGCCGAGACGACCTGTCCGCCCGCGTCCCGGATGCGCCGGGCCAGGGCCGGGGCGTCCGGGGTCGCGAAGTACACCGTCCAGACGCTGGGCAGACGTCCGTCCACCTTGCGGACCAGAGCGGCCACCGGTTCGCCGTCCTTCAGCGCCTGCGCGAAGGAGCCGAACCAGTCCTCGAAGGTCCACCCGAAAAGTTCACCGTAGAACCGCTTGCCCGCCTCGACGTCCGGGAGCTGCGCGTCCACCCAGCAGGGGACGCCCTCTCCGTACACCGATGCCCTGTTTTCGGCCATGTCGACAACGTAACCGCGACGGCCGCACCCCGCAGACCAGGCACACCAGCCCCTGTACTCCCTCGCACCCCATTTGCAGTCGGCCGAATCGCGCCCCGATCACGCCTCGGTAAGCTGACGGCATGACAGGACAAGTGCGTACCGTCGACGGCCGGGTGGCCGGCCGGCGTGGGCAGGCGACCCGGCAGAAGCTGCTCGACTGCCTCAGCGAGATGCTCAGCTCCTCCCCGTACCGGGACGTCAAGGTCATCGATGTCGCCCGGAAGGCGGGCACTTCGCCCGCGACCTTCTACCAGTACTTCCCGGACGTCGAGGGCGCCGTCCTGGAGATCGCCGAGCAAATGGCGGCCGAGGGCGCCGCGTTGACGGAACTCCTGGAAGGCCGTTCCTGGGCCGGCAAGGCCGGATGGCAGACCGCCCAGGAACTCGTCGACGGCTTCCTGGAGTTCTGGCGCAAGAACGACGCCATCCTCCGGGTCGTCGATCTCGGCGCCGCCGAGGGCGACAAGCGCTTCTACAAACTCCGGATGAAGATCCTCAACTCCGTGAACAACTCCCTCGCGGACGCCGTCGCCGAGCTCCAGGCCAAGGGACGGGTCGACAAGGACGTGAACCCGGCGGCCGTCGCCGGTTCGCTGGTCGCGATGCTCGCGGCGGTCGCCTCCCACCAGAAGGGCTTCTCCTCCTGGGGTGTGAAGCAGGCCGAACTGAAACCGAACCTGGCCCTGTTGGTACACCTCGGCGTGACCGGCCGGAAGCCGACGAAGTAGGGCGGGGCGGCGGCCCCTCGCGCACGCAAGTCCTGTCTGGCAGGCGGTGGTTCACCCCGGTGGACCGCCGCCTGTCGCGCTTTTGCGCCGGTCACTTCCTCGGTACGAGCCGGAACACCCGGATCTCCCGCTCCACCCGCGCCTGGTAGGCCGCGTACGGCGGCCAGAACGCCAGCAGTGCCTGCCACGCCGCCGCCCGCTCCTCCCCCGCCAGCAGCACGGCTGTGACCGGGACGTCCCGGCCCTTCCAGCTGATCTCCGCGTCGGGATGCGCGAGGAGGTTGTGGCTCCAGGCGGGGTGCCCCGGCCGCCCGAAGTTGGACCCGACGAGGATCCAGCGGCGCCCGCCGTCCTCCGGCATGCAGGCCAGGGGCGTACGACGGGGCAGCCCGCTCCTCGCCCCGGTCGAGGTCAGCACCACACCGGGCAGCATCCGCGCGCTGAGCAGCACCCGCCCTCCGGTGAGCCGGTGGACGGCCCGGTCCAGGGCGGGCACCACGTGCGGCGCCACCCGCGCGAAGCCCCTGGTCGACGACACCTTCTGCACCACACGGGCACCTCTCACGTGCCGGCCTCCTCGAAGACGCGGGCCGCGTCGGCCGCGTGCGCCCGCAGCCGGTGCACCGGCCCGAACAGCAGCTCGTCGCCCGCGGCGCGCTTGAAGTACAGGTGGGCCTCGTGTTCCCAGGTGAATCCGATCCCGCCGTGCAGCTGGACCCCCTCGGCGGCGGCGCCGCGCAGCGCTTCGAGCGCCTGGGCGAGGGCCAGGGTGCCGACCGTCTCCTCGGGAGCCGGTGCGGCGGCGGTCCAGGCCGCGTAGTACGCCGCCGAGCGGGCCGCCTGGACCTGGACGCAGGCGTCGGCCAGCCGGTGCTTGACGGCCTGGAAGGAGCCGACCGGCCGGCCGAACTGCTCGCGCTGCCCGACGTACTCGACCGTCCGCTCCAGCACCCGGGCGGCGGCGCCCACCGCCTCGGCGGCGAGGCAGGCGGCGGCGGTGTGGCCGAGCCGGGCGAGGGCGGGCAGGGCGTCGGCCGTCGCGTCGCCCAGCAACTCCGCCGGGGTGTGGCGCAGTTGGATGCGGGCCTGGGGGCGGGTCGCGTCGAGTGCGGTCTGCCGTACCCGGGTGAGACCGGCGGCCTCTTCGCGCACGAGGAAGAGCAGCACCCGGGAGCGGGCGAACCCCCCGGTGTGTGCGGCGACGACGAGCAGCCCGGCGCTGTGCCCGTCGAGAACCTGGTCCACCTGCCCGTACACCTGCCAGCCGTCCTCCGTCCGCCGGGCCTGGACGCCTCCGGCCCGTCCCCCTCCGGCCCACCGGCCCTGCCGGTCGTGGCCGGTGAGCGCGAGGGCGGTGGCGAGGGCGGGCCCGGGTACGGCGAGGGCGGCGGTGAGTGCGCCGGAGGCGATGCGCGGCAGCAGCTCGGCGCGCTGGGCACCGGTACCGAGGGTGAGCAGCAGCGGGGCGGCGAGGACGGCGGTGGCGAGCAGGGGGGTGGGGGCGAGGGCCCGGCCGGTCTCCTCGCAGGCCAGGGCCAGTTCGGTCGGGGTGCAGCCGGCGCCGCCATAGGTGTCGGGGAGGGCCAGTGCGGGCAGGCCGAGATCTCCGGCGAGGGTGGCCCACAGGGCGGGGTCGTGCCCGGCCGGGGTGTCGACGGCGGCCCGCAGCTCCTGTGGACCGCACCGCTGGGCGAGCAGTTCGCGCAGGGTGCGGCGGATCTCGACCTGTTCGTCGGTGAAGCGGGCGTCCATGGGGCACCTCTCTCCGCAAGCACCAGTCGCCGTTTCTGACGGAGCGTCATATTAGGACGGGGAAACGGGGAAGCCCAGAGGCCTGCCACACCCAGCCGTACCTGATGTACCGTCAGATTCATGGTGGCCCGGAGGAAAGCGGCCGTCGTCGGCGTGGCCCTCTCGGACTGCGGCCGCGTGGACGACGCGACCCCGTACGCCCTGCACGCCCAGGCGGCCCGGCGCGCCCTGGCCGACGCGGGCCTGGACCGGTCGGTGGTCGACGGCTTCGCCTCGGCGGGCCTCGGCACCCTGGCGCCCGTGGAGGTCGCCGAGTACCTGGGCCTGCGCCCCACCTGGGTCGACTCCACCTCGGTGGGCGGCTCGACCTGGGAGGTCATGGCGGCCCACGCGGCGGACGCGATCGCGGCCGGACACGCCCGCGCGGTGCTGCTCGTCTACGGCTCGACGGCCCGCGCCGACGTCCGGGCGGGCCGCCGCACCGGGACCCTGTCCTTCGGCGCGCGCGGCCCCCTGCAGTTCGAAGTCCCCTACGGCCACACCCTGATCGCCAAGTACGCCATGGCAGCCCGTCGGCACATGATCGAGTACGGCACGACGATCGAGCAGCTGGCCGAGGTCGCGGTGCAGGCCCGGGCCAACGCGGCCCTCAACCCGGAGGCGATGTTCCGCACCCCGGTCACGGTCGACGAGGTCCTGGCCGGGCCCATGATCGCGGACCCCTTCACCAAGCTGCACTGCTGCGTCCGCAGCGACGGCGGGGCGGCGGTGCTGCTGGTGGCGCAGGAGTACGCACGGGACTGCCGCACCTCCCCGGTGTGGGTGCTGGGGAGCGGGGAGTCCGTCTCGCACGCCGCGATGTCCGAGTGGCCGGACTTCACGGTGTCGCCGGCGGCGGAGAGCGGGCGGCTCGCCTTCGGGCGGGCCGGGGTACGGCCGTCGGAGATCGACTTGGCCGAGATCTACGACGCGTTCACCTACATGACCTTGGTGACGCTGGAGGACCTGGGCTTCTGCGGGAAGGGCGAGGGCGGGGCGTTCGTGGAGAAGGGGCGGCTGCGGGTCGAGGGCGGAGAGCTGCCCGTGAACACCGACGGGGGCGGTCTGTCAGCGCAGCATCCCGGGATGCGGGGGCTGTTCCTGCTGGTGGAGGCGGTGCGGCAGCTGCGCGGGGAGTGCGCGCAGCGGCAGGTGCGGCGGACCGACGGGTCGTTGCCGCGGCTGGCGGTGGCGTCGGGGACGGGCGGCTGGTTCTGCTCGTCGGGGACGGTGGTGCTGGGGGCGGAGTGAGCGGCCGGCACCACTCCCGGACCGCACGCACCGAACCAGGGTGGCGTCCTCCTCCACCGCCCTCGCACGCGACCGGTGACAATCGAGGCATGGCAACCGATCTTCACGAGCTGCTGAGGTCACTGCGGGTCTGGGACCCGAAGGTCACGGACCTGCCCTCCTTCGACCCGGACACTGCTCCCGCCGCGCCCCTGCCCCTGTTCACCGAGTGGTTCGCGGCGGCGGTGGCGGCCGGCCAGACCGAGCCGCACACCATGTCGCTGGCGACGTCGGACGAGTCGGGCCTGCCCGACGTGCGGATCGTGATGCTGCACGGCGCGGACGCCGACGGCTGGTCCTTCGCGTCGCACGCCGGCAGCCGCAAGGGCCGGCACCTCGCGGGCCGCCCGTACGCCGCGCTCGGCTTCTACTGGCCGGTGCTGGGCCGCCAGGTCCGGGTCCGCGGCCCCGTGACCGCGGCCCCGTCCGAGGACGCCCAGGGCGACCTGCACGCCCGGTCGACGGGCGCGCTGGCGGCGGCGCTGACCGGGCGGCAGAGCGAGGTGCTCCGCTCCCTGGACGACCTGGCCCGGGCCTCGGAGTCGGCGTGGGAACGAGCGTCCCGCGAGCCGGAGGCACCGGTGCCGTCCTGGACGCTGTACCGGCTGCGGGCCGAGGAGGTCGAGTTCTTCCAGGGCGACGAGCGCCGCCGCCACGTCCGGCTCCGCTACCGGCGGGAGGAGGAGCGGGCCGGGGACGGCTGGTCGCGGGAGCTGCTGTGGCCGTGAGCCCGGACGGCCCCCGTAGGTGATACCCACGTGAAGTCGTACACCGCGAAGTCCGCCACCGCGTGGTAGCCGATGCGCTGATAGAGGCCGTTGCTGGTGGGGTTGGACAGGTCCGTGAAGAGGAGGACCTCGGCTGCTCCGGCGGCTCGGGCCGCTCGGCTGACCTCGGTCGTCGCGGCGCCCGCGTAGCCGCGGCCCCGCAGGCCGGGTGGGGTGTAGACGGTGGTGACGCGGACCTGACCGGCGACCCGGGGGCTGGTGCCGGCCATCGCGACGGGCGTGCCGTCGGGGGTCTCCCAGAAGGTGATGGTGCCGCTGTCGATGCGGGCGTCCGCCCACTCCGCGGAGCCGCGGACGGTGCCCAGGCCGACGGATGCGCTGAACTCGTCGTGCCAGCGCCGGAGCAGCTCGCGGTCGGACGCGACGGCGACCCTGGGGCGGCCGGGCGGCACGGGTCCGGGCGCGGTCAGGGTGCCGAGCCGGTAGAGCCGCTGGCGTTGGCGCAGGGCGGCCGGGGCGCCCGTGTGCCGCTGCCAGGCTTCGGCGAAGGCGGCCGCGGTGCCGGAGTCCGCGTGCACCCCGGGCGGGCGCCGGCCGAGGGCGGCCAGGCGCGCGGCGAGGGTGTCGGCCTCCTCGGGGGTCACGGCCGTGAGGTTCAGCCAGTGCGGCGGGGTGCGGAAGAAGGCCGCCCGGACCTCGCCGTCCCGTTCCAGTACGCCGAACTCCGGTGCCCCCTCCCCGTACACGGACCGGCCGCGCGTCCGCAGGGTCTCCGTGACCGTCAGCGGCACGGTGTGCGGCGCCGGACGGGAGCGGAGGAAGGCGCCGGCTCGGGCGAGGAAGTCGTCGAGGTCATGGGTGAGGTGCCAACCGGCCCTCCCCTTACGTGTGTTCGTGTCGGTGCCCATGGTTCATGGTGCCGTCCGCCGGCCGACGGGTACTCCTGATTTTCGGCGGGCCCGGTCGGCTCACCTGCCGCTGTCCTCGGCGAGTGTGTACGCCACCAGCGCGTTGGCGTGGCCGTGCCCCAGGCCGTGTTCGGTCTTGAGCCAGGTGACGAGCTCCATGTGCCGGGTCAGCGGCGAGGTGCGGATCAGCTCCTGCCAGTCGGCGATCGGCCGGCCGTACTTCTTCTCGATGGACGGGAAGTAACGGGCGGGGCCCTTCACGGCTGCGGTCATCTCGGGCGGTCCCTTCTCGGCACTGCGGTGGTGCTTCGGTCACGGGGTCGGACCGGTGGTGCGGGAGGAACTGATCACCCAGGCAGAGTGATGCGCGTCACATCACCGTCGTCGTCTCCTCCTGGGGATCCCGCGGCTCCGGGTCCGTTGCCAGGCGGGCGTGCAGATGGGCGTCCCGGAAGGCGTCGTACCGGTCCTCCTGGAAGATCGCGCCGCGCAGGGTGCCCTCGTGGCGGAACCCGCACCGCTCGGCGATCCGGCACGACGCGTCGTGGCCGACCGCGTGGTCCAACTCCAGCCGGTGCAGGCCGAGTTCCGTGAGGGCCCAGCGCGCGGCGAGCAGGAGAGCGCGCGTGGCGACGCCCTGGCCGCGGGCCTCCGGCAGGACCCAGTAGCCGACCCGGGCGACCTTCAGGTGGTACTTGATCTCGTTGACGCCGATGTGGCCCAGCGGGGCGTCGCTGCGCGCGTCCGCGATCCGGAGCGACACCGACGTCCCCTCCAGGGCGCTCTGCGCCCGCGCGAGCAGGGACTCCCGCGCACTCGCCCGGTCGGTGACCGGCCGCAGCGGGGTGTTCCAGCGCCGGAACTCCGGATCGCGCAGCCCTCGCAGCCACGTGTCGACGTCGGCACCCGACCCCGCGTCCCAGGGGCGCAGGCGGAGGCCGTGGCCGTACAGATCCGGGTGGGGGCCGGTCGGGGACTGGTCGCGTATGGGGGCCATGGGGCCCATTCAATCCCTCGGGGCCCGATCCGGGATGCCGGCACGGGAAGAAGTCCGCCACCCCCGAGCACCCGGGTGCCGGGAGGGAGGCCGGGCTCCTCGCGCCTGATCACGGCGGAGGGCCGGCGCAGGCTTGCGGAGCCACGGCATCACCCCTCGCGGCGCCACGTCCGCCCGCCCCGCCGCAGCGGCCGTTCAGCCCCTCGGCACCGGCCGGAACAGCGGGATCCCGTCCCGGAACACCACCTCCAGGTCCGCCCCGTCCGACAGACCGGGATCCCCATCGGTCCGGTGGGGATCCGCCCCCACGATCTCCGTCATCATCCGCGGGCCCTCCGCCAGTCGGACCACGGCCGCGACGTACGGGACACGGTCCCGGAAGGGCGGCAGGTCGTTGCGGTGGACGACGGACCAGGTGTAGAGCGTGGCGCGGCCGCTCGCCGCCTCCCACGACACGTCCTCGCTCCAGCAGCGGGGACAGAACTCGCGCGGGTAGTGGTGGGCCCGGCCGCACGCCCCGCAGCGGCGGATCAGCAGCCTGCCCTCGGCGGCCGCGTCCCAGTACGTCCGGGTGAAGGCGTCGGGCTCGGGCAGGTCGAAGCGGCCGGTCACAGGAACAGCCCCAGCGCGCTGTCCAGCGACCACGTCTGCCAGCACATTCCGAACAGCCCGACCACCGACATCAGCGCCATCATCGAGTTCTGCCCCTGCTCGGCGACGTCGTGGACCATCAGCGTGAAGTAGAGCGCGTTGAGCAGGAGGCCGCCGACCAGGGCGACCGGGGTGAGGAAGCCGCTGATCAGGCCCAGCCCGAGGGCCAGTTCCGCGTAGACGACGACGTACGCCATCACGCGCGGACGGGGCGCCACGGCCGCCTCGAAGCCCGAACGGACCACGCCCCAGCGGTGCTCGGCGGCTATTCCGGCCGCCCAGGCGATGCCGGCACCCCGCTCGAACCAGGCCTTGCGGTCCTTGTACCGCCAGCTCTCCAGCCACCACAGCCCGAGCCCGATCCGCAGCACGGCCAGCCATTCCGCCCCGGTGAGCCAGATCGCGTCCATGAGATCTGACGGTACGTCAGTTACAGGGATGCGCAAGACCCCGGCTGCGACCCGTTCCGGCGAGCGGGACGACCCCCCGGCCGGCCCGGTACCGCCAGAAACGATCACCGCACCACCACAACCGGGCCCGCCGGCCACGAGCCCCGCCCCCTCCCCCTACAGCCGTGATCATTCCGTAACCAATTCCGGTCTTGACCGAGACCCATCAAGCGGTCCCGTGATTACGCTCCCGCTCATGGCCGACTCCACACCCCCCACACACGCCTCCGCACAGCCCCCACCCGACCGTCCCGTCTACGTCATCGGCGGCGGCCCCGGCGGACTGTCCGTGGCGTACGCGCTGCGCGCCCGGGGCGTCCGGGCCGTCGTCCTGGAGAAGTCCGACCGCGTCGGGGCGTCCTGGCGCCGCCACTACGACCGGCTGCACCTGCACACCACCCGCCGCCTCTCCGCCCTGCCCGGACTGCCGATACCGCGCCGGTTCGGACGGTGGGTGTCCCGGGACGACGTGGTGCGCTACCTGGAGAAGTACGCCGAGCACCACCGTCTGGAGATCGTCACCGGCGTCGAGGTGACCCGCGTCGAGCGCGCCCCCGACGGGGCGGGCTGGCTGCTGCACGCCACCGGCGGCCGGGAACTGACCGGCGCGGCGGTGGTCGTCGCCACCGGCTACAACCACACCCCGCGCCTGCCGGACTGGCCCGATCGCTCCGCCTTCACCGGCGAGTTGCTGCACGCCGGTGAGTACCGCAGCGGCAAGCACTACGCGGGCCGGGACGTCCTCGTCGTCGGGGTGGGCAACACCGGCGCCGAGATCGCCGTCGACCTGGTGGAGGCCGGCGCCTCGCGGGTCCGGCTCGCCGTGCGCACCGTCCCCCACATCGTGCGCCGTTCGACCGCCGGCTGGGCCGCCCAGTACAGCGGCGTCCTCGTGCGCCGGCTGCCGGTCGGCCTGGTCGACCGGATCTCCCGCGTGCAGGCCAGGGTGGCCGTGCCCGACCTGTCCGCCCACGGGCTGCCGCGTCCCGACACCGGCCTGTACACGCGGGTGAAGGAGGGGGCGATCCCGGTGCAGGACGTCGGCCTGATCGACGCCGTGCGCAAGGGCAGGGTGGAGATCGTGGCCGCCGTGGAGGGCTTCGAGGACGGCGGCAAGGTCGCGCTGGCCGACGGCAGCCGGATCTCCCCGGACGTGGTGATCGCCGCCACCGGATACGTCCGCGCCCTGGAAGGCCTCGTCGGCCACCTCGGCGTCCTCGACGACCGCGGCAGGCCCGTCGCCCACGGCGCCCGCACCCCGAAGGCCGCCCCGGGCCTGTACTTCACCGGCTTCACCAACCCGATCAGCGGCAACCTCCGCGAGATGGCACTGGACGCGGTGAAGATCGCGAAGGCCGTCGCACGGAACGGTGCGGAGGGCGTGTCCCGCCTGCCGGGGTGAGACTCGCCCCGCGTACGGCCCGGCACACTGCCGGGCCACAGGCGCCCCGTCCCGTCCGACACACTGCCGGGACATAGGCGCCCGCACCCGGATCGGCGCACCGCCGGGCCCCATACCCGCCCCGCGCCCGGTCGGGCACACTGCCGGGCCAACAGGCACCCCCGCCCGGCCCGGCGCACTGCCCGGCCATGGGCGCCCGCACCCGGATCGGCGCACCACCGGACCCATACCCGCCCCGCGCCCGGTCCGGCGCGCTGCCGGACCCATAGGCGCCCCGGCCCCGTCCGGCACACTGCCGGGCCATAGGCGCGCCCCGCGCCCGGATCGGCGCGGGCTGCCTGGCCGATCCCCGCCCCACCCCGGTCGACGCCCTCCCCACCCGGGTCGGCGCCCGGTCCGGCGTGCTGCCGGGTGGGGCGCCCGCCTCCATCAGGTCCGGCGTCGCAGCAACTTCACCTGCCCGCACCGTTCCTGACGTCGCATCAGTTCAGTAACCTGACTGTGCGTCAGTTGGCTGCTGTCTCACAGGAGCGGGCGGAAACGATGCTTGGATCGACTCACGGCACCCTCACCACCGACTCCCGCCGGACCCGGGCCATCGCCTGTGGCGAGCGGTCCGGGCCAGTCGTGCACGGCCGACCGGCCCAGGTGGGCGACCTGGACGTCAGCGGGCGGCCTTTGCACGCCGGCGTACCCGATCTCGACCGCTTCTTCCGCCCCCGGTCCGTCGCCGTGATCGGCGCCTCGGACACCGAGGGCCGTCCGAACACCGGCATCACGCGGCAGCTGGTCGACTGGGCGGAGCGGGTCGGCGCGCGGCTGCACCCGGTGCATCCCGGCCGGCCGGCCGTCTTCGGCATCCCCTGCTCCTCGTCCGTCGCCGCCCTGCCCGAGCAGGTCGATCTGGCCGTGGTGCTGGTCGGCGACCCGCTGCCGGTGATCGAGGAACTGGCCGACGCCAAAGCCCGGTTCGCGGTGGTCTTCGCGTCCGGGTTCGCGGAGACCGGGCCCGAGGGCGAGGCCGCCCAGCGGCGACTGGCCGCCGCCGTGGAGCAGTCCGGGATGCGGCTGCTGGGGCCCAACACCAACCTCAACGCCTTCGAGCGGTTCCGCGACGACCTTCAGGGGCCGGCGATCGCGCTGATCACCCAGTCCGGACACCAGGGCCGTCCCGTCTTCGCCCTCCAGGAACTCGGCATCCGCCTGTCCCACTGGGCCCCCACCGGCAACGAGGCCGACCTGGACAGCGCCGACTTCCTGGCCTACTTCGCCGAGCAGCCCGAGGTCGGCGCCATCGCCTGCTACCTCGAAGGGCTGAAGGACGGCCGTGCCTTCCTGCTCGCCGCCGACCGGGCCGCCCGGCGCGGGGTGCCGGTCGTCGCAGTCAAGGTGGGCCGTACCGAGACCGGCGCCCGCACGGCCGCCTCCCACACCGGCAAACTGACCGGCGCCGACGCGGTGGTGGACGCGGCGCTGCGCCAGTACGGCGTGATCCGCGTCGACGGGCTCGACGAACTCCAGGACACCGCCGCCCTCCTGGCCCGGGCCCGGCCCCCGCGCGCCGACGGCGTCGTCGTCTACTCCATCTCCGGCGGCACGGGCGCGCACGTCGCCGACCTGGCGACCGAGGCGGGTCTGAGCCTGCCGGTCCTGTCCGAGGCCAAGCAGGCCGAGCTGCACCAGTGGATCCCCGACTACCTGTCCGTCGCCAACCCGGTCGACAACGGCGGGCACCCGGTCGGGGACGAACGCGGCCGGAAGATCATCGACGCTCTCCTCGACGACCCGGAGGTGGGTGTGCTGATCTGCCCGGTCACCGGGCCGTTCCCGCCGCTCAGCGACCGGCTCGTCCGGGACCTGGTGGACGCGGCCGAGCAGACCGACAAGCTCGTCTGCGTGGTGTGGGGGTCGCCGGTCGGCACCGAGCCCGCCTACCGCGAGGTCCTGCTCGGCTCCTCCCGGGTGGCCACCTTCCGCACGGTCGGCAACTGCCTCAGCGCGGTCCGCGCCCATCTCGCCCACCACCGCTTCACGGCCGCCTACCGCTCCCCCTTCGACGAGGCCCCGCGCACCCTCTCGCCGTCCTACCGCAAGGCGCAGGCCCTGATGCACCCGGGCGGGCAGCTGAGCGAGCACGCGGCGAAGCAGCTGCTGCGGGCGTACGGCATCCGCGTGCCGCGCGAGCAGCTCGTGACCAGTGCGGCGGCGGCCGTCCGCGCGGCCGGGCTGGTCGGCTACCCGGTGGTGATGAAGGCCTCCGGCGCCCGGATCGCCCACAAGACGGAGCTGGGTCTGGTGAAGATCGGGCTGACCTCGGCCAGCCAGGTCCGCGACGCCTACCGGGAGCTGACCGACATCGCCCGCTACGAGGACATCGCCCTGGACGGCGTGCTGGTCTGCCAGATGGTCGAGCAGGGCGTGGAGATGGTCGTCGGCGTCGCCCACGACGACCTGTTCGGCCCGACCGTGACCGTCGGGCTCGGCGGTGTGCTCGTCGAAGTGCTGCGGGACACCGCCGTGGGGGTGCCGCCCTTCGGGGAGGAGCAGGCACGGGACATGCTCGCCGGGCTGCGCGGCCGGGCCCTGCTCGACGGGGTGCGGGGGCGGCCCCCGGCGGACCTGGACGCGCTGGTCGAGGTCGTCCTGCGCGTGCAGCGCATGGCCCTGGAACTCGGGGACCAGCTGGCGGAACTGGACATCAACCCGCTGATGGTGCTGCCGCAGGGGCAGGGCGCCGTGGCGCTGGACGCGCTGGCGGTGTGCCGCTGATGACGGGGCCCACGCTGCTGCACACGACCTCGGACCAGGTCCTCACCGTCACCCTCAACCGGCCCGGGAGCCTCAACGCCCTGACGCCCGGGCAGCGCGAGGAGGTGATCGGGCTGCTGTCGGAGGCGTCCGCCACGGCGGAGGTGCGGGCCGTGGTGATCACGGGGGCGGGCCGCGGCTTCTGCGCCGGGGCGGACCTGCGGGGTGCCGGCACGCCCGGCGAACGGCTCGCGGGCGACGTCGCCCGCACCCTGCGCACCGGGGCCCAGCGGCTGATCACCGCGGTGCTCGACTGCGAGAAGCCGGTGATCGCCGCCGTGAACGGCACGGCGGCGGGCCTGGGCGCGCACCTCGCGTTCGCCTGCGACCTGGTCCTCGCGGCCGAATCCGCCCGCTTCATCGAGGTGTTCGTACGCCGCGGGCTGGTCCCCGACGGCGGCGGCGCCTATCTCCTCCCCCGTCTCGTCGGCCCGCAGCGCGCGAAGGAGCTGATGTTCTTCGGCGACGCGCTCACCGCCCCGGACGCCGAACGCCTGGGGCTGGTCAACCGGGTCGTACGGGACGAGGAGCTGGAGAAGACGGCACGCGCCTGGGCCGAACGCCTGGCCACCGGACCGACCCGCGCCCTCGCCCTGACCAAGCAGCTCGTCAACGCCTCCCTCGACACCGACCGCGCCACCGCCTTCGCCGCCGAGGCCGCGGCGCAGGAGATCAACATGACGACGGCGGACGCGCAGGAGGGCGTGCGGAGCTTCGTGGAGCGGCGGGGCGCGGAGTTCCGGGGACGCTGACCCTTCCTATCTGACGATACGTCAGCTTCAATGGCGGGGTGATGGGACAAGCAGGGATGGCGGAAGCCGCCGTCCGCTACCTCAGGTCGGTCCGCACGGCCGCACCGGAGCCCGTCGAGCCGCTGCCCCGCCCCGAGTTGAGGTGCGTCGGCGCCGACGAACGCGCTCCGCTGGACGCCCGGGAGTTCCGCAGGGTCCTGGGGAACTTCGCCACGGGCTTGGCCGTGATCACGGCACCCCCGGCCACCGACGGCGGCTCCCCCGCCGGTTTCGCCTGCCAGTCCTTCACCTCCCTCTCCCTGGACCCGCCGCTGGTCGCCTTCATGGTGGGCCGCACGTCGACGACCTGGCCGCGCATCGCCCGCGCCGGGGTGTTCTGCGTGAACGTGCTGGCGGCAGACCAGGACGAGGTGTGCCGGGCCTTCGCGGTGAGCGGCGCGGACAAGTTCGCGGGGGTGGCGTACGACGCGGCGCCGGTGTCGGGCGCCCCACGGCTGTCGGGCACCGTCGCCTGGATCGACTGCACGATCCACGCCGTCCACACCGGCGGCGACCACCTCGTCGTGATCGGCCGCGTGAACGCCTTGGCCACGGGCGACACCCCGGCCGGACCGCTCCTGTTCCACCAGGGGCGGTTCACCCGGCTGCCCGACAACCCGTGACCGGCCCGAAAAAGGCCGGTGCCCGCCGACCCGGCCGTGTACCGTCCGGCGTGCTCCCCGCCGCCCACCAGTGAGGCGGAGCGCCGCACACGTCGGGAGGCAGACCCCATGAACCCCGAGGACACCGACACGGAGCCCGCCGAGCACGCGCGATTCGCCGGGTATCTGGATCAGTTGCGGCAGGTGTCCGAGAAGGACGAAACCGGCCTGGTCATTCGCGTGCTGACGGACCCGGATCACACCATGGCCCGGTCCGCCGTACTGCGGCATCTGGACCGACGGGCCGCTGAGCTGTGCCGGGGGTCCGGGTGGGAGGCGTGGGCGCGGGGCATGTCCCGGGCCGTGGTGCTCCCGGGCGGGTCTCACGCGGCTGGACACCGCCTGAGGGGCGGCGGGTTCAGGCCGCCGTCGTGAGCAGCGGGCGGCGGCGGATCACCAGGGCCATCAGCGCCGCCGCCGCGCACAGCGCCCCCGACGCGTACCAGACGACGTCGTACGTGCCGAACGTGTCGCGGGCGACGCCGCCGAGGAAGGCCACGAGGGCGGCACCGACCTGGTGGGAGGCCAGGACCCAGCCGAAGACGATCGCGCTGTCCTCGCCGTACTGCTCGCGGCACAGGGCCAGGGTGGGCGGGACCGTGGCGACCCAGTCGAGGCCGTAGAAGACGATGAAGAAGACCATCGGAGGGTGAACCGCGGGGCCCAGCAGGAGCGGGAGGAACATCAGCGACACGCCCCGCAGCGCGTAGTACACCGCCAGCAGACGGCGCGGCTCGAAGCGGTCCGTGAACCAGCCGGAGGCGATCGTGCCGACGACGTCGAAGACGCCGATGACGGCGAGCAGGGACGCGGCGGCCTGGACGGGCATGTGCTGGTCGTGGGCGGCGGGGATGAAGTGCGTCTGGATCAGCCCGTTGGTGGAGGCGCCGCAGATCGCGAAGGTGCCGGCGAGCAGCCAGAACGGGCCGGTGCGCACGGCGGACAGCAGCACGGTCACGGCCCGGCGGGCGGCGCCGGGGACGGGCGGCGGCTTCGGCACGAACTCAGCCGCGCCGTACGGCTTCTGGCCCACGTCCGCCGGGTGGTCGTGCAGCAGGAGCCACACGAACGGCACGACCGCGAGCGCGGCGAGCGCGACCGTCACGGCCGCCGGGCGCCAGTCGTAGCGGTCGATGATCCAGGACAGCAGAGGGAGGAAGATCAGCTGGCCGGAGGCCGAGGCGGCGGTGAGGATGCCGCTGACCAGGCCGCGCCGCTCGGTGAACCAGCGGTTGGTGACGGTCGCGGCGAAGGCCAGCGCCATGGAGCCGGACCCGAGGCCCACCAGCAGCCCCCAGCACAGCATCAGCTGCCAGGCCGCGGTCATCCACACGGTGAGCCAGGAGCCGGCCGCGATCACCGTCAGGGCGACCGCGACGACCCGGCGGATGCCGAAGCGGTCCATCAGAGCCGCCGCGAACGGGGCCGTCAGACCGTACAGCGCGAGATTCACCGAGACGGCGGCACCGATCGTGCCGCGCGACCAGTCGAACTCGGCGTGCAGCGGGTCGATGAGCAGGCCCGGCACGGAACGGAAGGCGGCGGCACCGATGATCGTCACGAAGGTCACGGCGGCGACGAACCAGGCGCGGTGCACGCGCCCGCGGGTCGGCTTCGGCGGCTGCTGGACAGCCGCTGCTTCGGTTGTCTGGGTCACGACATAGAGCTTCCGGCCTGCGGTGCGCTCCATCGAGTGGCCCGAAGGACAGCATTCGTTAGGATCGGGCCATGAGCCGTGAGCCGGAGTTCCGCCCGCACCGGGTCGTCGTCCTCGCCCTGGACGGCCTGCTCCCCTTCGAGCTGGGCATCCCGCACCGCATCTTCGGCCGCCCCCGGGACCCCGAGGGACGCCTGCTGTACGACGTCGTCACCTGCTCGGTCCGCCCGCCCGGACCGGTGCAGACCGACGCCGACTTCGCCATCCAGGTCGAGCACGGCCCCGAGGCCCTGGCCACCGCCGACACGGTGATCGTCCCGGCTTCGTACGAACTCGGCCCCGTCTTCGAGCAGGGCGTGCTGACCGGCGAACTGGCCGCCGCCCTCGCTCACATCCGCCCGGGCACCCGGCTCGCCTCGATCTGCACCGGCGTCTACGTGCTCGCGGCCGCCGGTCTCCTGGACGGCCGCCCCGCCACCACCCACTGGGCCGACGCCGACCGTTTCCAGCGCCTCTTCCCGCGGATCGAGGTCGACCCCGACGTCCTGTTCATCGACGACGGCGACGTCCTGACCTCCGCCGGTGTCGCGGCCGGCATCGACCTGTGCCTGCACATGGTGCGCCGGGACCACGGCACGGCGGTCGCCAACGACGTGGCCCGCCGCACGGTGGTACCGCCGCACCGCGACGGCGGTCAGGCGCAGTACATCCACCGGCCCGTGCCCGACCCGCAGCAGGCGACCACGACCTCGGCCCGCGCCTGGGCCCTGGGCCGTCTCCACGAGCCCATCCAGCTGCGCGACATGGCCGCCCAGGAGTCCATGTCCGTCCGCACCTTCACCCGCCGCTTCCGTGAGGAGACCGGCGTCAGCCCGGGCCAGTGGCTCACCCAGCAGCGCGTGGAGCGGGCCCGTCACCTCCTGGAGTCCACCGACCGCTCCGTCGACCGGGTCGCCCGGGACGCGGGCTTCGGCACGGCCCAGTCGATGCGCCAGCACCTCCAGTCGGCCCTGGGCGTCACGCCCACGGCCTACCGGCGCACGTTCCGGGCGGAGAACGAGAGTGCCGCGGCCCTTGAACGATGAGCGCCGCGGCCCTTGAACGATGAGCACCGCGGCCCTCGGATCGTGAACGGGGCGGTCCTCAGAAAGTGAGCACCGCCCGCGCCACCCGCCCCGCTTCCGCGTCCGCCGCCGCCTTCTCGAAGTCCTCGACCGGGTAGGTGCGGGTGACCAGTTCGTCGAGCAGGAGCCGCCCCTGGCGGTACAGCTCGGCGTACAGGGCGATGTCCCGCTGCGGGCGTGAGGAGCCGTAGCGGCAGCCCAGGATGGACTTGTCGAGGTACAGGGAGGAGACACGGAAGGACGCCTCGGCCGCGGCGGGCGGGACCCCGAGGAGGACGGCCTGGCCGTGCCGGTCCAGCGCGTCGATCGCCTGCCGGATCAGCTCGACGCGGCCGACGCACTCGAAGGCGTGGTCCACGCCCGTGGGCAGGAGGTCGCGCACACCCTCGGCCGAGGTGAGGAATTCGGTCGCGCCGAACCGTCGCGCCGCTTCCTCCTTCGCCGGGTTGGCGTCGACGGCGACGATCCGCCCGGCACCCGCCAGCCGGGCCCCCTGGAGCACGTTCAGACCGATGCCGCCCGTCCCGATGACCAGGACGCTGTCGCCGCGGTCGACCCGCGCCCGGTTCAGTACCGCACCCACGCCCGTCAGCACCCCGCACCCGATCAGCGCCGCCGACGTCGGCGGGACGTCGTCGGGGATCGGGACCGCCTGCACGGCCTTGACCACCGTGCGCTCGGCGAACGCCGAGTTGGATGCGAACTGGTGCACCGGCGAGCCGCCGTGGCGGAACGGCCGGCCCGGGCGTCCGATGGCCCGCCGGCACATGGTGGGCCGCCCGCGGTCGCACTCCGCGCACGTACCGCAGTTCGCCAGCGTGGACAGCGCCACATGGTCACCGGGTGCGACATGGGCGACGCCCACACCCACCGTCTCCACCACTCCCGCCCCCTCATGGCCCAGCACCACGGGAACGGGGAAGGGGATGGTCCCGTCCACCACCGACAGATCGCTGTGGCACAGCCCGGCCGCCGAGATCGCCACCCGCACCTCGCCCGGCCCCGGCTCGCGCACCTCCAGGTCCGCCACGACCCGGACCTGCTTCCCGTCGAAGATCACGCCTCGCATCACACGGCCCCCTTGGGCTCCCTGGGCAGGCCGAGCACGCGCTCGGCGATGATCGTGCGCTGGATCTGGTCCGAGCCGCCGTAGATCGTGTCGGCCCGGGAGAAGAGGAACAGGTGCTGGGAGGCGTCCAGTTCGTACGGCGTCGACGCCGACCAGTCGACGGGGCCCACGGCCGCCCGCGCGCCCCGCACCAGCACCGCCAGCTCCCCGAGCCGCTGGTGCCAGCCGGCCCACAGCAGCTTGGCCACGCTCGGAGCGCCCGCGTCACCGGAACTCCCCAGGGTGCGCAGGGCGTTCCAGCGCATCGTGCGCAGCTCGGCCCACTGCCGCACGAGCCGTTCCCGTACGACGGGATCCCGCGCCGCGCCCGACTCGACGGCCGCCCGCACCACCGCGCCCAGTTCCTCGGCGAAGCCGATCTGCTGGGCCAGCGTGGACACGCCGCGTTCGAAGCCGAGCAGGCTCATCGCGACACGCCAGCCGTGGCCCGCCCCGCCGACGACGTGCTCCGCTCGGGCGCCGTCGAAGAAGACCTCGTTGAAGTCGCTGGTGCCGGTCATCTGGCGGATGGGGCGGACCTCGATCCGGCCGGGCTGGTCCATGGGCACGAGCAGGAAGCTCAGCCCGTGGTGCCGCGCCGAGCCGGGCTCGGTCCTGGCCAGCACGAAACACCAGTCCGCCACGTGCGCGAGCGACGTCCAGACCTTCTGGCCGGTGACGCGGTAGGTACGGCCGTCCGGCTCGCGCACGGCCGCGGTACGGATCCCGGCCAGATCGGATCCGGCGCCGGGTTCGCTGTAGCCCTGGCACCAGAGCTCCTCGCCGGCGGCGATCGGCGGGAGGAACCGGGACTTCTGCTCGTCGCTGCCGTGGGCGAGGAGCGTGGGCGCGAGCAGGTTCTCCCCGATGTGCCCGGAACGCGCCGGCGCCCCCGACCGCGCGTACTCCTCGGCCCACACCACCTGCTGGGTGAGAGTGGCGCACCGATTCCCGTAGCCGACCTCCCCCCACCCGAGCCCGATCCACCCCTCAGCACCGAGGGTGCGTTCCCAAGTGCGGCGGTCGATCCCGCCTTTGACGTTCCCGGCCAGCCAGGCCCGGGCTTCCTCACGGAAGTCCTGGTCCTCTCGAGTGAATCCGAAGTCCACGATCGCCGCCTTGGGTCGAAGTGACTGGGTGGGCGAGCTGAGGCGGGCCGAGTGCGCAACCCGGCGCCGCGGGGTGCCGCCCGCGCCCACCCGTGCCGCCCCAGACGGCACGACTGCCCGCGGACCAACGCCCCGAAGGGGCGCGGGGAACTGCGCGACAAGCCACGACGCACCCGCGCCCGCCGCACCACCGCCGCCCCCGAGCTACTGGGCGTTCGGCCGCTCTCCCCGAGCCGCCGCCTTCTCCATGGCCACCACCCGCTCCAGCATCGGCATCGGATCCACCCCCACCGACCCGGGCAGAAACTCCGCGATCCCCTCCACGGTCCACCCGCCGGAGGCATACGCCGCCCGCAGCTCCCTCGGCTGCGCCCACACCGCGATCTTCGCCCCGGCGACCGTGTACACCTGCCCGGTGATCCCCTCCCGGGAGGCAGCGTCGGACAGCAGGTACACCACCAGCGCGGCGACGTCCTCCGGCTCCCCGATCTCCGCCAGCTCCATCGGCACCCCCGCCGACATCCGCGTCCGCGCCACCGGCGCCACCGCGTTCGCGGTCACCCCGTACTTGTGCAGGCCCAGCGCAGCGCTCCGCACCAGCGAGATGATCCCGCCCTTAGCGGCGCTGTAGTTGGCCTGCGAGACGGACCCCTGGTGGTTGCCGCTGGTGAAGCCGATCAGCGTCCCGGCCCGCTGCTTCCGCATGACCGCGGAAGCCGCCCGGAACACCGTGAACGTGCCCTTCAGGTGCGTCGCGACGACCGGGTCCCACTCTTCCTCGGTCATGTTGAACAGCATCCGCTCACGCAGGATCCCGGCCACGCAGACGACCCCGTCCAGCCGCCCGTACGACGCCAGCGCCACGTCGACGACCCGCTGCCCGCCCGCCATGGTGGAGATGTCGTCGGCGACGGCCACCGCCTCCCCGCCCGCCGCCTCGATCTCCTTGACGACGGCCTCGGCGACCTCGCTCGTCGGTGAGGCACCGTCGACCGCGACCCCGTAGTCGTTGACGACGACCTTCGCCCCCTCGGCCGCCGCGGCGAGCGCGACCGCCCGGCCGATGCCGCGCCCGGCACCCGTGACGGCGACGACCTTGCCTGCCAAGAAGTTCCCCACGCCCGGCCCCTTCCCGTCCCACGGTTTCTGACGGACCGTTAGATTGTCGGTTCCCAAATTCTACGACCCGTCAGATACGGGAAGACAAGCCCCGGGGAGGACTCATGTCGCTGCCGGACGCGTTCCACGACATCGCCGAGCGCGTGAACAACTGGGGGCGTTGGGGGGCCGACGACGAGATCGGCACGCTGAACCTGATCACCGACCAGGTGATCCGGGAGGCGGCGGCGACCGTCCGCACCGGCCTCCGCGTCCCGCTGGCGCTGCCCCTCCAGCAGGACGGCGTGCAGACCGGCGTGATCCCCGGCCGCGTCAACCCCCTGCACGCCATGGTGCAGATCAACCAGGAGATCTTCGGCCCGGGCACGGTCGCGTGCAGCGACGACGTCGTCACCATGGGGCTCCAGGCCGCCACACACTGGGACGCGCTGCCGCACGTCTCGCACTCGGGCCGGATCTACAACGGCCGCCCGGCCCACACCGTCACCCCGCACGGCGGCGCCGGCTTCAGCGGCATCGGTACGGTCCGGCACGTGGTCTCACGCGGAGTGCTGCTGGACGTCGCCCGGGCCCGGGGATCCGAGCGGCTCGACGGCGGGTACGCCGTCACACCCGAGGACCTGGACGCCGCCGAAGAGCTGGCCGGCACCCGGGTGCGGGCCGGTGACGTCGTGCTCGTGCGGACCGGGCAGATCCGGAGCCTCCTGGCCGGGGACCGGCACGGCTACGCGTATCCGTCGCCGGGGCTGTCGATCCGTACGCCGGAGTGGTTCCACGCGCGCGATGTCGCGGCCGTCGCCAACGACACCTTGACCTTCGAGGTGTTCCCGCCCGAGGTGGACGGACTGTGGCTGCCGGTGCACGCCCTGCATCTCGTGGAGATGGGAATGCCGCAAGGGCAGAACTGGAATCTCGAAGCATTGTCCACAGCCTGTGGAGAAACGGGCCGCTACACGTTTCTGCTGACTGCGACACCCGAGCCGTTCACGGGTGCCACAGGTGCCCCGGTGGCGCCCGTGGCCGTCCTCTAACCGGGGGCAGAACAATCCAGCACCTCGAAGAGCTCGGCTGCCCCCAGGGGGAGCGTTCACGAGGAGCAGCCGAGGACCGCCCCGGGCGGGGCGCACTGGTCGGGTGTGTTGCCGGTGATGACGGAACCCGCCGGCACGACCGCACCGCCGTCCCGGAGGACACCGCCGCCCTGCTCGCCCGCGGTGTTCCCGGTGACGGTGGCGAGGACCAGTGTGGAGGTGCCGGCGAGGTGGTACAGCCCGCCGCCGCCGAGCTCGGCCTCGTTCTGTGTCACACGGGTGGCGACCAGCCGCACCGAGGCGCCGAGGTTGGCGATGCCGCCACCGTTCGAGGCGGCCGAGTTCGTCGCGATCGTCGACGAGTTGACGGTCAGGTCACCGGCACCGGCGAAGAGGCCTCCGCCTTCGAAGGTCTCGGCGTCGTTGCGGCTCACCGTCACGCTGCTGAGCGACGTGCTTCCGTAGGTGGCCAGTCCCCCACCGGTGTAGGTGGCGGTGTTCTCCGTGACGGATCCGCCGCCCATGATCAGCCGGCCGGTGGTGCCGACATGGATGCCACCGCCGTCCGAGGCGGTGTTGCCCGACACGAAGCTGTTGGACAGGCGGGCGGTCCCGCCGGAGGCGACGGCGACCCCGCCGCCGAGTCGCGCGGCCTCGCCACCGGTGACGCGGGAGTTGGCCAGCGACAGGATCCCTTGCGTGAGGACGACGCCCCCGGACCCCTCCGGGGGCGCCGTGGCGCTGCCGTTCGCCAGTGTGATCCCGTTGAGCGTGAGTGAGCCGCCGGCGGCGACCTCGGCGATGCGGAACGGTGCGCCGGCGACGCGGGTGATGCTGGCGGACGCGCCGCTGATGACCAGGTTCCCGGTGATCACGGGCAGCCCGTTGGGGCCGTTGGGACCCGGGGACCGGGCCGGGGCGGTGAGCCGGTAGTCACAGCCCGGCGTGAGCGAAATGGAGCCGGAACCACGGCTGTTGGCCTGGTTGATCTCCTGGATCAGCGCGGTGACGTTCCCGCACGGCACCGCCGCCGCCCGGCGTGGGCCGAGGCTGTGGGCGGCGGGCGGCACTGTACCCGCCACCGCCGTACCCAGCAGCGCGGCCAGCACCAGGCAGCGCCCTCTTCTCACGGTCAGCACGGGATCTCCCTTGGTCGGTGCGCCGGACTGCCTCTCGGCAGTCCCACTTGACCGTGGCCGTTGACCGGGCGCACTCAGGGCAAGCCGGATGAGTGAGTTCCGCGCCGGGGCCGGTCGCATATTCCGATGGGCCATTCGCGTGACATGGCACAGAGCGTCTTGCCGGTCCCGTGGCGGAGGTGGATTACTGAAGGAGATCCAACCGGTGGGCTGCCCATCCGCACCGGGGGTTGCGGCAGCCGCACCACCTGCGGCTTCTCCGGAGAAGCCGGGAGTGAATGTTGGCAGACCGCGATGGGCACCCCTGGTGGGGACTTGGATCCAGTCGGCCGGTGTCGTCCACGACACCGGCCGACGCCGTGCCGGAGCCGGCCACGCGCCCCGTCACCCATTACTCCGTCCGGGTGACGTGCGATGACACCCCCTTGTCACTCGGTTGGCCTTGTGGGTCACTGAGAGTACGAACCGGCGGGCTGCCCATCCCCGAGCCGGGGGAACGCCAGAGGCAGCTCATGCCGGTTTTCTCCTTGCCCAGGGGACGTACCGGACCTGTCTCTTCGCCCGCTCAGGGGCCCGGCAGCGATGACACCTCCGACGTCGCCGGACGCCTTGCGCCGGTTCCTCGCACGTCTGCATCGACCAGTAGGAGGCGCATGCACATTTCTCCCCACCAGGGGTCCACCGGCGGCCCTCTGGCGGCCTCCGCGCAGCGGAGGTGATGACGCCCGTCCGGGCGGTGGCCCCCCTCCGCCCGGACGGGTCCCCTTCGTTTGCAGGCCGTGTCCCATGCGAGGGAGTGCAGCTTTGGCCGCTCCTGTGGTTTCTTCCGTCACCCCCGTACAGGGGCCGGCCTCCGGCGGCACCACCGTCACTCTCACCAGGGACCGGCCGGACCGGCCCCGTCGCGTCACCACTCCCGCCGGCACGAGCAACGCCGTCACCTACTCCCGGATCGCGGCCCCGGTCATCTGACCGGCGGCGGCCGCACCGTCCCGGGCCGGATGCCTGCGGCCCGGGACGGTTCTGGCGCCCTTCACCACCCCCTGCGGAAGGACGGCCGACGGCGCGGCACTGCACACCCCGAGCCCGGCAGCCCGCGCCGCCACCCCGATCCAGCGTCCCGTCCCGGGTCCCCCCGGCCCTGAGGCGACGGACACCGGATCACGACCCACACTCGCCGAGGACTCCCGTCGCTGAAGCCCTCGCCGTCCCCTCACGGCGAATCGTTCCCACAAGCGTGATCAAATCATTACGACGCGTCAACGCCCGTTCGAGGGTTTGCCACTTATGCCCTTTTTGATCCAGGCGCGCACGGAAGCACACCCAGGCGCACCGCATCGCGGCAGGACTGGAGCGTTCAGTCGCCGTGCCCCCGTACACCTCGGTCACCAGCCGGACGACCGGGCCCTACACCGCCTCGTAGGTGATCCCCTCGCGAGGCGCCGCGGCCCCGCCGTACGACACGACACGGCTCCCGCACACGGCGGTGCCGCGCGGTTCGGCACCGCAGTCCAGCTCGCACCAGATGCGCTTGCCGGTACCCTCGGCGCTCCAGCCCCAACGGTCGGCGAGACCGTCGACGAGGGCGAGACCGCGGCCGCCGGTCGCGTCGTCGTCCGCGCATCGGGGCACGGGGGCGCGGACACTGCGGTCGGCGACCTCGAGGCGGACGATGGCCTCCCCGGACGCCGCACCCGGCAGGGAGAGCCGCAGCACCGCCGGGCACCCGGTGTGCACCACGGCATTGGTGACGAGTTCGGAGACGAGCAGGATCAACGTCTCGGCGACGGGCTCATCGGCCTGTATGCCGGACCCGGCCAGGCGGGAGCGGGCCCACCGCCGGGCTCGCCCCACTTCTGCGGGGTCGGGCCGGATCTCCAGCTGCACTTGAAGCACCTGCACCGCTCACACCATCCGAACCGGCGGACACTTAGGCTCGCGCCTCACGAGGGCCACGATCGTAGCCATTTTCTGCATGGCCAGAACAACGGCCGGGACGAGGATCACAGAACGTGAATCCCTTGTGGGACAGCATGGTTGACGTACAGTCACGCCAACAAGCGCTTCGGGCATATTCCAGCGCGAAGGAGTACCCCTGCGGCATACTGTGCGACGCTCGCCGCGGGCAGTCGAACAGGCGGCGCCATGGGGTCGCACTGCGCTCGGAGCCACTCGCATCTGACACAAGGTACCGGAGTCGGCAATCGACTCCAGGCCGTAACGAGTCACACTGAGGACACAAGCCGATATCAACGCTCCGTGATTCCGGTATGCCACGATCCGTGACATCTCCGGGAGGGCGTACGGCGATACCGCAGCCAGACGGCCCGTCAGACCGTTTCGGACGCCAGCGCCGCCGCGAGCAGCTCCTCACTCTCCGTGACACCGCCCGCACGCTGGGTTCGAACCCATGCGCGTTTCAGATGCAGATGGACCTCGGACTCCCAGGTGAAGCCCATGCCGCCGTGCACCTGGAGGCAGTCGCGGGCGCCGCGCACGGCGGCCTCGTCGGCGAGGAGCCGGGCCGCCGCGATGTCGGCCGGGTCGCCGGTGACGGCGGCGGCGTGGACCGCGGCGCGGGCCGTCTCGACCCGGACCAGGATCCCCGCGCACAGGTGCGCCACCGCCTGGAAGGCCCCGACGGGCCGGCCGAACTGTTCGCGCGCCCGGGCGTGTTGCGCCGCGAGTTCGCAGACGCGGGTGGCCGTGCCGAGTTGTTCCGCCGCGGTGAGCAGGATCGCGACGGGGTCGGCCGCGGCTCGGCGGGCGGGCACGCGGTGCAGGGGCGTCAGCGGGTCGATCGAGCGCAGGGCGACGGCCCCGGTGGCGTCGCCGCGGACTACGTCCGCCTCCGCCAGCCATTCCACGAGCCCGCCGTCCACGGCCGCCACGACCGTCTCCCCGGTGGCCGCGCCCGGTACGGCACCGGCCGCGAGATGGGTGGCGACGAGCGGGCCGGGCAGCAGCATCCGCCCCGCCTCCTCGAACACCAACACGGCCTCCGGCAGCCCGAGTCCGACCCCACCCTCCGACTCCGGCAGCCGCAGGGCGAAGAACCCGAGCTCCCCGAGATCCCGCCACAACCCCCGGTCGACCCGCGCCGCCCGCACACCGCCCGCACCACCGGGCCCCTCGGCAGGCCACCCACCGCCCGAACCGAACCGGCCCGCGCCGTCGCCCAGCACGCTGCCGCCGCCGGCAGCGTGCTGGGCGCCACCGCCCGGACCGGAACCGTCCGCCCCGTCACCGGCGCCGGGGACAGCCCCCCTCCCCTCGCTTCCGGAGCCGGCGCCCGCCCCGTCCGCACGGTCCACCGCCGCCCGCAGCGCCTCCCCGTCGAACCGCCGCGCGAGCACCTCGCGTACGCCCTCCCGTAGCGCCCGCTGGTCGTCCGTCAGCCGGAAGCGCACCGCAGCTCACCGTCCCCTGGGCAGGCCGAGGATGCGCTCGGCGATGATGTCGTGCTGGATCTGCGAGGTGCCGGCCGCGATGGTGTAGGACAGGGCGGACAGCCGGTCGAGGGTCCACGGGCGTTCGAGGTCCAGGCAGTCGGGCCCCAGTACCGCGGCGGCGGTGTCGTAGAGCTCCTGGCGGGCGTGCGAGTAGCGGAGCTTGAAGACGGAGCCGGAGGCGCCCGGCACCCCGCCCGTCGCCTCCGCCGCACTGACGTTCCACTGCGTGAGCCGCCACAGCGCCCGGAACTCGGCGTGCAGCCGGCCCAGCCGGCGCCGCAGTGCCGGGTCGTCCCACCGGCCGTTCTTGCGGGCCTCGACGGCCAGTTCGCCCAGCACGCGCCGGCAGGCCACGACCTCGCCCGCGAACGCCGTGCCGCGTTCGAAGGACAGCGTCACCATGGTCACGCGCCAGCCGTCGTCCTCGTCCCCGACCCGGTTCGCCACCGGCACCCGCACCTCGTCCAGGAACACCTCGGCGAACTCGGCCGACCCCGCAAGGGTCCGCAGCGGCCGGACGGTGATGCCGGGTGCGTCCATGGGCATCGCCAGCCAGGTGATGCCCCGGTGCTTCGGCGCCTCGGGGTCGGTGCGGACCAACAGCTCGCACCAGTCGGCGACTTCCGCGTGGGAGGTCCAGATCTTGGAGCCGGTCACCACGTAGGCGTCGCCGTCGCGCCGCGCGCGGGTGCGCAGGGCCGCGAGGTCGGAACCGGCGCCCGGTTCGCTGAAGCCCTGGCACCAGACCTCCTCCCCGCGCAGGATCGGCGGCAGCCAGCGCTCCCGCTGCTCCGCGGTGCCCTCGGCGGCGATGGTCGGACCCGCGTGCAGCAGGCCCACGAAGTTGGCACCGACGTAGGGCGCGCCCGCCTTCTCGGTCTCCTCCAGGAAGATCAGACGGGTCGTCGGGGAGGCGTCCCAGTGGACGTCGGCGTACCCGGCGTCGTGGAGCCGGCGCTGCCAGCCGAGGTCGTAGGCGCGCCGCCCCGGCCAGTCGTCGGGGGACGGCTTGGGCGGGAGGCCGGGCAGCACCGCCGCGAGCCACTCCCGCAGCCGGGCCCGGAAGGCGGCCTCCTCGGGCGTGTCCGACAGGTCCATCAGCGGTCGAGGTCCAGGTCGAGCATCCGGATGGCGTTGCCCCGCATCAGCTTGTACACCGTCTCGTCGTCGAGGCCCTCGACGTGCTCCAGGGCGACCTCCTTGGTGTGCGGGAAGGTCGAGTCGACGTGCGGGTAGTCGGTCTCGAAGGTGGCGTTGTCACGGCCCACCACGTCCAGGGACGCCACCCCGTGCCGGTCGCGGAAGAAGCAGCAGAAGATCTGCCTGTAGTAGTACGTGGACGGCGGCTCGGGGACGGTGTCCCGCACCCCGCCCCAGGCGCGGTGCTCCTCCCAGACGTCGTCGGCGCGCTCCAGGGCGTAGGGGATCCAGCCCATCTGGCCTTCGGAGTAGGCCAGTTTGAGGCGGGGGAAGCGCACCAGGACGCCGCTGAAGAGGAAGTCCATCATCGAGGCCATCGCGTTGTTGAAGCTGAGTGAGGCCTGGACGGCGGGCGGGGCGTCCGGGGAGGCGGCGGGCATCTGGGAGCTGCTGCCGATGTGCATGTTGACGACCGTCCCGGTCTCCTGGCAGGCCGCGAAGAACGGGTCCCAGTAGCCGGAGTGGATGGACGGCAACCCTAGGTGGGTGGGGATCTCGGAGAAGGTCACCGCGCGCACCCCGCGGGCGGCGTTGCGGTGGATCTCCTCGACCGCCAGGCCGACGTCCCACAGCGGGATCAGGCACAGCGGGACGAGCCGCCCGCCGCTGTCGCCGCACCACTCCTCGACCATCCAGTCGTTGTAGGCGCGCACGCAGGCGAGGGCGACCTCCTTGTCGTGCGCCTCGGCGAAGGTCTGGCCGCAGAAGCGCGGGAAGCTCGGGAAGCACAGGCTCGCCTCGACATGGTTGAGGTCCATGTCCTTCAGGCGTTCCTTCGGGTCCCAGCAGCCGGGCCGCATCTCCTCGCGGGTGATGCCCTCCAGGGTCATCGCGTCGCGGTCGAAGCCGACGGCGGCGATGTTGCGCTTGTACGGGAACTTCAGGTCCTCGTAGACCCACCAGTCGGTGGGCGGCCCGTCCGGGTCCATGGTGATGCGGTAGGTGCCGCCGATGTAGGCGAGGTCACCGATGCCGGCGGTCACCGCCTTGGGGCCACGCTCGCGGTACTTGGCCGGCAGCCAGGTGTCGAAGAGGTGGGCGGGTTCGATCACGTGGTCGTCGACGCTGATGATGCGGGGCAGTTCGGTCGCCATGGGTCCCCTCCGCCGGACGGTACTTATCTGATGACTCGTCAGATAGCATCGCACCTGACGACCCGTCAGCCAAGGAGCTTGCCGAGCAGCAGGGGGCAGCCGTGAACGACACCCCGCACGCCCTGAGCGCGTCCCGCACGCTGTGGGAGCTGGTCACCCGCCGCGCGGCCCTCACGCCCGACCGCCCGCTCTTCCTCCAGGACGACCGGACGCTGACCTTCGGCGCTCTGCACGCCCGGGCCGAGCGGGTCGCGGCCGGGCTGTACGGCATGGGCGTACGCCCCGGCACGGTGGTCGCCTGGCAGCTGCCCACCCGTGTCGAGACGGCCGTGCTGTCCTTCGCCCTGGCCCGGCTCGGCGCCGTGCAGACCCCGGTGATCCCCTTCTACCGGGACCGCGAGGTCGGCTTCGCGCTGCGCGAGTCGAGGGCCGAGTTCTTCGCGGTGCCCGGCACCTGGCGCGGCTTCGACCACGCGGAGATGGCCCGGCGGCTGGGCGCGAAGGGCGTCTTCGAGGCCTACGACGACCTGCCCGACGGCGATCCGTCCCTCCTGCCTCCCCCGCCGGCCGACGGCACCGCCGTCCGCTGGATCTACTGGACGTCCGGCACGGCCTCCGACCCCAAGGGCGTGCTGCACACGGACCGTTCGCTGCTCGCGGGCGGCTCCTGCCTCGCGCACGCACTGCGCCCCTCGGCGGACGACGTGGGCTCGATCGCCTTCCCGTACGCCCACATCGGCGGCCCCGACTACACGGTGATGCTGCTGCTGTACGGCTTCCCGGCGGTGTTGTTCGAGCAGTTCGCGCTGCCGGACGCGCTGGCGGCGTACCGCGCGCACGGGGTGACGATGGCGGGTGGCTCGACGGCGTTCTACTCGATGTTCCTGACGGAGCAGCGGAAGCGGCCGGGCGAGCCGGTGGTGCCCTCACTGCGGCTGCTGGCGGGCGGCGGGGCGCCCAAGCCGCCGGAGCTGTACCACGCGGTGGTGCGGGAGATGGGCGTGCGGCTCACCCACGGCTACGGCATGACCGAGGTGCCGATGATCACCATGGGCGCGCCCGACGACGACCCCGAGCTGCTGGCGACCACCGAGGGACGGCCGCCGGAGGGGATGGAGATCCGGATCGTGGACGGGGAGGTGCGGCTGCGCGGGGAGGCCGTGTGCCGTGGCTACCTGGATCCGCGGCAGACGGCGGAGGCCTTCGACGCCGAGGGGTTCCTGCGCACCGGTGACCTCGGCCGGCTCACGGACACCGGACACCTGGTGCTCACCGGCCGGCTGAAGGACGTGATCATCCGCAAGGGCGAGAACATCTCGGCCCAGGAGGTCGAGGACCTGCTGCACCGGCATCCGGCGGTCGGGGACGTGGCGGTGATCGGCCTGCCCGACGCGGCGCGCGGCGAGCTGGTGTGCGCGGTGGTGGAACAGCCGCCGGGGGCAGCGACCTTGACGCTCGCCGACGTCACCGCCTTCCTGCGCGCCGAGGGACTGTCGGTGCACAAGCTGCCGGAGCGGCTGGAGGTGGTGGACGCCCTTCCGCGGGGCGAGACCCTGCGGAAGGTGCTGAAGTACAAGCTGCGCGAGCGCTACGCGGGCACGTGACCCGCTGCGGACACGCCCCCGCCCGGGCTATTCGGGCACGGTGAAGTAGCGGGCGAAGGCCGGGACGACCTCGGCCTCGCCGACCTTGCCGTCATGGTCCGTGTCGAGCGTGGCGGCGGCCGGTCCGGCGACGTCCTCGGGAACGCCCAGGCACTTCAGGACGCGTCCGGCCTCGTCGACCGTCGCCGCGCCGTCGCCGTCGGTGTCCGCGACGTCGAGGGCCGCGTGCAGGAAGGGGCGGGCGATCTCGGCGAACCGGTCGGGGTTGTCGCGCAGGCGCTTGACCGCGCCGTTGACGAACTCCTCGCGCGTGATGCGCTGGTCGCCGTCGCGGTCCGCTATCCCGGCCATGCCCTGCCAGAACGCCTCGGCACCGCCGTACAGGGCCTGGCCCTTGTCGGACCGGGCCGCCACGGCGAACTCCGTGAGCAGCGCCTTGGCCGCGCCGTAGAAGTCCTCGCGGTCGATGTAGCCGTTGCCGTCCTGGTCGAAGGTGGCGAACCGGGCGGCGATCCTGCTCTCGTACTCGCTGCTGACCATGTCTCTCTCGGGCCGCCTTACGTCGGGTGGGGTGCGTCTCGGTCGGAGCGTACGACGGAGGGTGCCGTTCGGACGCGGGAAAACGTCACTTGTGCCAAGACCGGGGGAATTCCGGGACAACGGCGTGTCGGAACGGCGACATTCGCCGTACGGTGCGTCACCGGGCCGTCACGCGGACAGGGGTTCGCCCTCGTCACCGAGGGCCGCCTCCACGTCGCCGTACACGTCGAACAGCCTGCGGACGCCCAGCGCGCCGAGGACCCGGTTGACGTGGGAGCCGTCGGCCGCGCCGCGGGCGGGCAGCACGAGGCGCAGCCGGCCCTGGCACGAGCGGATCAGCCGGCGGGCCGCGATGAGCACGCCGACGCCGCTGGAGTCGCAGAAGAACACCTCGGACAGATCCAGGACGAGACAGTGATAACCCTCGGCCACCACGTCGTGCACGCGCTGACGCAGCATCGGTGACGTCACCAGATCCAGCTCGCCCGACACCTGGAGCACGGCCCATTCGCCCTGCTCGCCGCCGGTCACTTTGAAGGTCACCACCACGCCCTTCGATCGCCAAACCGGAAGCAGACCCTACGCTTCCTTGCAGCGCGGCTGCCCAGCGGCGGTTCCCTGAAACGCACCCCGGAAAACGGATCCCCCGCGGAAGAGGCTTGTTTTAGTCGGCTTCGATCCTGTTCGATCCTCTTCAGTCAGGCCTGATCGACGGTCGGTGGGGTAGGCGCGAGCCCAAAGGCATGCGGTGCGAGCGCCGGCCGTCCTCTACCACCTGCGGCCGGTCAGGGGGCGCACATTGCCACAAAGGGGCGTGCGTGAGCGGACGTGCCGACTACATTCGAGGAGACGCCGGACTGAGGCTGGACACAGCACGGGCGCGGAACACGAGCAGGGGGTGAGGGGGCCGCATGGCGAAAAAGGACGTACCGCCTCGCTGGGACCGCACCATGCAGCAGCGGCTCGCCCGCGGCGAAGCGGCCGCCCTCGGTGAGTTCTACGACCGGTTCGCCTCCCTCGTGCACGGCCTCGCCCACCGCGTGCTCGGCGACGAGCGGGCCGCCGACGGCGTCACCCGCGAGGTCTTCGCCCATGTCTGGGAGCATCCCGACTCCTACGACCCCAGGCAGGGGCCGCTGCGCACCTGGGTCGCGACCCTGACGCACCGGCTCGCGGTACAACGGCTGCGCGCCACCGAGACCGCCGCCCTCGCCCGGGACGGCGGCGGCACGGCGGAGGAACTGGAGCACAGGGTGCGCCGCGCCTCGGTCGCCGCCCGCGCCGACTACATCGTCCAGTCCATGCCGGTCCCGCTGCGCTCGGCCCTGGAGCGGGCCTACTTCCAGCGCCGCGACTACCGCCAGACGGCCACGGACCTCGACATCACCGAGGACGAGGCCCGCCGCCGCCTGCGGCTCGGCCTGCAACTGCTCTCCACCGCCCACGACACCGAACCTCCGGGCGCCCCGCCCGGATACGGGGGTGCGGTGTGAACGGACCGGACCGCTTCGAGGCGTACGACGGCGACGAGGGGGAGAACGACCACGACGAGCAGGCCGACCCCCGGGACGGGGACGGCATCAGGGATGTGGGCGCCCTCCAGCACGAGAGCGGCACACGGGACGAGAACGGCACCCCGGACGGAGATGCCGAGAACGCCCCCGCCCCGGGCGGCCCGGGCGGCTCCGGGAGCCCGCAAGACTCCGGCGGACCGGACACACCGGAAAACCCCGGCAGCCCGGGAGGATCGGGCAGGTCGGACGGGCTGGGAGGCCCCGGCAGGCCGGAGGCCCCGGAAGGCACCGGCGGGCCGGGAACGCCCAGCAGCCCGGAAAGCACCCGCGGACCGGACGAGCCCGGAACGCCCGGCAGCCCGGAAAGCACCGGCGGACCGGACACACCGGAAAGCACCGGCGGGCTGGGGCGGGCCGCGTCCGGGGAGGGGGCGGAGCGTGGGCGTTCGGCGCGGATACCGACGCCCCGGGTCTCCGTGGAGGACAGCGGGCTGCCGCTGCCCGCGACGGGGGACCTCGGTGACCCGCCACCGCCGCCCGCCCCGCCCGTCTTCGCACACCCCGTGCTGAAGGCCCTGCTCGGCGCCTGGGCGCTGGCCGCGTGCTCGGCCGAGGAGGCCGCGGCCGTCGAGGAGCACCTCGGCGCGTGCGGCTCCTGCGCCGACGAGGCCCGGCGGCTGCGCGAGGCGGTCGGACTGCTGCAACGCCCCGAGAGCCTCGACCTGGACCCGGGGCTGCGCACCCGCGTCCTGGACACCTGCCTGGAGCGGCGCCCGCCACGCGTCCCCGTGCCGGAGTGGGCCGCCGCGTACGACGCCGAGACCGCGCGACTGGACGCGCTGCTGCAGGACTTCGGCGACGCCGAGTGGCATGCGCCGGTACGGCTGCGCTGGTTCCGCTCCGACGAGTCGACGAGCCGCCGCACCACCGTCGCCGGGGTCATCGCGCACCTGCTCTGCGTCGACGGCCTGGTGGGGGTCGCGCTCGGTCTGGACGACCCGTTGGGCGACGCCCCGGCCCGGCGTCCGACACCGGCGGCCCGCACCGAGGCGTTCTGGCGCGCCTCCCACTTCCCGCCCACCCGGTCCGTGCGCGCGCCCTGGCGGGAGCAGAGCCACAGCCTCGTGCGCACGGTGTCCTTCACGGGCGGCGGCGCCGAGCGGACGCCGGTGTCGTACGGCGACTTCGAACTGCCGCTGCCCGACGCGATGCTGGACCGCGCCTTCGAGTGCTGGGTGCACGCGGAGGACATCGCCGACGCCGTCGACTACCCCTACGACCCGCCGTCGCCGCGCCATCTGCACCGCATGATCGACCTGGCGGCCCGCATGCTGCCGACGGCTCTGGCCCAGCGCCGCCGGGCCGGTCTGGCCGCCCCGGCCCACCACCGCCACCTGGTCGCCGCGGGCGAACCGGGCCGCAGTCTCCGGCTGGAGATCGAGGGCTCGGGCGGCGGCGAGTGGCTGATCCCGCTGGACTCCCCCGGGGCGAAGGGCTCCGCCGAGCACGAGGTGGCCCACGTGGCCCTGGACGGCGTCGAGTTCTGCCGCCTGGCCGCCGGCCACGTCCCTCCCCAGGAGGCGGCGGCCGGCCAGGTGGGTGACAAAGAGGCGATCAGAGACGTCCTGTTCGCAGCCGCTTCACTCAGCCGGATGTAGCCCCGCCCTCAGGGACGCGCCCGAAGGGGCGCGGGGAACCGCGCGACAAGCCACAAACAGCCCGCACGCGCCACGAAACGGAACAAACCCGCCCGCTAGGCGAAGATCACCGTCCGCCGCCCATTGAGCAGAATCCTCCGCTCGGCATGCCACTTCACAGCCCGGGCCAGCGCCTGGCACTCCACATCACGCCCGATCGCGACAAGCCCCTCAGGCGTCACGTCATGCCCGACCCGCTCGACCTCCTGCTCGATGATCGGCCCCTCGTCGAGATCGGCCGTCACATAGTGCGCCGTCGCACCGATCAGCTTCACACCCCGCGCATGCGCCTGGTGATACGGCTTCGCCCCCTTGAAGCTCGGCAGGAACGAGTGGTGGATGTTGATGATCCGCCCGGACAGCGCCTTGCACAGGTCGTCCGACAGCACCTGCATGTACCGCGCGAGCACGACCAGCTCGACACCCTCCTCACGCACGATGTCGAGCAGCCGCCCCTCCGCCTCGGCCTTCGTGTCCTTCGTCACCGGAATGTGGTGGAAGGGGAGGTTGTACGAGCCCACCAGCTCGGCGAAGTCCGTATGGTTCGACACCACTCCGGCGATCTCCACCGGCAGCGCCCCGGTCCGCGCGCGGAACAGCAGGTCGTTCAGGCAGTGCCCGAACTTGCTGACCATCAGCAGGATGCGCATCTTCTGGTCGCCCCGGTTGATCTGCCAGTCCATCTGGAAGGAGTCACCGATCGCCGCGAAGCTCGCCCGCAGCTTCTCCACGGTCACGGGGGCGTCCGCCGAGAAGTGCACCCGCATGAAGAACAGTCCCGTGTCGTGGTCGCCGAACTGCTGGCTGTCCTCGATGTTGCAACCGGTCATGAACAGGTAGCTCGACACGGCGTGCACGATGCCCTTGCGGTCAGGGCAGGAAAGGGTGAGGACGTACTGGTCGGCCGGGACCGCGGCGCTGGTGGACTGCTCGTTCATGCAGGACAGGTTCCCACAAGGAACGACACCACCGGCAATCGTCCCGCTAGGCGGACCTGGTCATGATCCGCAGTACTTCCAGGCTGCGCGGCGCCGCGTCCGGCTCCTCGCCGTCGCTCGCGGCGAGCCGCACGTGCGCGTCCCGGGCCGCCTGGACCGCCTCCGGCCACGCCTCGTGCTCCAGGTACGCGGCGACCGGTGCGTCGGGACCGACCTGGTGCATGATCCGCAGCACCCGCAGCACCGCGGTGTCGACGAGGGCCGCCTCCTGCGAGTCACGGAAGATCGTGCCGACGTACTTCTCGGCGGACCAGTGGTCCAGCCAGGTGTCCTCGACCAGCCGGTACACCGCGTCGGTCACGTCGCCGTAGCCGTCCACGCCGGCCAGCCAGACGTCCCGCTGGAACCCGGGATCGGAGAGCATGTGCAGCGCCGAGCGCACGTTGCTGCGCCAGCGCCACCACGGCATGTCGTTGACAGGCATGCCGCCCATGGTGGAGGAGCGACGGCCACGACGGGAAGAGTTCTCCGAAGCTTGCACGGTCATCGATCGTACGTTCCCCTCCATATGGCTCCCACAGGCCCCCGCAATTCACCTGCGCGTCACCCATTGTTGACCGGACATCACGCACGGGTTAGCCGTGTGACGGAATCGTGCGGATGCATGACCGGCAGGCGACGCACCCGCAGCACATTCCTCCCCGGCCTCCTCACCCGCCACGCCAGAGGCGCCGTCCTCTGCGCGGGCGCGGCGGTCGCGTGTGCGTCGCTCCTCGCCGGATGCGGGGTCGTCCCCGGCACCACGGGGGGAGTCGGGGACGACGACACCATCACCGTCATGACCTGGGCCCCGCAGGACACCAAGGCCACCAACAAGCCCGGCATGCCCGCCTTCGCCCGCGCCTACGCCCGCTGGATCAACGCCAACGGCGGGATCAACGGCCGCAAGCTCGACGTGCTGACCTGCAACGACCACAACGACAGCGTGGCCGCCGCGAAGTGCGCCCGGCGTGCGGCCAAGGAGAACGTGGTCGCGGTCGTCGGATCCTACAGCCAGTACGCGGACTCCTTCTTCCCCTCGCTGGAGGGCGCGGGCATCCCCTACATAGGCGGCTACGGCATCACCAACGCCGAGTTCACCAGCCCCCTGTCCTACCCCGTCAACGGCGGACAGCCCGCGCTGCTCGCCGGTCTGGGCAGTGCCCTCGCCGACTGCGGGCCCGTCGCGCTGATCCGGCCCGACACCATCGCGGGCGACCAGCTGCCCCCGCTGCTCGACTCCGGTCTGAAGGCGGGCGGGCACCGCGCCTCGACCGACCAGCGGGCGGCGGAGGACGCCACCGAGTACGACGGACAGGCCGGCCGGGCCCTGCGCACGACCACCGCCGGCGGGACGGACGACGGGTGCGTGGTGCCCGCGCTGGGGGACCGCAACGGCACCTTCATGGACTCCTTCCGGCGGGCCCGCGAGGACTACCCCGAGGTGCGGACGGCCACCGTGCTGGGCAGCGTCGACCAGACGGTGATCGACGCGACCGGCGGGGCGTCGGGGCCCTACGAGGGCTCGTACATCACCGGCTGGTACCCGGTGGCGACCGATCCGCGCTGGGACGGGATGAAGCGGGTGATCCGCGAGGAGGCCTTCGGTGACAACCGCATCGACCCCGCGGACGCCGGAGTGCAGACCACGTGGATCGCCTACACGGTGTTCCGGCAGATCGTCGAGTCGCTCGGCGACGGCGAGGTGAGTGCCGACACGGTGGCGGAGGCCCTGGACGACGGCCTGGAAGTCGAGACGGGCGGGCTCACCCCGACGCTGCGGTGGCGCTTCCAGGACAAGCTCGCCGGGGTGGGCTTCCCCCGCCTGGTCAACGCGAACGTGACCCTTCAGGTGGTGCGGGACGGGCGGCTCGTCGCGGCCCGCAAGGGCTTCATCGACACGACCAGGACGCTGGAGAACGCCGACGTGAACTCCTGAGCGTCCCCGCCCGGTGAGTTCACGCCGGGCGGGTCCTCCCCGTCACAGCTGGGTCGGCTGGCGCTCGGTCAGGCCGTACTTCCTGGCGATGCCGTTCCACAGTCCGGCCGCCTTGGTCTTCTCCGTGCTGGCGATGCCGCTGGCCCGGTTGCCGGCCTGGGTCTGGCCCGTGGCGCGGGCCTGGCCCTTCTTGCAGCCCTTCTTGCCGGCCGTCTGGTCGGCCCAGGCCGCGTAGTGGTTGTCGGCCGAGGCGGAGGCCTGCCAGGCCTTGGTGAGGGCGGTGGTCAGCGCGGCATGGTCGGGGAGCTTGTCGACCTCGATGCCGGAGAGCCGGGTGACCAGCGAGTTGCGCTGCTTGGCCGCGTCGCGCAGGTCCTTGGCGGCCTGGGGGAGGTCGTCGCAGCGCTTGACGTCGGCAACCGCGTTGATCACCGTGCTGCGGCTGTTGCCGCTGTCGGCGAGCAGCTTGTCCAGTTCGACCGCCTGGGCCCGGGCCGGGTCGGCCGACGGCGACGCGGAGTCGTCCGTCGCGGGTGCGGAGGCGGCCACGGTCTTGTTGTCGCCGCCCTCGTCGTCACCGCCGCCCCCGCCACCGGCGAGCAGCGCGCCCGCGCCGACACCGAGGACGGCGATGCCGATGCCGACGGCGGCGATGACGGGCACGCGCGATCCGGTGCGGCCCCCGCGCGAGCGGCCTCCGGCCGGCGGGGCGTGGGACGGCTGCGGAGCGCCGTACGGAGCCTGCGGCTGGGACTGCTGCTGCGGCTGCTCGATGCGGGGCATCTGCTGGGTGGCCCCGGCGGGGCCCTCGGCGCCCCGGTCGTCGCGGAAGAGGTTCTCGAACCCGGCGGGCGGCTGCTTGTCGCCACCGCCGGGCACCGGTGGGATGTACTGCGTCGCCTCGGCGTCCGGATGCGAGGCGGGCGGCAGCGGCCCCGCGCCGGCTCCGGCCAGGGGACCGGTGCCGAGGAAACGCGTCGCCTCCGGGTCCTCCCCGGCGGGCATCTCGGGCGGCAGCGCCCCCGGGGTCACCGGGGGTATGTACTGGGTCGCCCCCTCGTCGGCGGCCGGGGCGACGGGCGGCAGATACTGCGTGGCCGCGGCGGCGTCGCCCGCGACGGGCGGTATGTACGGGGTCGCGCCCTCGTCAGCGGGCGCGGGCAGGGGGGCGCCCCCGGCCGGGGCCCCGTACGCACCGGAGGCAGGCGGCAGGCCATCCCCGTAGGCGTCGGCGCCCGGCTGCTGCGGGCCTGCCCCGTACGCGCCGGCACCCTGCTGCTGCGCGGCTCCCCCGCCCGGGGCGCCGTACGGTCCCGCGGCGGGCGGCTGCCCGTAGTCGGCGGCGGACTGCGGCGGGCGGCCGGATCCGGGCGTGCCGGAGCCCTCCGGAGGCAGGGGGGCGCCGCCGCCCTGGGCTCCGTACGAGGCGTAGCCGTCGGTGCCGGCCGACTGCTGTGGCGTGCCGTACGGGCCGGGGTCGGCCGGTGTGCCGGGGTACGGGTTCGGGGCCTGACCGCCCTCCGGGGGGAGGGCACCCGGGGCCTGGGCGTCCCACCCGGGCTGCTCCGGCGTACTCCACTGCTGCGACGGGGACTGCCAGGTCTGGCCCGGCGGCGGGGGCGAGGTCTGCTGCTGGTCGGGGCCCCACGGCTGGCCCCACGTCTGGCCCTCCGCGGGGGCCGCCGCCGCCGGCCCGCCCGCCGAGGGCGGGGCGGGCCGGCGGCCGGAAGCGTCGGCGGGTCCGCCCGACATGCCCGGCAGCAGGGGTTCGCCACCGTCGGAGGGCAGCACGATGCCTTCGCGCGCGGGGCGCGCCGAGGGCTCCTCGCCCTGTCCACTCTGCGTCACCGGGACTCCTACTTATGGGGGACCTTGTGAATCGTCGGGTCACGCTACCGGGTCCCCAGAGCCCCGTGCCACGCAGCACAGGGCCCGACCGCCCGCCCTGTGAGCGCGGTAACACCGGCGGCTCACGGCATGTCGCCCACGTCACCTCCCTCGCGCCGAACGGCCGTTTCCTTCACGTTCACGCATTCGCAGACCCTCTGTTCACGCCGCCGCCTGCAAGTCGAGTCGCGCCCCGAACTCCCGCACCACCGCCTCGTCCCGGTACGGCTCCAGCCGCTGCTGGAAGTCCTCCAGGTACTCGGCGCCCCGGTTGGAACGCAGCCCCTCCAGCAGTTCCACGGCCTTCATGCCGGTGTTGCACGCCTCCTCGATCTCACGCTGCTGCACCTGCGCCGTGGCGAGCAGCACATAGCCGATGGCGCGGCGGCGCGCCCGCGTCCGGGGATGCCCGGCCAGCGACTCCTGCGCACACCGGGCCGCCGCGTCGGCCTGTCCGAGGTCCCGGTGGCAGTGCGCCAACTCGTCGGCGAGATAGGCCTCGTCGAAGTGCGCGATCCACACCGGGTCGTCACCGGCGGCCGGGTCGGCGGCCTCCAGGGCGCTCACCGCGCGCCCCGCCGACGAATGCGCGGCGCGCACGTCGCCCATGAGGGCGTGCCCGCGCGCCTCAGCCGCGAGGAACATCGACTCCGCCCGCGGCGACACGCGCCCCCGCGCCCCCTCCTGCGCCGCCCGTGCCAACTGCGCGATCTCCCGCGGGTTTCCGAGCTGCGCGGCGAGATGGCTCATGGACGCCGCGAGGACGTACCCGCCGTAGCCGCGGTCCCCCGCGGCCTGCGCCAGCCGCAACGCCTGGATGTAGTAGCGCTGGGCCAGACCGGGCTGCCCGGTGTCGACGGCCATGTACCCGGCGAGCTCCGTCAGCCGGGCCACGGCGGCGAACAGGTCCCGCCCGACCGCCTCCCGATACGACCCCGCCAGCAGTCCCGAGACCACGCTGTTGAGGTAGTGCACGACGACCGGCCGCACATGCCCGCTGCCGTACTGGTGATCGAGGTCCACCAGCGCCTGCGTCATGGCCTGCACGGCCTGCACGTCGGACTGCCCGACCCGCGGCCCCGCCGTGCGCGACACCTGCGCGTCGGGCACGGAGATCAGCCAGTCCCGGCTGGGCTCGACCAGCGCGGACGAGGCGACGGAGGAGCCGGACAGGAAGTCCCGCCGCCCCACGTCGCTGCGCCACAGCTCGCAGACCTGCTCGATGGCGCCCAGCACCGTCGGCGAGAACTGGAGACCCACGCCCGAGGCGAGGTTCTTGCCGTTGGCCATCCCGATCTCGTCGATCGTGACCGTCCGGCCGAGCTTGCGGCCCAGGGCCTCGGCGATGATCGCCGGCGCGCGGCCCCGCGGCTGCTGTCCGCGCAGCCAGCGCGCCACCGACGTCTTGTCGTAGCGCAGGTCGAGGCCGTGCTCGGCACCGCACATGTTGACCCGGCGGGCCAGGCCGGCGTTGGAGCATCCGGCTTCCTGGATGAGCGCCTGGAGCCGTTCGTTCGGCTGCCGGGCGACGAGCGGCCTTGCGGCCATGGCGTACCCCCTGAGGCTGCGGTGCCTGCCCACGCACCGAGTTGACGTGTCTTCCGCGGCCGTACCCCTCACGTCCCGGCGAAGAGATCCGGCCGTGAAGATCAATGCCCCGCCGACCAGACGAAAATGCGAGGCATGTGAGGAATGCCGGGGTATCGGCTGTTGCCGGCCCCACTCGTGGCTACCCAGCTCCGCGACGGATCCTCCTGCGCGCCCCCGCACATGCACCCATGCGCCCCGCGAACAGGGGCGATGCTCTCCCCCGCGCACACGGGTGGGCGTAACCCCTGGTGACGACCAGAGTTGTGTTCATCGTGGAAGAGACGATCGCCGGCACCGAAGCCGCCCAGATCCCGAAGCAGCGCGGGGATTCGCTGCTGGAGACCGCTGTTCGCTACACCGAGGAGCGCCACTGGGACGTGTTCCCCGGCACCTGGCTGGAAGCCCTCGACGGCAGCCAGCGCTGTTCCTGCGGTGACGCGGCGTGTCCGGCGCCCGGCTCGCACCCGGCGCGTCCGGACTGGGCGACGCAGGCGACGGGCAGCGCGACGGTCGCGCGGCGGATGTGGCAGAGGCAGCCGACGGCGTCGATCCTGCTGCCGACGGGGCGGACGTTCGACGCGATCTCCGTGCCGGAGACGGCCGGGTTCCTGGCGTTGGCGCGGATGGAGCGGATGGAGCTGACGCTCGGGCCGGTGACGCTCACCCCGGACCGGCGGATGGAGTTCTTCGTGCTGCCGGGGGCCGGGGTGAAGGTGCCCGACCTGGTGCGGAAGCTGGGGTGGTCGGTGTCGTCGCTGGATCTGGCGGTGCTGGGTGAGGGGGCGTATGTGGCTGCGCCGCCCACGCGGTTCGGGTCTCGGGGGGCTGTGCAGTGGGCCTGCCGGCCGACCCCGGCCAATCGGTGGCTGCCGGATGCGGAGGAGTTGATCTCGCCGTTGGCCTATGCGTGCGGGCGGGATCGCTGAGCGCCCCCACGTCTGCCCCGTTGTCGTTGCGTGGCGGCTGCGGGTCCGTCCGTGGTTGATCGCGCAGTTCCCCGCGCCCCTGAGGCGTCACCGAAACCGTAGGGTGCAAGGTGACGGAGGGAGGCGCGGTGGGAGTCAGTGCTGTGCGTGTGCGGGGGCTCTGGAAGCGGTTCGGGCAGCAGGTCGCTGTCGCCGGGGTCGATCTGGAGTTGCCCGCGGGCAAGTTCATCGGTCTCGTCGGGCCGAACGGGGCCGGGAAGACCACCACCTTGTCGATGGTGACCGGGCTGCTGCGACCCGACCACGGGACCGTCGAGGTGGTCGGGCACGACGTGTGGCGGGACCCCGTCGAAGTGAAGGCCCGGATCGGGGTGCTGCCGGAGGGGCTGCGGCTGTTCGAGCGGCTGTCGGGCCGGGAACTGCTGGCGTACAACGGGCGGTTGCGCGGACTGCCCGGCGCCGAGGTCGACAAGCGGGCCACCCAGCTCCTGGACGTCCTCGACCTGGCCGGGGCCCAGCACAAGCTGGTCGTCGACTACTCGACCGGCATGCGCAAGAAGATCGGGCTCGCCACCGCTCTCCTCCACAATCCCGAAGTGCTGTTCCTGGACGAGCCGTTCGAGGGCGTCGACCCCGTCTCCGCCCAGACCATCCGGGGTGTCCTGGAGCGGTACACCGCCTCGGGCGCCACGGTCGTGTTCTCTTCCCACGTCATGGAGCTCGTCGAGTCGCTGTGCGACTGGGTCGCGGTGATGGCCGCCGGGCGGATCCGCGCCACCGGCACCCTCGCCGAGGTGCGCGGGGACGCGCCCTCGCTGCAACGGGCCTTCCTCGAACTCGTCGGCGCGCAGAGCCGGGACGCCGGATCCGATCTCGACTGGCTGGGTGGCGGGGCCCGGTGAGCACCGAAGCGATCACCCCCGTCTTCGTACGGCTGAAACTGTCGCTGCTGCGCAACGGGCTGCGGCAGTCCGGCGGGCGGAAGGCCGCCTACATCACCTCGGCCGTCTTCGCCCTGCTGTTCGCCGCGCTCCAGCTGATCGGCCTGATCGCACTGCGCGGCCACGCGCACGCCGAGTCGGTGGTGGTGCTCGCCGTGGCGGTGCTGGGGCTCGGGTGGGCGGTGATGCCGTTGTTCTTCCCCAGCGGTGACGAGACCCTCGACCCGACCCGGCTGGTGATGCTGCCGCTGCGGCCCCGGCCGCTGGTGCGGGCCCTGCTCACGGCCTCGCTGGTGGGCATCGGGCCGCTCTTCACGCTGTGCCTGCTGGTCGGTTCCGTGATCGCGGTGGCGCGGGGCGGGGCGGCGTTCGTGGTGGGCGGGGTGGCCGTCGCGCTGGCCCTGCTGGTGTGCGTGGCCCTCGCGCGAGCCGTCGCCGCCGCCAACGTACGGCTGCTGACCAGCCGCAAGGGGCGGGACCTCGCGGTGCTCAGCGGGCTCGTCATCGCGGTCGGGGCGCAGATCGTCAACTTCGGCGCCCAGCGGCTCGGACAGTCGGGACTGGGTGAACTCGACCCGCCGGCGCACGTCCTGCAGTGGGTGCCGCCGGCGTCGGCGGTCGGGGCCGTGCACGCGGTGTCCGAGGGCTCTTACGGGCTCGCCGCCGCGCAGCTGGCGCTGACCGCCGGTGCGCTGGTGGCGCTCCTGGCCCTCTGGTCGCGGCATCTGACCCGGCTGATGACCTCGCCCGACGGATCCACCCTGCCGAGCGCCGAGGCGGCCGCCAAGGAGCGGGCCTCGACCGGGCTCGCCCGGCTGCTGCCCGCGGGCCGCACGGGCACGGTCATGGAGCGCAGCCTGCGGTACGTCTGGCGCGACCCGAAGACCAAGACCGCCTGGGTGACGTCGCTGGCCATCGGGCTGATCGTGCCGGTGTTCAACGCCTGGCAGGGCACCGGGTCGGTGTACTTCGCGTGCTTCGCCGCCGGCATGCTCGGCATCCAGATGTACAACCAGTTCGGGCAGGACACCTCGGCGTTCTGGATGGTCGCGATGACGATCTCCTCGTCCCGGGACGCCTACGTCGAGCTGCGCGCCCGGGCGTACGCCCTGCTGCTGATCACCCTGCCGTACGCCACGCTCGTGACGGTTCTGACGACGGCCATGCTGGGCGACTGGCGGCGGCTGCCGGAGGCGCTGGGGCTGTCCTTCGCCCTGCTCGGCGCGATGCTCGCGACCGGGGCGTGGACCTCCGCCCGCTTCCCCTACTCCATCCCGCAGGAGGGCTACAAGAACGTCGCCCCCGGGCAGACCGGGCTCGCCTGGATCTCCATCTTCGGCGGGATGATGTCGGCCGCGCTGCTGTGCGCGCCCGTCATCGCGCTCACGATCTGGCTGAACGTGAGCGCCGACGGCGACGACTGGGCGTGGCTGCTGTTGCCGGTGGGCACGGCGTACGGGGCGGCGCTCACGGCGGCGGGGCTGAAACTGGCCGCTCCGCGGACGGCCCGGCGGCTGCCGGAGATCCTGGCGGCGGTCAGCAAGGGGTGACCCGCCCGCCGGTGGCCGGCCGTCAGCCTTCGCGGTCGTCGCCGTTGCTGTCGCCGTCGCCGTCGCCGTCGCCCAGCGAGTCCAGGAACGGCTCGATGGCGGCGCGCCAGGCCTCCGGCTGGTCGTAGTGCACCAGGTGGCCGGCGTCGGCGACCTCCGCGTACTGGCCGCGGGGCAGGACGCGGACCATCTCCTGGGCCTCGGCGCGGCCCAGCTCGCCGTCCAGACCGCGCACGACCAGGGCGGGGCAGCGGACCTGGGCCAGCTCCTCCCAGTGCGCGTCGTACACCCACGTCTCGCGGGAGCGGAGCATCTGCTCCGGCTCGAAGACCGGGCGCCAGCCGTCCGGGGACTCGGCCATCACCTCGGCGTAGAACTCGCCGCGGGCCGGATTGGGCCGCTCCACCCAGGGGTCGTCCTCGCCGAACCACTTGCGGACGTCGGCGAGCGTGGCGAAGGGCAGGGGCCAGGAGTCGAACCACTGGCTCCACTCGCGCTGCGATGCGGCTCCGAGCGCGGAGGCCCGCATGTCGCAGATGATCAGTCCGCGGACCAGGTCGGGGCGCTTGGCGGCGAGCTGCCAGGCGGTCAGCGCGCCCATGGCGTGGCCGACGAGGACGGCCGGGGCGAGGCCCAGCTCCTCCAGGGCGGCCTCGGCGTCGTCGACGTAGGCGTCCCGTGTGAAGGCGCCCTGCGGGGGTTTGTCGCTGCGGCCGTGACCGCGCTGGTCGAGGGCGATCGCGCGATGGCGCGCGGACAGCCAGCGGGCGGTGGACGCCCAGTGCGAGGCGCGGCCCATGAGGCCGTGCAGTAACAGCACGCCGGGCGAGCCCTCCGGCGCGGTGTGCCCGTCGTACGCCCCCTGGCCGTCCTGCGCCGGGTCGGTCTTGGGCGGGTCGCCGAACTCCCAGGCCGCCAGGCGTACGCCGCCCGTGCCGGTCACGTCGATGCGTCGCGCCATGTCTGGCACCCCCCAAGCTTCGCGCGGACCGCGGCCCTTCCGAGCCGGCCGGTCCTGTGAACCGTGTTCTGCCTGCTGTGCCTTCTGCCGTGCTGGTTGCCGTGCGCCTCGGTGCACCTGTGCCGTGCGCCGCCCGCAGACTATCGAATGCGCTTTCGAGGATGAGGTTCTCGCGGACAACACCCCTCGTTCGAGTGACCATCCTCGGGGATTGATCGCCGCTTCCGCGGGGAGATCTTCAGCGGGGGGCGGACCGCTCGGGGAAACCGGTCCGCGGGGAATGACCCTGAGAGCTCGGGGCTCCGGGTCAGCACAGGGGAGGACAGGCCCCGGCGCCACACGGCGCCGGGGCCCTCCGCGTCCTCACGGCACATCCTCCCGCCCCTTCCCCGGCCGGGCGGCCTCACGGTCGAGCCGCGGCCCAGAGCCCTCAGGTCATATGCCTCACGCGACAGCCTCGCACGGGAAGCGGACGCGCGCTGCCGTTCGAAGGACTGCACACCGGATTCGGTCCGGATCACGCCAAGAGACCTCCGACGCCACAACAACCGCACACACAGCGGGAGTTGGCATCAGCCCCGGCGCGGGGGACGGCCGGGCTCAGGGCTTGGCGACGAACACGTGGGAGGCCACGTCCGACTCCAGCTCGGCCGCCTCGCCGCCGCTGCCCACCAGCACCCCGCCCGCCGACTCCGTCACGCTCACCACCGAGCCGGGCTGCACGCCCGCCCGCCTCAGCGTGTACATCAGCTGCGCGTCCGTCTGGATCGGCTCGCCGATCCGGCGCACCACGACCGTCTTGCCCTCGGCGCCCGGAGCGAGGCTGGCCAGCGACACCATGCCCTCGTCCAGGAACGGGTCGGCGCCGTCCTTCTCGCCGAGCTCCTCCAGACCAGGGATCGGATTGCCGTACGGCGACTCCGTCGGATGCCGCAGCAGCTCCAGGACGCGGCGCTCGACGGCCTCGCTCATCACGTGCTCCCAGCGGCACGCCTCCGCGTGGACCTGCTCCCACTCCAGACCGATCACGTCGACGAGCAGACACTCGGCGAGGCGGTGCTTGCGCATCACGCGCGTCGCCAGCCGGCGGCCCTCGTCGGTCAGCTCCAGATGCCGGTCGCTCGCGACGGACACCAGGCCGTCGCGCTCCATCCGCGCCACGGTCTGGCTCACGGTCGGCCCGCTCTGGTCCAACCGCTCGGCGATACGGGCGCGCATGGGGACCACACCCTCTTCCTCCAGCTCGAGGATGGTGCGGAGATACATCTCCGTGGTGTCGATCAGTCCGGACATACGTGCCCCTCGAATGAGATCTGCCGGAGGCTGGACGGCTCACCGGCGTGTGCGCTGGCCCTGAACCCAATTCTGCCGGATACCACCGACAACCGTGCCGTGGGAGGCGAAGCGGAGGATTACCCGGCCGCGCGCAAGGGTACGGACTTCCCCTTCGGGGGTCTTAAGGCGCTCGGCACCGGGCGCCGCGTCGAAGCGCGCGGCTCCCCCGGCCGTATTGACACCGCACTGGTCCAGACCGCACCGTGATGCGCGACACCAGCCGCCCAGGCCTGCCCGAAGGGACCCCGTATGAGCGACCGCGCGTCGGCCGGCCCGTTCCTCGACGCCGCCATCGGCCTGCTGCGGCGGCTGCGCGACGAGGAGACCGACAGCATCACCGCGGCCGGGACGCTCCTCGCCGACACCGTCGCGGACGGCGGCCGGCTCTTCGCCTTCGGCGCCGGGCACTCCTCCCTCGCCGCGCAGGACCTGGTCTACCGGGCCGGCGGCCTCGCCCTGATGAACCTGCTCGTCGTGCCCGGCGTGGTCGGCGTCGACGTCATGCCCGCACCGCTCGGCTCCGCACTGGAACGCGTCGACGGCCTCGCGAGCGCCGTCCTCGACAGCTCGCCGCTCCGCGCGGGCGACGCCCTGCTGATCATCTCCCTGTCCGGTCGCAACGCACTGCCCGTGGAGATGGCCATGAGCGCACGCGCCCTGGGGGTGAAGGTCATCGGCGTGACCTCGGTGGCCTACGCCTCAGAGACGAAGTCCCGGCACTCCTCCGGGACGTACCTCAAGGACCACTGCGACCTCGTCCTCGACTCGGGGATCGCGGTCGGCGACGCGACACTCACCCACGACGACATCCCGGCCCCCTTCGCCCCCGCCTCGACGGTCGTCACCACGGCCCTCCTCCAGGCCGTCATGGCGACGACCGCCACCACCCTCGCCGACCGGGGCGTCGAACCGCCCCTGCTGCGCTCCGGCAACGTGGACGGCGGCCACGAATGGAACGCCCGGGTCATGGAGCAGTACCGCGACCGGATCTTCTACCGGCACTGAAGCCGGTACCGAGGCCGACACGACACCCGGCACCGAAACCGGAACCGGCACCGCGACCGATACGACACCGGGACCCAAACCGGGGGACCGAAACCGGCACCACGGCCGGCACGGACGCCGGCACCGGAACCGGCGGCGACGCCCGCACGAAGGCACACGGGAGACCCTGCCCGCCCCCGCAGCGGCGGGATCGCCCCCGGGCGTCGCTCACTCCGTGCCCGACAACCCCGCGAGATCCAGCGCCGCCGCGATCCGCACCGCCACGTCCTCCGCGTACAGCGCGTCCGAACGCTCGAAGGCGCTGCGGCCCGCGCCCCGCAAGAACGTCACGACACCCAGTGTCCGGCCCCGGCTGCGCAGCGCCGCGCACAGCGCGTGCACCGCGTCCGGGGGCCACTGACGGGCCACGGCCCACTCACGGGCCGCCTCGGGCGGGGCCGTGCCCGCGCTCGCCCGCAGGGCCCCCGCCCGCTCCACGCACTGCAGGGCCGGGTGCCCCTCGGCGTACCGCACGGGCAGGCCCGCGTGCCCGGACAGGCTGCTCGGGCCCGGCGCGCCGGACGGCGTGGCGGCGACCCGGACCAGCCGGACGGGCCCCTCGGCCTCCGCGTCGCTGAGCGCACCCCCGGCGACCCGGTCGATCAGCGCGTGGTCGGCGAAACCGGCCAGGGCGAAGTCCAGGTGGACCGTCGCCGCCTCGGCCGGGTCCTCGCACTCGGCCGCCGCCCGCGACGCCCGGTGCAGCTGTTGCGTACGGAACCGCAGCAGGGACGCCTCCTGCTCGGCCTGCTTGGCCTCCGTCACGTCCTGGAACAGCCAGCCCACCCCCAGCGGGACGGGCTCCTCGGCGAGCGGCGAGGCCAGTCGCAGGAAGCCGCTGCGCCAGCACCTGCGCTGCTCGCCCTCCACGGCACGCACGGTCACCCACACCTCGGCGGGCGCGGGCGGCGCGCCCTCCGCCAGCACGTGCTGCAGCGCGCTCTCCAGCTCCTCCACGCCCTGCGACAGCAGCTCACCGAGCGGGCGCCCCAGCACCGACGTACGGCCCGTGCCCAGCGCCCGGGCCGCGTGCGCGTTGACCACGGCCGGCCGCAGGTCCACGTCCACCAGGACGACACCCCAGCTCGCGTCCTCGAACAGCGCCTCGCTCAGCGCGATCGACCGCTCCAGATCGATCTGCGCGTGCACCTCGCTGAACGCGCAGTACACACCGGCCGGCTTCCCGTCGGGCCCGCGCACGGCCGCCGACTGCGTCCGCACGAGGACCCGCCCGCCGTCCTTGGTCAGCAGCGCGAACTCGTGCACCTGCCGCCCCGAGGCGTGCATCGACGACAGCAACCGGCTCTCGACCTCCTCGGCGTCCGCGCTGCGCGCGGCCCACCCGGCGAGCCCGCGCCGCCCGACGGCCTCGTCCGCGCTCCAGCCGAGGATCCGCTCGGCCTCGCGGTTCCAGTGCGTGACGACACCGTCGGCGTCGAACGCGCACAGCGCCGCGTCCATCCCGTCCAGCAAAGCGGCAAGCAGATCCGAACCATCCGAACCATCCCGCTCGGGCTCGTCCGGCCCCAGCTCGTCGGTGGTCCCACTACGCCGGGAAGCACTCACCTGGACCCCCTGCAGGCTGCGTCCGCACGTACGGCACGTCGGTTCGCTCCTTGCAATCATTCAACTGGAACGTGACCCAGCGCACACCGGGTTCCCACAACATTGAAGGAATCGTTGTACGGCGGCAATGCCCACGTCAACGCCGCCGAGGCCGTCCCGCCGGGGTCGGCGACCGGCCGGCCGGCGCCCCGGGCCGGTCGCTCAGTCGATCAACGGCAGGGACCCGCCGCCGCTCCCCCGCCGCGCGTACACCTCGATCTCGATCCTCATCCGGGGGTCCGCGAGACCGCACACCATCATCGTCGCGGCCGGCCGCACCTCTCCGAAGCACGTGCGCAGCACCGGCCAGCACGCCTCGAAGTCCTCCCGCTCGGGCAGCAGGTACCGCACCCGCACGACGTCGGCGAACGAACACCCGGCCTCCGCCAGCGCGGCCCCGATGTTCCGCAGACACTGCTCGGCCTGCTCCACCACGTCCTCGGAGATCGTCATCCGCGCGTAGTCGAACCCGGTCGTCCCCGAGACGTGCACCCAGTCCCCGTCCACGACGGCCCGGGCGTACCCGATCCGCTCCTCGAACACCGAACCGCTGAGAATCGCCCGCCGCTGCGTCATGGAGTCAAGGTCTCAAAAAAACGGTTGATGCGAGACCGAACGCTTTCCTAGGGTTCAGGTACACGAGAGAGGAGGTGGTTCGGCAGATGTATGGAAACCGGACGCGTGAGGTGGCTGCGGGCTAGCGGCCCGTCACCACACACTGTGCGGTGCCGGACCAGCGCGTGATCGAAGCGCGCAGCCGGCCCGATCTCCAGCAGTCACCCGACCCGCGAGTCGCCGGTACGTCCGGCCGGCTCCTCCCCGGAGGAACCAGACTCGCGGGTCGTCTGCGTTGTGCGAGGTGCCCGGGGGCGATGGCGGTGGACGGATGGCGAGACGACCGGATCGGCAGCGCCCTGCGGGGTGAGAACCCGGCCGTGCTGCGGAGGCTGGACTCGGGGTTCGCGGCGATCGGCGATGTGCAGTTCCTGCCGGGCTACTCGGTCCTGCTGACCGACGACCCCGCCGTCCAGCGGCTGTCCGAGCTGCCGCGGAACGCGCGGCTGGCGTTCCTGGCCGACATGGACCGGCTGGGAGAGGCCGTCGAGCGGGCCTGCCGGCGGGTGGAGCAGGGGTTCCGGCGGGTCAATCTGGAGATCCTCGGGAACACCGACGGGTTTCTGCACGCGCATGTGTGGCCTCGGTACGCGTGGGAGCCCGAGGAGCGGGTGCGGTTGCCCGTGTGGCTGTATCCGCGGGAGATGTGGTGCGACGAGCGGTATGCGCTCGGCCCCGCGCACGAGCGGTTGCGGGAGGCCATCGGGGAGGAGCTGGATCGGCTCGCGGGGGCAGAAGAGCCGGGGGGCCTCACCCGGGGGCGGGTGAGGCCGTGACGGGGGGGCGTCAGTGGGCGATGTCCTCGTAGCCCTCGATCTCGCGGGGGTTGCGGGTGCCCGGGCCCACGTAGCGGGCCGAGGGGCGGACCAGGCGGCCCGTGCGCTTCTGCTCCAGGATGTGGGCGGACCAGCCCGCCGTGCGGGCGCAGGTGAACATGGACGTGAACATGTGGGCCGGGACCTCGGCGAAGTCCAGGACGATGGCCGCCCAGAACTCGACGTTCGTCGCGAGGACACGGTCGGGGCGGCGGGCGTGGAGCTCCGCGAGGGCCGCCTTCTCCAGGGCCTCGGCGACCTCGAAGCGAGGGGCGCCCAGTTCGCGGGCGGTGCGGCGCAGGACCCGGGCGCGGGGGTCCTCGGCGCGGTAGACGCGGTGGCCGAAGCCCATGAGGCGTTCGCCCTTGTCGAGCGCGTTCTTCACGTAGGCCTCGGCGTCGCCGGTGCGCTCGATCTCCTCGATCATGCCGAGGACGCGCGAGGGGGCACCGCCGTGCAGCGGGCCGGACATCGCGCCCACGGCGCCGGACAGCGCCGCCGCCACGTCCGCACCGGTCGAGGCGATGACCCGGGCGGTGAAGGTGGACGCGTTCATGCCGTGCTCGGCGGCGCTCGTCCAGTACGCGTCCACGGCCGCCACGTGCTTGGGGTCCGGCTCGCCGCGCCAGCGGATCATGAAGCGTTCGACGACGGACCGGGCCTTGTCGATCTCCCGCTGCGGGACCATCGGCATGCCCTGGCCGCGCGCGGACTGGGCGACGTAGGAGAGGGCCATGACGGCGGCTCGGGCCAGGTCCTCGCGGGCCTCTTCGGCGTCGATGTCGAGGAGGGGCTTGAGGCCCCAGACGGGCGCCAGCATGGCCAGGGCGGACTGGACGTCCACGCGGATGTCGCCGGAGTGCACGGGAATGGGGAACGGCTCGGCGGCGGGCAGACCGGGGTTGAAGGCGCCGTCGACGAGCAGACCCCATACGTTGCCGAACGAGACGTGACCGACGAGGTCCTCGATGTCGACGCCCCGGTACCGGAGTGCGCCGCCCTCCTTGTCGGGTTCGGCGATCTCCGTCTCGAACGCGACGACTCCTTCGAGCCCGGGTACGAAGTCGGACATCAGGCGGCTCCTCGTGATGTAAGTGACAGATGGTGTGTGATGGGGTGGGACGAACGAACCATGTGTCAGTCAGCTGGCGAAGCGGGCGCCGTCCAGTGGATCCACGGTCGTACGGGCGACTCGCGGTCCTGGCCGGTTGCCCCTGTGATGCCCCGTTCGGATGGCGGTCACCCAACCGGAACGGCACCGAAACGATATCTCCGAGTGCCACGCTTGGGGAGGGTTCACGGCACTCAGTGCCACGCAGTGACGAAGGACACCGTCCGTACGGCAAGATGACCGGGTGACCGACCGCGACGACGTCCCCATCGACCTGGCCTCGATGCGCAAGCAGTACCGGGCCGAGGGCCTCTCCGAGAGCGAGCTGGCCGCGACACCCGTCGAGCAGTTCGCGCGCTGGTTCAAGCAGGCCGCGACGGACGGCGGGCTGTTCGAGCCGAACGCCATGATCGTCTCGACGGCGGACGCCGAGGGGCGGACGAGCGCCCGTACGGTGCTGCTGAAGCACTTCGACACGCAGGGCTTCGTCTTCTACACCAACTACGACTCCCGCAAGGCGCGCGATCTGGCGGAGAACCCGTACGTCTCGCTGCTGTTCCCCTGGCATCCGATGGCCCGGCAGGTCATCGTGAGCGGGGTGGCGCGGCGGACCGGGCGGGACGAGACGGCGGCGTACTTCCGCACCCGGCCGCACGGCTCGCAGCTGGGGGCGTGGGCCAGCGCCCAGTCGTCGGTGATCCCCACCCGGGCCGACATCGACGCCGCGTACGCCGAGCTGGCCGCCCGCTACCCGGAGGGCGAGCAGGTGCCGGTGCCGCCGCACTGGGGCGGGTTCCGGGTGGCCCCGCAGACGGTGGAGTTCTGGCAGGGCCGCGAGAACCGGCTGCACGACCGCCTGCGGTACGTGGAGCAGCCGGACGGCAGCTGGCGGGTGGAGCGGCTCAGTCCGTGAGGCTCACATGCCGATGAGCCGGACGCGGTCGCCGCACAGCCGCGCCATGTCGTCGGCATCGGACGTCAGCACGGCCACCGGGCCCGGCTGCCGCAATGCCACCTCGGCGACGGTCGCGTCGATCGCGTACTTGTGGCCGTGCAGCCCGGCGGCCTTCAGCAGTTCCGCGGACGCTTTCGCGGCGGCCTCGGTCACCGGCTCGACCTTGACACGCGAGAGCGCCCACTGCAGTCGAGGCATGTTCACCCGCGCATGGCTGACTTCCACGATGATGTTGGCGCCGATGACGAAATCGGCGCCCATGGCGTGCAGCACCTGGAACATGGCCAGCGTCTTGCGGTCCTGGGCGATCCAGGCGGAGAGCCCCTGAGAATCCAGGACGACCGTCTCGACGTGCTCCATCAAGCAGCACTCGCCGAACCGCCGGCATCCGTCGTGCCGAAGAGCCTGGAGCGGGCCTCGGCCAGTTCCTCCGCGGTGAAGGCCCCGTACTCCTCCTGGTGACGCATCAGGTCGGCGCCGAGCAGCTGATGCCGCAGCTGGCGTGCCACCGCCTCGGCGACATAGCCGGAGACGTTGTCGGTGAGCTTCCTGAGTTCGGCGACCTGGTCGGCCGGCAGTGTCACCGTGATGCGTGTCGTGTCCGCCATGCTCCGAGCATACTGCGGTATGCGCATCCCGCGTCCGCGCTGACACCTGCTTCCTCAGCCCAGCGACTCCTCCAGCAGCCCCGCCCACTGCCCGACCACCCGTTCCCGGCGGGCCGCGTCGTCCGTGAGGAGGTTGGCGAGGCCGAGGCCGCGGGCCATGTCGAGGAGGCCCTGGACGGATTCGCGGACGCCGGGGACGGACTCGTCGGCTCCGAGGAGGTCGACGGCTATGCGGTGGGTCTCGCGGCCGACACGGGATTCGAGTTCGGTGACGCGGGGCCGGAGCTGCTCCTCGTTGGAGGCGGCGACCCAGAGGTGGAGGGCGGCGCGGAAGAGCGGCCCGGTGTAGAGGTCGACCAGGGCGGCGACGACGGCGTGCCGGTCGCCGGCCGCGCCGTCGGGGAACAGGGCGCGCAGTGCCGTGGAGCGTTCCTCGGCGACGTACTCGACGGCCGCGGTGAAGAGGTCCTCGCGCGTCGGGAAGTGGTGCTGGGCGGCGCCGCGGGAGACACCGGCGCGTTCGGCGACGACGGAGACCGTGGATCCCGCCCAGCCGTGTTCGGCGAGGCAGGACACGGCGGCTTCGAGGAGCCGCTGCCGGGTGGCCCGGCTGCGGTCCTGCTTGGGGACTCTCTCCGCACGGTCGACCGTGCTCACACCACCCATGCCGGATCCCGTCGTTCGAGGAAGGCCGTCATCCCCTCGCGAGCCTGCGGGGAGGAGAACAGCCGGGCCGAGAGCGCGGTCAGGTCGGCCGCGTCCCGGTCGAAGGCTTCCAGCACCCTAGTCGTGAGCAGCCGTTTCGTCTCGGCCAGGGCTTCGGGGGCGGAGCGGCGCAGACCGTCGAGGATGGGGTCGAGGACCGTGTCGACATCGTCCCCATGCGTGGTGAGCAGGCCTGTCGCCTGCGCTTGTGCCGCGTCGAAGCGTTCGCCGGTGAGGTAGAAGCGGGCCAGGGCGCGGGGGTCGGCGCGGGGCAGGATCGGCAGGGAGATGACCGCGGGGGCGACCCCGATGCGGACCTCGGAGAAGGCGAAGGTGGCTTCCGTGGAGGCGGCCGCGATGTCGCAGGCGGCCAGGAGGCCGAGGCCGCCCGCGCGGACGTGCCCGGTGACGCGGGCGACCACCGGCTTGGGCAGCTCGACGATCTGCCGCAGCAGGGCGACCAGCGCCTCGGGCGGCGGCGGGTCCTTGAGGTCGGCGCCCGCGCTGAAGGTGGTGCCGGTGTGGGTGAGGACGACCGCGCGGACGCCGGGGTCCTTGGCGGCGTCGGTGAGGGCGTCGGCCAGTTCGCCGACGAGGGCCGCCGACAGGGCGTTGCGGTGGTGCGGAGCGTCGAGGGCCAGGGTCTCCACGGCCCGTGCGCGGGTACGGGCGATCAGCGTCATGTGCTCTCCCTGAGCCGGCGGCGGAGGATCTTGCCGGAGGCCGCGCGGGGGACGCCGACGATGAAGGTGACGTGGCGTATCCGCTTGTAGGGGGCCACGCGCTCGGCGACGTACATCATGATCTCGGCCTCGGTGAGGTCGGCGGCGGACGGCTGGCGGACGACGTAGGCGTGCGGGACCTCGTTGCCGTCGGCGTCGTACCGGCCGATGACGGCGGCGTCGGCGATGCCCGGGTGGGTGAGGAGCAGCGCCTCCAGCTCGGCGGGGGCCACCTGGAAGCCCTTGTACTTGATGAGTTCCTTGACCCGGTCGACGACGAACAGCCAGCCGACGTCGTCCACATGACCGACGTCGCCGGTGTGCAGCCAGCCGTCCGGGTCGATCATCGCGGCGGTGGCGTCGGGGCGGCCGAGGTAGCCCTTCATGATCTGTGGGCCGCGGATGAGGATCTCGCCGGATTCGCCCGAGGGCAGGTCCTTGTCCGGGTCGTCGAGGGAGACGATGCGCATCTCGGTGCCGGCGACGAGCTTGCCGACGGTGCCGGGCGGGGCGTCGCCCATGGCGTCCAGGGGGACGACGTGGGTGCCGGGCGACAGTTCCGTCATGCCGTAGGCCTGGCCGAGCGGCAGGCCGAGGCGCTGGGAGCAGGCGGCGGCGAGGCGGGCGTCCAGGGGTGCGGCGGCGCTGATGATGTACTTCAGCGACGACAGGTCGTATTGGGCGACGGCCGGGTGCTTGGCGAGGGCCAGGACGATCGGCGGGGCCACGTAGAGGGCCGTGATGCGGTGGTTCTGGACGGCCGCGAGGAACTGTTGCAGGTCGAAGCGGGACAGCACGACGACGGTGGCGCCCTGCCGCAGGGGTGCGTTCATCAGGGCGGTGAGGCCGTAGATGTGGAAGAAGGGCAGGACCGCCAGGACGCGGTCTCCCGGGCCCGCCGGGACGGCCGGGTGGAGCTGGGCGAGGTTGGTGGCGATCTGCCGGTGGGTGAGCATCACGCCCTTGGGGATGCCGGTGGTCCCGGAGGAGTACGGCAGGGCGGCGACGTCCTCGGCCGGGTCGATGGCGACCTGCGGCTCGGGGGCCGTGCAGGCCAGCATGTCGATCAGGGAGCGGTGGCCGGTCGCGCTGTCGCACACGAAGATCTCCCGTACGCCGCCGGCGAGTTCGGCGGCGCGCCGGGCGGTGTTCAGCAGGGGTGACACGGTGACGATCCAGCGGGCCGCCGAGTCCCTGAGCTGCTTGGCGAACTCGTCGGCGGTGGCGAGCGGGTGCACGGTGGTGACGGTGGCACCCGCGCGCGTGGCCGCGTAGAAGGCGGTCGGGAAGGCGACGGTGTTGGGGCTGTGCAGGGCGAGGACGTCGCCCTTGCGGACCCCGGCCTCGGCGAGGGCGGCGGCGACGCGCCGGTGGAACCGGTCGACCTGCTCGTAGGTGAGGGTGGTGCCGTCGGTGCCGTCGATCAGCGCCGGGATGTCGCCGAATTCGGCGGCCCGGGCCAGGACGGCGTCGTGGATGGGCACTTCGACGGGCGGGACGTCTGCGTACTCGCTGCGGAACATGGCTGGTTCCTCCTCGCGGCGCGGGAAGTCTCAGGTTCTCAGTACGACTTGGGCAGGCCCAGGGTCTGGTGGGAGACGTAGTTGAGAATCATCTCCCGGCTCACCGGGGCGATACGGGCCACGCGCGAGGCCGCGATCAGCCGGGCCAGTCCGTACTCGCGGGTGAGGCCGTTGCCGCCGAGGGTGTGCACGGCCTGGTCGACGGCCTTCACGCAGGCTTCCCCGGCGGCGTACTTGGCCATGTTGGCGGCCTCGCCGGCGCCCATGTCGTCGCCCGCGTCGTAGAGGGCGGCGGCCTTCTGCATCATCAGCCGGGCGAGTTCGAGCTCGATGTGGGCCTGGGCGAGGGGGTGGGCGATGGCCTGGTGGGCGCCGATGGGGGTGTTCCAGACGCTGCGGTCGCGGGCGTACGCGATGGCTCCGGCCAGGGCGTGACGGCCCATGCCGATCGCGAAGGCGGCGGTCATGATGCGTTCGGGGTTGAGGCCGGCGAACAGCTGGAGGAGGCCGGCGTCCTCGTCTCCGACCAGGGCGTCGGCGGGCAGCCGTACGTCGTCCAGGACCAGCTCGAACTGCTTCTCCGCGGCGTTCAGCTCCATGTCGATGGGGCGGCGGGAGAAGCCGGGGGTGTCGCGCGGGACGATGAAGAGGCAGGGCTTGAGCCGGCCGGTGCGGGCGTCTTCGGTGCGGCCGACGATGAGGGTCGCGTCGGCGATGTCCACGCCGGAGATGAAGACCTTGCGGCCGGTGAGGAGCCAGTCGGTGCCGTCCCTGCGGGCCGTGGTGGTGATGCGGTGGCTGTTGGAGCCGGCGTCGGGTTCGGTGATGCCGAAGGCCATGAGGCGGGTGCCGTCGGCGAGGCCGGGGAGCCACTCCTGCTTCTGGGCGTCCGTGCCGAACCGGGCTATCACGGTGCCGCAGATGGCCGGTGAGACGATCAGCATGAGGAGGGGGCAGCCGGCCGCGCCGAGCTCCTCGAGGACGATGGAGAGTTCGCGGATGCCGCCGCCTCCGCCGCCGTGTGCCTCCGGCAGATTGACGCCCAGGTAGCCGAGTTTCCCGGCCTCGGACCAGAGTCGGGTGGTGTCGCTTTCTCGGCCGTGGCGTCTGCCGAGTGCGGCTACGGCTTCTCGTAGGGCTGTGTGCTCTTCGGTGTCCATGGGGATCCTTTCGCGTGCGGGCTCGTCGTGGCTGATCGCGCAGTTCCCCGCGCCCCTTACGGGGCTTCCTTCACCACTGCCAGCAGTGCGCCCGGCTCCACCTGCTGACCTGGTACGACGCACAGGTCGGTCAGCGTTCCGGTCGCCGGGGCCGTGATCTTGTGCTGCATCTTCATCGCCTCCAGCCAGAGCAGGGGCTCGCCCGCCTTCACGGCCGCCCCCGCCGTCAGGCCGTCGGCGACGCGGACGACCGTGCCGGGCATCGGTGCCAGGAGGGAGCCCGGGGCGTGCTGGGCGGTGGGGTCGGGGAAGCGGGGCAGGGCGGTCAGTGTGGTGGTGTTGACGTAGACCTGCTGGCCGTAGCGGGTGACCTCGTACTTCCGCTCCACCCCGTCCACGTCGAGGATCACGAGGTGCGCGTCCGCGCGCACCACTCGCACCCCGTCCGCCTCCAGGCCCTGCCGGGTGTGCCGGTAGCGGGCCTCGTGCTCCTCGCCCGCCATCAGGTACCGCTTGGTCTGCGGCTGTGAGGGGACGTTGCGCCAGCCGCCGAAGCGGGAGCGGCCCCGGGCGTCGGCGAGGGCGGCGGCCAGGGGGGCGTGCGGGTCGGGGGACGGTGCGGTCAGGTCCGGCAGGTGGCGTTCGTAGAAGCCGGTGTCCATGCGGGCCGCGGTGAACTCGGGGTGGCGCAGGGAGCGGACCAGGAGGTCGCGGTTGGTGACGGGACCGTGGATCGCGGCCCGTTCCAGGGCGGAGGCCAGGGTGCGCAGTGCCTCCGGGCGGGTGGGCGCGTGGGCGACCACCTTGGCGAGCATGGGGTCGTAGTGGACGCCGATCTCGTCGCCGTCCGTGTGCCCGGTGTCCAGGCGGACCGGCCCGGGGACGGTCAGGCGGTGCAGGGTGCCGGTCTGCGGGGACCAGTCGCGCGCCGGGTCCTCGGCGTACAGGCGGGCCTCCACGGCGTGGCCCCGCGCGCGTGGCGGGTCGGTCGCGAGGGGGTGCCCCTCGGCGATCCGGATCTGCTCAGCCACCAGGTCGACGCCGAACACGGCCTCCGTGACGGGATGTTCGACCTGGAGGCGGGTGTTCATCTCCAGGAAGTGCGCCCGGCCGTCGGCGACGAGGAACTCGACCGTTCCCGCGCCCACGTAGTCCACGGCCCGGGCGGCCCGTACGGCGAGGGCACGGACCTCCTCGTCGAGCTCCCGGGGCAGGCCGGGCGCCGGGGCCTCCTCGATCACCTTCTGATGGCGGCGCTGCAGGGAGCAGTCGCGGGTGCCGAGGGGCCGGACGGCGCCGTGGGTGTCGGCGAGGATCTGCACCTCGACGTGCCGGCCGTTCTCCACGTACGGCTCGACGAAGACCTCGCCGTCGCCGAAGGCGCTCGCGGCCTCGGCCCGGGCGGCGGCCAACTCGCCCGCCAGGTCGGCGAGCCGGCGGACGACGCGCATGCCGCGGCCGCCGCCGCCCGCCGCCGCCTTCACCAGCACGGGCAGGTCGGCCTCCGTGACGTCGGCGAGGGGCCGGATGCCCATGAGCTGTTTGGCACGGGTCTTGGACGCCATCGCCTCGATGGCGTCCGGGGGCGGGCCGATCCAGCGCAGGCCCGCGTCCAGGACGGCCCGGGCGAAGTCGGCGTTCTCGGAGAGGAAGCCGTAGCCGGGGTGCACGGCGTCCGCGCCGGCGGCGACGGCGGCCTTCACGATCAGGTCGCCGCGCAGGTACGTGTCGGCGGGCGTCTCCCCCGGGAGTCGTACGCTCACGTCGGCCACGCGCGCGTGCAGGGCGTTCGCGTCGGCGTCCGAGTGCACGGCGACGGTACGGATGCCCAGGTCGTGGCAGGTGCGGAAGACGCGGCAGGCGATCTCGCCCCGGTTGGCGACCAGTACAGAAGTGATCACTGAAGGTTCCTCACATCCGGAAGACGCCGAAGCCGCCGCGGGCGCCCTCGTAGGGGGCGGTGTGGATCGCGGAGAGGCACAGGCCGAGGACGGTGCGGGTGTCGCGCGGGTCGATGACGCCGTCGTCGTACAACCGCCCGGACAGGAACATCGGCAGCGACTCCGACTCGATCTGCTGCTCCACCATGGCGCGCAGCGCGGCGTCCGCCTCCTCGTCGTAGGGCTGCCCCTTGGCGGCGGCCGACTGGCGGGCGACGATCGACAGGACGCCCGCGAGCTGCTGCGGGCCCATGACGGCCGACTTGGCGCTGGGCCAGGCGAACAGGAACCGGGGGTCGTAGGCGCGGCCGCACATGCCGTAGTGGCCGGCGCCGTAGGAGGCGCCCAGGAGGACGGAGAGGTGGGGCACGCGGCTGTTGCTGACCGCGTTGATCATCATCGCGCCGTGTTTGATGATGCCGCCCTGCTCGTACTCCTTGCCGACCATGTAGCCGGTGGTGTTGTGGAGGAAGAGCAGGGGGATGTCGCGCTGGTTGGCGAGCTGGATGAACTGGGCGGCCTTCTGGGACTCCTCGCTGAAGAGGACTCCCTGGGCGTTCGCCAGCACACCCACGGGATAGCCGTGCAGGGTGGCCCAGCCGGTGGTCAGGCTCGTCCCGTACAGGGGCTTGAACTCGTCGAAGTCGGAGGCGTCGACGATGCGGGCGATGACCTCGCGCGGGTCGAAGGGGCTCTTCAGGTCGCCGGGGACGAGGCCCAGCAGCTCCTCCGCGTCGTACTTGGGCGGCTCGGCGGGCCCCGGATCCTCGTACGCCTTGCGGTGGTTGAGGCGGGCGACCACGCGGCGGGCCTGGCGGAGCGCGTCCGGCTCGTCGACGGCGAAGTAGTCGGCGAGGCCCGAGGTGCGGGCGTGCATCTCGGCGCCGCCCAGGGACTCGTCGTCGCTCTCCTCGCCGGTGGCCATCTTCACCAGCGGCGGGCCGCCGAGGAACACCTTCGCCCGTTCCTTGACCATGATCACGTGGTCGGACATGCCGGGGATGTAGGCGCCGCCGGCCGTGGAGTTGCCGAAGACGACCGCGACGGTGGGGATCCCGGCGGCGGAGAGCCGGGTGAGGTCGCGGAAGATGGCGCCGCCGGGGATGAAGATCTCCTTCTGGGAGGGGAGGTCGGCGCCGCCCGACTCCACCAGGCTGATGCAGGGCAGCCGGTTGGCGAGCGCGATGTCGTTGGCGCGCAGGGCCTTCTTCAGCGACCAGGGGTTGCTCGCCCCGCCGCGCACGGTCGGGTCGTTGGCGGTGATCAGGCACTCCACGCCCTCGACGGTCCCGATGCCGGTGACGAGGGACGCGCCGACGGTGTAGTCGCTGCCCCACCCGGCCAGCGGGGACAGTTCCAGGAACGGCGTGTCGGGGTCGAGGAGCAGCTCGATGCGCTCACGGGCGAGGAGCTTGCCGCGCCCCCGATGCCGCGCGACGTACTTCTCGCCGCCGCCCGCGAGGGCCTTGGCGTGCTCGGCGTCGAGGGCGGCGAGCTTGGCGAGCATCGCCTCGCGGTGGGCCCGGAAGTCGGCGCCGTGCGGGTCGAGCCCGGAGGTCAGGACGGTCACAGGAGGGCCTCCGGTATGTCGAGGTGGCGGGAGCGCAGCCATTCGCCGAGGGCCTTGGCCTGCGGGTCGAAGCGGGCTTGCGCGGCGGCACCGGCGCCGAGGATCCCCTCGACGACGAAGTTGAGGGCGCGCAGATTCGGCAGCACGTGCCGTACGACGGTCAGCTCGCGACTCTCGGGGATCAGTTCGCGGAACCGGTCGGCGGTCAGCTCGTGGGCGAGCCACCGCCAGGCGTCGTCCGTGCGCGCCCACACCCCGACGTTGGCGTTGCCGCCCTTGTCGCCGCTGCGGGCACCCACGACACGGCCGAGGGCTGCCCTGGTGACCGGCCCCGGCGGCAGCGGCTCGGGCAGCGCAGGCCGCGGAACCTCGTCGAGGACGAGCGTGTCGTGGGGCGGCGGCACCGGAATGCGGTGCCCGTCGTCGAGGACCACCCCATGGTCGACGGCACCATGGGGGACGTACACATCCTCGAAGACCCCGTAGGGGGAGCCCTTTCCGGGTGGGGCCAGCACATGGAAGCCGGGGTAGCCGGAGAGGGCCAGCTCCACGGCCGCCCCGCTCAGCGCCCGCCCCACGGCCTCCTGGTCGGGGTCCCGTACGACGAGCCGCAGCAACGCGCTCGCCGTCTCCTCGGTGGGCGCGTCGGGGCGGTCGGTGCGGACCAGCTCCCAGCGCACGTCGGACACTTTGGCGAGGGCCGGTTCCAGCTGCTCCCGCACCAGCGCGGCCTTGGCCTCGACGTCGAGGCCGGTGAGCACGAAGACCACCTCGTTGCGGAAGCCGCCGAGCCGGTTGAGGCCGACTTTGAGGGTGGGCGGCGGTGCCTCGCCGCGCACGCCCTCGATGCGCACGCGGTCGGGCCCGTCCTGGCTCAGCCGCACGGTGTCCAGCCGGGCGGTGACGTCCGGGCCCGCGTACCTGGCGCCGGCCGTCTCGTACAGCAGCTGTGCGGTGACCGTGCCGACGTCGACGAAGCCGCCGGTGCCGGGGTGCTTGGTGATGACGCAGCCGCCGTCCTCGTGCAGCTCGGCGAGCGGGAAGCCGGGGCGGCGGACGTCGCCGTCCCGGAAGAACGCGTAGTTGCCGCCGGTGGCCTGCGCCCCGCACTCCAGGACGTGCCCCGCGACCACCGCGCCCGCGAGCCGGTCGTGGTCCTGCGGCGTCCAGCCGAAGTGCGCGGCGGCGGGCCCGGTGACCAGGGACGCGTCCGTCACCCGCCCGGTGACGACGATGTCGGCGCCCGCCCGCAGGCCCTCCGCGATGCCGAAGCCGCCGAGGTAGGCGTGGGCGGCGAGAGTGCCGGGGTACGCCGCGGTGAGGTCGTCACCCGCCACGTGCGCGACCCGGACGGGGATGCCCAGCCGGCCGGCCAACTGCCTCATGGCATCGGCGAGTCCGGCCGGGTTGAGCCCGCCCGCGTTGGTGACGATCCTGACGCCCCGCTCGTGTGCGAGCCCCAGGCACTCCTCCAACTGCCGCAGAAACGTACGGGCGTATCCGGCGGCCGGGTCCTTCAGGCGGTCCCGGCCGAGGATGAGCATGGTCAGCTCGGCGAGGTAGTCGCCGGTGAGGACGTCGAGTTCACCGCCGGTGAGCATCTCGCGCATCGCGTCGAAGCGGTCGCCGTAGAAGCCGGAGGCGTTGCCGATGCGCAGGGGCGTCACGAGACCGCCTCCCTGTCGCTGCGTTCGGGCGTCACGAGGCCGGCCCCTTCGGAGGGCGTCCGTCGCCCGGCGGGCCCGCGAAGGCCTGGGCGAGGTCGAGCCAGCGGTCGGTGTCGGGGCCCTCGGTGCGCAGGGCGAGGTCGGAGCGGTGGGCGCGCTGGGTGACGAGGAGGCAGAAGTCGAGGGCGGGCCCGGTGACGCGCTGCGGGGCGTCCTCGGGGCCGTAGGTCCACAGGTCGCCGGAGGGAGCGCGGAGTTCGACACGGAAGGGGTCGGCCGGCGGGGCCAAGCCGTGCACGCCGTAGGCGAAGTCCCGGGTCCGGACCCCGAGCCGCACCACATGCCGCAGCCGGTCGGTGGGTGGACGCACCACACCCAGGGCGTCGGCCACATCCTGGCCGTGGGCCCAGGTCTCCATGAGGCGGGCCGTCGCCATGGAGGCGGCCGACATGGGGGGGCCGTACCAGGGGAAGCGTGCCTTCGGCGGAGCGGCCCGCAGCGCCTTCTCCAGTGCCGTACGGCCGTCACGCCACCGGGCGAGGAGCTCGCCGGGCGGGAGGTCCGCGCCTTCCTCGGCGCCCTGGTCGACGAAGGAGTCCGGCGCGGCGAGGGCCTTCTCGACCAGCGTACGGAAGCCGTCGGCGTCGGTGACGGCGAGCAGGGCCGAGCGGTCCGTCCAGGCGAGATGGGCGATCTGGTGGGCCACGGTCCAGCCGGGCGCGGGGGTCGTGAGCGACCATCGCTGCGGGGGCAACGCGGCCACGAGCCGGTCGAGTTCCTCGCTCTCCTCGCGCAGATCGTCGATCACGGGCATCGGATCGGACACGGGCGCTCCCCTCGGGGCACGGCGGTGTGCGGGGTGGTGCGGCGTGCTGAGGAGCATGGCAGCGGCACCAGAAACAATCAAGCGTGCTTGCATGAAAATGTCGGGGCGGCCGGAAGCGTGCTCTTCAGCGGCGCGATCACTACACTCCGGGTCGCGCTCGTTCCATCGGTGGCGCGTCGGGGGAGACACAAGAATGAGCACCTGGAACCCGGGCGGGCAGCCGCCGTACCCGCCCCCGCCAGGGCCCCGCCCTTCCTCCCCGGCCCGTACGCGCCGCCGGGATGTGGGTATCCGCCCCAGGCGCCGCCGCCCGGGGGTGGTCATCCGCCCCATGTGCCGCACCCCTACATGCCGCACCCGGCTCCCCCGCCGCCCGGCCCCGTGGCACGGCTGCGGCGGCGGATCGGCCCGATCCACACCGCGCGACGAGTGTTCAAGCCGTCCCGGCCGGACCTCGTCGAGGACGCCTTCATCGCGCGTATGCAGAGGATCCGCACGCTGGTGAGGCCGGCCGCGGTGGTGTGGGTGTCGGTGGCCTACAAGGTGAGCGGCTCGGTGGGCGACGTCGCCGAGGACCGTCTCGACCAGTCGTGGTCCAGCGTGCTGGTGCTGTCCGTGACGTTCCCGGTGGCCGTGGGTGTGCTGCTGGCCCTGACCGCGCCGTCCGCCCGGCGGGACCTGCTGCGCCGGGCCACCAAGCCGGTCGGCGCGATGGTGGCCCTGATCGCCGCGGTCTTCGTGTTCCCGCTGATGGTGCTCACCGGCTTCGTCGAGGGGCGGTTCGCCACCGACCCGGCGATGACCGTGGTCACGTGGGTGATCGTGGTGCTCGTCCTGGTGTGGGTGCTGCCGTTCATCGCCTGGGGCGTCGGCCTGGCCCTGCTGCACGTGTTCCGCACGGCCGACATCCACCAGACGATGCCGCCGCTGCTCGCCATGACGCTGGTGTGGGAGATGACGCTGGTCGATCTGTTCACCGGGGCGTACGCGGGGGTGCCCGGGCCGGTGCGCGCGGTGTTCCTGCTCGGGGCGCCGCTGTCGGTGACCGCGGTGGGCCTGTGGGAGCTGCGGCGGCTGCGGACGCAGTACGGGATCTCGGTGCGCGGGATGCTGGTGCGCTAGATCGTGCCCGTTCGCGGACACGACCCGAGGGACGTCGTCCGGCTCACTGCCCGCTCCGGTCCGCCGCCCTCGCCGCCTCCTCCAGCCGGTGCCGATGGGCCTCCCACATGGCCCGGTCGCCCGGCGGCATGCTGTCCTTGCCCGGCGTCAGGCCGACCGACCCGTCGATGAGTTCGCGGACGATGTCGGCGTGGCCGGCGTGACGGCTGGTGTCGGCGATCACGCGCACCAGGAGGTGGTGCAGTGTGGCCTCCCGCCGCTCCTCGGGCCACCAGGGGACCTGCCCGGTGGCGTCCAGCGGCAGCGCCCCGATCGTGCCGTCCGCGTGCTCCCACGCCCTGCGGTACAGCCCCGCGATGTCCTCGCGCGACTCGTCCGGCGTGGCCCACATGTCGGCGTTGGGGTCGGCGTCCTGCGTGTACCACCAGGGTGGTGGGTTCTCGGCGAAGAACGGCCGGCCGAAAGTGTCCCCGAAGTAGCCCACTTCCACCCCGGCGGCGTGCTTGACCAGTCCCAGCAGGTTGGTGCCGGTCGGGGTCAGGGGGCGGCGGATGTCGTACTCGGAGAGCCCGTCGAGCTTCCAGAGCAGGGCGTCACGCGCCTCTTGGAGATAGCGCAGGAGGTCGGCCTTCGGGTCCGGTGCGGTCATCCGGGCAGTGTGGCACCCACCACTGACAACGGGGCCGGCGGACGGCCGGGCCGGGCCAGGCGGACGACCGGGCCAGGCGGACGGCCGGGCCGGGCGGACGGCCGGGCCAGGCCAAGCGGACGGATGGCCCGGGCCAAGCGGACGGTCGGGCCAGGCCAGCCGACGACCGGTCCGGGCCGACACCGGGTCACCCGAATCGGCAACCCAACCGAGCCGACGGTCGGTCGCCGGGCAGTCGGTCAGCCCTCCAGGCCCGTGCTCTCCAGTGCCGCCTTCTTCCGCCGCCCCGGGCCCACCTGGGTGCGCACCGCGCCCATGCTCGCCGCGACCACGAGGGCGATCGCGGCGGCCTCGGCGGCACTGAGGGCCTGGTCGAGGATGAGGAAGCCGGCCGTCGCGGCGATGGCCGGTTCGAGGCTCATCAGGATCGCGAAGGTGGAGGCGGGCAGGCGGCGCAGGGCGAGGAGTTCGAGGGTGTAGGGCAGGACCGAGGAGAGCAGGGCGACCGCGGCGCCCAGGCCCAGTGTCACCGGGTCGAGCAGCTTCGTCCCCGACTCGGCGATGCCCAGCGGCAGGAACAGCACCGCTCCCACCGCCATCGCCAACGCCAGCCCGTCCGCCTGCGGGAAGCGGCGGCCCGTACGGGCGCTGAAGACGATGTAGGCCGCCCACATGGCGCCGGCCCCCAGGGCGAAGGCCGCACCGGTGGGGTCGAGACCGTCGAAGCCTCCGCCGCCGAGGAGGAAGACGCCGATGAGGGCCAGCGCCGCCCAGACGACGTTGATCGCGCGGCGGGAGGCGAGGACCGACAGGGCGAGCGGGCCGAGGACCTCAAGCGTGACCGCGGGGCCCAGCGGAATGCGTGCGACGGCCTGGTAGAAGAGGCCGTTCATCGCGGCCATGGTGATGCCGAAGACGACCACCGTGCCCCAGTCGGTGCGCGAGTGGCCGCGCAGCCGCGGCCGGCAGACCACGAGCAGGACGACGGCCGCCACCAGCAGGCGCAGGGCCACGACGCCGAGGGCCCCGGCCCTGGGCATCAGCGTCACCGCCAGCGCGCCGCCGAACTGCACGGAGATCCCGCCCGCGAGCACCAGGCCCACGGGTCCGAGCGAGCCGAGACGGCCCGGGCCGGCCGCGGGGGCGGCGGCGCCGGTCGTGGGCTGGGGTGTGGTGGTCTCCGGCGTGGTCACGGGCGGTCCTGGGCTCGGGGGAGGCGGGGTCCGGGTGGTGCGCGTGTGCGGTGCGTACACCCGGACACACTCAATGTGCATCCCGATGCACTGCACAGTCCAGGGTAATGGACTCCGTCAGGTGCGTGAACCCTTTTTGCCGCTGTCCCAGGGCGTGAGACGTCACCGCCGGGATAGGTAGAGGTCGAACGCCTTGTGGAGCAGCCGGTTGAGCGGGTAGTCCCATTCGCCCAGGTACTCCACGGCCTCGCCCCCGGTGCCCACCTTGAAGCGGAGCAGGCCCAGCAGGTGGCTGGACTCCTCCAGGGTGTCGGTGATGCCGCGCAGGTCGTAGACGGAGGCGCCGAGTTCGTGCGCGTCGGTCATCATCCGCCACTGAAGGGCGCTGCTCGGCTGGACCTCGCGGCGGCGGCTCGTGGAGGCGCCGTAGGAGTACCAGACGTGGTCGCCGACGGTCAGCATGGTGGCCGCGGCGAGGACCTCGCCGTCGTGATAGGCGAGGTAGAGCCGCATCCGGTCGGGGTGTTCGGCGGTGAGCGCGCTCCACATGCGCTGGAAGTACGGCAGCGGGCGCGGGATGAAACGGTCCCGCTCGGCGGTCTCGCCGTACAGCTCGTGGAAGGCCGGCAGGTCCTCCAGGTCGCCGCGGACGATCTTCACCCCGGCCTTCTCCGCCTTCTTGATGTTGCGGCGCCACTGCTGGTTCAGGCCGTTGTGGATGTCCTCCAGCGACCGGCCGGCGAACGGCACCTGGAAGACGTAGCGGGGCTGTCCCGCGGCGAAGCCGTCCTCGCCGGTGGCCTCGGTCTGCCGCCAGCCCATGCGGCGCAGATGGTCGGCGACCTGGCCGGCCCTCGGTTCGTACGACGTCGCCCGCACGTCGCGCAGCCGCCGGGCGGCCGGGTCCGCGATGGCCGCCTTGACCGCGTCGGCGCTCCAGCGGCGCACCACGACCGGCGGGCCCATGCGCACCGCGAAGGCGCCCCGCCGTCTCAAGTGGGCGAGCATCGGCTCCAGCAGGCGGTCGAGTCCGGGCTCGTGCCAGTCGAGGAGGGGGCCCTCGGGCAGGTACGCGAAGTAGCGCGGCAGTCCGGGCAGCCGCGGCCCGGGCAGGGGGCGCAGCAGCACCAGTCCGGCGCCGACGAGCTGCCCGCCGTCGCCGAACCAGCCGAGGCTCTCCGCCTTCCAGTCGGGCTTCACCTCGCCCCAGGACGGCACCTGGGTGTGGCTGGCGGAGGGGCGGGCCGTGACGAACGCGAGGTGCTCGTCACGGGTGATCGGCTGGACGCGGACGCTCATGCGCGGGCTCCTTCGAGCAGCGGCCCTCGGCGGGCGGTGACTGGTTCCGCGAGCCTAGGAGCGGCGTCGGCCCTCCCCGGCTCAGACACTCGGGTCCACCGGCCCCGTGGCCCGAACGCCGCACCCGAGGGCCGGACCCCACCCATGGCCCGAACGCCGCACCCGAACGCCGCATCCGAGGGCCGGTCCGGTGCCCGAACGCCTCACGCCCCCTCGCGCCCGGGGTCCCCGTCCAGCGCCTCCGCCAGTACCTCCGCCACGTGCCTGCCCCGCACGCCGGCCAGTTGCTCCAGCTGGGTGCGGCAGGAGTAGCCGTCCGCGAGGACCACCGTGTCGTCCGGGGCGCCGCGCACCGACGGCAGGAGCTGTTCCTCCGCGCAGGCCGTGGACACCTCGAAGTGCCCTTTCTCGAAGCCGAAGTTGCCCGCGAGGCCGCAGCAGCCGCCGCTCAGTTCGCCGGTGAGCAGGGCCGCTTCCCGCAGCCGGCGGTCGGCGGCGTCGCCCAGCACCGCGTGCTGGTGGCAGTGGGTCTGCCCGGCCACCGGGCGGTCCACGCGCGGCGGTGTCCAGCCGGGGGCGTGGCGCTCCAGCGTCTCCGCGAAGGTGAGGACCTTCGCGGCGAGCCGGGCCGCGCGCGGATCGTCGTGCAGCAGCTCGGGGACGTCCGTGCGCAGGGCCGCGGCGCAGCTCGGCTCCAGGACGACGACCGGGGCGTCGGTCTCCAGGACCGGTTCCATCAGGTCGAGGGTGCGGCGCATGACGGCCCGGGCCCGGTCGAGCTGGCCCGTCGACACGTACGTCAGCCCGCAGCAGACCCGGCCCCGGCCGCGCAGCAGGGTCAGCGGGTCGAGGGCGACGGTCCTGCCGTCGCCCACCGGGGGCTTCTCCAGCCGCAGGGTCGGCGGCAGCGCCACCCGCAGCCCGGCCGCCTCCAACACCCGCACGGCTGCCTGCCCGACGGCCGGGGAGAGGTGCTCGGTGAAGGTGTCGGGCCACAGCACGACGAGCGGCCCCTGCCCTGCGCCTCCGGCACCGCCACGAGCAGACTCGCCGCCACCCCCGGCCCTGCGCCGCTCCCACCACCGGCTGAACGTCCGGGTCGCCAGCCGTGGGATCTCCCGCTCGGGCGCGATACCGCCCAGCCGTTTCGCCGCCCGGGCCAGCGGCCGTACCGCGGTCAGCGCGTTGACCAGCCACGCCGTGCGCGTCCGGGACACCACCCGCAGCCACACGGGCAACCGCCCCAGGGCGTGGTGCGCGGCGGGCCGGCGCCGCCCGGCGTAGTGCCGGTGCAGGAACTCCGCCTTGTACGTGGCCATGTCGACTCCGACCGGGCAGTCCGACCGGCAGCCCTTGCAGGACAGGCACAGGTCCAGCGCGTCCCGGACCTCCTCGGAGCGCCAGCCGTCCGTGACCACCTCACCGGCGAGCATCTCGTGCAGCAGCCGGGCCCGCCCGCGCGTGGAGTGCTCCTCCGCGCCCGTCGCCCGGAAGGACGGGCACATGACGCCCGCGCCGGACACCGAGGTCGTACGGCACTTGGCGACGCCCACGCAGCGCCGCACCGCCGCCGCGAAGTCGCCGCCGTCGGCGGGGTAGCCGAAGGCCACGTCGACCGGTTCGCGGGGCAGGACGGAGAAGCGCAGGCCGCTGTCCAGGGGCGCGGGGCGGACCAGCATCCCGGGGTTGAGCAGGTCGTCCGGGTCCCACACGCCCTTGACCCGCTCGAACAGGCCGACCATGTCGGCGCCGTACATCCGCGGCAGCAGTTCGGCCCGTGCCTGCCCGTCGCCGTGCTCCCCGGACAGCGACCCGCCGTGCGTCACCACCAGGTCGGCGAGCTCCTCGGAGAAGCGGCGGAAGCGGGCGACACCGGCCTCGGTGAGGAGGTCGAAGTCGATCCGGACGTGGATGCAGCCGTCCCCGAAGTGCCCGTACGGCGTGCCGCGCAGCCCGTGCGCCGCCATCAGCGCCCGGAAGTCCCGCAGATACGCCCCGAGCCGGGCGGGTGGCACCGCGCAGTCCTCCCAGCCGGGCCACGCCTCGGTGCCGTCCGGCATGCGCGTCGCCGTGCCGCTCGCGTCCTCCCGGATCCGCCACAGTGCCCGCTGCTCGGCCGGGTCGGTGACCACGCGCGCGTCCAGGACGTCGGCGGCCCGCACGATCGCCTCCGCACGCGCTTGTGCCTCGCCCGCCGACTCCCCGCCGGTCTCGACGAACAGCCAGGCCCCGCCCCGCGGCAGGTCGGCGGTGGACGGCACCAGGTCCGCCGCCATGCCCTCCACCGTCAGCGGGCCGAGAAGCAGCAGTCCGGACGCGGCCTCGGCCGCCGCGCTCTCGTCGGCGTAGCCCAGCACGGCCAGCGCACGCGCGCGGGGCGACTCGACGAGGCGTACGACGGCCTCCGTCAGGATGCCGAGCGTGCCCTCGGAGCCGCAGAAGGAGCGGGCCACGTCGGCGCCGTTCTCCGGCAGCAGGGCGTCGAGGGCGTATCCGGAGATGCGGCGGGGCAGCTCCGGGAAACCGGTGCGCAGCCGGGCGAGTTCCCCCTCGGCCAGGTCCCTCAGCCCGTCCGGCGCCCCGGCCCAGTCCCGCCCGAGCCGCAGCCGCCCGCCCCGGGCGGTGACGACGTCCAGCTCCCGCACGCTGTCCGCGGTCGTCCCCCACGCCACCGAGTGCGAGCCGCACGAGTTGTTGCCGATCATGCCGCCGAGCGTGCAGCGGCCGTGGGTGGAGGGGTCGGGGCCGAAGCGCAGGCCGTGCGGGGCGGCGGCCTCCTGGAGCCGATCCAGCACCAGCCCCGGCTGCACCACGGCCGTCCGCGCCTCGGGGTCCAGGGCGACCAGCCGGTTCATGTGCCGGGTGAAGTCCAGGACGACACCGGTGCCGGTGGCCTGCCCGGCGATGGAGGTGCCGCCGCCGCGGGCCACCACGGGCACGCCTCGCTCCCGGCACACCGCGAGCACCGCCGCCACGTCGTCGGCGTCGCGCGGAGCGACCACGCCCGCCGGGACCCGCCGGTAGTTGGACGCGTCCATGGTCGTCAGCGCCCGGGACGTGACGTCGAACCCGACCTCGCCCCGGACGACGGCACGCAGCCGTGCTTCGAGATCCGTCATGCGTCCAGGATGCATCCGGCCACTGCCCGTGACGGTGGGCTCAGCCCTTGACGGCCGAGCCGGCCACGCCCTCGACGAACCAGCGCTGGAAGAACGCGAAGACGATCAGCACGGGAAGCACCAGCAGCACACCGAAAGCGAGGATCTGGCCCCAGTCCGGCGGCTGCTGGCCCTGGAAGACGCTCATCTCCAGCGGCAGGGGGCGCACGGACGGGTCGGACACCATCAGCACCGGCCACAGGAAGGAGCCCCACTGGATGAGGAAGGTGAGGATGGCGACCGAGGCGAACACCGGCCTGGACATGGGCACGATGATCGCGAAGAAGGTCCGCCAGGGGCCCGCCCCGTCCAGCCTGGCCGCCTCCTCGATGCTCGTCGGGATCTTCTTGAAGAACGTGTGGAACTGGTAGATCGCGAAGGCGTTGGCGACGAACGGCAGCGCCTGGACGAACAGGGTGTTGCGCTGGCCGTTGAACATGTAGAACAGCGGCACCGCCACCGACTCGAACGGGATCAGCATCAGCAGCAGGACGAGGGTGAACACCGCGTTCTGCCCCCGCCACTTCAGCCGCGTCAGCCCGTAGGCCGCCATCGAGTTGACGATCAGCCCGCCCGTCACCACCACGAACGACAGCAGCACGGAGACGCCCATGAACTGCCAGAAGTAGCCGGTGCTCTCGGAGTTCAGGCTGTCGAGGACGGCTGTGTAGTTGTCGAAGGAGAGGTGGGTGGGCAGGAAGCCGGACAGGCCGTTCAGGACCTCGTCGGACGGCTTGAGGCTGCCGAGGAAGAGGTAGAGGGCGGGGAGGGCGAAGACGAACGCCAGGACGCTCAGGACGGTGTAGTCGAGGACGCGGCGCACGGGCGTGCGGGTCATGGCCATGGGCGGGTCAGTCCTCGTTGTCGGGCCGGACGACGCGGCGCTGGACGATGGTCAGGGCGACGACGATCAGGAAGAACACCACCGTGACGGCCGAGGCCTGGCCGATGTCGTTCTGGTCGAAGGCCGTGGTGACGGCCTGGTACATCACCGTGCGGGTGGCGTCCTCGTCCAGGCCGCCACCGCGGATGAGGACGTACACCTGGTCGAAGACGCGGAAGGACAGCACCGAGGTCAGCATCGCGACGAACACCAGGGTGCCGCGGATGCCGGGCAGGGTGACGTGCCGGAACTGCTGCCAGCGCGAGGCCCGGTCCAGTCGGGAGGCCTCGTAGAGCTCGCCGGGGATCTGCTGGAGGCCGGCGAGCAGGATGACCATCTGGAAGCCGACGCCCTGCCACACCGACAGCACGATGACCGAGGCCATCGCGGTGAGGCCGTCGCCGAGCCAGTCGAAGGCGCCCCAGTTGCCGAGACTCACCGTGTCCAGCAGGGAGTTGAGCATGCCCTCCTCGCTGCGGGCGAGGATCAGCCGCCAGATCACGGCGACCAGCGCCATCGGGAAGACCACCGGCATGAAGAAGAAGGACCGGAACAGGCCGATCGCCTTCAGCTTGCGGTTGAGCAGGATCGCCAGCGCCAGCGCGAGACCCGTCTGGAGCGGTACGACGACGACGGCGAAGGTCAGGTTGTTCAGCAGCGCTCGCAGGAACGGGCCGGACAGGTCAGGGTCGGTGAACAGCCGCCGGTAGTGCTCCACGCCGAAGAAGGCGGGCTCCAGCGGCGAGCCGAGGCGGACGTTGTAGAAGGAGAGCACCACGGCGTAGCCGAACGGGATGCCGACGAAGGCGATCAGCCCGACGACCGCCGGGGCGGACATCAGCAGCCCGTGCAGCCGGTCACGGTTGCCGCGCGCGGGACGCGGGGGCTTCCTGGCGGAGGCTGACGAGACGGCCTGCGGCGCCCGGCCTGGGGCCGCGGCCTGCGCGGGTTCCACGGTTTTCACGGGAGGGGTCCTCTTCCCGGCGGGGCGGGCCCGGCCGGCACACGGGCCGCGTCGTCGCGGCGCCATGTCACCGACGGCCCGCCCGGGCCGATGCGTCCTGCGGGTTACGGGATCTCGTAGCCGGCGTTGTCGGTGAAGTCCCGGTCGATGGCGCGGGCGGCCTTCCGCAGGGCTTCCTCGGGGTCGGCGCCGCCGTAGATCGAGTTGAGGGCCGTGTTGAACTTGGCCGTGACGGTGGGGTATCCGGCGGTCACCGGGCGGGTGACGGCGACGCAGGAGGAGGTGATGTCGCTGTCGCCGCACGGCTTGGCCAGCTGGTCGGCGAAGAGCTGGAGCGGGCCGCCCTTCTTGTACAGCTCGCTCTTGGCGAGGGCCGACTTGGTGGCGGGCACCGCGCCGTTGGCCTTCGTCATGGCGCCGACGTTGGTGTCGTTGAGCAGGTAGTCCAGGAAGGTGCCTGCGGCCTTGCCGTTCTTGCTGTCGGCGCCGATGCCCCACGCCCACGAACCCTGGCCGGTCTTGGGGCCGTTGCCGAAGTCGGGCAGCGGCAGCACGGCGAGGTCGTCCCCGAGGGCCTCGCTGTAGGCCGGGTAGTTCCAGTGGCCGACCCAGCTCAGCGCCACCTTGCCCTTGGCGAAGGCGTTGCCGTCGGTGTTGGGGTCGACGTAGGACTTCCAGGACTGGAAGGTCTTCAATGCGGAGACGGTCTTCGGGCTGTCGAGGGCGCCCTCCGCCTTGCCGTCCTTCAGCAGGGCGCCGCCGGCCGACCAGACGATCGGGGAGAAGCCGAAGGTCCCCCACTCGGAGGCCAGGCCGTACTGCTCCGAGATGTCGAGGATCTTGCCGTCGGAGTCCTTGCCCTTCAGTGCCGTGAGGGCCTTGCCGAACTCCTCGGCCGTCCAGGCGTCGTCCACGCCCTTCGGGTAGGTCACGCCGGCCGCGTCCAGCAGCTTCTTGTTGGCGTACAGGCCGAGCCCGGCGTCGAACATGCCCAGGCCGTAGTGCTTGCCGTCGATCTCGCCCTGCGCCTTGATCGCGTCCGTGGCGTTGGCGAGGGTCTTGGCGGAGACGTGGCCGTCTACCGGGGCGAGCTTGCTGTTGTAGACGAAGTTCGCCATCGTCGGGCCGTCGAACTCCAGCACGTCCGGCAGTTCGGCGGCGTCGGTGGCGGTGATGGTCTTCGTGTAGTCCTTCTCCGGTATGAGCTTCAGCTCGGCCTTGACGTCGCTCTGCGAGGAGTTGAAGGACTTCACCGCGTTCTGCAGCGCGGTCGCCTCGCCCGCCTGGCCCTGGTGGGCCCAGACGCTGATGGTGCCCTTGCCGCTGCCCTGTTCGGCGGAGGTGTCGGTGCCGCCTCCGCCCCCGCCGCAGGCGGCCAGCGCGGCCAGGGGCAGCAGGGCGAGGGCCGTCAGGCCCGTACGGCGGTGTCTTCCGTGGCCGGTGATCATGGTGGTGCCTCCGAGCGGGTGTGCGGTGGGTGCGCGGACGGTGGGGAGGGGCGGGGGGAGGAAAGGGGAGCAGGGGAAGCCGGGGGGTGCGGGGTTACCGCCGGCGGCCGGTGTGCGGCGGGGCGGTGGTCTCGCGGAGGATGAAGCGGATGGGCATCTCGACGGGGCGCGGCGGCCCGGCGTCCGGCTCGTCGAGCTGCGCGAGCAGCAGCCGGGCCGCCTCCCGGCCCTGGGCCGCGACCGGCTGGGCCACGGTGGTCAGCCCGACCACCTCGGACAGCTCGTGATCGTCGAAGCCGACCACGGACACGTCCTCCGGGACCCGCAGCCGGTGCCGGCGCAGGGCGCGCAGGGCGCCCATCGCCATCTCGTCGGACTGGGCGAACACGGCGGTCGGCGGCTGGCGCAGCGCCAGCAGTTCGGTCATGGCCCGCTCACCGCCCTCGACCGTGTAGCCGCCGTCCGCCTCCAGGGCGGGGTCGGGCTCGATCCCGGAGTCGGCGAGCACGTCCAGGTAGCCCTGCCGGCGGTCGAGGGGGGTGGTCCAGTGCAGCGGCTCGCTGGCGCCGGAGATCATGCCGATCCGCCGGTGGCCGAGGTTCACCAGGTGCCGTACAGCGCTCTCCGCGCCGCCCCGGTCGTCGATGCCGACCACCGTGAAGCCGGGCCGGGCGCCGCCGACCGTGGTCGCCAGCGGCACGTCCAGGGACCTGAGGGCGGCGGCCTCCTCCGGGTCGGGGATCAGCAGGGACAGCACGGCGTCGACCCGCTTGCGGATCGGCAGCTTGGTGAAGAAGCGCTTGCGGGCCTCGGGTGAGCCGAGGTTGTACAGGAGGACGTCGTAGCAGGCGGCGCTGAAGACCTTCTCGGCGGCGTCCAGCACGGTGCCGAAGAACCAGCGGCCGACGTACGGCACGACGACACCGATGGTGTAGGTGCGTCCGCTGGCCAGGCTGGAGGCCGAGCGCGAGGCGGTGTAGCCGAGGTCGGCGGCGACCGCGACGATCCGGGCCCGCATCTCCTCCGACACGCCGGGCCGGCCGCGCAGGGCGCGGGACACGGTGGACGCCGAGACCCCGGTGGCCTCGGCGACATCGGTGATGCTGACCGTCACGGGACGCTCCTAGATCGGGGGCACGCCGTCCGTTCGGGGTCGTCCGGAACACATCGGCGTGTGAGGGAGTGACGAGACCGTAAACCCGCACCTGCGGTTGCGCAAGCGTTTGCGTTCGGATTTACTTCGGCTGACTCCCAGAGGAACTCCCACCAGCACGATTACAGCGCACACGTTTGAGTGCCGCTGTCGGCAGACAGGACCTGTCCATGCGATACGCGCCGCCCGGCCTCTGCGTGAACGACTTCGACCTCCTGCGCCACGCGGACGGCACCTACACCGTGCTGCACCTCCAGGGGCCGTGGACGGACGAGTTCGACCACCTGCGCATGGAGACCTCCTACGGCCGGGCCACCTCCACCGACCTGGTCCACTGGGAACCGCAGGGCACGGCCTTCGGCAACGGCCTGCCGGGCAACTTCGACCAGCAGGCGGTGTGGACCATGCACGCCGTCCCGCAGGGCACCGGCACGGCCATGCTCTACACCGCCGTCTCCGGACTCACCCCGGGCGGCTGGCCCCTGCAATCGGTCGGCCTGGCCCGCTCCGAGCGCACCGACGGCACCGGCTGGCGCCGCCACGGCACCGGGCCGGTCGTCGAGGCGGACGGGCGCTGGTACCGCACGGGCGAACGCATGGGCTGGCGCGACCCCTTCGTCGTACGCGACGACGAGTCCGACGGCTGGGTCATGCTGGTCTGCGCCGCCGACGCCGCCCTGCCCGTCGAGGTCGGCGGCTGCGTCGCCTGGGCGACCTCCGCGGACCTGGAGCACTGGACCGTCCACCCGCCGCTGGTCTCCCCCGGTGACGTCGACGAGTTCGAGTGCCCGGTCCTGGAGCGCCTCGACGACGGCGGCTGGCTGCTGCTCGGCTCCATCGGCGCCACCCGGGGCTTCGAGGCGTGGACCGCTCCGCGCCTGCGCGGCCCGTGGACCCGCCGCGGCCCGCTCGGCCCGACGGGCGCGTACGCCCCGCGCGTCGTCACCGCCCCCGACGGCTCCCGCGTCGTGCTGCACACCACCCCGCGCCGCGTCGGCCTGACGGACACGGGTGAGCGCTGCCGCGGCATGCTCGCCCAGCCCAAGTCCCTCGTCGTACCGCGGGACGCGGCCCCCCGCCTGGAATGGTGGCCCGGCCTGGACCCCTGGCTCGGCGAGGAGACCTACGACGCCCCCCTGCACGCGGTCGGCGACGTCGACCTCTCGGGACGCACCGACATCACCCTGCGCACGCATGTCTCCGACGGGGACCGGCCCGCGCTCACGGTCGGCTGCGACGGCAAGAACCTCCGCGTCACCGGCCCCGACGGCATCCCGCTCGGCGAGACCCTCCTGCCGGAACCCGCCACCCGCCTGCGCGTCCTCACCGTCGGTGAGTACGTCGAGGTCTACGCCGACGGCGTCTTCGTCCTCACCACCCTGTGCTACTCCGGCCGCCCCGCCCCCTGGACGGCCGCCGGCGAGGACGGGGTCCGGCCCGTCGCCGTGCGTCCCCTCCGGCTGCCGGACCCGCACCGCGACGACGCCTCGGCCGTCTGGCCCGGCCCGGCCCCGCGCTGACCCGTCCACTTTCCGTCTCACCCGACGGACGACGTTTCGCCCGCGTTTCCGGAAACGGCTACGCTCCCCTCCGTGGCTGAGATCCAGATTCCCTCTGACATCAAGCCCGCGGACGGACGTTTCGGCGCGGGTCCCTCCAAGGTGCGGACGGAGGCGCTGGACGCCCTCGCCGCCACCGGCACCTCCCTCATGGGCACCTCCCACCGCCAGGCCCCCGTCAAGAACCTGGTCGGCCAGGTGCGCGAGGGCATCAGCGAACTGTTCCAGCTCCCCGACGGCTACGAGGTGATCCTCGGCAACGGCGGCTCCACCGCGTTCTGGGACATCGCGACGCACGGCCTGATCGAGAACAAGTCGCAGCACCTGAACTTCGGCGAGTTCTCCTCGAAGTTCGCCAAGGCCGCCAAGCTGGCCCCGTGGCTGGCCGAGCCGGACGTCATCGCGTCCGACCCGGGCACCCACCCCGAGGCGGTCGCCGAGGCGGGCGTGGACGTCTACGCGTTCACCCACAACGAGACCTCGACCGGTGTCGCCATGCCGATCAAGCGCGTGGCCGGTGCCGACGAGGGCGCCCTGGTCCTGGTGGACGCCACCTCCGGCGCCGGCGGCCTGCCCGTCGACGTCTCCGAGACGGACGTCTACTACTTCGCCCCGCAGAAGTCCTTCGCCTCCGACGGCGGCCTGTGGATCGGCGTGTTCTCCCCGGCCGCGATCGAGCGCGCCGAGCGCGTCCACGCCTCGGGCCGCCACATCCCGGAGTTCTTCTCGCTGCCGACGGCGATCGACAACTCCCGCAAGAACCAGACGTACAACACCCCGGCGCTGGCCACCCTCTTCCTGCTGAACCAGCAGCTGGAGTGGATCAACGGCCAGGGCGGCCTGGACTGGTCGGTCCGGCGCACCGCCACCTCCGCCCGCACGCTGTACGGCTGGGCCGAGGACATCAAGTACGCCAACCCGTTCGTCACCGACCCGGCCAAGCGCTCGCAGGTCATCGGCACGATCGACTTCACCGACGAGGTCGACGCCGCCGCCGTCGCGAAGGTGCTGCGCGCCAACGGCATCGTCGACACCGAGCCGTACCGCAAGCTGGGCCGCAACCAGCTGCGCGTCGCGATGTTCCCGGCGATCGACCCGGCGGACATCGAGGCGCTCACGAAGTGCGTCGACTACGTGATCGAGAAGCTCTGACCTTCTCGCGCGGGTGAGTGTCGAGGGCGTCCCGCCGGTGCGGGGCGCCCTCTCCCGTGCTCAGGCCGGCGTCGAGCGCGCCACCCGGAACCCCACGTCGTCGATCCGGAACGTCGGATGGCTCCGGCGGCGCACCGAGGCGCGGCAGCTCCAGTGCTCGTCGGACCAGCCGCCGCCGCGCAGCACCCGGTAGGTGCCGTAGACCTCGGGGTCGTAGATGTCCCAGCACCAGTCCCAGACGTTGCCCAGCATGTCGTACAGGCCCCAGGCGTTGGGCTGCTTGCCGCCCACAGGGTGGACGCGGTCGTCGGCGTTGCCGCGGTACCAGGCGATCTCGTCGAGCGGGCCATAGCGGGGGCCGGTGCCGCCGGCCCGGCAGGCGTGTTCCCACTCGGCCTCGGTCGGCAGCCGGTAGCCGTCGGCGGTGGTGTCCCAGCCGGCGGCCTCGGCGCCGGGCCGGACCGCGTAGGCGGGGGTCAGACCCTCGCTCCGGGACAGGGCGTTGCAGAACCGGATCGCGTCCCACCAGGACACGCCCTCCACGGGCAGGAGCTCACCCCGGGCCGTGCTCGGACGCTCGCCGGTGACCTGGGCGTACCACTCCTGCGTGACCGGGAACGCCGACATCCGGAACGACGCGACCTCCACCGCCCAACTGCGCTGCGTCCGCCGGTCGGACAGCGTGACGGGCCCCGCCGGGACATCCACCATGTCGTCGTTCATGCGCGCTCCCCCATGACCGGACATCTTAAGGGCGCCCGGCGAACATCGCCGGGCGCCCCCGTGTCGTTCCGTCAGGCCCGGGTCACCGGGTCGCTCAGCGGCCGAACCCCAGGATGCCGCGCAGGCTGTCGCCGACCCCCGCGACGGCGGGCTGCGTCGCGCCGGCCGCCCGCTGCGCCGCGGCCTGCGGCTTCGGGTCGGCGGTCTTCTTGCAGACCGCGTCCGCCACGCCGTTGCCGTGCGGGACCTTGCCGTTGGTCAGGTACGTGGCGAGGTGCTTGTCGAGGCAGGCGTTGCCGCTCAGCGTGATGCCGTGGTTGCCGCCGCCCTGCTCCACCACCAGGCTGGAGCCCTTCAGCAGGCGGTGCATGGTGACGCCGCCCTGGTAGGGGGTGGCCGCGTCGTCCGTCGCCTGGAACAGCAGCACCGGCGGGAGCTTGCTGTTGGAGACGTTCACCGGCTTCAGCGACTTCGTCGGCCAGAACGCGCACGGCGCGTTGTACCAGGCGTTGTTCCAGGCCATGAACGGCGCCTTCTCGTACACCGCCCAGTTGTCCTTGCGCCACTGCTTCCAGTCGCGCGGCCAGGACACGTCACGGCACTGCACCGCGGTGTAGACGCTGTAGCCGTTGTCGCCGGAGGCGTCGATCGCCGCGATGGTGTCGTAGGCCTTGACCAGTGCGGCGGTGTCGTGGTTGTTGACGTAGGCCGCGAACGTCTGGGCGAGCGTGGGCCAGTAGGCGTTGTTGTAGCCGCCGGGTATGAAGATGTCCTCCAGCTCGGAGGCGCCCACCTTGCCGCCCGCGGGCTTCTTGGCCAGGGCCGCCCGCATGGCGTACCACTTGGCCTCGATCTTCTTCGGGTCGGTGCCGAGCTTGTAGGTGCCGTTGTACTTGGCTATCCACGCCATGAGCGCCTTGTGGCGCTTGTCGAAGGCGTAGTCCTGCTGGATGTTGTCGTCGTACCAGACGCCGGTCGGGTCGACGATCGAGTCCAGCACCAGGCGCCGCACCCGCTCGGGGAACAGCTTGGCGTAGACCGCGCCCAGGTAGGTGCCGTACGAGTAGCCGAAGTAGTTGATCTTCGACGCGCCGAGGGCCTTGCGGATGGAGTCCATGTCCTTCACGGCGCTGACCGTGTCGATGTACGGCAGGACGTCCTTGTACTTCGTGCCGCAGGCCTTCGCGAAGGCCTTGGCGCGCGCGAGGTTGGCCTTCTCCAGCGCCGGCGTGCTGGGCACGGAGTCGGGGCGGACCGGGTCGAAATGGCCCGGCTTGCAGTCGAGGGCGGGCTGGCTCTCGCCCACTCCGCGCGGGTCGAAGCCGATCACGTCGTACTGGGCGGCGACCGCCTTGGGCAGGGAGGACGCGACGAACGAGGCCAGCGACAGACCGCTGCCGCCGGGGCCACCGGGGTTGACCAGCAGCGGGCCCTGGGACTTCGAGGCGGTGTGCGGCACGCGGGACAGCGCCAGCGTGATCTGCTTCCCCCGCGGCTTCGCGTAGTCGAGCGGTACCTTGACCGACCCGCACTGGAGCGTCGGGGCGTCGTCGGTCCCGCACTTCTTCCAGGTGACCTTCGCCGCGGCGGTCGTCACGGCGGTGTTCGCGGAGTGCGACGCGCTGGCGTCGGCGGGGGCGGCGGTGAGCGTCCCGGCCAGGACGACCGTGGCGCCGCACAGGACGGCTGCGCTTCTTCTCATGGAGTTCTCTCGCAACGGTGAGGGGGGTTGGGCCCGTGAGGGACACGGGCCGTGCCGCATCGTTTCGGAAGAGCACACGCCACACGTACGCATTCGACCAAGACTTGACCGAATCGAGTCATAGCAAGTTCTCAGACACCCCTGGGAAACGGTGAGTTCTGGCCATTTCGGACAGGCCGCGCCGCCCCCGGTACGCCCGGCGGCCACCGGGCGTACCGCCTCACTCCGTGATCACGTGGCCGTGCACCGAAGGCCCGGCACGCTCCCACCACCGGGCGCACCGCCCAGGCCGAAGCTCGCCGAACCCGCCACCGGCACACTCCCGTTGTGCGCGGCGTTGACCGCCGTGACGGTCGCCCCGCTCTGGGTGTGCGACGCGTTCCACATGCTCGTGACCTTCTGGGAGCCGCTCCAAGTCCAGCTCACCTGCCAGGACTTCAACGGAACGCCGCCCGTGTTGCTCACCTTCACCTCGGCGTTGAACCCGCCGCCCCAGTCGCTGCTGATGGTGTAGGCGGCGGTGCAGGCGGGCGTGGAGCCGCCGGGGTCGCCGGGCCCGGGGCCGGGGGTGCCGGAGTCGAAGGCAGGCGCCTTGACGGACGCCAGGTACGCGTCCTTCGCGGTGTCGACCGTCTGCCAGTCGTCCTTCAGGATGCCGCCGGTGTCACCGGAGTTGGGGTTCCAGGACCAGAACGTCCAGTGGAAGCTGTCGGCCCCGTACGCCGACGTCGAGCGCAGGTACGTCACCAGCTCGGCCAGCCACTTCTGGTCCACCGCGGGCTGAAGGGTCGTACCGAACTCGCCGAGCCACACCGGGGCGATGTTCTGCTTGAAGACGTAGCCCCAGTACTTGTCCCAGATCCCCGGCAGGTTGGCGGGGAAGGACGGGTCCGAGAACCAGGACTGCTGCGCCACCGACGTCGCGTAGTCGTGCGCCGAGTACACCAGCCGGTCCGGGACGTCCAGCTGGACCGGGTACTGCGCCACGCCCATGAGGTTGCCGCCCCACCAGCCGCTCGTGCCGTTGAACGACTGCACGCCCTCGACCATGATCAGCAGATCGGGGTTGACCGACAGCACCGCGTTGCCCGCGCGCTGGGCGGCCAGGCGCCAGTCGCGGGAAGTGTCGCCGCAGCCCCAGCAGGCCGGGTCGTGCGGCTCGTTGTGCAGGTCGATGCCGATCACGGTGGAGTTGCCCTTGTAGCGCGCGGCCAGGGCCTTGAGGTTGGTGATCCACGTCGACTCGGGGACCGACGCGGTGTACCAGAGGGCCGACTGGCCCGCCGCGTCCGGACGGTGGCGGTCCAGGACGACCTTGAGGCCGGACTGCCCCGCGTAGGCGACGATCCTGTCCAGGACCTGGAGGGACGTCAGCCCGCGCAGGTCCGTGTTCTTGCCGTCGGTGTTGATGCTGTCCGGCATGGTGCCCGGCTTGAGGATGTCGTCGCTGTAGGGCATGCGGAGGGTGTTGTAGCCGAGCGACCTCATCTGGTCGATCATGCTCTTGTAGTCGCGGGCCCACAGGCCGTGGACGACGTGGTTGCCGGTCTCGAAGCCGAACCAGTTGATGCCGGCGATACGGACCGGCTGCCCGGCCGCGTCCAGGATCTGCCGGCCGCTGGTGTGCCAGTAACCGGCACCGGCGGCCTCGGCGGTGCCGTCCGCCCGGGCCGACTGCACGCCCGCCAGCGGTAACAGGAGCGCCGCGGCAACACACAGCGCTCTGCGCAGAGTGCGGAACATGTGGCTGCTTCCTCTCGGGTTCCTCGGGGAGGGGAGAGCGCGGCACCCGGAACAGACTGGGAGCGCTCCCATCGTGCCGCGCACCTCCCAGAGAACTGACACAACATGAACACGTCAAGACTCTGGGGGTGTGCGGCCGATCGGGCCGGGAGGTGTGCGGCCGATCCGGCCGGGAGATGTGCGGCCGATCCGGCCGGAGGTGGGCGACCGCTCCGGCCGCTAGCGGCTCAGCTTCCTGAACCGCCGTACGGCCAGCGGAAGGAAGATCGCCGTCAGGATCACCGGCCACACCCCGGCCATCAGCAGCGCGTGCTGCTCCACCCAGGAGTCACCGCCCCCGACCGGCGTTCCGAACAGCTCACGGGTCGCCGCCGCCGTGGAGGAGATCGGGTTCCAGGCCGCCACCCAGCCCAGCCAGTCGGGCATCAACTGCGGTGCGACGAAGATGCTGGAGATCATCGTCAGCGGGAAGGCGACGGCGAACAGACCGCCCGCCGCCTCCGGGTTGGGCACCAGCAGGCCGAGCCACACACCGATCCAGATCAGCGCGAACCGCAGCCAGAGCAGCAGTCCGAACGCGGCGAGGAAGCCGAAGCCGCCGTCCGGGCGCCAGCCCATGGCGAGGGCCGTCAGCATCATGATCGCCAACTCGGCGCAGGCCACGAGCAGATCGGTGACGCCACGCCCGGCCACCACGGCCGAGGAGGCCATCGGCATGGAGCGGAAGCGGTCGATGACGCCCTTGGTGGAGTCGTAGACCACGACGGTCGCCGTGTTGATGAAGCCGAACGCCATGGTCATCACGAACATGCCCGGCATCAGGAAGTCCTGGTAGTCCCCGCCGCCCGGTACCGTCATCGCGCTGCCGAAGACATAGCCGTAGAGCAGCACGGACAGGATCGGGAAGCCCAGTTGCCAGGCGATGTTGACCGGCTGGCGCTGGTAGTGGGTCAGGCCGCGGCGGACGATGTTCCAGCAGTCGGCGAGCAGCCAGTACGTGCTGCTCCGGGTGCTCGGCGTGCTCAGGTCGGTGGCGCTCACGCCGCGGCCTCCTTCTCGGTGCGGTGTCCGGTCAGGCGCAGGAACACGTCGTCGAGGCTCGGCCTGCGCAGCCCGATGTCCTCGACGCGGACGCCCTCGTCCTGGAGCGTCCGCGCGACCTCGGTGAGGGCGGCGACCCGGTCGGTGACGGGGGCGTGCACCCGCAACTCCGTCTCGTCCGCCTGGGGTTCGCCGTCCGTGACCCGGGCGACGACCTTCACCACCCGCGGGATCTCGGCCCGCTCGGCGACCACCACCTCGATGCGGTCGCCGCCGACCAGGTTCTTCAGTCCGTCCAGGGTGTCGTCGGCGATGGCCCGCCCCTGGTCGATGACGGTGATGCGGGAGGCGAGCTTGTCGGCCTCCTCCAGGTACTGCGTGGTGAGCAGCACGGTCGTGCCGCCCGCCACCAACGCCCGCACGGACTCCCAGACTTCGCCCCGGCTGCGGGGGTCGAGGCCGGTCGTCGGCTCGTCGAGGAAGAGGACGGCCGGGGCCAGGATCATCGACGCGGCGAGGTCGAGGCGGCGCCGCATGCCACCGCTGTACTTCCCCACGCCCTTGTCGGCGGCGTCGGTCAGGTCGAACTGCTCCAGCAGCTCGACGGCCCGCAGCCGGGCCCGCTTGCCGCCGAGGTGGAACAGGCGGCCGAACATCTCCAGGTTCTGCCGGCCGGTGAGCACCTCGTCGACCGCCGCGTACTGGCCGGTGAGGCCGATCCGGGCCCGCACCTCGCGCGCCTGCCGGGCGACGTCGAGCCCGGCGACCGTCGCCCGGCCCCCGTCCAGCCGGATCAGCGTGGACAGGATGCGGACGGCGGTGGTCTTGCCCGCCCCGTTCGGCCCGAGCAGGCCGTGCACCGTGCCCTCGCGCACCTCCAGGTCGAAGCCGTCGAGGGCGCGCTTCTCGCCGTACCTCTTCTCCAGCGCCTCGGCCCGCACCGCGTATCCGTCCATGCCGCCCCCTCCCGTGCGCCCGTGCCCCGTCGGCACCGAACTGAGTACACCGTACCCGATTACGCGTACGCCGTACCCAGTTTTTTCGCGGGGTCCTAAGCTGGACTCCATGACGAGCGGCACGAGTGGCACGGGCGGTACGGAGACCAGCGGCAGCGGCGACATCGCCCGCACGCTCGAACTGCTGTGGGACACCGGCCGCCGGCCCAGCCGGGGCCCCAAGCCGACCCTGACGCTGGACCGGATCGTGGAAGCGGCCGTCCAGGTGGCGGACGCCGAGGGGCTGGAGGGCCTCTCCATGCGCCGCGTCGCCGCCGAACTCGGCACCGGCACCATGTCGCTGTACCGGTACGTGCCCGGCAAGGGCGAGCTGCTCGACCTGATGCTGGACCGGGTGCAGCGGCCCTCCGAGAACCCCGCCGACCTCGGCGACGGCGGCTGGCGGGCGGCCCTGGAGGCACTGGCCCGCGCCACCCTCGCCCTCTACCGCGGCCACCCCTGGCTGCTCCAGGTCAACCAGTCCCGCCCGATCCTCGGACCGAGCGCCCTCGACGGCATGGAGAAGGTGCTGACCCGGATCCGCCCGATGGGACTGAGCGACCCCGAGCTGGTCTCCGCGATCATCATGATCGACGGCTATGTCGTCGGGGCCGCGCGCACGCAGCTGTACCAGTTGGAGGCGGAGCGCCGGACGGGCCTCACGGACGCCGAGTTCTGGCAGGCGCAGGTCCCGGTCCTGGAGAAGGCCATGGCCTCGGGCCGCTACCCGGTGATGGCGTCACTGTCCGAGGACGCCTTCGGGCAGGACTTCGACCACTTCGAGTTCGGGCTGCAGCGGATCCTGGACGGTTTGGAGGTGCTGGTGGAGGGCCGCAGGAACGGTGGGTGACCGAGGCCGGGCCGTTGTCGGTGAAGCCCCTTACGCGTAGCGGCTTTTGACAGCGCCTAGTGCCGCGGCAGGCAACGTTTGCCCGTGAAGGAGCGGCGTCCGGTGCGTGCTCTGGGGGTGCCCCCTGCTCGAAGAGCTCGGGGGAGTGCCGGCCGGAAGCCCTCGTACCGGACGTACTTGGCCTTTCGGCCGGTGCGGCGAGAGGGCGTGCCGGGCGTCGCGACGGGGCGAACGTTGCCTCCCGCGGCACTAGCGGCGGCGCCTCAGTGTCCGCCAGCCGAACAGGACCACCAGGGCCGCGCCGGCGGCGATCGCCCCGGTCTTGAGGTTGCCGCCCAGGCCCTCGCCACCGCCGTCGGACGAGCCCGAACCACCCCGGTCCGACGCCGAGTCGGACCCGTCCGTCCCCGGCGCGTCCTGCGGCTCCACCGGGCTGTCCGCCCCCTCGGCGCCGTACATCAGCGTCCTGCCGTCCGCGGTGTAGGTGACGGACTCGCCCTGCCCCAGGAAGGGCACGCCGAGCCGCTCCTTCTTCTTGATCCTCCCGCCGTTCCAGTCGTAGGCGATCGCGCCGAAGTAGCTGCGCACGACGAGGTGCCGACCGTCCGGGGACAGCGTGGCGTCGGTGGCCTCCAGGTCGGGGACCGCGGCGATCGGACGGAACACGTTCGTCCCGGACGGGGAGAGCCGCGCCGGGCCCTCGTACAGGTGCCCGCCCTTCTCGTTCTTGTCGACGAGGTAGACCCTGCCGGTCTTCGGGTGCACCACGAGGGACTCGGCGTCCCGCGCGCCGTCGGAGTACTTCACGACGTACTGGGTGGCCTTGATCGTCTGGTCGCGCAGGTTCTTCGGCTCGGGCAGCCGGTAGATCCAGACGTACGGCCAGGTGCCACCGAGGTTGTCGCCGATGTCACCGACGTAGATCTGGTCGTCCGGACCGATGGAGATGGCCTCGACGTCGCGCGGGCTGCCCACGCCGGACATGGTGATCGTGGCGACCGTCTCGCCCGTCGAGCTGTCGACGGCGTAGAGGTACGCGCCGTCGTCGCTGTCGTTGTGCGTCCAGTAGATGCCCTGGTGCTGCCGTGAGGCCGCCAGGCCGCTGGACTCGGTGATGCGCGGGTCCTTGATCGTGAACTTCTCGTCGCCGTCGGCGGCGGAGGCGGGCGCGGCGAGGGCCCCCGTGAGGAGGGCCGCGGCGAGCAGTGGGAACGGTCTGCGCATACCCCAAGCCTGCCATCCGGCCCGGCGATTCACCGACGTAATGGATCACAGGCCCGCATGAGCGGCCGGGGTGAGTGTCCCGACTCACACCCCGTCGGCCGTCGAGATCGTTCATCATGAGCGGATGCTCAGGTTCATGCCCGTCGGTGACTCCATGACGATCGGAAGCGCGGGCGAACACACATGGCGCTACCGGCTGTGGCAGCACCTGTGCCGTTCCTACGGCGGCCCCTTCACCCTCGTCGGCCCGCGCGAGACGCTCTACGACAAGCTCGCCGAGGCCCCTGTGTCGTACGAGTACGCCGAACCGGACTTCCCCCGTGCCCACCTGGCCGGCTGGGGCGAGGGCTGGCAGCACATGGCACCGCTGATCGGCGAGGCGGTGCGGTCCTGCCGCGCCGACGTGCTTCTGGTCTCCCTGGGCCTGATCGACCTGGGCTTCTACACCAACGCCGAGCAGACCGCCGACAACGTCCGGGCGTTCGTGTCCGAGGCGCGGGCGGCGAACCGGCGGGTGGGCATGGTGTGGCTGCCGGTCACCCCGAACGTGCGCGCCCACGCCGACGAGGCCTTCGCCGGTGAGGTCGCCCGCTTCAACGAACTCCTCGCCAAGACGGCAGCCGACCTCGACGAGCCCGGCTCCCCCGTCCTCCTGGCCTCACCCCCGCCCACGTACGACGTCGCCACGGACACCTACGACGGCACCCACCCCAACGCGAGCGGCGAACACAAGATCGCGGCGGCGTTCGCGGAGGCGATGTACCAGGGCTGGGACGTGGCCGGGCCCTACGAGGAGTAGCCGTCCACGCATCGGGCGGTGGGCCCGCACACGAGGGTTCGTGCTTGCCTGGAGCGCACTCCAAGACGTTGGCTTGAGCCCCATGAAGTACACGCAGCTCGGACGCACGGGACTCAAGGTCAGCCGGCTCGTCCTCGGCACCATGAACTTCGGTCCGCAGACCGCCGAGGCCGCCGGCCACGCCATCATGGACGCGGCGCTGGACGCGGGCATCAACTTCTTCGACACCGCCAACGTGTACGGCTGGGGCGAGAACAAGGGCCGTACCGAAAGCATCATCGGCAACTGGTTCGCCAAGGGCGAGGGACGGCGCGACAAGGTCGTCCTCGCCACGAAGGTGTACGGCAACATGGGCGCCGACGGCCCGGCCTGGCCCAACCACGACAAGCTCTCCGCGGTCAACATCCGGCGGGCCGTGGACGCCAGCCTCAAGCGGCTCCAGACCGACCACATCGACGTCTACCAGTTCCACCACGTCGACCGGGACACCCCCTTCGACGAGATCTGGCAGGCCATCGACGTCCTGGTCCAGCAGGGCAAGATCCTCTACGTGGGGTCGTCGAACTTCCCCGGCTACAAGATCGCCCAGGCCAACGAGATCGCCGCCCGGCGCGGCGGGACCATCGGGCTGGTCAGCGAGCAGTGCCTGTACAACCTCGCCGAGCGGCGCGCGGAGATGGAGGTCATCCCGGCCGCGCAGGAGTACGGGCTCGGGGTCATCCCCTGGTCGCCGCTGCACGGCGGTCTGCTGGGCGGTGTGCTCAAGAAGGAGGTGCAGGGCGGCCGCCGCGCCTCCGGCCGGGCGGCCGACGCGCTGGGCGACCCCGCCACCCGGGCACAGATCCAGTCCTACGAGGACCTGCTCGACAAGCACGGCGTCGAGCCCGGCGAGGCCGCCCTGGCCTGGCTGCTCACCCGTCCCGGCGTGACCGGCCCGATCGTCGGCCCCCGCACCGCCGAGCAGCTCGCCTCCGCCGTGCGCGCGTCCGAGCTGGACCTCTCCGAGGACCTCCTGGCCGCCCTGGACGAGATCTTCCCGGGCCCGGGCCCGAGCCCGGAGGCTTTCGCCTGGTAGGTCGCCCCACAGGGGCGCGGGGGCTGCGCGACCGGTCTCCGCCGGCCCGAAGCCGGCAAACAGCCGTCCGCAGTCCCCCGCCGCCCCGGCCCTACCTCCCGATCACGGAAGCGAGGGCGACGACGAGAAACATCAGCACGAGCACACCGGCCATGATCCGGTTGCGGGTTTTCGGGTCCACGGCATCGAGCCTAACCGGCACCCCCGAGTGCCCAGCGCCCGACCGCCTCGTACCGGGGCTGCTCCCCCCGCACTCCCGAGGTCGGCAGATCACTGCGCACCAGGCAGAGCTCCCGCACGGTCCAGCTCCGGCCCGTGAACCCCGCGAGGGCGTCGAGGTAGGGCCGTACGTCCCCCGCGGCGCGGCTCCGCGCCACGGTCAGATGGGGCTTGTACCGCCGGTGCTCCCCCATCGGCACCCCCGCCTTGCGCGCCGCCGCCTCGGCCCGCTCGGCCAGCAGGCGGAGGGTCGCCAGATCCCCCTCGGCCCCGGCCCACAGCGCCTTCCCGTGCCCGAACTGGCCCCCGCCCCGCACGGCCAGGGCGAACGGCTCGGTACGGCGTGCGGCCCGCTCCAGCCGCTCCGACAGCCCGGGCACGAGACCGTCGTCGACCTCGCCGTAGAACGCGAGGGTGAAGTGCCAGCCGGGGCGGCCGGTCCAGCGCATGCCGTCGGCGCCGGGCAGCCCGCGCAACTCGTCGACCACGGTGCCGAGTTCACGGCACACCTCGTCCGGGGGCAGCACGGCCGCGAAGAGTCTCATGGGTCCAGCCTGGCACCATGAGCCCATGCGGATCACCATCCGGGACGGCTGGCCCGACGACCTTCCCGCGATACTCGGCATGCTCGACAGCCGCGTGGAGTGGCTGGTCTCACAGGGGCGCACGGGGCAGTGGGGGACGAAGCCGCTGTCGCAGAGCCCGAAGACGGTGGAGTCGATCGGCCGGTACATGGCGGAGGGCAGCCGCGCCGGGGTCTCCCTCCTCCGCGTCGACTGTTACGCGGGCGACGACGGCAAACTCGTCCGCTACTACGAGTCCAACGGCTTCACCCGCACGGAGGCCTTCACGGTGGGCGAGAGCCAGTGGCCGGGGCAGTTGCTGGCCCGCAGGGTGTAGGCACGGGTCCCGCGGACCCGGGCGTGTCCTGGTCACCGTGCGTATCGTTGTACTGCTCGGCCGGATTCATCCACGGGTGCGGCCGGGGAGGAGCGCCACGATGACCGTCCTTGACGACAGGATCGAGATGGCCGAAAGCAGCGGCGAACTCACCCTCGACATGATGTTCGAGTGGGTGGAGACGATGCCCGTCCCCGAGGGTTACAAGGTCGAGATCGTCGGGGGGAACATCTTCATGGCGCCTCAGCGGGACACCCACTGGGACATCATCGCGGACATCTACGACCAGCTGCGCAGCAAGTATCCGCGCAAGCGCGTGAAGTCCGACGTCCGCGTCGACTACCCGGGCCACCTCAACGGCTTCGCCTCCGACATCACCGTGATGGCGGAGAACTCGACGAAGAACGACAAGGGCCTGTGGCGCTACCAGGACGTCGAGTTCGTCGCCGAGGTGATCTCCAGGAAGACCGCGGCGAACGACTACGGCCCCAAGAAGGACGCCTACGCCGCCGCCGGTGTGCCGGTGTACCTGATCGTGGATCCGTACACCGGCCGCTGGCACCTGCACACCAAGCCCAAGGACGGCGAGTACCGGGGCGAGCTGAGCCTCGACTTCGGGGACGAGATCGACCTGACCGGAACCGTGGTCGGGCTCGTCCTCGAGACCGGCGAGTTCCCCCGGGACTGACGCCGCACTACGCCGCGGGAGCCAGCGCCTCCTGCTGCTCCCGGGGCACGAACCGCACCCGGGGGTGCCCGCCGTGCCAGCCCACCGACAGGCGCAGGTTGCCGACGCGGGCCAGGATCAGGCCGATGACGGCGGCGGCGACCGCTGCCACCGCGCCGCCGGTCGCGAGGCCGATCCGGGCGCCGTAGCTGTCGGTGATCCAGCCGACGATCGGGGCCCCGACCGGCGAGCCGCCCAGGAAGATCATCATGTAGAGGGCCATGACACGGCCGCGCATCGCCGGGTCCGTGGACATCTGGATGCTGGTGTTCGTCGTGACGTTGACCGTCATGCCGAACAGCCCCAGCGGGACCATGAGCAGGGCGAACATCCACAGCGTGGGGGTCGTCGCGGCCAGGATCTCCAGCGCGCCGAAAGCCATCGCCGCCACGATCAGCAGCCGCAGCCGGGCCGTGCCCCGCCGCGCGGCGAGCAGGGCGCCCACCACCGAGCCGACCGCCATGAGGGTGTTGAACATGCTGTACGCACCCGCGCCCGCGTGGAAGACGTCGTCCGCGAAGGCCGAGAGGTACACGGGGAAGTTGAAGGCGAACGTCCCGACGAAACCGACCAGGACGATCGGCCAGATCAGCTCCGGGCGGCCGGTGACGTAGCGCACGCCCTCCCGCAGCTGCCCCTTGCCGCGCGGGGCGCGCTCCACGACGTGCAGCTCCCGGGCGCGCATCAGCAGCAGGCCGGTGAGCGGTGCGATGAAGGACAGGCCGTTGAAGAGGAACGCGTAGCCGGTGCCGACGCCGGTGATGAGGAGGCCCGCGACGGCGGGGCCGACCAGGCGGGCCGACTGGAAGTTCGCCGAGTTCAGGCTGACCGCGTTCTGCAGCTGCCCCGGGCCGACCAGCTCGGAGACGAAGGACTGCCGGGCCGGGTTGTCCACGACGGTGGCGAGACCGACCGCGAAGGCGGCGACGTACACGTGCCACACCTGGACGTGCCCGGTGAGGGTGAGGACCGCCAGGGCGATCGCGGTGAGTGCCATGGCGGACTGCGTCACGAGCAGCGTGGGCCGCTTGCGCAGCCGGTCGACGAGGACACCGCCGTAGAGGCCGAAGAGCAGCATCGGCAGGAACTGGAGGGCGGTCGTGATGCCGACGGCGGCGGAGGAGCCGGTGAGGCTGAGCACCAGCCAGTCCTGGGCGATGCGCTGCATCCAGGTGCCGATGTTGGAGACGACCTGGCCCATGAAGAACAGGCGGTAGTTCCTGACCTTCAGGGAGGAGAACATCGTGGACTTGCGGGCGGGCCGGGCGGCGGGTGCGTCGGAGGTGGGCGGGGAATCGTGGGGGTCAGGTGCGGGGGCGGAAGCTGCTCCGGGTCCCGGACTCAAATGTGTCGCCTCCTTGCAACGGCCTGCTTACAGATGCGCGAGCTTCTCCAGCACGGGGGCGGCGGCGCGCAGTTTCGCCCACTCGTCCTCGTCGAGGTTCTCCACCAGCGTGGCCAGGAAGGCGTTCCGCTTGGCGCGGCTCTCCTCGAGCATGGTCTCGGCCTGCTCGGTGCGGGTGACGACCTTCTGGCGCCGGTCCTCGGGGTGCGGCTCCAGCCGGACCAGGCCCTTGGCCTCCAGCAGTGCCACGATGCGGGTCATCGACGGCGGCTGGACGTGCTCCTTGCGGGCGAGTTCGCCCGGCGTGGCCTTGCCGCAGAGCGACAGGGTGCCCAGCACCGACATCTCGGTGGGGCTGAGCGATTCGTCGACCCGCTGGTGCTTGAGCCGACGGGACAGCCGCATCACCGCGGATCGGAGGGAGTTCACGGCGGCTACGTCGTCGCCATGGTTGAGGTCCGGCATGTTCTTTAGCGTAACTCATTACTCTCGCTAAAGACCAGCCGGAATGCGCACCGCCGCCCGTGACGCCCGCCACTGAACCGTGACATCACTCATACGGGTGACACGGCGGCAAAAGGTGCCCCGCCGGACCGAACGGTACCGCGACCCTCGTGCTCATGGGGACCAGCGTGCTCAGCCTGCGAATAGACCACGACCTGCTCGAACGGCTCCGGCACCATGCCGCGAAAAGGGGAATGAGCGTCCAGGACTACGTCGTCCGGACGCTCGTTCGAGATGACTTCGACCAGCGGTTCCAGGCCGCCGTCGAGGAGACGGAGAGGTTCTACGGCACCCCCGGATCTCCGGACTCCTTCGGCACCCCCGACCCCACCGGCTCCCCGGGCTCCGGGGACGAGGATCAGGTCAGACCCAGCGCCGGCATCAGGTAGTAGAAGGCGAACACCGCCGCCACCGCGTACATCGCCGGCGGCACCTCCCGGCCCCGTCCGGCCGCCAGCCGCAGCACCACGAAGGTGATGAAGCCCATGCCGATGCCGTTGGTGATCGAGTAGGTGAACGGCATCATCAGCATCGTCACGAAGGCCGGGACGGCGATCGTGTAGTCCGCCCAGTCGATCTCCTTCACCGACCCGGCCAGGATCAGGAAGCCGACCGCGACCAGGGCGGGGGTGGCCGCCTGGGACGGGACCATCGTGGCGACCGGTGTCAGGAACAGGGCGACGGCGAAGAGACCGCCGGTGACGACGTTCGCCAGCCCGGTCCGGGCACCCTCGCCGACACCGGCCGTGGACTCGACGAACGCGGTCGTTGCGGAGGAGGAGCTGGCACCGCCGGCGGCGACCGCGAGGCCGTCGACGAACAGCACCTTGTTGATGCCGGGCATCTGCCCCTCACCGTCGGTCAGCTTCGCCTCGTCGGAGACGCCCATGATCGTGCCCATCGCGTCGAAGAAGCACGACAGCAGCACGGTGAAGACGAACAGCACCCCGGTCAGCATGCCGACCTTGCCGAAACCGCCGAACAGGCTGACCTGCCCGATCAGGCCGAAGTCGGGACTGGCGACCGGGTTGCCGGGCCACTTGGGCGTGGTGAGGCCCCAGCTCGGCACCTCGGCCACCGCGTTGATGATCACCGCGAGGACCGTCATGGCGACGATCGAGATCAGGATCGCTCCGGAGACCTTGCGCACGATCAGCGCCAGGGTCAGCAGCACGCCGAGCACGAAGACCAGTACCGGCCAGCCGTTCAGATGACCGTCGCCGCCCAGCTGGAGCGGGACGGTGGTCTGCGCGGCGTCCGGGATCCGGGAGACGAAGCCCGCGTCGACCAGCCCGATCAGCATGATGAACAGGCCGATACCGATGGAGATGGCCTTGCGCAGCCCGTAGGGCACGGCGTTCATGACGCGCTCGCGCAGCCCCGTGGCGACCAGCAGCATGACCACGAACCCGGCGAGGACGACCATGCCCATCGCGTCCGGCCAGGACATGCGCGGGGCGAGCTGGAGGGCGACGACCGAGTTCACGCCGAGGCCGGCGGCCAGCGCGATCGGGACGTTGCCGATGACACCCATGAGGAGGGTGGTGAGCGCGGCCGTGAGGGCGGTCGCGGTGACCAGCTGCCCGTTGTCGAGCTGGTGACCGTACATGTCCTTGGCGCTGCCGAGGATGATCGGGTTCAGCACGATGATGTAGGCCATCGCGAAGAAGGTGGCGAGACCGCCCCGGACCTCGCGCGGCAGGGTGCTGCCCCGCTCGGAGATCCGGAAGAAGCGGTCGAGTGTGCCGTACGTGCGCCCGGCTCCCGGCTGATCAGGGGCGGGGACCTTGGCGGGAGCCGAGGAGGACATGTGTTTGGTGGTTCCTACGAAGAGAAGTGGTCAGACACAAACCGGTTCAGTATGAACATATAAAGCCCCCATCGGCCATCTCCGCGCGTAGACCTGATCGCCTCGTAAGCTGTCCCCATGGCGAAGTGGACCCCCAGACACGAGGCGCCGGAGCCCCTGGAGGGCCCCGTGGTCGCCACCATCACCGGCGGCACGATCCTGTGGTTCGTCCTCTTCCTCGTCCAGCTCCCGTTCTACGGCTGGTTCGACGATCATGGCCACACCTGGTGGGTGTGGACCTGCCTGGCCGGTGGCGGGCTGGGACTGATCGGCATCTGGTACGTCCGCAGGCGCGAGGCGGCGATCAAACGGGCCGCGGCCGGCGACCCGGCGACGGCACCCCCGGTCGACCAGACGCCGTCCTGACCGTTCTCCGCCGAGACACGCCCCCACCCCCTCCCTACGCTCGTATCAGGCGGCGAAACGCTCGAAAACCGTCGGCGCGGAACCGCCGCCCGACCGGTGAGGAGCGCAGTGATGACGATGCAGAACAGCGTGGCCGAAGCCGACCGCGCCCTGAAGTCCAAGCACCGGGCGATGTGGGCCCAGGGCGACTACCCCTCCGTGGCCGCCGAACTCATACCCGAGCTGGGCCCGATCCTGGTCGAGGCGTGCGGGGTGCGGTCCGGGCAGCGGGTGCTGGACGTGGGCGCCGGCTCCGGCAACGCCGCGATCCCCGCGGCCCTGGCCGGCGCGGACGTGGTCGCCTCCGACCTGACCCCCGAACTCTTCGAGGCCGGCCGGCGGGTGGCCGAGAAGCAGGGGGCGCGGCTCGCCTGGCAGGAGGCGGACGCCGAGGCCCTGCCGTTCCGCGACGCGGAGTTCGACACCGTGCTGTCCTGCGTCGGCGTCATGTTCGCCCCCCACCACCAGCAGGCCGCCGACGAACTCGTCCGGGTCTGCCGTCCGGGCGGCACCATCGGGCTGCTCAGCTGGACACCACAGGGCTTCATCGGCCGGATGTTCGCCGTGATGAAGCCGTACGCGCCGCCGCCCCCGCCCGGAGCCAAGCCGCCGCCGCTGTGGGGGGACGAGGACCATGTCCGTGCCCTGCTCGGCGACCGGGTCACGGACGTCCGCGCCGAGCGCGGCACGGTCCGCGTCGACCGCTTCGAGACGCCCGAGGCGTTCCGCGACTACTTCAAGGAGCGCTACGGCCCCACCATCAGCGTCTACAAGAACATCGCCGGCGAACCCGAACGCGCCGCGGCCCTCGACGGCGCCCTGGTGGACCTCGCCCGCGACGGCGACCTCGGCACGGGCCCGGGCGGGACCGCCCTGGAGTGGGAGTACCTGCTCCTCACGGCGCGCCGGGCGGGCTGACGGCGGGGCGCGGCACCGTGGTCCCACGGCATACAACTGCCGTAGGACGACGGCACGGAGTCCGTCCACCCCGAGTCGGATCTTCACCGCATTCAGCGGGTGAAGCGGCAAAACCGCACGTACCGTCGATTGCATGACGCATCTCGACGCGGGTGCCCGCCCCGACTCCGTACGGCCGGCGACGGTCACCTCCCGCGAGACCGGCCTGACCGCGGCTCAGGTCGCCGAACGGGTGGAGCGCGGGCAGGTCAACGACGTCCCGGTGCGCAGCAGCCGGTCCACCCTCGACATCGTCCGGGCCAACGTCTTCACCCGCTTCAACGCGATCATCGGCGTGCTGTGGCTGATCATGCTGGTGGTCGCGCCGATCCAGGACAGCCTGTTCGGGTTCGTGATCCTCGCCAACACCGGCATCGGGATCGTGCAGGAGTGGCGGGCGAAGAAGACGCTCGACTCGCTCGCGCTGATCGGCGAGGTCCGGCCGACCGTGCGCCGCGACGGAACCGCGGGCCAGGTCGGCACGAGCGAGATCGTGCTGGACGACCTGATCGAGATCGGGCCCGGGGACAAGGTCGTCGTCGACGGCGTCTGCGTCGAGGCGGACGGCCTGGAGATCGACGAGTCGCTGCTCACGGGCGAGGCCGACCCGGTCCTGAAACAGCCGGGCGACCACGTCATGTCGGGCAGCTTCGTCGTGGCCGGCGGCGGGGCCTTCCAGGCGACGAAGGTCGGCCGTGAGGCCTACGCCGCCCAGCTCGCCGAGGAGGCCTCCCGCTTCACCCTCGTCCAGTCCGAGCTGCGCTCGGGTATCTCCACGATCCTCAAGTACGTCACCTGGATGATGGTCCCGACCGCGATCGGGCTGGTCGTCAGCCAGCTGGTCGTGAAGGAGAACGCCTTCGACGACTCCGTCGCCCGCACGGTCGGCGGCATCGTCCCGATGGTCCCCGAGGGCCTCGTCCTGCTCACCTCCGTCGCCTTCGCCATCGGTGTGATCCGGCTCGGCCGCAAGCAGTGCCTGGTGCAGGAGCTGCCCGCGATCGAGGGGCTGGCCCGGGTCGACACGGTCTGCCTCGACAAGACCGGCACCCTCACCGAGGGCGGCATGGACGTCACCGAGCTGCGCCCGCTCCAGGGCGCCGAGGAGACCTACGTACGGAAGGTGCTCGGCGCGCTCGGCGCGTCGGACCCGCGGCCGAATGCCTCCCTGAAGGCGATCATCGACGCCTACCCGGCCGTGGAGGGCTGGCACTGCACCGAGGCCCTGCCGTTCTCCTCGGCCCGCAAGTACAGCGGCGCCGCGTTCAGCGAGGGCGACGGCCGGTCCGGCCGGTGGCTGCTGGGCGCACCCGACGTGCTGCTGGCCGAGGACGATCCGGCCCTGACCGAGACCGGTCGGCTGAACGAGCAGGGTCTGCGCGTGCTGCTGCTGGCCCGGGTCGCGCGGGACCTGGACGACCCCGACGTGGCGAAGGGCGCGCAGCCCACCGCGCTGGTCGTGCTGGAACAGCGGCTGAGGCCGGACGCCGCCGACACCCTGCGCTACTTCGCCGACCAGAACGTCCGGGCCAAGGTCATCTCCGGTGACAACGCGGTGTCGGTCGGCGCGGTCGCCGCCAAGCTCGGGCTGTCGGGCACCACCGTGGACGCTCGGCGGCTGCCCGCCGAGCAGGACGGGATGGCCGACGCCCTCGACGACGGCACGGTGTTCGGGCGGGTCACCCCGCAGCAGAAGCGGACCATGGTGGGCGCGCTGCAGGCCCGCGGGCACACGGTCGCCATGACGGGCGACGGGGTGAACGACGTCCTCGCCCTGAAGGACGCCGACATCGGCGTGGCGATGGGCTCCGGCTCGGAGGCGACCCGGGCGGTCGCGCAGATCGTGCTGCTGAACAACAGCTTCGCGACGCTGCCGTCGGTGGTCGCCGAGGGGCGCCGGGTCATCGGCAACATCACGCGGGTGGCGACGCTGTTCCTCGTCAAGACGGTCTATTCGGTGCTGCTAGCCGTGCTGGTGGTGTGCTCGCAGGTGGAGTACCCGTTCCTGCCCCGCCACCTGACGCTGCTGTCGACGCTGACCATCGGCATCCCGGCGTTCTTCCTGGCGCTCGCGCCCAACAAGGAGCGCGCGAAGCCGAACTTCGTGCGGCGGGTCATGCGGTACGCGATCCCGGGCGGGGTCGTGGCGGCGCTGGCGACCTTCGCGACGTATCTGCTCGCCCGGGAGCACTACACGGGGGCGGGGGCGCTGGACGCGGAGACCAGCGCGGCGACGCTCACGCTGTTCCTGGTCTCGATATGGGTGCTGGCGATCATCGCCCGCCCGTACACGTGGTGGCGGATCGCCCTGGTCGCCTCGATGGGCGGGGCGTTCATGGTGGTGCTGGTCGTGCCGTGGCTGCAGCACTTCTTCGCGCTGAAGCTGGTGGGGATGACGATGCCGTGGACTGCCGTCGGCATCGCCGTGGTCGCGGCGGTCACCCTTGAGGTTCTGTGGAGGTGGGTGGACCGCCGCTTTCCCGCATAGCACCGAGGGGCGGGGTTCGAGGTGCGCTGCGGCGCCGTCTCGGCTGGTCGCGCCCACGCGGCGGAGCCGCACATCGATACAGCCCCGCCTCCCTTACGTGGCGCCTTTACTTCACGTCGACGTAGTCGCCCGTGGCGTTGACGGACGGGGTGGTTGTCGTGCCGGCGAAGCTGAAGCGCCAGTAGCCGTCGTACTGGGCGGTGGCGGTGGCCTTCACGTTGCCGTACTGGTCCGAGGTCACCGTCTTGACCGTGGTGTACGTGCTGGTGCCCGCCTTGCGGAACTGGAGCTTGACCGGCTGGCCGGTGTAGCCGTGGTAGGCGTTGTCCTCCCAGTTGGCACGGGACAGCTTGCCGGTGGACGTGATGGTCTTGCCCTTGGAGACGGGCTCCGGGCCGGCGTTGACGGTCAGCTTGGAGTAGCGCTGCACCTTGACGGTGCCCAGGCCGCCCTGCGTCTTCTCGGCGTCGTCGCTGGTGACGGCGAGGGCACCGGCGCCCCAGGTGCCGGCGTCGGAGTTGAACAGGTCGCCGTCGGCCGGGCGGATGCTGATGACGCCCTTGCAGTTGAGGACCGTGGAGGAGGCGGCGGTGCAGGTGGCCGGGTCGTCGCTGATGAGGACGTTGTCCGCGGTGTCCACCGAGGAACCGTGGTAGATCAGCGGGCCGGTGGCGAAGTTGTCGGAGCTCGTGTCGAGGTCCTCGGCGTGGGTCACGGTGAAGGTGACCGGCACGCTCACCACGTTGGTGGTGCCGACGACTATGTTCTTGCCGCTGTTGACCTTCACGTCGGAGAAGGTGACGTCGAGGGTCGACGCGGTGGTGCCGGTGCCCGCGTCGGCCGCGGCGGAGCTGAAGGCCTGCCTGCCGGAGGGGGCGTCGGCGGCCTGCGCGGCCGGGACGACTAGGGCGGACAGGGCCAGGGCGCCGGCGACGGCGGCCACGGTGGCTCGCATGTGCATGTGTTTCCCCATGGGGAGAAGTGATCTGGGAGTCTGACTGACTCGGATGATCAGATCCACGAGCCCCGGGCGGGGTTGTAGGGCCGGACCGGCTTTTTGCCGTCTCATCCGCAACGTTTGACGCGCGCGTGGCACAGGGACGACGTGGGGACGACACCGCCGGCCCCGGCATGGCTCCGGGACCGGCGGTGTCGTAGCCGCTGGGGCGCTTTACTGCACGTCGACGAAGTCACCCGTGGCGTTGACCGCCGGGGTGGTCGTGGTGCCCGCGAAGGAGTAGCGGAAGTAGCCGTCCGTCGAGGCGGTGACGGTGGTCTTCAGCTCGCCCGTGCTGTTGGACGTGATCGTCTTGAGGGTGGTGTAGGTGTCGCTGCCCTTCTTGCGGAACTGCAGCTTCACCGACTGGTTGGTGTACCCGTGGTACTGGTTGTCGTCCCAGTTGGCTCGGGACAGCTTGCCGGTGACCGTGATGGTCCTGCCCTTCGTCACGGGCTCCGGCGAGGCGTTGACCGTCAGCTTGGAGTAGCGCTGGAGCTTGAAGGAGTTCGTCGGGTCCTGCACCTTGACGCCGACGTTGTCCAGGTTCGGGTTCTCCGGGTCCTCGCCGTTGAACGCGACCGCGAACGCGGCCGCCTTCCAGGAGCCCGCGTCCTCGTTCAGCAGCGCGAACGGGTCGATCTCCACGGTGGCCTTGCAGCTCGCGACGGTCGCGGAGGAGTCCGTGCAGGTCGCGTCGTTGCTGTCGAAGAAGAACACGGACTCCTCGAACGAGGCGCCGCGGTACAGCTCGACGCCCGCGAAGAAGTCAGCGGCGTGGATGTTCACTTCCGTGCCGTGGGTCAGCGTGAAGGACACGGGGACCTTGACCAGGTTGGTGGTGCCCACGGCGATGTTCTTGCCGTTGTTGACCTTCACCGAGGAGAAGGTCGCGTTCAGGACGGTCGGCTCGCCGTCCACGCCGCCGACGAAGGCCGACCGGCCGGAGTCGGCGTGAACGACCTCGCTGGCGGCGGCGATGTCCGCGGGAACCTTCGGCTCCGCGGCCTGCGCGGCCGGGACGGCGAGGGCGGAGAGGGCCAGGGCGCCGGTGACGGCGGCCACGGTGGCTCGGATACGCATGCGTTCTCCAGGTGGAGAGGGACCCCGGTGCTCGTCGTCGGCTCTCGGGGCCCAAGTGATCGTGGAGTCTGTTGACTCACGTGATCAGATAACTGAGTCATACGCATGGTTGTACGACAGGTGAAAACTTTGTGCGGGAGTTTTCACCGCCCGTCGGACGCGGCCGCAGCCGCACGCCGCACGTCACCACCGGCTCAGTCGAACCACCGGTCCCGGGCCAGTTCGTCCGTGCGGGACGGGTCCTCCAGCAGGGCCGCCACCTCGAAGCGACGCGGCCACTGTCCCGCGGCCCAGGCGAGCCCCGCGGCGACGCCCTCCAGGGTGGCGGCGTGCAGGACGCCGTCGTCGGTGAGCCGCCAGTCGATCTCCACGCCGTCGACGACGAGTTCCTCGTGCTCGACGTAGGAGGACGGGGTCAGCCGGCCCAGCAGTACCCGCACCGGCTCCGGCACGTCGTGCTCGGTGCCCTCGGAGGTGACCTCCCCCGTGACCGACTCGCTCAGCCGCCGCACCTGGAACAGTTCGGCCAGCCCGGCGGCGCGTGACGGGCGTACGGGCAGCAGCGGAACGCCTTCGGTGAACGGCAGCAGGTCGGGCGAGTCGCACACCACGGCGTCGGCCGCGTCCACGACCTCCACCCGGCCGTCGACGACGGCCCGCAGGTCGTCCGGCAGGGTCACCTGCTCGGGATCCAGGTCGGCCAACGCCCCGTACAGGGCATGCAGCTGAGCGCCCGTCACCTCCCGCTCGGGGTCGGCGAGCCGGTCGAGCAGCTCGGCGGCGCCGCCGGGCTCGTCCAGCAGCGCGGCGACGGACGTCCGCACGCCCAGCGCCCGCAGCACCTGCTCGTCTTCAAAGCCGGTCGCGTCGGCCTCGTCGTACAGCCCGCGCAGCAGCGGGTCGCCGCCTGCGGCCCGCAGGCCGGCCGGGCGGCGGCCGTCGAGCACCGGGTTCCCGCGCAGCCACCAGGCGGTGTACGGGCGGACGACCTCGTGCGTCCCGTCCGGCAGCAGGATCCGCACGGGCTGCACGATCGCGTCCCTGAACGGCGGCCGGGACAGCAGCGCCAGCGCCTGCGCCCACTTGTCGTCGTCGACGAGGTCCAGGTCCCGTACGGCGACGATCTCGGTGGCGACCGGCGGCACAGGACTGTCCGGGAAGCGGTCGAGGACGTCCTCGCACCAGACGTCGACGGCGTCCAGCAGGCCCGCGTCGTCGGGTTCTGCGAAGTCGCCCTCGCGGGGTTCGAGTTCGTCCGGGTCGAGGACGACGTCGGTGGCGCGGACGAGCGCGAAGTCCACCAGGACACCGCAGGCGGCGAGCGGCTGCTCGCCCCACTTCTCGGCCAGTTCGGCGTCCACCGCGGCGAGTTCGCCCTCGCGCATGACCTGAGCGAAGGGCCCTCCGGGGAAGACGAGTTCGCAGGCCGGGGCCGGTTCGCCGTCCTCGTCGGGCAGGGCGAGCGCGCCGAGCCAGGGCTCGTCACCGGGCTCCAGGCCGGCGTCCCGCACCAGCGCGAGCACGGTGTCGGCCAGTTCGTCGGCGTCGAGGGAGTCCTCTTCCCAGTTCACGCCGCCCTCGTCGTCCAGGGACGCGGCGACGGCGACCCGGACCTGCGGGGTGGTGAGGACCGCCCGGGGGGTGGCGGGCAGGGCGCCGAGCTTCTCCAGGATCGGGTGGGCGGCGTCGGGGTGGGCGACCTTGAGACCGAGCCGGGCCAGCACCTCGGGGTCGATCCGGGCGGCCTCCGCGCCCGGCAGCAGGATCTGCCGGGGCCCGATGGTCGTACGGCCGTCGGCGAGCGGCACCGGGAGCCCCGACAGGCGGTCCGGGTCGATCCCGGCCAGGCTGTCGTAGAGCCGCCGCCACCAGCCGGGTTCCTTCTCCAGGCCGGCCAGCCGGTCGATCGCGTCGGTCAGCGGGACGCGGGCGACGCCCAGGGTCCGCAGCTCGGCGCGGCGCTCCAGTCCGGCGGGCAGCAGGGTGGGAAGCACCTCGGCGAGCACCCGCACGGTGTCGGCGCCCGCGCCCTCGACGACCTCGGCGTCGCGCGGCCGCAGGGATTCCGGCAGCTCGTCGTCCTCGCGGGGCGGGAGCGCGGGCGGCAGGAAGGAGGTCCGCGGCAGCCGCTGGAGGATCGCCTGGCGCAGGGCGCCGTCCAGTTCGCCCTTGCCGAGCGGGCCCGGCACGAGGTCGATGATCCCGCCGGTCACCGGCCGCCAGTCGCCGAGGAGTTCGGCGTAGGCGTCGGCGGCGCGCTGGACGAGGAAGTCGGTCAGCGGCCCGGGGGCGGCGTGCCGGCGGGTGGAGTCCAGCGGGAACGAGGCGATGAGCAGCGCCGGGACGCCGAGCGGTTCGTCGCTCGGGGTGGGGGCGTGCACGACGGCGTCGGTGCGGGGCCTGGCCGGGCTGCCGTCGCTGTCCACGGGCACGGCCCACGTGACGGACCAGTGGGGCCGCAGCCGCTCCTCGACGGGCCGGTCGGCGAGGAGGTCGGGGGTGAGGGGGCCGTGCGCGGCGGCGGTGCGCCAGTGGGTGACGCCGTGGGCCGAGTCGTCGACGACGGTGAAGGCGCCGTCCGTGCGGCGGGTGAGGGTTCGCGGGCTCTCCCCGTTGATCTCGACGACCAGCTCTTGGAGTCCGGGCAGGGTGAGCAGCAGGGCGTCGTCGACGGCCCGTAGCAGGCGCTCGGCGAGATCGGCGGCCGGGGTGTCGCGCAGCGGCAGGATGACGGCGGTGTCGTAGGGGGCGGGGGCGGTGCCCTCGGCGGCGTACGGCAGTCGCAGCAGGGGGACGTGGCCGTCGCGGCGCCGGACCTCGTCGCCGAGGCCGGGGCTGTGCCGGGCGGTCTCGGCGGCCAGGGCCCTGGCCTCGGCCAGCGACCACCGCACACCGCCGTGCCGGCCGACGACGGCGGGCTCGTCAGTGACGGAGAGCACGGCGGCGAAGCCGACCCCGAACCGCCCGACGGACGACGTGTCGCCGGTCTCCCGCTTGGCCGACGCGCGCAGGGTGGACAGCGACTCGACGCCGGCCGCGTCCAGCGGGGCACCGGTGTTGGCGGCGACGAGCACGCCGTCGCGCAGGGTGAGCCGCAGCCGGCCCGGTACTCCCGCCCGGGCGGCCGCGTCGGCGGCGTTCTGGGCGAGTTCCACGACGAGCCGGTCCCGGTAGCCGCCGAGGACCAGGTCCTCCTCGGCGTTGGCGTCCTCACGGAACCGGGCGGGGCTGGTGGCCCAGGCGTCGAGGACACCGCGCCGCAGACGGGCGGTACCGAACGGATCGGCCCCCTCGGCGGCGGGCCGCACGAACTTGCTGCTCACGTTCCGTTCCTTCTCCTCGTGGACGTGAGGAGAAGGTACCGCTTGGGGAGCGGACGGTGTGCGCCCGCCCGGCGCGGGCTGCCGGGGCGGTGACGGTGGGACGCGGGGGCTACGAGTGCCCCAGGTCCTCCGTGTCCGCGTCGGCGGTCGGTGTCACCGAGCCGGAGTCCGGGGCCGGGCGCAGCGGGAACGGGTCGACGCGGGTCTCGTCGATGACCGGGGCGGCCGGCTGGGGCGGCCGGGGCATGACGGCGGCCTCGGAGTGGCCGCCGCAGCCGTAGGCGAGGGAGACCAGACGGCCGTCGGCCGGGGAGAACTCGTTGGCGCAGGCGCCGAAGGCCTGGCCGAGGGAACCGCCGATGGGGACGAGGAAGCCGCAGCTGACGCAGGCCGCGGGAGCCGACTGGGCCATGGGGGTCTTCGGGCCGAACGCCTCCTCCCAGCGGTCGGCCGCGCTGTACAGGCCGTAGCGGGACAGGACGCGGGCCCGGCGCATGCCCAGTTCCTCGGCGACCGCCGGGATCGAACCGCGGGAGGGGGCGACCGTGAAGCCGGACGCGGAGCCGCCGGTGAGGTCCGCGTCCTCCGCCTCGACCAGGTCGGCCATCTCGTGCGACACAGGCACCTTCGGCGCCGCCTCGTCCTCGCCCGAGTAGCCCGGTTCCAGCCGCAGGTCCTCGGCGTCGGTGGGCAGCAGGTCGCCGGGCCCCATGTCGCCCGGGCGCAGCCGCTCGCTCCACGGCACCCACTCGGGCGCCAGCACCGCGTCCGGGCCGGGCAGCAGCGCCGCCTCGTCCACCGTGACGATCTTCGCGCGGGAGGCCCGGGCCACCGTCACCGCCCAGCGCCAGCCCCGGTAGCCGAGCTCCCGGCACTCGAAGAAGTGCGTGACAACGCGGTCCCCCTCGGAGACCAGCCCCACGTGCTCCCCGACGATTCCGGGCGCGGCGGCCTCCTCGGCTGCGGCGCGTGCGAGGTCGACGGCCTCGGCGCACAGACGGTCAGGGGTGCGGCTTCGCGTTGTCGCTGCGCTCACAGGTATCGCTTCTCTCCATACGCCGTCTCACGAGTGCGCCACTCCCGGCACAGGGGCGGACGGAGCGGACCGGGGGACCGCGTCGACGTCCTTCATCCATTTTGCGGGATGGCTGAGATACGCACGCTACCCTTCCGCCCCACTTCGCGTACACCGCCGGTCCTGTTGCGCCGCCCACCGGACCCGCGGGCCGCCGCCCCGGGCCGTCACCCCACAGGCCCTATACAAGCGGTAATGGCACTACCCACGGCCTTATCGGGGCACTATGACGTCGTGGCAGCCGCGAAGACACCCCCGGGCGCCACCGGGACCGGTGGGTCGAAAGGGGTCAAGGGAGGCATCCGACCGGGCGGACCGGGCCGTGTGGGCGGCTCCTTCCGCAAGATCGGCCGTGCCCTGCATTTCCCGGTGACCGGCACGGCCCGCGGCATCCGCAAGGCCACGCACGCGCACGGCGCGGGTGAGTCCGGCCTCGGCAAGCTGATCGAACTGCACGGGGTGAACGGCGCCGGGGACGTCATGATCACCGTCGCCCTCGCCTCCACCGTCTTCTTCTCGGTGCCCACCGACGAGGCGCGCGGGCGCGTCGCGCTCTACCTCGCCATCACCATGGCGCCCTTCACGCTCCTCGCGCCCGTCATCGGCCCTCTCCTGGACCGTCTGCCGCACGGCCGCCGCGCCGCCATGGCCGGGGCGATGCTGGCCCGGGCGCTGCTCGCGCTCGTCCTGTCCGGCGCGGTCGTCAGCGGCGGCCTGGAGCTGTACCCGGCCGCGCTCGGCGTCCTCGTCTCGTCGAAGGCGTACGGCGTGGTGAGAAGCGCCGTCGTGCCCCGGCTGCTGCCCCCGCGTTTCTCGCTGGTGAAGGCCAACTCCCGGGTCACCCTCGGCGGCCTGCTCGCCACCGGCATCGCCGCGCCCGTCGGCGCCGGACTCCAGCAGATCGGCCCGCGCTGGCCCCTGTACGGCGCCTTCGTGCTGTTCGTGACGGGGACGGTCCTGTCGTTCACACTGCCGCCGAAGGTCGACTCCGCCAAGGGTGAGGACCGTGCCCTGCTGGCGGCGGACGAGCAGCACCTGCACGGGCTGCACCGGCAGCCGGTCAAACGTCCCGGGCTGCGCACGGTCGGCCCGGCGGTCACGCACGCCCTGGCCGCCAACGCCGCCATCCGCTGTCTGACCGGGTTCCTGATCTTCTTCCTGGCGTTCCTGCTGCGCGAGCACCCGGTGTCCGGCCAGAGCGCCGCCGTGTCCCTGGGGATAGTGGGCGTGTCGGCGGGCGTGGGCAACGCGCTCGGTACGGCCGTGGGGGCGTGGCTGCGGTCCCGGGCACCGGAGATCATCATCGTGACGGTCGTGGCGTGCGTGGCGGGGGCGGCGATCACGGCGGCGGTGTTCTTCGGGGCGGTCATGGTGGCCGGTCTGGCGGCGATCGCCGGTTTCGCGCAGGCCCTGGCGAAGCTGTCGCTGGACGCGCTGATCCAGCGGGACGTGCCGGAGCTCGTCCGTACGTCGGCCTTCGCCCGCTCCGAGACCCTGCTGCAGGTCTCCTGGGTGCTGGGCGGTGCGATCGGCATCGTGATGCCGCTCAACGGCACGGCCGGGCTGGCGGTGGGCGCCGCGATCGTCGGTATCGGGTGGCTGACGACCGTACGGGGGCTGATCGACTCGGCCCGGCGTGGCGGCACGGGGCGGGCGCGGGTGGCGTAGGTGCCGCGTGGGGCGGCCGGGGGCGCAGGGGCCCTTCCGATGGATCTGCCGGGGAGCCGTACCCCGCGTGGGCGGTCCTCCGCGCGGGCCCGATAGCCTTCGCCCATGAACACGTTGCAATCCGTTGTGCGACGCCGCCGCGCCGTCGCCGTCGCCGGCGTCGTATCCGCCGGACTGCTCGTCCTGTCGGCCTGTGACAAGCCGACGCCGATGGCCACGGTCACCGTGGGCAGCGACTCGGTGAACTCCGAGGCCACCTGCGGCGGCGAGGGCGACGCCCTGAAGCCGTCCGATCTCGCCGGGTGCCTGAAGGACAAGGGCATCAAGAGCATCTCCGTCGACCCCGACGAGACGGTGCGCTTCGGGGTGGACCCCGAGATCGCCGACGAGGGCTGGACGATCCTGATGAACGGTCAGCCGCTGACCGACTCCAGCACGAAGACCTACCGCACGATTCCGGGCAGCGTGTTCTTCAACGCCCAGTACGGCGCGCAGGGCAACTCGACGCTGGTTTCCATCAAGGAGGGCGGCAAGGACCCGTCCGGCCTGTGGAACTTCAAGCTGAAGAAGGACGCCTGATCGCTGCCGCTCGGCCTCGCCGGGTGCTTGTCGCCACCGCGGTTCCTGTGGAGAGGGACGCGGTGGCTGCTGGGCTGGGGGCGTTGCCCCTGGGGCCCGATGAAGCGGTGCTCGGCGCTGCCGGCCGTGCTCACCCGTTCCGCCCCGGCGGAACGACTGCCCACGGCGGGAGCGATGCGGCTGCGCACGGCGGTGACAGAGGCTGCTCGCTCGATGTGATCGCCGTCGGAGTGGGGCCCGCGCTTGCCGCTGCCTCTGCCGCTTCCGCCCTTACCGCCGCCGCTCTCGAGGGGGCGCCCTACGACCTCGTGGTCTGCGCCGGGATCGGGGGCGGGTTTCTCCCCAGGGCGCCTGTGGGGTCGCTGGTCGTCGCCGACGAGGTCGTCGCGGCCGATCTGGGGGCCGAGACCGCGGAGGGGTTCGTGCCGGTCACCGAGCTCGGGTTCGGGACCGTCAGGCATGAGCCGCCCGCCGATCTGGTGCGGCGGGTCGCCGAGGCCACCGGGGCCCGCACCGGGGCCGTGCTCACCGTGTCGACCGTGACCGGGACGGCCGCCCGGGCCGCCGCGCTGCAGGAGCGGCACCCCACCGCCCTCGCCGAGGCCATGGAGGGCTTCGGCGTCGCCGAGGCCGCCGCCGCGCACGGCGTGCCCGTGCTGGAGATCCGGGCGATCTCCAACCCCGTTGGGCCGCGCGACCGCGCCGCGTGGCGTATCGCCGACGCCCTGGCAGCCTTGACCGAGGGGTTCGGGAAGCTCACGCCCGTACTGGAGGGTTGGAACCGGCATGACCGCTGAGCAGCTGCAGATCGCCTACTCGCCCTGCCCGAACGACACGTTCGTCTTCGACGCCCTGGCCCACGACCGGGTCCCGGGCGCGCCCGCCCTCGACGTGACGTTCGCCGACATCGACATCACCAACGGCATGGCCGAGCGCGGCGAGTTCGACGTGCTGAAGGTGTCGTACGCCGTACTGCCCTACGTCCTCGACGACTACGCCCTGCTGCCGTGCGGGGGCGCGCTGGGGCGGGGCTGCGGGCCGCTGGTACTGACGCGGGAGGCCGATGTCGACCTGGCCGGCCGTACCGTCGCCGTGCCCGGTGAGAAGTCCACCGCCTACCTGCTGTTCCGGCTGTGGGCCGCGGACACCCTGGACGGCGGGGTCGGCGAGATCGTCGTCATGCCGTTCCACGAGATCATGCCGGCCGTGCGGGACGGGAAGGTCGACGCGGGGCTCGTGATCCACGAGGCGCGCTTCACCTACGGCGAGTACGGGCTGCACAAGCTCGCCGACATGGGCGAGCACTGGGAGCACACGACGGGGCTGCCGATCCCGCTGGGCGCGATCATCGCCAAGCGGTCGCTGGGCGAGCAGAAGCTGCGGCTGCTGGCCGACTCGATCCGGACGTCCGTGCGCGCCGCCTGGGACGACCCCGAGGCGTCCCGGCCGTACGTCATGGAGCACGCCCAGGAGATGGACCCGGCCGTCGCCGACCAGCACATCGGGCTGTACGTCAACGAGTTCACCGCGGGTCTGGGCGAGGACGGCTACGCGGCCGTGCGCGGGCTGCTCACCCGCGCGGCGGCCGAGGGACTCGTACCGCCCCTCGGCCCGGACGCGCTGCGTTTCCCCTGATCGGCGTCACCCGTCCGGATCGGCGTCACACGTCCAGCTGGTCGGCGACCGCGCGCAGCAGGCCGGCGATCTTCTTGCCGGCCGTCTTCTCCGGGTAGCGGCCCCGCTCCAGCATGGGCGTGATGTTCTCCAGCAGCGTCGTCAGGTCCTGCACGATGGAGGCCAGCTCGTCCGGCTTCTTGCGGGTCGCGGCGGCCACGGACGGGGTGGGGTCCAGGATCGCCAGGGACAGCGCCTGGTCACCGCGCTGTCCGGCGACGACGCCGAACTCCACTCGCTGACCCGGCTTGAGTGTCTCGACTCCGGCGGGGAGGACCGAGGAATGGACGAAGACGTCACCGCCGTCGTCGCGGGAGAGAAAGCCGAAGCCCTTCTCACTGTTGAACCACTTGACCTTGCCGGTGGGCACGTCTGTCCTCGTCCTCGTACTCGTCGGAAAACTGCTTCGGGAAACGGCTCTTGATAGCACTCGGGCGGGTCGTACGGACCCGCCGGTACCAAGGCTAATGCTCTTGCAGCCGGTGACAAGACGTCACCCGGTTGTTCCTTCGCGCTGGGAACTACCCTGGTCGGGTGCGTGACAAAACCCAAACGAATTCCGCCGCTCCCGGTGACCGCCTGGTCCGGGCCGGAGCCGTCGTCTTCTTCATCGGTGCCCTGGCCACACTGGTCACGGTCGCCCCTCTGCTGTTCGGGACGACTCCCTTTCCGACGTACATGTTCGGATTGAGCATGCTCATGGCCGTCGGATTCCTGATGGCCGGTGCCGGGGTGCTGTGTTCCGTGGCGGCGGGACGGCGTCAGGCGCGCGCGGGGCGGTAGTCCGAAAGCCACCGCGGGAATTCGGTCAGATCGGAGAGGACGACGTCCGCGCCGGCCGCGCGCAGTTCCTCCGGCGGGCAGGGGCCGGTGGCCACCGCGACCGAGAGCGCCCCGGCGGCCCGGGCGCCGCGGACGTCCCCGACGTGGTCGCCGACGTAGACGCCCGCGCCGTGCTCACGCAGGGCCTCCGCCTTCTGCTCGGCCCACAGGTCGCCGATGACGGCGTCGGGCTCGATGCCGAGGTGGGCGAGGTGCAGCTTGGCGTTGGGCTCGTACTTGGCGGTGACGACTATCGCGCGTCCTTCGGCCTCCCGTACGGCCGCGATGGCCTCGCGGGCGCCGGTCAGCGCCGGGGTCGCGGTGATGGCGATCGTCGGGTACATCTCCCGGTACAGGTCCGCCATGACCGGGATCTCCTCGGCCGGGAACCAGTGGATCAGTTCGTCGGCCAGCGGCGGCCCGAGCCGGGTGACCGCCAGGTCGGCGTCGATGTACGTGCCCGTCCGCTCGGACAGCGCCTGGTAGCAGGCGCGGATGCCGGGCCGGGAGTCGATGAGGGTCATGTCGAGGTCGAAGCCGACGGTGAGCACGGGCGGGGTCGTGAAGGCCATATGGGCCATTGTGCCCAGGGCGTGTGAACGGCAGACGGTCCGCCCGGCACCCACGGCCCCGGAGGAGTCCGCTAACGCGCGCGCTGGGAGCGCCACACCAGGAACAGGGCCGACGCCACCGCCGCACCCCTGACCACCCACGGCCAGGTCTCCGACACCGCCGCGTTCATCTGGCCCTCGGCGATCGGGGTCCCCCAGCGGCCGTTCATCCGGCCCCACAACCAGAGCAGGCCCCCCGCCACGGACAGGCCGGGCAGGATCACGACCGCCCACTTGGTCTCGGCCTGGGTCAAGCGGCGTGAGGCGTAGGCGATGAGCCAGCCGAGCAGCAGCACGAACCAGTTGCCGAGCACGGCACCGGCGACCAGGCACCCGGCGGCGATCAGCAGAAGCGGGTTGCTCCAGTTCCCGGCGGGGAGGGGGACGAGACGGCGGCCTCTCTTCTCGGTCACCCGCGCCGCCTCGACGACCGGCTCCGCCTCCTCGGCGGCCGGCTTCTCCGGCTCCGGCTTCCGCGGCGCCGGCGGCTTCAGCAGGTCCGGCAGCTCCACGCCGCCCACGAAGCCCGGCACCTCGTCGCCCACGCCGAAGGAGCCGCTGTCCACCCGCCACCAGTCGGGCTGGACCGCGCTGTCGCCGAGCTCGTGCCCGGCGGCCAGGTGCGGCGGGGCCGGTCCGTCGGAGGACGCGGCGTGCGGCTCCTCGGCGGGGCGTGCGGGTCGGGGCCGGGGTACGACGCGCCGCACGACTCCCTTGGCCCGCTCGGCCCGCTCCACCGGCTCGGTGTCGCGCTGCACCGGCACGGAGGCGGCGGCGCCGCGCGACTCACCGCCCGTACCGTCCGCCGCGGCGGTCACGACGTCGTCGGGGCTGCCCAGACGGGACAGGATGCGGCGGACCGCGGCGGGCGAGTCGACGGTGACTTTGGCGCGACGCTTGTCGATCTCGTTGCGCAGGTCGGCGACCAGACGCATCCGCGTGGCCGACGACAACTGCCGCTGCTGGGCCACGTCGCCGACACGGCTCAGATACTCGTAAACGACCTGGTCGCTCTCAATCCCCACGAAGTCCCCTCCGGGGCGGGTGCGTTGCGTGACGCCGTTCGCACGACGGTACCGCGCGTGCCCGCAGGGCCGCCAAAAGCCCCTCCCGCGTACGGGGGCGAGGCGGCGCACAGTCCACCCGGGCCGGGGAGGCGACCCGCTACCGTGGACCGGATGAGCACCGAGGACAGGCCCCCGGCCCCCCGCTCCCTCGCGGAAGCGCTCCGCGCGCGGGGTGACGCTTCGCTGGGCGCGCTCCTGCGCAGCCGCCCCGATCTCATCACGCCCGTCCCCACCGACCTCACCCAGCTCGCGACCCGCGCCGGCACCCGCGCCTCGGTGGTGCGGGCCCTGGAGCGGCTGGACCGGTTCGCGCTGCAGACGGCGGAGGCGCTGGCCGTGGCCGCGGACCCGGCGACGTACGACGAACTGCTCGGACTCATGGCAGGGGACGACGCCGACCCGGCCGTCGTCGCGGCCCTGCCGCACGCCCTGGACCTGCTGCGCGAACAGGCGCTGGTGTGGGGCGACGACGACCGGCTGCGGCTGGTCCGCACCGCCCGCGAGCTGCTGGCCCCCTCGCCGCAGCACCCGTCGCCGACGGGGCTCGGCCCGACGGTCCAGGAGGCCACCGCCGGGATGTCCCCGGGCCGGATCCAGGAGATCGTCACGACCGCCGGACTGGCCTCGACGCACGACTCGGTCTCCGCGGTGGGCGCCCTGACGGGGCTGTTCACGGACCGGGCCCGGATGGCCGCGCTGCTCGCGAAGGCCCCGGCCGACTCCCTCGACGTGCTGGAACGCCTGGTGTGGGGGCCGCCGTACGGGCAGGTCACCGCCGATCCGGCGCCCCGGCTGCGCTGGCTGCTGGACCGCGGGCTGCTGCTGCCGACGGCGCCCGGCACGGTTGTCCTGCCGCGCGAGGTGGCCCTGCACCTGCGGCGCGGCCTGGCGCACCGGACGCCCGAGCCGGTGCCGCCGGCGGTCGAGGCGGCGGCCGTTCATCGTCCACAGGTTGTGGACAGCACTGCGGCCGGGCAGGCGTACACCGCGCTCGCGACCGTCGAGGAGCTGCTGAAGGACTGGGACGAGGGCGGTCCCGCTGTGCTGCGGGCCGGTGGGCTCAGCGTGCGGGACCTGAAGCGGACGGCCGTCGCCCTCGACGTGCCGGAGCCGACCGCGGCGTTCTGGGTGGAACTGGCGTACGCGGCGGGCCTGCTCGCCTCGGACGGCGAGGCCGACGAGCGGTACGCGGCGACCCCCGCCTACGACGAGTGGCTGGAGCAGCCCGCCGCCGAGCGCTGGTCGGTGCTGGTCACGGCGTGGCTCGCGGCGACCCGGACCGCCGGTCTGGTGGGCGGGCGGGACGCCAAGGACCGTACCTTGTCGGCGCTCGGGCCGGGCCTGGACCGCTCGGCGGCGCCCGAGGTGCGGCGCCGGGTGCTGGCGCTGCTCGCCGGACTGCCGCAAGGCGCCGCGCCGGCCACCGGGTCCGTGCTGGCCCGGCTGCGCTGGGAGCGGCCCCTGCGCGGCGACCGGCGCGAGGACGACCTGCGGGGCCGGCTCGCCGAGTGGGCGCTGTCCGAGGCGGAGCTGCTGGGTGTCACGGGCCGGGGCGCGCTGTCGTCCCAGGGCCGGGCGCTGCTGGGCGCGCCCGTGCCTCCCGCACCGGCCCCCGAGGCGGAACCCTCCGGGCCGGGCGACAAGCTGCCCGTCCACCACCACCGTTCCGCGCCCCCCGCCGCCCTCTCCCCCGCCGAACAGGCCGTCGCCTCCGCCGCCGCGGCCCGGCTGCTCGCGCCGATGCTGCCCGAGCCGTTGGACCACGTGCTGCTCCAGGCCGACCTGACGGCGGTGGCGCCCGGGCCCCTCAAGCGGCCGCTCGCGGACATGCTGGGCGTGCTGGCGGACGTCGAGTCCAAGGGCGGTGCGACCGTCTACCGGTTCACGCCCGGCTCGGTGCGGCGGGCCCTCGACGCCGGGCAGGCCGCCTCCGACCTGCACGCCTTCCTCGCCGCGCACTCCCGCACGCCGGTGCCGCAGCCGCTCGCGTACCTGATCGACGACGTGGCCCGCCGGCACGGCCATCTGCGGGTCGGGGCGGCCTCGGCGTACGTGCGCTGCGACGACGACGCGGTGCTCAGCGAGATCCTCGCGGACAAGCGGGCCGCCGGGCTCGGGCTGCGCCGGCTCGCGCCGACCGTGCTGGCCGCCCGGACCGACCCGGCGGGGCTGCTGGAAGGCCTGCGGGCGATGGGGTTCGCGCCGGCCGCCGAGTCCGCGGAGGGCGACGTGCTGATCACCCGCGCCCTGGCCCACCGCACCCCGCCCCGCGCCGCGCCCGAGCCGGTCCCGGACGGGCCGCCCGTCCCCGACGACACCCTCCTGTCGGCCGCGCTGCGCGCCGTCCGGGCCGGTGACCTGGCCTCCACCACCCCGCGCAAGTCCGGCTCCGCCCCGGCGGCCAACGGGGAACTGCCCCGCACCGGCGCCGCCGAGACCCTCGCCACCATGCAGGCCGCCGTCCTGACCGGCGAGGCCCTGTGGATCGGCTTCGTCAACGCCGAGGGCGCCGCGAGCCAGCGGGTCATCGCCCCGATCCGGGTCGAGGGCGGCTTCGTCACGGCGTACGACCACACCGCGGACGAGGTCCGTACGTTTCCGCTGCACCGCATCACCGGGGTGGCGGAGCTCGCCGACGACGCGGGCTGACGGCCCCGCGCGGGCCGCGTCACCCGTTCGGGTGCGGGCGGACGTTCATGCTCTTCGGGGCCGCGCTGGAAAAACTGAATGCGCACCACACGTCGGGATGAATCGGCATTCAGTACGACCGGACGCGCAGATCACACCACCTGACACGGTCGATCAGGCACACTGGACGTTTGGCCGAGGCATCGCGCTGTCGAGCCGTCCGAGCCCTCCGGCCACAGAAAGGGTGCCGCGCGTGAATGGTCCGCTCATCGTCCAGTCCGACAAGACCCTGCTCCTGGAAGTCGACCACGAGCAGGCCGACGACTGCCGCCGGGCCATCGCCCCGTTCGCGGAACTGGAGCGGGCGCCGGAGCACATCCACACCTACCGCGTGACCCCGCTGGGCCTGTGGAACGCCCGCGCGGCGGGCCACGACGCCGAGCAGGTCGTGGACGCGCTCGTGCAGTACAGCCGCTACCCGGTGCCGCACGCGCTGCTCGTCGACATCGCCGAGACGATGGACCGCTACGGCCGTCTCACGCTGTCCAAGCACCCGGCGCACGGACTGGTGCTGACCACCACCGACCGCCCGGTGCTGGAGGAGATCCTGCGGTCGAAGCGGATCACGCCCCTGGTCGGAGCCCGTATCGACCCCGACACCGTCGTCGTGCACCCCTCCGAGCGCGGGCAGATCAAGCAGACGCTGCTGAAGCTGGGCTGGCCGGCCGAGGACCTCGCCGGGTATGTCGACGGCGAGGCGCACGCGATCGAGCTGGCGGAGGACGGCTGGGCGCTCCGGCCGTACCAGAAGCAGGCCGTGGAGAACTTCTGGCACGGCGGCTCGGGCGTGGTCGTCCTGCCCTGCGGCGCCGGGAAGACCCTGGTCGGCGCCGGGTCGATGGCCCAGGCGAAGTCGACCACCCTCATCCTCGTCACCAACACGGTCTCCGCCCGGCAGTGGAAGCACGAGCTGGTGAAGCGGACCTCGCTGACCGAGGACGAGATCGGCGAGTACAGCGGGACGAAGAAGGAGATCCGGCCCGTCACGATCGCCACGTACCAGGTGCTGACGACCCGGCGGAAGGGCGTCTACCCGCACCTGGAGCTGTTCGACTCGCGGGACTGGGGGCTCATCGTCTACGACGAGGTGCACCTGCTGCCCGCGCCGGTCTTCAAGTTCACCGCCGACCTCCAGGCGCGGCGGCGGCTCGGTCTGACCGCCACGCTGGTCCGCGAGGACGGCCGGGAGTCGGACGTGTTCTCCCTGATCGGTCCCAAGCGGTTCGACGCGCCGTGGAAGGAGATCGAGGCGCAGGGCTACATCGCGCCCGCCGACTGCGTGGAGGTCCGGGTCAATCTCACCGACTCCGAGCGGCTCGCGTACGCCACGGCCGAGACGGAGGAGAAGTACCGCTTCTGCACGACGACCGCGACCAAGCGGAAGGTCACCGAGGCGCTGGTGAGGAAGTTCGCCGGGCAGCAGATCCTCGTCATCGGGCAGTACATCGACCAGCTGGACGAGCTGGGTGAGCATCTCGGGGCGCCCGTGATCAAGGGCGAGACGTCGAACGCGCAGCGGGAGAAGCTCTTCGACGCCTTCCGGGAGGGCGAGATCAGCGTGCTCGTGGTGTCCAAGGTCGCGAACTTCTCGATCGACCTGCCGGAGGCGACGGTCGCCATCCAGGTCTCGGGCACCTTCGGCTCCCGGCAGGAGGAGGCCCAGCGTCTCGGCCGGGTCCTGCGCCCCAAGTCCGACGGGCACCAGGCGCACTTCTATTCGGTGGTCGCCCGGGACACCATCGACCAGGACTTCGCCGCCCACCGCCAGCGCTTCCTGGCGGAGCAGGGGTACGCGTACCGGATCATGGACGCGGACGAGCTGCTCGCGGAGAGCTGAGCAGGAGGGGCGGGCCGGCTCGTCACCCGGGGCGGGCGGGCCGGGTCACTTCCGGGGACAGACGGGTCAGGTCACTTCCGGGGGCCGGCGTGTCGGGTCACGTCCAGGGACTCGCCGGTCGGGTCACTTGTGGCGGCGGACCACGCCGACTTCCTCTCCGTACTGGCCGAGGACGATCACGTCGAAGGCGGCGCCCGCGAAGACCTTGACGGCGCGCAGGGCGTCGCCGAGGCGGTGCCGGTGGCTGCCTGTCACTGCGGTGGCGCCGGGCGGGCGGCCCGGTGCCGGGGCGGGGTGGATGGTTGCTGCGCTCATGTCTCCATGGTGCGTTTCGACCCATAAGGCCCGCGTCGGTCTCCGGACCGAACCTCCCGGCCGCCGCGTACGCCGCTGGGCCGACCCCGTGCCCCGAGGTGGAAGGGCCCGTCCCCTAGGGGGCGGAAAAACCGTTCGCGGTCACCGCCCCGGCTCCTCTAAGATCTCCGCTCTTGCCCGCCTCCCTCACGGAGTGCCGCCGACCGGACGGAAACCGGCCGGCATCTCACCGCCCACTCTTCAGCAGGTCCCTCCGGAGGCACCCCCTTGTCCACGCCCGTCGACGACCCGCTCGCGCGTGAGCGCTCCCACCTCGCCGCGTCCAGAACCGCCCTGCGTGCCATGCGCGAGGACGTCGAGTCCCTCGACATCAGCGACGTCACCGCGAACTGGGTCAACGCGGAGGTGCTGGCCCGCCAGATCGAGGAGCGCATCAAGGCCCTGGCGGACCTCAGCGACACCCCGCTGTTCTTCGGCCGGCTCGACTACCTGCACGCCCCGGGGAGCGACAAGGCCGAGGGGGCGGAGGGGGAGCGCTTCTACATCGGGCGACGGCATGTGCACGACCACGACGGCGACCCCATGGTCATCGACTGGCGCGCGCCGGTCTCGCAGCCGTTCTACCGGGCCTCCAAGAAGGACCCGATGGACATCGCGCTGCGCCGCCGCTTCGGCTACACCCGCGGAGACATCACGGCGTACGAGGACGAGCACCTGTCGGACCCCGCCGAGACCTCCCGGACCAGCAAGCTGCTCCAGCAGGAGATCGAGCGGCCGCGTGTCGGCCCGATGCGGGACATCGTCGCGACGATCCAGCCGGAGCAGGACGAGATCGTCCGGTCCGGCCTCTCCGGGACGGTGTGCGTGCAAGGGGGCCCCGGCACCGGGAAGACCGCCGTCGGCCTGCACCGGGTCGCCTACCTCCTGTACGCCCACCGCCAGCGCCTCGCCCGCACCGGCACCCTGGTCATCGGGCCGAACCGGTCCTTCCTGCACTACATCGAGCAGGTCCTGCCCGCGCTGGGCGAGCTGACCGTGCAGCAGGCCACCGTCGCCGACCTGGTGGCGCACGTGGAGATCAAGGGCACGGACGAGGCGGCCGCGGCCGTCGTCAAGGGCGACGCCCGGCTGGCGCGGGTGCTGCGCCGGGCCCTCTACTCGCACGTCACGATGCCCACCGAGCCGGTCGTCGTCGTGCGCGGCTCGCGCCGCTGGCGGGTCCCGGCGTACGAACTGGAGGAGATGGTCCGCGAGTTGCTCGACCGCGACATCCGCTACGGCGCCGCGCGCGAGGCCCTGCCGCAGCGCATCGCGCACGCCGTGCTGGTGCAGATGGAGCGGTCGGGCGAGGCGCCGGACGACCGGGTGCAGGACGCGGTGGCCCGCAACAGCGCGGTCAAGGCGGCGGTGAAGGCGGTCTGGCCGGCCGTCGACCCGGCGAAGCTGGTGCTGCGGCTGCTGTCGGAAGGGGAGTTCCTCGCCGAGCACGCCGACGGCATCCTCGACGAGGACGAGCAGAAGGCGATCCTCTGGGTGAAGCCGGCGCGCAGTGTGAAGGCGGCGAAGTGGTCCACCGCCGATGCCGTCCTGATCGACGAGGCCACCGACCTGATCCGGCGCACGCACTCCCTGGGGCACGTCGTCGTCGACGAGGCGCAGGACCTCTCCCCCATGCAGTACCGGGCGGTCGGCCGCCGCTGCACCACCGGCAGCGCGACCGTCCTCGGCGACCTGGCGCAGGGCACGACGCCCTGGGCGACGCGGAGCTGGCAGGAGGCGCTGGCCCACCTCGGCAAGCCGGACGCCCTGGTGGAGGAGCTGACGGCCGGCTTCCGCGTTCCGACGGACGTCATCACCTACGCCTCGCGGCTGCTCCCGCACATCGCCCCCGGGCTGACCCCGGTGGCCTCGATCCGCGAGAACCCGGGCCACTTCGAGGTCCGGCCGGTTGCCGGCACGACGGACGTGGTCGAGGCCTGCCGCGAGTTGCTGCGCCACGAGGGCTCGACGGGCCTGATCGCGGCGGACGCTCGCGTCCCGGAGCTGGCCGGCGCCCTGAAGCAGGCCGGAATCCCGTACCTCGCGCCCGGCGAGGAGACGACCACGGACACCCGTCTGACCCTGGTCCCGGCGTCACTGGCGAAGGGCCTGGAGTACGACTACGTGGTCCTGGACGAACCCCGGGCGGTGGTCGACGCAGAACCCGACGAACGCACCGGCCTGCGCCGCCTGTACGTGGCTCTGACCAGGGCGGTGTCAGGCCTCACGGTGACGCACACGGCCCCGCTGCCACCGCAGTTGGCCTGATGGCGCACGGGCGGTCAGCGGGTCGTCGGCCGGCGTTCGTACACCGTCACCCTGCGGCCGCGGATCTCTTCGTCGGCCACGGGGGTGAAGGAGGTGCGCAGGACGGCCGTCTTCACTCTGTCCCGGGCATTCGTCACCGGCCGGGCCACCCGAGAGGCGTCCGTCACCAGAAGGACCCGCTGCTCGGCCAGCAGCGCGGCGCGTATCCGGGCCGGGGCCGCCTCCACGCCCTTCAGAGTGCCGGACTCCACCGGTGTCTCCACCAGCGCTATGTCCCTGAGGCCCGTGAAGGCGTCCGGGGAGACGGACTTGGTGTCCCGACGCGCCGACGGTATGAAGAGGACCCCGTTCCCGGTCTGCTTCAGGTGCCGTATCTCCGCGGCCACCGCCAGGACGTCGTCCACCCTGCTCGACGGCGATCGCTTGGCCAGTGACTGCGGCAGCAGTGCCAGCATCGCCACGGCTAGCGCCATCGGGAGGATGCCCTTCGACGCTCCCGGGAAGCGGGGCCGGGCCGCCCGTACCGCCGCGTCGACGAGGGTACCGATCAGGAGCGCAAGCCCCAGCATGCTGTAGAGGATGTAGCGGTCCAGGAACAACGGCTGGATCAACGACAGCGCGATGAGGCCGAGTTGCGGCACCGCCAGAAGCGGCAATCCCACGGCCGCCGATGACAACCGGCCGGCCCGCGGCCGGTCCAGAAGCGCGCCGACGCACCCGATCGCCAGCAGAACCCCGGGGCCGATCAACATGTGCGCGGACAGCGGCGGTATCCATGACAACTGCCCGGACTGACTCCGGCTGAACACGATCAACGGCAGCGCACCAGCCGTTGCGCACCCGGCCGCCACCGTCCAGCGAGCCAGGACCGTGCGCCGGGCAGACGTCCAGAGCAGCGTGACGAAGTGCGCAGCGAGGATCATGAGCGAGAGCCAGTTCAGCAGGCCCGTGAAGAGGACGGCGCCGCTGTATGCGGCCCAGTGACGCCTGCGGACCGGCCGTTGCAGAGCGGTCACCAGGAGGAGGGTGGAAACTCCGGTCCCGGCCGCGACCCACGCGTACGAGCGGCCCTCCTGGAGATAGAACTGCACGGCCGGCAGCAGCCCGAAGGCCATCCCGGCGGCCAGGCCCGCACACGCGCCGGCCAGTCGGTGGCCGATGACTGCCACGCAGGCCGCAGCGACCGCTGTGGCCAGCACCGACGGCAGCCGCAGCGTCGTGATGCCGGGGCCGAAGCACTCGAACAGCACATGCATCAGCAGGTAGTAGAGCCCATGGACGACGTCCACGTTTCCCAGCATGTGCCCTATCTCGGCGGTCGAGCGCTGAGCCACCTGCCAGGTCGCGGCCTCGTCCCGCCACACGCTGTCCTGCCGCGCGAGCCCCCACAGACCGCAGGCCGTCGTCCACAGCATCGGCAGCAGCCAGACAAGGGTGACGCGGGACGAAGCAGTGCGCGCCGTGATTTCCGCTCTCGGCGGGGAAAAGCGGAATGCCGTCTCTAACTTTTGGCCGGTCGACACGTAGGGGGCTCCTGAGGACAGTTGGCGGTGAAGGCCGACTCCCGTGATCAGTACCGGCCACAACCCGAAGCACCATAAGCCAAGAATCCCGGCTCCTGCCCCAACACACCTGCCTCTGTGGCCCATGCGACAGTAGAAATCTCGCCACTGTCCGAATTCACCCCCACTCCATTCACGCCACACCCATCTCTCCGCGACCCATGGCTTTTCGGCCAACCGGCAGCCGAAAACGATCAAGCTGTTGCGCCGTGATCACTTTCCGTTCAAGCTTTGGGGTGCACACGACAAGTTCACGAAAAGCTCACAGTGAGAGGTTATTCACCATGCACAAGAAGAACGTGGTCAAGGCGGCCGTCGCGTCCGCGGCCCTCATTTTCGCTGCGGCCACGCCGGCGCTCGCCACCACCGTTGACGTGGCAGGCGGAAAGTGGAGCTACGACCAGGGTGCCAATTCGGCGTGGTCGAACTTCAAGCACGCGTCGAACTGGCACTCGTCGTCCGTGAAGATCGGCAGCCAGACGTTCAAGAGCGGCTGCACTTCGCCGGGCCCGTGGTCCCTCGCGTCGGGCACGAAGAACGGCGGCGCCATCTCGTACCACTACGACCCCAGCTGCTGACGACTCAGTTGTGGGGGCGGGCGCTCCCCGCCCCCACGGCTGTTCCCTCATGGATTGACCGGATCGGTAAGAGATGCTGCATCGAGGCACGAGATTCGTCCACGCCGCGGTTCTCGCCTTCGCCGCAGCACTGTCTTTTCTTTTCGTGCGCGGCCTGGATGAGACCGGAATACTAGGAAACACAGCACTCGTCGAAGTGATCGACTCCGACGGGTCGAAGAACGGCGCCCAAGTCGTCCGGGCTGTCGAAAACATCGCGGCCGAGTACAGGGTCGGGGTAGCCCGCGAGATGCCCGACATGATGAATCCCGACGGCCTCCGGCATCTCTATGTGACTTCCGTCGGCACGGCCATGACCGAGAGATGGCTGGACGAGGGATATCCGCAGTTCAGCAGGAACCGCGCAACGCGCGTGCACCCGATGTCAGAGGTCGGAGCACTGGATCCTCGCGGCTCCTACTACGTGTTCGGCTCAGCCGCGACCGTGGACGCGCTGGTGGGCGAGCTCGATCGCCTGGGTCTCACCACGAGCGTGACCCACCCCTTGTCGTACGCGGAGCTGACCGCCCGGTACTCGGAAGACCCGCTGTTTCAGGCCTTCTGGGTGGTCGCACTCGCGGCCGTGACGATCACCGGCGCGAGCGTGCTGCTCAACGCCAAGACGTACGGGATCCTCCGCATGCAGGGCATGTCGTTCACCGGCATCCTCCTGCGTGACCTGCGACAGCTGGCGTTCTTCTGGCTCGCGGCAGCGGGCACCGTGACGGCGGTGACGCTGATCTCGCTCGGCCTCTACAACGGCTTCGCCTGGCTCGGCCTGTTCGCCGTGGTGGCCGCGGTGGCGGCCGTCCTCCTGCTCATCCTGGTGCTCACGGCCCACGCGGCGGTGCTCGCCCTGACCTACAAGGTGGACGTACTGCGGGCCCTCAAGGGCGAGCTGCCCGCACGGGCGGCGTCCCTCAGCGTGTACGCCGTACGCATCCCCGCGCTCCTGCTCGCGCTCGGCATCGCCACGAACGTCACCCTCGCCGGCCGCGGCGTGCTGATGCGCCTGGACAACCAGAAGGTCTACGAGACGGTGGGAGAGGCGGTCTCGATCCGCCTCAGCGGCGCGTTCGCCCTGCGCACCGAACAGCTGGACCGGCACGTGGGGCCTTGGTTGCGCCAGGCCGACCGGGACGGCCAGGTCGTCCTCGCCGGCCGCAGAGACCTCCAGACCTCCGCCCCCGGCGCCCGTCTGCCGTCCGGCGAGTTCCTCATCGTCAACGACACGTACCTCGCCGCGCAGCCGGTACGGGACCCGGCGGGGCGCCGCTACACCGCTGGAGCCGGGCACGACGCAGCTTCTGACTCGCGACCGATACGGGTCATCATCCCGGATTCTCTCGCTTCTCATACAGCGGTGATCACGAAGACGGCGTCCAGGATCATGAGCTCACGTCAGAACAAGAACGTCCCACTCGAGGCGCTGAGGGGCAAAACGGGACAGCGCCTCTTCGGGTACAACACCGGCACCTATGTCTACAACTCCGGACACGGCCCCGACGAGGACAGGTCCATGGTGCGCGACCCGGTGCTCATCGTCGTACCGAATGGTTCGCGATTTCTCACCCACGACGCATACACCACCTACGCCTCTCAAGCGGGAGTGATCTTCCCTGACCCCGATGACGCACTGAGCGGCATCAAGGCGAACAAACTGCAGAGCTATATCAGCGGAATCAGCCCCGTCGGCCAGAAGACCGCCTTGGACCTCAGGAACGCGGTCAGCGAACTACGGCTTCACGTCTTCAATCTCATTGTTTCCGCCCTCGTTCTCCTCATCGCCGGCGTCGGGGTTTGCCTCATCTACTCACGCAGAAACGCCCAGGCGATTTTCGCGCGCCACATCAGTGGCTGGAGATATGTCAGCACGCATCGTTTCATTCTCGCCGTGGAACTGGCTATCGCCGCGATATTCGCCACTCGGGTTCCTTTCCAGGCGTGGCAGCAGGAGAAGGAATTGAGACAGTACGCGGCGGCCGGCGCACCTACGCCGTTTCAACCCACCCATCTCACCGCGCTGGACGCCGGCGTCATCACGACCCTGGTTGCAGTGGAATTCGGAGCCGTGCTGCTCGCTCTCGCGTTCTTCCACCGCCGTATCGTGAAGGAAGGAGCGGCCGCGGCATGAGCCCTGCAACCACCAAAAGCCCCTCGTTCGGTTCGGAGAATGCTGTGATCGAGGCGGAAGGTCTGTCCAAGTCGTTCGGGTCACGGGTTTTGTGGCACGGTGTCGACTTCACCGTCGGCCGGGGTGAGATGCTCGCACTCGTCGGCCCGAGCGGATCAGGAAAGTCCACCCTTCTCAATTGTCTCGGCCTGCTCGACAGACCGACCACAGGAGCGATCCGCTACCAGGGAAACGACATCACGCGTTTCGGCAGAGGTGAGACCCGCCGGTTCCGTCGCGACACCCTCGGATACCTGTTTCAGCACTACGCCCTGATCGAGAACGCGACCGTCCAGGAGAACCTGGACGTGGCCGTCGGACCCCGGCGGAAGAGATCGGGCAGCGCCGGTCCCGGCATCGACGAGGCTCTCGACCGGGTGGGCCTCGGGGGCAGGGGCAAGGAACGGATCCACTGTCTGAGCGGCGGCGAACAACAGCGCGTGGCCTTGGCCCGGCTCTTGGTCCAGCGCCCGGCGCTGGTCCTCGCGGACGAGCCCACCGGCGCCCTCGACGACGTCAACACCGAGGTGGTCATCGACATACTCCGTGAGTTGAGCGGGGCCGGATGCGCCGTCGTGCTCGCCACCCATGACGCCACCGTGCGGGACCGCTGCGACACGGTCTTCGCCGTACACGAGTCCTCGTTCACCACCACCCCGGCACGCGAAGTGGCCACCCCGGCCTCGGCCGGCCACTGACCCGTTCGCGAACAGCAGCCGGGATACGGCGTCAACGGGCGTCCAACGCCGCCCGCCACGTCGCGACCGCTTCGGCCGACACCGGCTCGTCCCAGCCCCCGGGGCGGGCCGCCCCGCCGATGTGGAACCCGTCGACCCCGGCCTTGGACAGCACCGGCACATGCTCCAGCCGCAACCCGCCCCCCACCAGCAACCGCTGCTCATACCCGGGTTCCCCCGACCGTCCCGCCTCGGCGAGCAGCACGGGCAGCCCGTCGTCGACCCCGTGGGCCGATCCGGCGGTCAGGTACGTGTCCAACCCCGGCATCCCGTCCAGCTGCTTGCGCAGGGCGTCCCGGTCGGCGGCCCGGTCGATCGCCCGGTGGAACGTCCAGGGGCATCCGTCCAGCACCCCCACCACCCGCTCCACGGCAGCGAGATCGACCGCTCCCCCTCCGTCGAGGAAGCCCAGCACGAACTCCTCCGCCCCGGCCTCCCGCAGCTTGGCCGCCGTGCCGGTCAGCCGGCCGACGTCACCCGCGGCGAACCCGTCCGCGAGCCGGATCATCACCCGCAGGGAGAGGTCGACCGCCCGCCGGATCCCGGTGACCGTGGCGGCCGACGGGGTGAGCCCGTCGGCCGCCATGTCGGTGACCAGCTCGAGGCGGTCCGCGCCTCCCGCCTGGGCGGCGACCGCGTCCTCGACGTCGAGGGCGATCACCTCCAGGACTGCACGCTTGCTCATGGGGCCCCTTCGTCGGCATGCGTCGGCGTTCGATGACAGGTCTAGTCCAATCAAAGCCTACGCTGCCCACTCACGCCGACCCCCAAGCCCCGTGCCGTGAACACGAACGCCGAAGCCTGGCCACGGTGCCGGCCGCCTGAACCCCTTGCGCGACGGCCCCGAGCCGAGGACGAAGCCCCGAGCCGAGGAGCGGAACCGCCCCCCAAGGCCCCCGGACCGCGAACCCGAGGACCGGAGCCGACAGCCGAAACCCCGGGCCCCATGCCCTGAGCCCTGAGCCCTGAGCGCCAGGCTCCGAGCCCCGAGCCCCAGGCTCGGAACCCCGAGCCCCAGGCCCCGAACCCCGAGCTCCGAACCCCGCGCCCCGAGCGCGCGCCTCAGGCGAAGATGTTCAGCTCCTTCGCCTCCACCCCGGCCAGCTCGAACGCCGGCGCCCCGTCCAGCGGCCGCCCCGCGTACAGCCGTACGAGCGTCGGCCCGTCCCCGATGAAGCGGCCCGGGGGCCGTTCGCCGCCGCTCTCGCCGAGCCGCAGCGGCTCGTCCAGGTCGTCGAGGTCGGCGTGCAGCGGCACGTGCCCTCGCTCGCGGGTGATCCGGGCGAGCAGCGCGAGCGCGTCCGGCAGCCCGGCGCCGCCGTAGGCCCCGGGCTCCCCGAAGGTCTCGCGCACGTCCCCCGCGTGCACCCACTCGCCCACGGCGAGGATGTCCAGCTTCCCCTCGGCCCGCGCGATCACGGGCCCGGCCGCGCCCATCCCCCGCTCCAGCTCGTCGACGACCTGCGCGTCGCTCCAGCCGGCCCGTTCCGCGATGTCCCGGTCGTTGGACTCGGGTGAGAACACGCCCTCCTCGAACCGGCCCTCCACCACCCGCGTCAGCGCGGACGAGCAGTGCGCCAGCACGTCCCGCACCGTCCAGCCCGGGCACGCGGCGACCGGCCGGGCGAAGTCCTCCCCGGTCCGGCCCCGCAGCAGCGGGATCAGCGCGTCACGCTCGATCGTGAGCAGCCGCCCGGGCTGCTCGGGGTCCCGTACGTCGTGCACATCAGCAGGAGTCGTCATGGACCCCACGCTAGGTGCCCGACCCCGCTCGGCGGGAGAATGCCCCCATGGCCGATCTCGACTCCCTGCGCATCCGCTTCGTCCGCGCCCTGGAAGCGGCCCGGGGCCCGGCCGGCGGTCCGGACCCGGCGCCGTACGCCGACAACCTGCTGGCCCGCTGGCAGGAGCCGCAGCGCCGCTACCACACGGTCGAGCACCTCACGGCGGTCCTCGACCGCGTCGACGAACTCCGGAAGTACGCGCGCGACCCGGACGTGGTCCGGCTGGCGGCCTGGTTCCACGACGCGGTCTACCTGCCCGACCGCTCCGAGAACGAGGAGCGCTCGGCCCGCCTCGCCGAACGCGCCCTCGCGGAAGCCGGCGTTCCCGAGGCGAAGACCGCGGAGGTGGCCCGCCTGGTCCGCCTCACCGTCACCCACGACCCCGCCGACGACGACCCCGACGGACAGGTCCTGTGCGACGCCGACCTCTCGGTCCTCGCTTCGCCCCCGTCGGCGTACGCCGCGTACACCACCGCCGTCCGCGAGGAGTACCACTTCGTCCCCAGCGACGCCTTCCGCACGGGCCGCGCCGCGATCCTCCGCCAACTCCTGGAGCTGCCCCGCCTGTTCAGGACCCCCCACGGCATCACCGCCTGGGAGGCCACGGCCCGCTACAACCTGACCGCCGAGCTGGAAATGCTGTCGCCCCCGCCCCACGACGCCTCGTAGCCTGCCCACCATGTGGACAACGGGAGCGGAACAGGTGGAGCAGGCCGTCGCCGAGTGCGCGGGGCTGCTGGGGGCGGTCGCCGACCGGGAGTGGGAAGGGGTACGGGCCGGGCGGCTGGAGTGGAGCTGCCGGGAGACGGCGGTGCACATCGCCGAGGACCTCATCGCGTACGCGGGTCAGTTGGCGGGGCGGGAGCAGGAGGCGTACACGCCGTTCGAGCTGTCGCTGGAGAAGGGCGCCGACAACGCCGGCGCGGTGCAGGTGATCCGTACGACGGGGGCCCTGCTCGCCGCTGCGGTTCGCACCGCCCCGCGTGACGTGCGGGCCTTCCACCCGTACCCGTTCCGCAGCGCGAACCGTGAGGGGTTCGCCGCGATGGGCGTGGCCGAGGTGCTGCTGCACACGCACGACATCGCCGAGGGGCTGGGCGTGGCGTACGAGCCGGCGCCCGGGCTGTGCGACTTCGTGCTCACCCGGATCTTCCCGCACGTCCAGCCGGGGCCCACCCCGTGGGCGACCCTGCTGTGGGCGACCGGCCGCGGGGAACTGGCCGGCCGTGCCCCGCTCACCGAGTGGCGCTGGAACAACAACCTGGTGATCGGCACCGAGCGGCTCACCCTGGAGGGCGCCACCCCGGCGGCGGCCACCGACCTGTCCACGGTCGGCGACGGCGGCTTCGCGTGGGTCGAGGGCGGCCCGATCGACGGCACCCGGGTCGGCGCGGGGCTGGTGTACAAGCAGTACGAGGACGGCGTCCACCGGCCGGAGTGGGGCATGTACGTGCTGGTCCGGCGCGAGGACGACCGCGCGATCGGCGCCATGGGCTTCCACAGCGTCCCGGACCCGGAGGGGCGCATCGAGGTCGGCTACGACCTGGTCGAGGGCGCCCGCGGCCACGGCTACGCCACCGAGGCGCTGCGCGCGCTGTCGCGGTGGGCGCTGGGGCGGCCGGAGGTGCGGACCGTCGTCGCGAACGTCGAGCGGGACAACACACCGTCGCAGAACGTGCTCACGCGCGCCGGGTTCACCCAGGTCGCCGAGGACCCCGAGCACCTGACCTACGAGCTGCGCGAACCGCACGAGGGATAGCGCCCCTTGGGCCGCCGCAGCCCCGCCGCGTGCAGCAGCCGCACCACCTCGCGGCTGCCGACCTCCACCGCCCCGGCCCGCACCGCGTCGGCGTAGCGCTGCTCGGGGATGTCGTAGTGGTCGCGTTCGAAGGCCCGGCGGGGGACGCCCAGGGCCGCGGCGAAGGTGTGCAGTTCGTCGTAGGAGACGTCGCTGATCAGGTGGGACCACAGGCGGCCGTGGCCGGGCCAGGTCGGCGGGTCGATGTAGATCGTCACGCGGGCCTCACGAGGACGCCGGACCGCCGATGGCCTCGCCCAGCGACCCCACCGCGGCGACCTTCACACCCGCCTCGCTGCACACCCAGTGCGGGTCGGGCCCCAACTCCGGTTCGACGTCGAGGGCGTGCGGGTCGCCGGTGCCGCACACGGGGCACAGCGGCCAGCGGCCGTAGCGCTCCAGCAGGGCGTCCTGGACGTCCTGCGCGACCAGGCCGGCCACGTACCGGGCGCCCTCGGGCCACTGCTCGACCCACCACCGCCGCTGCTTGACGGACTCCTCGACCAGGGAGACGACATCCGCGTCGGCGACGCGGCCCGCGACGAGGTCGGCCAGCACGAGGGCGCGCGCGGCGTGCAGCGCCTGCTCCAGGGGGCTGATGGGATCCATGCATCCATTGTGCGCACTCTTGACCCGAACGCCGCGCCGAAAATATCTTTCAAGCGTGACCCGAGACGTGAAGGAAATTTTCGCCCGCGAGCGCGGTGGCTCCTCGGGGGCGGGCGGCGCCCCGCCCGCGCCGGCCGCTCTCGCGGCCAAAGTCCGCACGCTGGGACCGTCGATGACGCGTTCCATGCAGCGCGTCGCCGAGGCCGTCGCGGGCGACCCGGCCGGCTGCGCGGCCCTCACGGTCACGGGCCTCGCCGAGCTCACCGGCACCAGCGAGGCCACGGTCGTACGCACCGCACGCCTGCTGGGCTATCCGGGTTACCGGGACCTGCGCCTGGCCCTCGCCGGGCTCGCCGCGCAGCAGCAGTCGGGCCGCGCCCCGGCCATCACGACGGACATCGCGGTGGACGACCCGATCGCCGACGTGGTCGCCAAGCTCGCCTACGACGAGCAGCAGACCCTCGCCGACACCGCCGCCGGTCTCGACACCGTCCAACTGGGCGCGGCCGTCACCGCGCTGTCCACGGCCCGCCGCACCGATGTGTACGGGGTCGGGGCGTCCGGCCTGGTCGCCCAGGACCTCACACAGAAGCTGCTGCGCATAGGGATGCTCGCGCACGCCCACAGCGACCCGCACCTGGCCGTCACCAACGCCGTGCAACTGCGCGCGGGCGATGTGGCGATCGCCATCACGCACTCCGGCTCGACGGGGGACGTCATAGAGCCGCTGCGGGTGGCCTTCGAGCGCGGGGCGACGACGGTGGCGATCACCGGCCGCCCCGACGGCCCGGTCACGCAGTACGCCGACCACGTCCTCACCACGTCCACCGCACGGGAGAGCGAGCTGCGCCCGGCGGCCATGTCGTCCCGGACGGGTCAGCTCCTCGTGGTGGACTGCCTGTTCGTGGGGGTGGCGCAGCGGACGTACGAGAAGGCGGCGCCGGCGCTGTCGGCGTCGTACGAGGCGCTGGCCCACCGGCACCGTTCCTGAGGCAGCCGCCCCGCCCAGCACCGGAAAGACACGGAAAGAGCCGTCCATGACCTCCACCTCCCACCCCCGTGACCTCAGGACCGAGTTGGAGTCCCTGACCACCGAGGCCTTCCGGCCGGAGCTCGCGGACATCGACCGGCTGCCCACCCTCGACATCGCCCGGCTGATGAACGGCGAGGACGCCACGGTGGCCGGGGCGGTCGGCGAACGGCTGCCGCGGATCGCCGCCGCGATCGACGCCGTCGCGGAGCGGATGGCCCGGGGCGGCCGTCTGGTCTACGCGGGCGCGGGCACGGCGGGCCGGCTGGGCATCCTGGACGCCTCCGAGTGCCCGCCCACGTTCAACACCGACCCCGCCAGGGTCGTCGGCCTGATCGCGGGCGGCCCGGACGCCGTGGTCACCTCGGTCGAGGGCGCGGAGGACTCCCGCGAACTGGCCCGGGCGGACCTGGACGCCCTCGCCCTGACGCCCGACGACACGGTGGTCGGCATCTCCGCCTCCGGCCGCACGCCGTACGCCATCGGCGCGGTGGAGCACGCCCGCGCCCGCGGCTCCCTCACCGTCGGCCTCGCCTGCAACCCCGGCAGTCCGCTCGCGGCCGCAGCCGACCACGGCATCGAGATCGTCGTCGGTCCCGAACTGCTCACCGGCTCCACCCGCCTGAAGTCCGGCACGGCGCAGAAGCTCGTCCTCAACATGATCTCGACGATCACGATGATCCGGCTGGGCAAGACGTACGGGAACCTGATGGTCGACGTCCGTGCCTCCAACGACAAGCTCCGCGCCCGCTCCCACCGCATCGTCGCCCTCGCCACCGGCGCCCCCGACGACGAGATCGAACGCGCCCTGGCCGCCACCGACGGCGAGGTGAAGAACGCCATCCTGACCCTCCTGGCCGACGTGGACGGCCCGACGGCGGCCCGCCTCCTGGAGGAGTCCGGCGGGCACCTGCGGGCGGCGCTGGCGGCGACCGACTGACCCGGCCGCCGCCCGCCCCGCACCACCCTCCCGGTCCGCGCGCTACTCCCAGGTCGCGGTGTCCGGGTCGATGCCGTGCGCCCGGGCGTCGGCGTCCACGATCCGGCGGAACCACGCGGCGAGGCCGGGGCGGACGCCGTCGTAGTGGGCGGCGAAGCCCGGGTCGTCCTCGTACATGCGCCAGAGGCAGACCTGCATCTGCCGGGTGAGGGGGAAGTACGCGGCGAACACCTCACGGTGCCGCTCCACGAGCCGGTGCGCCTGCGGGCTGCCCGCGGTGACACCGGAGTCCATCGCCTCCCCGAGGGCCCGGTCGAGGGCGGCCACCGTGTCGGCGACGGCCTGCCATTCCTCCGGGGTCCGGGAGGCCGAACGTTCGGCGTACTGCTGCCACTGCGTGGTGGGCCCGTAGCGCCGGCGGGCCTTGGCGGGCCAGTCCGGGTCCCACTCGGGCCCGAAGATCGCGGCCTGCTGCTCCACGGTCAGCAGCAGGCCCCGCTCATGGGCGTCGATCATCCGGTCCAGTCCGGCGCTGAGCTGCTTCAGGCGCTCGATCCGCTCGGCGACCTGGGACTTCTGCGCCCGCAGCGCGCCGGGCACGTCCGCGCTCGCGTCGTCCAGGACGGCCCCGATCCTGTCCAGGCCGAGGCCGACCTCCCGGTAGACGACGATGCGGTGCAGGCGTTCCAGGTCGGCGGCGGTGTAGAGCCGGTACCCGGCGGCGGTCCGCAGGGACGGACGCGCCAGGCCGATCTCGTCCCAGTGGTGCAGCGCGCGCACCGTCACGCCCAGCCGGGCCGAGAGCTGACCGACGGTCAGACCGTCGACATCGGTGACTTCAGGCATGCTCCCCATGGTCGCCGCGACCGGCGCCCGGTGGGGTGATGCCGACTGCCGCAAGGTCCTTCGCCTCCTGACTGTCCGGGTCGAACGGCTTGGCCGCGGTGAGCACGATCCGTGCGTTCTCCGGCGTGATCACCTCCACGTCGCGGGTGGTCCAGGGAGTGTCCCGGGGGCCGTCGACCGAGTCCGGCCGCAGCGCGCGGCAGGACTCGGCGACGGAATCGACCTCGCCGAGCACGCACGCGAAGCTGACGCTCATCGCCGGCGCCCGCTCGGGAACGCTCTCCGCCGCGACGAGCAGGACGTCCTGGAACGCCCACCGGCGCAGGTGCACCAGCCTGCCGGGAATGCCGAACAGTTCGAAGAACCCGAGCCCGCGGACCCAGAAGTCCACCGAAGCGGCCAGATCACTCGTGGGGATCGTCACGAACGCGGGCATCCCGTAGATCCCGCGGAATGGCTCCGGCGCGACGGCGTCGGGGCCGGGGGCGGGCACGGGGCTCATCTCGAACGCGTTGTAGTGGTCGCTCATGCACCCACCCTCCGGCCTCCCGCAGCGTGAGGGTCAAGCCGGTGCGCGACTCAGCCCCGGCGGCGCTGCCCGCCGTAGAAGGTGCCCCCGGCGACGAGCAGCGTCAGCGCGGCGGTGATCGCGAGGGTGATCTCCGTGGTGTTGCGCTGGTCGGGGCTGTCGGGCAGGCGGGGGTCGAGCAGCCCGAGCGGGTCCTTGCGGATCTCCACGCGGACACCGGGCCGGGCCTGGCCGAAGCAGTTCTCCTGCTGGGACACCTCGTACGTGGTCCGCTTCCCGCCGAGCTCCCGGACCGTGCAGGACATGTCCGGCCCGCGCCGCTGGTCCCGGTCGACCACCTGGGTGACCACGGCGTCGACGGGCTCTCCGGCGGTGTTCATGTACGCCTCGTACGCGGCGGGCCCGGCGAACAGCATCAGCGCGAAGCCGCCGAAGGAGACGAGCGTCGCCGCCCCGGCCCGGTGCCAGGAGCCGCCGATGACGCAGGCGGCGACCGCGATGACCGCCAGGGCGACGACGACTCCCGCCCAGGTCGTCCACTGCCCGAGGGCGGCGCCGAGGAGGAGCAGCGCGGGCACCAGCACGGCCCACAGCACGGAGCTGACGGTCTTGCGTCCGCCGGACGGAGCGGGCCGCGAGGTCCCCGCCCCTCCGGCTCCGTCGGCCGACACCGCCGTACCGGACGCGCTCATGGTCCCGATCCCCTGTCGCTCGAACGTGCGTTGGCGCCCGCCACGATATCCAAGCGGGCCACGCCGCAGCCGACCGGAGGCGGATCGGCCTATCAGCCCGGAAGCCCGGCGACCAGCGGCTGCCTCCCCTCGCAGCGCTCCTCCTGCTCCGTCGCGGCCTTCTCCGCCAGGGCGTTGACGGCGGCGTTGAACCGCTGTGTCGAGCTGGGGCGGTCCGGGCCCAGGACGTACTCCTTGAGGATCCGGCGCTCGGGGGCCATCGGGTCGTGGCGCGGCTCGCGCACCGCGTCGAGGATCTCCGGCAGCCGGTCGCAGTCCCGGTCGAGGAGGTAGGCGCCCCCGGCGGTGGTGTAGGCGGCCCGGAAGGCCTCGTCGGTCAGGCCGTCGGCGTTGGTCAGCACGTACGGCTTGAGGCTCGCCACGAAGTCCGCGACCACGGACGACACATCGCTGATGAGGATGTCGGCCTGGTCGAAGCACTCGTACAGCGACGGCAGTTGCTGCGTGATCACCTGGTGGGCGACGCGGCCGCGGCTCTCCCAGAAGATCCGGTGCCAGGCGGCACGCAGCTCGTGCCACTCCGCCGCCCCGTCCGGGCCCGCGACCCGCGCCTCGCGCGTCTGCTGTGCGTCGTCACCGGCGAGCCGCCCCGACAACTCGCCGAGCCGGGCCCGTATCTCGGCGAGCCGAGGCCGGGCGGCGGCGAGCGCGGCCTGCCCGGCGGCCCCGTTCCGCCGCTCGTTGTCGGCACGCAGCAGCTCCCGGATCGCCCGGTCCGCCTCGGCCGCCGCACGCGAGCGCTTGCCGGTGAGGGGATGCGGTTTGTAGAGGACCCGTACGTTCTGGGCGAGCAGCTTCTCGACCAGCGGCACACCCATCGGGATCAGGGACGTATGGCAGTCGTCGTCGCTCCAGCCCTCCCAGGTCGGCGCGTACAGCACGGTCGGAAGCGGCCCCGGCACGTGGTCGGCGTGCAGCCGGATCGACGACAGCTGCGGACGGCCCACCTCGACGATCGCCGAGTCGCTGATGGCGTGCCGCACCCGCTGGTAGCGGTCGCGCCCGGCCCGCCCGGCCACCCAGATCTCGTCGTACACCTTGCTGACCCGGTTGCTGCTGGCGAGCTTGTCGCTGTCGCCGTGCCCGATGAACACGTGCTTGGCCTCGGCGACGCGCAGCATGTGCACGTTCTTGCCCGCGTTGCCCGGGTAGAGCACGACCCGCAGCTCGGGCAGCTCCAGCTGCGCCACGTCGTCGGCCTTCGGCACGCACACGACCGGGATCGACGTACGGCTGAGGTGGCGGAACGAGGCCCGCTCCCGCAGGATGATCAACGGCCGCCGGTCCAGCTGCTCCAGCGTCTCGATCCACATGTTGACCTGGTACATGAAGTCCCGGGACACCGACGCGAAACTGAAGTAGAGCGCCACCTCCGGCCGGTAACCGGCGAGTTGGCGGTTGAGCTCGGCGATCACCTCGTCGCCCGACGGCATCCGGCGGGCCCGGCGCAGCTGCCCCAGCAGCGCGGTCACGGCCGCGACCGCGAGCCCGGCGGTGAGCGCGAATCCGATCCCGGCGGGCTGCCAGGACCCCACCGCGAGCGCGACGAGCAGCCCCGCGTGGGCGGGCAGGTCCAGGTGCAGCAGCTTGCGCAGGAACCGCCGGTACAGGAGCGCGGGGGGCGACTGCGCAATGCCCGCCCCGCTCATGTCGAGGTTGCGCACCACGACCGGCAGCGTGCGCCGCCGCCGGATCGCGTGGTGCACCGCCGTGTACAGCACCACCAGGGTGAAGTGGGCGGCGAACACGGCCAGTGCGGCCACCAGGACCGCGCCCGGCGCGTCCATCCGGTCGGCCAGCGCGAGCAGCATCACCGTCCGCACGGCGAACCGCATCGTGCGGGTCAGCTGCAACGCGGCCAGCCGCCGCACGAAGGCGGGTGAGCGGGTGTGCAGCACCTCGTCGACGGCGTACGTCACCGCCGAGGCGACGGCGAAGCCCCACAGCGACGGGAGCAGCGCGAAGACGGGCAACGCGGCGAATCCGGCGGCGAACAGGAACACGAGCAGAAGGTCGGTCTTCCCGCGCACACGCAGGACACCGCACAGCCAACGGAACGTCATAAGACAGCATTCCTCTGGGGAAAGGATGAGATTTCCGGAGTGGCGAGCGGTGGGGCGAACGCCGGTGTATGCGCGATACGCCTGTTCGACGGCGGCGAGGGGCGAATGGTTGTACCCCTACCGTTGGCCATTACTTCACCGTGACTTCGGCTCCCGGTTGACCTGCCGCACACGGGCCCGCAGCGTCTCCTGCACGGGCAGCGAGCGCAGGACCTCGGTGAGGTGCTCGGCCGTCCGGACGTTGCACCGTCCCAGGTCGACCAGCGCGAACGGCTCGTCGCTCGCGCCGGTCACGGGGTCGACGCCCAGCGACGGCAGCACGACCCCGACCCCGGCGAGGGCGTCCCGCAGCGACTGCACGACTTCTTCGGTCGAACGCACCTTTTCCTACCTCCACGCTGAGTCGATGATTCACCACACAGCGTGTCCGGCATGTCCCTAACCTGGCCAGATACGGCGGTCCAACAACCCGATGTGTGAGACGAGGAGTTGCCCATGCCCGGCTCCAGGGACCTCGACCCGTCCTCCTCCCCCCGGGCCCTCCTGGGCGCGGAACTCCGCCACGCCCGTGAGAAGGCCGGCCTGAGCCAGGAGGAACTGGGCCAACGGCTGTTCGTGAGCGGGTCGTTCATCGGCCAGCTGGAGGCGGGGACACGGAGGCTACAGGCGGAGTACGCCCGTTTACTGGACGAGGAGTTGGGGACGGGGGATTTCTTCTCGCGGAACTGTGGGGCGGCGGCGAAGTCGAAGTATCCGGAGCACTTCGCGGAGGCGGCGGAGGCGGAGGCCCGGGCCACGGCTATCAGGGAGTTCGCATCGATGCTGATCCCCGGCCTGCTCCAGACCCCCGCCTACGCCCGCGCAGTGTGCCGCGCGTATCAGCCGACGGCACCGGATGAGGAGATCGAGAAGAGGGTGGCCACCCGTATGGAGCGGACCCACATCCTCGACGATCCAACAAAGCCCTTGTTGTGGGCCGTCATTGACGAGTCGGCGTTGCGCCGGGTGACGGGCGGGCCGCATGTGATGGCGGAGGCTCTGCGCCACATCATCGACCTGGCCCGCCGCAGCCGGACCATCGTGCAGGTGCTGCCGTTCGATGCGGGGGCGCACCCCGCCATGCAAGGGTGCGTCAAGCTGATGGACTTCACCGACGCGCCTCCGCTGGCATACCTGGAAGGCGTCGGCACCGGGCGACTGGACGACGACCCCGCCACCGTCGCGGAGTACCGCTTCTACTACGAGTTCCTCGCTGCCTCCGCACTCTCGCCGAAGAAGTCTCTAGCCCTGCTCGAAGCGATGACGCAGGATTACGACCATGAGGAACATGCCTGAGTGGTACAAGTCCAGCTACAGCGGCGGGAGCGGCGACAACTGCCTGGAAGTCACCCGGGCAATCCCTGATGTCATCCCGGTTCGCGACTCCAAGAACCCCGAAGGCCCGAAGCTCGTGTTCCGGGCCACCGCCTGGTCCGCTTTCGTCGAGAACCTCAAGGACGAGACGGCCTGAGCTTCGGGATCCGGGCTTCGAGCCCTCTTTTCAAGGAACGGGTGGAGGGACTCAACCCGCCCTCCCACCCGGAGAGTTGACGTGACGCCGCCGGTTTGCCACGGACAGTCACCCGCCTCTGACGTTCCTGGACAAGCAACAGCCCCCGCCCGGTGCGCCAACACCTGCGGGGGCTTAACCATCGAGATCGAAAGCAGTCGATCCCATGGCTGACGCCAACTTTAGTGCCGGCATCCCTTCTGCGCACCCGATGGCCAACCCGGGCTACGGCAAACGCACGACACCCAGCCAACCCCCGTGCGCACAACACGACTTCAGTCACCTCCCGCCCCGCGAAGCCGCCATCGCCGCCTACGTCGACCGGCTCCCCGACGGCGCGCACATCTCGGTGAAGACGCTGGCCAAACAGCTCCCGTACGGCCAGTGCGCCCTCGGCACCGCCCTCAACCGCATCCAGCAGGCGGGCCACCTGCGCCGCGGCCGGGAGTGCATCACGGCCGACGACGGCAGCTCCCGGTGGATCACCCGATCGTGGTGGTCCCGCACCGCACGGGATGACGACTGGTGGGCCGCCTTCACCCGCGGCGACGTACCGCGGCAGGCGGCACGCCCCACCCGCTCCCGGGCTCACATCCTCCTGGCCGCCCTCGGCCGCACGGCACCCGTGCTGTCCCTCTCCGAGGCGGACTGCGCGACGCTCGCTCCCCTCGTGGCGGACTGGTTCGAACGGGGCGCCTCGGAGAACGACGTCCTGCGTGCGCTCACGGCCGGCCTGCCGACGCCCGTCCATCACCCCGCCGCCTTGGTCCGCACCCGCCTGACCAGCAAACTCCCGCCCCCACCCGCCCCACGCCCACCCCTGAGGATCCTGGAGTGCGCGAACTGCGGCGCCCCGGGCCGTCCGGAAACCCTGCCAGGAGGGCGTTGCAGCGCCTGCCGGGGCGAACACGCCCCCGCGCAACCCGCTGCACCCCTTTCCGCCCCCGCGGTCCACGACCACGCGGCCCAGATCCGCGTTGCGATGTCCCTGCGCCGCCGCGGTGACGCCGACTGAGGACAATGGACCCATGAACCACGCCCAGCTGACCGCCCTAGGCCGCGCCCTCCGGCTCCTCGGGGAGCACGGCGAAGCACTCTCCGCCGACACGCCGGACGCCAAGCTGCACGAGGTCAAGGCCGATCTGAAGCGCGCGCTGGACCTGCTGGAGGACAGCGTCACGACGGCCGCGCCCAGTACCCGCTGTCCCGAGCATCCGAACGGCCCCGTCGACGAGGCCGCGCCCGATCTGTGCCTGCTGTGCGAGACGCGGCGCAGGGCGGCCCGCCGGGCGGAATTCAACGGCCCCGCCCCCCAGCAGCCGCCCGCCGAACCCGCGCCCTCCCGCTACGGCGTGCGGGGCGACCGCCCCCAGCCCCAGCAGCGCTGGCTGGCGGAGCTGTGGAACGGCCAGGCCTGGCAGCTGTGCGGCACCCCGCGCCGGGACCGCCGCGAGGCGGAGTTGTTCATCGCGGCCCAGCGCAAGGCTCCCCGGGCCGCGATGGCGTACCGCCTGGTGCACGAGTTCACCGACTACGAGGTGCTGCGGGTGTGGGGGACACCCGTGCGGGTCGACATCGAGCCGATGGGCAACCACTAGCCCCTACAGCAGCGGCAGGGGCAGGAACGCGTACCCCTCCCACAGTCGCCGCGACGCCTCCTCCGGGTACGCCCGTACCTCCGGCTCGGCGTCCAGCACCTGCACCAGCCGCCGCTCGTCGTACGCCGGCCAGCCCGGGTCGCCCGAGCGCGCGAAGGACGTCCAGGACGCGCGAAAACGCGACGACAGCGAGAGCGCCTCGGCGGGCGGCTCCGCGCCCCCGAACAGCAGCAGCCCCAGATCTGCCCCGTACGTACCGAACAGCAGCGGGATGTCCAGGGCGTGGCAGGCGCCGAGCGCGCCACCGGCGCCCGGGGCCGGCCAGGTCAGTTCGTAGACGTGGGCCCGTCCGCCGCCCGCGCGCTGCGCCTCGGCCAGATGCAGGGAGGGCATGCCGAACAGCCAGTCCGTCTGGACGCGTTCGTACAGCTCGGACGGTGAGGCCTCGGGGAAGGCCGCGCGGTAGGCCTGTTCGCCGTCGGGGCCGGGGGCGAACAGACGCAGGGCCGCGGCGGCCCGCTCGTCCGGGATCTGCCCGAGCCGGCCGGCCATGGCCATGAACAGGCGGTATTCGTCGCGGTTGTGGCCGACGAGCAGCTCGATGTCCCGCGCGGAACCCGACGTCAGCGCCTGCCACGGGCTCGCCGGCAGCACCTCGCCGTCGACCACCGGCGCGAATGGTGTGACCGTCGGTGCCGCCTGGCCCCAGCGGTCGATGTACTGGGGCATCTTCGGGCCGAGCGTCTCGCCCGCCGAGGTCAGCTCGCGCGGGGCGATCGCCGACAGGTCGGCGACCGTGGGGCGCAGGCCCAGCTCCGCGGCGAGGGCCGTGCCGATGTCGCGGGCCAGGGCGTCGGAGAAGAACGTCCCCGGCACGCTCTGCGCGATCGCCCGGCCAAACAGCCCGGCCGCGCGCGGCATGGCGAGCAGCGAGGCGACCGAACCGGCGCCGGCCGATTCGCCGAAGACCGTGACCTGGCCGGGGTCGCCGCCGAAGGACACGATGTTGTCCCGCACCCACTCCAGCGCGGCCACCTGGTCGAGCAGTCCGCGGTTGGCGGGGGCTCCCTCGATGTGGGCGAAACCCTCCATGCCGAGGCGGTAGTTGAGGGACACGACGACGAGGTCGCCGTCGGCGGCGATGTGGCGGGCGTCGTAGCCGGGGCTGCCGGCGTGGCCGAGCTTGTAGGCGCCGCCGTAGATCCACACCATCACGGGGCGGTGCGCGTCCGGGTCGGGTTCGGGGGTCCAGACGTTGACCGTGAGCCAGTCGTCGCCCTGGGGCACGTCGATAAGACCGGGGCCGGCGATGGAGCCGAGGTCCTGCGGGGGCGGCGGGCCGAAGGCGTACGCGTCGCGTATGCCGTCCCAGGCGGGGGCGGGGCGCGGGGCCTGGAAGCGGGCCTCGCCCACCGGCGGTGCGGCGAAGGGGATGCCGCGGAAGACGGCGAGACCCTCCTCCCTCCGTCCGCGTACGGCGCCGGCGGTGGTGCGCACCACCGGGCCGGGCTGTTCGGAGGGGCCGCCCGCCGAGGGGCGGGAGTCGGTCGTCGTCACTGTGGTCTCCTCACGGGGTGCCGGCGAACAAGCGTCCGTTCAGTCTCCTTGACTGACGCAAGCGGATCCAGGCACCCCGTGCGCAGTGGGGTCAGCTGAGGGTCTTCAGCGCCGCCGGGCTGTACGGGGCCAGCTCCTCGAAGCGGCCGTCGAGGACCTTGCGGGCCCACTCGGGGTCCTGGAGCAGGGCGCGGCCGACGGCGACCATGTCGAACTCGTCGCGCTCGAAGCGGTCCAGGAGGTTGTCGAGGTCGCCGACCTCGGCGCCGTGGCCCTGGAAGGACTTGAGGAAGTCGTTGCCGTCCAGGCCGACCGAGCCGACGGTGATGGTGGGCTTGCCGGTGAGCTTCTTGGTCCAGCCGGCCAGGTTGAGGTCGGAGTCCTCGAACTCGGGGACCCAGTAGCGGCGGGTGGAGGCGTGGAAGGCGTCGACACCGGCGGCGGCCAGCGGCGCGAGGATGGACTCCAGCTCCTCGGGCGTCTCGGCGAGGCGGGCGCGGTAGGCCTCCTGCTTCCACTGGGAGAAGCGGAAGATGACGGGGAAGTCGGCGGAGACGGCCTCGCGGACGGCCGCGACGATCTCCTCGGACAGCTTGGCGCGGGCGACGCGGTCGCCGCCGTAGGCGTCGGTGCGGCGGTTGGTGCCCTCCCAGAGGAACTGGTCGAGCAGGTAGCCGTGGGCGCCGTGCAGTTCGACACCGTCGAAGCCGATGCGCTCGGCGGCGGCCGCGGCCTCGGCGAACGCGCCGATGACGGCGTCGATGTCGGCCTGCGTCATGACCTTGCCGGTGGGCTCGTCGGCGCCGATGCGCAGGCCGGAGGGGCCGACGGCCGGGGCGTCGGCGACCGGGGGCTCGCCCTGGTTGCGGACCATGCCGATGTGCCACAGCTGCGGCACGATCGTGCCGCCCGCGGCGTGCACCGCCTCGGCGACCTTCGCCCAGCCCGCGAGCTGCTCGTCGCCGTGGAAGCGCGGCACGCTGTCGCTCTGCCCGGCCGACTCGTGGCCGACGTAGGTGCCCTCGGTGACGATCAGGCCGACTCCGGCGGCGGCGCGGCGCGCGTAGTACGACACGACGTCCTCACCGGGCACACCGCCGGGGGAGAACATGCGGGTCATCGGCGCCATCACGATCCGGTTCGGAACGGTCAGGCCGCCCAGCGACAGGGGCCGGGACAGGATTGCGGCGGCGCGGGAAGCGGAGGCGGCGACAGTCACGTGAGGGCTCACTTTCGGATACCGGGGGGTATGTGCATACGCATGGGATCGACCTAACCTTCAACCATCCGGCCCGGCCCCGCCATCCCACCCCCGCTGTGATCCCGGACACGCCACTCCCCGCCCGGGGCCGGCACGGCACGACCCCCGGGCACGCCGAAGGGCGGCACCTCCTGCCGGAACAGGAAGTGCCGCCCTCGGTACGGACGTTGATCAACCCTCAGGTCGATCAGAAGTCCATGTCACCGCCCGGCATGCCGCCGCCGGCCGGCGCGGCGGCCTTCTCCGGCTTGTCGGCGATGACGGCCTCGGTGGTGAGGAACAGCGCGGCGATGGAGGCGGCGTTCTGAAGGGCGGAACGCGTCACCTTCGCCGGGTCGATGATGCCCTCGGCGATCATGTCGACGTACTCACCGGTCGCGGCGTTCAGGCCGTGGCCGACGGTGAGGTTGCGGACCTTCTCCACGACGACGCCGCCCTCGAGACCACCGTTGACGGCGATCTGCTTCAGCGGGGCCTCCAGCGCGAGCTTCACGGCGTTGGCGCCGGTCGCCTCGTCACCGTCGAGCTCCAGCTTCTCGAAGACCTGGGAGGCCTGCAGCAGGGCCACGCCACCACCGGCGACGATGCCCTCCTCGACGGCCGCCTTGGCGTTGCGCACGGCGTCCTCGATGCGGTGCTTGCGCTCCTTGAGCTCCACCTCGGTGGCGGCACCGGCCTTGATGACCGCGACACCGCCGGCGAGCTTCGCCAGGCGCTCCTGCAGCTTCTCGCGGTCGTAGTCCGAGTCGCTGTTCTCGATCTCGGCGCGGATCTGGTTGACACGGCCCTGGACCTGGTCGGCCGAGCCGGCACCGTCGACGATGGTGGTCTCGTCCTTGGTGATGACGACCTTGCGGGCCTTGCCCAGCAGGTCGAGCGTGGCGTTCTCCAGCTTGAGGCCGACCTCCTCGGAGATCACCTCGCCGCCGGTGAGGATGCCGATGTCCTGCAGCATCGCCTTGCGGCGGTCGCCGAAGCCCGGGGCCTTGACGGCGACGGACTTGAAGGTGCCGCGGATCTTGTTGACGACCAGGGTCGACAGGGCCTCGCCCTCGACGTCCTCGGCGATGATCAGCAGCGGCTTGCCGGACTGCATGACCTTCTCGAGGAGCGGCAGCAGGTCCTTGACGTTGCTGATCTTCGAGTTGGCGATCAGGATGTACGGGTCGTCGAGGACGGCCTCCATACGCTCCATGTCGGTGGCGAAGTACGCCGAGATGTAGCCCTTGTCGAAGCGCATACCCTCGGTGAGCTCCAGCTCCAGACCGAAGGTCTGGGACTCCTCGACGGTGATGACGCCTTCCTTGCCGACCTTGTCCATGGCCTCGGCGATGAGCTCGCCGATCTGGGTGTCGGCGGCGGAGATGGAGGCCGTGGAGGCGATCTGCTCCTTGGTCTCGACGTCCTTCGCCTGCTCCAGCAGGGCGGCGGAGACGGCCTCGACGGCGCGCTCGATACCGCGCTTGAGGGCCATGGGGTTGGCACCGGCGGCTACGTTGCGCAGGCCTTCCTTGACCAGGGCCTGGGCGAGAACGGTCGCGGTGGTCGTACCGTCACCGGCGACGTCGTCCGTCTTCTTGGCGACTTCCTTGACCAGCTCGGCGCCGATCTTCTCGTACGGGTCCTCGAGCTCGATCTCCTTGGCGATGGAGACACCATCGTTGGTGATCGTGGGCGCGCCCCACTTCTTCTCGAGGACGACGTTGCGGCCCTTGGGGCCGAGCGTCACCTTGACGGCGTCCGCGAGCTGGTTCATGCCGCGCTCGAGGCCGCGCCGCGCCTCCTCGTCGAACGCGATGATCTTGGCCATGTGAAGTGGTCCCTCCAGGACTGGGGGTGATTACTTCGGACCGCGCCCGCGCCCGCGACGGACGGCTCGCTTGCCTCGTGGGTTCCTTCCCCACCCGGCCTGCGGGCCTCACCGACCCGGTCCTTACGTTGTCACTCTCACCTTCAGAGTGCTAACGCAATGATTAGCACTCGGGCATGGCGAGTGCAAGCGCCTCCCGGGGATCGGGCGGTGGCGTCAGCCCCCGGCGAACACCCCCCGGCACCCGCTGCGAGCAGGCCGAAGGGCCCGCACCCCGGGGGGTACGGGCCCTTCTGAGAAGACCGGTCGTTCGAGCGTTGGTCGTGGTGCGCGTTCAGGCAGAGACGCGAACCATGTCGGCCTGCGGCCCCTTCTGACCCTGCGAGATCTCGAACTCGACCCGCTGGCCCTCTTCAAGGGTGCGGTAGCCGTCCATCTGGATCGCGCTGTAGTGGACGAAAACATCCGCACCACCGTCGACCGCGATGAAGCCGTACCCCTTCTCCGCGTTGAACCACTTGACGGTGCCCTGAGCCATGCCTAACTCCCCTATTACTGGCCCTTGCACAGATCCACACTTCGCGGACCCGGGTCAGACCTCACCCCCCACGGTTGGGGGCGTGCGCCGGAACGCGTCGACCGCGGCTGAATGTATCTGTCCAACTGCCGTCTGCAACAGGTCAATCGGACGAGAATTCAGGACGCGCGGGGTCCGGAATGTGGGGAGCATTCGCCCGATTTCAGGGCAAGTCGGGCCACACAAAGGGAACAAAAGCCTCAAAAGACATGCACACTTTGGCTACATCTTGTCGGGCTCGAAGCAGGAACTCAGGGTTCCGATCAACGGATCGGGATCGCGTTCCCCAACTGTACCCCGCTCAACCACACAGAATTGCCCCCTCCGTTTCTCTCACGGAGGGGGCAATTCGATAAACTCTCAGTGACTGTCGTTACCGAAGGTAACAATCAGGTCGGCCGGTCGGTTCAGCCACCCGCGACGGCGGGAATGATCGACACACCGGCACCGTCCGGCGTCGCCGTCTCCAGACCCTGCTCGAAGCGCACGTCGTCGTCGTTGACGTACACGTTGACGAACCGGCGCAGCTTGCCCTGGTCGTCGAGCACCCGGGCGGCGATCCCGGTGTGGTTCTTCTCCAGATCGGCGATGACCTCCCCGAGATTCGCCCCCTCGGCGGCGACCTCGGCCTGCCCGCCGGTGTAGGTGCGCAGGATGGTGGGGATGCGAACGGTGACGCTCATCGGAACATGACCTCCGGTTTTGTTGAAGCTACGGCTGGGGCGCACCCTCAGGGGCGCGGGGAACTGCGCGACCAGCCCCCACCGGCCCGCAGCGAACAACGATCAGACGAGCCCGGCATCCCGGAACGACTCCAGGTTGGGCCGAATGGTCGCGGTGAGCCCCGTGCCCGCCACCGCGTCCAGCGTCTTCAGACCGTCCCCGGTGTTGAGCACCACCGTCGTCTTCGACGGATCCAGCAGCCCGCTCTCGATCAGCTTCTTGGTGACACCCACGGTCACCCCACCGGCGGTCTCCGCGAAGATCCCCTCGGTCCGCGCAAGGATCTTGATCGCGTCGACGACCTGCTCGTCGTTCACGTCCTCCACCGCCCCACCGGTCCGCCGCGCGATGTCCAGCACGTACGGCCCGTCCGCCGGGTTGCCGATCGCGAGGGACTTGGCGATGGTGTCCGGCTTCTGCGGACGGACGACGTCGTGCCCGGCCTTGAACGCCGTCGACACCGGCGAGCAGCCCTCGGCCTGCGCACCGAAGATCTTGTACGGCTTGTCCTCGACCAGACCGAGCTTGATCAGCTCCTGCAGACCCTTGTCGATCTTCGTGAGCTGCGAGCCGGAGGCGATCGGCACCACGAGCTGGTCCGGCAGCCGCCAGCCGAGCTGCTCGCAGATCTCGTACGCCAGGGTCTTGGAACCCTCCGCGTAGTACGGCCGCAGGTTGACGTTGACGAAGCCCCAGCCCTCACCGGCCGGGTCGCCGATCAGCTCGGAGCAGAAGCGGTTCACGTCGTCGTAGTTGCCCTCGATGCCGACGAGCTCGCCGCCGTAGACCGCGGCCATGACGACCTTGCCCTGCTCCAGGTCGTGCGGGATGAACACGCAGGAGCGGAAGCCGGCGCGGGCCGCGGCGGCGCCCACCGCACCGGCGAGGTTGCCGGTGGAGGAGCAGGAGAGCGTGGTGAAACCGAAGGCGCGGGCGGCCTCCAGGGCCTGGGCGACGACCCGGTCCTTGAAGGAGTGCGTCGGGTTGCCGGAGTCGTCCTTGACGAACAGCTTGCCGGCGTCGACACCCAGCTCGCGTGCGAGGTTGTCGGCCTTGACGAGCTTGGTCCAGCCGGGGTTGATGTTCGGCTTGTCCGCCACGTCGGCCGGGACCGGCAGCAGCGGGGCGTAGCGCCAGATGTTCGCGGGGCCCGCTGCGATGCGCTTGCGGAGCTCTTCGGTGTCGTAGCCCGAGAAGTCGTAGGCGATCTCCAGCGGGCCGAAACACTCCTCGCACGCGAAGACCGGGCCGAGGGGTACGCGGTGACCGCACTCGCGGCAGCTGAGGGCAGCCGCGGGACCGAGGTCTACGGTGGAGTCAGTGGTGCTTGCAACAGTCTGCACAGCCATGTGAGGCGAGGCCCTTTCTCCTCATCTTCCTCACGACGCATCTCGCCGTGAGACGGATTTGGCACCTTCCCTAGCCGGGAGCCTCGCGAAGTGGTCGACAGCGACCTACGAGTACCGACTGGAGGGTTGCCGGGGCTTCATCGGGCCGTTTCCCTCTGCCCCTCTGGATGAGCTGTATGCGGTTGTAAAGGCGGGTGACCCCGGACATGCGATGGTCATCCGCGTTGTTCAAGACTGTAACCGACGACCAGGACAGTTGAGATAGTCGTCCGAACCGCGAGATGGATCACTCCGTCCCGCCCGGAGCACGCAGAGGAGCCGCACGGTGCTGGAAGAAGTCGAGCGCTGGCTGAGCACCCGTTCCTGGTCCGCGAACGATCGCCCCCTCCACCAGATCCTCGCAGCGAAGCAGCGCACGGGCCAGACGGTCAGTGTGGTGCTGCCCGCGCTGAACGAGGAGGAGACGGTCGGCGACATCGCCTCCGTCATCCGCCACGACCTGATGCTGCAGGTCCCGCTCGTCGACGAGCTGGTCGTCGTCGACTCGGGGTCGACCGACCGCACCGCGGAGGTCGCCGCCGCCGCGGGCGCGCGCGTGGTGCACCGGGACGTGATACTCCCGCGCCTGCCAGCCGTGCCCGGCAAGGGCGAGGTGCTGTGGCGCTCACTGCTGGTCACCCGCGGGGACATCGTCTGTTTCGTCGACGCGGACCTCAGGGACTTCTCGTCCGGCTTCGTCTCGGGGATCGTGGGCCCGCTGCTCACGGACCCGGACGTGGACCTGGTGAAGGCCATGTACGACCGCCCGCTCGGCGGCGCCACCGGGCAGGGCGGCCGGGTCACCGAGCTGATGGCCCGCCCGCTGCTCAACATGCACTGGCCGCAGCTGGCCGGCTTCGTGCAGCCGCTCGGCGGCGAGTACGCGGCCCGCCGCTCCCTGCTGGAGCAGCTGCCCTTCCCGGTCGGGTACGGCGTCGAGCTGGGCATGATGGTCGACGCGCTGCACCTGGCGGGGCTGGACGCCCTCGCCCAGGTGGACGTGGGGGTGCGCAAGCACCGGCACCAGGACGGGCAGGCGCTGGGCCGGATGGCCGCCGCGATCTACCGCACGGCCCAGCTGCGGCTGGCCCGCGGGCACCTGATCCGGCCGTCCCTGACCCAGTTCGAGCGGGGCACGGACGGCTTCGAGCCGAGGACCTACTCCGTGGACACCGAGGAGCGTCCGCCGATGGTGGAGATCTCCGAGTACCAGGCCCGGAAGGCTGCCTGACCGGGGCCGTTTTCGGCCGGGCGCGGCAGATCCGCACGTTTGAGCGTTTCGGGGCCGGGCTAGGTTGAGGCTTATGGCTTCAACGTACGGTGCTGCACAGGTGCTGGTGGCCTCCAACCGTGGCCCGGTCTCGTACACGGTGGGAGCGGACGGTTCGCTGGACGCCAAGCGGGGCGGCGGCGGGCTGGTGTCCGGGCTCTCCGCGATCGGCTCGGACGCGGACGCGCTGTGGGTGTGCTCGGCGCTCTCCGACGGCGACCGGGAGGCGGTGGGGCGCGGCGTCGGCGAGGACGGCGTGCGGATGCTGGACATCCCGCCCGACGTGCACGCCGACGCGTACAACGGCATCGCCAACTCGGTCCTGTGGTTCGTGCACCACATGCTCTACCAGACGCCCCTGGAGCCCGTCTTCGACGCGGAGTTCCGGCGGCAGTGGGCGTCCTACGAGGCGTACAACCGGGCGTTCGCCGAGGCGCTGGCCGAGGAGGCGGCGCAGGGCGCGGCGGTCGTGGTGCAGGACTACCACCTGACGCTGGTGCCGGGCATGCTCCGCGAGCTGCGGCCCGACCTGCGCATCGGGCACTTCTCGCACACGCCGTGGGCGCCGCCGGAGTACTTCCGGATGCTGCCCGACGACGTGGCCGGGCAGGTGCTGCGCGGCATGCTCGGCGCGGATCGGCTGGGCTTCCTGACCGAGCGCTGGGCGGAGGCGTTCACCGCGTGCGCCGAGCGGTTCGCGGGCGGGCTCGGCGGCACCCGGGTCGGGGTGCACGGCCTCGGCGCCGACGCCGACTTTCTGCGCAAGCGGGCCCACGAGCCGGACGTCGAGGAGCGGATCACCGCGCTGCGGCAGGAGATCGGCGAGGGCCGCCGCACCATCGTCCGCGTGGACCGCACCGAACTGTCCAAGAACATCGTGCGCGGCATGCTGGCCTACCGCAGGCTGCTGGAGACCCACGCCGAGTGGCGCGAGCAGGTGGTGCACGTCGCCTTCGCCTACCCCTCCCGGCAGGACCTCGCGGTGTACCGGGACTACACGGCCGAGGTGCAGCGGCTCGCGGACGAGATCAACGCCGAGTACGGCACGCCGGGCTGGAAGCCGGTCGTGCTGCACGTCAAGGACGACTTCGCGCGCTCGCTGGCCGCCTACCGGCTGGCCGACGTGGCCCTGGTCAACCCGATCCGCGACGGCATGAACCTCGTCGCCAAGGAGGTCCCGGTGGTGTCCGACGCGGGCTGCGCGCTGGTGCTGTCCCGGGAGGCCGGGGCGCACGAGGAGCTGGGCGAGGACGCGATCACCGTGAACCCTTACGACGTGACGGGCACGGCGGCGGCCCTGCACGAGGCGCTGTCGATGCGCCCGGAGGAACGCGCCGAACGCAGCAAGCGCCTGGCCGCCGCGGCGACGGCCCTGCCACCGGCGCGGTGGTTCCTGGACCAGCTCGACGCGTTGAGGGGCTGAGGGCCGAATGAGCAGCCTTCCCACCCCAGCCACCAAGGCCGGGCAATACGGCCTCGACGCCCTCCTCGCGCAGCCCGGCAAGGCCCTGATCGCGCTGGACTTCGACGGGACGCTCGCGCCGATCGTGGCCGACCCCGAGCAGGCCCGGGCCCATCCACAGGCGCTGGGCGCACTGGCGGCGCTCGCCCCGAAGGTCGCCGCCATCGCGGTGATCACCGGCCGGCCCGCCGACGTCGCCGTACGCAACGGCGGCTTCGCGAACGTGCCCGGCCTCGGGCACCTCGTCGTCCTCGGGCACTACGGCGCCGAGCGGTGGGACGCCCGCAGCGGCGAGGTCACCGCGCCCGCGCCGCACCCCGGCGTCGACGCCGTCCGCGCCGAACTGCCCGGGCTGCTCGAAGGGAGCGACGCCTGGGTGGAGGACAAGGGCCGGGCGGTGGCCGTGCACACCCGCCGGGCCGCCGACCCGCAGGCCGCCTTCGAGGCCCTGCGCGAGCCGCTCACCGCCCTGGCGACCCGGCACGGCCTGATCGTCGAGCCCGGCCGCATGGTCCTCGAACTGCGCCCGCCCGGCATGGACAAGGGCGTGGCCCTGATCGACCACGCCCGGGAGATCGGCGCCGGCTCGGTCCTCTACGCCGGCGACGACCTGGGCGACCTGCCCGCCTACGCCGCGGTGGACACCCTCCGCACGACCGGCACCCCGGGCCTGCTGGTGTGCAGCGGCAGCGACGAGGTGACCGAGCTGCGCGAGCGGGCGGACGTGGTGGTGGACGGCCCGGAGGGGGTTGTGGACCTACTGACGGCCTTGGCGGACCGGATGGGCTGAAGGGTCACGCCCTTCAGGGGCGCGGGGAACTGCGCGAACAACCACGACGCACCCGCACCCCGCGGCGGCCAGAAGCCCCCGCCCCTCACCGCTCAGACCGACGCCGCTCCCGAACCCGCCGCAGCCGATTCACCGTCACAGGATCATGCGCCAACGCCCGAGCATCATCCAGCAGCGCATTGAGCAGCTGGTAGTAGCGAACAGGCGCGAGCCCCAGCTCCTCACGTATCGCCCGCTCCTTCGCACCGGGCCCGGAGAACCCCCGGCGTTCGAGCGCGAGAATGTCCCGCTCCCTGCGCCCGAGCCCCTGCTCACCCGTGTCCTCGTCCATGCACGGCACCGTAACGCCCCCCACCGACAGCACAGCGAAGCTACTCCGCGCTCTCCGCCCGGGTCGCCTCGGCCTGGAGGTGGCCCAGGACGCCCGACGGGCTGCCGCCGGGCGCGACGGCCTTGCCGATCTGCTGCTTGACCCGGGCACTGACATCGGCCCAGGAGGTCTTGCCGACCGGGTAGAGCTCGGAGGCCAGCAGCTCCTCCAGGAACGGCTTGAGGTGCCGGTCCTCCTCGGAGGAGGCCATCGTGCCGGACGCGGACGTGGTGACCGGCAGCAGGTCGTACTCGCGCGAGAAGGCCAGCACGTTCTTCTCGCTGTAGACGAAGTCGAGGAAGCCCCCCACCTGGTCGCGGTGGCCGTTCTTGCGGAACGCGGTCATCCAGTCGGAGACGCCCAGCGTGGACCGGCTCGGGCCCTCGTGGCCCGGGGTGGGCACCATCCCGTACTTGACGCCCTGCTTCGCGGCGATCTTCATCAGCGAGGGGTGGCCGTTGAGCATGCCGACCTCGCCCTTGGCGAACGCCGCGAACGCCGCCGCCCGGTTGAGCTGCCCCGGCGCGACCGGCCCGGTCAGGCCCTTGCCGACCAGGTCGTTCTTCAGCCACGAGAAGGTGTCGATGTTCTCCGGGGAGTCGATGCCGTAGCTGTCGGCGCCGTCGGTGTAGCCGCCCCCGCCGCTGAGCATCCACTGCATGGTCTCGGCCTGCGCCTCCTCCGGGCCGAGGGGCAGCGCGTACGGGTACTTCACGCCCTTCGCCTTGAGGGCCTCGGCGTCCTCGGCCAGGTCGTCCCAGGACTCGGGCGGGGTGATGCCGGCCTTGGCGAAGAGGGACTTGTTGTAGAAGAGCACGCGGGTGGAGGCGGCGAACGGCATGCCGTACTGCACGCCCTTCACCTGGCCCGCGGAGGCCAGCTGCCCCACGAAGTCGGCCTGCACGGGTATGGAGAGCAGGTCGTCGGCCTTGTAGAGCTGGTTCTCCGCCGCGTAGTCGGCGTAGGCGCCGATCTGCGCCATGTCCGGCGGGTCACCGGCGGCGACCATCTCCCGGACCTTGCGGTCGACGTCGTTCCAGGAGTAGACGCTGACGTCGATCTCGACGTCGGGGTGGTCGGCCTCGTACTCCTCGGCGAGCTTGTCCCAGTACTTCTTGGAGCTGTTGGCCGCGCTGTCGCCGTAGTCGGCGGCGACCAGCTTCAGGGTCACGTCGGCCGAGCCGCCCGTGAGTCCGCAGCCGCCGAGGACCGCCGTCATGCCCAGTGCGGACACCACCGCGATCGTTCCTGCCATCCGCCGCCGCTGCACCGCTGTTCTTCCCCAACCCCGGCGTCACCGCCGCCGAAAGATTTCGATATCCGGAACAAGGTCTACACCACGTGAGTGGACTAGACCTCTTGCGGGTCCCCGGGTCACACTGTCCCCGTGAAACATGTCATCGCCCTCGACGTGGGCGGCACCGGGATGAAGGCCGCCCTGGCGGGTCCGGGGGGCGAGGTGCTGCACCGGGCCCGCCGGGCCACCGGACGTACCCAGGGGGCGGACGCCGTCGTCGCGGGCATCCTCGACTTCGCCGCCGAGCTGCACGCCCACGGCGCCGAGCGGTTCGGCACGCCCGCGTCCGCCGCCGGCGTGGCCGTCCCGGGCATCGTCGACGAGGCGGACGGCGTCGCCGTCTACGCGGCCAACCTCGGCTGGCGGGACGTCCCCCTGCGCGAGCTGCTGGAGCAGCGGCTGGGCGTCCCCGTCGCCCTCGGGCACGACGTGCGCACCGGCGGCCTCGCCGAGGGCCGGGTCGGCGCGGGCCGGGGTGCGGACCGGTTCCTGTTCGTGGCGCTGGGCACCGGCATCGCGGGCGCCATCGGCGTCGACGGCCGGGTCGAGGCGGGCGCGCACGGCTTCGCGGGCGAGATCGGCCACATCGTCGTCCGCCCCGGCGGCGCCCTCTGCCCGTGCGGACAGCACGGCTGCCTGGAGCGCTTCGCCTCGGCGGCGGCCGTGAGCGAGGCGTGGGCCACGGCCTCGGGCGACCCGGGCGCCGACGCCGCCGACTGCGCGAAGGCGGTGGACTCCGGCGACCCGACGGCCCGGGCGGTCTGGCACCAGGCGATCGACGCTCTGGCCGACGGGCTGGTCACGGCCCTGACCCTGCTGGACCCCCGCGTCCTGATCATCGGCGGCGGCCTGGCGGAAGCGGGAGAGACCCTGTTCACGCCGTTGGGGGAAGCGATCCGCAGCCGCATCACCTTCCAGAAACAACCGACACTCGTCCCGGCGGCGTTGGGCGACAGTGCAGGTTGTCTCGGCGCGGGCCTACTGGCCTGGGATCTTCTGGCATCGACCGACCGCATGGAGGTAACGCCCTGATGACGGATGCCCCAGGGGCGCGGGGAACTGCGCGACCAGCCACATCCCACCCGCACCCCGCCACATCGGGAACGCCCACGGTCCTCACCGGCGCGACAGTGGTACTCCCCACCGGATCCGTCGAAAACGGCCAGGTGGCCATCGAGGGCACCCACATCACCCGATCGGCACCGGATAACGCCCAGGTCATCAACGCCGCCGACCACTACGTCATCCCCGGTTTCGTCGACCTGCACAACCACGGCGGCGGCGGAGCCTCCTTCACCTCCGGCACGGTCGACGACGTTCTCAAGGGCATCCACACCCACCGCCTGCACGGCACGACCACCCTGGTCGCCTCCACCGTCACCGGCGACATGGACTCCCTCACCCATCGCGCGGGGCTGCTGAGCGAACTCGCCGAGCAGGGCGAGATCGCCGGCGTCCACTTCGAGGGCCCGTTCATCTCCCCGTGCCGCAAGGGCGCCCACTCCGAGGCCCTCCTGCGCGACCCGCACCCCGCCGAGGTCCGCAAGCTGGTCGACGCGGCCCGGGGCCGGGCGAAGATGCTCACACTGGCCACCGAACTGCCCGGCGGCCTCGACTCCGTACGCCTCCTCGCCGACCAGGGCGTGATCGCGGCGATCGGCCACACGGACGCCACGTACGAGCAGACGGTGCAGGCCATCGACGCGGGCGCCACCGTCGCCACCCACCTCTTCAACGCGATGCCGCCGCTCGGCCACCGCTCCCCCGGCCCGATCACCGCGCTGCTGGAGGACGACCGGGTCACGGTCGAGCTGATCAACGACGGCACGCACCTGCACCCCGCCGCGCTGCGACTGGCGTTCCGTCACGCGGGCGCGGACCGGGTCGCGTTCATCACGGACGCGATGGACGCGGCCGGTTTCGGCGACGGACGCTACTGGCTGGGCCCGCTGGAGGTGGAGGTCGCGGACGGCGTGGCCCGTCTGGTGGAGGACGGCACAATCGCCGGCTCGACCCTCACCCTGGACCGCGCCTTCAAGCGGGCGGTCACCGTCGACGGCCTCTCCGTCGAGGACGCGGTGACGGCCCTGTCCGCCACCCCGGCCCGCCTCCTCGGCATGGCCGACACGATCGGCTCACTGGAGCCCGGGAAGTACGCCGACCTGCTGATCCTGGACTCCGCGTACGAGGTGAAGGGCGTGATGCGCCGGGGCGAATGGGTGGTCGGTCCCCAACTGGAATGATCCGTCCCGCAGTCGGGAGACGGTGGCCGACTCCAGGACTGGGCCGACCGCCGTCTCTTTGGCATGATCGGACTACCTGCACGTTCATGTCGGCACGCACATCGGGGGAGGTCGGCCCGGTGATCCTCACGGTCACGCTGAACACCGCTCTCGACATCACCTACCGCGTTCGGTCCCTCCGGCCGCACGCCTCCCACCGCGTCTCCGAGGTGACGGAACGCCCCGGCGGCAAGGGCGTCAACGTGGCCCGGGTGCTGGCGGCGCTCGGGCACGAGGTGACGGTGACGGGATTCACGGGCGGGGCGACGGGCCGGGTCGTGCAGGAGAGACTCGCGGCGGTGCCGGGCGTGGTGGACGCGCTGGTGCCGCTGTCCGGGACGACCCGGCGCACCATCGCCGTGGTGGACGAGCGCACCGGCGACACGACCCAGCTGAACGAACCGGGCCCGACGGTCACGCCCGCCGAGTGGTCGGCCTTCCAGGAGGCCTACGAGGACCTGCTGCCCTCCGCCTCCGCGGTGGCCCTGTGCGGCAGCCTGCCGCCGGGGGTCCCGGTGGGCGCGTACGCGGGCCTGATCCGCACGGCCCGCTCCTTCTCGGTCCCGGTCCTGCTGGACACGAGCGGCGAGCCCTTGCGCCGGGGGGTCGCGGCCCGCCCCGACATCATCAAGCCCAACGCCGACGAACTGGCGGAATTGACCGGCTCCCACGACCCCCTGCGCGCCACCCAGGACGCCCGCCGCCGGGGCGCGTCCGCGGTGGTGGCGTCCCTGGGCCCCGCAGGCCTCCTGGCAGCCACCCGCGAGGGCCGCTGGCAGGCCACCCCACCGGCCTCTGTACGAGGCAACCCCACAGGCGCCGGCGACGCGGTGGTGGCGGGCCTGCTGTCGGCCTCGGCCGAACACCTCCCCTGGCCGGACCGGCTGGCCCGGGCCATCGCCCTCTCGGCGGCGACGGTGCTGACGCCGGTGGCGGGGGAGTTCGACCGTGAGGCCTACGAGGAGCTGCTGGAAAGGGTGACGGTCTCGGGAGAGGTCAGCGCGGCTTGAGCGGAGCCGTCACTTCTTCAGCCAGAGCTGGTCGAGAACCGCGTCACACTGGTTGCCCTCGTTGCAGGCGATCTCGATCGTGTTGGTGCCCTTGGTCAGGTTGACGTTGGACCACGTCTCCTGCCAGCCCTTTTCCCAGTCGCCCTTGGGCAGACCGGCGAAGTTCTTCATGTTGACGGGCCGGTCCTGGGTGTCGCCGTTGACCACCAGCGTGGCGTTGGCGTCCACGCCGGGGATGCCGTAGCGCACGTAGAGGCGGTAGCTGCCTGCCTTCTCGATGCCGTCCACCGTCCAGGTCACCTTGGCACCGACCTGATTGAAGCCCGTCACGTAGACGCCGCCGTCGGCCTTCGCGCCCTTGAAGTCCGACGCCGTCGTCAGGCCGGGGCTGAGCCGCAGGGCCTTCGCGTCGACCTCCGGGAGGTCCTTCTGGGCCGCACCGGCCTTGGTGCTCGAGGGGCTCGGCTTCGACTCCTCGGACTGGGTCGGGCTGGTGCCCACCTCGTCGGACGCCTTGTCCTTGTCCTTGTCGCCGCCCATCATGGCCACGCCGATGCCGACGACGACCGCCGCGACCACCGCGATCGCGCCGATCAGCAGGCCCTTGGTGTTCGGGCCGCGGCCACCCCGGCCGCCACCGCCACCGCCGGACGGCATCTGCTGCTGCGCGGTCTGCGCACCGCCGGGCAGCGTCTCCGGCGCGGCGTAGTGCGCGTTCGGCTGGCTGTAAGAGGCCTGCTGCGGGACCTGACCGTACGGCGCCGTCTGCGCGTGCTGCGGCTGCTGGCCGTACTGGCGGGTGCCGACCGCCCTGACCCGGCTGACCGAGTTCGGGTAGCCGTAGCCCCCGGACGGCGGCTGGGCTCCGTTGGCCTGCCCGTCGGCGTAGAGATAGCCGAACGGGTCGTCGTCCTCGGGCGTGCTCGCGCCGTTGTTGCCGGGCGTCATCCCTTGGTCTCCTCAGTCAGGTGCGGTGCATGCGGTACTTGGGTGAGTAAGCGAGCCTACCCGCTCCCGGAGACCCAAACGGGTGACTCAGACCGCATCAACTCGCTGACCTGGGCTTCACCCGGCGCGTCTGTGTTGTTTGGGACGAGATCGTTTCTCGACGTACATCCGCTCGTCAGCGGATTTCAACACTTCGTCCGCCGTCATTCCACAGTGTGCCCATCCGATGCCGAAGCTGGCCCCGACCCGGACGGCCCGCCCCTCGGCGCGGATCGGCTGGATGATCTCGTTGCGCAGCCGGACCGCGAGGTCCTGCGCGTCGGCCCGGCCGAGCCCGTCGGCCAGGATGACGAATTCGTCGCCCCCGAGCCGGGCCACGGTGTCCCCGTCACGCACACCGTTGCTCAGCCGCCGCGCGACCTCGATGAGAACCGCGTCACCCGCGTTGTGCCCGAACCGGTCGTTGATCGACTTGAAGCCGTCGAGGTCGCAGAAGAGCACGGCGAGGCCCTTGGTGCCGTCGTCGTGGGCCCCGTCCGGGGCGACGGTGTGCACGTGGTGGTCGTAGGCGTCGAACGGCTCGGCGCCCTGCCGGAAGTCGAAGCCGGGCCCGGCCACGTCGAACGCCGCGTGGCCGTAGGCCGCGTCGACGGATTCCACCGCGCTGTGCGGGGACGACGCGCGTTGACAGAGCCGCGAGGACAGCCGGGAGCGCAGCTCCGCGGAGTTCGGCAGGCCGGTGAGCGAGTCGTGCGAGGCGCGGTGGGCGAGCTGGAGCTCGCGGCGCTTGCGCTCCTCGATGTCCTCGACGTGGGTGAGGAGGAAGCGGGGCCCGTCGGCGGCGTCCGCGACGACGCTGTTGCGCAGCGACACCCACACGTACGTGCCGTCCCGGCGGCCCAGGCGCAGCTCCGCGCGTCCGCCCTCCGCCGAGGTGCGCAGCAGGGTGCCTATGTCCTCGGGGTGGACCAGGTCGGAGAACGAGTAGCGGCGCATCGCGGAGGCGGGGCGGCCCAGCAGCCGGCACAGCGCGTCGTTGGTGCGCAGGATCCGGCCGTGCTGGTCGCCACCCATCTCGGCGATGGCCATGCCGGACGGCGCGTATTCGAACGCCTGCCGGAAGCTTTCCTCGCTCGCCCGCAGGGCCTGCTGCTCGCGCTCCAGGCGGACGAGGGCACGCTGCATGTTGGCGCGCAGCCGGGCGTTGCTGATGGCGATGGCGGCCTGGAAGGCGTACATCTGGAGCGCCTCACGGCCCCACGCCCCGGGCCGGCGGCCGTTGCGCGGGCGGTCCACGGAGAGCACGCCGATCAGTTCGCCGCCCGCCGCGCTGCCCTGCGGGCCCGGCGCGTACATGGGGGCGAAGAGGCGATCGGCCGGGTGCCACTCGTCCTCGAAGCGGGGGGCGGGGCCGTCGGTGTACCACTGCGGGACGTCGTCGTCGTCGAGGACCCAGCCCTCGGTGTGCGGTATGAACACCAGGTCACCCCAGTGCTCGCCCATGCCGAGCCGGCGTTCCCAGGAATCGCGCGAGCCGACCCGGCCGGTGATGAGGGCCTCGGCGGCGGGGTTCCCGGCGAAGGCGGCGACGACGAGGTCGCCGTCCGGCCGTACGAGGTTCACGCACGCCAGCTCGTACCCGAGGGCGGTGACGACGCCCTCCGCGACGGTCTGCAGTGTGTCCGCCAGGCTGCGGGCCGTGTTCATGTCGGCCATGACCTGGTGCAGTTGTCGCAGGGACGCAAGACGGACGTAGGGCTCCGACTCGGTCTCCATGCTCGCCCTCCCCCCGAGTACTCGCAGCGATTCAAGGGTCTCGTCGGCGTATCGCCCTGGCAGCTTCCCCGCCACTGAATCACAGCGCGCTGCTCACTCGGTACACAGGGTCAACAATTCCTGCCCCTTGTGACTCAAGTCACAGGCAAAGCTGAACAATTGAGTGGAGTTTCTGCGTTCTTCACCTGCGGCTACCGAACGCAAAGTTTGTCGGATTGCGCGCGTGTTTTTCCCGGGTGCCCCTGCTCCCTGCCGGTGCCCCCTCCGCGACCGCGTATGTCCGTCGGTGGTCCTAAGACCGTGATCGGGCGGGAGTCCGATGCGGGCCCCGCGGGACGGAGATTAGCGTTCCGGGTGTGCCGAACACACCCGCTGCCACGTCCCCGATCATTCCGTCGCCCGCCTCCGGGCATGCTGAGGGGGTGAGCAACGACGAGTTCCGCGCCGCCATGGCCCGGCTGGCCTCGGGCGTGGTCCTGGTGACCGCGCAAGAGCCGCCGCTCGACCCGGACGACCCCACGGCGCCGGGCGGCGAGGACGTGGGCATGACGGCCACGGCCTTCATGTCGGTGTCCCTGGACCCGCCCCTGGTACTGGTGAGCCTGCGCGAGGGCTCCCGCATGGACGAGCTGCTGGAGGAGCAGGACCTGTGGGCGGTCTCGGTGCTGTCCGAGAGCCAGCGGCACATCGCGGGCCGCTTCGCGATGAAGGGCCGCGTCAGCGACCGGCTGTTGTTCGCCGACATCCCGTACACGCGCGGCGAGTACACCGACGCCCCGCTGGTCGGCGGCGCCCTGGCCGTCCTGGAGTGCCGCACCGAGCAGCGCGTGGCCGCCGGTGACCACACGCTGGTGATCGGCCGCGTCCTGACCGCCCGCGTACCGAGCGCGGAGGGCGGCCCCCTGACGTACTTCCGCGGCCGCTACCGTCAGTTGGGCTGAACGGCCCCGGGACGGACGCTCAGCAGAAGCCATCGGCCGGGGGCGGAGCGTGCGCCGCAGAGATCTCGGCCGAGGCCGAACGCGGCCGCAGAACGAGACCAGTGGAGGCCAGACGGTGGGGGTGCTGGAGCTCAGCCCCAGTCCCGAGCTGAGCGCCCCTGCTTGGTCTGCGAGCGCTGCTTCTTCTCCCGCAGCCGGCGCTCGTTGATGCCCCGGGGGATCCGGGTGGGCTTGCGGGGCTTGGGCGGGGGCGCGGTGGCCTCGGCCAGGAGCGCGGCGAGGCGTACGGCGGCGGCCTCGCGGTTGCGCCACTGGGAGCGGTGCTCGGAGGACCGCACGGTGACGACCCCGTCGACCAGCCGCCCGGCCAGCCGCTCCAGGGCCCGCTGCTTCCACACCGCGGGCAGTGCCTCGGTCTTCGCCAGATCGAAACTCAGCTCGACCTTCGAGTCGCTGGTGTTGACGTGCTGCCCGCCCGGCCCCGACGACCGCGAGAAACGCCACATGAGCTCGGCCTCGGGCAGGGAGACGGAGCCGCGGATGACGTGGTGACCGGACATGCCGTCCATGTTCCCGCTTCTGTCCCGTCCACGTCATCCCAATAATCGCGGGTAGAGAAAGTAAAGGAGCTGGAACCCTGCGTACCCCTCTCCGCGTTCATGGGGATAGCTGTAGCTTCGGTGCCGCAGCTTCTCCGCCGCATGTAAACGAGGGAAGGGACTCCCAACAATGGCTGTAAGCCTGTCCAAGGGTGGCAACGTCTCGCTCACCAAGGAGGCTCCGGGCCTGACCGCCGTCACCGTGGGCCTCGGCTGGGACGTCCGCACCACCACCGGCACGGACTTCGACCTCGACGCCTCGGCGATCGCGGTCAACACGCAGGGCAAGGTCTACTCGGACGCCCACTTCGTCTTCTTCAACAACAAGCAGACGCCGGACAACTCCATCGTGCACACCGGCGACAACCGCACGGGCGAGGGCGCCGGCGACGACGAGGCGATCAACGTCAACCTCGCCGCCCTCCCGGCGGACATCGACAAGATCGTCTTCCCGGTCTCGATCTACGACGCCGAGACCCGCAGCCAGAACTTCGGCCAGGTCCGCAACGCCTACATCCGCATCGTCAACCAGGCCGGCGGCGCCGAGATCGCCCGCTACGACCTGTCGGAGGACGCGGCGACGGAGACGGCCATGGTCTTCGGCGAGCTCTACCGCAACGGCGCCGAGTGGAAGTTCCGCGCGGTCGGCCAGGGCTACGCCTCGGGCCTGGTCGGTATCGCCCAGGACTTCGGCGTGAACGTCTGACACACGCCTGAGCACTGCGCAAAACCCCCCGGGCCGGACAACCGGCCCGGGGGCTCCCCCCAGGGGCGCGGGGAACTGCGCGAACAGCCACAGCCCACCCGCACCGGACAAGGCACGCCGGCCCCTGCGGCGTGGGCCCTCGGCCACCAGGTCATCGACCATCGTGAGGATCTGCGGCACGGGCGCCCCTGCGCGGTCCTGCGCAAGGACCTGTCCACGCCCTGAGGCCTTCAGGCGCGCTCCGGCTTGCCGTCCCCGTAGAGCCACTCGTCCCACACCGGCCGGAGGTCGTCCCCGGGCGCCTGCTTCTCGACGAACCCCGTGAAGTCGGCCGTGTCGGCGTTGCCGTACCGGTACCGCGCCGCCCACTCCCTGAGGATCGGGAAGAACCGCTCGTCCCCGACGGCCTGCCGCAGTTTCTGGAGCACCATCGCCCCCCGCCAGTACACCGGCGGGTCGGTGATCCGGGCGGCGCTCGGCGGGTCGGCCGGGGGGAACTCCCAGATCTCCTCCGCCGCCTCCTCGGTGTCGAAGTGCTCACCCGAGTACACCGCGTCGAACATCTCCTGCGCGGTGCGTCCGCCGTGGTCCTCCTCCCACAGCCACTCCGCGTACGTGGCGAAGCCCTCGTTGAGCCACATGTCCCGCCAGCTCTCGGGGGTGACGGAGTCGCCGTACCACTGGTGGGCGAGTTCGTGGACGAGGAGCGGGAGGTCGGGGGCACCGGGGAACACCGGGCGGCTCTGGGTCTCCAGGGCGTAGCCGACGGAGGGCGCGCTGTCGACGATGGCCCCGGTGGTGGCGAAGGGGTACGGCCCGAACCGCCGCTCGGCCCACCGCAGCACCTCGGGAAGCCGCCCGAGCACGGGCCGGCTCGCCGCCGCCTCGGCCGGGTCGACGGCCGTGTACACGGGCAGGTCACCGGCCCGGGAGCGGCTGATGTCGAAGCGGCCGATGGCGAGGGTCGCGAGGTAGCTCGCCATCGGCTCACCGGTGTGCCACACGGACGTCGTACGCCCCCGCGCGGTCGTCTCGCTCCGCAACTCCCCGTTGGACACGGCCCGCAGCCCCTTCGGCACGGTCACCGTGAGGTCGTACGCCGCCTTGTCGGAGGGGTGGTGGTTGCCGGGGAACCATGCCATCGACCCCGTCGGCTCGCCCAGCGCGAGCGTCCCGTCCGCGGTACGCAGCCAGCCCTCCTCGGAGCCGTCCGGGTCGGTGACGGTCTCGGGCGTCCCGGAGTAGCGGACGGTCACACGGAACGTCTCGTCCCGCTCGATGTCGTCGTGCGGCCGGACGGTGAGCTCCTGCCCCGCGCGGTTCCAGCGGGCGATCCGGGAGCCGACGGTGACCTTCTCGACCTCCATGCCGAGGAGGTCGAGGTTGAAGGCGGAGAGGTCCTCGGTGGCCCGGGCGGTGAGGACGGCCGTGCCGGTGAGGCGGTGGGCGCCGGGGTCGTAGCCGAGGCGCAGGCCGTAGTGGCTGACGTCGTAGCCGCCGTTGCCCGCCTTCGGGAAGTACGGGTCGCGGACGCCGGAGCCGCCCGGGGCGCCGTGCACCCCGCCGCCGCACGCGGTGAGGACGAGAGCCGAGACCACGAGGGTGGCTGCGGGGAGGCGGGTGGTTACGGCGAGCGGGGGGACAAGTCGTGCAGAACGGGCCACGACCGCGATCCTACGATCACGTGACACCATCACCTCCGTGCTCGACATCGGCTACGCCCTCTCCAACCGCTTCCCCGACCCGCCGCAGACCGACTACCGCCGCGCGGACGTCCGGGCGCTGCGGCACGACCTGTTCTGCGGGGACGTCTATCTGGCGGACACCAAGACCGACCACGAGGTGTCCACAGCCTGGGGATGGGTGCCGGTGCTCGACTTCGCGTGGGCGCTGTGCGACATCGTGGAGCGGATCGACCGGGACCCGGCGGGCTCCAGGGCGTCCCGGCCGCAGCGGGCCGAGCTGGACTTCACCGAGTCGACGGACCGGATGCTGTTCGAGCGCCGCTTCGGCTGGGTGGACATCGAGGCCGACTGGATGCGCGCGGAGGAGCCCCCGCTCACCGTCTCCCACAGCGAACTGCGCCGCGAGGCGCGGGACTTCCTGCACGACCTGATCGCCGACCTCACCGACCTGCACGACGACCTCGCGGAGAACCCGGCGATCTGGACCCTCCAGGCCCGCTTCCCACGCCTGCCGTAGGCGCCGCCCGGCTCAGGCGGCCTCGGTCCTCGGCTCAGGGGGCCTCAGCCCTCGAAGCGGATGCCCCACTGCGCCGCCAGCACCGGCGCCAGATCCAGCAGCTGCGCCGTGCTGATCACCGCCCCCGACAGCCGGTCCAGCCCCCGGCTGATCTCCAGGGGCGCGGCGCCGCGCAGGTCGACGTCCGTGAGGGTCGCCGCGCGCAGGTCGGCGCCCTTCAGGGCGCAGTCCACGAATTCCACGCGCTCCAGGCGGGCGCCGCCGAAGTCCGGCTCGACCAGGACACAGCTCTCGAAGACGACGTCCCTGAGCCGGGCCGTGCGCAGGTTCAGATAGTCGATCTTGCCGCCGCGGATCAGCACCCGCTCCAGCACCGCCCCGTGCAACTGCGGCCCGCCGAGCCGGGCGTCCGTCAGCTCCACATCGCGCAGGGTCGCCTCGGCGAGGTCGGTGCCCACGCCCCGGACGCCGGTGAGGGCCGAGTCCAGCACGCGGGCGTGCCGCAGCCGGGTCTCGTCCAGCGCACAGCCCGTCAGCGCGCAGTCCATGAACCGGGCGCCCGATCCGTCCTGCCCGGAGAGGTCGGCCTCGCGGAACTCCAGCCCGTCGTAGTCCCCGTCCGGCTCCAGGCCCCCGCCGCCGTACGGCTCCAGCACCGGCAGCCGCACCTCCGGTCGCCGCGCGCCCTTCACACCCGTACCGCCCGCCGCTCTCCTCGCCATGCCCCCATGCTGCACCGCGCCACTGACAACGCTCCTGACCTGCGCGCACTCCAGCGATGTCACATTCCGGGCCGTCGTTCGGTCGTACATACAGAAGGCGACACATACAGAAGGCGACCCCGACCCGAGGGAGATCCCCAGCCATGCACCGCATCACCGTCATCGGCGGCGGCCTCGCCGGACTGACCGCGGCCATCACCGCCGCCGAGGCGGGCGCCAAGGTCACCGTCCACGAAGCCCATCACACCCTCGGCGGCCGGGCGCGCACCGCCGAGGGCCCGTACCGCACCAACGAGGGCCCGCACGCCCTCTACAACGGCGGCCCGCACTGGGCCTGGCTCAAGCAGCGCGACCTCATCGGCCCGCTCGCGCCCCTCCCGCCCCTGGAGGCGGCCCGGCTCCGGCTGCGGCACCAGGGCGTGCTGCGCCGCACCCCGCCGTTCGCCATGCTGAAGCTGCTGCGCCGGACGGGCCGGCAGGCACCCGTGGACGCCGACTTCCTCACCTGGGCGACGGACATCGCGGGCGAGGAGGGGGCCCGCGCCGCCGCCAACTATGCGGCGGTCGCCCTGTTCCACCACGACCCCGGTTCGCTCTCGGCCGCGTTCGTGCAGGAGCGGCTGCGCCGCGCCACCAAGCTGCCGCCCGAGGCGCACTACCCGCGCGGCGGCTGGGCGAGCCTCATCGACCGGATGGCCGCCCGCGCCTGGAACCTGGGCGTCCGGATGGAGACCGTGTCCCGCGTCGACACGCTCCCCACCGACACACCCGTCATCGTCGCCACCTCCCTCGACGCCGCCCGCCGTCTGCTCGGCGACGGCTCCCTGACCTGGCCGAGCGGCCGTACCGCCCTCGTCGACCTGGCCGTGCGCACCCGGCGCGGGGACGCCTTCGTGGTCTCCGACCTGGACGCACCGGGCTGGCTGGAGCGGTTCACCGCCCAGGACCGCGGCCTGGCCCCGGCCGGGGAGCAGCTGATCCAGGGACAGATCCCGCTCGCGCCCCACGAGTCGAAGGCCGACGGCACCGCCCGCGCCGAGCAGCTGCTCGACCTCGGCTTCCCGGGCTGGCGCGAACGGCTCACCTGGCGACGCGAGTCGGTGGCGAACGGCCGTACGGGCGCGGTCGACCTGCCCGGCACCAGCTGGCGCGACCGGCCGGCCGTGGGTCGGGGTGACGGGGTCTACCTCGCGGGAGACCAGGTCGCGGCCCCCGGCGTGCTGTCGGAGGTGTCCTTCAACAGCGCCCTGACGGCCGTCTCCCTGGCCCTCGGCCGCCACGAGCTTGACCTCAAGCAAGCTTGAGGTTGAAAGCTGGTCGCAGCGAACGCCCCACCAGAGAGCCGACGTTCACCAGAGGAGTCGTCATGCACGCCATCCGCCTGCACGCCTTCGGCCCGGCCGAGAACCTCACCTACGAGCCGGTCGAGGACCCCCGCCCGGGCCCCGGCCAGGTGCGCATCGCCGTACGCGCGGCGGGCGTCCACCTCCTGGACGCCGCCCTGCGCGAGGGCATGCCGGGCGGCCCGGCGAACGAGCCGGCGGCCCTGCCCACCGTCCCCGGCCGCGAGGTCGCCGGGGTCGTCGAGTCGCTGGGCGAGGGCGTCGCCGACCTGTGGCTCGGAAAGCGGGTCGTCGCCCACCTCGGCTTCGTCCCCGGCGGTTACGCGGAACTGGCCGTCACCGAGGTCGAGCGCCTGCACGAGATCCCCGGCAACCTGGACTTCGCCGAGGCCGTCGCCATGATCGGCACGGGTCGTACGGCGATGGGGATCCTGCAGTTCGCCGAGCTCGGCCCCGAGTCCGTGGTCGTCGTCCCGGCCGCCGCCGGAGGCATCGGCACGCTTCTCGTGCAGTACGCCAAGAACGCCGGCGCGACCGTCGTGGGCCTCGCGGGCGGGCCGGAGAAGACCGCCCGGGTGGAGGCGGCGGGTGCGGATCTCGCCGTCGACTACAAGGACCCCGCCTGGCCCGCGAAGGTCCGCGCCCACCTCGGCGGCCGGGCCGCGACCGTCGTCTTCGACGGCGTCGGCGGGGACATCGCCCGCGAGGCGGTCGCCCTCCTCGGCCCGGGCGGCCGGCACATCGTCTTCGGCTGGTCCGGCGAGGGCATCCGCGAGGGCGGCCCCTACCTCGTCGACGGCGTCTCCGAGCAGGTCCTCGGCCCGGTGATGCTGGGGAAGGCCGGCGGCACCGACCCCGTCCGCACCCTCGAACTACGCGCCCTCACGGAGGCCGCGGCCGGCCGCCTCACCCCGGCGGTACAACGCTTCCCGCTCCGCGAGGCGGCGGCGGCACACCGGGCGCTGGAGAGCAGGGGGACGATCGGAAAGGTGGTACTGGAGCCGTGAGGCGAAGCGACAGCGGCCGGGGGGCACGCATGCGGGCCACCCCGACGGCACCCCGACGGCGGCGACCGGGGTTCCACGCATGCGGGCCACTCCTACGACGGCGTCGGCGTGTGCCCCGGCACCGCACGGCGGCGATCCCTGACCCGGCACCCCCACCGCGGCGATCCGTCACCCGGCAGCCCCACCTCGCCGATCCCTGACCCGGCACCCCCACCGCGGCGATCCGTGACCCGACAGCCCCACCTCGCCGATCCGTCACCCGGCCACCCGCACCCCGGCGATCCCTGATCCGGCACCCGCCTGTGGCGACCATTTCGCGGGGATTCCGCGGGGCTTCCGCGGGTGCAGGCCACCCCGAACCGTGGTCTTCTGGCGGGATGAGTGTCACCCGGACCGGCGAAGAGGGCCCCTCCGTGGACACCGACCCGCGCCGCTGGTGGGGCCTGGTCGTCATCGCCCTGGCACAGCTGATGGTCGTACTCGACGCGACCATCGTGAACATCGCCCTGCCCTCCGCGCAGCGCGACCTCGGCATGTCCGACGGCAACCGGCAATGGGTGATCACCGCGTACACCCTCGCCTTCGGCGGACTCCTCCTGCTGGGCGGCCGGATCGCCGACCTGGTGGGCCGCAAACGGACCTTCGTCGCCGGGCTGGTCGGTTTCGCCGCCGCCTCCGCGCTCGGCGGCGCCGCCATCAACGCGGGCATGCTCTTCGGCGCCCGGGCCCTCCAGGGCGCCTTCGCCGCGGTCCTGGCACCCTCCGCGCTGTCCCTGCTGACCACGACGTTCACCGACCCGAAGGAGCGCGGCAGAGCCTTCGGCATCTACGGCGCCCTGGCCGGCAGCGGCGCCGCGATCGGCTTCATCGTCGGCGGGCTCCTCACCGAGTACCTGGACTGGCGCTGGTGCCTCTACGTCAACGTGCCCATCGCCCTCGTCGCCGTCCTCGGCGCGCTCGCCCTGCTGCACGACCGCCCCGGCCGTGCCGGCGCCCGCCTCGACGTCCCCGGCGTCCTGCTCGGCTGCGGCGGCCTCGTGGCGATCGTCTACGGCTTCAGCGAGGCCGAGTCCCGCGGCTGGACGGACCCCATGGTGCTGGCGCTGTTCGCCGCCGGGATCCTGCTGCTCGTCGTGTTCGTCTGGTGGCAGTCCCGGGCGCCCATGCCACTGCTGCCGCTGCACATCGTCCGGGACCGCAACCGGGCCGGCTGTTTCCTGACCATGGCGCTGGCCGTGATCGGCATGTTCGGCCTGTTCCTCTTCATGACGTACTACCTCCAGGCCGTGCTCGAGTACTCCCCCGTCAAGACCGGCCTGGCCTTCCTGCCCCTGACGGCCGCGATCATCATCGGCTCGACCCAGATCTCCGCCCGGCTGCTCCAACGGGTGCCCCCTCGCATGCTGATGGTCCCCGGCATGGTCCTGGCGGCCGGCGGCATGGTGCTGCTGACCCGGATGACGACGCACTCGTCGTACGCGTCGGAGATCCTGCCCGCGCTGCTGCTGCTCGGCCTCGGGATGGGCCTGACGTTCATGCCGGTCTTCGCCACCGCGACGGCGGGGGTCGCGCCGCACGACTCCGGCGTGACCTCGGCGACCGTCAACACCTCGCAGCAGGTCGGCGGCTCCATCGGCACGGCCCTTCTCAACACCATCGCGACGACCAGCACCGCCACGTACGTCACGGCCCACCTCACCGACCCGTCCGACCGCACCCGGGTGATGCGGGAGGGCGTCGTCCACGGCTACACCGTCGCCCTCTGGTGGGCCGCAGGCATCATGCTGCTGGCCGGGCTGATCGCGGGCCTGATGGTCACGACGAAGGCCCCCGGACACGGCGCGGCGGCGGACGCACCCGTACCGGAACAGGTGACCTGAAGAACCGGAACGCCCCGCGAAAAACGCCCCGCGAAATGCGCCCCGCGAAATTCGTATGCCGCACCCGGCGCGCCGCACTACCGTGCCGGAAGTGATCGACATTCCCCGGGAACTGGCGGCGTCACAGGAGAAGTTCAACGGCGAGGCGGGCCGCGCGTTCATCGCCGGACTGCCCGAGCAGACGGCCCACTTCCTCGACCACTGGGACCTCAGCCTCGACGGACCGCCCATGCACGGCGTCTCCGCCCTGGTCCTGCCGGTCGTCCGCGGCGACGGCATGCCGGCGGTCCTCAAGCTCCAGGTCCTCGACGAGGAGAGCGCGGGCGAGCCGGTGGCGCTGCGCGCCTGGGGCGGCGACGGGGCCGTCCGTCTCCTCGACCACGACGAGTTCACCGGCACCATGCTGCTGGAGCGCCTCGACGAGACGCGCATGCTGGCCCACGTGCCTCACGCCCACGAGGCCGTGGTCACCATCGCCGAGCTCCTGGCCCACCTCACGTCCTTCCAGGCCCCGCCCGGTCTGCGCAGCCTCGGCGACATCGCCCGGGGCATGCTCGACCGGACCCCCCGGGCCCTGGCCCGCATCCCCGACCCGGAGGCCCGTCGCCTGGTCTCCGACTGCGCGGCCGCGCTGCGCGAGGTCGCGGACGAGCCGGGCGACCGCCTCCTGCACTGGGACCTGCACGACGAGAACGTCCTCGCCTCCGACCGCGCCCCCTGGCTCGCGATCGACCCCAAGCCGCTCGCCGGCGACCCCGGCTTCGAACTGTGGCCCGCCCTCGACAACCGCTACGACCCCGAGGACATCCTCTGGCGCTTCGACGCCATGACCGACATCCTCGCCCTGGACCGCGCCCGGGCCCACGCCTGGACCCTCGCCCGCCTCCTCCAGAACACCCTGTGGGACATCGAGGACGGCCGCCCGGTCGACGACGCCCAGCTGGAGATCGCCCGCCGACTGGGAAGGGCCGGAACCCGGGCGTCCCGGCGCGGACGGTGAAGGGCGCGCGTCGGCTTCGGGCCGCTCGCCGGGTAGGGCGTCTCCATGACTGACGCATCCACCGTGGTCCCTCTGGTCACCGGGCTGGGCGGGGCCGTGATCGGAGCCGCAGCCGCCGTCTGGGTACCGATGCTTCAGCGACGGCATCAGTCCCGGGACGAGGAGCGGGCCTTCCACGAGCGTCTCCTCCGCGAGGAGATCAGCCGGCTCACCCGGCTGCGGACCACGGGGCGGGCCTGGTTCGACGTCCTGCTCCGTGTCCACCAGAGCCTCGAAGCGGGCCGGGACGTCGACCTGGACCGCTTCGACGACGAGCTCATGAGCACCAGCACGGGAGCGGCTTCCGCGGGCTACCAGCCCCCGAGCCCGACGGCAGACCCCTCCCGTGAAGTGGAGGATCTCTCCGCGCGGATCTTCGACCAACTGCAGGATCTCTCCTGGGAGATCCGCTCCCACATCATCCGCAGCCCCGGCCCCGGAGCAGCCATCCCGGACTTCTCCAGACGAATCGCCCACATCAAGGACCTCCGAGCAGCACTCAACGTGAGACTCCTCGAACGCATCGAGCAACTGTCACGCCAATTGCCGCCCTGAGGCCCGACGGCCGGAGCACCCTCGCCCAAAGGCGGCGACTGCCCCCGTGGAACCACAACCGGGACCGGCGCCCGCCGCGCGGTCGCGCACGGCGCCGCCGCACCCCCACTGACGACAAAACCCCAGGTCAGAGCACATCCGACCTGGGGTTCAGCAGAGCCCCCTGTCGGATTCGAACCGACGACCTACGCATTACAAGTGCGTTGCTCTGGCCAGCTGAGCTAAGGAGGCGGGTGCCGTGTCGCGCGTTGCCGCGCGTGAGGGGCGGCACCACTGTACACAGAGCCCGTTACGCCGAGCCACGAAGTTCCGTGCCGTCGGGGGTCTCCTCCAGGTCGTAGGCGAAGCGGTACGGCACCGCCGTCTCGCCGTGCCGTGCGGTGAAGCCGCCCTCCCCCGTGAGGCCGGTCAGCTCGCCGCTGCCCGAGCCCGGCACCACCTCGAAGGTGCAGTGCACGGTGCCGTCCTCGCCGAACCACCCCCGCTCCTCCACCGCGAAACTCCCCTCACGGCCGTCGACGCGGCCGGTGAGGAGTTCCATGCCGCTGAAGGAGCCGGTCTTCGCGGTGACGTAGACGATCGCGTACTCACACGTCGTCCCGGCCGCCTCGATGCCGCCCGTGAAGGTGTTCCGGACGGACGCGTGCGCGAGGCGGGGGGTCGCGTCCTCGGCGGGGCCGATCACGCGTTCCCGCCAGTCGGCGAAGGTGAAGTTTCCGGTGGTGGTGGCGGCGGTGGTGCGGGTGCCGGACATGGTGGTCCTTTCGGTCGGCCGCTCGTCGGTGTGCCTCGATGACCTCGATGTGCCTCGATGTGCTCCCCCAGCCTGGACGCCGTACCTGACATCCCCTGTCAGGTATGCCTCGTACGCCGCGACAATGCCCCCATGCGCGCCGACCGGCTCCTCTCCCTGCTCCTGCTGCTCCAGAACCGCGGGCGGATGACCGCACCCGAGCTCGCCGCCGAGCTGGAGGTGTCGGTGCGGACGGTCTACCGGGACGTCGAGGCGCTGGGGGCGGCCGGTGTGCCCGTGTGCGCCGACCGGGGGCCCGAGGGCGGCTACCGGCTGGTCGACGGATACCGGACCCGGCTGACCGGTCTCACCGACGCCGAGGCCGGTTCACTGTTCCTCGCCGGGATGCCCGGGCCCGCCCGGGACCTGGGGCTGGGGGCGGTCCTGGCCAGCGCTCAGCTGAAGGTCCAGGCGGCCCTGCCGGCGGAGCTGTCCGGGCAGGCGCGCCGGGTCCAGGAGCGGTTCCACCTGGACGCGCCCGCCTGGTTCCGGGAGGCCGACCCGGTGCCGTGTCTGGAGGCCGTGGCGGCGGCCGTGTGGGAGCGGCGGGTGCTGCGGCTGCACTACCGGCGCTGGCGCGGCGAGATCCACCGGGAGGTGCGGCCGCTGGGGCTCGTCCTGAAGGGCGGCATCTGGTACCTGGTCGCCCTGGCGGAGGGGGCCGTACGGACCTACCGGGTCTCGCGCGTGCTGTCCGTGGCGGAGACGGGCGAGCTGTTCGACCGCCCCGCCGGGTTCGACCTGGCCGCCTACTGGGAGACGTCCTCCCGGCACCTGGAGGCCGCCCTGCGGGAGGGCACCGCCCGGGTGCGGCTCTCACCGCGCGGGCAGAAGCTGCTGCCGATGCAGTTCGGTGCGGCGGGCGTACGCGCCCTGGAGAGCGCGAGCGCACCGGACGCGGACGGCTGGACCGAGGTGGAGCTGAGTGTGGAGACGGAGGCCGTGGCCGTCGGCGATCTGCTGCGGCTGGGCCCCGAGGCCGAGGTGCTCGGTCCGCCCGAGCTGCGGCAGGCCGTCGCCCGGGCGGTGGCGGCCCTGGCCCGCCGCTACGGGCGGGAGTGACACGCAAGAGATCGGGCCGCTTCGAAAATTTCCGCGAAGTTCACAGGGCCGGAACTGCTGACATACGTGTGAACGCCAGGTACCGTCCTGAGCCAGTTCACACGCGTGGACTACACCACAACGGGATCACCGTCGTGGCACCGCCTTCCTACTCGGATCGTCCGGCACGTTCCTGCCGGTAGAAGGGGTTCATTCACCATGGCCACTGTGCAGTTCGACAAGGCGACCCGGATCTACCCGGGTTCCACCAAGCCCGCCGTCGACGCGCTGGAGATCGACATCGAGGACGGCGAGTTCCTCGTCCTCGTCGGCCCCTCCGGCTGCGGCAAGTCCACCTCGCTCCGCATGCTCGCGGGGCTCGAGGACGTCAACGCCGGCGCCATCCGCATCGGCGACCGCGACGTCACCCACCTGCCGCCCAAGGACCGGGACATCGCCATGGTGTTCCAGAACTACGCGCTCTACCCGCACATGACGGTCGCCGACAACATGGGCTTCGCGCTCAAGATCGCCGGCGTCAACAAGGCGGAGATCCGGCAGAAGGTCGAGGAGGCCGCGAAGATCCTCGACCTCACCGAGTACCTGGACCGCAAGCCGAAGGCCCTCTCCGGTGGTCAGCGCCAGCGTGTCGCCATGGGCCGCGCCATCGTCCGTGAGCCCCAGGTGTTCCTCATGGACGAGCCGCTGTCCAACCTGGACGCCAAGCTCCGTGTCTCCACCCGTACGCAGATCGCGAGCCTCCAGCGCCGCCTGGGCATCACCACCGTCTACGTCACCCACGACCAGGTCGAGGCCATGACGATGGGCGACCGGGTGGCGGTCCTCAAGGACGGTCTGCTCCAGCAGATCGACACCCCGCGCAACATGTACGACAAGCCCGCCAACCTCTTCGTGGCCGGCTTCATCGGCTCCCCGGCGATGAACCTCGTCGAGGTGCCGATCACCGACGGCGGCGTCAAGTTCGGCAAGTCCGTCGTGCCGGTGCAGCGCGACGCGATCGCCGCCGCCACCGACAAGACCGTCACCGTCGGCGTCCGCCCCGAGCACTTCGACGTGGCCGGCCCGGAGTCCGACCTGGGCCTCGCGGTCACCGTCAACGTCGTCGAGGAGCTCGGCGCCGACGCGTACGTCTACGGCACCGCCACGGTCGGCGACGAGTCCAAGGACCTCGTCGTCCGCGTCAGCGGCCGTGACGTCCCGGAGAAGGGCAGCCAGCTGCACATCGTGCCCCGCTCCGGCGAGACCCACGTGTTCTCGACGTCGACCGGTGCGCGCCTGTCCGACTGATCAACCAGCGAGCGCACCATCCCGGGTGAATCACCCAGATTGACGAAGAGGGCCCCGCAGCGTGCTGCGGGGCCCTTCACGTTGTCGACAAATACCCCGGCAGACCGGACGTTTCGAGCGCTGTGCGTCAACGCACTACCCGGAAAGTGGCACTCTCTCATCCCCCGAACCGGTGACTAAATGTCTACAAACCATTACCGGGCGCTACCCTCACACGCGTGAAGCACTCCATGAACCAACAGACGCGACGCGGCCGGGGCCCCGCCCGCCGGATCGGCCGCACCCTCGCTTTCGTCCTGCCCGTCGTCCTGGTGCTCTCCGGGACCCTGGCGGTCACCCGGGTCAACTGGTCGGGGAACTCCACGGACCCGGTGCTCACCGCCGCCGACGCCTCCGTGGGCACCCCGCGGGCCGCCAAGCGCGCCCCCCAGGACGTCCTGCGCGACAAGCTGCTGACCGAACTGCAGGAGGAGGACCCGGGCGTCGCCCTCACCCACCTCCAGCAAGCCGTGAACGGCCGCCCCGCCCTGGCGAAGCACTGCGCGTCCATCGCCCGCGCGCTCGGCCAGGCCGCCGTCCGGGTCTACGGCCCGACCCGCGCGCAGTCCTACGCGCGCCCGGTCTGTGACACGGCCTTCGCCACCGGCGTCGCCGCCGCGCACCGCTGAGCGCACCACCCTGCCCGCGCATACCGCCCCGCCACCGTGCGGGACGTCCACCACGGCTGACACGGGAACGGTCGTCAGCCGCTGTCCCGGGCGGGACGCCACGTACAGTTCGTTCTCATGAGCGATCCGAGCGCCGCGTCCCGCCCCGTTCAAGCCGTCGTTCTGGCCGGTGGCCAGGGCTCCCGGCTGCGTCCGTACACCGACGACCGGCCCAAGCCGATGGTCGAGATCCCCGGGACGGGGACGCCGATCATCGGCCATCAGCTGTCCTGGCTCGCCGACGAGGGTGTGACGGACGTCGTCGTGTCCTGCGGTCATCTCGCCGAGGTGCTGCAGAAGTGGCTCGAGACGGCCGAGTTGCCCGTCTCCGTCACGACGGTCGTCGAGCCGGAGCCGCTCGGGCGCGGCGGCGGCCTCAAGTACGCCGCGGCTCACCTCCCGCACCCCGACCAGCCCTGGTACGCGACGAACGGCGACATCTGGACGCGGTTCTCGCTGCGGGACATGGCCGACTTCCACGCCGAGCGGGACGCCGTCGCGACGCTGGCGCTGGCGCGGCCCCGGCTGCCGTGGGGTGCGGTGCAGACCGACGGTTTCGGGCGGATCACCGACTTTATCGAGGCACCGCCGTCGACCTTCGAGATCAACGCCGGTGTGTACGTCTTCTCCCCCGAGTTCGCCGGGCTGCTGCCGCACCGGGGTGACCATGAGCGGACGACGTTCCCGCATCTGGCGCGTGAGCGGCGGCTGGCCGGGTTCACGATCCCGCAGGGGGCGTACTGGCGGGCCATCGACACGGCGAAGGATCTGACCGAGGCGGCGAAGGAGCTGGAGGCGCTGAAGCGGTAGCCGTGGCGGGTGGCGTGGCGTGGCGTGGTGTGCTTCGGCTGCGGGCTCGTCGTGGCTTGTCGCGCAGTTCCCCGCGCCCCTTGAGGTGTTGGCCTCCGAGCCCGTTGATCCGTGCAGCCCCTTGGGGACGTTGCCCCCTTACGCGTGAGAAGGCCCCGCATCTGTTGATGCGGGGCCTTCTGGTGTGCTGGTCGGGTGTCAGCCCAGGAGGCCGCCCACCAGGCCCGAGCGGCCCGGGGAGGAAGAGCCTCCGCTGCCGGTGCCGCCGGTCGAGCCCGTGCCGCCCGTAGCCGTGCCGCCGCCGGACGTGGGGCCGGTCGTGGTGCTCGGGGCCTGGTCGGCCGGGGCGGTCTGCTGGGGCGGTGCCTGGCCCGTGGTCCCCTGGGTCTGGCTGGGGGATCCGCCGGTGACGGTGCCGGTGTCGCGGGTGGCGTCGGGCCGGGTCGTGGTGCCCGCGCTGGGGCTCGCCGAGCCGGCCGTGGCTCCCTGGGTGGGCGCGGAGGAGGAGGCCGACGGGGTCCGCTTCTCCTTGCGCTTGCCGGGCTCGCCCGGGAGCGGGGAGCCGGGCAGCTCGTTGCGCGGGGCCTCGCCGGGGCCCGGGACGACGACCCGGTCGGCGTCCCGGACGGCACCGCCGAGCAACGAGCCGACGAGCAGGGTGATGCCGGTGACGATCGCGGTGACGAGGGCGCCGCGCCGCAGCACGTAGCGGCGCAGGTCCCAGATGTCGGTGCGAGGGCCGAGCCGGCGCCAGGCGCTGCCGGCCAGGCGGCCGTCGACGGAGTAGACGGGGGCGCCGGCGATGATCAGCGGCGACCAGGCGGCGAGGTAGATGATGTCGGGGGTCTCGTAGGCCGGGACGCTCTTCCAGCTGACCGTCACCAGCAGCGCGGCCGACAGCAGGGCGCCCAGGCAGGCGGCGACACGCTGCCAGCAGCCCAGCACCGTCAGAACGCCGACGATGACCTGCGCGAAGGCGATGACCAGACCGGCGCCGACCGGGTGCTCCAGGGCGAACTGGCGCAGCGGCTCGGCCACTTCCCACGGGTGCAGGGTGTTGAGCCACTTGACCATCGAGCCGCGCTTGCCGCCTTCGAAGTAGACGGGGTCGCACAGCTTGCCCATGCCGGCGTAGATGGAGATGAAGCCGAGGAAGACGCGCAGCGGGAGCAGGACGACACCGAGGTTCATCCAGCGGCCCGGGTAGTAGCCGTGCCGGGCCGGGTCGTCGCCGCGCCGCTTGGCCCGGCGTCCGGTGTCGTCCGCTTCGGTCGCGGACTCCTCCAACTCGCCGTCCTCGTAGTCCGGATCGCCGTAGCCCTGCTCGTCGTAGGCCTGCTCGTCGTAGGCGCTGCCGACGGTGCGCATGGGGGGCAGCAGCCGGGTGCCTTCGGCGGGCTCGTGGGTGCGCTGCGGGCCGACGACCGGCGTCTCGACGGTCTGGGCGAGGTCGCCCTCGTAGCCGTCGCCCGCGTAGCCGTCGCCGCCGTAGCCCACGCCCTGGTACCCGGGCGTGTCGTAGCCCGGGCCCACGCGGGAGATGACCTGGGTGGCCCCGGCGTCGGCGGCGGGCTCGTCGGCGTGGCGGACGCTCTCGTGCCGCACGGCCTGAAGGAGCCGGTGTGCCCCGGTGTCGTCGGGGGCGGATCTGCCACTCCAGACGACGGGTCGGCGTCGGGCGCCGGCCCCGTCCGCCCCTCCCCCCGCCTGGGGAATGCGGGCGGTGTCCTCGGTGGCGGTCAGATGCCGTGCGACCCGGGGGGACTGGACGTGACGCGTCGATACGCCCAACAGCACGCGGAAACTCGCGTGATTGACGATGACCTGCGCCGGGTCGCTCGGCACCTTCACCATGCTCAGCGCGGGAGCGTCGTCGAGTCCCGACGAGCGGTCCCCCGTGGGTGTGCGGGGTGTTCTGGTGTCCACACTCATCTAACCGAGTGACGTCGCGTTAGGACACTGCTTTGACCCGCCGGATCTGTCCGGACCCCGTCAAGCTTGCCCTCGTCGCCCCGATGACACCGGAATTGCCCCGTACAGGTGAAGTTCCGGACGCTTGTTCAGCGCCGTCGGCGGGCCGCCTCGTACAGCACGATCCCCGCCGCCACACCGGCGTTGAGCGACTCGGCGCCGCCCGGCATCGGGATCCGCACCCGGACGTCACAGGTCTCCCCGACCAGCCGGGACAGGCCCTTGCCCTCGCTGCCGACGACGATGACGAGCGGGCCGTCCAGCGCCGCGAGCTCACCGAGGTCCGCCTCGCCGTCGGCGGCCAGGCCGACGACCGTGATGCCGGCCTTCTTGTACGCCTCCAGGGCCCGGGTCAGGTTGGTGGCGCGGGCGACCGGGGTGCGGGCCGCCGTACCGGCGGACGTCTTCCAGGCACCGGCCGTCATGCCGGCCGCGCGGCGCTCGGGGACCACGACGCCGTGACCGCCGAAGGCGGAGACGGAACGGACGACCGCGCCGAGGTTGCGCGGGTCGGTGACGCCGTCCAGGGCGACGATCAGCGGGTCCTCGCCGTGGTCGTAGGCGGCGGCCGCCAGGTCCTCGGGGTGGGCGTACTCGTACGGCGGGACCTGGAGGACCAGGCCCTGGTGGTTGAGGCCGTTGGTCATCCGGTCCAGCTCGGGACGCGGGGCCTCCATGAGGTTGATGCCGCCGCGCTCGGCGGCGACCTGGAGGGCCTCGCGCACCCGCTCGTCGTTGTCGATGAACTGCTGGACGTAGAGCGTGGAGGCCGGGACGCCCTCGCGCAGCGCCTCCAGGACCGGGTTGCGTCCGACGACCAGCTCGGACGTGCCCTTGCCGCCGCGGCCGCGGGCCACGGGCCGGCGCACCGACTGCTTCGCCTTGGCGTTGGCGATGCGGTTCTTCTTGTGTCCCTTGCGCATCTCGGCGGGCGGGGTGGGGCCCTTGCCCTCGAGACCCTTGCGCCGCTGGCCGCCACTGCCGACCTGCGCGCCCTTCTTGCCGGACATGCGGCGGTTGTTGGCTGCCATGACCTACCTGTCTCTGCTGTCGCCGTGAGGCGGTGAAGTGCGTACGTCTATGAAGTGTGCCGCCCGGGGGCCCGGGCGGCACAATCGATCTTCCGGCCGCGGCCGGGCCCTAGCGGGGGCCGAGGCTCCAGCGGGGGCCCTGCGGGCTGTCCTCGATGACCAGGCCGGACTGGCCGAGCTGGTCGCGGATGGCGTCGGCGGTGGGCCAGTCCTTGCGGGCCCGGGCGGCCTCGCGCTGGTCGAGGACCATGCGCACGAGCGTGTCGACCACGCCGTGCAGGTCCTGGCCGCGGTCGCCCTCCCCGGCCCACTGCGGGTCGAGCGGGTCGAGGCCGAGCACGCCGAGCATCGCGCGGACCTCGGCGAGCCGGGCCACGGCGGCTTCCTTGTCGTCGGCGGCCAGCGCGCTGTTGCCCTGCCGGACCGTGGTGTGCACGACGGCGAGGGCCTGCGGCACGCCCAGGTCGTCGTCCATGGCCTCGGCGAAGGCCAGCGGCACCTCGGCGGCGGGCTCGACGACGCCGGCCTTCTCCACCACGCGCTGCACGAAGCCCTCGATCCGCGCGAACGCCGACTCGGCCTCGCGCAGCGCCTCCTCGCTGTACTCGATCATCGAGCGGTAGTGCGGGGTGCCGAGGTAGTAGCGCAGCACGATGGGCCGCCAGCGCTTGACCATCTCGCTGACCAGGACCGAGTTGCCGAGCGACTTGGACATCTTCTCGCCGCTCATGGTGACCCAGGCGTTGTGCACCCAGTACCGGGCGAACTCGTCGCCGTAGGCCTTGGCCTGGGCGATCTCGTTCTCGTGGTGCGGGAAGATCAGGTCCAGGCCGCCGCCGTGGATGTCGAAGGCGGGGCCGAGGTACTTGTGCGCCATGGCCGAGCACTCCAGGTGCCAGCCGGGCCGGCCGCGTCCCCACGGCGTCTCCCAGTCGGGCTCGCCGGGCTTGGTGCCCTTCCACATGGCGAAGTCGCGCGGGTCGCGCTTGCCGGTGATGCCCTCCTCGGCGGGCTGCCGCATCTCGTCGAGGTCCTGCCGGGACAGCTCCAGGTAGGAGGGCCAGGAGCGGACGTCGAAGTAGACGCTGCCGTCGGCCTCGTAGGCGTGCCCGCGCTCGATGAGGCCGCGCATCATCTCGACCATCTCGGTGATGTGGCCGGTGGCCCGCGGCTCGTAGGTGGGCGGCAGGCAACCGAGCACCGTGTAGCCGTCGTTGAAGGCGCGCTCGTTCTCGTAGCCGATGGCCCACCAGGGGCGGCTCTGCTCGGCCGACTTCGCGATGATCTTGTCGTCGATGTCCGTCACGTTCCGCACGAACGTGACGTCGTAGCCGCGGTACTCGAACCAGCGGCGCATGATGTCGAAGTTCAGCCCGGAGCGGATGTGCCCGATGTGCGGGGCCGCCTGCACGGTGGCACCGCACAGGTAGATCGAGACACAACCCGGCCGGAGCGGGGAGAAGTCACGGATCTGCCGGGCGCTGGTGTCGTACAGGCGAATAGTCACCACTCCAGGGTAGTGGGCCCCGGGGTGTGCCTCAGGACCTTCACCACGGGACGCACACATTCGTGACACAGGCAACGGGAAGGCCCGGCGCCCGCCCTCAGCCGGCGCGCACCACCAGGGCCGTGGCCACCGCCATCAGTCCTTCCTCCCGGCCGGGGAAGCCGAGCCCGTCCGTGGTCGCGCCCGACACCGACACGGGCGCTCCGGCCGCCTCCGACAGCAGCTTCTGGGCCTCGTCCCGGCGCTTGCCGATCTTCGGGCGAGGGCCCACCACCTGTACGGCGATGTTGCCGATGCGGAATCCGGCCTCGCGCACGATGCGCGCGGCCTCCGTCAGGAGCGTGACCCCGGAGGCGCCGGACCACTCGGGGCGGCCGGTGCCGAAGTGCTGCCCGAGGTCGCCGAGGCCGGCGGCGGAGAAGAGGGCGTTGCAGGCGGCGTGGGCGACGACGTCCGCGTCGGAGTGCCCGGCCAGGCCCGGGCCCGCGTCCTCCCACTTCAGGCCGGCGCACCACAGCTCGCGGCCCTCCTCGAAGGCGTGGATGTCGGTTCCGATGCCGACCTGGGGCAGTACGGGCTGGTCAGAAGCCATCGTTGAGCCTCCTGCGGGCCAGGACCGCCTCCGCGAGGACCAGGTCCAGGGGACGGGTCACCTTGAAGGCCTCCTCGTGGCCGGGGACGGCCACCACGGTGAGGCCGAGCTGTTCGACCATGCCGGCGTCGTCGGTGACCTCGCCGGTCACCGTCTCGTGCGCCCTGACCAGGGTGTTCCGGTCGAAGCCCTGCGGGGTCTGCACGGCCCTCAGCAGGGCGCGCTCCGGCGTGGCGACGACCGGCTCCGGCTCGCCGGGGGTGCCGGCGGGCTCGACCTGCTTGACGGTGTCGGCGAGCGGCAGGGCCGGCACCACGGCCGGGGCGCCGTCCCGTACGGCCTCGATCACGGCGTCGACGGTGTCCACCGGCACCAGCGGCCGGGCCGCGTCGTGGACGAGCACGATGTCGTGGCCGGGCGGCAGCGCGTCGAGGCCGAGCTTCACGGACTCCTGGCGGGTCTGCCCGCCCGGGACGACGAGGAAGTCCGTGCGTTCGGGCAGGGCGTGCGCGTCGAGCAGCGAGCGGACCTCGGCGGCGCCGTCGGGCGGGGCCACGACGACGACCGTGCCGACGGCGCGGGAGGCGGCCATCGCGCGGACGGCGTGGATGAGCATGGGGGTACCGCCGAGCGCGCGGAGCGCCTTGGGGGCGCCCGGGCCCAGCCGGACACCGCGGCCGGCGGCGGGGATCACGGCCGCCGTACGGGCCGCGGAGGGGCCGGCGGGCGGCGAGGGACGCGAATCGTCAGACATCAGTTCCTGTCAGGTTTGTGTGCTGGCCCGGCGTGGGTATGGCCTGGAGGAGTGCCGGGCGCGACGCGCTCGACCGGACCCTTCCGTGACGCTGGTCGAGCCGGCTGCCCGGGCCCGGCACCCCTGAACACCGGGGCGTGAGTGATAACACATCTCGGAGTGACGGCGCATCGGCTTCGGAGTACGAACATGCCGCAGCGCCCGGCGACAAGTCATTCGTCATCGGGCACCGCGGCATTTCGATGTGCAGGCGCGCGCTCGGCCGATCAGCCTCGACCAGCAGCCTTGATCAGCGGCTTCGGCAAGCGCAGAGCGCTGTGCGACGGGTTTCGCCTCAGGAGGCGAGCACCTCGTCGAGCAGGGCTTCGGCCTTGTCCTCGTTGGTGTTCTCCGCGAGGGCGAGCTCGCTCACCAGAATCTGGCGGGCCTTGGCGAGCATGCGCTTCTCACCGGCGGAGAGTCCGCGCTCGCGCTCACGACGCCACAGGTCACGCACCACTTCCGCGACCTTGATGACATCGCCCGAGGCGAGCTTCTCCAGGTTTGCCTTGTATCGACGGGACCAGTTCGTGGGCTCCTCGGCGTAGGGTGCGCGCAGCACCTCGAAGACCCGGTCCAGCCCGTCCTGACCGACCACATCACGCACGCCGACGAACTCCGCATTGTCCGCTGGCACACGTACCGTCAGGTCGCCCTGGGCGACCTTCAGCACCAAGTAGGTCTTGTCCACGCCTTTGATCTGGCGAGTTTCGATGGCCTCGATCAGCGCGGCCCCGTGATGGGGATAGACCACGGTGTCGCCAACCTTGAACGTCATGTGACAGGTACCCCTTCCGTGGCTATCCAGGGTAACACGGAAACTGCGGGTACTGAATGGCGTTTTCGCAGGTCAGGGCATATCTCGGGGCTTGACAACTCCGACAGGAACGTGCTTCGGACAGGGATCGGAAGAAGGTATTCGCAGGTGGGAGCGGCTCTTCGGGGCGAGTGAAACGCGTACGTTACACGCATCCGGAGCATCCTCCGGAAGGCCGAACATCCCCATATGTCCGGTTCCGTATGATCGACTTCCGCTACTCCGTTCGGCGGTCCGCGCCGGGTTCACGTCGAATCCGGAATTGATCACAGGGCCCTCCGACGAGCCGCCGGTGATCAATTCCGAGGCGGTCCGCGCATTCCTCCACGGAACATTTGCGGTGCCGCGCGGGTCTCTTATGTGAATGCCGGACGACGACCACGCCAATGTGACGCGGGAGTCACAGGAGACTCAGGTGGGATCGGCGGTGCCGGGGGGTCGGGTGCGGCCGGACGAGGGCGGCTCGGTAACCTAAGGCCCGCTGACAGACACTTAGGGCGGCTTTATCGGCCGCTCCGCTCGAGTCAAGGAGTTGCCGCCGCCGTGAGCAGCAGCCTTCGACGCGGTGCCCTCGCCGCCGTCGTCACCGCGTTCTCGATCGCCTCGCTCGCCGCGTGCGGCGCCGGCAACGACGCCCAGACGCTGGAGATCAAGCCGGACAACGCAGCGACGAGCGTCGGCGACATCAAGGTCCAGAACGCGATCGTGATCACGCAGCCCGACCTCGAGTCGACCGGCCCGGCCGCGATCTCCGCCACCCTCTTCAACTCGGGCCGCAGCGCCGAGACGCTGGAGTCCATCACGCTGCCCGGCACCGGCAAGACCGCCGAGCTCAAGCCCGCCAAGGGCGGCAGCCTCAGCATCCCGGCCGGTGGCTCGCTGATCCTGGGCGGCAAGGACAACGCCACGGCGATGCTGCCGAGCAGCCGTGAGGCCGTGCAGGACGGCAACGCCCAGAAGATCACCTTCACCTTCAGCAAGACGGGTGCCGTGAGCCTGCAGGCGTTCGTCGTGCCCGCCGAGCACTACTTCAAGGAGTGGGGCCCCACCGAGGTCCCGGCGCCGGGCGCCTCGTCGTCCCCGTCGGGTTCGCCGTCCGGTTCCCCCGCCGAGGGCGAGTCGGGCGCGCCGGAGAGCCCCGCGGCCGGTGAGGGCGGCCACAACGCGTCCGGCACGCCGACCGACGCGGCCTCGGCGAGCGCGAGCGCCGGTCACTGAGCAGACGCGACAAGGGCGGGCCCCCTCCGAGGAGGGGGCCCGCCCTTCGTGCCGCCGTCGCCGCCCGCCGGCCTACGGCTCGAACTTGTAGCCGAGACCGCGGACCGTCACCAGGTAGCGCGGAGCGCCCGGGTCCGGCTCGATCTTGGCGCGCAGCCGCTTGACGTGGACGTCGAGGGTCTTGGTGTCACCGACGTAGTCGGCGCCCCAGACGCGGTCGATGAGCTGCATGCGGGTCAGCACCCGGCCGGCGTTGCGCAGCAGCATCTCCAGCAGGTCGAACTCCTTCAGCGGCAGATCGATCTTGGTGCCGCCGACGGTGACCACGTGCCGGTCGACGTCCATGCGGACCGGGCCGGCCTCCAGGGCCGCCGGGGTGACCTCTTCGGGCTCGCCGCGGCGGCGCAGCACGGCACGGATCCGCGCGACCAGCTCGCGCGAGGAGAACGGCTTGGTGACGTAGTCGTCAGCTCCTATCTCCAGCCCGACGACCTTGTCGATCTCACTGTCCTTGGCGGTCACCATGATGACGGGGACGTTGGACCGGCCGCGCAGCTGGCGGCACACCTCGGTGCCCGGCAGGCCGGGCAGCATCAGGTCGAGGAGGACGAGGTCGGCGCCGTTGCGCTCGAACTCGTCGAGTCCGTCGGGCCCGGTGGTCGCGACGGCGACCTCGAAGCCCTCCTTGCGGAGCATGTACGACAGGGCGTCGGAGAAGGACTCCTCGTCCTCGACGACGAGCACTCGGGTCACGGAAGGACCTCCGGGGCGGGAAGCGTTTCGTACGCGTCTGATTCGGGGGATGTGGGGGTGGACCGCCCGGCCTCCTCGTCGAGGCCCGCGCCTCCTGCGCGTGTCTCTCGGGCGGGCTGCTGACGTGCGCCGCGGGCCGCACCGGCCTCCGGCAGGCGCAGGGTGAAGGTGGAGCCCTGGCCTTCGGCACTCCACACCGTGACCTCCCCGCCGTGCGAGGCGGCCACGTGCTTGACGATGGCCAGCCCCAGCCCCGTGCCGCCGGTGGCGCGGGAGCGGGCGGGATCGACGCGGTAGAAGCGCTCGAAGATGCGCTCCTTGTCCTTGTCGGAGATGCCGATGCCCTGGTCGGTGACGGCGATCTCGATGTGGTCCCCGCTGGCGGCGCTGACGCTGCGGGCCGCGATGCCGACGCGGGTGCGGGCGGGCGAGTAGTTGACCGCGTTCTCGACGAGGTTGCCGAGGGCGGCGGCGAGCTGGCCGCGGTTTCCCCACACGCGCAGGTCGGCGGTGCCGCCCGCCCGACGCCCGCCACCACCCTGATCGGGCCCTTCGGGCGCCCATACATTCGAGGCCATGGTGATCTGCTTGGCCCCGGCCTGGTGCCGGCAGCGGTCGATGGCCTCGGCGACGAGTTCGTCGACGCGGACCGGCTCGGCGTCCTCCAGCGGGTCGTCGTTCTGCACGCGCGAGAGGTCGATGAGCTCCTGCACCAGGCTGGTGAGCCGGGTGGCCTCGATCTGCATGCGCCCGGCGAACCGCTCCACGGCCTCGGGGTCCTCGGAGGCGTCCATCACGGCCTCGGAGAGCAGCGAGAGGGCGCCGACCGGCGTCTTCAGCTCATGGCTCACGTTGGCGACGAAGTCGCGCCGGACCGCCTCGATGCGGCGGGCCTCGGTCAGGTCCTCCACCAGCAGCAGCACCAGCCGGGAGCCGAGCGGCGCGACCCGCGCGGAGACGGCCAGGGCCTCTCCGCGTCCGGTGCCGCGCCGGGGCAGGTCCAGCTCGACCTGGCGTATCTCGCCGTCCCGCCGGGTGTCCCGGGCCATCTGCAGCATCGGCTCGACGGCGAGCTTGCCACCGCGGACCAGGCCGAGGGCGTACGCCGCCGAGCTGGCCTTGACCACGGCGTCGGCCTCGTCGAGGACGACGGCGGACGACCGGAGGACCGACAGGACCGTGTCCACGCCGGGCGGGAGCACCGCGTCGGTGTGCAGGGAGCTACGGGTGGGGCGCTTCTGCTCGCGCTCACTCCAGCGGAACGCGAGCATGGCGATGACGCCGGTGAGCACCCCGGCGATCGCTGCCGCTGCGGCGACCGCCGCGTTCACGTCCATGCACCCAGGTTAGGCATGGCTCGGGCACCCTCCACAGCCGTCGGGCTGCGAGCTCGAACACTCGTCGCCCAGAGTTCACCTTGGAGCCAGTATTGGTTCATTTGGGATGACGGAAACGGACGCGTACGGGGCGGAACGTGGGAGCGTGGGGTTCGGACCACCGGTCGTACGACGGTCGTACCGCCGGTTGTCCGGTGGGCCCCGGCCCTTGGACCCCCGACTGAAACGCACGAGAGGGAAGCCTGATGCGGGACGCGTACCACGAGGAACTGGACTCGATCGGCGACGGTCTGGTGGAGATGGCCCGGCTGGTCGGGTCGGCGATCGGGCGCGCCACGACCGCCATGCTCGACTCCGACCTGAAGCTGGCCGAGAACGTGATCGAGGCCGACCAGCGGGTCGACGAACTCCAGCACGAGCTGGAGGCGAGGGCCATAGCCCTGCTGGCGCGCCAGCAGCCGGTGGCGACGGACCTGCGCATCGTCGTCACGTCGCTGCGCATGTCGGCCGACCTGGAGCGCTCGGGCGACCTCGCCCAGCACGTGGCGAAGCTCGCGCGCCTGCGCTACCCCGACCGCGCCGTCCCGAGCGACCTGCACGCCACGATCCTGGAGATGGGCCAGCTCGCGCAGCGCCTGATGGCGAAGGCCGCCGAGGTGATCATCACCAAGGACGTCGACCTGGCGCTCCAGCTGGAGCAGGACGACGACGAGATGGACCTGCTGCACCGCACCCTCTTCCAGCACCTGATGGACGACCGCTGGAAGCACGGCATCGAGACGGCCGTGGACGTCACGCTCCTCGGCCGCTACTACGAGCGGTTCGCCGACCACGCGGTGTCGGTCGCCAAGCGCGTGGTGTACCTGGTGACGGGTGAGCACGCGGACGAGCTCCAGGCGGACATGCAGCCGGACATCCAGGCGGTGTCGGGGGCGGAGAGCGCCTGACGGGCCCGGCCGGGAGGCGGAGAACCCCTAGACGGGCCCGGCCCGGGGGCGGGACCCCCGGGGGCCGTCCGGGGCGTGACCCGCAGACGGGTCGGGGACGGTCGGGGCGCGTGGGCGCCTCAATGCGCCGTTGATGCGCCCAGCCGGACGGGCGTCCAATGGGTACAGGCACCAGCCTCGAGGAGGGACCCATGGCCGAATCCCCCAGCACGGCGCCCGACCCCGCCCGGCAGCGTGAGACCGAGCAGCCCGCCGAGATCAGGAGCCTGCCCCTGATCGCCGCGTGCGGCTGCGGCTCGGGCTGCGGCTGCGGGTGCCAGTCGGGCAGCCCCTGCCAGTGCGGCTGACGCCGACACTTCGCCGACCGTACGACCCGAGGGGCCCCGGCCGTGTCGCCGGGGCCCCTCGGCGTGCGGTCGCCCGGGTGGCCGTACGGGCGGAGCATGAGAGGTAGGCAAGGCGGCGCGGACGAGCACCGTGCCGGGAAGGAGGCGCGCGGCATGCCCAAGTACATGGACGTCCATCGCGGCATGAAGGGCATCACGGAAGAGCAGTTGCGTGAAGCCCACAACGCGGACCTCGCGATCGAGAAGGACGAGCAGGTCCACTTCGAGATGGCCTGGGCGGACCCGGAGTCCGGCCACGTCTACTGCCTCTCCGAGGCACCCTCGGCCGAAGCGGTCCAGCGCATTCACGAGCGCGCCGGGCACAAGGCGGACGAGGTGCACCCCGTGCCCTTGATGGTGCGGTGACCGGCGGAACGGGTCCCGGGTCGTCAGGCCGGTGACCCGTCGCGCGCGGCCCGTCAGCGGCGCCGGCCGGCGTTGAGACGGGCCGCCTGGCGGGTCAGATAGTCGCGTTCGGGGAGGTTGGGAGCTTTGCGGGCCGCCTCGGCGTACAGACGGGCCGCCGTCTCCGGGTCGCCGTCGCGTTCGTGGAGGTAGGCCGCCACCGCGTCACGGCGGGGCAGCGCGTCGTCCACCTCGGCGAGCGCCGCGAGACCGGCGCGCGGTCCGTCGGCCTCGCCCACGGCCACCGCGCGGTTGAGCCGGACCACCGGGCTGTCGGTGAGACCGGCGAGTTCGTCGTACCACTCCACGATCTGCACCCAGTCGGTCTCCTCGGCGGTGGGCGCGTCCGCGTGCAGCGCCGCGATGGCGGCCTGGGCCTGGAACTCGCCCAGCCGGTCGCGGGCGAGGGCCGCCTGGAGGATGCCGACGCCCTCGGCGATCAGCCGGGTGTCCCACCGGCCGCGGTCCTGCTCGGCGAGCGGCACCAGACTGCCGTCGGGCGCGGTACGCCCGGCGCGCCGGGCGTGGTGGAGCAGCATCAGCGCGAGCAGCCCCGACACCTCGGGGTGGTCGATGGCGGCCGCGAGCTGCCGGGTGAGCCGGATGGCCTCGGCGGCGAGGTCGACGTCGCCCGAGTAGCCCTCGTTGCAGACCAGATAGAGGACGCGCAGCACCGTCGCCACGTCACCGGGCTGGTCGAGCCGTACGCCGGAGACGGTGCGCTTGGCGCGGCTGATGCGCTGCGCCATCGTCGCCTCCGGCACCAGGTAGGCCCGGGCGATCTGCCGGGTGGTGAGCCCGCCGACGGCGCGCAGCGTGAGCGCGACCGCCGACGACGGTGTCAGGGAGGGGTGGGCGCACAGGAAGTACAGCTGGAGGGTGTCGTCCACGTCGGACGCGGGCCCGGGCGCCGGCTCCTCCTCGACGAGGTCCTCCCGCCTGCGGCGGGCGCTGTCCGCGCGGGCCTGGTCGAGGAACTTTCGCCAGGCCACGGTGACCAGCCATCCCTTCGCGTCCCGCGGGGGCTCGGCCGGCCAGACGCGGAACGCCTCGACCAGCGCGTCCTGCACGGCGTCCTCGGCCGCCGCGAAGTCGGCTCCGCGGCGGACGAGGACCGTGAGCACACTCGGGGTGAGGCTTCTGATGAGGGCCTCGTCCATCGGTGGGGTCACTCCGTGATGGTGGGCGGGGCGGTCAGGAACGGGCGCACCTCCAGCCACTCGTGGATCGGCTTGCCGCCCGCGCCGGGGGCGGCAGACAGTTCCCCGGCCAGCTCGACGGCACGGTCGTAGCCGTCGACGTCGATGATCATCCAGCCGGCGATGAGATCCTTGGTCTCGGCGAACGGCCCGTCCGTGACCGGCGGACGCCCTTCCCCGTCGTACCGGACCCACGCCCCCTCGGGGGCGAGCGCCTGCCCGTCGACGAACTCGCCGGTCTTCTCCAGCCGCGCCGCGAAGTCGTGCATGTACTGCATGTGGGCCGAGATCTCCTCCGGCGTCCACTGGTCCATCGGTACGTCGTTGACGGCCGACGGGGCGCCTCGGTAGTGCTTCAGCAGCAGGTACTTCGCCATGGTGATTCTCCTCGGTGCCGGTGCGGCCATCTTGGCCGCTTTCACCCCGGGGACGGAGCCGGACGCGGGTTCTCGACATCACCGCCGAAGTTTTTTCCGCCGTCCACGTCGTGGTACGCGGACGGGGACAAAACGCTCGCGAAATGACCGCGACGCGTGATCCGCTCTGGCAGAGTCGATGCCTGTTCGAGGGGCGCCCGATGCGCGTGCCCCCTGCGCCCAGTCACCCGGGACATGCCATGAGCGACGCACGGAGCGACTCCGGACGGAACACCGACCCGAGTCGCATCGCCGCCCTCCCGCCCGCCGTTCCGGCCGGGTGCCACTGCACGCAGCGCACGCGCGGCACCCGGTCCGCGTGACGTCCACCGAGCAGCGCGCCGAGGGCGCCGGACCGTTCACCACCCGGCTCACCTGGCACGTCCCCGGCGGCGGCACCGCCGTGTGGGAGTCACGGCTCGCCCGGCGGCGCGGCATCATCGCGGTCCGCCCGGTCGGCGCCCCGGCGGGCCGGCACACCCGGGCCGACGATCTCGCGCTCGGCCGGCTGCGCAGACTCAACGCCATCGCCGCGACCTCCTTCGTCATCGGCGGCGCGCTCTTCGCACTCGGCGCGGGTGTCGCCCAGTTCGGCTCCGGCGACGCCACCACCTGTGCCTCGATCTACTTCGCCGGCGGCCTGTTCTTCAACACCGGCGGCTACGTCTCGCTGCTCCAGGTCGTCAACGCGCCCCGGCACGTCCCCGGGGGCGCCGGGCGCCTGGTCACGAGCGGCTGGCGCTGGTGGAGCTACGAGCCGACGCGGGTGGACTGGCTGAGCGCGTTCGTCCTGTTCGCCGGCACGCTGGTGTTCGGCATCAACCTGCTGGACTCCTTCCTCCAGGGGCTGAGCGTCCAGCAGATCAACCGGCTGATCTGGGTACCGGACGTGATCGGCTGCCTGTTGTTCCTGATCTCCGGCCACCTCGCCTTCGTCGAGATCTGCCACGGCCGGGGCCCGTGTCTGCGTCGGCGCGACCTCGGCTGGTCGATCGTCGCCGTGAACCAGTTCGGCTCCGTCCTCTTCATGGTCTCCGCACTCGCCGCCTACACCCGCCCGGCCACCGCCGACCCGGCCAACGCGGACATCGCCAACTGGGGCACCCTCCTCGGCGCGGCGTGCTTCTCCATGGGCGGCCTTCTGCAGTTCGGCGAACGTCCTTGAACGGTGGGTCGGGGCGACCGCAAGTCCTGACGGCGGCGATCCAGTACGGGTACGCGGGTTTCCGCCACGTCGTACGACGGCGTCAGGAGGGGCGGGTCATTCCGCCCCCGCCCGCCACTGCTGAGCCGTGCCCCCGGTCAGCGGCTCCAGTGACAGCCCGCCGCCCTCGTCCGGAGTGACCGCCGTCTCGATGGCGATCGCCGGGCGGATGACCCCGTCGGCGTCGACCGTGAAGCGCAGGTTCTCGCCGTGGTCGCCGTCGACCGAGTCGCAGTCCCAGATGCCTAGACCCCTGTCGACGGAGCCGCGGCTGTCCAGGCAGAAGCCGGGGTCCGCGGACGACTGCACCACACCGCGATCGGTGTCGACGCGCCAGCGCTGGGTGGGGGCGGCGGTGCAGGGCGCGGTGACGACGTCGGTGCCGTTGTCGAAGCCGCCGGACACCTGCAGGCACCGGCCCGAGGCGGCGTTCACGACCTGGGCGTACCTGCCGTTCGGGGCGTGGGCCGTGGGGGAGGGGGACGGGGACGGGCGGGGGCTGCGGCTCGAGGGCCGTGTCGTCGGGCTCGGGCTCCGCGTGGGAGACGGGGACCTGGAGGTCCGGGACGGCGACGGCGTCGCGGACACCGTCGCCGTGACCGTGACCGGCGGCGCGGTCATGGGCGTGCCGCCGGCGCCCGCTGAGCGGTGGTCCGCGGAGCCGCCCGAGGGCAGCATGAGGATCGCCAGGGGGACCAGGCCCACGCCGAAGGCCGCGGAGGCCAGCAGTAGACGGCGGGACGGAGGGCGCCGCGACCCCGTGCCGCCGGCGACGACCCGAGGCTCGGCGCCTCGCCGGGTCGTGTATGCCGAACCGGACCAGGGCAGCAAGCCCTCCGCCAGGGCCGCGCGCGGGGTGTCCCGCAGGGTCGTCAGCTCCTCGTGTGCGGCCGTGCAATGCGGGCATTGCGCCATGTGCGCGTGCAGGTCGGCACTGTGGCGGGGGGCGTGCGCCCGCGTCGACTCCTCGATCAGGCGGCGGAAGTCCGCGCAGCGCGGGTCGTCGGAGGCGGCCAGGCGCGACCTGAGACAGGCCTGGGACATCGCCTGGAGGGCCTGCGTCGTGCCGTACACCACGTCTTGGGGGGCGAGGTCGAGGAAGGCGGCCGTGCGGCCCTCGGGTTCCTCGTCCACGACGGCGTACCAGAGGAGGCCCTGGGTGCGGGAGGGCAGGGCGTGGAACGCGGCCAGCAGGGGCGGCAGCGGGCCCCCCGGGGTGCCGGCGGTGTTCAGGACCAGCAGCAGGCCGGGGTCCAGGCCCGCGGAGCGGTCGTCGCGGGCCCAGGACGCGGCCAGCCGGGCGGTCAGCAGCAGGAGGTGGTGGCGGAGCGGGACGCGGGGTTCCACACCGTGTGCCGTCTCGCGGGCCGCCGCCGTGAAGGTCTCGGCCACCAGCCGCCGGGCCGCCGACTCGCCCGCGGTGCACAGCCGGGCGTAGCCGAGGGCCGCCGGGCGGTGCCGTCGGTGGAGCTCCCGCAGCGCCGCGTAGGCGGTGGCGGTGTCGCCGCGCAGCAGTACGGTCAGCCGCGCGTCCGACGCCTCGCCGTACGGCCCGCGGCCCGCGTCCCCGGCAGTGTCGCCGCCCTGAGCCATCCTCGCCCCTCCTAGCCCGCCACCCTTCCCCTGTCCTGACGTACCGGCCAGTTTGGGGTGCCCACATGGTGGCGGAGGCGGCCCTTTCGGAAAAGGGAGTTACCTGAGGTAACTGAACAGGGCTTCGGTCACCGGGAAGCGGGCCTCCGAAAAGGCGCATTCCTCCACCGTCAGCCCCGTGCGCAACCGCACCCGCGTGCGCGACAGCAGCCGGGAGACGTGCATCTGGGAGATTGCCGAGTTCCTCACGGCAACTGCCCGCCCCCGCACCGGCCCGCAGCCTTCTGACGGCCCACAGGCGGCCCCAGGATGCCGACAAGCCCCTCATCTGCCATGAAACAGCAGGTGGGGGGCTTGTTCGTGCGGACTTACTTCTTCTTGCCCTGGTTCTTGACCGCCTCGATCGCCGCTGCCGCCGCCTCGGGGTCGAGGTAGGTGCCGCCCGGGTTCAGGGGCTTGAAGTCGGCGTCGAGTTCGTAGGAGAGCGGGATGCCCGTGGGGATGTTGAGGCCCGCGATGTCCGCGTCGGAGATGCCGTCGAGGTGCTTGACCAGGGCGCGCAGCGAGTTGCCGTGGGCCGCGACCAGGACCGTACGGCCGGTCAGGAGGTCGGGGACGATCGCGTCGAACCAGTACGGGAGCATGCGGACGACGACGTCCTTCAGGCACTCCGTGCGCGGCCGCAGCTCCGGCGGGAGGGTCGCGTAGCGCGGGTCGTGGAACTGGGAGTACTCGGCGTCGACGTCCAGCGGCGGGGGCGGGGTGTCGTAGGACCGGCGCCACAGCATGAACTGCTCCTCGCCGAACTCGGCGAGCGTCTGGGCCTTGTCCTTGCCCTGGAGAGCACCGTAGTGGCGCTCGTTGAGGCGCCAGCTGCGGTGGACCGGGATCCAGTGGCGGTCCGCGGCCTCCAGGGCCAGCTGGGCCGTGCGGATCGCCCGCTTCTGGAGGGACGTGTGGACCACGTCGGGGAGAAGATCGGCGTCCTTCAGGAGCTCGCCACCGCGGACTGCCTCCTTCTCGCCCTTCTCGTTGAGGTTCACGTCCACCCAGCCGGTGAACAGGTTCTTCGCGTTCCACTCGCTCTCGCCGTGGCGGAGGAGGATCAGCTTGTACGGTGCGTCGGCCATGCCCCAGAGCGTAATCCACGCTTTCGCCCGTTCGCGTGGCTGCCCGGCAGGCGGACGTTTGACGGGATCTGTTAATTGAGTGGCCCCCGTCAACCGACGGCTCGTAACGTGCTCATGCCTTCAGCGCTGCTTACACACACCACTCACGCCTTGCTGCCCCGGGGGATCCATGCCGTACGCCCTGCGTGCCCGACAAGCCGTCCGGGAGACGGTCTCCGGTCTCCCCCGGGAGTTCTGGTGGCTGTGGACCAGCACCCTCGTCAACCGGCTCGGCGCCTTCGTCGCCACCTTCATGGCCCTGTACCTGACCCTCGACCGCGGCTACTCCGCCTCCTACGCCGGTCTGGTCGCCGCCCTGCACGGGCTCGGCGGCGTGGTCTCCTCGCTGGGCGGCGGGGTGATGACCGACCGGCTGGGCCGACGGCCGACCCTGCTGATCGCGCAGTCCTCCACCGCCGTGTTCGTGGCACTGCTGGGCTTCGTGCACGACCCGGTCGCGATCGCCGGTGTCGCCTTCCTCGTCGGCATGGCCAGCAACGCCTCGCGGCCCGCCGTGCAGGCGATGATGGCCGACATCGTCCGGCCCGAGGACCGTATCCGCGCCTTCTCCCTCAACTACTGGGCCATCAACCTCGGCTTCGCCGTCTCCTCCATGGCCGCCGGTTTCATCGCCGAGGTCAGCTACCGCGCCGGGTTCCTGATCGAGGCGGGGATGACGATGGCCTGCGCGATCCTCGTCTTCCTGCGGCTGCCGGAGTCCAAGCCGGCCGGGCGGGTGGTGCCGGCGGGCGCCCAGGACGACTTGGTGAGCCTGCGCACCGTGCTGCGCGACGGACGGTTCATGAGCGTCGTCGGGCTGTCCTTCCTCGTCGCGCTCATCTTCCAGCAGGGTTCGGTGGGGCTGCCGGTGGCCATGGGCGAGGCCGGCTTCACCCCGGCCGAGTACGGCATGGCCATCGCCGTCAACGGTGTGCTGATCGTCGTGCTCCAGATCCCCGTCACCCGCTTCATCGAGCACCGCGATCCCCGTCGGCTGCTGGTCGTCTCGTCCGTCCTCGCCGGGTACGGCTTCGCCCTCACCGCCTTCGCGGGGTCCCTGGGGCTCATCGCGCTCACGGTGTGCGTGTGGACGCTGGCCGAGATCGTCAACGCGCCGACGCAGACCAGTCTGGTCGTACGGCTGTCGCCGGTGCACGGACGCGGGCGCTACCAGGGCATGTACACGATGTCCTGGTCGGTGGCCGGCCTCGTCGCCCCGCTGCTCTCCGGGTTCGTCATCGACCGGTTCGGGGCGGAGTGGCTGTGGGGGCTGTGCGCGGTGGTGGGGACCGTGGCCGGGGCGGGATACGCCCTGCTGATGCGGCGCATGCCCGGCGAGGAGAAGGTGGTCGAGCCGTCGGCGGGGGTGCGGCCGCAGCCGGAGGTCGGCGCGGGGTGAGGCGCAGCGCACCCGGGTCGGCGCGGCGGCCCGGGCCGGGATGCGCGGCGGAACGTCCCTTACATCGGCAGCGAGCGCAGCCGCACCGGCCCGGCGGGCCAGCGCGCGTCGTCGCGCAGGGGCGTCACCATCGTGCGCAGCGGCATGGTCACCACGCGCGAGCCGGGCTGTTCGACGCGTACGTCCGTGTCAAGCGGCCGCCATCCGAGGCGCTCGTACAGCGGCACGAGGGGTGGTCGGCAGAACAGCAGCGCGTGCCGGGGGCCCTGGGTGCGAGCGTGGTCGAGGGCCGCCGCGAGGACGAGCCGGGCCAGGCCCCTGCCCCGTACGCCGGGCGCCACGGCCACTCCGCCCACGCCCATGACCTCCGTCTCCACGCCGTCGACCGTGATCGGCAGCCGTAGCAGACCGGCGTGTGCCACCAGCCGGCCATCGAGCCGGACGCCGAAGTGTTCGTCCTTGGGAAGCCAGGTCAGACCGGTGTCGGCCACACCGAACGGGTCGTCGCCGGTGCCGAGGATCTCGTCCTGTTCCGTCTTCGTGTAGCGGGAGAGCCGGGTGACGGTCGGCCCCCCGCCGGGGGAATCGTTCACTGGCATACCAGGATCATGATCCAGGACCATCCCGCCGACACCCCCTCTCCTCCTCTCTCCCCCCGGCCACCGCCGCCCTACCCGTCCACGAAGCCCAGTTCCGTGTCCGGTCGGCACTGCGGGCAGGGCTTGACCCCTTCCGCGAGGGCTCGCCGGGCATGGTCACGGTCGACGCCCTTGCTGCGTCGGCCCGCGGTCCAGCAGCCGCCGACGTGGACGTACACGGCTTCGCGCCCGGACAGGCCGCGTTCGATCAGCCAGTCCGGCGCGGGCGGGCGGGCCTGGAGGCCGCGCCGGTGTTCGGCCTGGCGGCGTTCCTCGTCCGCGATCCACCGGCGGGTGCGGGCCAGGTCGCGCACCTGCACGCGCTCCAGGAAGCGGAGCAGCGCGAGCCGCGACTCTGGATCGTTCATACGTTCGATTCTAGGAGCAGGTCGCCCCCGAGCCCACCCCGCCCTTCGTCCCTGCTCATGGGTGGATCTCCCGAACCACCTCCGAGGTGATCGACTCCCCCGGGCGGCTCGGGCAAGCTGGGACCATGAGAACCGCCGGAATCGCCGACACCGTCGACGCATCCGAAGTCACCCGCTCCACCGTCCGGAAGTTCCTCGAACTCCGGCTCGCCGGTGACACCGAAGGGCTCACGGCCCTCTTCGCCGACACCGTCGACTGGATACTCGCCGAGAACCCCGTCGTGCCCTGGATCCGGCCCCGTTCCACCGCCGCCGAGTGCGCGGCGCAGGCCGACGACCTGGCCCGGTACACCGTCCCCGAGGACGCCCGCGCGTCCGTCGACACCTTCCTCGTCGACGGGACGGACGCCGTGCTCATGGGGCACCTCTCCGGGACCGTCCGGGCGACCGGCAAGCCCTTCTCGGGGCCCTTCGCGCTGCGGCTCACCGTCGACGGCGGGCGGATCACCCGGCACCACCTGTACGAGAACAGCGTGTCGATCGCCGCGGCCTGCACGCCCTGACCCACCACGTGCGTCAGCGGGGCCAGGCGTGCCCGGTCATACGTCGCCGTCGCCCGATGGCCGTGCCGTCCCCGGCCACCCGCTGCCGCCGCCCGGCACGACCCGGACGTACTGCCGCTTGTCCTCGTCCCGCACGACCGCCCCCAGCCGCAGCAGTTCCCCGCGCAGCTCCCGGGCCTCGGCGCCGTGCTCGTCCTCACGGGTCCGGGCGCGGGCCCGCAGCAGGGCGTCCGCGCCCGCGGGCAGGCCGGGGGTGCCGGGGACCCAGCGGCGGAACTCGGCGCGATGCGGATCCTGTTCCTCCCAGCTGTACCCGTGTGCGGTCAGGGCGTCCGCGAGGCGCCGCCAGTCCAGGCCGCACTGCTCCCGCGCGAGTTCCAGACCGCCGGGGCCGAGCAGGACGAGCTGCCTGCCGTCCCGGAAGCACGCGCAGACCTCCTCGCGCGTGAACTCCTGGGAGCTGTCCCTGACGGCCAGCGTCACGTGAGTGTCGGCTACGCGGACGGACAGCGACTCGTGCACCGCCCAGAAGCCGAGCAGCAGTCCGCCGAGCGCCCCCAGAGCGATCGTGCCGAGGGTGAGGGCGGGCTCCGGAACCGAGGTCAGCAGTTCGGCCGGGCCTTCGAGGGGCGCCCACGGCAGGGCGAGCAGCAGGCGGGCGAGGAGCGGGAGCAGCGCGCCGGCCGCCGCACCGCAGGCGACGCAGAAGAGCACGACGGCCCAGGCCGATTCGGCGAGTTCCGTCGCCCCGCCCGCCTGCGCACGGGGGCTCTTCCGCATGGGAACGTTCCTGGCTTCCTCCATGCGGCCAGTCTCCTCAGGCGCCGTGTCCCCTGTCGTCAGCCGTTGGTCTACGCGCCCGCGACTTCGGTCGCCTTCGTGCCCCCGCTCAGGGGTGCATCCGCGCGCCCTTCACCACCTTGTCCACCGCGTTCCTCGGGCCGTACACGGCGAGCCCCACGAGGTCCAGGTCCGCCGTCGGCACGGCCCGCACGGCGGCGCGGTTGTCACGGTCGTTGCCCGTGGCGAAGAGGTCGGAGGTGAACAGCGCGCGGGGCAGGGCCCGGGACAGGGCACGGGCGTGGGCGGTGGCCAGGACCTCCTTGGTGGCCTCGAAGACCATGACGGGCTGGCGGAACATGGGGAGGTAGGGCACGCCGTCCGCGTCCTCGTACGGTTCGCCGATCACCTCGGGCACCTGTGTTCCGAGGCCGCTGACCAGGAACGATGTCACGTTGAGGCGCTGCCAGGGCTCCAGGTCCGCGCGCAGCAGTACGGCGATCTTCGTGTCGAAGCGGATCGGTTCGGTGTTCATGGTCCGAGCGTGCCCGCCGGCCGCCGCCGGGGTCTTGTACGTTCTTTGCATGGCCTCCGAGTCCGCCTCCCGGTCCTCCCGGACCGTCTCCGCCTGGCGGCCCGCCGTCGAGGGTGTCGTCGAGGTCTTCCACGCGCGTTTCACCGAGTACGCGTATCCGATGCACGTCCACGACGCCTGGACGCTGCTGATCGTCGACACCGGGGCCGTGCGGTACGACCTCGACCGGCACGAGCACGGCACCCCGCAGGACACCGTGACGCTGCTGCCGCCGCACGTGCCGCACAACGGCTCACCCGTCAGCGCCGAGGGGTTCCGCAAGCGGGTGCTGTACCTGGACGGGACGTACCTGGGCGACGAGTTCATCGGGGCGGCCGTGGACCGGCCCGATCTGCGCGATCCGCTGCTGCGCCGGCGGGTGGGCCGGTTGCACGGCGCGCTGGGGCGGCCGGGCGAGGAACTGGAGGCGGAGAGCAGGCTGTTGTTCGTCGGGGAGCGGTTGCGCGGGCATCTGCGGGGCGAGTCCGCCGCCGCTCGGCCGGCCGATCCCGTGCTCGCCCGGCGGCTGCGCGAGGTGCTGGACGAGCGGGTCGTCGAGGGTGTCGTCCTGCGCGAGGCCGCCGGGCTGCTCGGCGCCCATCCCGCCCATCTCGTCCGGGCGTTCACCGCGGCCTACGGCATCGCCCCGCACCAGTACCTGACGTCCCTGCGCGTGGGGCGCGCCCGGCGGCTGCTCCTGGAGGGGCACCCACCGGGCGAGGTGGCGGTGGCGGCCGGCTTCTACGACCAGTCACATCTCACCCGGCACTTCCGCAGGCTCGTGGGGGTGCCGCCGGGGCGGTACAAGGCGGGTTAGCGCTCCGGGCGCCGGGTGAGGTGGGCGAACGCGTCCAGGTTGCGGGTCGACTCCCCCCGGGAGATTCGCCACGCGTACTCCTTGCGGATCGCCGAGGCGAAGCCCAGCTCCAGCAGGGTGTTGAAGGCGCCGTCGGAGGCCTCCAGGACCTGGCCGAGCAGACGGTCCAGCTCGTCGGGCGTGACGGAGGGCAGGGAGAGGCGGCCGGTGACGTAGACGTCGCCGTGCTGGTCGACGGCGTAACTCACGCCGTAGAGCTTGAGGTTGCGCTCCAGGAGCCAGCGGTGGACGCCCTGTTCGTTCTCGTCGGGGTGGCGGATGACGAAGGCGTTGAGCGACAGGGAGTGCCGGCCGACGATCAGGGAGATCGTCGTCTTGAGCTTGCGGGTGCCCGGGAGCTGGGCGACGTAGGTGCCGCGTTCGGGGCTCTCCCACTCCAGGTCGGCGTCCTTGAGCACTCCCTCGATGACCTGCGCCGCTCGCTGTTCCTGATCGGTTTCACCCATGCAGCGAGCGTACGCGACGCCGGTGGGCCTGCATCGCGGCCGTGTAGACGTCCGTCGTGGCGGCGGCGGCCGTGTCCCAGCCGAAGGACTGGGCGTGGCGGGCGGCCTGGTCGCCCAGCCGGGGCGCGAGGTGCGGGTCGTCGGCGAAGTCGCGCAGCACGCGCGCGTAGTCGGCCGGGTCGTGGCCGCGGACGAGGAAGCCGGTGTGCCCGTCGCGCACGGCGACCGGCAGGCCGCCGACCGAGGCCGCGAGGACCGGGGTGCCGGCCGCCTGCGCCTCTATGGCGACCAGGCCGAAGGACTCGCTGTAGGAGGGCATGACCAGAACGGAGGCGGCGCGGAACCAGTCCGCCAGCTGTTCCTGGCCGACCGGCGGGCGGAACCGTACGACGTCGGCGATGCCCAGGCGCGCGGCCAGCTTCTGAAGGCCCTCGGGCTTGGCGAGGCCGGTGCCGGAGGGGCCGCCGACGACGGGCACGAGGATGCGCGAACGCAGTTCGGGGCGCTGGTCGAGGAGGACGGCGACGGCGCGCAGCAGGACGTCCGGGGCCTTCAGGGGCTGGATGCGGCCGGCGAACAGTGGGATCAGCGCGTCCTGGGGCAGGCCGAGGCGGGCCCGGGCGGCGGCGCGGCCGTCGGCGGGCGAGAAGCGGCTGAGGTTCACGCCGGGGTGGACGACGGCGACCTTGTCGGGCTCGGCCGTGTAGTGCCGCACCAGTTCGTCGGCCTCTTCGGTGGTGTTGGCGATGAGGCGGTCGGCGGCGGCGACGATCTGGGTCTCGCCGATGACGCGGGCGGCCGGTTCGGGGGTGTCGCCGTCGGCCAGGTTGGCGTTCTTGACCTTGGCCATGGTGTGCATGGCGTGCACCAGGGGGACGCCCCAGCGCTGGGCGGCGAGCCAGCCGACGTGTCCGGAGAGCCAGTAGTGCGAGTGGACCAGGTCGTAGTGGCCGGGGCGATGATGGGCCCAGGCCTGCATCACGCCGTGGGTGAAGGCGCACAGCTGGGCGGGGAGGTCCTCCTTGTTGAGGCCCTCGTAGGGGCCGGCGTCGACGTGCCGGACGAGGACGCCGGGGCCCAGTTCGACGGTCGGCGAGAGCGCGGCGGCGGTCGCGCGCGTGAAGATCTCGACCTCCACGCCGTGTGCGGCGAGGCGCTGGGCCAGTTCCACGATGTAGACGTTCATGCCGCCCGCGTCGCCGGTGCCGGGCTGGTGGAGCGGCGAGGTGTGCACGGAGAGCATGGCGACGCGGCGGGGCCTGCGGTGCAGCCGCAGGCGGGCCGGCGACGACGCGGAGCGCCTGCCGAGCCTGCCGATGTACTGGCTCACGTGGCGTTCCTCCTCGCTCCGGGCATGCCTCCGCAGGGCGCACGGTGCCCTCCGACGGGGTGCAACGCCGGAGGGAGGTGCTCCATTTCCCGATTCGGGAGTTTTACCGAATCATTACCGCTGATCGCTCAACCGTTCGAGACATGGAGAGGGCGGGTCCGTCGCCTTCAGGAGCGCGAACATCAGGTGAACTCCCGTCGACGACTCCCCCGGGGCGGACACGACGAGCTGTACGGCGGCCGGGGCGACGACGTCCTGCACGGCGACGGCGGCGACGAGCTGTACGGCGGCCCCGGCCGGGATGCGCAGGGTCGTGCGCGCGCATCCCCGGCGGGTCGCCGCGCCGACGGGTTTGCGCACCCCAACCATGTCCGAGAGACGTGAGGTGACGTGGCGAGCGGGAAGAGCGTGGTGCGTGATGAAGCTGGTGGTGCAGGAGTTCCTGTCGCTCGACGGTGTCTCCCAGGGGCCGGGCGCCCCGGACGAGGACACCAGTGGCGGCTTCGAGCGGGGCGGCTGGTTCGTACCGCATCTGGACGAGGAGTTCGAGCGGCTGGTCGGCAGCTGGCTCGGGCAGGCGGACGCACTGCTGCTCGGCCGCCGGACGTACACGGGCTTCGCCCGGGACTGGCCCGCGATGACCGGCCATCCGCTCGCCGGGATCATGAACAGCCTGCCGAAGTACGTCGCCTCCCACACCCTGACCGAGGCCGGATGGAACCCGACCACGATCCTGTCCGGCGACGTACCCGCCCAGGTCGCCGAGCTGAAGCGGCAGCCCGGCCGCGAGCTCCAGGTCCACGGCAGCGCCCGCCTCGCCCAGTCCCTGCTGGCCGCCGGGCTGGTCGACACGCTACGGCTGGCGATCGCGCCGGTCGTGGTCGGCCAGGGGCGGCGGCTCTTCCCGGACGGCGGTGCCCCCACGGCCCTGCGGCTGACCGACCACCGGACGACGCCGGGCGGCCTGTCGGTACACGTCTTCGAGTCGTCGGGGGCGCCGCGGTTCGGGACGTACGGGAGCGGGGGCGGGGCGTAGCGGCCCTCTCCTCCTGGCGCCCCGCCTACTGGTCGGCGGCACCTCGCGCCCTGACAGCGCCGGCGGCCGCTTAACCTCGTACGCATGACACCCCGCGCGACCACCCGCCCCTTCGGCACGGTGACGCGCGGCACGACCAACCCCAACCGGCTGCGCCGCATGGACCGCTGGATCGCGGCCACGCACGGCGCCGAGCTGCGCCGCGCCGCCGACCCGGTCGCGGTCGACCTCGGATACGGCGCCGCCCCCTGGACGGCCGTCGAGCTGCTCCAGCGCCTGCGCACGGTCGCCCCCCGCACGCGCGTGGTGGGCGTCGAGATCGAACCGGCCCGGGTCGCGGCGGCGCTGCCCTACGAGCGGCCGGGGCTCGCCTTCCGGCACGGCGGCTTCGAGATCCCGATCCCGCAGCGCCCCCTGCTCGTCCGCGCGGCCAACGTGCTGCGGCAATACGACGAGGCCGAGGTCGCGGCCGTGTGGCAGCGCCTGTGCGCACGCCTCGCACCGGCGGACCCGGCGGCCGGGTCGCGCGGCGGACTGCTGGTCGAGGGGACCTGCGACGAGATCGGACGCCGGCACGTGTGGGTCGCGCTCGGCCCGGAGGGACCGCGCACGGTCACCTTCGCCACCCGGCTGGGCTCCCTGGAGCGCCCTTCCGACCTGGCGGAACGCCTGCCGAAGGCACTCATCCACCGCAACGTCCCGGGCGAGCCGGTGCACGCCTTCCTGCGCGACTTCGACCGCGCCTGGGCCGCCGCCGCCCCCTATGCCTCCTACGGCGCCCGGCAACGCTGGATCCGCGCGGTACGGGACCTGGCGGCCGACTGGCCGGTGTCGGACGGGCCCGCGCGGTGGCGACAGGGCGAAGTGACGGTGCGCTGGGCGGCTTTGGCCCCGGGCGTATGATTCCTCCCGCCCGGACAGGGGCCGTTGGAACGATCTCTTTGAGTCGTTCGTCACACAGACCGGGAGATCGTCACACCGGGGGCATACCGGCGTGGGGGCGGCGGGAAGTACTCCCCCTGTCGCTTTCCGGGCCGACATGGCAGCATCCCCAGGCGAGCCGCAAGTTACTGACGGTTAATCAGTTGGGGGCCGAGGTATGGGTACGGGCAAGCGTGGCCTGATCGCGACGGCGGTGGCCGTGGTCTGCGCGGTCACGGTGCTGGCGGCACCGGGCACGGCGTTCGCGAACCCCACGCCCTCCCCCACCCCCGGCGCGGTCGCACCCGCCAAGGACCTCGAGGCCGTCCGCAAGAAGCTCGACCGGCTCTACCGCGCCGCCGGCCGCGCCACCGACGAGTACAACGCCGCCGACGAGAAGGCGGACAAGCAGTCCGCCGAAGTCGTCGCGCTGGCCAAGAAGATCGTCAAGGGCCAGGACGAGCTCAGGAAACTCAAGGACCGCGCGGGCGCCGCGGCCGCCGCCCAGTACCGCGGCGGTGGACTGCCGCCCGAGGCCCACCTGGTGCTGAGCGACGACCCGCAGGACTTCCTCGACGGCGCGGGCCGCGTCCGCGAGGGCCACCACGCGACCAAGGGCCTCCTCGGGGAACTGACCCGCACCCAGGAGGACTTGGAGCAGTACGCCAAGGACGCCTCCGCGCAGCTGAAGAAGCTGGAGGCGGGCCGCAAGGCCAAGGCCGCCGCACAGAAGAAGATCGAGAAGCAGATCGCGCAGGCGGAGAAGCTCGAGTCCGAGCTGCAGAAGGAGGAGCAGGAGCGCCTCGCCGAGCTGGAGAAGGAAGCGGCGGACAAGGCGCAGACCGCCTGGCTCGACTCCGGCATCCTGGAGGAGATCGACGGCAAGGCCTCCGCGCAGGGCAAGAAGGCCGTGAAGTACGCCACGGCCCAGATCGGCAAGCCGTACCAGTGGGGCGCCGAGGGGCCGAGGACGTACGACTGCTCGGGGCTGACGTCACAGGCCTGGATATCCGCCGGGCGCGGCATCCCCCGCACCTCGCAGGAGCAGTGGAAGCGGCTGCGGCACATCGACATCCAGGACATGCGCCCCGGTGACCTCATCATCTACTTCGCAGACGCCAGCCATGTCGCCATGTACATCGGGGACGGAGCGATCGTGCACGCGCCGCGCCCCGGACGGACCGTGACCATCGCCGGCGCCGGCACGATGCCCATCCTCGGGGTGGTACGGCCGGACGCGGGCGCCGGCGCCAACTGAGCGCGGACGTCCGCCGGACGAGGCACGGGACTCCGTGCCACTCGGCGCGGACGCCGGCTCCGACCCCGATGCGCTGAGCGCAGACGCCGGCAGGACCACGGCGCACCGGATATCGGACGCCCGCGGTGACCTGGCCCACGTGACCCACCGCACCCCTTTTCGCGCGGGAGCCGTGCGCTGACGTGACGTTCGTCATCCCCGCAGCATCTCCGAGCTGTCCAACTGAGGGGCATATCGCGGCATATGACGCCGTCCGGTGACGCAGCGGCGTGGCTCACACCATTCCACTGCGGCGCCGACACCCGCTATGGTCCCGCTCGGTGGGTCGAGGTCCCTCGCCCCACCGTGCCCTCGGGGGGAGGGAAGGAACCCAAGACGATGCCCGTACCCATACCGCGGCAGAGAGCGATCCCGGCCGCGGAGAGTGGTCAGGCGCAGGCCGCGTCCCCGCGCGGCGGCTCGGCCGAGGAGTCCGCGAAGGACGTCTCGCCCGCGGGCCGCACGCCGGACACCGCCGGGAACACCACGGACAAGGTGGAGAACAACACCGCCCACACCAATCTGACGCTGCTGCTGATCGAGGACGACCCGGCCGGTTCGCCGATCGTGCCGGACATGCTCGACCAGGCAGGCAAGCCGATCCGCGTCCGCACGGCCCGCAACCTCACGGAGGCCGGCCGGCTGCTGACCGACGACGTCCACTGCATCCTGCTGGACCTGGCGCTGCCCGCGCCGGGCCACAGCGACTCGGCGGACGAGCTCGCCGTGCTCCGGCACGTGCTGGAGCTCGCTCCCCGGCACGCCGTCCTGGCGCTGACCGCGTCCGGTGACGCCGAGCGCGGCGCCGAGGCGGTGCGGGTGGGCGCCCAGGACTACCTCTTCCGCGACGAGCTGGACAGCAGGCTGCTGAGCCGCGCGATCCGCTACGCGGTGGAGCGCAAGCGGTCCGAGTCGGCCGAGCGCAGGCTCGCCGAGGGCCGGCTGCGCGCGCAGGAGAACCGCCGCCTGGAGCGCGGTCTGCTGCCGACACCGCTGCTGGAGGGCTCATCGCTGCGTTTCGCCGCCCGGTACCGCCCGGGCCGCTCGCGCGCGCTGCTCGGCGGTGACTTCTACGACGTGGTGCGCACGCCGGACGGCACGGTGCACGCCATGATCGGCGACGTCTGCGGGCACGGCCCGGACGAGGCCGCGCTCGGGGTGGAGCTGCGGATCGCGTGGCGGGCGCTGACCCTGGCGGGCCTGTGCGGCGACCAGCTGCTGGGCACGCTCCAGCAGGTGCTGGAGCACGAGCGGGCCGACGACGAGATCTTCGCGACCCTGTGCACGGTGGACATCGCGCCCGACGGCCGCCGGGCCGGGCTGTGCCTGGCCGGTCACCCGTCACCGCTGCTGGCCCGCCCGGGCAAACCGGCCCGCCTGCTGCCCTACGACAACAACGGCCCGGCCCTCGGGCTGCTGCCCGGCGCCCGCTGGCCGCGCATGCAGGTGGAGCTGGGCGCCGAGTGGAGCCTGATGCTCTACACCGACGGTCTGATCGAGGGCCACATCGGCCGGGGCCGGGAGCGGCTCGGGCAGGACGGCATGACGGAGATGATCCGCCGCCAGCTCGCCGAGGGCCTGCGCGGCGAGCAGCTGCTGCGGGCGGCGGTGAACGAGGTGCGCGACCTCAACGGTGGCGAGCTGACGGACGACGTGGCGGTGCTGCTGCTGGACCGGGTGCCGTAGCCTCCCGGCCGTGCGGGACCGAGTGCCGTAGCCTCCCGGCCGTACGGGACCGGGTGCCGTAACCCGGCCCTCCTGCTCCGAGAGCCCTTACCGGCCGCCGTTCCAGGGGCCGTAAGGGCCGTCACTGCTGGAGCCGCGCCGGCTGCGGCCGCCGCCCGGGAGCGCCCGGATCGCGGGCCGTACGTCGACCATGTACACGATCGTCGCGATGAGGCCGATGATCGGCAGGAACGACAGGATCGGGAAGAGCAGGTTCACCACGAAGGCGATCCCGAGGATGATCAGCCAGAAGGGCTTGGTCTTCTTGTCGGCCGCGCGGTAGGCGTCCTCCCGGCGCACGGCCGCGTCGAGCAGCGCGAAAGCGCTGAAAACGATCAGGGCCATGCTCAGAAGCCACATAAACCCTGCGAAGCCCTGCATCAGCACAACGTCCACCACCTGACTCGGCTCGTCCTACGCGGTCACCGTACCCGTACAACGGGCCGGGCACCCCCAGGGTGCCCGGCCCGTGTGGCCGCTCCGCCGTCCTACTTCGCGGGCGGGGTGGTCTTCTTGGCGGTGGTGGGCTTGGGCGCCGGGGCCTTCTTGGCGGCCGGGGCCTTCTTCGCCTGGGCGGCGGGCTTCGCCGGCTCCTCCGTGACCGCGACCGGCTGCGGCTTCGGCTTCGGCTCGACGGCCACCGCCAGCTCCTCGACGCCCTCGGCGACGTCCTCGATGCTGTCGGCGGCCTCGCCGCGCCAGGTCCGCACGGCCTGCTCGCCGTGCTCGGCGACCTTCTCGTAGGTCTCACGGGCCTTGACGGCGTACTCGGCGGCCACGCCGACGCCGCGCAGCGCGAAGTCCTGGGCGCTCTCGCCGATCTTCTTCAGGTCCGCGTCGATCGTGCTGCCGAGCTTCTTGAGGTCGACGTCGATGGAGCCGATGAACTGCGTGACCTTGGTCTGCAGGGTCTCCTGGGTCTCCTTGACGCGGGCGGAGGCCTCCTTGGCCCGGGCGGAGGCCTTCTCCTGGACGGCCTTGGTGTCGGTGTTGCGGACGGCCTCGAACCGCGCGGGGGCTTCGGAGCGCAGCTGCTCCACCAGGGCCGGCACCTTCTTGGCCTGCTGAAGGGCGAGGTCGGCGGTGCCTGCGGCGAAGTAGAGCGGCGTCGGGTCGCTGAAGGTCTTGCGCAGGTCGTCGGTGATGGCCATGGTGATGGTCCTCCCGGATTCTGTTTCGCTCGAGGGTTCGGCTGAGGGTTGTGTGATCCGCGGCGGGCGGCCCATGCCCTGGTCCGGCTAGCCGGCCGTCTGCTGCGGATCGGTCTCGCTGCGGCCGCTGCCCTTGCGGGTGCGGCGGGTGGCGGTCGTACCGCCGTCGTTCGTGCTGTCGCTCTGTTCCACGCTCGTGCGGCTGCGGCGCCGGGCGGACGGGCCGCCGTCGGCCGGGCCGGCCGGGGGTATCGCGGTGCCGGGAGCGTCCCCGTCGACGCTCACCGCACCGTCCGCGGTGACGACACCGACGACGCCCGCGCCGTCCGAGCCGTCGTTGTCCCCGTCCCCGAATCCGTTCTCCTTGCGGAAGGACTCGTAGATCTGCAGCAGCACCTGCTTCTGCCGCTCGTTCAGCGTCGGGTCCGCGAGGAGGACGGCACGCGTCTCCACCTCGTCCCGGTCCCGCTCGGCGTCGAGGATGCCGGCCCGGACGTACAGCGTCTCGGCGGAGATCCGCAGCGCCTTGGCGACCTGCTGCAGCACCTCCGCGCTCGGCTTGCGCAGCCCGCGCTCGATCTGGCTCAGATACGGATTGGACACCCCGGCGGCGTCGGCGAGCTGCCGCAACGACAGCTGCGCAGTGCGCCGCTGCTCGCGCAGGTAGTCACCGAGATTGCCGACGTTGAGCGAGGCCATGCCTCCACAGTGCAACACCACGCTAACTATTGCAAGCACCCGCTTGCAAAAGTGCGTCACACCACGCCGCCGGCCTCCTGCCCCGCCCTCGGACCTGCGTCCACGTCCCACCGCTCGGCCCTGGCGGCGCCCCTAGGGACGTCGTGCGACGAAGACGAACTCCTTGCCCGGCCTGTCCAGCGCGGCGCGCACGCCCTCCAGTTCAATTGCTCCGGCTGTCAGAGGTGTCGGTGGCCCAGCCCGCTCCGTTCAGTCCTGGAGGGTGGCGAGCCATTCGGTCAGGAGGCTGTTGACCTCCTCGGGGCGTTCCTGCTGGATCCAGTGGCCGCAGCCGTCCAGGACGTGGGAGGCGGACAGGGCGGGGAGGGTGGTGCGGTGGGCTTCGATGGCGTCGGCCATCCAGGTGGTGGAGGCGTCCAGTGCGCCGCCGATGAACACGGCGGGCTGTGTGATCGGGGCTCCGCGGTAGGGGGCGAGGTCTTCCCAGTCGCGGTCCATGGTGCGGTAGCGGTTGAGGGCTCCGGTCAGGCCGGTGCGCTCGAACTCCCCGGCGTAGACGTCGAGGTCCTCCTCGCTCAGCCAGGCCGGGAGCGGGCCGGTGGGGAAGCGGTCGCGCATCCGACCGCCCGGGGCGAGGAAGTGCGGGTCGGGTTCGCCCTCGGCCGGCATGGTGTCGGCGGACAGGGCCGCGTAGAAGCCCGCGAGCCAGCCCCGGACATCGGGCTCGATCTCCGCCTCGGCGCGGCCGGGCTGCTGGAAGTAGGAGACGTAGAACTCCTGTTCCGGGCCGCCGATCCGGCCGAAGACGTCGGTGGGGCGGGGGCCGCCGGGCGGCGCGTACGGGACGCTCAGCAAGCCGACCGCGCGGAAGACCCCGGGGTGGAGCAGGGCGGAGGCGGCGGCGATGTTGGAGCCCCAGTCGTGGCCGACGACCACCGCGCTTTCCTCCCCGAGGCCGCGCACGACGGCGACGTTGTCCTCCACGAGGTGGAGCATCCGATAGGCCTCGGTCGCGGCGGGTCTGGAGGAGCGGCCGTAGCCGCGTACGTCCATCGCCACCGCCCGGTACCCGGCCGCGGCGAGGGCCGGGAGCTGATGACGCCAGGAGTACCAGGACTCGGGGAAGCCGTGCAGCAGCAGGATCAGCGGGCCGCGGCCCTGCTCGACCAGGTGCAGACGCCCGGCCGGGGCCTCGACGATGCGGTGGCGGAGTGCGGCGGTCGGCTCGGATCGCATGGGCGGCTTCTCCTCGGTTCGCGGGCGCCGGCGGGTACCCGTCGATCATGCGGCGGGGCGGCCACCCGACGCGATCGACGTTGCCGAACCGGCAAGCCCGCGGGCCGGGTTGGGCTGATGGGCGGACTCCCCCCCCAAAGAAGCCGCACCGAACGACTGAGGGCCCCCTGCCCGCTCCAGCCGTCCCGCTACCGCGGCTTGTACGCCAGGAACGTGCCCGCCGGGCGCTTCGACCCGCCCTCCGGTTCCTGCACCACCCGTGTCGTGATCACCAGCCCGGCCCGTTCGAGGAGTTCGGCGATGTGGTCCGGTGGCAGCAGATGGGACTCGTAGGACACCGGATGGTCGCCGTACGCCCGTGTCGGGTGCAGGTGCTCGCCGTCGCCCACGTGGCCCGCCAGCATCAGCCGGCCCCCGGGTGCGAGGGTGCGGTGGAACTCGGCGAAGACGCTCGGCAGCCACTGCGGCGGGGTGTGGTGGGTGGAGTAGTACGCCAGGATGCCGCCGAGTTCGCCGCTGTCGATCTCCAGTGCGGTCATCGAGCCGACGGTGAAGCGGAGTTCCGGGTACGCCGCCCGGGCCAGTTCGACCATCCTCGGCGACACGTCCACGCCGAACACCGGTACACCCAGGGCTGCCAGATGTGCCGTCACCTTGCCGGGGCCGCAGCCGAGGTCGGCCACCGGCCCGAGGGGAGCCGCCAGTTCGGCGAAGGCGGCCAGGATCGCGCGGGACACCGGGTCCAGCCCGGCGGGCTCCGGGACGAGCCGGACGTAGGCGGCCGCGACGGTGTCGTAGGACTCGCGGATCGCGGTGAGATGGGAAGGCTCCGTCATGCCGCGACGCTAGACGACGGCGGTGACACCGGTCCGTACTCCGACGTCGGTACGCCGGTCTGCTCCCGCCGGGAGACGACCGCGCGGCCCCGGCCCGGCAGGGTGTCGCGCATGGACATGGATACGAGGCAGAAGTCGCAGCCGGGCCCGCCCCGGAGGCTCGGGCGGGCCGCCCGCCGGGCCGTTCTCGTCGTGCACGTCACCGCCTCCGCCTGCTGGCTCGGGCTCACGCTCGGGCTGCTCGCGCTCGGGACCACCGCGGCCACCACCGGCTCCGACGTCACCGTGGCGGCCTCAGTCCGGGCCATGCAACTCTTCGCGGACTGGCTGCTCCTTCCCGTCGCCCTGCTCACGCTCCTCAGCGGCCTGGTGCTGTCGCTGGGCACAGTGTGGGGCCTGGCCCGGTACCGGTGGGTGTACACGAAGTTCTGGCTGACCCTCGCCACCACCACCGCCACCGTCTTCGCCCTGCGCCCCGCGGTGCACGCGGCGGTCGCCTCCGTCGCCGCGGGCGGGCCGCTGCCGGACGCCGGTGACGTGCTGTTCGGACCGGTCGTGTCGCTGTCCGCCTATGTGTTCATGACGGCGATCTCCGTCCTCAAGCCCTGGGGGAGGACCCGTCGCGGCAAACAAGCACAGAGATTTGCCTAAAGGCTTTAGGCAAATGCACACTTCCTTCAGGCACAAGGGAGGAGCCTCGTGGCACGTGCAGGACTGACACCCCAGCGGCTGACCGAAGCCGGCGCCGAACTCGCCGACGAGGTCGGCTTCGAGCAGGTCACCGTCTCCGCACTGGCCCGCCGGTTCGACGTCAAGGTCGCGAGTCTGTACTCGCACGTGCGGAACTCCCAGGACCTGAAGACGAGGATCGCCCTGCTCGCCCTCACCGAACTCGCCGACCGGGCCGCCGACGCCCTGGCCGGACGGGCCGGCAAGGACGCCCTGTCCGCCCTGGCGAACGTGTACCGCGACTACGCCCGGGAACACCCCGGCCGCTACGCCGCCGCCCAGCTGCGACTCGATCCGCAGACGGCGGCCGCGAGCGCCGGTGTCCGGCACGCGCAGATGACCCGGGCCCTGCTGCGCGGCTACGACCTGACGGAGCCGGACCAGACCCACGCGGTCCGGCTGCTCGGCAGCGTCTTCCACGGCTACGTCAGCCTGGAGCTCGGCGGCGGTTTCAGTCACAGCGCTCCGGACACCGAGGAGACCTGGGCCCGGATCCTCGACGCCCTCGACACGCTGCTGCGGAACTGGCCCGCGGCCCCCACCGATCCCCGAGGCTGACACCCATGCACACCGAGCACGACTGGATCACCACGCCCGTCACGGCGGACCTGCTGCGCGGCGCCCTCGACGTGGAGCGCACCGAGCGCGGCCTGCTCCCCCACCGCCTGCCCGCCCGGGCCCGCGCGCAGAACACCAACCCGCAGCTGGCGATGGCCGAGGCCCAGCCCTCCGGCGTACGGCTGGCGTTCCGCACCGCCGCGACCGCCGTCGAGCTGGACACGCTGCGCACCAAGCGCGACTACACCGGTTTCCCGTCCCGCCCGGACGGCCTGTACGACCTGCTCGTCGACGGCCGCCCGGCCGGACAGGCCACCGGGACCGGCGGCAACGTCCTCACCGTCGACCTGGTCACCTGGGAGAGCGAGCTCACGCCGGGCCCGGTCGGCACCGTCCGCTTCACGGGTCTGCCGGCCGAGGAGAAGGACGTCGAGATCTGGCTCCCGCACAACGAGACCACCGAGCTGATCGCCCTGCGCACGGACGCCCCCGTGGAGCCGGTCCCGGACCGGGGACGCCGGGTGTGGCTGCACCACGGCAGCTCGATCAGCCACGGCTCGGACGCCGCGAGCCCCACGGCCATCTGGCCGGCGATCGCCGCCGCGCGCGGCGGTGTGGAGCTGATCAACCTCGGTCTGGGCGGCAGCGCGATGCTCGACCCGTTCACCGCACGCGCCATGCGGGACACCCCGGCCGACCTGATCAGCGTGAAGATGGGCATCAACATCGTCAACCAGGACGCGATGCGGCTGCGCACCTTCGGCCCCGCCGTGCACGGCTTCCTCGACACGATCCGCGAGGGACACCCGGACACCCCGCTGCTGCTCGTGTCCCCCATCCACTGCGCCATCCACGAGGACACGCCGGGCCCCACCGCCCCCGACGCGGACGAGATCCGCAAGGGCCGCCTGGTCTTCTGCGCCATGGGTGACCCGGCGGAGACGCCCACCGGCAAGCTCACCCTCACCGTGATCCGCGAGGAGCTGTCCCGCATCGTCGGACAGCGTGCCGCCGACGACCCGAACCTGCACTACCTCGACGGCCTCGACCTCTACGGCGCGCAGGACGCCGCCGCCCTCCCCCTGCCCGACCACGTCCACCCGGACGCGGCCACCCACCGCCACATCGGCGACCGCTTCCACGCCCGGGCCTTCACGAACGGAGGGCCCTTCGCCGCGGGGTAGCGACCGGCCGGCCGGTCAGCCGTCGAAGCCCTGGTCCGCCAGGATCCGGTCGATACGGGTGCGATGGGCCGACTCCCAGGCGTCCAGGGTCTCGTCGGCCTCCTTGGCCAGCTTGGCCCGGGCCGCCGCCAGGACCTCCGCGCGGCGGGCCGCGGGGACGACCACCACGCCTTCCGCGTCGGCGACGACCGTGTCACCCGCGTCGACCGCGACCCCGCCGCAGCGCACCCGCTCGTTCAGCGGCCGGGCGGCCGACTTGGTGCCCGGGATGGGGATGACACCGCGTGCGAACACCGGGAAGCGCAGGTCCCGGACCTCGCCGAGGTCGCGGATCAGCCCGTCGGCGACGAACGCGGCGATGCCCCGGCGCTGCGCGACGGCGCACACGTTGCCGCCGGCCAGGGCGTAGTCCAGGTCGCCGGACTCCACGACGACGACCGAGCCGGGGCCGGCCTGGTGGATCGCGGCGTGCAGCATCAGGTTGTCGCCGGGCGGGCAGTCGACGGTGAAGGCCGGTCCGGCCACCCGCGGAACGGGACCCCACAGGGGCCGGATCCCGATGTCCATGACCTGCCCGCGGCCCAGCAGATCGGCCAGGGTGGTCGTGGGGATGTCCGTGAACGCGTCGACGTCAGTCATGACACGGACCCTAACCCCCGTTCCCTAGAAGGGCATTGGCCTCCCCCGCACCACCTCGAGCCGGGAGACCGCCCGGGTCAGCACCACGTACAGCCGGTGCAGCCCCCGTTCCTCGGCCTCGGCGATCGCGGCCGGCTCGACGGCCACGACCTGGTCGTACTCCAGGCCCTTGACCACACTCGCGGGCACCAGGGCGACCCGCGCGCCGAGTTCGTCCGGGCCCGCCGCCCCGATCCCGGCCGCGTCCAGTGCGGCCCGCAGCCGGGGGACGTCCGCGTCGGCCGCGACGACCCCCACCGATCCCTCCCGGCCCAGCGCGTCCCGTACGGCCGCCACGACCGCGCCGGGCACGCCGTCCTCGGTCGTCTCCCGCAGCCTCAACTCACCGTCGGCGCGCAGCGAACGGCTCGCGGACACGTCCACGTCAAGGCGCTCCAGCAACCGGTTGGCGAGCCCGACGACGGCCTGCGGCACCCGGAACCCGGTGGTCAGGGCGACCACGGCCGCGTCAGGTTTCCCCAGGTGCGCGAGGACCGTGCGCCAGGACCGCGCCGCCCACGGTGTCGTCCCCTGCGCCAGATCACCGAGCACCGTCAGGGAACCGAAGCGGGCCCGGCGGGCGATCGCCCGGCACTCCATCGGGGACAGGTCCTGCGCCTCGTCGACGACGACGTGCCCGTACCCCTCCGGGTGCTCGATCAGCCCCGCCACCTCGTCGAGCAGCACGAGATCGGCGGCCGACCAGCGCGCCGACTTCCAGGACCTGGGCGGCCGCCGCCAGAGCAGCGCCCGCTGCTCACCGCCGTCGAGGAGCCCCTCGGCCGCCGCGGCCAGCGCCTCCTCGTCGCCGAGCAGGCCGGCCACCACCTCCTCGGGCCGTACCCGCGGCCACACGGCGTCGACGTACGCCGACACCGGCCGGGCCCGCTCGATCCGCCGCACCCAGGCGTTCGGGGGCGGCCCGGCCCGCCGCTCGGCCTGCTCGCGCAGACACCGCACGATCCGTGCCCGCACCCGCTCCCGCCCGACCCCGTAGGGCGGTTCCTCCTCCCGCACCCGTGCCACGATCTCCGCCAGCTCCCCCGCCGGGACCCGCCACCGGTACGACCCGTCCGGCACGGTGAGCGACGCGCCGCCGCCGTCGGCGTGCACCCGCGCGTACAGCGCCCGCCGGAGCACCTCGGCCATCCGGGCGTCGTGCTTCACGAGGGCGGCCGGCCCGTCGTCGGCCCCCCGGACGGAGCAGCGGGCGATCTCCTCGCCCAGGGTCGACTGCCGCACCCCCGTCTCGCCCAGGGCCGGCAGCACCTCGGCGATGTACGACAGGAAGGTGCGGTGGGGTCCGAGGATCAGCAGACCACCGCGCCGGATGCGCCGCGGGTGCGTGTAGAGCAGATAGGCGGCCCGGTGCAGCCCGACGGCGGTCTTGCCGGTGCCCGGCGCGCCCTGCACGCACACCGACACCGCCAGGTCCTCCCGTACGAGGTCGTCCTGCTCGGGCTGGATCGTCGCGGCGATGTCCCGCATGGGCCCGACCCGGGGCCGTTCGATCTCCCGGGCGACGATCTCGCTGTCGCGGGCCTCCCCCTGCTCCAGGTGCTCGTCCTCCAGGCCGGTGAGGTCCCGTGACTCGCCCCGGCTGCCGGGCGCCCAGCCGAACCGCCGCCGCACGGCGACGCCCTGCGGGTCGCGCGCCGAGGCCTGGTAGAAGGCGCGCGAGACGGGCGCACGCCAGTCGACGACGAGGGGCGGTCGGGCCGGGTGCTCGGAGATCCGCAGCCGCCCGATGTGCAACGGCCCCTCCCCGCTCTCCAGGGCGCCGAAGAACAGCGGCCCCTCGGGCAGTTCCCGCAGTGCCTTGGCCCGGCTGCGCAGCCGGTGTCCGAGGACTTCGGCGTCGGCCCCGGACGCGGACACGTCCTCGCCGGTGACGACCTGTTCACCGGCGCCCTCCACCATCGCGGCGAGAGCGGTCCGGCAGCGCTCGTGGTGGGCGCGTTCCTTGTCGAGGGCGTGCTGGAGGGAAGGCTCGGTGGAGGTCATGGCACCGAGCGTACGCCGAAAATCTAACCGAGTTAAATAAATTACCGAGTTTCATCAAGGTTGCCGGGGAGGCCGGGGGGCAGTGCGGCCGCGAGCCGGCCGAACGCCCGCTCCGCTGCCGCCACCGCGTCCTGCCGCACGTCGGCCGCCCGCTCCCCCGCGGCGATCCGCCGCCAGTTCTCCAGCGCCAGCACCCGCAGCACGGCCATGATCTGCCCGGCGGCCAGCCTGGCGTCCAGGTCCCCTCCGAGCACCTCGGCGAGCGCGGCCTCCGACCGCTCCTGATGCGCGTGCGCCCGAGCCACCAGCGAGGGCGTCCCGTAGAGCAGGGCGTGGAAGGCCAGCACCTCGGGATGGTCGTTGAGCCCGGTCACCGGGTCCCCCCGCTCCAGTCCCTCCACGAAGTGCCGCCGCAGCGCCTCCACGGGCGCCGTCCCGGCCTCCGCCACCACCCGGGCCGCCTCCCCCTCGTGGTCGGCGATCCGGTACAGGACCAGGTCCTCCTTGGCCGGGAAGTACCGGAACAGCGTCGGCTTCGAGATGTCGGCCGCCGCCGCGATCTCCGCGACGGACACCGCGTCGAACCCCTTCTCCAGGAAGAGCCGCACGGCGATGTCCGACACGGTCTCGTACATCCGCTGCTTCTTGCGCTCACGCAGGCCCGGGTTGGTCATACCGGGGAGCCTACGCAGCGGCGGGGTCAGGCCAGGGCGCGGGCGAGGTACGGGTTCGCCGTGGAGCGCACCGGGAGGCCGAGCGAGCCCGTGGCGACGGCCAGCGTCACCGCGTAGGAGTCCACCGCCCGCCGGACGTTGGGGGCGTCCAGACTGGCGCCCGTCACGATGCGGTCCAGGTCGACGTAGGCGGAGCGCACGATCTCCAGCCGGCGGTACACCCGCCAGTCCTTGCGCCAGTCGCGGGTGTACTCGGCGGGCAGCAGGCGTTCCCAGCGGCGGAACATGCGCTCCCTGATCTCCGGCCGGGTCGGCGTGAGGTGCATGTTCCGGACGAGGTCGTACAGGGGGTCGCCGACGACGGCCATCTCCCAGTCGATGATGGTCAGGGCCAGCCGGTCGTCGCGGCGTACGAGGTTCCAGGGGTTCAGGTCGCCGTGCAGGAGCGCGGGCTCGCGGTCGCTCACCTCGTGCCGGGAGAGGATCAGCCGCAGCCGGTCCGGGTCGGGCAGCCCGAGGTGCCGCGCCAGCTGCTGCGAGGCCTTCGGCAGGTCCCGCACCAGGGAGACCAGCTGGTCCCGCAGCCAGTGGTGGAACGCGCCCTCGCCGGCGGTCGGGTCGACCTGCTCGTACCTGACCCGCGTCAGCGCGCACAGCTGGTCCACCAGGCCGTCCGCCTCGTGCGGCAGCAGACCGTGCACGGGGTGGTTGGGGGGCCGGTCGACGTCCCGCGAGCCCACGTAGGTGTGCAGGGCGATGGTGTCGCTCTGGTAGGTCTCGCCCAGGGCGAGCACCCGCGGCGCCGCCACCCCGACCGACGACTCCTCGATCGCACGCAGCACGGCGTGCTCGCTGAGGAAGCCGCGCTCCCGGCGGCACACGTCGGGCAGCTTGCGCCGTACGACCACCGGCGAGTCGAAGCCCGGCACCGCCACCACGGTGTTCAGGTGCGCGGTGCCCTTGAACACCCGGCCCGCGGGCGCGGCCCCCTCCGCCAGCAGGGCCTCCCGGACCGCGGTGGACGGGAAGTCGGGGCGCTCGGGAACCCGCCGGTCGGGGCGCCACTCGAACGCCTCCGCGATCCACGCCCGGCCGCTGATGTCCCCGTTCATGCGCGACACCAGCCACCGGAACAGGGCACGCCGGATCTCGCCCTCCCGCGGCACACCGACGAGCCGCAGCGGTTCCGCCGCCGCCTCCAGGGCCCGGCGCACCTCGGCCGTCGCCTCGTCCAGACTCGTCTGGGTGAACGATTCCTCCAGCGACCGGGCGGCCCTCATCACGTCCGGGAAGACGGACTGCGCCCGCTCGAACGCCAGATAGTGCCGCAGGTCCCGCGCCAGGCCGCTGACCGCGGCGGGGCGGACCTGCTGCATGGCCTCGCCCCAGGCGTCGACCACTTCGGCCCACTGGTGCGCCGGGTAGCGCATCCGCACGAGGTGCGTCGCGAGGTCGTGCAGCGGGTCGCCGTACGTGGCGAGCTCCCAGTCGACGCAGATCAGGGGCGGGTCGCTCGCGTACGACACGATCACGTTGTCGCGGTGCAGGTCGGCGTGGAGCAGGCTGTACGGCCGCCGGGACATCGCGGGCACCCGCCCGGCCAGCCCGGTGAGCGCGTCCTCCGGGATGCCGAGCGCCGCGAAGAGCCCACCGAAGGCAGTCCAGTTGGGCCGTCTGATCTGCCGGTCGGCCAGATGGACCAGCGTCTGGAGGAAGCCCTGGCTGTCCGTGTCGTTGCGGGGCCAGACGGACGGCAGGGTGGGCAGCGCGCCCCGCCGTACGTGTGCCATCTGGGCGAGCAGCCCGGCCAGAGCCTGGATCAGCAGGGTGTCGACGGGCTTGCCGTCGGCGCAGACGCTGGAGAGCGGAACGCCCTCCACAAAGCTGTGGACGGCGAACTCCTCGCCCTTGACCAGACATTCCGGTGCGTGCGGCAGGACCGCCCGGACGGCGCCGAGGATCTCCGCCTCGTCCTGCCACGTCCGGATGACGACGGGCAGCGCGTCCGGACGCCGGATCCGGACCGTCACCGACGTCCCCGGCTCACGCCCGACCAGGCGGGCCATGCCCTCCGTGAGCGGAAGGACGTAGTTCCGGTTGTGGTGGCCGCTGGTCGCCACACCCAGCTCGGCGGCCCGTTGCACGAAGGCCCGGCAGGTGGCGTCGTGCGAGGCGCGCTCCCCGATAAGCGGACGGGAAGGAGAGGGTGCGCCCACGGGCCGCTCCGGAAGTGCGAGAAGGGGGGATGGTAGGGCAAACGGTAGGTTCGCGGTGGGTGCCGCGCACGGCGGAGTGCGCCATCACGGGTGGTGTGCCACTCATCCGTATGAGCGTGCGCGAGCTTGTTCGATGGCGGCCGGTCGGCCCCTTCCCATACGAACGAGGACGAGCGTGTGACTCAATCGCTGCACGGTGCGGGAATGCTACACCCGGCAGCCCCCCGGCCCCCTGCTGTCTTCTCAGCACCTTTTCCGCTACTCGGGCCCCTCGGACAACAGGTCCCACACGGAGCCGTACCACTTGCACATGGTGTCCACGAAGACGCTGCCGGCCGAGTCCGGATCGTCGTCCCTAGGGCCGTCGCAAGCGCAGCAGCCGTAGCAGGGGTTCCAGGGAGTCCAGGACCACGTCGGCCCCGGCCTTCTTCAGGAGCTTGGCCTTTCTTTCGTTGCGGGCGTATCCCAGGAAAGGCACCCCGGCACCCTCGGCCGCCTCGCGGTCGGACGGTGTGTCGCCGATCATCAGGGCATCGCCCGGCGCCACCCCCATCGCGTTGAGCGCCCGGTTCAGGCAGTGCGGATGCGGCTTCAGATGGTGCAGTTCCTGGGTCCGGCCGTAGATGTGGGGGGCGAAGCAGTCGGCGAGGCCGCGCCCCGCGAGGTATTTGCGGACCACCCGGGGCGAGTTGTTCGTGGTGATGGCCAGGCGCGAGCCCACGGCGGTCCAGGTGCGGATCAACGGGTCGGCGTAGGCGGTCGGCCAGGCCGAGGACGCGGCCCGCAGCTCCTCCTGGGTGAGACGTTCCTCCAGCTCGGCGACGAGGTCGCTGCCCGGATGACGGCGGTCCACGGCGCGCAGCACCACGTGCGGGTCCAGGGACTCCCGCTCGGTCTCGGTGAGCAGGCCGTGCAGGCCCCGGCTCTCCAGCCAGGAGACCAGGCCGCTCGCCACCTGCTCCGCCGAATGCCCGGCGAACAGGCGGCAGATGGGCCCGTCGAAGTCCCAGAGCACGACGCGCGCGCGTCCGGTCAGATCGCGGAGTCCGTACGGATCGTTCTCGGTCTCGATTGTCACCGCACCAGTCTGCGCCGTATCAGGAGTCACGAGGAGAGTGTCAGGTCGGTCGTGATGGTTTCCCAGAGGGCGTCGAACCACTTCTGGGATTCCTCCACGAACGCCGCGTCCCGCCGGCCGGCCCGCCGGGCGAAGGAGAACAGCAGGGACTTGGAGCCCAGGACGTCGTACATGTCCAGGGTCCTGCTCCCCCACTCCTCCTCGCGCCTGGTCAGCATGTAGTAACCCATCAGCGCCTCCTCGCCGTTGAGGAGGTACAGCTTCACCGGCGGGGTGAACGGCAGCGCCCGGAAGCGGACCCGGACGTCCATGCCGTGGGTGGAGCGCAGGGCGAGCAGGTTGTGTTGCAGGACCTGGCCCTGGGCGTTGCGCATGGCCAGCCAGCGCTGGTGGACGGAGTCGTCCTCGCCGTGGGACTCGACCGGGACCGGGAAGGCGAGCTCGATGTCGCGGGACGGGACCAGGATGCGGACGTCGATCGACTCGGGGCGGATGCGGCCCTCGTGGATCAGGCGCAGCGGCTCGCCGAGGGCGACCATCAGCGTCTCGGCGGTGTGGCAGACGACGTCGGCGCGCACCGCGCGTGCCGAGAACGCCTCCACCAGGCGCGGGGCCAGGCCCACCATGGTCGGCTGGGGCTCGCCGCGGGCGGGGGCGGGGGCCGCGATGCGCGGGGGGCTGCCCTTGCTGACGTTGGTGAGGAGACCGTCCTCCTGGAGGACCCGCAGGGCCTGGCGGACCGTGCCGCGCTCCACGCCGAACTCCTCCGCGAGTTCCGCCTGGGTGGGCAGGCGGTCCCCCGGCTTGAGCTCACCGGCTCGGATGCGTTCCCGCAGGCTGTCGGCGATCTCCTGGGGCGATGACCTTCTGCTGCCGTTGACTGCCACGTTCTCCGCCACACTCTCCTGGGTCACGACCAAACGCTACAACTCTGATTTATCTGGCGGGAGTTGTTTGAAAGTTGTTTATGACTAGGGGCCAAGTGGGGACAACCTAATCAGAGTTGGTTGCCAACTTCTCGGAGTTGGCGGAAGTTTTGCTTCCGGACTTCCGAAGGGGGAACACCGATGCCCGCCCTCGCTCTCCTCTCCGCCGCCTTCGTCGTCGCCTTCGAACAGCTCGTCCAGTGGAAGTACGGTCCGGCCGGCATCGTCGGCCTGATCCTTCTCACCGTGGGCGTCAAGGCCAAGAGCCCGGCCGTCAGCTCGGCCGGAGCGGTCGTGCTCGCGCTGCTCATGACGGGGCCCGCCCGATGAGCCACCGCACCACCCCGGAACGACCCGTGGGAGACGTCAGCCCGTGAGCACCAGCTCCGAACTGATCGTCTCCCACAGTGCGTTGAACCACAGGTGCGACTGCTCCACGAACGTCGTGTCCCGCAGCCCCGCGCCCTGCCGGAAGGCGAACAGCATGGACCGGGTGCCCTGGGCGTCGTACAGCGCCGGCTGCTCGCGGTCGGTCTCGGCCTCCCGGCGCGTCAGCGTGTAGTACGCGAACAGCGCCTCCGTGCCGTTGAGCAGGTACAGCTTCACCGGCGGGGTGAAGGGCAGCGCCCGGAACGTGACGTGCACGTCGATGCCGTGCGTGGCACGCAGAGCCAGCAGGTTGTGCTGCAGGACCTGCCCCTGGGCGTTGCGCATCGCCAGCCACCGCTCGTGCACCCAGTCGTCGCCGCGCCCCTCGACCGGCACCGGGAAGGCCAGGTCGATGTCCCGGCTCGGCAGCAGTACCCGGACGTCGACCTTGGCCGGTTTCAGCCGCCCGGCATGGATCTGCCGCAGCGGCTCACCGATGGCGAGCGTGAGGGAGACGGACGTCAGGCACACGGCGTCGATCTCGACGTGCTCCGCCGCGAACGCCCGGGCGATCCGCGGCGCGAGGGCCACCGTCGTGGGCCGCGGCAGCGCTTGTGGGCCGGTCAGCGCACCGACGGGGTCGGACGCGACGGTCGCCGGGCTGCCCTTGGACACATTGGTGAGCAACCGCTCCGACTGAAGGATCCGCAGCGCCTGCCGCACGGCACCGCGCTCGACCTGGAACTCGTGTGCCAGCTGGGCCTGGGTGGGCATGCGCTCACCCGGGCGCAGCGCCCCCGACCTGATCCGGGCACGCAGCTCCTCGGCCACCTCGTGATGGGTTCTCCGTGGCCGCCCTGACCTCTTCCGTCCTCGGACGGAGTCGTCTTCCGGGTCCGCTTCCGGGTCCACACCGGCACAGTACAACTTCCCGCCATCTTTAGGCAGTTCAGCGGAAGATGGTTATGAGCCGCTTCCCTGCGGAGATAAGCACTGTGAAGTTGGTAGCCAACTTGGGGAACATGGTCACCCCTTCAAGGAGGTTGGCCACCCGCCAGAGGACTCCCTTCCGGAGGGGAGCCGGGAGTCCCGCCCGGCCGGCACGGCCGCACGGCACCCACAACTGAACAGCTCGCTACGGATGCGGGCCACAGCACACCAGCGGCCACCGCCGGCACCCCGGCAGGAGGGAGCGGCTCAGAACATGTCCGGGCACCAAGGCCGCCTGGACGTACGCAGCAGGGCGTCGGCCTTTCGGGCGGCGCCCACTCGCTCCTCCCGCACCCGCCCCAGCGCCGCCAGCCGCACCGCCGACTCGTCCCCGAGCCACAGCGCCGCCAACTCGCCCAGCCCCATTGCGAGTTCCGCGCTCCGCGTGGTGGGCGTGCAGGACGCCCCCTCGGGCGACGCCTCCAGCCGGTAGCGCCCGCCGGTCAGTCCGTCCACGCCGGCGACCTCCAGCACCAGCGCCCCCTGACCCTCGTACGTCCGCGCCTCGAGCGCCCGCTCGACGTCCAGGACACGCACCCACAGCCAGTCGGCGAGCGTGGTGATGCGGGCCGCCCTGGGGTCGGGGAGGAGGTGCGGGAGCAGGTCGTCGGGTGCCCGCCAGCCGCTCTTCACGCGCACCACCCAGTCGATGGAGCACAGGTACTCCCACAGTGCCCGTTCCGCGGCCGGTGTCGTGCCGATCAGCCATGTCACGGTCGCCGTGTTCAACGGCTGCTTGGCGTCGCCCCAGTTGTCGTCCACCTCGTACGCGGCCATGCCCTCGACCTCACCGGACGCCGAGCGGTACACGGCGAAGAAGGGCTGCTTCCACGTCGGGTCCCAGCGCAGGGCCCCGGTGTTGGCCTTCCACCAGAAGGCGTCGCGGTCGATGGCGCCGGGCTGGCCGCGGCGCAGCCGCTCGTGCAGCTCGGGGCCGAGCTTGCGGACGTCCTCGCCGTCCACCAGGTCGATCCGCCCGCCGTCCGCCGGGCCCGCCCACCGGGCGTCCAGGCCCGTGCGCGGCACGTCGACGGTCCACTCCGCCATCGAGGTCGCCGGCCCGAAGCCGTACCGGCCGTAGATCGGGTACTCCGCGGCGATCAGCGTCGCGACGACGTCCCCGCGGTCCTTGGCGGCCGCCAGGTCCCGCGCCATCATGCGGCTGAGCAGTCCGCGGCGGCGGTGGGTGGCGGTGACGGTGACGCCCGAGACGGCGTCGGCCGGGACGACGGCGCCGCCCACGGCCGTGAGCTCCTGGTCGAAGGAGCGGAAGGTCGCCACACACCTGCCCTGGTCGAAGGCTCCGAGGTAGCGACCCTCGATGAACCGCCCGCGCCGCCGGCCCTCGATCTCCTCCTCGGAGGGGGCCGGCGCCCGCAGGAAGCCGGTGTTCACGGCGCGCAGCCAGTCGGCGAACTCGGCTTCGGCGATCGGACGTATCTCGATGTCGTCGGCGCGGGGCACGGAGGTCATGGATTCACGCTAGGCGGAGGGCCGGCCGGTGTCGTCCGAATATCGTGCCGCCGGCCCTCCCCGGGCCCCGAGCGCCTCACACCAGCAGGTCGTCGACGTGGGCCTCCCCTTCGCGGTAGCGGCGGGCGATCTCTGAGCTGCACTCGTCGGCGGTGCGCTGGAGCCGCCGGCGGCGCCGGGACACCTGCTGCTCGTGGCGCTCCAGCCGCCCCATCGCCGTGTTCAGCTCCAGGTCCGTGCGCGCGTCGAGGTCGGACAGCTCGACCTCGGCGAGCATCTCGGCGGCCAGCCGCCGGTACTCCTCGCCCTGGGGGGTGCTCAGCGTGACGTGACGGGCCGAGGAGCGGTGCCGGGCCGGGTCGTCCCGCAGGATCTCCGCCAGCCGCTCCACCACCGACCCCTCCTCCGGCGCGGTGGCGGAGGCATCTCCTGCCGGGGTGCGCCGGGCGACCTCCGCGCGCAGGATGTCGATCCGCCCCTGGAGCAGCCGCCGCAGGTAGCTGAGGTCCGCCTCGTCGCGCTGGGCCTCGCGGCGCAGCGTGCGCAGCTCGGGCAGGCTCAGCGCGGGCAGTTCGGGCGCGGAGCGGTCCGAGGGCAGCCGCGGGCTGTCCGTGCGCTGTGTGGGCGGCCGGTGGTACTCCGACGTGCCCCTCCCCGTGGACGCACCCATCCCCGTGTACGTCGACCGGACAGCCGCCTGCTGCTGCCCGGTGCTTGATGTGCTCATGTGCCTCGACCGTCCCCTCGACCGGTGTGTGCAAGCATCGTGCCACCCCAAGTGGCCGCTATGGCAACGAGTGCCCCCGATAGACCCCAGTTGGGCGGTATAGCGGCAAAATACGGCCGTGCAGGGGCTGTTGGCGTCCGTGCAAACCACCCTTTCGGGCCATCCGCCGACCGCACGAGGCGTGGATGTCACCGCCCTGCATGATGGACGTATGCGAGCAGTGGTGCAGAGGGTGGACGGCGCGAGCGTCGTCGTGGACGGCGAGACCGTGGGTGCGATCGAGGGCGAGGGGCTGTGCGTCCTCGTCGGCGTCACCCACGACGACACCAAGGAGAAGGCGGCCCAGCTGGCCCGCAAGCTCTGGTCGATCCGCATGCTGCACGACGAGAAGTCGTGCAGCGACATCGACGCACCGCTCCTGGTGATCAGCCAGTTCACCCTCTACGGCGACGCCCGCAAGGGCCGCCGCCCCACCTGGAACGCCGCCGCCCCCGGCGACGTGGCCGAGCCCCTCGTCGACGAGGTCGTCGCCCAGTTGCGCTCCCTGGGCGCGACGGTGGCCACGGGCCGCTTCGGCGCGGCGATGAGGGTATCCCTGACGAACGACGGCCCGTTCACGGTGCAGATCGAAATCTGACCCGAAAGATCTACAGGTCCTACGGCTCGACGACGACTTCCTGGGCCGCGGCGGTGTCGCCGGCCACCAGCGGGGCGTCCACCGCCACGTTCCGCTTCACCAGGGCCAGGGCGACCGGGCCCAGCTCGTGGTGACGGGCGGACGTGGTGATGAAGCCGATCTTGCGGCCGTCGGGGCCGTCCTCGGCGAGCCGGAGCTCCGTCCCGGCCGCGGGCAGATGGACCTCGCTGCCGTCGAGGTGCAGGAAGACCAGCCGGCGCGGCGGCTTGCCCAGGTTCTGCACCCGGGCGACCGTCTCCTGCCCCCGGTAGCAGCCCTTCTGCAGGTGCACCGCCGAGCCGATCCAGCCCAGCTCGTGCGGGATGGTGCGGTGGTCGGTCTCGAAGCCGAGCCGGGGCCGGTGCTGCTCCACGCGCAGCGCCTCGTAGGCGAGGAGCCCGGCGGGCGGCCCGGCCTGCCCGGCGTACGCCTCCAGATCGGCGCGCGGCAGGAACAGGTCCCGGCCGTGCGGCGTCTCCCGTACGACGACGCCGTCCGGCACCTCGGCGATGGAGCCGGCCGGGAGGTGCACGACGGCGATGTCCGCCGTCCGGTCGGCGACCTCGACCTTGTAGAAGAACTTCATCGACTCCAGGTACGCGACCAGCGCCTCCTGGGTGCCCGGCTCCACATGGGCCCAGACCGTCGCGCCGTCGTCGACCAGGTACAGGGCGTGCTCGATGTGGCCGTTCGCGGAGAGGATCAGCGCCTCGGTCGCCCGGCCCGCCGGGAGGTCGCTGACGTGCTGGGTGAGCAGCAGGTGCAGCCAGGCCAGCCGGTCCTCGCCGGTGACGGCGACGACCCCGCGGTGCGAGAGGTCCACGAATCCGGTGCCGTCGGCCAGGGCACGCTGCTCACGGAACAGGTCGCCGTAGTGGGCGGCGACACCTTCGTCCACGCCCTCGGCGGGGACGGCGCCGGGCAGGGTCAGCAGGGGGCTCTTCATACAGGTAAGCCTACGACTCGGTAGTTGAAGCCTTGAGCGTGCAGTCCTCGCACCGGCCGAAGATCGCGAAGTGCTTCAGGTCGGTGTCGAAGCCGAAGGTCTCGCGCAGCTTGGCCGTGAACTCGGCGGCCACCGAGACGTCCGCCTCGATCACGTTCTGGCAGTCCCGGCACACCAGGTGGATGTGGTGGTGCCGGTCCGCGAGGTGGTAGGTCGGCGCCCCGTGCCCCAGATGCGCGTGACTGACCAGACCGAGCTCCTCCAGGAGCTCCAGCGTCCGGTACACCGTCGAAATGTTGACCCCCGACGCCGTCTTCCTCACTTCCACGAGGATGTCGTCGGGGGTCGCGTGCTCAAGGGTGTCCACGGCTTCGAGCACGAGTTGCCGCTGCGGGGTCAGCCGGTAGCCGCGCTGCCGCAGATCGCTCTTCCAGTCGGTGCTCACCACACCCAAGAGTCTAGGACTACTTGAAGAAGGCGATGCCGTCGTCCGGCATGTCGTCGGGCAGGGCCTTGGCCCAGCGCTCGACCTCCTCCGGGGTGACGACCTTCTTCAGGTGGGCGGACATGTAGGGGCGCAGCTCGACCTCGGGGGTCTGCTTCTCGCCGACCCACATCAGGTCGCTCTTGACGTAGCCGTACAGGCGCTTGCCGCCGGTGTAGGGCTGCGAGGCGGCCGTGCGGGCCACCGCGTCCGTGACGAGGTCGATCTGCGGCTTCTTGTCGGCCAGCTCGCCGTACCAGATCTCGATGACGCCGTCGTCGCGGGTCATCGTCACCTCGACCTTGCGGTCGGCGTCGATCCGCCAGTAGCCGTGCTCGGACTCCAGGGGGCGGACCTTGTTGCCGTCCTTGTCCAGGACCCAGCTGTGGGACTGGTACTCCAGGAAGTCCCGGCCGTCGTGGGTGAAGGTGACCTCCTGCCCGAAGTTGCACTTCTCGGAGCCGGGGAAGTCGTGCACGCCGGCGCCCGCCCAGTTGCCGAGCAGGAAGGCGAGCGGGACGAGGTCCTTGTGGAGGTCGGACGGGATCTCGATCATGGGAACTTCCTAGACGTGGGTCAGCGCTGGCCCTGGTACAGCTTCTTCACGGTCAGTCCGGCGAAGGCGAGGACGCCGACGGCGACCAGGACCAACAGGATTTCGAAGAAGATCTCCACGAGGTGCTCCTTGAGCGGGGTGCGAATGGGTGCACAGGGCCGGAGGCCAGCTTACGCGGGCCCCTTCGGCACTTCGATTCCGGACTAGGCTTCCGGCTATGGCGAAGAAGCTGGTGATCAAGGTGACGGCGGGGGCCGACGCCCCCGAGCGGTGCTCCCAGGCGTTCACGGTGGCGGCGGTGGCCGTCGCCAGCGGCGTCGACGTCTCCCTGTGGCTGACCGGCGAGTCCGCCTGGTTCGCCCTGCCGGGCCGGGCCGCCGAGTTCGAGCTGCCGCACGCGGCTCCCCTGCCCGACCTGCTGGACTCCCTCCTCGCGGGCGGCCGGGTCACCCTGTGCACGCAGTGCGCGGCCCGCCGCGACATCACGGAGCAGGACGTCATCAAGGGCGTGCGCATCGCGGGCGCGCAGGTCTTCGTCCAGGAGGCGACGGCGGACGAGACGCAGGCGCTCGTCTACTGAGACTCCGTGTACAGGCAGAACGGGTGCCCTGCCGGGTCCAGCAGCACCCGGACGTGGTCCTGCGGCTGGAACGGCGCGAGCCGAGCGCCCTCGGCGACGGCCCGGGCGGTCTCCCGCTCCAGGTCGTCGACCTCTAGGTCGAGGTGGATCATCATCTGCTGCCGGCCCGGACCGCTCGGCCAGACGGGCGGCCCGTACGCGGGCTCGGTCTGGAAGGACAGCCCCGTGCCGCCGTCCGGGGGCCGGATGTGCACCCAGTCGGGGCCGTCCTCGCCCGGCCGGACCTCCCAGCCCGGCAGCAGCCGCAGGTAGAAGTCCGCGAGCTCCCGGGCGTCCGGGGCGTCCAGCACCGCCGCTGTCAGTCTCATGGGGCCGGGATACCCCGGGCGGGCGGGAAGACGCCGTTCAGTGCGGGCGCTTCTTGCCGTCCAGCTCGTCCCACCACTCGTCGGACTGGGGGTCCCCGGAGGGGTCGTCCCACCACCGGTCCTCGGGGCCGCGCCGGTTCGCGACCATGGCCGCCACGGGCGGGATGACCATGGCGACCACGCACATACCGACGGCGACGGGAACGGACCACAGCCGCACGACACCCCAGGCCAGCACGAAGAGGCCGATGCAGAGGCCCATCATCGCGAAGTACGTGTGACGCCGCCGTGCGTACATACGTCCAGCGTAGGTCCGGGCAGGCCGAAGGGCCGCACCCCAGGTGTCCAACCCGAGGGGTGCGGCCCTTCGCCATCCGGTCGCCGTCAGACGGCGATCGCGACCTCCGCCAGGCCGCCCTGCTGGGCGACGACCGTGCGGTCGGCGGTGGCGCCGGGCACGAGGGCACGGACGGTCCAGGTGCCCTCGGCCGCGTAGAAGCGGAACTGTCCGGTCGCCGAGGTCGGCACCTCGGCCGTGAACTCGCCGGTCGAGTCCAGCAGACGGACGTAGCCCACCACGGGCTCGCCGTCCTTGGTCACCTGACCCTGGATGGTGGTCTCACCGGGCTTGATCGTCGAGGCGTCGGGGCCGCCGGCCTTCGCACCGCACATGTCGTACTCCTGAAGTCTGGAAAGGTCGGTGGGGGTTGCTTACTTGTTGGCGCCGAGCTCGATCGGCACGCCCACGAGGGAGCCGTACTCGGTCCAGGAGCCGTCGTAGTTCTTGACGTTCTGCACGCCGAGGAGCTCGTGCAGCACGAACCAGGTGAGCGCGGAGCGCTCACCGATGCGGCAGTAGGCGATGGTGTCCTTCGCCAGGTCGACGCTCTCCTCCTCGTAGAGGGCCTTGAGCTCCTCGTCCGACTTGAAGGTGCCGTCGTCGTTGGCGTTCTTGGACCACGGGATGTTGCGGGCGCTCGGCACGTGGCCGGGGCGCTGGGACTGCTCCTGCGGCAGGTGGGCCGGGGCGAGCAGCTTGCCGGAGAACTCGTCGGGCGACCGCACGTCGACGAGGTTCTGCGAGCCGATGGCGGCGACGACGTCGTCGCGGAAGGCACGGATGGAGGTGTCCTGGGCCTTGGCCTTGTAGTCCGTCTTCGGGCGCTCGGGCACCTCGTCACCGCCGACCAGCTCGCGGGCGTCGAGCTCCCACTTCTTGCGGCCGCCGTCGAGGAGCTTGACGCTCTCGTGGCCGTACAGCTTGAAGTACCAGTAGGCGTACGAGGCGAACCAGTTGTTGTTGCCGCCGTAGAGGACCACGGTGTGGTCGTTGCCGATGCCCTTGTCGGACAGGAGCTTCTCGAAGCCCTCCTGGTCGACGAAGTCACGGCGGACCGGGTCCTGGAGGTCCTGCGTCCAGTCGATCCGGATGGCGTTGCGGATGTGGTTCTTCTCGTAGGCGGACGTGTCCTCGTCCACCTCGACGATGGCGATGGTCGGGTCGTCCAGGTGCTCCTGGAGCCAGTCGGCGTCAACCAGGACGTCGTTGCGGCTCATGCTTCTTCTCCTCCGGGGCAGTTACGGCGGGGCGTGCGAGGTCTGCAGGGCGCGCCCTTGAGGCAGGGCGGCGCACGAGTGCCCGTGATGCGGGGCTGCGGGGATGCGCGCGCCGGCGCGACTGCCGACGCGATCGCTCAGAAGGTGCGACAGAGCATGGCGGCGACGCGGCACAGGTCTACTGCCCGCCGCTTCGTGAGGTCCGCCTGTCGCTTCATACGGTCGATCGTAGGGACGGTTTGGCAGGCGTGTCACCGGTGTGTCGCATACTGAGACGCGACAATCCGCCATATGGGATAGAGAGGCTGCCGGGCCGGTCACCGCACACCCTCCGGCCGATTGCGTGCACCGCCACATCTACGCTGCGGACATCACCGTCTCGCCCACCGGACAGCGCTGGTAGGACAGCCCCGGCCGGGCGGCCACGGAAGGGCCGCCACGGGAGAACCGTCACCGGCGAGCCGCAGCCGGACGGCCGTCGCCGGAGATCTTCGACCCGCCGTGCTCCTGCCTACCCGGCCAGCCGGACGTCGGAACCCTTCACCGTGATCTCGACGCCGTCCGGAGCGGCCTGGACCGTGTCCAGCTCGATGCCGCCGGGCAGACCGTCGATCTTCTGCTGGAAGTCGGTGATCGCCCGTACGCGGTTCTCGGCGATGTCGACGCCGCCGAACCTGGGCAGGCCGTCGGCGTGCACACGCACGGTGCCGTTCTCCACCTTCACCGAGCTGAGCACGGAGACCGGCTCGGGGAGCTTGGTGCCGAGGACCGTGGCCTCGACGGTGACCTTGATCTTGCCGTTGCCGCCGTCGGACAGGCCCACGACGTTGGCGGTGACGCCCGGGGCGACCTGCGTGGGTTCGGACTTCGCCGTCTTCAGCAACTCGTCGTAGGCGATGGTCGCGGTGCCGGTCGCGCTGGTGGCGGTGGCGGAGCTGTAGTCGCCGGAGAACTCGACGCCCTTCATGTCGGCCTGGAGGTCGTCGATGCGGATCTTCCGGCCGGCGTCGCCCGCGGCGGCCTCGTAGTCCTTGATGCCGACCTCGACGTCGTCCAGGGAGCCGCCGGCGACCTGGGTGAGGAACGGAAAGCCCTTGATCGACACGTCGGGGGTGGACGACAGGTTCTCCGTCGTCTTCAGCCGGTCGGCGGCCTCGTCCTCGGCGAAGTTCACCGCGATGCGGTCGGCGATCACGAACAGCCCACCCAGGATCACGACGAAGATCAGCAGTATTCGCAGTGCGCGCATGCGGTGTGTCCCCCACCGGTCCGGTGCTTCGACGACCCGGTGGCCGTCCCTTGCGCGAGGGTAACGCCGAGCGGAAGGGGAACCGCGGAATTGTTGATCACCTGTGACAGGGCGGAAGCCCGGGCATCCGGGCCTCCGCACCTGCGGTCCTCCGCGCCTGCGGGCTACCCCAGCGCCCGGCCCAGGACGTACACCGCCGGGGCCGCCGCGGCCAGCGGCAGGGCGACGCCCGCCGTGAAGTGGACGAAGCGGGAGGGGTAGTCGTAGCTCGCCACGCGGTGGCCGATCAGGGCGCAGGCGGCGGCACCCGCCCCGAGGAGGGCCCCCGGCGTGCCGAGGCCCGTGGCCGACCCGGCCGCGATGCCCGCGCCCGCCGCGGCGAGCACGGACGCCACCACCGAGGCCGGGGTCGGCAGCGGCAGGGCCCGGGCCAGGACGGCCACCGCCACGCCGACCGCACCCACGGTCACCGCGTCCGTCTCGGCCGCGAGGTACCCGCCGGCCACGATCGCCAGCGCCGAGGCGGCGACCGTCGCCATCAGCCCGTACATCCGCTCGTCCGGGTCGGCGTGCGAGCGCAGTTGCAGCACCAGCGCCAGCAGCACCCACACCCCCAGCGTGCCCAGGATGGCCGACGGGGAGCGGCCCGAGGCCAGCAGCGCCGCGTCGGCGGCCAGCGCGCCCGCGAAGCCCAGCGCGATGCCCTGCCGGGCGGGCCACATGCCGTTCAGCCGGAACCAGCCCGCCGCCGTGACGGCCTGGAGGACGACCAGCGGCACGAGCAGCGCGTACGTCCCGACCACCGCGGCACCGGCCAGCAGCAGCCCGAGCAGCGCCGTCAGGGCGGCCGGCTGCATGCCGGGCTCGATGATCGGGGAGCGCCCCTCCGCCCGGGCCCGCTGCGCGTCCGTGACACGCGTGTTGCCACCGACGGTGGCGGGACCGTAGCCGGGGGCGGAGGTGCCGGCGGCACCGGGTGAAGCCGGAGCCTGCGGGGGCTGCGGCGCCCCGGCGTTCTGGGGCGACCGGGTCGGCCGGGGTGATCGGGGCGACTGGGGCGTCAGGATCGCCGTCTCCGGGTCCGGCGGCTGCGCGGACACCGCCTGGTGGTTCTGCGTCTCCCAGGTCTGCCCCTGCCACTGCTGCGTGTACTGCTGGGCGGCGTGCGGGTCCTCGTACCCCTGGGGCCCCTGCCCGGGCCACGCCTGCGGCTGCTGCCCGTACGGGTCGTAGCCGTCGTACGGCTGGTGGGGCTGGTGGGGCTGGTTCGGCTGGTCGGTCATCTTCACCCTCCTGCGAACGGCGGGAGCACCTCGACCGTGCCGCCGTCGGCCAGCCGTACCGTCTCATGTCCGCGGGTGCCCACCGGGTCACCGTCCACGAGGAACGAGCACCGGCGCAGGACGCGCTCGAGTTCACCGGGGTGCCGCTCGCGCGCCCCGTCGAGCGCCTCGGCGAGCGTGACCGCCTCGTACGGCTCCTCGGCCACCCCGGCCGCGGCCTTGGCGGCGGCCCAGTAGCGCACCGTGACCTTTGGCATCTGCTTCCTCAATCAATGCGACGGTGAACCCCGTCAGGCTAGCCCGCCCGGGCGACGCCCCACTCCCCGATCCGGGCCAGCAGTTCCTCGCCCGCCGCGTGCTCGGCGTGTCCCATGCCCGGCTCCAGCCACAGTTCGGCCTGGTCACCGGCGGCAGCGGCGAGCATCCGCGGATGATCGACGGGGAAGTAGCCGTCGGCGTCGCCGTGCACGATCAGCAGCGGGGTCGGGGCGATCCTCCGTACCGCCTCCACCGGCGAGAGGGGAACCGGGTTCCAGTCCCGGTGGTGGATGCGCGTACGGAAGCCGTACCGGCCCACGATCCGCCCCGCGGGCCGGGTCACCAGCCAGTGCAGCCGCCGCATGGGCGCGGTCCCCCGGTAGTACCAGCGGGCCGGCGAGCTGACGGACACCACCGCGTCGGTCTGCCCCGGGTGGAGCGCCGCGTGCCGGAGCACCACCGAGCCGCCCATCGAGAAGCCCACGGTCACCACTGGCCCGTGCCCGCGGTCGCGCGCCCAGGCCACCGCCGCCGCCAGGTCGAGCACCTCCCGGTCGCCGACCGTGGAGTGCCCGCCGGACGTCCCGTGCCCGCGGAAGGAGAAGGTGACCACACCCCCGTAGCGGGCGAACACCCGCGCGATCCGACGTACGTGCGGGCGGTCCACCGCACCGGTGAATCCGTGGGCGACGACGAACACGGGATGAGCGGAAGATGTCCCCGGGGTGGCGTGCACGGCCGCTCCCGGCTCGTACAGGGCGTCGATCGCCACCCCGTCCGACGTCCGCAGAAACACCCGCGAAGGCACCCGCACGGGCTTCCCCCCGCTCGTCTCGGCATGCGGACGATCGGTGGAACGCGCCACATGACCTGCCGGACCAGAGCTCATGTGGGCTATTCTGCTGGGCAGAGGACTCGGGCAACGTAGCCCCCGGGTCCTTTTGTGCTTTCGGAAGCGTTGTATACGACGCGGGAAACCGCAGGTGTACGGGCCTTCGGGATCGCAGAGCGGTGCTGTGCCAACAAACGTCCTCGCAGGGACCGAGGAGGAACCAGACGTATGAGTTCTCTGCTGCTCCTGACCAACGCCCTCCAGCCGTCGACGGAGGTGCTCCCCGCCCTCGGCCTGCTCCTGCACAACGTGCGTGTAGCACCCGCGGAGGGCCCCGCCCTCGTCGACACCCCCGGCGCCGACGTCATCCTCGTCGACGGCCGCCGTGACCTGCCCCAGGTCCGCAGCCTCTGTCAGCTGCTGCGCTCCACCGGACCGGGCTGCCCCCTCGTCCTGGTCGTCACCGAGGGCGGCCTCGCCGCCGTCACCGCCGACTGGGGCATCGACGACGTCCTGCTGGACACCGCGGGCCCGGCCGAGGTCGAGGCCCGGCTGCGGCTGGCCATGGGACGGCAGCAGATCGTCAGCGACGACTCCCCCATGGAGATCCGCAACGGCGACCTGTCCGTGGACGAGGCGACGTACTCGGCGAAACTCAAGGGCCGTGTCCTCGACCTCACCTTCAAGGAGTTCGAGCTCCTGAAGTACCTCGCGCAACACCCCGGGCGGGTCTTCACCCGCGCCCAGCTGCTCCAGGAGGTCTGGGGCTACGACTACTTCGGCGGTACGCGCACGGTCGACGTGCACGTACGGCGGCTGCGCGCCAAGCTCGGCCCGGAGCACGAGTCGCTGATCGGCACCGTCCGGAACGTCGGTTATCGATTTGTTACGCCGGAGAAGCCGGAGCGCGTCGCCGAGGAGGCGAAGGCCAAGGCGGCCAAGGCAAAGCAGGACACCGCGGACAAGTCGACCGCCCCGGACGCCGCCGACGCCCACGCCAAGGCGTAAAGAGCCGTATTGCGCCGCCGACCTGGGCATCGCTCCCCGCACAGGGTGCCCCGGACGGCGGTCGGGATATCGTACGGAAGCTCCTTTACGCCCTGCCCACAGCCGGTATATCCGCGTAGACTCCGCGCGTGGCCAAGGTGACTCGGGATGACGTGGCGCGGCTGGCAGGGACTTCCACTGCCGTGGTCAGCTATGTCATCAACAACGGACCCCGGCCGGTCGCCCCGGCCACGCGCGAGCGTGTCCTCGCCGCGATCAAGGAACTGGGGTACCGGCCCGACCGGGTGGCCCAGGCGATGGCCTCCCGGCGCACGGACCTCATAGGCCTGATCATCCCGGACGCCCGCCAGCCCTTCTTCGGGGAGATGGCGCACGCGGTCGAGCAGGCCGCCTCCGAGCGCGGGAAGATGGTCCTCGTCGGCAACACCGACTACGTGGGCGAGCGCGAGGTCCACTACCTGCGGGCCTTCCTGGGCATGCGGGTCTCCGGCCTGATCCTCGTCAGCCACGCGCTCAACGACCTGGCCGCCGCCGAGATCGAGGCCTGGGACGCCCGCGTCGTACTGCTGCACGAACGGCCCGAGGCCATCGACGACGTCGCCGTCACCACCGACGACCTGGGCGGCGCCGAGCTCGCCGTCCGGCACCTGCTGGAGCACGGCTACGAGTACGTCGCCTGTATGGGCGGCATAGCCGAGACGCCAGCGGTCGGCGACCCGGTCTCCGACCACGTCGAGGGCTGGCGCCGCGCGATGGACGACGCCGGGATCTCCACGGAGGGCCGCCTCTTCGAGGCCCTCTACAACCGCTACGACGCCTACCAGGCCGCCCTGAAGATCCTCTCCGGCCCCGAGCGCCCGCCGGCGATCTTCTGCTCCACCGACGACCAGGCGATCGGCCTGCTGCGCGCGGCGCGCGAACTGCGGATCGACGTCCCCGGCGAGCTGGCGGTGGCCGGCTTCGACGACATCAAGGAGGCGGCCCTCGCGGACCCGCCCCTGACCACGGTCGCGTCCGACCGTTCCGCGATGGCCCGGGCGGCGGTCGACCTCGTCCTCGACGACGGGCTCCGGGTCGCCGGGGCCCGGCGGGAGCGGCTGAAGGTGTTCCCGTCGCGGCTGGTCACCCGGCAGTCCTGCGGCTGCGCGTAACTCCCGGCGGGCACCTCTGCCGTCAGGGCGGCGGGGCGTCCTTATATCGGGCATACGAGGTTCTGTCGGGCTTCTCAGGGAGCACTCAGGAACCTCTCATGGTCGGGCGACAAGCTCGGTCCCATGACCGAGAGCTTCCACCGCAGTGGCGAGTACGAGAACCCTTACGAGGGTCAGCAGCAGGCCCCGGTGAACCCCGAGTGGCCGCCCCCGCCGGCGTACGCCCCGGCGCATGCTCCGCATCAGACCAAGCGCAACCGCGGCCCCGTCGCCCTGATCGCCGCCGTGGCGATCGTCGCGGCGGCGATAGGCGGCGGCACCGCCTACGGCATCCAGGAACTGACCGGCAACGACACCGTCGCCTCCAGCTCCACCAGCACCAACGTGGTCCCCTCCAGCCAGAAGGGCACGGTCGCCGGGGTCGCCAAGGCGGTCAGCCCGAGCATCGTGGAGATCAGCGCCGACTCCAACGCCGGGTCCTCCACCGGCTCCGGCGTGATCATCACCAGCGGCGGCGAGATCGTCACCAACAACCACGTCATCGCCGGCGCCTCGCAGATCAAGGCGACCACCAGCGACGGCAAGTCGTACACCGCGAAGGTCGTCGGCACCGACAGCAAGAAGGACCTGGCGCTGATCAAGCTGGAGAGCGCCTCCGGTCTGAAGGCGGCCACGCTCGGCGACTCGGCCGGGCTCCAGGTCGGCGACCAGGTCGTGGCGATCGGCTCCCCCGAGGGGCTGTCCGGCACGGTCACCAGCGGCATCGTCTCGGCCCTCGACCGGGACGTCACCGTCCCGACCGAGGGGGGCCAGGACCAGGGCCGGCAGCAGTGGGGGCAGGGCCAGGGGCAGGGCGGCCAGTGGCCGTTCGAGTTCGGCGGACGCCAGTTCAACGGCGACACCGGCTCGGACACGACGACGTACAAGGCGCTGCAGACCGACGCGTCCCTCAACCCGGGCAACTCCGGCGGCGCGCTCATCGACATGAACGGCAACATCATCGGCATCAACTCCGCGATGTACTCGCCGACGAGCCAGGCCTCCTCGTCCTCCGACGCGGGCAGCGTCGGCCTGGGCTTCGCGATCCCGATCAACACCGTCAAGGCCGATCTCGCGAAGCTGCGCGCGGGGGCGACCGACTGAGGCCGTCCTCCCGGCAGAGCCCGCCACCGGGCCGGCGTTCCATTCCACCCGCCCCCGCCCGTCGGCGTGCGACGCTGAGAGCGTCAGAGCAGCAGCACCCCCGTCCCCCTTCACCCCCGAGGACCCCGACCCATGAGCCCCGCAGACGGCGACCGTGACCCGCAGCGCATCCTGATCGTCGACGACGAGCCGGCCGTACGCGAAGCGCTCCAGCGCAGCCTCGCGTTCGAGGGGTACGGGACCGAGGTCGCCGTCGACGGCGCGGACGCCCTGGACAAGGCGGCGGCCTACCGGCCCGACCTCGTGGTCCTCGACATCCAGATGCCGCGCATGGACGGCCTGACGGCGGCGCGCCGCATCCGGGCCACCGGCGACACCACGCCGATCCTCATGCTCACGGCCCGCGACACGGTCGGCGACCGGGTCACCGGCCTCGACGCGGGCGCCGACGACTACCTGGTCAAGCCCTTCGAGCTGGACGAACTCTTCGCCCGCATCCGCGCCCTGCTGCGCCGCAGCTCCTACGCGGCCGCCGTGGGCGCGGCCGGCCCGGCCGACGAGGACGCGCTCACCTTCGCCGACCTGCGCATGGACCTCTCCACGCGGGAGGTCACCCGGGGCGGGCGCCAGGTGGAGCTGACCCGGACGGAGTTCACGCTCCTGGAGATGTTCCTGGCGCACCCGCGCCAGGTCCTCACCCGGGAGCAGATCCTCAAGGCGGTCTGGGGCTTCGACTTCGAACCGTCGTCGAACTCCCTCGACGTCTACGTGATGTACCTGCGCCGCAAGACCGAGGCGGGCGGCGAGCCGCGCCTGGTCCACACGGTCCGGGGCGTCGGTTACGTGTTGCGGCAGGGCGGCGCGGAGTGAGTCCCCGGACGGTCGTACGGCGGTTCCGCTCCCTGCCGATCCGCTCCCGGCTGGCGCTGCTCGTGGCGGCGGCGGTGGCGTTCGCCGTGGCGGCGGTCTCGGTGACCTGCTGGTTCATCGTGCAGGGGAAGCTGTACGACGAGATCGACGAGGACCTGAAGTCGTCGGTCGGGCCGCTGCGTTCGGAGGAGGTCCAGGGCCTGACGGACAGCTGCCGCCAGACGCCGTCCGACTCCCTGGGCATGGGGTCGCGGCCCAAGAGCTATGGGCAGCTGGTCCGGGTCGACGGCAAGGTGTGCCTCTTCCCGAGCTCCACCGCCCAGGTCCAGGTCGGCGGCGACGACAAGGCCGTGGCCAGGAACCCCGACCCCAACAAGGCCCACATCCGCGACGGCACGGACGACGACGGCAACAAGCTGCGGGTGCTGACCACGGCGGTCGTCGTCAAGGACGGGCCCCTGACGCAGGGTGTCGCCGCCGACTACTCCCTCGTCATCGCGCTGCCGCTGAAGGGAACCCAGTCCACGCTCAACGAGCTGGCTCTGATCCTCCTGCTGGTCTCCGGCGTGGGGGTCATCGGCGCCGGAGCCGCCGGCCTGGCCGTCGCCCGGGCCGGGCTGCGCCCCGTCGACAAGCTCACCGAGGCCGTCGAGCACGTGGCCCGCACGGAGGACCTGAACATCCGCATCCCCGTGGAGGACGACAGCGAGGACGAGATCGCCCGTCTGTCCCGGTCCTTCAACTCGATGACGTCGGCACTGGCCAGCTCCCAGGAACTGCAACAGCAGCTCATCGCGGACGCGGGCCACGAACTACGCACGCCCCTCACGTCCCTGCGCACCAACATCGAACTCCTCACCCGCAGCGAGGAGACGGGCCGGCCCCTCCCCGAGGCGGACCGCAAGGCGCTGCTCGCTTCGGTGAAGGCACAGATGACGGAACTGGCCGCGCTCATCGGCGACCTCCAGGAACTGTCCCGCCCCGACACGGGCCAGCACGGGGGCCGGACCCAGATCGTCGCCTGGCAGAACACGGTCGAGTCGGCACTGCGGCGGGCCCGGCTACGCGGCCCGGAGCTGACCATCACCGCACACATCGAGCCCTGGTTCGTCCGCGCGGAACCCTCCGCCCTGGAACGGGCGGTGGTCAACATCCTGGACAACGCGGTGAAGTTCAGCCCGGAGGGCGGCACGATCGACGTACGCCTCACCTCGGGCACCCTCACGGTCCGCGACCACGGCCCGGGCATCCCCGCCGACGAACTCCCCCACGTCTTCGACCGCTTCTGGCGCTCCCCGAGCGCCCGAGCCCTCCCGGGTTCGGGCCTGGGCCTGTCGATCGTGGCCCGCACGGTGCAGCAGGCGGGCGGCGAGGTGTCGCTCTCCCCGGCAGAGGGCGGCGGCACGGTGGCGACGGTACGCCTCCCGGGAGCCTCGACGCCTCCCCCGGAGACCCCTCCCACCTCGCCCTGATCCCGGCGGCGAGCGACCCTGCCCGGAAGCGGGCGGCCCCGACAGCTACTTCTTGACGTACGTGAGGAACGACGCCCAGGGACTGCCGCCGAACACGAGTATCGGACCGCCGGACTGTTTACTGTCACGGACCGGGACGATGCCGGGGCAGTTGTCGGCGATCTCGAGGCAGTTGGTGCCGCCCCCGTCGCTGTAGGACGACTTGCGCCACACGGCGGTGCTGAGGTCAGGGGCTCGGTTCATTCTCTGCACTCCTCTAGAAGGCGCTTGATGAACGCCGTCGACTCCACGGGAGTCAGCGCCGCGTCCCTGACGCGATCGTAGGACAAACGGAAGCGCAGGACCTTGTGCGCCTCCGTGATCAACTCGCCGAATCCGTTGCCCTCTGTCCAGGCGAGTGGATCACCGGCACGCTGCCAGAACAGCCAGAGATGGCTGTCCATCAGGTCGTGCACTCCAGCCGCGAAGGGCAAGACCTGGATTGCGACGTTCGGCAGCTCGGCCGCGTCCAGGAGGTGCGACAACTGCTCGGCCCAAACCTTCGCTTCAGGAACGGTCCGCCGAAGAGCCACCTCATCCAGGATGACGCGTACGTCCGGCGCCGACTCACGGTAAAGCAGCTCCTGCCGCCCCATCCGCGCAGCCACCTGTTCCTCGACGTCCTCACTGTTGCCTGCCGTTGTCTGGGCGCCAGACAACCCTGACAACACCGCTCGGGCGTAGTCCTCGGTTTGCAGCAGACCCGGCACGCGCAGCTGGAACATCCACATGATCTGCGCCGTCGCCTCAAGGTCCATGAACGCCTTGTACTTGTCCTTGATGACCTCCCTGCGCGCGTCCCGCCACTCGCGAACCAGCAGGTCACCGCACCCGTAGTAGCTGTCCAAGTCCTCCATGACCGCCAGCTTGGACAACCGCTCCCCGGACTCCAGACGGCTCAGGTAGCTCTTGTCGTACCCCGTGTCGTCGGCCAACTGCCCGAGCGACTTTCCCGCCTGCTCCCGCAGGAACCGCAGCGTCCGCCCGAGGACCACCCGCCCCCCGTCAACCACTTCGCCCACGTCACCCCTCACCGTTGCCTGAGCCTCCAGGCAACACCTGGCCTCTTCCGCAGAGTACGGCGATGCAGTGACGATGTGGGCACGAACGGTGATCACCGCTCCCCACCCAGCCTCCCCCTGCCCTGAGAAGGGACGCTTCCGTGCGCCTACGCCTCGCCCAACTCTGCGAATCCCTCCTGCTCACCCTCGTACGACTCCTCCTCCCCGCCCGAGGGCGTCATCGAGCGGTCGGGCCGGCCCTGCGGGCGTCGCCACCGCCGGTACACGTCCCCCGAGCCCTGCCCGTAGAGCCCCTCCACATGGACACCCCCCTCGTCCGCCCCTACCTCCACGCCCTGGAGATCCACGCATGAGGCTCCTCCCCTGGACCGGTGCCGACGGCAAAGCCTGTTACCTGTCCACCGACGACCCCGACAGCCTGCTGTCCCGGCTCGCCGACGACGTCGAGGCCGCCCAGCTCGCATCCGCCGAAACCGTCCTCGCGGGCGCCACGGCCGTCCTGCGCGACCCCAAGGCCGGTGAACGCGCCGTGCGTTTCGCGTTGACCCGGGCCGTGGAGTCCCTGGGCGACGTGCTGCGCATCGCCCTCAGTCGCAGTCAGTCTCAGGCCCAAGCCCAAGCCCAAGCCCGGGCGCAGTCGCAGTCACGCACCGACCCATGACGACAGAATGCACACAAAGTGTCACCCGGGGAGGTCTCAACCGCCCACCCTCAGCCCCGAGCCCGACAGCCGTACCCGGATGCCGTCCTCCTCCACCCGGACGTCCTCCAGCTGCACGCTCCCCTGCTCCGGCTTCGGCAGTTCGAAGGCCAGGGCGAGCCGGTCGGCCAGGACCGGACGGGTCAGGCCCGACAACTCCCCCAGCAGATCGGGGTCGAGGCCCAGGCTCCTGAGCACCTGCGGGTTGTCCAGGGCGAGGTCGATGAGGTTCAGGCGCTCGGCCTGACGGACGAAGCGCGGGGAGCCGGTCAGCTCGGCGAGCTCGCCGTCGTCGGCGAGGGCCTGCCGTACGGTCGCCTCGGGCACGCCCATGCGCTGCACGATGGCCGGGACCGACAGCAACGCCTTGGCCTTGCGGGTCTCCCGGGCCAGGCCGGCGGAGGCCTTGGGCGTCAAATGCAGTCCTTCCGAGGCACGCTTGCCGGGGCGGTAGGTCGCCAGGTCCCCGATGTCCAGGCGCATGCCGCCGATCTCCGTGGCGATGCCCCGCTGCCCCTGCCGCCGGATCCGGGCCTCGGCTCGCAGCTTCAGGTCGTGCCCAGCGACCGGCAGGGTGCCGCGCGCCCGCACCCGGTCGCGGCCCTCGCCGGTGAACGTCACCTGGGAGGCGCCGAGTTCGCGGTTGAGGTCCCCGAAGGACAGCAGGACGTCCCCGTCGAAGCGGGGGACGTCGGCGCCGCGCACGGACGTCAGGCCGTCCGCGTCGAGCGTCACGTCATGGGCCGTGGCCGACACCTTCGCCAGCGAGACGCGGTCGGCGGCGACATCCGGGACGGTCACCTTCACCGACTCGAGCCGCTTGTCGGCGAGTTGGGTGAGGAAGGGGAAGCCGCCGATCTCCACCTCGGGCGCGGCGGCCAGGTCGAGGCGGTCCTTGAGGGTGTCCGCGGCGCGGTGCTCGGCGTAGAGCACCGCCCAGCGGTCGCCGAGGGCGGCGAACGCGGCGAGGGCGACCAGGCCGACGACCGCCTTCACTGCGAGCGGCAAGCCAGCGAAACGATTCTTCCGACGCCGCTTGCCGCCGCGGCGATGGTCCGGCGGGGCCCAGGCGTCCTCGGCGCCCGCATCGCGTTCCTCGGGGAGGAACTCCTCCAGAGGGGTCTCCTCCAGAGGCCCGTCATCGAGGGCGGCGAGCTCCTCGTACGGGTTCGGACGGGGATGCGCATCTAGGTGGTGGGGGGTACGCATCGATCCATCCGACCATGCGCACCTCCCCCACCCGCAACTCGAATCCCGGGTATGCGACTTACTTCACGATCGTGATCCGGTCCGCCTTCGGCGGCGCGATCGGGTTCGACGCCGAGGAGTTGGCCGTCAGGTACTGCTCCAGGGCCGTCAGGTCGTCGCTGCCGACCACGTCGTTCGTGCCCTGCCCGAGGGTCGGGAAGCCGTCGCCGCCGCCCGCGAGGAAGCTGTTCGTCGCGACGCGGTAGGTGGCCGCCGGGTCGATGGCCGCACCGTTCAGCTTGATGCTGTCCGTGACCACCCGGTCGGCACCGGACTTGGTGAGGTCCAGCGTGTACGTCAGACCGGACGAGACCTGGAGGATCTTCGGCGCGGCCGCGTTCGGGCCGGACACCTGCTCCTTGAGCGCCTGGATCAGCTGCGCGCCCGTGAAGTTCTGCAGGTTCACTGTGTTGGCGAACGGCTGGACCGTGAAGCCCTCGGCGTAGGTGACGACGCCGTCGCCCTCACCGGCCTTGGCCGCGTAGGTCAGCGGCGCGCGGATCCCGCCCGGGTTCATCAGCGCCAGGTCGGTCTCCGGGTCGAGCTGCTTGCCGTGGGCGAGCTGCGCGTCGGCGATGAGGTCGCCGAGCGGGGACTCGGTGCCGGTGTTGCCGATGTCGCCGGAGATCCAACCGATCGGCTTGTTGCCGATGGGCGCGGCCAGCGTGTTCCACTTGCCGATCAGCTCGGTCATGTCGGGCGCCTTGGGGACGTCCCGGGTGACCACGCGGTTCGCGGACTTCACCGCCGTACGGGCGATGTCGCCGGTCTTCCGGTCGTACGTCAGCGTGGTGTCCGTGTAGAGGCGGCCGAAGGACGCGGCCGAGGTGACCATGCGGGGCTTGCCCGCCGGGTCGGCGATGCTGCACACGTACGCGTTGTGGGTGTGGCCGGTGACCAGCGCGTCCACCTGCGGCGTGACGTTCTTGGCGATGTCGACGATCGGGCCGGAGATGCCGTCGCCCGCACCCGGGGCGTCACAGTCGTAGTTGTACGACGTCGACGCCGGGAAGCCACCCTCGTGGATGAGCGCGACGATCGACTTCACGCCCTGCTTCTGGAGCACCTTGGCGTACTTGTTGATCGTCTCGACCTCGTCCTTGAAGGACAGGCCCTTGACGCCCTCGGCGGAGACGATGTTCGGGGTGCCCTCCAAAGTCACGCCGATGAAGCCGACCTTGACGCCGTTCTTCTTCCACACCCAGTAGGGCTTGAGGATCGGCTTCTCGGTCTTCTCGTCGAGGACGTTGGCCGCGAGGTAGGGGAAGTCGGCGCCCTGGAACTGCGCGTCCGTGTAACAGCCGTCCTTCGGGTGGCAACCGCCGTTCTGCAGGCGGGCCAGCTCCTTGGCGCCCTCGTCGAACTCGTGGTTGCCGACGGACGTGACGTCGAGGTCGAGCTTGTTCAGCGCCTCGATGGTGGGCTCGTCGTGGAAGAGCCCGGAGATCAGCGGGGAGGCGCCGACCATGTCGCCGCCGGCCGCGGTGATGGAGTACTTCTGGCCCTTGCGGGCCTGCCGCAGGTGCGTGGCGAGGTACTCGGCGCCACCCGCGTCGATGGTCTTCGTCGTCCCGTCGGGCTGCGTCTCGGTGACCCGGCCGGAGGAGCCGGCCGGCGGCTCCAGGTTGCCGTGCAGGTCGTTGAAGGACAGCAGCTGGACGTCCTGGTAGCGGCCGGGCCAGTACCCGCCTCCGCGGTGCTCCTCCCCGGCGGTCGCCGACCCGGGCAACCCCGCGGCGGCCAGCGCGCCGACGGTGACGACACCGGCGGCGAGAGCGACGAAACGGTTCGTACGACGTCTGCGGCGCTCCGAGTGCGCCGGTGAAGTGGCTGGCATACGCCCCCCTGTGGGTCTGCTGGGACAGTGATGTCGTCCGGCGCAGCCTAGAGTCAACGCGCGTAGCGCGACAGGTGTTTCATGGTTACATCTGGGTTGCTTCTTTGCCGCCGATTTGCCGGTGGTGCCCCGTACCCTCGTACGCATGACCAGCGACGACACCGTAAGGCCAGGCCGCCCCCGCTCGATCGAGACCCTTGCCGCGCTCTCCGCGGAGCAGACCGAGGCCGTACTCGGGCTGCTCGACGAGGCGGCCCGGACCGACGGGCAGCAGGCGGTGTCCGAACAGGGCCGGTTGCAACTGCGCGGCGGGGAGCGGGAGGGCGTGTCGCATCTGCTGCTCACGGCCGGCGGGGAACTCGTCGGCTACGCGCAGCTGGAGGACACGGACCTGGTGGAGCCGCCGGCCGCCGAGCTGGTGGTGCACCCGGGGCACCGCGGGCACGGGCACGGGCGGGCCCTCGGCTCGGCGCTGCTGGCCGCGTCGGGGAAGCGGCTGCGGGTGTGGGCGCACGGCGGGCACTCCGCCGCCCGGCATCTCGCGCAGGTCCTCGGGCTGACGCTGTTCCGCGAACTGCGTCAGATGCGACGGCCGTTGACCGGCTTCGACGCGCCCGAGCCGGTGCTCCCCGAGGGCGTGACGGTCCGCACCTTCGTCCCCGGCCAGGACGACGCGGCCTGGCTCGCGGTGAACGCCGCCGCCTTCGCCCACCATCCCGAGCAGGGCTCCCTCACCCAGCGCGACCTCGACGACCGCAAGGCCGAGCCGTGGTTCGACCCGGCGGGCTTCTTCCTGGCCTTCCGCGGCGACGAACTCGTCGGCTTCCACTGGACGAAGGTGCACGCCGAGGAGGGCCTGGGCGAGGTGTACGTCCTCGGCGTCGGTCCCGGCGCGCAGGGCGGCGGGCTCGGCAAGTCCCTGACCACGATCGGACTGCGGCACCTCGCGGGGCAGGGGCTGCCGACGGCGATGCTGTACGTCGACGCCGACAACAAGGCGGCGGTGTCGGTGTACGAGCGGCTGGGGTTCACCACGCACGAGGTGGACCTGATGTACCGGACGGAGACCTGAGCCGTGCCGTCGACGACCGGGCCGCGGGTCCGGCCCGCCGCCGAGTCCGACCTCGCCGCCCTGGTCCGCCTCCGCGACGACGCCGCCCGCTGGATGCTGTCCCGGGGCATCACCGGGCAGTGGCGGCCGGGGGAGCTGGACGAGGACCACTTCCGCCGGATCATGACGCGGGGCGAGGTCTGGCTGGCGGAGGCCGGAGGGCGTCCGGTCGGGGCCTGGGAGTTGTGGTGGGAGGACGAGGACGCCTGGGGTGCGCAGCCGCCCGTCGCCGGGTATGTGCACCGGCTGATGGTGGACCGGGCCGCCGCCGCGCCCGGCACGGGCCGGCTGCTGCTGTCGGCCGCGGAACGGCGTGTGGCCGAGGCGGGGCGGACCCGGGTGCGGCTGGACTGCCTGGCGGGCAACGCACCGCTCAACGCCTATTACGTCGACGCCGGTTACCGGGTCGTGGGCCGCAAGGAGGGCAAGCCGCAGCCGGGCGGCCCGCCCAAGTCCTTCACCCTGCTGGAGAAGCGGCTCGGGTAGGCGCCGGGTCCGCCCAGGACGGCCGCCAGAGCTCGCCCTCGGGCGGTCGGGGGCGCGTCGCCGTCAGGTGGTCGCGCAGTGCCGTCAGACCGGGGTGCGGGTTGTCGGCGCGCCAGAGCAGGGAGTGCGGGTAGACCGGGGTGGGGTCGCGCAGGGGGACGAGCCGCAGGTCGTGGCCCACGGGCCAGACGTGCGGGGTCCGTTCGCTGAGGAAGGTCGCCAGGGCCGGGGATCCGGCGATGGTGTCGAGGAGCGCTTCGAGACCGAAGTGGGGGCCGATGGTGTCGACGGCCGGTCCGAACTCGGCGGCGAGCGCCTCGTAGTAGGCGTGCCACTCGGTGCCGGGCGCGTTGCCCGGCATCCAGATGCGGTGCCCGGCGAGCTGATCCGGCGTCACCCAGGGGGCCCGGGCGAAGGCGTGGCCGGGGCCGACGCACAGGTGCATCGGCTCGTCGAGGACCGGCAGGGCGGCGATGCCGTCGGGGAGCGGGTGTCCGGGCATGGTGACGGCACGGAAGGTGGCGTCGACGGCCCCGTCGCGCAGGGCGGTCACGGCCGTGTCCACGTCGAAGAGGGTGACGACGTCCAGCGGGATCTCCGGGTGGGCCCGGTGGAAGTCCTGCACCAGCCCGCCGGGGGCGGCCCGGCGGCCGACGACGTCGACCCGCAGGGCCCGCCCCCCGGGCCGTACGGCGGCCACCGCCCGCTCCTCGGCCCCGAGCAGGGCGCGGGCGTGTGGCAGCAAGGCCTGCCCGTCGATGGTGGGTTCCGCCCCGCGCGGCGTACGGACCAGGAGCCGCACCCCGAGGTCCTTCTCCAGCGCGGCGATCCGCTTGGAGACGGCCTGCTGGGTGAGGCCCAGATCCACGGCCGCCCGCTGGAACTGCCCGGAGTCGGCGATCGCGACGAAGGCCCGTACCGCTTTGAGGTCCACGACGGGCAGGGTAGCCGTACAACCTGCGGTTGTCGGTCGGGCCGGTGCCGTCGGCCGGTTCGGCCGGATGCGGTCCTCTGCCCCACCGTGCGGTGTGCCTGCCTGCCGCGTCACCAACGTCCCCGGACAGCACACCTAGGGCCGGACCCGCCGCCGCAGAGGTTCGACGGTGCACAGCGCGCCCAGAATCACCGCCACGGCCAGCAGCACGGCCCACCGGTCGTGCGCCGCCCCCCAGCGCTCGTCCTCCACCGGCACGAACAGGGCCCAGCGGCCGGGCCAGAACAGCATGGCGAGCACCGACGTCGTCAGCAGCCCTGCCGCCACCGACCGGCCCGGCCGGGTCAGTTCGCTGAAGCGCACCACGGCCGCCCCGCCCGCGACCGCCAGGACGAAGGCCGCCCCGGCCTCCAGTGTGAGGTCCGCGACCGGGGGCCGTACGTCCGGCGGCACGAGCAGCAGTGCCACCAACCACCAGGCCGCCGCGGCCGGGACGGCCAGGGCGACGCGCAGGGCGAGACGGACGGGGCGCCGGGTCGGCACGGTGGCCGTGGTGTGCCGGGCCGGGTCGTCCAGGAGGAAGGCCAGGCCCAGCGCGAAGACGAGGATCGCGGCCCGCAGCAGGTACAGGGAGAGCCGTTCCGCCGACTCGCCGGTCCGGGTCAGCGCGGCGAGCAGCAGTCCCACGGCCCCGGCCGCGCCGACCTGGCCCCATGGCACCGTCCGGTGGACGGGGAGCACCAGGTGCCGGATCAGGAGCACTTGTCGTCCCCCTCGGGTGCGGGCAGACCGAGCAGCCCGGCGGCCCGGGCCGCGGTGACCTTCGGTGCCGTCAGCTCGTCCCACCGGTCCTTCACGCGGGCGCCGGCCTCACCCCGGGGCAGGTCGAGCAGCGCGCGCAGCACCTCGGTGTGGGCCTCGGTCATGTACAGCCCGTCGGTGGGCTGGAGCACGGAGTCGGAGCCGGTGAGGGTGTCGTTGAGGCGGACGCGGCGCAGCGCGTCGAGTGGGTCGGACTCCCAGCCCACGGCCAGCCACATGAGGGGGATGATGCGGCCGTCGCAGATCGAGGTCGCGGCCTTCTCGTCGCCGGCGATCAGCACTCCGGCCACGGCGGCCGAGAACTCGGGGACGCGGTTGCCGCCCCACCGGGTGCCCACCGTCACCTGGTGCGGACGCTCCAGCGGCGTCAGCGCGGAGTCGCCGTCGAGGCCGTAGCGCGCCTCGATCCGCTGGCGTACGACGATGTCCTGCTCGTGGGCGTCGCCCCCGGCCAGTGACCGGACGCGGTTCACCACTTCGGCCCAGTCCGCCACCCGCGGGCCCCACTCGGGGAACGCGCAGTACGTGGAGCCGTCCCGCCGGACGCAGGACTGCACCTGTTCCGGGTGGACGGTGGCGCGTTCGCGCGCCCGGAGCAGCTCGGGGGAGTCGCCCGCCGACTGGGCCACCCCGCCGGTCAGTGTCATGGCCAGCGCCCCGGCGACGCCGGCGAACACGGCCGGCCTGCGGCCGCCGGCCAGGAGCACGGCGAGCAGGCCGAGGGTCAGCGCCAGCCCGGTCAGGTACAGGGCGTGCCAGGCGGCGGGCCGGCCCAGCAGGTCCGACGGCAGGGTGTTGGGGGTGGCGTCCTCGACCGCCGGCAGCAGCCACCTCGCTTCGTAGCCCAAGCCCGAGAAGAAGACGAACAGGAACAGCAGGAGCACCACCAGCAGCGGCGCGACGAGAGCGGACCGCACCAGCCCTGCCACGAGCAGCCCGAACAGCCCGAACAGCAGCACGGTCAGCGGGCCGACGAGCAGTTCGCCCACCGAGCCGTGCCCGACCGCGCCGGGCCGCAGCGCCTCCCGGCCGAACTGCGCGGCCACGCAGACGGCGGTGAGCAGGGCCGCGGCCACGACCGACAGGGCGTGCGCGACCGTACGGCGCCAGAGCGGGAGGACCAGCACCGTGAGGAGCTGTTCCGTGCCGTGCCGCTGGGAGCGGACCGCGGCGTGGTTGACGGACAGCAGGACCGCGAGGCCGATGAGCATGGGAGCGCCCTGGGTGGCCCGGTCGACGTCCTGGAGGGCCGGGAAGCCGTCCCCCTCCTTGCCGCCGCGCCACACGGTCCAGCCGATGTACACGGCGAAGGCCATCAGCACCGGAACCCGGGTGAGCAGCCGGCGGGACTCGAAAAGGGCCAGGGCGAACACGGCCTTCCAGGGCCCGCCCGGCTCCTGACGCGTTGCGGACACGGCCGGCTCGGTCGTCAGCGCGGTCATGCCGCCACCTCCGCTCCGGCACCGTCGAGCGTGAGGAGGTAGCCGTCCTCCAGGGTGGGTTCGAGCAGCTCGGCGCCGGGCGGCGGGTCCCCCACGTTGCGGAAGGTCCCGGTCCCGGTGCGCCACCCCGCCTTCGCCCCGGGGTGCCGCTCGGTGCTGCTCCACACGCGTCCGGCGGCCCGTGCGGTCAGCTCGGCCGGGGTGCCCTCGAAGCGCACCCGGCCTGCGGCCATGACGAGCACGCGGTGGCAGAGCATCGCCACGTCCTCGGTCTGGTGGGTGGACAGCAGCACCGTCCGCCCCTGCCCGGCTTCGGCGATCAACTCCCGGAAACGCATGCGCTGTTCGGGGTCGAGCCCCACGGTCGGCTCGTCGAGCACCAGGAACCCGGGGTCTCCGACGAGGGCTGCTCCCAGAGCCACGCGCTGCCGCATGCCCCCGGACAGCTTGCGGATCCGCTTGCCCCGCACCTCCGTCAGGCCGACCTCGTCGAGGACCCGCCGTACCTCGCGGTGCCGGGCGGCCCGGTCGGTCATCTCCTTGAGGATCGCCACGTAGTCGACGAACTCGAAGGCGGTGAAGTCCGGGTGGAAGCCCGGGGTCTGGGGCAGATAGCCCAGCCTGCGCCGCACTTCCTGCCGGCCGCGGGCGGTGCCGGGATCGTGCCCGAGCACGGTGAAGGCCCCCCGGTCGGCGGGCAGGGCGGTGGCGAGGACCCGCAGCAGCGTGGTCTTGCCGGCGCCGTTGGGCCCGAGCAGCCCGGTGACGCCGGCGGTCAGCCGCAGCGACACGTCGTCGAGGGCCCGGGTACCGCCGTAGCGCAGGCTCAGCCCGGAGGCGGACACGGTCGGGGTCATGCGGCACGTCCTTGGAAGAGGTCGAATCGGTCACGGTGCAGGTAGAGCAGCCCGGCGGCGAGCGCGGCGACCGCCGCCGCCACGCACTGCCCGGCCACGGTGAACGGCGCGAGCGGCCCGTCCGCCCCCGTCCGCAGTGCGTCGGCGGTCAGCAGCAGCCCGACCCACGCCCCGCCCACCAGGGACGGCGCGAGCACGGGGCCGAGACGGGGCGTCAGCGCGAGTCCGGTCGCGGTCAGCGCCAGCCCCGGCAGCAGCCAGGCCAGCGCCCGCAGCCCGTAGGCGGGCAGCGCGAGGGTGGCCAGCCCGTTCAGTCCGAGCACGACCGCCAGTACGGCCACCGTCCGGACCATCAACAGCCGGAACCCGTGCATCGGCGCGACGACGGCCATCTCGTACGTCGGATCCAGCGCGGGCCCGTACGACAACCCCACCCCGGCCAGCGGCAGCAGCGGCGCGAGGGCCAGGAACAGCGTGGGGAACTCCCCTCCGTGCACGGAATGCGCGGCCGCCACGCTCAGCAGCAGCACGGCGACGACGGCCCCCAGCCAGGACCGCCGCAGCACCGGCGTCGCCGCGAGCAGCCGCGCGGTGTGCCCGGCCACCCCGAGCCGCAGGAGCAGCCGCTCCAGAACCCCGGTGCGGGGCGCGTCCAGCGCGGCGTCGAGCCGTTCCCACCCGGCGTCGAGGGCGACCGGATCACTGACCCCGGCCAGTCCCGCGCGGCACCGGGCGCAGGAGGTCAGATGCGCGTCGGCGGACCAGAGCGCGGGCGCGTCCAACTCCCCTCGCGCGTAGGCGCGCAGATCCTCTTCGGACACGTGCCAGCTCATGCCAACGCCTCCCGCAACTGCTTCCGGGCCCGCATCGCCCGTGTCTTGACCGTCCCGGGCGGTATCCCGAGCAGCACGGCCGCCTCACGGGTGGTCAGCCCGTCGATGACGGTCGCCTGCAGCACCGCCCGCAGCTCGGGCGACAGCCGGACCAGGGCCCCGGCGAGGTCCCCGTGTTCCACCCCCGCGAGCACGCGTTCCTCCGCCGAGGCCTCGTCCCGGTGCCGCAGCCGTGCCAGGGCCTGCCGCAGCCGCCCTCGCGCCCCGTCGCCCCGCAGCGCGTCCACCAGCCGCCGCGACCCGATGCGCCACAGCCACCCGGCCGCGTCCGCGGAGGGGTCCTCCTGCCGGTAACGGGATGCGCCCCGCCACACCGCGAGGAAGGTCTCCTGCACCACGTCGTCGACGACCCCGAGATCGGCGCACCGACCCCGCAACCGGGCCCGGAGCCACGGCGCGTAGCGCCGGTACAGCTCCTCGAAGGCACCCCGGTCGGCGTCCGCGGCCATGGCCCGCAGCAGCTCCCCGTCGCTTCTCGTATCGCTCACGTCTCCTCATCGGACGACCCGGACCGAACGGTTCACGAAAGCACGCTTGACTTTCCGGACCCCCTTCCACCACCCTTTCACTACTCAATTAGTGAAAGGGTGGTGCGGCAGTGGTCGAGTACCGCATCGACCGGCGCAGCGGCGTGGCCACCTACGTCCAGATCGTCCAGCAGACCAAGCAGGCCCTGCGGCTCGGCCTGTTGGAGCCGGGGGACAAGCTCCCGACGGCCCGTGAGGTCGTGGAGGCCACCGCCATCAACCCGAACACGGTCCTCAAGGCCTACCGGGAACTGGAACGCGAAGGCCTCGTCGAGGCCCGCCGCGGACTGGGCACGTTCGTCCGCAAGTCCCTGAGCACCGCCCCCGCCGACTCCCCGCTCCGCGCCGACCTGGACGCCTGGGCGGCCCGGGCCCGCGAGGCCGGTCTGGAGCGCGAGGACGTGGCCGCCCTCTTCACTTCCGTACTCGACGCGCACTTCGCAGACTTCAAGGGGGACGCATGACCGACACCGCCATCGAGGCGGCCGGCCTGGGCAGGAGGTTCGGGCGACGCCGCGCACCGGCCCTGGACGGCTGCGCCTTCCGGCTCCCCACGGGCCGCGTCTGCGCCCTCACCGGCCCCAACGGCGCCGGCAAGTCCACCCTGCTCGCCCTGGCGGCCGGGCTGCTGCGCCCCACCGAGGGCACCGTCACCGTGCTCGGCACGACCCCGGCCGCGGCCCGCGAGCGCCTCGCCTACGTCGCCCAGAACAAGCCCCTGTACCCCCAGCTCACCATCGCCGGGACCCTGCGGCTGGGCCGCGACCTCAACCCCCGCCGCTGGGACGCCCGCACCGCCGAGCGGATCGTCGAGGAGGGCGACCTCGACCCCGGCACGAAGATCCGGGCGCTCTCCGGCGGCCAGCGCACCCGCGTCGCCCTCGCCCTGGCCCTCGGCAAGCGCCCCGAACTGCTGCTCCTGGACGAGCCGATGGCCGATCTCGACCCGCTCGCCCGGCACCAGCTGACGGCCACGCTCATGGCCGACGCCGCCGACCACGGCACCACGGTTGTCATGTCCTCGCACGTCGTCGCAGAGCTGGAGGGCTCCTGCGACCACCTGCTGCTGCTCGGCTCGGGCCGCGTCCGGCTCGCCGGGCCCCTGGACGAACTGCTCGCCGCGCACACCCTGGTCACGGGCCGGGCGGGCGACGCCCTCGACCCGCACACGGTCGTCGAGTCCCGCACCACCGGCCGCCAGCTGACCGCCCTGGTCCGGCCCGCGGGCCCCCTCGGCGACGGACTCCACGGCGACCGCCCGTCCCTGGAGGAGGTCGTCCTCGCCCACCTGCGCGCCCCCGATGCCCCGCCGCTGCTGCTCGACGCACGGGAGGCCGCCGTATGACCGCCCTCGACACCCTGACGACACCAGCCGTCCCCCGGCGCACCTCGCCGTCGCGCGGCCTGGTCCTGGCCATGCTCCGGCTGCACCAATCGGCGCTGCTGTTCTGGCTGGGGCTGGTGGTGGTGGCCGCCGGGGCGCTGCTGTGGGCGATGGGCCCGGGTGCGGACGCCGCCTGGACCGAGTACGCGGACACGGGCTGCGACCTGTCCCACCCGAACCTGGGCTGCGACATCCCCGGCCCCGCGAACAGCCGGTACCAGACGGCCGTAGCGGTCGGTATCGGCCTCATCAGGCTCCTCCCGCTGCTCACCGGGGCCTGGGCGGCCGGCGCCCTCATCGGCCGCGAGCTGGAGAACGGCACCGCTCAGCTCGCCTGGACCCAGTCGGTGGGCCCCCTGCGCTGGCTGGCCGCCAAGCTCGCGGTTCCGGCCCTGCTGCTCATGGCGGGCACGCTCACGCTGACGCTGCTGCATCGCATGCTGTGGTCGTCGGACCTCGCCCCGCTCGGCGTCATGAGCTGGCGCGCGTGGTACGACGACGGCACCTTCGAGATCAACGGCACCATCGCCGCCGCCCAGGCCCTCGCCGCCCTGGCCATCGGTGTCCTGGTCGGGCTGCTGCTGCGCCGGACGCTGCCCGCCCTCGGCGTCGCGGTCCTGGCCGTCGTGTCACTCGTCTACGTCCTCGACGAGGTGCGCCCGCACCTGTGGCCGGTGAAGACGGCGGTGAGGGGCCTGGAGGACGGCACCGCCGGCTCCGACAGCATGATCGTCGAGACCGGCGCCCTGACCGCCTCCGGCGCCCGCGTCCCGATCCCGTCATGCTCGGGCGAGCCCGGCTGCGACGCCAGGAACGGCATCACCCACTACTACGCCGACTACCACCCGGCCTCCCACTTCTGGCCCCTCCAGCTCATGGAGACCGGCCTCCTCCTCGCCGTCGCCGCCCTGGCTGCCGCGACCGCCTTCGTCCTGCTGCGCCGCCGCACGGGAGCCGCCGTATGACCGCCCTCACCGCGGCGACCACCCCCGCCGCCCGCCCCGCCCGCCACCGGGGCGGCCTGCTGCGGGCGGTCGCCCGGACCCACCGCACGGCCCTCGTCCTGTGGCTGTCGGCTCTGGCCGCCGCGACGGCCGCCCTGATCTGGCTGCATTCCCTCGGGGACGAGGCCCGCGACGGCATGAGCGCCTGCGCCACGCCCCCGACCGACCGGCTCCCCTCCTGCGCTGCGGTCGAGGCGATCACCGCCGACGAGACCTACGCGAACGGCATCGCCGTACTGGCCACCGTCCTGTCCTGGGTGATGTTCCCCGTGGCCGCCTGGGCGGGCGGCGCCCTGGTCGGCCGGGAACTGGAGAGCGGCACCGCCCGGCTGGCCTGGACGCAGTCGGTCGGCCCCCTGCGCTGGCTGGCCGTGAAACTGGCCGTCCCGGCCGCCCTGCTCACCGCCGGCACCGGCACGCTCGTCCTGCTGAACCGCTGGGCGCGCGGGGACGGCGATCCCGACCTGGTCGGCGACTGGTACTACCCGGACGCGTTCGTGTCGACGGGCCCGGTGGCCGTGGCCTACGCCCTGGCCGGCCTGGCCCTCGGCGCCCTCGCCGGACTGGTGTGGCGCCGCGCCCTGCCCGCCACGGGTGTGGCCCTCGCCGCCGCCCTGCTCGTCCACAGCGTCCTGGAGCGGCACCGCGAAGACCTCTGGCCGGCCGTGACCCGCACCGAGGCCGGCAGCCTCGAACTGCCGCGCTCCGCGTTCCAGGTCGCCTGGGCCGACACCCCCCGGCACGGCGTGACGCTCACCCGCGCGACCTTCCACCCCGAGTCGCACTTCTGGCCGCTGCAGTCCATGGAAACCGGCCTCCTGCTGGCCGTGACCGCCGCCGCGACGGCCACCGCCTGCCTCGTCCTGAACCGCCGCCTCCCCTGAGCCCGGTCCGCGCGTCCTTCCACGGGGGGATGGACGCGCGGACCGCACGCACACGGCTGCTCCCGGCCCTGTGGACGCCCGCGGGCCGCCCCCCGGTGTCCCGCACGTCATGTCTCCGTAACCGTCGATTCAGACGAGCTTGCGAAGCTCGGCCAATGAATCCCGCCGTGCCCGAGCCTCCCCCGCCCCGCGAGGGTCCCGAGGGAAACGGGAGCACTCATGTGGCACCTCCGCTCCCGCCCGCGCTGTCCGACGCGCCCGTGATGCTCGCGGCGCGGAAGAATGGGTCCATGAGCCAGCCGAACACCCAGGCACAGGTCCAGCACCAGCAGCCCTCCGTGGGCTCCATCGCAGCCCACCGCCCTCACACGGTCGCGGCAGCCGTCTCCGATCTCGAACCGGACATCGACGCCGACCTCGACGCCTACGAGGAGTCGCACGCCGACGGCGCCGAGCTGCCCCAGGGCCGGTTCCTCGACCGGGAGCGCAGCTGGCTCGCGTTCAACGAGCGGGTGCTCGAACTCGCCGAGGACCCCAACACACCCCTGCTGGAGCGGGCCAACTTCCTCGCGATCTTCGCCAGCAACCTGGACGAGTTCTTCATGGTCCGGGTGGCCGGACTGAAGCGCCGTATCGCCACCGGCGTGGCCACCCGCTCCGCCTCCGGCCTCCAGCCGCGCGAGGTACTGGAGATGATCTGGGCCCGCTCCCGCGAGCTCATGGCCCGGCACGCCGCCTGCTACCACGAGGACGTCGCCCCCGCACTCGCGGAGGAGGGCATCCACCTGGTCCGCTGGAACGAACTGCAGGAGAAGGAGCAGGCCCGCCTGTTCACCCTGTTCCGGCACCAGATCTTCCCCGTGCTGACCCCGCTGGCGGTCGACCCGGCGCACCCCTTCCCGTACATCTCCGGCCTGTCCCTGAACCTGGCCGTCGTAGTGCGCAACCCGGTCACCGGCCACAAGCACTTCGCCCGGGTGAAGGTGCCCCCGCTGCTGTCGAGGTTCCTGGAGAGCTCCCCGGGCCGCTACGTCCCCATCGAGGACGTCATCGCCGCCCACCTGGAGGAGCTGTTCCCGGGCATGGAGGTCCTGGAGCACCACGCCTTCCGCCTCACCCGCAACGAGGACCTGGAAGTCGAGGAGGACGACGCCGAGAACCTCCTCCAGGCGCTGGAGAAGGAGCTCATGCGGCGCCGATTCGGCCCGCCGGTGCGCCTGGAGGTCGAGGAGTCCATCGACCGCGAGGTCCTGGACCTGCTGGTGCGCGAGCTGAAGATCAGCGAGGCCGAGGTCTACCCCCTGCCGGGCCCGCTGGACCTCACCGGCCTGTTCCGCATCGCCTCCCTGGACCGGCCGGAGCTCAAGTACCGCAAGTTCGTCGCCGGCACCCACCGCGACCTCGCCGAGGTCGAGTCGGCGTCCGCGCCCGACATCTTCGCCGCGCTGCGCGAGCGGGACGTCCTGCTGCACCACCCCTACGACTCGTTCTCCACGTCCGTGCAGGCCTTCCTGGAGCAGGCCGCCGGCGACCCGGACGTCCTCGCCATCAAGCAGACCCTGTACCGGACTTCGGGCGACTCCCCCATAGTCGACGCGCTCATCGAGGCCGCCGAGACCGGCAAGCAGGTCCTGGTCCTGGTCGAGATCAAGGCCCGCTTCGACGAGCACGCCAACATCAAGTGGGCGCGCAAGCTGGAGGAGGCCGGCTGCCACGTGGTCTACGGCCTGGTGGGGCTGAAGACCCACTGCAAGCTGTCGCTGGTGGTCCGCCAGGAGGGCGAGACGCTGCGCCGCTACAGCCACGTCGGCACCGGCAACTACCACCCCAAGACGGCCCGCCTCTACGAGGACCTCGGTCTGCTCACGGCCGACCCGCAGGTCGGCGCGGACCTCTCGGACCTCTTCAACCGCCTGTCCGGCTACTCGCGCCGGGAGACCTACCGCCGTCTGCTGGTCGCCCCCAAGTCGCTGCGCGACGGCCTGGTCTCACGGATCACCAAGGAGATCCAGCACCACCGCGCGGGACGGCCCGCGTACGTCCGCATCAAGGTCAACTCGATGGTCGACGAGGCCGTCATCGACGCCTGCTACCGCGCCGCCCAGGCCGGTGTGCCGGTGGACATCTGGGTGCGCGGCATCTGCGCGGTGCGCCCGGGCGTGGCGGGCCTGTCGGACAACATCCGGGTCCGCTCGATCCTCGGCCGTTTCCTGGAGCACTCCCGGGTGTTCGCCTTCGGCAACGGCGGCGAGCCCGAGGTGTGGTTCGGCAGCGCCGACATGATGCACCGCAACCTCGACCGCCGGATAGAGGCCCTGGTGCGGGTCACCGACCCGGCCCACCGGGCAGCTCTGAACCGGCTGCTGGAGACCGGCATGTCCGACTCCACCGCCTCCTGGCACCTCGGCCCGGACGGCGACTGGACCCGGCATGCGACCGACGCGGACGGACAGCCCCTGCGCAACGTCCAGGAGATGCTCATAGACGCCCGGAGGCGCCGGCGTGGCACAGCGACACCTTGACCCGACGGACCCCCGGTCCAGGCACGTCGGGCCCGCCCCCACCGGAGACGCCCTCGCGGGCTATCTGCGGGCCCAGGCGACGGAGTTCCTCCGGGCGCTGCGCCTGCACCGGGAGACGGGGTCGGGGGCGAACGGCTCGGAAGGCTCGGCCGAGGCGGCCCGTGCCCTGCGCCGCTCGGCCCGGCGCATCAGCGCCAGCCTGCACTCGTTCCAGTCGCTGCTCGACGCGGACTGGTGCGAGGCGATGCGCCCCGAACTGGCCTGGGTGTCGGGGACGCTGGCGATGGAGCACGCGTACACGGCCCGGCTGGAACGCCTGCTGACGGCCCTGCACCGCCTGTCGGGCTCCTCGGCCCTCCCGTCCCAGGCGGCCGCCTCGGCTGCGGGCGGTCGTGCCGCCGGGGCGGCACGGCTGGGCGCGGCGGCACCGGGAGAGGCCGGGCTGCGCACCGCCCCGGCCTCGGCACCGGAACGCGGCAACCTGACCGTGGGAGCGGCGAAGGCGGGCGCCCTGCTCGACCGCCAGCTCACCCTCGCCCGCACCCGCGCCCACTCCACGGCCCTGCAGGCCCTGGGCAGCAGCCGCTTCCACGCCGTCGCGGACAAGGTCGCGGTCCTGGCCAGTGAGGTTCCGCTGACCGAGGCCGCCGGCGCCACCGACCTGCGCCCCCTGGCCGTCGCCGCCCAGGACCGCCTCGCCGACGCCGTGAGCGCCCTCCCTCTGGTCACCGCGGGAAACCCGTACAACGCCACGGCACTCGTCCACGGACTGTCCCCGGACACGGTCCCGCACCCGCAGGACGCCCCGTGGCACCAGGTCCGTCTGCTGCTGCGCCTGCACCGCTACGCCCGCGAGGCCGTCAGCGGGCCCAAGGGCAACGCCGTGGTGGACCTGCGCCTGCTCTCCGCGGGCCAGGCCCTGAACCGGCACCGTGACGCCTCGGAGGCGGCGGCAGCGGCGGCCCAGGCGGCCCGTACCCCGCGCATCGCCCCGGCCACGGCCTACGCCCTCGGCGTGCTCCACGCCGACCAGCGGCACGAGGTGGAGGCGGCGCGCTTCGCGTTCCAGCAGGCCTGGCAGAAGGAGACCGTGGGCGCGTCATGACCAGGCCCGGCACCAGGAGGCGGTGAGACCCGGTGAACACCCCCAAGAACGCCTCGGGCCGAGACACCACGGTCCAGGCGGCCGGCTGCGTCCTGTGGCGCCGCTCGCGGGTTACCGGCGAGGCGGAGCTCTGCCTCGTCCACCGGCCGAAATACGACGACTGGTCGTGGCCGAAGGGGAAACTGAAGCGCGGCGAGGAGGCCCTCGCCGGAGCCCTGCGCGAGGTGGCGGAGGAGACGGGATGCCAAGCCGTGCCGGGCCCCGAGCTGTCCACCCAGCGGTATCCGGCGAACGGTCGCCCCAAGCAGGTCCGCTACTGGGCCGCCGAGGCGGTGAGCTGCGCGTTCGTGCCGACGGACGAGGTGGATCAGGTGGTGTGGCTGGCGCCCGCCGCCGCCCGCGAGCGTCTCACACAACCCCACGACCGGCCCCTGGTCGACGAGCTGCTCGCCGTGCTGCACCTGCCCCGCACGGCCGGCTGACCGAACGGTCCCGCTTCGTCCGCAAAAGCGGAATCCCGTCGTTCTCTCCCCGTAAGCATTCCGTGACCTCACCAGGCCTTAGACAGGGGTTCACCCCTCGTTCATTTGCGGCCATCGGCGGCTTCACCTGATCTGCCTAATTTCAGCCTTACCGACGTGAGCCGTGCCCATCGGAGCGCGACCGCGTCAGCGTCACTCAGACTTCGCACGCCGCCGATCAGGACGGCGGCTCCTGGAAGGAACTCAAGTGAAGCTTCAGCGCATGAACCGGCGGGCCCTCGCTCTCGGTGCTCTCGCCGTCTCCGGCGCCCTGGCCCTCACGGCGTGCGGCTCCGACGACACCGGCGGCAACAGCAACGACGGCGGCTCCTCCAACGCCGCCGCGCCGAGCAACGTCAAGTGCGACGACGCCAAGGGCCAGCTGCTGGCCGACGGCTCGTCCGCGCAGAAGAACGCGATCGACGCCTGGGTGAAGCAGTTCACCGCGGCCTGCCAGGGCCTCCAGATCAACTACAAGGGCGGCGGCTCCGGCGCCGGCGTCACCGCGTTCACCCAGGGCCAGGTCGCCTTCGCCGGCTCCGACTCGGCGCTGAAGCCCGACGAGGTCACCGCCTCCAAGAAGGTCTGCAACGGCGGCCAGGGCATCGACCTGCCGATGGTCGGCGGCCCGATCGCGGTCGGCTACAACGTCAACGGCGTGGACAACCTCGTCCTGGACGCCCCGACCCTGGCAAAGATCTTCAACGGCAAGATCACCAACTGGAACGACGCGGCGATCAAGAAGCTGAACCCCGACGCGAAGCTCCCGGACCTCAAGATCCAGGCCTTCCACCGCTCGGACGACTCCGGCACCACGGACAACTTCACCAAGTACCTGATCGCCACCGCCAAGAGCGACTGGCCCTACGACGGCGGCAAGACCTGGCAGGCCAAGGGCGGCCAGTCCGCCTCCGGCTCCTCCGGTGTCGCCCAGCAGGTCAAGCAGACCAACGGCGCCATCGGCTACTTCGAGCTGTCGTACGCCAAGGACGGCCTGAAGACGGTCGACCTGGACACGGGCGCCGCCCAGCCGGTCAAGGCCACGGTCGAGAACGCCACCAAGGCGATCTCCGAGGCCAAGGTCGTCGGCACGGGCAAGGACCTCTCCCTGCAGCTGAACTACGGCACCAAGGCCGAGGGCGCCTACCCGATGGTCCTCGTCACCTACGAGATCGTCTGCGACAAGGGCAACAAGTCCGACACCCTGCCCGGCACCAAGGCGTTCCTGCGCTACATCGCCTCCGAGGACGGCCAGAAGGTCCTCTCGGAGAACGACTACGCGCCGATCCCGGCCGACATCATCTCCCAGGTCCGCACCACCATCGAGGGCCTGAGCTGACCCGCGTGCGGCCCGGTCCCCTCCCCGGGACCGGGCCGCACCGTCCGGTGCACCGCCGCCAGTGGCCGTACCCCCGGTACGGCTCCGCAGACCGGAGAACCCGATGGGCACACCCACACAGATAACCGACGCACCTCCCCCCGCACCGCAGCCTTCCCTCGACAAGCGCGCCGCGCGCGGGGCCACCCGGCCCGGAGACCGGATCTTCCTCGGCCTCTCCCGCGGCTCGGGCATCCTGCTGCTGGTGGTCATGGCCGCGATCGCGGTCTTCCTCACCTACCGCGCCTCCCTCGCGATCAGCAAGGACCAGGGCAACTTCCTCACGACCTTCCAGTGGGACACCAACCTCGTCCCGCCGAACTTCGGCATCGCCGTCCTGGCCTTCGGCACGGTCGTCTCCTCGATCGTCGCCATGGTCATCGCGGTCCCGGTCGCCGTCGCCATCGCGCTGTTCCTCACGCACTACGCCCCGCGCCGGATCCGCGGCCCCATCGCGTACGTGATCGACCTGCTCGCCGCGGTGCCCTCCATCGTCTACGGCCTCTGGGGCGCCCTCGTCCTGGTGCCGAACATGACCGGCCTCTTCGGCTGGCTGAACGACTACTTCGGGTGGACCGGCGTCTTCTCGTGGGAGGGCGGCGCCCCCCGCTCGATGCTGACCGTCGGCATCCTGCTCGCGATCATGATCCTGCCGATCATCACCAACGTGAGCCGTGAGGTCTTCCGCCAGGTCCCGCAGATGCACGAGGAGGCGGCCCTGGCGCTCGGCGCCACCCGCTGGGAAGTGATCCGCATGGCGGTCCTGCCCTTCGGCCGCTCCGGTGTCATCTCCGCCTCGATGCTCGGCCTCGGCCGCGCCCTCGGCGAGACCATGGCCGTCGCCACCGTGCTCTCCCCGACCTTCGACATCCAGGCCAGCCTGCTCGACCCGGGCGGCGGCACGTTCGCCCAGAACATCGCCAGCAAGTTCGGTGAGGCCACCGAGTTCGGCCGCGACGCGCTGATCGCCTCCGGTCTGGTCCTGTTCGTCATCACCCTGCTGGTCAACGGCGCGGCCCGCGCGATCATCGCCCGCCGCAAGGAGTACTCGGGGGCCAACGCATGAGCACCGCGACCATCACCCCCAAGGGCCCCGGCACCCTGCGCGGCGCCCGCCTGCCCAAGTGGTCCCCCTACGCCATCGCCGCCGGCTCGATCGCCCTCGCGGTCGGCATCGGCCTCGCCGGCGGCCTGCACAGCCGCGTCCAGTGGGGCCTGATCGCCGCGGTCCTCTACGTCGTCGGCACCTACGCCATCGCCACGGCCGTCGAGGGCAAGCGGCAGGCCAAGGACCGCATCGCGACCTCCCTGGTCTGGGTCGCCTTCCTGCTCGCCGTCATCCCGCTGGCCTCCCTGGTCTGGTCGACCGTCGCGCGCGGCCTGAAGGTCCTCGACGTCTACTTCCTGACCCACTCCATGGGCGTCGTCGCCGACACCGAGCCCGGCGGCGGCATCTACCACGCCATCCTCGGCACCCTGGAGCAGGTCGGACTCGCCACGGTGATCGCCGCGCCGATCGGCGTGCTCACCGCGATCTACCTCGTCGAGTACGGCCGCGGCCGGCTCTCGCAGGCCATCACGTTCTTCGTCGACGTCATGACCGGCATCCCGTCGATCGTCGCGGGTCTGTTCATCCTCAGCCTCATGCTGATGTTCGACATGCAGCCCTTCGGCTTCGCCGGCTCGCTGGCCCTGGCCATCCTGATGATGCCGGTCGTCGTCCGCTCCACGGAGGAGATGCTCAAGCTCGTCCCGAACGAGCTGCGCGAGGCCTCCCTGGCGCTCGGCGTCCCCAAGTGGCGCACCATCCTCAAGGTGGTCCTGCCGACCTCCATCGGCGGCATCACCACGGGCATCATGCTCTCGATCGCCCGCATCACCGGTGAGACCGCACCGGTCCTGCTGCTGGTGTGGGGGAACGCGTTCATCAACGCCAACCCCTTCGAGGGGGCGCAGGCCTCGCTGCCGCTGTACATCTACCAGCAGTACGCGAACAGCGCGGGCTCCGGTGCGGCGTACGACCGCGCCTGGGCGGCGTCGCTCACCCTGATCGCCTTCGTGATGCTCCTGAACCTGGTGGCCCGCGGCATCGCCCGCTGGAAGGCCCCGAAGACCGGTCGCTGACGCGACAACCTGCGGCTACCGCCGCGCGGGGCCACAGCGACCCCCCAGACTTTTTGGAAGTGAAGTAGTCATGGCCAAGCGAATCGACGTCAGCGGACTGACCGCTTACTACGGCTCCCACAAGGCGATCGAGGACATCTCGATGACTGTCGAGCCGCGCTCGGTGACGGCGTTCATCGGCCCGTCCGGCTGCGGCAAGTCGACGTTCCTGCGCACCCTGAACCGCATGCACGAGGTCACCTCGGGCGGCCGCGTCGAGGGCAAGGTGCTCCTGGACGACGAGGACCTCTACGGCGCCGGCATCGACCCGGTGTCGGTCCGCCGCGAGGTCGGCATGGTCTTCCAGCGGCCGAACCCGTTCCCCACGATGTCGATCTTCGACAACGTCGCGGCGGGCCTGCGGCTGAACGGCAACTACAAGAAGAGCGAGCTCTCCGACATCGTCGAGCGCTCCCTCAAGGGCGCGAACCTCTGGAACGAGGTCAAGGACCGCCTGAACAAGCCCGGCTCGGGCCTCTCCGGTGGCCAGCAGCAGCGTCTGTGCATCGCCCGGGCGATCGCGGTCGAGCCGAACGTCCTGCTCATGGACGAGCCCTGCTCGGCGCTCGACCCGATCTCCACGCTCGCCATCGAGGACCTGATCGGCGAGCTCAAGGAGCGCTTCACGATCGTCATCGTGACGCACAACATGCAGCAGGCGGCCCGCGTCTCCGACCGCACGGCGTTCTTCAACCTCGCGGCGGTGGGCCAGCCCGGCAAGCTCATCGAGATCGACGACACGGAACGCATCTTCTCCAACCCGTCGGTCCAGGCCACGGAGGACTACATCTCCGGCCGCTTCGGCTGAGCCGTACCCCCGCCGACTCCTCGCGGTGCTGCATGGCGGTGCCACCGCGAGGTCGAAAAAGGGCCCGCCCCTCTCCCAGGGGCGGGCCCTCTCGTCTGCGTCCGGCGTGCTACAGGAACGCCAGATTCACGATCCCGAAGGCCGCGGCGGCCACGGTCGCCGCGGCCGGCATCGTGATGAACCACCCCAGGATGATGTTCTTGGCGACGCCCCAGCGCACGGCGTTCACGCGCTTCGTCGCCCCGACGCCCATGATCGCGGACGTGATGACGTGGGTGGTGGAGATCGGCGCCTTGAACAGGAACGCCGTGGTGAACATGATCGACGCGCCGGTCGTCTCCGCCGCGAAGCCCTGCGGCGGGTCCAGTTCGATGATCTTCCGGCCCAGCGTCCGCATGATCCGCCAGCCGCCGGCATAGGTGCCCAGCGACAGCATCACCGCACAGGCGATCTTGACCCACACCGGGATCGGGTCGCCGTAGTCCTCGACATCGGCGATGACGAGCGCCATCACCACGATGCCCATGGTCTTCTGCGCGTCCTGGAGACCGTGACCCAGCGCCATGCCGGCCGCCGAGACGGTCTGCGCTATGCGGAAACCCCTCTTGGCCTTGTGCGGGTTGGCCTTGCGGAAGATCCACAGGATCGCGGTCATCACCAGGTAACCGGCCAGGAGGCCGACCACCGGGGAGATGAACATGGGGATGACGACCTTCTCCAGCACCCCGCTCCAGTAGACGGTCGTCCCGCCGGCCAGGGCCGCGCCGACCATGCCGCCGAACAGCGCGTGCGAGGACGAGGAGGGCAGCCCGAAGTACCAGGTGACGAGGTTCCAGACGATGGCGCCCACCAGCGCGGCGAAGAGGATGCCCATCCCCTTCGACCCGGCCGGGGTCTGGATCAGGCCCTCGCTGACGGTCTTGGCGACCCCGGAGCCCAGGAACGCACCGGCGAGGTTCATCACCGCGGCCATGGCCAGCGCGGCCCTCGGCGTCAGCGCCCGCGTCGAGACCGACGTGGCGATCGCGTTGGCCGAATCGTGGAAGCCGTTGGTGTACGTGAAGAAGAGCGCGACCGCGATGGTCACGACCAGAGCGAAGGTGTCCATGAAGGGCTCAGGACTCCTTGACGGCGATGGTCTCCACCGTGTTCGCCACGTGCTCGAACGCGTCCGCCGCTTCCTCCAGCACGTCCACGATCTGCTTGAGCTTCAGGACCTCCATGGCGTCGAACTTGCCGTTGAAGAGGTGCGCCAGCAGCTTGCGGTGGATCTGGTCGGCCTGGTTCTCCAGCCGGTTGACCTCGATCCAGTACTCGGTGAGGTTCTCCATGGTCCGCAGGTGCGGCATCGCCTCGGCCGTCAGTTCGGCGGCGCGCGCCAGCACCTCGATCTGCTGCTCGACGCCCTTGGGCAGTTCCTCGACGTTGTAGAGGACGACCAGGTCGACGGCCTCCTCCATGAAGTCCATGATGTCGTCGAGCGACGAGGCGAGGGAGTAGATGTCCTCGCGGTCGAACGGCGTGATGAACGAGGAGTTCAGCTGGTGGAAGATCGCGTGCGTGGCATCGTCACCTGCGTGTTCCGCTGCCCGCATACGCTCTGCGATCTCGGCCCGGGCGGATGAGTCCGCCCCGAGCAGTTCCATCAGGAGCTTCGAGCCCGTGACGATGTTGTCCGCGGAGGCGGCGAACATGTCGTAGAAGCTCGTCTCCCTGGGGGTCAGACGAAAGCGCACGTGGGGTCCTCGGGGTGCTTCGGTTTCGGTCAGGCTGATGCTAGGCGCATCATCCGGCCACGGCTATCGGGCCGCCCACCAGTGTCGCCCATCAGGCACAGTGATGAGCACGGGGGCGGTTCCCAGGGCCGTATACCCGGTAAAGAGCGGTACCATATACCCACTAGGGGTATATGTCGGCCCACTGCTCACCAGGAGGAAGCGATGACGGACGTGACCGACACCACACATGTCGCACATGTCACCACCGGCACCGCCGACAACGCCGGCACCGAAACGCCGGCCGATCACGACCACGGTGTGCACGGGTACCACAAGCAGAAGGACGAACACCTCAAGCGGCTGCGCCGCATCGAGGGCCAGATCCGCGGCCTGCAACGCATGGTCGACGAGGACGTCTACTGCATCGACATACTCACGCAGGTCTCCGCATCCACCAAGGCCCTGCAGTCCTTCGCCCTGCAGCTGCTGGAGGAGCACCTGCGGCACTGCGTCGCCGACGCCGCGCTCAAGGGCGGCGACGAGATCGACGCGAAGGTGAAGGAGGCGACCCAGGCGATCGCCCGCATGCTGCGGACGTGAGCCGGGCGCCGTTCAGCCTGCGGAGGAGCCCCGCTCCTCGGCCACCTTCAGCACCTCGTCGATGCTCTCCAGGCTCAGCCGCTCGCGGGCGGCCGAGGCCGCGATGATCAGCTCTCCGCACAGCTCGATCTCGGCGAGGGCGACGTGGTCCTGAACTGCCGTACCGCCGACCGGAGCCACGTGCATCACCTCATCTCTGCCGCTGCCGACTTACCGGAGCGACTTCCTAGAGTAGGGAGCGGCACACACACCGCGCATGGCACGGACGGGCTAGTTCACGCCGGTCACTCCTCGGCGATCCTGCCCGCGTAGATGTCGTCGGTCCTGGGCAACCGTACGCGCGCCGAGGCCCCGAAATCGTAGAGCAGCGTGGTCGAGGCGACGGCGACGGAGCTCTTCTGCTGCCCGTTCAGGAAGCTGAAACGGTGCCTGACCTTACGGACGCGCCCCTCGTCGTCGAGGTAGGCGTCGAACGGCACCGCGGCCGTGGCGAACCCCTCGGCCGCCGCCTTCAGAGGTCCCTCGTTCCCCTTGGACGCCCGCCGGGCCGCGTCGGCGAGGTCCGCCGTCCCCCGGTAGTGCCGCACTGCGGTTCCCGCGACCTCCGTTCTGCCGACGTAGGTCGCCGTCCGTGTCCCGAGCAGCACCTCGGCCGCCGTGAACGGGTCGGTGGCCCCGCCGGTGACGAGGTTGCCGTCGGACAGGGTCCGCGTGTCCACCCGCACCCACTTGTCCGGGGGCACGCCTGCGCCCCGGTTCTTCATGAACAGCGCACCGGGCGCGAGCAGTTCGGTGATCGGCCGGCGCTCGGCGACCCCCGCGGGATCCTGCGGCAGCAGCACCTTCAACCGGCCCATCCGCTTGCGGTAGTCGTACACCCCGGCACCCCGGATGGTCACCCGGGTCCCGCCGGCGGCCATCTCCATCGACGTACGGGCCTTGGAGCTGCCCGCGTCGACGAGCCGGTCGGCGGCCTGCCGCAACACGGTGACGGCCTCCCCGCCGCGGGAGTCCCCGGCGACCGCGTCACCCCCGGAGCACCCGGCGCACGCCGGGCCCGCCCCGGCCAGGAGCACGGCCGCGACGACCGCCGCTCGCGTCCGCCGGTGCCGCCGTTCCCGCTGCCGCCCAGTCATCGCCTGCCTACCCCCAGCCGGTACGTCCGTCACGGGCCCCCTCGTTGTCCCGGTTAACGACGGGTCTGTGCCCCCGTCACGCGAGCCCGCCGCCGGCCGCCGGCGAATCCTTCACCCCGCGCTGGGTAACGTGGTCGGTGTGGCACAGCAGGACGGGCCGGAGCCTCCCCCCACCCTCCCCGAACACCGCACGACGACCATGGAGAAGGGCCGCTTCTGCATGGCCCACTGTGCCTGCGGCTGGCGGGGCCCCGCCCGCAGAGCCAGAAGCCAGGCACGCACGGACGCCGAACGGCACGCGACGGGCTGAGCCGGTGGAAACGGGCTTCGCCGTAGTTGTCGACGATGCCTCCGCCCTGCTCCTCGACGCGTCCGGCGAGCGCGGCGCCTGCCCGGCACGGGCGAACTGCTGCCGGCCCTCGGGGTGCTCACCCCGCTCGTGGCCGGCACGTCCGCAGGCTGCCATCCGGCCCGTCGAGCAGAGACCAGCCGGACTTCGCCCCACTCGTGTCCCGACCCGTGGAACCCCCACCCCCCGTCACCCCGTCTCCCAGGGCGCAACCACCGGGAGGCTCCATGGAACGGCGCACGATCCTCACAGGCGGCACGGCGGCGATCGCCGCGGCCGCGACCCCCTTCACCACCGCCTGCACCCCGTCGGGCACCCGCTCCGGGGGTACGGGCACCGACGCCGTGCGCACCGCCGCCACGTCGAGAACCACCGCGGCGAAGTGGGCCGCCCTGGCCCGCGACCTCGACGGCCCGCTGGTCCGTCCCGGCGACGCCGGCTGGCCCGCGGCCCGGCAGCTGTACAACACCCGCTTCGACAACCTGAAGCCCGCCGCGGTCGCCTACGTGTCCCACGCGGACGACATCCGCACGACCCTGGCCTACGCCCGCGCCCACGCCCTGCGCGTGGCGATACGCAACGGCGGCCACTCCTACGCCGGCTGGTCCTCCGGCGACGGCCGTCTGATCGTCGACGTCTCCAAGCTCAACCGCGTCCGGGCCTCGGGCACCACCGCGGTGGTCGGCGCCGGCGCCAAACTCATCGACGTCTACCGGGCCCTCGCCGCCAAGGGCGTCACCATCCCGGCCGGTTCCTGCCCCACCGTCGGCGTCTCCGGGCTCACCCTCGGCGGCGGCCACGGCGTGGTCTCCCGCGCCTACGGCCTGACCTGCGACAGCCTCACCCAGGCCACCCTCGTCACCGCCGACGGCAAGCAGATCACCGCCAACTCGCAGGAGAACAAGGACCTGTTCTGGGCCCTGCGCGGCGCCGGCAACGGCAACTTCGGCGTGGTCACGGAGCTGCACTTCAAGACCCACCCGGCCCCGCAGGGCGTCTCGGCGTACCTGTCCTGGCCCTGGTCGAAGGCGGCCGCGGTGGTGAAGGCCTGGCAGGAGTGGGGGCCGTCGCAGCCCGACGAGATCTGGTCGTCCCTGCACCTGGCGAACGCCGCGGGCGGCACCCCGACCGTCTCGGTCTCGGCGTTCTCCCTCGGCACCTACGGCGAGCTGAAGAACGCCGTCGACCGCCTGGCCGACCGCGTCGGCGCCCCGGCCCGCAGCGTCTCCCTGAAGCGCCGCTCGTACGAGGAGGCGATGGAGGTGTACGCCGGCTGCTCCTCGTTCCCGACGGACGCGCAGTGCCATCTGCCCGGCTCGACCCCGGGCCGCTCCCCGAAGGGCGCGCTGGGCCGCGAGACCTACGCCGCGGCGTCGGACTTCTTCGACCGCTCGCTGTCCGCGGCCGGCATCCGCACGCTGCTGGCCCAGATCGCCTCGGTACGCGGCGGCACCGGCAGCATCGCCCTCACGGCCCTGGGCGGTGCGGTGAACCGCGTCTCCCCCACCGCCACGGCGTTCGTGCACCGCCGTTCCCGGATGCTGGCCCAGTACATCGCCGCGTGGCGGGCCGGCACGGGCGGGACGACGGCCCGCGACTGGCTGGGCTCGGCCCACAAGGCCATGCGCCCCCACGCCTCGGGGGCGGCCTACCAGAACTACACGGACCCGACTCTGACCGGCTGGCGCAAGGCGTACTACGGAGACGCGGCGGCCCGCCTGACCAAGCTGAAGAAGCAGTACGACCCGAACCGCTTCTTCACATATCCCCAGGCGCTGTAGGGGGGTTGCCCCGGGGCCGGTTGCGGGCGGGATGCCCGGGAGTCGGGTTGTCCGGGGGGCGGTTGCAGGCGGGATGCCCGGGGCGGGGTGCCCAGCGCCGGTTGTGCCGGGCACCCGGGGGCCGGTTGCCCGGCTGCGCGCCGGGCGGACCTGCCGTTATGCGGCGAGGTCCCGCTCCGAGGTCCGCTCGGTGCGGGCCTCGGGGATCACCGTGTCCTCCCCTTCCCCACGCCCTCTGCCGCGCACGAGCCATCCCGCCCGGGGCGAGCGCTCGACGGCCTTCACCAGAGGCGTCAGCAGGGCCATGGCGAGCGGCGACAGCAGCAGCGCCACCGCGGTGCCCAGCGCGAACCCGCCCACGACGTCGGTCGGATAGTGCACACCCATGTAGACGCGGATGAACCCGCCGAACAAGGCCAGCACGAGGGCGACGAGACCGTACGTGCGGTGGGCGACGAACAGTCCGACCGCCATCGCCATGACGATCGTGGCGTGGTCGCTGACGAACGAGTAGTCGGTCTTGCCCTGCACGAGCACCTCGAGCCCCTGGTGGTCCAGGAACGGCCGGGGCCGCTCCACGAACCCCCGGATGGGCACGTTCACCAGCACCGCGATGCCGGCGGCCAACGGCGCCCAGACCAGGGCCGCGACGGTGGACGCCGCGTCCTCGCCGCCGCGCCTGCGCACCGACCACCAGCACCACACCACGAGCAGGACGATGCCGAGCAGCAGCCCGTACTCACCGACGTACTCCATGACGCGGTCGGACCAGGCCGGCGCGTCCTTGGCCAGGCCATTGATGTCGTACAGCAGGTCGACGTCGGGGTTCGACCCGGATTCGGCGAGTCCAGCCATGGTGCTGCGGCCCCTTCGTCGTCTGTCCCGGCGCACCCGTGCGTGCGCCGCTGCTGCCACCCCCGTGGTTGTAGATCCGCTTCCGCCGCACGCATGCGTGACGCGTACCGAATGGACGTCTGCTCGGCTACGTCAACAGGAACGCATGGTCACCGCTGATACGTTCCACACTCCACCGAATGATCACGCAGACGTTATCGAAGAGAGATAAGTCTTCGCAGTTCAGGGGGTGGGTTCACACACGGTTCACACCGTCGTGGGCAGTGCTTTCGCGCCATCTTCGGTGACACGCGTGGCTCCGAAGTAGTCGGGCGTGTCGACCGGGTCGAATCGGATGACGGCACCGGTCCGGGGCGCGTCGATCATGTACCCGCCGCCGACGTAAATGCCGACATGCCGGATGGCACGGGAATTGGAGAGGTCGTCCGAGAAGAACACCAGATCACCGGGGAGCAGTTCGTCCCGCGCAGGGTGCGGACCGGCGTTGTACTGGTCGTTGGCCACACGCGGAAGCTTGATGCCCACGGCCTCGTAGGCGGCCTGGGTGAGTCCCGAGCAGTCGAAGCGTCCGCCCTGTTCAGCGGTGCCGGTGCCGCCCCACAGATAGGGCGTGCCGAGCTTCTTCTGCGCGTACTCGATCGCGGCGGCGGCCTGCTCGGAGGGATCGACCCGCCCGACCGGTGCCTCGAAGCTCTCCGAGAGCGTCGTGATCCGCTTCACGTAGTTGCGGGTCTCGCTGTACGGCGGCACACCCCCGTACTTGATCACCGCGTACGCCCCGGCGTTGTAGGCGGCCAGCATGTTCGCGGTCGGATTCCCGCCAACCTTCTTCACGTAGGAGGCGAGTTCACAGTCGTAGGAGGCGGCCGAGGGGATCGCGTCCTTCGGATCCCACACGTCACGGTCGCCGTCGCCGTCGCCGTCGATGCCGTGGCTGGCCCAGGTGCCGGGGATGAACTGCGCTATGCCCTGCGCCGCGGCCTGGCTCTGGGCTCTGGGGTTGAAGCCGCTCTCCTGGTAGAGCTGGGCGGCGAGCAGGGCCGGGCTGATGGCGGGGCAGAGGTTGCCCCACTTCGCCACGAGGGCCGCGTACGCCGCGGGCACCGACCCCTTGGCCAGCGATTTCGCCCCGCCTCCCACGCCGTTGACCAGGTTCCCGGCGACGAGATAGACCCCGACGACGAGCAGCATCACGAAGGCCAGCGCGGAACTGATCGCAACACTCGCCACGATCCATGCCTTACGCACCGTCAACCGCCCCTCGCCGCCCAGGAGTCCGTCGGTCAGTGTAGAGGCGGCCGCCCCGCCCGGGAATGATCACGAAGAAGAGAGTCGGGGCGCACGGAGCGACGGCCACGGCACGACCGGCACGACGGAAGCACGCCCGGCCCGGCCCGGCGCACGGGAGCCCCGCCCGGACGGGCTACGACGGCCCCCACCGGACTGGACGCCCCCGGAGGGACTCGGGGCCTTCACCGGCTGAACGCACTTCCCGCGGTGACAGTCCGTCACCGAAGGGCGCCGCCCGGTGCCGTGGGGGTCCGGGACGGCGGGGAAACGAAGGGGCCGCGGCATCCCAGCCGCGGCCCCTTCGCCGTGCCGGGTAGCCTTCACCCGGAGAACACCGGCACGACCACTCACCCGACCAGCCGTCAGAAACAGCCCCCAAAGGTGGGAAAGGCCGCAAGAAGGCACAACGACGGAACCACACCCCAGGTTCCGCTCAGGCCTCATTGCCCGGCGTGACCTCCCGTGATACACAGAGTGACCATACGACCCTTCGCGCACCGCCCGTCACCTCGCCTAGGGGCCGGAGCGGAACGGTGGCAAGGTATTCGTACGAAACCCGCCAATCAATGACGCCAAGTCGACATCCGACAGCATCATTGTCGGCGAGAATGAGGCCTGACCTCTGCACGACCGCAGAGGATGCGGAACTACCCAACAGGGGCGGTGACATACATGCTCTTTGCGGCCGACAAGGGAGACATCAACACCATCATCGGCGGGATCGCTCCGGACTGGGGCCCCTTCGGCAGCCTGGGCAACGAGGCGAAGGTGATGATCGAGGTCGTGATGGCGGTGGCCATCCTGCTCTGCCTCGGCATCGCGATCTGGGGCGCCGCCAAGCAGCGCATCGGAGCCACCGCCCTGCGCGACACCTTCAGCGCGGAACAGGGCAAGGGCCTCATCATCGCCGGCCTCACAGGAGTCTTCATCATCGGCTCCCTGGGCACCCTCTTCACGATCGTGTACGGCATGGCCGTGTAACCCGGGCACCCGTACGCCCGCCGGGACGCCCGGTCCGCTCCCCCTCCCCTCCATCCCACCCGCCCGTCGTGCCCACCGGCTGAGGTTGCGTTTCCCTGATGTCGAGTCACCACACCGCGCCCGCGCGGGAACCAGCGCGGCTACCGTCGTACGAGGAGTATGAGAAGTACGACCGGTACGAAGTGTTTCCGCACGACGTCGAGGGGGCGTACGCGGCATGAGTCTCGGTGACGACCACGAGTCCTCCGGCGGTTACGCCGGCACGGGCCAGACCCGCACCCGTCTGCCCGACCCCGGCGACGCCTTCGGCGACCCCCGCCGCCGCACCTCGTCCCGCAGCCTGGTCACGGTGGTCGGCGTGGTGGTCCTCCTGATCGCAGCGATCGCTTTCGCCAACCGGGGGGACGGCGACTCGTCCTCCTCGGCGGACGGCTCCTCCGGCACACCGGACGCATCCGCGACGGCCCCGTCCGGCCAACGCCCCGTCAAGTCCAAGTCCGCGACGGGCATCCCCTCGGGCTTCGCCCAGGACCAGGAGGGAGCGGAGAGCGCCGCGGCGAACTACGCCGTCGCGCTGGTCTCCGCCGACATCCTCAAGCCGGCGCGGCGCCCCGGGATCGTCCGTCAGGTGTTCGACGCCGACAAGGCCCCCGAGCTGGAGAGAAACCTCGACCGGGTCTACAGCAAGGCGTTCCTGGAGAAGGTCGGCCTCGACGCGAACGGCGACGCGCCCAAGGGCAGCACCTACGTCTCCCGCACGATGCCGGTCGGCACCAAGGTCACCGACTTCTCGGGCAGCACCGCCACGGTCGAGGTCTGGTGCACCGGCGTGTTCGGGATGACCGGGGAGAGCTCACAGAACCCCGTCACCAACGACTGGTTCACCATGACCCTCCGGCTGCGCTGGACCGACGGCGACTGGAAGGTCGACAGCTTCTCCCAGAAGGAAGGCCCCGCGCCGGTCAACGGCGACAACAGGGTGTCGACGTCGGACGCCATCTCGAAGGCCGTCGAGGAGTTCGGAGGGTTCACGTATGCCCGGTAGCCCGCGCCGCGCAGCCAAGGTCGCCGCAACCCTCACCGCCGTGCAGACCGCCCTAGTCCTGTTCGCCACCCGGGCGGCAGCCGCTCCCACGCCCACGCCCTCGCCCAGCCCCAGCAACGACAACTGCTCCCTGCTCTCCGGCCGGGCCCTGGAGATCTGCGAAGGCGACACCGGCAGCGACACCGGCAGTGGTACCTCCCGGCTCGACCCCACCTCCACCCTCGACCCCCTCTCCTCCCTCGCCAAGGGCTGCGCCGACGCCGCCTCCTGGACCGTCGACAAGCTCAGCGACGCCGTGAAGGAGACCGCCAACGTCGACTTCACCAACCCCAAGTTCCTCCAGCAGTACGCCGTCGTCTTCGCCGCCTCGACGATCCTCACGCTGCTGCTCTGGCTCCTGGCCGTCGCCAAGCGAGCCGTCCGCGGCGTCCCCCTGACCACCGCCCTCTCCGAAGCCATCGGCTTCCTGTGGCTCACGGTGCTGGCCTCCGCCTTCACCCCCCTCATCCTCTACACCGTCGTCTCCGCCACCGACGGCATCACCGAAGTCCTCGCCAAAGCCACCGGCGACCAGACCGACGCCTTCTTCGGCACCTTCTCCGAAGCCCTCAAGAAGGGCGAGGACATCGGCGGCGGCCCGATCATGCTGATCGTCGTCTCCCTGGTCAGCATCCTCGCCGCCGGAGTCCTCTGGCTGGAGCTCGTCATCAGGGCCGCGCTCCTCTACGTCGGCGCCCTCCTCGGCACCGTCGTCTACGCCGGCCTCGTCGACAAGAACCTGTGGGGCCACGTCCGCCGCTGGGCCGGCATCATGATCGCGGTCATCCTCATCAAGCCGGTCATAGTCATCGTCCTCGGCCTCGCCGGCGCACTCTCCGCCGACGACGGCCCGAACGCCTTCTCCGCCGTCGTCTCCGGCCTCGCCATCATCCTGCTCGCCATCTTCGCCAGCGCGATGATCTACCGCTTCGTCCCCGGCTTCGGCGACGAGATCGCCGGCTCCCGCAACAACCGCCTCATGCAGGGCGCCGAGAGCAAGGCCGCCGCGGTCATCAGCTCCCCGGCCACCCTGGTCGCGCAGGGCATCAAGACCCACAGCACCCGCGCCGGCAACAACGGCGGAGGCAGCCAGTCCTCCGCCCCCCGCCCCAGCAACCCCGCCTCCAGTGGAGTCGCCGCGCACAGTGCGCGCACCTCGAACGGCGGCGGATCTGTCCCCTCCGCCGCGCCCGCACCCCGTTCGAGCAGCCCCGTCAACACTCCCCACGCCAGCAACACCCGCAACAGCAGTACCAACCGCACGGGAGGTGAAGGGCGTTGACGACCGAGTCCCACGTGTCCCATCCGGTCACGCCCCGCCGGACATATCTGATCGGCCGCGCCCGGCCGAACGCGATCATCGGCCGCAACCGCGAGACCGGCGAGATCGCCCTGATCGTCGTGGGCGCGTTCCTCGGCATGATGTGCGGGCTCCTCGTCCCGGTCCTGTCGCTGCGCATCGTGCTGCTCGCCGGGTTCCCGATGCTGGCGCTGGCCGCGGTGTACGTGCCGTACAAGCACCGCTCCTTCTACAAGTGGTTCGAGATCAACCGCAGCTACAAGCGCACCCTCAAGCAGGGCACAACCTACCGCTCCACCGCCATCGAGGCCGGCACCCGGCTGGACGGCAAGGAGATCGAGGTCGGCCCGCCCCCGGGCATCGGCCGCATCACCTGGCTGGCCGCCCCCTTCGGCCCCGACGAGATCGCCGTGCTCCTGCACGCCGACCGCAAGACCGTCACCGCCGCCATCGAGATCGAGGGCCCCGGCGTCGGCCTGCGCGACAGCGAGGACCAGGAAGCCCTCGTCGACCGCTTCGGCACCCTGCTCAAGCACGTGGCCAACGGCGACGGCTTCGTCACCCGCCTGCAGATGCTGGCCCGCACCCTCCCGGCCGACCCCGACGCCCACGCCAAGGACGTCGCCGTCCGCGGCGACGACAAGGCCCTGCCGTGGCTCCAGGAGTCCTACGACCAGCTCCAGTCGATGGTGTCCACCAGCAGCGAGCAGCACCGCGCCTACCTGGTCGCCTGCATGCACTACACCCGCGACCTCGCCGCCGAGGCCAACGCCATGGCCCGGGCCGCCCGCGCCCACGGTGGCAAGGTCGACCGGGACGCCGGACTCGCCGTCGTCATGGCCCGCGAGCTCACCGACATCTGCTCGCGCCTCCAGGAGGCCGACATCCGCGTCCGCCAGCCCCTCGGCCAGGGGCGGCTGTCCTCGCTGATCCACTCCATGTACGACCCGGATCACCCCATCGACCACATCCAGGCGATGACGAAACGCAATGCCTGGCCGGCCGAGCTGGACGCCGTGGAGCCCACCTACCTCCAGGCCAAGACCCGTGAGTCCTCCACCCGCGCCCCCTGGTGCCACGCCACCGCCTGGGTGAAGGAGTGGCCGATGACCCCCGTCGGCGTCAACTTCCTCGCCCCGCTGCTCGTCCACACCCCGGACGTCATCCGCACGGTCGCCGTCACCATGGACCTCGAACCCACCGAGGTCGCCATCGAGCGCATGCTCACCGAGAAGACCAACGACGAGGCCGAGGCGTCCCGCGCCGCCAAGATGAACCGCACCGTCGACCCGCGCGACGTCGCCGCGCACTCCCGGCTCGACCAGCGCGGCGAGGACCTCGCCAGCGGCGCCGCCGGCGTCAACCTCGTCGGCTACATCACCGTCAGCTCCCGCTCCCCCGACGCCCTCGCCCGCGACAAGCGGACGATAAGGGCCTCGGCCGGAAAGTCGTACCTCAAGCTGGAATGGTGCGACCGCGAGCACCACCGCGCCTTCGTGAACACCCTTCCCTTCGCCACCGGCATTCGGAGGTAGGACCTGATGCGGGACCCGCTGTCCGTCCTCACCGACGCCTTCACCTCGTTCCTCTTCGGAAAGGTCGAGACGACCAGGCTCCCGGTGCGCACGTCCACGGGCCAGGCCCAGGCGGTCTACCTCCCGACCGCCGCCCCCGGCCTCGGCGACTCCGGCGTCATCATCGGCCGCGAGGTGTACTCCGGAAAGGGCTACATCTACGACCCCTTCCAGCTCTACGGCCAGCAGCTCCCGGCTCCCCACTGGCTCGTCCTCGGCGAGTCCGGCAACGGCAAGTCGGCTCTGGAGAAGACGTACGTCCTGCGCCAGCTCCGCTTCCGCGACCGCCAGGTCGTCGTCCTGGACGCCCAGGGCGAGGACGGCGTCGGCGAGTGGAACCTCATCGCGCAGGAGCTGGGCATCACCCCCATCCGCCTGGACCCGATGGCGGCCCTGGACATGGGCATCCGCCTCAACCCGCTCGACCCCGCGATCACCACCACCGGCCAGCTCGCGCTGCTCCGGACGATCATCGAGGTCGCCATGGGCCACGGCCTGGACGAGCGCTCCGGCTTCGCCCTCAAGGTCGCCCACGCCTACGTCAACGAGACCATCGTCGACCGCCAGCCCGTCCTCACCGACATCGTCGAGCAGCTGCGCCACCCCGAACCCGAGTCGGCCGAGGCGATGAACGTCGCCATAGACGACGTGCGGGCCTGGGGCCTCGACGTCGCCCTGGTCCTGGACCGTCTCGTCGACGGTGACCTGCGCGGCATGTTCGACGGCCCGACGACGGTGGGCATCGACCTCGACGCCCCCCTCATCGTCTTCGACCTGTCCCACATCGACCGCAACTCCATCGCCATGCCCATCCTCATGGCGATCGTCGGCGTGTGGCTGGAGCACACCTGGATCCGCCCCGACCGGAAGAAGCGCATCTTCCTGGTCGAGGAGGCCTGGCACATCATCAACAGCCCCTTCGTCGCCCAGCTGTTCCAGCGCCTGCTGAAGTTCGGCCGACGCCTCGGCCTGTCCTTCGTGGCCGTCGTCCACCACCTGTCCGACGTCGTGGACGGCGCGGCCGCCAAGGAAGCGGCGGCGATCCTCAAGATGGCCTCCACCAGGACGATCTACGCCCAGAAAGCAGACGAGGCAAGGGCCACCGGCCGCGTCCTCGGCCTGCCTCGCTGGGCCGTGGAGATCATCCCGACCCTCACCCCCGGCATCGCCGTCTGGGACGTCAACGGCAACGTCCAGGTCGTTAAACACCTGGTCACCGAGACCGAACGCCCCCTGGTCTTCACCGACCGCGCGATGACTGAATCCTCCAACGACCTCGCGGACGACGCCCTGCACGCCGCGGAACTCGAGGCGGAGGAACGGGCCGCGGCCTTCGTGGAGCACCACCTGGGCGACTCCGAATCGACGGTGGCGTAGGCGGCAGGGGAGGACACGTGAGACCGGACCACCGCCACACCCAGCGGGACGGCCAGGGAGGCATCCCCGACGGCCTGCTGGTCGGCATACTCGCGTTCCTCCTCGGCATGACCCTGCTGGTGTGGACGGCCACCGGCCTCGCCGCCTGGTTCGCCCACGGCTCCTGGCCGTCCGGCGTCACCTTCACCCGCACGCCCCTCGCGATGCGCGCCCTCATCGCCAAGCCCCACGACATCCCCGCCGCCTGGCCCGGTACACCCCCCGCCGAACTCTCCGGCTACGGCCTGTTCTGGGGCCTGTTCATCGGCCAGCTGATGGTCCTGGTCGTCCTGACGGTGTTCGTGATGGGCACCCTGGCCCGGTGGCGGGCGGTCCGGGCCAGACGCCGCGAGGAGAAGATCCTGGCGGCGGAGGAGCAGACGGTGTCCGGCACACCGGCCCTGGGAGCCACCGCGTACGAGGCACACGAACCCGTGCAGCACGAGGTCCCGACCACGGCGCAGCACCACGTCCCCCCATCGACGCAACACGAGGTCGTGACGGCACAACACGAGGTCCCGACACCTCGCCGCTCGCCCTCCGGCGCCGCGAGCCCCCTGGACTCCACGACGAGCACCCTGGACTCCACGGAGAGCCCGGCCGGCTCCCCACAGCCGGGGATCGTCCCCGCGACCACGGCATCCCTGTTCGGGCAGGATCGGGTGGGCAGGTGGGAAAGAATCCTCGTAGCCCCGAGGGAAACCCGCCAAACCACCGCCACCCAGGCCGTACGGGACGCGGAAGGCCCAGCCCTCATCGTCACGTCGAACCCCCTCCTCTGGCAGGACACCAAGGACGCCAGAGCCAAACTGGGCCCCACCCACCTCTACGACCCCACCCACCTCTGCGACACCCCGTCCCGCCTGCACTGGTCCCCCACCGCCGGCTGCGAGGACAAGGCGACAGCGACCACGAGAGCCACCGCCCTCCTCACCCCCGTACGCCCCACCGCCAAACTCGACCAGGCGGTCAGCGACACGGCCACCACCCTCCTGCGCAGCTACCTGCACGCGGCCGCCATCGACGGCCGCACCATCCGCCACGTCCACCGCTGGTCTCAGGGCACCCAGATCCAGGACGCCGTACGCATCCTCCGCACCAACCCCAAAGCCGCCCCCGGCTCCGCCGGCGAACTCGAAGGCGCCCTCACCGCCCACCCCGAACGCCGTGACATGGCCCAGCAACTGACGACCCGTGCCCTCACGGCCCTCTCCACCATCAACATCCGCGAGGCCTGCACTCCCAACCGAAATGATGCCCTCGCCTTGGATTCCTTCGTCCACGAAGGGGGCACGCTTTATGTGGTGGGGGAATCCATCGAGGACCCCAGGACGAACCCGGGCGCGATGCCCTTCCTGACGGCCCTCGTCTCCAGCGTGGTCGAGCGCGGCCGGCACATGGCCGAACGGTCATCGGCCGGTCGCCTCGACCCACCAATGACGCTCGTCCTGGACGACGTCGCGGCCGTGGCCCCGCTTCCCCAGCTCCCGGAGCTGCTGGCCACCGGAGCGGACCGGGGCATGCCGACCCTGGCCCTGCTCCGGTCCCGCGAACAGGCCCGAGCCCGCTGGCCGCACGACGAACTGCCCGTCTAGGCCCCGTCACTCCCGCTCGAGCACGAACTCCAACTCCCGCTCCCCGGCATCGCCCAGCGGCACCGTCAACCCGCTCGGCAGAAACCCCGCCCGCCGATAGAACCGCTGGGCCCGCCCGTTCTCCTCGTGCACGATGAGCCGCACCCGCTCCAGCCCCCGCCCCCACGACCACTCCAGGGCCGCGTCGAACAACACCTCGGTCAGCCCGCTCCCGCGCTCCTCGGGCCGTACGAACACACCGACCACATGCCCCTGTTTCCGCTCCACCGGAAAACCGGCCCAGTCGGTCGTCCCGGGCTCCTCCACGAGCACGGTCAGCGTCCCCACCCACCGCCCGTCCGGCCCCTCGGCGATGATCTGCTGCGCCTTGTCCGCCCCCTCGGCCGCCCCCGCCGTCCGCTCCCGCCAGAACGAGTCCGGCCGGGCCACGGCCTCCTCGTACGTCTCCAAGAACGCCAGGTGCGCCACCGGGTCCCGCAGCGCCGCCAGCCGCAGCTCCTTCGCCGCAGGCCACTCCTCAGCACGCACGGACCGGATCACATAGCTCATGCGGGCCACGGTAGTACCCGGGTACGACACCCCTCACCCCGATTACCGCCGCCGGTCCGACGACCGCCGCCCCCGCCCGCACGAGCATCGAAGCATGCTGACGGCACACGCACTTACCAAACGCTACGGCGACCGCACGGTCGTCACGGACCTCTCCTTCACCGTCCGCCCCGGCACCGTCACCGGCTTCCTCGGCCCGAACGGCGCCGGCAAGTCCACAACCCTGCGCATGCTCCTCGGCCTCGACGCCCCCACCCGCGGCCACGCCACCGTCGCCGGGCGCTCCTACGCCGCCCACCCCGCGCCCCTCACCGAGGTCGGTGCCCTGCTGGAGGCGCGCTCGGTCCACCCCGGCCGCACCGCCTACCACCACCTGCGCGCCCTCGCCCACACCCACGGCATCCCCCGCACCCGGGTCGAGCAAATCCTCGGTCTCACCGGCCTGACCGACGTCGCCCACCGCCGCGTCAAGGGCTTCTCCCTCGGCATGGGACAGCGCCTCGGCATCGCCGCCGCCCTCCTCGGCGACCCGGCCACCCTCATCCTCGACGAGCCGGTCAACGGCCTCGACCCGGAGGGCGTGCTGTGGATCCGCACCCTGCTCAAGTCCCTCGCGGCGGAGGGCCGTACGGTCCTCGTCTCCTCCCACCTGATGAGCGAGATGGCCCTCACCGCCGAGCACCTGGTCATCATCGGCCGCGGCCGCCTCCTCGCCGACACCACGGTCACCGACTTCGTACGCCACTCCGGTGCGGGCGCCACCAAGGTCGCCACCCCGGACGCCACCGCCCTCGCCGGCCTCCTCACCGCATCCGGCGTCGACATCACCTCCGACACCCCCGGCACCCTCCAGGTCCGCGGCACGGACGCCGAACACATCGGCCGCACCGCAGCCGCCCACGGCATCCCCCTGTACGAACTGACCCCCGGCACCGCCTCCCTGGAAGAGGCCTTCATGGACCTCACCCGCGACGCGGTGGAGTACCCGGCGACCCTCCAAGGAGCGGCAGCATGACCACGGCACCCCACCCCTACCGCGTGACCCCGCTCCGCGTCCTGCGCTCCGAATGGCACAAGTTCCGGACCCTGCGCTCCACCTGGATCACCCTCGCCGTCACCAGCGCCCTCACCACGGCCATGGGCGCCGGCCTGGCCGCCGCCTACGACGGCACGGGCGAAGGCAGCATGGACACGGTCCTCTTCGTCCTCCTCGGGACCCAGTTCGCCCAGATCAACCTCGGCGTGCTCGGCATCCTCGCCACCGCCGGCGAGTACTCCACGGGCCAGATCCGCGCCACCATGACGGCCGTCCCCCGCCGCCTGCCCGTCCTCTTCTCCAAGGCCGCCGTCCTGGCCGCGGTCGCCCTCCCTCTCACCCTGGCGACGAACCTCCTCACCTTCCCCCTGGCCCAGTCCTTCCTCACCGGCACCGACCAGGCGGCCTCCTTCGGCGACCCCGGCGTCCTGCGCGCCCTCGCCGGCAACGCGGCCGGACTCACCCTCCTCGCCGTCCTCGCCCTCGGCATCGGCGCCCTGGTCCGCTCCGTCCCGATGGCCATCGGCGTCTTCATCGGCATCGTCATGATCCTCCCGGAAGTCCTGGCCGTGCTCCCCTACGCGCTCGTCGACGACGCCGCCCGCTACTTCCCCGGCAAGGCCCTGGAAGCCCTCACCACCGCACAGCCGATGCCCGGCACCGCGGCACCCGGCGCCGCCCTCCTGGCCATGGCCCTGTGGACGACGGCCGTCCTCACACTCGCCTCGGCGGTCCTGCGCCGCCGGGACGTATGACGCACGGCACCGGAGCCCCCACCATGGACCCCGTGACGGAAGACCGGGTGCCGGAGCCCCTCACCGAGTACGCCCACCGCCTCACCCGCAGGGTGCGCGCCTTCGACCGACGCCACCCACTGCTGTGGGACCTGCACTTCACCGCCTTCTGGGTGACAGCCGCCCTGATCGACTACGCAGGCGGCGGCTGGCGCCACAACGCCCACAGCCTCGACGTCCCCGGCTGGATGCTCCTGACCATGAGCCTCGGCCTCTCGGTGCCCCTGCTGTGGCGGCGCACCCACCCCGGGGCCGCCCTGGCCGTCACGATCCCCTTCGCCGTCATCGACGCCTGGACGGGCGCGGCCCTCCAGGCCGCCCTGCTCCAGCTGGTCCTCGTCTACCACCTCGCCCTGCGCCGCCCCCTGCGCGACCTGTGGTGGGCGACGACCCTGGTGCTCGCCCCGGTCCTGGGGTCGGCCGTCCGCCACGGGGAGGGCACCTGGGACCAGCAGCTCGGCTCCCACCTGATGTCCGTCACGGTGGCCGTCCTCATCGGCGTCACGGTCCGCACCCGCCGCAACTACACGGAGGCGCTGGAGGACCGGGCCCGCCGCCTGGAGACCGAGCGCGACCAGCAGGCCCAGCTCGCCACCGCCGCCGAACGAGCCCGCATCGCCCGCGAGATGCACGACATCATCGGCCACAACCTCTCCGTCATCACCGGCCTCGCCGACGGCGGCCGCTACGCCGCCGCCAAGTCGCCCGAACGCGCCGCCCAGGCCTTGGACGCCATCGCCACCACCAGCCGCCAGGCCCTCACCGAGCTCCGCCGCCTCCTCGACGTCCTGCGCGAGGAGGAGAAGAACCAGCCAGCCCTGGCACCGCAGCCGGGCCTCACCGACCTCGACCAGCTCCTCGACGGCGTCCGCTCCGCGGGCCTCTCCGTCAGCACCACCACCCACGGCGTCCCCGACCTCCCCCCGGGCCGCCAGCTCACCGTCTACCGCGTCATCCAGGAAGCCCTCACCAACACCCTCAAGCACGGCGGTCCCGACGCCACCGCCGCGATAGAGCTCTCCTACGAGGAGAAGGGCTCCGTCACCGTCACGATCACGGACACGGCCCGCACCCGCCGTGCCGACGGCCCCGGCCGTGACCGTGGGGGGCGGGGACTTCCCGGAATGCGCGAGCGAACGGCCCTGTACGGCGGCACACTTGAGGCCGGCCCGCGCCCCCACCCCGAGCAGGGCTGGCGCGTCCGTCTCCACCTCCCGGAGGAATCCCCGCAGTGACCACGGTCCTGATCGCCGACGACCAACCCCTCCAGCGCTTCGGTTCCCGCATGCTCCTGGAGAGCCAGGACGACATGACGGTCGTGGGCGAGGCGACGAACGGCAGCGAAGCGGTCCGCATGGCCGCCGAGCTCCACCCCGACGTGATCCTGATGGACATCCGCATGCCCGGCCTGGACGGCATCGAGGCGACCCGCCGCATCACCGCCGCCGGCGACCGCACCCGCGTCCTGATCGTCACCACCTTCGACCTGGACGAGTACGCCTACGCCGGCCTCCGCGCGGGCGCCTCCGGCTTCCTCGTCAAGGACGCCCAGCCCGAGGAGCTGCTCTCCGGCATCCGCGCGGTGGCCACCGGCGACGCGGTCGTCGCCCCCAGCCTGACCCGCCGCCTCCTGGACGCCTACGTCCAACACCTGCCGTCCGGCCCCACCACGGAGGCCGGCACCCAGGAGGACCCCCGCCTCGCTTCCCTCACCGACCGGGAACGCGAGATCCTCACGGTCATCGGCCAGGGCTGGACGAACACGGAGATAGCCGCGCGCCTGCACCTCGCCGAATCGACGGTGAAGACACACGTGGGCCGCATTCTCGCGAAAACGGGCTCCCGCGATCGCATTCAGGCGGTCATCCTGGCGTACGACACGAAGCTGGTTCAGCCGTCGTAAGGACCCTGGAAACGCAGAAAACCCCGCATCCGAAGATGCGGGGTTTTCCCAAAAATTGTTCGGCGGCGTCCTACTCTCCCACAGGGTCCCCCCTGCAGTACCAT